>JAFEEG010000016.1 GCA_018241225.1 Pseudomonadota bacterium
CTTCTCGATCTTGGCCTCGCGCAGTGCAATCTCGCGGTCCTTGCGCTGCAGTAGCGCGTCGCGCTCGGCCAGTTGCTGCTCCTGGTCCTGCAGGCGCTGGCGCAGCTGGGCGATCAGCGCGACCGCCTCGGCGGACAGTCCCGAGGGATTCGCTGCAGGAAGATCGCGCATGCCAAACATGCGTTGCATGGTGCCAGAGCGCGCCGATGCAAACATCGGCACATGCACCGTCAACGCATGGACGGGCGGCCTTGCACCCAGCCCCTCAGGCTCGCGTGATGACGCTCAGCTCGGGAAGGCGCTGCCAGGGCAGGCCCAGGACCAAGGCGTCGAACTGCGCAGGTGTGAGCGACAGCAAAGGCGTCGTGTGGGTCGCGCCCGGCCAGACGAAGCGCCCCGCGTTGAGCCGGCGCGCCGCGCACCACACGCCGAAGCCGTCGTGCACCAGCAGCTTGACACGCGTGCCGCGGGCGTTCGCGAACAGGTAGCCATGGTGCGCCTGCGCCGCGCCGAAGACTTGCACAACGCGCGCCAACAGGCGCTCGGCGCCGGCGCGCATGTCGATAGGGTCGGCGGCCAGCCACATCGCGTCAATGCGGATCATCGCAGCAGCTCGCGCATCCACGCAGCGCAATCGCCAGCAGCGCCTGCGGGCCAGCTCACCGTGACTGTCGTCGGCCCACGCCGCAGCTCGATGCGAATGTCCGGGGCCTGAACCGCGGGCGTCGGCGCCGGCAAGCTGACCGGGACGAAGACGGTCTTGGGCTCTGGCGTCTTGGCTGCACCATCGACGTGCGCGCGCACGACCTCGCTCCTTGGCTTCATCTCCGCCTCGTGCACCCATCGCCGAAGCAGGTTGGCGTTGATGCCGTGGGCCATCGCCACCGCAGCCATAGACATGCCCGGCCGCGCACAGGCCGCCACCGCATCGGCCTTGAACTCATCGCTGTGCGCGCGGCGGCGCACACGCGCACCGGGTTGTTGATCGGGGATAGTGTTCACGAGTCCACCAAGAGTTGAGATGGACACGAGACTCCTATGCTCCGAGCATGCTTTCAAGATGGTCGGACTGGACGCTCACGAACATTGAAGCGCGTTTGCCAATTGTTGAAGGAAGAGGACGGAAACGTTCCCGCTGCCTCGCTCGAGACTACCCAGGCGACGTTCGGAAACGCGGGCGAGATACGCGACTCGCTTTCGTGCCAGCCCACGGTTCGCGCGAAAGCGGCGCGCACGTTCACCCATGTCAATCAACAAAGGGTGACGCGGTTCGCTGCACTGGACTTGAGCGCACTCATCTCTTGTCTGATTTGATCCGCCCCTCACGCGCTTGCTCGTGGAAGCGTTTGCATCTGAGCCAGGCAGCGCCATGTGGAAGCGAGCGGGCGGCTCGGGGATATGGGTTGCGCGCAACAACTGGCGAAGAATTCTGTCCTTGTGAGGACAACCCATTCAACTGTTGGCGCGCTTGCCCGACTATTCGGCGTTGAGTCCCGACGAGTTGTACTCGCTGGGGTCAGTGTTGAAAGAATGCACGCGAACCGCCGGTTTGGAGTTGAGTAGCAAACGGACGACATCCGGCCTGGAGTAGTGGCCGGTCGGGTCATAGGCTGCCTTGGCGACGCCGATGAATCCCAAGTCGACATCTGCATACAGCAGACCCTCTTGGTCTTCAGGTATGGGCTCGCACAGCGGCTTGGCGTCGGGGCCAAAAATTTGTGCGAAGCCACCGCCCTTGAGCAACAACTGTTTCTTGGTCGGAGTGTCCGCGAGCATGTCCAGCATTGCGTCGGAGACTAATGCGCAAGGCGCCAAGACGTAGCAGCCGCCCTCGAGTGCATAAACCTGGCTTGCCGCAAGGTTCGCCTCCGCGCTCAGTTGGAACGCCGCGCCACGATAGACCGAGAAGCTCGGCCACGCTGCCACGTGGACCTGCTCGTGCTGGGAGTACATCGCGTACTTGCTGAGGGGCTGGATATGCTCCGCACAAGAGAGGGCCCCAAGACGGCCAATACTGGTTTGGTGGACGGCTAAATGGCTTCCATCGCCTTCTCCGTAGACCGTCCGTTCCGCGTGGGTTGGCTTCAGTTTGCGGCGCGTGGCGACCACTTCTCCTGCGTCATTGATGATGGCTTGGGCGATGTAGAGCGTGCCGCCCTCGCGTTCACAGAAGCCAAGCACGACATAAATTTTGTTCTTGGCGGCTGCTTGACGCAGGCGGTCCCACTGAGGACTTCCGACTACCAGCGCATTTTCGAAGTGACGCTGGACAAACTGCATGCCCCACGCCGGCGAGTCCAGCCAAATCCACCATGGGTAGCCGGGCAACCAAACCTCTGGAAACGCGATGAGTTTTGCTCCGTTCTTCGCGGCCTCCTGAATCAGGCCGATGGCTTTGTCGATGCCCTTGTCCAGATTCAAGAATTCAGGCGCTGCCTGGACCGCTGCGACCTTGTACTTCGTCGTTTCAGCACTGCTCACGTCAGTCTCCTCGTGGTGGGGAAATAGACTGTAGAAATTAACGTGACAAGCGCAAATCGATGACGTCGCTGTTACATATTCAAGCCGTCACCTACAAACTGCTGAGCGTTTGAATCATCTCTTCGCGAAGCCATCGGTGGGCAGCGGACCCTTCAGACCGCACGTGCCAATGCAGGCGAACCTCAAAGCCCGGCAACTCCACCGGAATCTCCGCAACCTGCAACTTGCGCTCCTTTGCAAAGAGCTTAGCCACCCGCTCGGGCAACGCAACAAATAGGTCGCTGCCTTCAACAAGCGTCGGAAGCACCGAGAACTGAGGAACCAGCGCGACAACGTTGCGGCGTACTCCTCTTTGGGAGAGCGCACTTTCGATGAGCGCGTGTCCCGAGACTGGAGACGTCACCATGACATGGCGCGCTTGTATGAAGTCATCCAAGCGAAGGCCGCCGTTAGGCAATGGATAGTCGCTGGACAGCAGGCAGACGTACCGCTCGGTGAAGAGGAGCGCTTCTCGGGTGTGTTCGTGGAGGTGGGGAAGGTTGCCTAGCGCGAAATCCAACGAGCCAGTTGCCAGGTCGTTCATGACCGTCTCGGAGAGCTGCATGAACTCAGCCTGGAGCCGCGGCGCCACAGTCTGCAGCCGGCGCAGCAAAGGAGGGATGAAGAACAGCGCGCCAATGTCCGAAGTGGCAAATCGGAAGCGTCGGGCCGACGTTCGGGGGTCGAAGTCTTGCTGCGCCTCAAGCGTGCCCTCAATCGTCGAGAGCGCCACGCTCAGTTGCTCGTGCAGTCGCTCTGCAAGGGCCGAAGGAGTTAGTCCTTGAGCGCTGCGAGCGAACAATCGGTCGTCATATAGCTCGCGAAGCCTCGATAGGGCATGGCTCACGGTGGGCTGGGTGAGACCCAGTCGCTCAGCAGCCTGCGTGACGCTCCTGGTCTCGTAGATGGCGATGAAAGCCCTGACCAAGTTCAGGTCGAAGTGGACTGGCGGGCTGCTTTTCACGTTCATCGTTGCCTTCGATATGTAACACGTATTGTATCGATAGGAAGAATGAAGGGTCAAACTTAGCATTCCTGCACCACGAGCCGCAAATCAGGAGACACATAGTTATGGAGCGTTCATTCGCTGGCGAAGTGCGGTCGCTCGCACTTGGAAAAGGCCAAACCTTCCACGGAGAGGGCATCTTGGCGGTGACGAAGGCCCTGTTGCAATCGGGAGTCAGCTATATCGGCGGCTACCAGGGCGCTCCAGTTTCCCACCTGATTGACGTCCTGGGCGATTCGAAAGACCTGCTGAACGACCTCGGCATCTATTTCGAGGGGAGTGCATCCGAGGCAGGTGCCGCGGCCATGCTCGGCGCCTCCATCAACTACCCCGTTCGTGGAGCCGTGACGTGGAAGAGCACCGTTGGTACCAACGTGGCCTCCGACGCGCTATCCAACCTAGCCTCGGCCGGCGTGAAGGGCGGAGCGCTCGTCATCTTGGGCGAAGACTACGGCGAGGGCTCCAGCATCATCCAGGAGCGCACTCACGCGTTTGCGATGAAGTCACAGATGTGGCTGATGGACCCTCGACCGAATCTGACATCCATCGTGAACTCGGTGGAACGCAGTTTCGAGCTTTCCGAGGCCAGCAACACGCCCGTCATGCTTCAGCTTCGCATCCGAGCCTGCCATGTCCACGGTACCTTCGAGTGCAAAGACAACCGCGGTCCAAGAATCTCGACGCGCGATGTCATCGATGCGCCGACCTTCGACTACTCGCGCATCAATCTTCCGCCCTCCATCTATGAGCACGAACGCCAAAAGGTTGAGGAGCGCTGGCCGGCGGCGGTGAAGTTCATCCGCGAGAACAAGGTGAATGAGCAGTTCGCCGGTGACCTCGCCGACATCGGCATCGTCGTCCAAGGTGGGCTATACAACAGCACCATCCGCGCGTTGCAGCAACTCGACCTCGCCGACGAATTCGGCGTGTCGCGCATCCCCCTCTACGTGCTCAACGTTGTGTACCCGCTCGTTCCGGACGAGTTCCTGGAGTTCTGCAGCGGCAAGCGCGCCGTGCTCCTCGTCGAGGAAGGGCAGCCCAACTACATCGAGGAATCACTGCAAGCGGCGTTGCGTCGGGCGGACGTGCCGACGCTCCTTCATGGCAAGGACGTGCTGCCCATGGCAGGTGAGTACTCCGGCGAGGTATTGCTGCCAGGTATCGCCCGCTTCCTGAAGGAGGCGCAGCCGGAAGGCCTCGACACTCGCAATGCGACCGCTGTTGCCAATGCGATGGCCGACGACAAGGAGCGCTCCAAGCAAGCACTTGGAGTTCCTGTCCCCAACCGTCCCCCAGGCTTTTGCATCGGTTGCCCGGAGCGTCCGGTGTTCTCTGCAATCAAGCAGCTTCAGGCAGAGGTTGGGAACGTGCACGTGAATGCCGATATCGGCTGCCACACGTTCGGAACACTTCCTCCGTTCAATGTGGGCAGCACCGTGCTCGGCTACGGTCTGGGGCTTGCAAGCTCTTCGGGCATTGGCCCGCTGCTCCCCAACCGGACCATCAGCATCATGGGCGACGGGGGCTTCTGGCACAACGGTTTCACCAGTGGTGTCGTCAACGCCGTCTACAACAACCAGGACTCGGTCTTGGTCATCCTGAAGAACGGCTACACGTCCGCGACCGGCACGCAGGCAATTCCCTCGTCGCCGTCGCAGCCTTCGTCCAAGCCCCTCACGCTGGACATTGAGAAGGCTCTTCGCGGCGTCGGCGTGAAGTGGATTCGCACAGTCGGCAGCTACCGCGTTGAGGATATGGTCGAAACCCTCCGCGAAGCGATGACGACTAGTGAAGGCGGCCTCAAGGTCATCCTCGCGGACGGCGAGTGCCAGCTGGAGCGCCAGAGGCGAATCAAGCCCCAGATTGCCAAGCAGCTGAAAGCGGGGGAGCGCGTCGTTCGCACCAGGTTTGGCATCGACGACGACGTTTGCACCGGGGACCACTCCTGCATCCGCCTGTCGGGGTGTCCTTCCCTCACCATCAAGCCGAACCCCAGTGCCTTGCGCACAGACCCGGTCGCGACCGTCAACACTGGTTGCGTAGGCTGCGGTCTGTGCGGCGAGAACGCCCACGCGGCTGTGCTTTGCCCGTCGTTCTACAAGGCCGAGGTTGTTCAGAACGCCACGCGTTTCGAGCGCTTCATGGCAAAGGTGCGCGGTGCAGTTGTGGAGGCGCTTGCAGCATGACCCGTCCTGTTTGCGTTCTTGTCGCCGCAATGGGCGGCGAAGGTGGTGGTGTCCTCGCTGACTGGCTCATCGACGCCTCGACTCATGCTGACTTTCCGGTGCAAAGCACTTCGGTTCCGGGCGTTGCGCAGAGAACTGGCGCGACGACCTACTACATCGAGATATTTCCGCGCTCGCGCTCTGACCTGGCCGGACAAGACCCGGTGCTGTCTTTGACGCCCACACCTGGTCAGGTCGACATCGTGGCCGCGTCTGAGCTCGTGGAAGCGGGCCGCTCAATCCAGAACGGCTTTGTCGACCCCCAACGAACGACACTGGTGACTTCGACTCACCGCGAATACGCGGTGTCGGAAAAGATGGCGATGGGCGACGGGCGCATCGATAGCAGCCGCATCATCGAAGCCGCTACTCAAAGAAGCCGCCGGGCAGTCATCTTCGATATGCGTGTCCTGGCGCAGCAGAACGGTACTGTCATCAACACTGTGATGTTTGGCGCCATGGCGGGAGCAGGCGTCCTCCCGTTTGACCGCGCTGCGTGCGAGGAAGCCATCCGACGTTCAGGCAAGGCCGTCGAGGCAAGCTTGAAGGGATTCGCAGCTGGATTCGACGCTGCTGAGGGGCGTCGTACCGCCCTGGAAAAGCTTGACTCGGCGATTCGGGCGAAGCCGGAGATGCCTCAACGCGTCCGCCGCTTACCGGAATCGTTGCACGAGGTGGTCGGCGCAGGTGCCGCGCTCACCGCGGAATACCAGGACCAGCGCTACGCAGACCTCTACCTCGACCGTGTTGAGCGGTTGATGGCGCGCGCCTCTCAAGGAGGCGAAGTTGCTCTCAACGCTGTTCGTGAAGCAGCCAGATACCTCGCGCTCTGGATGTCGTATGAGGACGTGATTCGCGTTGCTCACCTCAAGACGCGCCGCGAGCGTCTTGACCGCGTCCGTCGCGAAGTTGGAGCGCGCAGCGGCGAGCCCATCCAGATGACCGAGTACCTCAAGCCTGGCTTGGATGAGATGGCGTCGGTACTTCCGCCCAAGCTCGCCGCCTGGCTGCGACGGAAGGCGGCTGGCAAGGACTGGCATCGAGGGATGTACATCCGCACGGACACCATCAAGGGTTTCCTGATGCTTTGTGGCCTGCGCAGTCTGCGCCCGCTACGCAGGCATATGTCGAGATATGTCGAGGAGCAAGCTGGCATTGAAAAGTGGCTGTCCGCCGTGGAGGCCGCAATGCCAGAGGCCCTCGCCGTTGAGGTGGCCTTGTGCGGAAATCTGGTCAAGGGCTACGGTGAAACGAGTCGGCGCGGCCATCGGAACCTCGACGCCATTCTCAAGCAGGTCAGCGAAGGAGCCGATGCCGAGAAAGTACGAACTGCTCGGGTCGCTGCTCTGGCCGACCCAGAGGGCAAGCAACTCTCTGCCGCCATCGGGCAACCCATCATCCGCCCCATCCAAATCGTGAGGCGGAGGCCAGCGAACTGATTTCATCCCCCATCACTAAAAAGGAGACAAAGAAATGAACGAAATTCGACGCAAACTGCTGGCAGCCGCCGCACTGTTTTCCATTGCGGCAACTGCCGCCGCGGCAGATGGCCCCATCAAGATTGGCGCCATCGTGTCGGCCACTGGTCCTGCTTCCTTCCTCGGCGATCCGCAGCAGAAGACGTTGGAAGAGTACGTCGAGAAAATCAACGCCGCCGGCGGCGTTCTTGGCCGCAAGCTCAGCCTGGTCCTGTACGACGATGCGAGTGACGCCAACAAGGCAAACGCATTCGCTCGCCGCCTGATTATTCAGGATGAGGTGGACGTCATCATCGGTTCGTCCACCACGGGCTCCACGATGGCGATGGTTCCCCAAATCGAGTCGGCCAAGATTCCGGCCGTCTCCCTCGCTGCTGCATCCGTCATCGTCGAGCCGGTCAAGCCCTACATCTTCAAGATGCCCCACTCGGACCGCATGGCGGCCTACAAGGTGCTGGAGGACATGAAGAAGCGCGGCTTCACGCAGGTCGGTATGCTGTCGGACACCGGTG
This sequence comes from Pseudomonadota bacterium, assembly GCA_018241225.1. Classification (GTDB taxonomy): domain Bacteria; phylum Pseudomonadota; class Gammaproteobacteria; order Burkholderiales; family Burkholderiaceae_C; genus Variovorax. The sequence goes on from JAFEEG010000016.1 coordinate 7,742, forward strand.
GCTTCGGCAAGTCTGGTCGCACCGAGACGCTGAAGGCGGCTGAAGCGCTGGGCATGAAGGTCGTCGAAGACCAAACTTATGGCGAGAAGGACACGGACATGACGCCGCAGCTGACGCGCGTCAAATCGTCTCCGGCCCAATCTATCCTCGTGTTCGGCACGGGTCAGGCCCCGGCCATCATCGCCCGCAACTATCAGCAGCTGGCGATGAAGCAGCCGCTGTACACCACCCACGGCCAGGCATCGCTCGAATTCGTTCGGATTGCCGGAAAGGCCTCTGAAGGTATCCGCATGCCTTCGCCCGCTCTCCTGATTGCGTCCTCGCTGAACGCTGAAGACCCCCAGCGCAAGGTGAGCGTGGACTACGCCAAGACTTTCGAGACGAAGTTCAAGATGGACGTCTCCACCTTTGGCGGGTACGCACATGACGCGCTCTATCTGGTCGCCGATGCCATCAAGCGCGCCGGCAGCACTGACAAGGAGAAGGTTCGCGCGGCAATCGAATCCACTAAGGGTTTCGTTGGCGTGAGTGGCATCTACACGATGACGCCGCAAGACCATATGGGCCTGGACAACTCGGCTTTCCGCATGGTCGAGATTACGAACGGCACGTTTAAAGAAGTTCGCTAAGTTCCGGTGATGATGCTCCGGATATCTGACTTCCGGACGCGCGCTCGGTCCCGGCTGCCTCGCTTTGTCTTCGACTACGTCGACGGGGCAGCCGAGGATGAGGAGTGCATCGTCCGCAATGAATCTGACCTGCGTGCTTTGCACCTGTTGCCCACGTGTCTGCGCGACACGACGCAGTTGGACACATCCATCGAAGTGTTTGGCAGCAGGTGGTCTTCGCCATTTGGCATCACCCCGGTGGGGTTTGCCGGCCTGGTTCGGCCTCATGGCGACATGGAGTTGGCAAGAGCGGCCGCTTCTATCGGAATCCCGTTCGTGCTGTCGACGCCTTCCAACGACCGAATCGAGGCCGTTCGAGCGTCCGCGATGAACGGCTCCCAATGGATGCAGCTGTACGTGATGGGTGACCGCAGCATCGCCGAGCAGATGGTCCGACGAGCAAAGCGCGCCGGCTACAGCGCGCTTGTCCTCACTGTCGACGCGACGGTGAGCGGAATGCGCGAACGAGATGTCCGCAATGGCTTCAAGCTGCCTTTCCGCCCGGGCCTGAAAACACTGGTCGACCTGGCCACACACCCCGCGTGGTCTCTTTCGATGGCAATGTCGGGGTCGCCTGGATTCGTGAACCTCACGGAGACAGAGGCGAAAGCTTCCCCACAAGTGCAGGCGGCGCTGTTGGCAAGAACGATGGACAAGAGCCTCACTTGGGAATCGCTTCGTTGGTTGCGGTCCCTGTGGGAGGGTCCCCTCCTCGTGAAGGGGCTCTTGCACCCGCAAGATGCCAAGCGTGCGTTGAGCTACGGCGTCGACGGCGTCGTGGTTTCGAACCACGGCGGCAGGCAACTGGATGCCGCACCTTCCACCATTTCGGCACTTCCCGCCGTCGTGGACGCGGTAGAAGGCCGCGTCCCGGTCTTTGTGGATGGCGGCTTCCGTCGTGGCAGCGATGTGGTCAAGGCACTGGCACTTGGCGCTCGCGGGGTCTTCATCGGCAGGCCAGCGATTTGGGGCTTGGCAGTTAATGGCCAAGCCGGTGTCAATTCGGTGCTTCGCCTGTTCGCCGACGAGATAGCCAGGACGATGACCCTACTGGGTACTTCGCGCGTCTCCGACCTTCAACCGCTCCACGTGCAAAAAAATGTCTGACCTTCCCCAGTTCCTCTTCTCGGGCCTGACGACTGGTGCTGTCTACGCATTGGCAGCTCTGGGCTTCTCGCTCATCTACAACGCAAGCGGCGTCATCAATTTCGCCCAGGGTGACTTTCTCATGGTGTCCGCCATGGTGACTGCGTCCCTGCTGGGCAAAGGCTTCGCTCTGCCCGGCGCCATCGCCATCGGCATTGCAGTGACCGTCCTCGTTGGCGTGCTGCTGTACCGACTAGCAATCCAGCCTGCAGGTAATGCTGATGTTGTTTCCCTCATCATCATCACCATCGGGGCATCCATCTTCATCCAGGGCGTGGTCCAGGTGGTACTAGGCAAGAACCAGCAAGTGCTGCCCCCTTGGACTGGCGATACGCCCCTGCAGATTCTTGGCGCCTATGTCCTGCCTCAAGCGCTTTGGGTGCTGGGGACTGCCGCTGTGTTGGTCGCGGCATGCGCGGCCTTCTTCAAGGGCACGCTGACGGGTAAGGCAATGCTCGCCGTCGCCGCAAATCGGATGGCTGCAATGGCGGTTGGCATTCCCGCGCGTCGAATTCTGCAGCTCTCGTTCGGCCTGTCCGCGTTGCTCGGCGCAGTCGCCGGTGTCGTGGCTGCGCCCATCACTACGACGGTCTACGACATCGGCCTGATGCTTGGCATGAAGGGGTTCGTGGCCGCAACGCTCGGAGGCTTGGGTAGCGGGGCTGGTGCGGTGGTCGGTGGCCTCATCGTGGGCATCTTGGAAGCCCTGGTCGCCGGCTACATCTCGTCGGCATACAAGGACGCCGTGCCTTTCGTGCTCATCATCGTGATTCTGCTGGTCATGCCTCATGGCCTGTTCGGCGCGCGAAAGACCGACCGAGTATGAAGCTCCGAACGTCTCTGGCAATCACGGCGGTGCTCCTCATCGCCTTGCCTTTCGTCCTGCCCAACAACTACGCGCTGGACATCGCTATCCGGATTGCGCTCGCGGCTGTTGCAGTCATCGGGCTCAATCTCCTGATGGGCTTCGCCGGTCAGATAAGCATCGGGCACGCTGCGTTCGTCGCCATCGGTGCCTACGGGAGCGCCGTGGCCGCTACTCAGTTCGGGTGGCCGCCTTTGCTCTCAATCCCTGCTGCGGCCGTTGCTGCCGCGTTTGTGGCCTGGCTCATTGCCAAACCCATTCTGCGACTGAAAGGCCACTCGCTGACCATGGCGACCCTCGGGTTGGGAGTCATCGTCAACATCGTGCTAATTAACGAGGTCGCTTGGACGGGTGGTCCTGACGGTATGGCAGTTCCGCCGCTCGCAGTTGGTGGCTTCACCTTCCAGAAGCTGACTCACTGGTATGCGCTGGCCGCCGTCGTCCTGTTCGCTGCCATAGTTCTGTCGCTGAACCTGTTCTCCTCCCCGGCGGGACGAGCACTGCGCGGCTTGCACGGCTCCGAGTACGCCGCCAGGGTCGTAGGCGTTGATGTGAGTGCCTTCAAGGTTCGCGTATTCATCGCATCCGCGGTGTTTGCCACCGTCTCCGGCAGCCTGACCGCGCACTATCTTGCGTTCATCAGCCCGTCCCTTGCCTCCTTCGCGCATTCGGTGGAGCTGGCGACCATGGTGGTGCTCGGTGGAATGTCGAGCACGTTCGGGGCGGTTCTAGGCGCAGCTTTGCTCACAATGCTTCCCCAACTGGTCGGTGGCTTCCACGGCTACGAGGCCATCATTTTCGGCCTGGTGCTCATGCTGACGATGATGTTCCTGCCCAAGGGCCTGGTACCGTCCATTGCTCTTCGGTTGAAGAAGAGGGCCGCGTAATGCTGTCAGTGAAATCTCTGTCTCGAAGCTTTGGCGGCGTTGCGGCCGTCGACAACGTGACTTTCGACGTGAAGCAAGGGCACGTGCACGCTGTCATCGGCCCCAATGGCGCGGGTAAGACCACGCTTTTCAACCTGATAACTGGCGTCTATGAGCCATCGTCCGGGCAAGTTGTCCTGGACAAGGCCGACGTCACGGGCATGCCTCCGGAGGCACTGGCACAACGCGGCATGTGCCGTACGTTCCAGAACCTACAAATCTGCATGAACATGACGGCGTGCGAGAACGTAATGCTGGGCGCGCACCTACACAGCAACCCGAGCCTGTGGTCCGGTTTCCTGGGATGGACGCGGACAGCTGACCGCAAGTTGGAGGAGAAGGCTCACGAGCTCATGGACTTCGTGGGCGTTGGCAGTGCGCGAGGTGCACACGCTACTCAGCTCTCCTTCGGTGTTCTCAAGCGCCTCGAGATTGCTCGGGCACTAGCGGCCAATCCCCGATTGCTTCTCCTGGATGAGCCTGCTGCGGGACTCAACGACAGCGAGACGCATGCTGTGGGCGAACTCATCCGCAAGATTGCTGCCAGCGGAACGACCGTCCTGCTCGTTGAGCACGACATGAAAATGGTCATGTCCATCTCGGACCACATCGTGGTCTTGGACCAAGGCAAAAAGCTCGCGGAGGGCACCGCGCACCAAGTCCGCTCGAACCCCGACGTGGTTGCGGCCTACTTGGGAGCCGATGAATGACTTCTACGGTTCTAAAAGTCACGGGTCTCTGCGCTGGCTACGGCCGAATTGAGGCATTGCGCGGCGTCGACCTTGAGCTCAAGGCTGGACAACTGGTCGCCTTGGTTGGCGCCAATGGTGTGGGCAAGACAACTCTGCTTCGCACTATCTCCGGACTCATCAATGCCCGCGCTGGCCACGTGGAGCTCCTTGGCCAGGACATCACGCGCCTTGCTGCTGAACAGCGAGTTCGCGCTGGCCTGGCCCAGGTGCTCGAGGGACGGCAGGTGTTTGGCCCGCTCTCCGTGCTGGACAACCTTAGGCTCGGCGGCTACACGCACAAGCCCGACCCTGGACGAATCGAAGAGATGTTCAATCTCTTCCCTATTCTCAGGACGAAGAAGGACCAGGGCGCTTGGCAGCTTTCGGGCGGCCAGCAGCAAATGCTCGCGATGGCTCGAGCGCTTATGAGCCGCCCCAAGGTCTTGCTTTTGGACGAGCCGTCCATGGGCTTGGCCCCACTCCTCATCAAGGAGGTGTTCGAGGTCATCAAGCGGCTCAAGGACAGTGGCGTGCCCATCTTGCTGGTCGAGCAAAACGCACGGGCGGCGCTGGCGATTGCCGACTACGCCTACGTTCTTGAGACTGGAAGTGTTTCTCTGTCTGGGCCTGCCGCCCAGCTGGCGGCCGATGAGAGAGTTCGGTCGGCTTACCTGGGAGTTTGAAAATGGACGCTCCAAAGATTACTGAGGTGGTTGCTCGCGCGGTCAACGTGCCTCTTGAGTTTCCCGTGCGTACCAGTGTGGGCATCGTCGATACAGCCCCGCTCGTGCTCATCGACATGAAGACCGACGCCGGGGTAACAGGGCGCAGCTATGTCTTCACCTACACCCCTCTTGCGTTGACGGCGACGCTCGAGATGACGCGTTCGCTGGGCAAACTGGTCACCGGGATGCCGGTTGCTCCGGCGGAGCTGGATGCGCTCTTTTGCTCGCGTCTGCGCTTGCTGGGGAAGACGGGCCTCACGCAGATGGCTACCGCTGGCCTGGACATGGCGGCGTGGGATGCCTGGGCGCAACACTTGAAGCAACCGCTCGCGCAGGTGCTGGGTGGTCGCATCAAGCCCGTTCCAGCCTACGACAGTCACAGCATGGATGGCATCGAGCTTGGCTGCAAGCGAGCTGAAGGTGCCGCCCGTGCGGGCTATGGTGCCATCAAGACCAAGATTGGCTATGCGACGCTCGAAGAGGACATCGCTGTGCTGCGCGCTCTCAGAAAGACTGTCGGCCCAGACGTTCGCATCCTGGCCGACTACAACCAGGGCTTGACCGTGCCCGAGGCCGTCCGGCGAATTCATGTCCTTGAAGCCGAGGACCTGGGGTGGATTGAAGAGCCGACCATCCAGGAGAACCTGCGTGGGTACGCGGAGATTCGAAAGCGGACTCGCGTGCCTGTGCAGATGGGCGAGAACTGGCTGTCCCCAGAAGAGATGCAGCGTGCGCTGGGGGCGGGGGCATGTGAGCTCGCGATGCCCGATGTGATGAAGATTGGGGGCGTCACGGGTTGGCTAAAGGCAGCGGCCTTGGCACAAAGCTACGGCATACCAATGTCCGCGCACATCTTCCCCGAGTTCAGCGCGCATCTTCTCTTGGTCACGCCGACCGCGCACTACCTGGAGCGAATGGACTTGGCGGGCCCGGTGCTCGCACGGCCACTGAACTACGAGAAGGGCAGCGCCGTTCTCGACGATACCCCGGGGGTCGGAATCAGTTGGGACGAGTCTGCTGTGACCCAATACGCTGCTTGAGCACCCTGGTTGCGAACGCAGAAGGGCTCAAAGTCTCTTCTGCCATCGCATCAGGCGTTGCCAGGGCCTCGGCCAGGCCGCCGTGTTCTGGGTGCGCCAAGAGCGCCCTGACTCGGCCTACAAGCGTCGCTCGATTTGTGACGCGCAATTTCTTGAATGCGTTTCCAAGGTGGAAGCGCACGGTCGGGTATTCGAGCCCCAGACGACTCTGGATTTCCTTGTCGGGGCATCCGCAACTCACCAGCCAGGCGACTTGTGCCTCGCGCTTACTGAGACGCCCCTCTCTTTGAAGCGTCGACTCGGCTGATTCGCATTCCTGCACCGGCGGAGCGGTCTCGTTCCAGCTCAGTCGCGAGAGCGCGGCGGTGATAGCGGGCTCCACCATGTTCATGATGTCGATTTCTCCGGCATCGAAGTTGCCGCGTTCGCGGTTACGCCAGATTCGAACATCTCCCACGCATTGCGCTCGGTCGTAGAAGTAGACGTTCACGCCCCAATACATGCGGTCCCGAAGCAGGAAGTCGTTGAAGAATTCGGTGCGCGACAGGTCACTCTGACAAAGCACCTGAGTAGCTACCGTTGGCTTGCGGCGCTGCATCATCGGGAAGGTCAGCGGGTCAACGAAGCGGAAGTAGTTGTCCCAGGAGCGCAGGTTCTCTTCAGACATGTTCAGCGCGGTCATTCGACCGAAGCGCTGCCTATCACCGTCCCACACCATCGAGACGTAGGTATCTGCGCGCAGAAGGTCGAGCAGGGGAAGCGCCATGCGCTCTCGCAACTCGTCTCCGTCGGTCGCGGTTGCGACCAAGCGCATAAGGTCGGCAAGAGCTCTCGTTTGACCAGTGGACAAGTGCATGGTGCGTTCCAAGCAAGGTTCATGCGCGGGGCATCAATGCTAGGCAGTTCTGTCCCTTGCATCACTCCGGTCAGACCCTACGTTGCCGGGCGCTCACTGCAAGACCCCTAACGATTTCTATAGGTCCCCGAAGAAATCGCGCTGCGTACATTGACTCGTCACCAAACGTTGAACGAGCCATGCACGCAATAGACCTTCCCCTCGCCGCCATCCGGAAGCTTCTCGATGGAGGCACTCTCACCAGCCTGGATTTGGCGGAAGCCTGCATCGCGCGGACACAGGCCAACGCAAATATCAATGCGTGGGTCTCCTTCGATGCAGACGCCCTACGCGAACAGGCGCAAGAAGCCGACCGTCGCTTAGCGGCTGGAGAGCGCTTGCCGCTGCTTGGGATTCCCATTGCCCTGAAGGACAACATCGAAGCCGTCGGCATGCCCTGCGGTGCAGGGACAGGCGCTCTCCACCGAAAGTCACCGAACAGCGACGCTGAACTCGTGTCCAAGTTGAAGGCCGCCGGCGCACTGATTGCAGGGAAAGTTGGCATGCACGAACTGGCCTTCGGCATCACCAACAACAACGCGGTGACTGGCTCGGTAAGAAATCCATGGGACCGCTCCAGAATTCCTGGTGGCAGCAGTGGTGGCTCCGGAGCCGCCGTAGGCGCTCATTTGGTTCCGGCGGCAATTGGCACTGATACCGGCGGGTCTGTCCGAGTTCCTGCGTCTCTCTGCGGAGTCAGCGGATTCAGGCCGACAGTAGGACGCGTGTCTGGCCAGGGAATCGCACCGATTTCGGTCACCCGCGACACCGCTGGACCTCTGTCCTACACCGTAGGGGACTGCGCACTCATCGACGCCGTTCTCACCGGCGCCCAGGACAGCGGTTCGGCTGTTGTTCTCAAGGGGCTCCGATTTGGTGTGCCTCGCGTTCCATTCTGGAGCGACCTGGAGCCCGAGTTGGGGCGAGTTGCCGAAAGCGCATTGCAGGGCCTACGGCAAGCCGGCGTGGAACTCGTTGAAATCGACATGCCCGAACTCGCGGACCTCAACGCCAGCGTCAGCTTTCCCGTCGCCCTGTATGAGTTTGTGAGGGACATGCGCGAGTACCTGGCCTCACGTGGTCGCGGCGTGACTCTCGAGGAAGTCATTGCCGCCGTGGGAAGCCCTGACGTTCGCGGCGCAGTCGGCACTTTGCTGACTGGTGGCGGCATTCCTGAGGATGTCTACAAGAGCGCGCTGCAAGCCAGAAAGCGGATGCAGGCGCTGTACCAAAAGACGTTCGAGACGAACCGTGTCGAGGCCCTCGTATTCCCAACGACACCTAGAACCGCCGCCCTGATTGGAGAAGATGAAACCGTTGAGCTCAATGGCGCTCAATTACCAACCTTCGGCACGTTCATTCGAAACACCGACCCTGGAAGCAATGCGTCCTTGCCCGGCGTGACCATTCCGATTGGTCTCGCGCACGGGCTTCCGGTTGGTCTTGCGCTTGATGGACCAATCAATTCTGACCGTCGTCTCTTGGCTATTGCCGAGGCTGTCCAGTCAGCTCTTCCGCCCGCCCCGCAATTCAAAACTTCTAACTGAAACCTCGAAGGAGCATCTCATGGACCGTCGTCATTTCCTGCAAGCAACGTTGGCCGCCAGCGCGGTGTCCGCAATGCCCCGTGCCTTTGCGGCCGACCCGCTTAAGGTGGCCGTCATGATTCCGCAAAGCGGACCTGCTGGGCTGTTCGGGCCTTCTTCGAAGGCATGCGCCGAGATGGCAGCAGTCGCCTTGAACGGGCGAGGTGGCATCTTGGGGCGCAAGGTGGAACTGCTGTTCGGCGATGCGGGACTTGCTCCTGCGGAGGCGGGGCAGGCGGCGCTCAAGCTGTGGAAAGGACAGAAGGCCGAAGCTGTCATCGGCATGCACGATAGCGCGGTGCGCGGTGCGCTCGTTGGTCTGTTCAAAGGACAAGTGCCGTACTTCTACACACCCGTGTACGAAGGTGGCGAATGTGCGAAGGGCACCTATGTCAAGGGCGAGACCCCGCAACAGCAGCTCGAGCCGGTCATTCCTTGGCTCGCCAGTGAACGCAAGCCCACCAAGTGGTACATGATTGGAAACGACTACATCTGGGGTCGTAACACCAACGCGGCTGCCAAAGGCTACATCGAGAAGACTGGGGCCAAGGTAGTCGGTGACGAATACCTTCCGTTCACGGTGGACAACTTCGACGCAAGTCTGGCCAGGATCCGTGACAGCGGTGCTGATGCCGTCCTGGTCTCGCTCGTTGGTGGCGCGTCGGTGACTTTCAACAAGTCCTTCGCCAGCTTTGGTCTCTCCGACAAGGCGATTCGACTCGGCACGCTGATTGAAGAGAATACGCTCGCCGGCATCGGCAACGCCAATGCTCGAAACCTCTATTCGAGTTCGGGCTACTTCGCCAACATCGACACACCTGCGGCCAAGGCATTCGCTGCAGACTATGCCAAGGCCAACGGCGCGAACGCCCCAACGCTCAACGGCCTGGCCGAGTCGACCTACGAGGGCTTCCTAATGCTGGAAGCATTGGCGAAGAAGGCCAACAGTCTGGACCCCGCAAAATTGGACGCAGCCTCGGAAGGGACGAGCTACACGGGCCCGAGAGGCACGGCCACCATCAAGGCGCGCCACGTCGAGCAAGACATCTACGTAGCCGACGTCACAGACAAGGGATTCCGCGTTGTGAAGACCTTCCCGAAAGTCGGCTCCGGCCAAACCTGCAAGGTCTAAACATGCTCGATGGCAGCATCCTGCTGCACGGCCTGAATCTCGCATACGAGTTGGCCACGCTCGCGCTCACCACGCTGGGCTTGGCCATCGTATTTGGACTGCTGGGTGTCATGAATATGGCGCACGGGGAGTTCGTGATGCTAGGGGCCTATTCAGTGGTGACAGTTCAGAAGCTCGGCCTTCCGCTCTTGACGGCAGCTCCCCTAGCGGTCGTGGTCTGTGGGGCGCTGGGCTATGTGGTGGAGCGGTGGCTGATACGCCCCCTCTACTCGCGGCCTTTTGACACGCTCCTTGCAACATGGGCGCTCGCCATGTTGCTTCGAAAGCTTGTTGAGGCGGCTTTTGGCCGCGAGTACAGAAACGTCGAATCAACCCTGACCGACCCGACGACGGTACTCGGATTGCAGTACCCCATCTATCGCCTTGCTTTGATTGTGCTTGCCGTCGTGGTGATGGCTGGACTCTTCGTTTGGTATCGGCGCAGTGCAGCTGGGCTTCGTGTTCGTGCAATGACCGCTAATCCTGTGCTGGCTCAGGCTCTCGGCATCAACACCAGGCGGTTGGCTTCGCAGGCCTTCATCATTGGCGTTGTGCTTGCTGGTTTGTCGGGCGTGCTCTTGGCGCCTCTGATTCGAATCGAGCCAGGCATCGGTGTGGACTACTTGCTCGACGCATTCTTCGTGCTGGTGGTTGGTGGCCTCGGCACTCTAGGCGGCCTGTTTGGTGGCGTAGCAATCATTGGCGGCTCTCAGGCTGTCACTAGCAGCGTGGCAGGACAGACCAGTGGCTATGCTGTTGTCCTCATGCTCTCAATCATTTTCCTGTGGCTGAAACCAGATGGCCTTTTCTCGCGACGTTAAATCGGCGGCCATTCTGGCTGTCCTCCTAGCAGCGCTGCCTTTCGCTTCCAGCGAGTTCGTTGCGTACCAAGTCGCGCTCTTCCTGATTTACGGGATTGCGGCCCAAGGAGTGGCACTCTGTTGGGGGCGACTTGGCTTTCTCCCACTGGGACATGCGCTCTTCTTCGGGTTGGGGGCCTACCTTTTCGGCGGAATCCTCAAGGCTGCTGAGGCCAACCCGCTCTGGTACGTTGCCGCGCCGCTCGCTTTGGCGGCACCAGCGCTGTTGGCATACGTTATTGCCCGACTCGTGTTCGCTAGGAGCTCACGCAGCGGACCCTACTTCTCGCTCATCACACTGGCGTTGACCATGTTGGGGTTCCTGGCGGCGCAGCAGTGGAGCAGTCTGACTGGCGGCTTCAACGGGATGGCCAATGTTCCGGACATTCCCGGCACGGCCCGATACGAGACCCTGTATTGGGTCGTCGCAATCTGTGCGGTGGTGAGTACGCTGGCACTGGCAATGCTGGCTGCCCGGCCCATCGGTGTCATCTGGGAGGCGGTGGCTCAGAACGAAGAGCGACTCCAATTGCTTGGCTACGCAACTGACCGCGTCAAGGCCAACGCGTTTGCCCTTTCTGCGACGTTGGCGGCGGGTGCGGGCGCTTTGTTTGCTGCCCACCAAGGCATCGTCACGCCGCAGGCAATGAGCTTCATCTTGTCGACGGAGTTTGTCATTTGGGCGGCTGTGGGCGGGAAGGCAAGCGCCTTAGGCCCGTTGCTAGGCGCGACGGTTGTTGGATACGCATCGGCTGAGTTGAGAGAGCAGTTCCAATATTGGGAGGTTGTCGTGGCTGCGGTGTTCATCGCCGTCGTACTTTTCTTGCCAAACGGTGTGGCGGGACTCTTCAAGCGCAAGGCGGACCCGAGACATGGCGAGGCTTCCCCTGCGCCCGGGGCGCAGCAAGCCTCTGTCACTTCTGGCCCGGTTTCGCTGTCGCTCGAAGGAGTGAAGACCGGTCAATCTGGTGTGACGATTCTTGACGGCCTTTCGTTTGCGTTGCGTGGCCCAGGGATTCGCTGTGTCATCGGACCCAACGGGGCAGGAAAGACGTCTTCTTTCAATGTCATAACTGGAAGGTTGCCGCTTCTGGGTGGTGGCGTGAAGCTGAATGACCACGACATCGGAGGACTGCCAGCTTGGAGAGTGGCCAGGAAAGGCATCGGTCGAAAGATGCAGGTGCCTTCCGTGTTCCCAGACCTCATAGTGCGAGAGAACCTTGGTCTGGCGGTTTGGGCGAACAGGGCAAGTGCGTCCGACACGCTGAAATTGAGCACATTGGGATGGCACACGAGACTGCTCGATGACATCCTGGACGAGTTCCCGGCTCTGAAGGAGCAACTCGATTCGCCGGCGGGCACGTTGGCACAAGGACACAGGCAGGCGCTGGAGTTCGCCATGACGCTCTTGCCTGAGCCGAAGCTCGTTCTGTTGGATGAGCCTTGCGCAGGACTGTCGCCCGGAGAGACTCATCAGATGATTGATGCCATCAAGTTGCTGGTCAACCAGATTGGCGCCGCAGCGCTCCTTATTGAGCACGACATTACGGCTGTCGACGCAATGGGCGGGGATGTCTACGTCCTGCACCAGGGACGGCTTCTTGACAAAGGGTCGCTCGCAGAGATTCAGGCCAGCCCGGCGGTTCGAGCGGTGTACGCGGGAGGCCGCAAATGACATTGGCGTTCAACGATTTGGTGTGCGGGTACGGTGACACGGTCGTGGTGCGCGGTGTGTCTGGCCAAGTTGTCCCCGGCAAGGCGCTGGCCGTCGTCGGTAGAAATGGGGTTGGAAAGAGCACGCTTCTCAAAGCTTTGGCAGGGCAGTTGCCCCTTACCAGCGGGCGCGTCGATTGGGACGGTCAAACTATCGTGGACAAGCCTCTACATACGAGGTTGGAGCTAGGAATCGCCTACGCTCCCCAGGAGAACGTGGTGTTTGGGGAATTGTCAGTTGCAGACAACCTATGGCTGCATCTGAATGACCGAAACGTGAACCGGTATGACGAACTTTTTGAGCTCTTTCCGCTGCTTCAGCGGCGCCTCAATCAACGCTCCGGTTCCCTTAGCGGCGGTGAACGCAAGTTGTTGTCCTTCGCGCGGACAATTGGACTCCAGGCGAAGCTGGCAATGCTTGATGAGCCGACCGAGGGCGTCCAGCCAGAAAACATCGACCGGATGGCTTCTATGGTGAACCGGAGGAAAGCCAGCGGGGCGTCGTTCATCATCGTTGAACAGAACCTGGAGTTTGTTGCCGCATTCGCCGACTCAGTCCTGGTTCTTGACCATGGTGAGGTCGTGCTTCAGGGCAGCTTCGCAGAACTCGGGCGTGAACGTATTGAGCAGCACATGCTTATTTGAGGCACAAAGTGAAAGCAACATAGAGCAATGCGCTCGTCGGTCAGCGCTCGCAATTTGCGAGTCGCTGGATTGCGCTGCTATCGTTCGAAGCTCTCCGCTTCCCTGAGATGAAGACCTACGGTCTTGAGCATCTCAATCAGCAACTCGCAGGTGCTTTCGCCAACCCCTTGCTGCTGGCGAAGTTCTGCGTCGGTCACCTCCGCGAGGTCTTCGAGATACCACACCGACATTCGTCGCAGTGCCTCGCGGGTTCTCTTGGAGATGGGAAGTGCGTCGATGTGGGTTTCCTTGGCAAAGCCTCCTTGGACCAAACGCATCGCGCGGTGCCTCCCGTGCCGAAGTCCGGTGCTCAGCGGGACCATAACCACCGGCCGGCCGGCCGCGTACCACCTCTGCGCCGCAATGACCTGGTGGACGGTTCGAATCTCTCGCTCGAGAAACTTCGACATATACCTTCGTATGTTCTGTGTTCGAGGCGCGACGCAGACGTAAAGGCGGCTGCGGGCTGCGGCAAAAGGATGTCGGTGCGCGTGCGAGCAATCCGCGGATCTCTAGTCCCCGTGTTTGTCAGAAGCGGTCTGGAGCGAAGGGCTTGGGGTCTAGATAGGGTTGCTGACCGTCGATGAGGTCTGCAAGCAAGCGACCGCTAGCCGGACCCAGTGTGAAGCCTTGGTGCCCATGGCCGAAGTTGAACCACAGACATTTGTGCTTCGGGGCTCGGCCAATGACGGGCTTCATATCTACGGTGCAGGGTCGCCATCCGTACCACGGTAGAGATTCGACTGGGCGAGACAGTTTTACTATCTGGCGCGCGGCGCTCTCTGCCTTGAGAAGTTGGACGGGGGTGGGGGGCGATTCAAAGTTCGCAAACTCGACCCCAGTCGTCAATCGCATGCCTTGCGCAGTAGGGGCGAGGACAAAGCCAGATTCGGCATCGAACAGCGGCATCGAGAGAGCGGACCCTTCCGAGTAGTGTCGGTGGTAGCCCCGCTTAACGAACAATGGGAGGTGGTAGCCAAGAGGCTGTATGAGCCGACTCGCCCAGGGGCCGAGCGCTACGACGACGTGATTCGCTTGGACTTCGCCGCTGTCCGTCTTCACGCTCCAGCCGTTCGCAGTAGGTTTTGCCGCGACTACGCCCTCGCGCAAGAATTGGCCGCCGCGCCTCTCGAACAGACGGGCATAGCGATTCACAAGTTCTCCGGGGTCGCGCACGCGCCAGGGGTCCAGCCAATGGACCGCTCCGGCCATAGGGCGGATTAGTCCAGGCTCGGCCCGCCCCAGTGCGTCCGTATCGAGGAGCTGGTGTCGTACCCCATGCTCAAGCTCAATTCGTTCGGCACGTTTAACCGCCAAGGAAAGCGCTTCGGGAGTGCGATAGGCGGCAAGGTATCCCTCCTCGGCGACAAGGTCAGAAGCACCCGCTTCTCGAATGAGGTGGGCATGCTCGGTCACCGAGTGTGCAATCAAGCTCGCGTAGTCATTCGCAATCTGCACATAGTGCTTCGGGGATGAGTTGTTCCAGTAGGCAGCAAGTCGCGGAACAAGTGCCGGAAGCGCGCAAATATGGTATCGGACATCATTGCCGCTTTGGAGCGCGGCGCTTAGCAGAGAGCGCCAGGCACGGGGAAACGCATAGGGCTCTACCGCTTCACGCTGGATGATGCCGGCGTTTCCGTACGACGTTTCCCGTCCTGGCGGTTCGCGGTCCAGGAGCAGCACTGAGTGACCGCGTTGAACCAGATGCAACGCCGCACTTGTGCCGACCATGCCGGCGCCAAGCACAACGATATCTTTGCGGCTCATATCCTCAGTGCCCTCGCTGGTCCGCCGTTCAGTCCAGCGGAGTCTTCACGCCACCCTTGTACGAGTACAGGGTGATGGCTGCGTTTTTCAGGTCGCCTTGATTGTCGAATCGCACCTTGGTCGTTACGCCCTCGTAGTTGGTGTCGAACAGTTTGGGCAGATAGCGCTTCGGGTCGACCGAATCAGCGCGTTGCATTGCATCGGCGAGGACCATGATGCCGTCGTAGGTGTAGGGAGAGAAGAGCACATAGTCCTTCGGGAAGCGCTCGTCATACCGTTTTTTCCATGCCGGGCCGCCTGGCATCTTCGCGAGCGAGGCTCCGCCTTCCGCGCACACGACGCCCGAAAGAGCAGCAGAGTTGCCCGAGAGTTCTGCCAGCTGCGTCGTGCACACGCCATCGCCGCCCAGCATCCGCACCTTTTCCATGCCGAGTTGCGTCATCTGGCGGAGCATCGGGCCGGCTTGGCCGTCGGCCCCCGCGAAGAAGAGCGCGTCGACCTTCTTCGACTTGATGTTGGTCAGAATGGCGCTGAAGTCTGTTGCCTTGTCGCTTGTAAATTCCTCAGCGACGATTTCGATTCCAGCGGACTTTGCAGCGCTCTTGAAGACGTTCGCGACGCCCTGCCCGTAGGCAGTGCGGTCGTCAATCACAGCAACGCGCTTCAGCTTGAGTTCTTTCGCAGTGTAGTTCGCTACGCCAGCTCCGAGAGCATCGTCACTTGCCAGGATGCGAAAGGTGGTCTTGTATCCCATCTGCGTGAGCTTCGGATTCGTTGCTCCTGACGTAATGAACGGGATTTCGCACTCGTTGTAGATGCGCGCCGCGGGAATCGCGGTGCCGGAGTTGATGTGTCCGACAACTCCAGCGACGTTCGAGTCACACATCTTTTGCGCTGCTGCCGTTCCCTGGCGCGGGTCCGCAGCGTCGTCCTCTACCTCGAGCTTGAATTCAATGCGCTTGCCACCAATGACGAGGCGCTTTGCATTCAAGTCGTCGACCGCCATGGTCGCCGCGTTTCGCGTGTCTTTTCCATAGTGAGCCAAGCCTCCCGAGAGAGGGGTGACGTGGCCGATTTTGACCGTCTGCACTGACTGTGCGAGGGCGGGGCCGGCTGCGATTGCAGAACACAGGGAGAGAAATGCGATGCGCGTGCTCATGGTCTGACTCCGTGAATGTGAAATGGGCGCAATGACGTGGCCTTCCGCGTCGGTGCTTCGGACGAGGGAATTCTCGTATAAGAGAATTCTCTCATGCGAGAATTGGACTTGTGCCTAGGGGAATACCTTGACCAACAGCCGTTCCAGAGATACCGAGTCGTCGCCGCACGAAGTTGACCGAATTCGCCTCGGTGCCCGTCTGCGCGAAATCCGCAAGGCGCAATCTCTTACGCTGCGGTCGCTGTCCGATCGGTCTGGGGTAGCGGTTTCAACACTGTCGAAGATTGAGCTGGGGCAAATATCGGTGAGCTACGCGAAGCTGACCGCGGTAGCGCACGGGCTCGCAGCGGACATCTCGGATTTGTTCTATGACCGCCCTCTAGCGAGCCTAAGTGGCCGTCCAACAGTCGTGAAATCCACTCTGGACGGTTCGCCTGGGTATGACGGACCTAGCTACGACTATTCCGTGCTGGCGGCGGACTTCCCGCACAAGAAGATGACCCCAATACATGCGTCTATTCCCGTGCGAACGCAGGGATTGGTCCAGGACTACGTGCGCCACATAGGCGAGGAGTTCACGATGGTGCTGTCAGGGCGTGTCCGGGTCGAGTTTGAAACTGGGGAAGCGGTCGACTTGAACCGAGGCGAATCTGCATACTTCGACAGCGGCGTTGGGCACCGCTACGTTTCCATGGGCAAGGATGCGGCGCGAATAGTTATCGTCATGGCTGAGGACGCAGCCACTTCGAGCGCAAGAGAAACCTAGGGCGATACCGCAAGCGACTTCGACTTGGCGCATGTCTCGCGCGGGCCCACTTCCTGCGCTTCCGCCAGTGCTGACGCAGCTTCGGCGGGCAGGGACTATCGGTTGAGCCCGACAAGCCGTTGCGTCCGGCGATGAAGCTCGGCGGGACCCTCAATGTGCACCGAGTTGCTTGGCCTGAAGAGAGATGTCAAACAGTTTCAACTTCTTGGCGTAGTAGCGGTCGACACGCCACTCGTCCAAGATTCTCAGCGTGAGATTGAACGTGTCGTAGTCCAGTTCGTAGAGTGCGCTGAGTTCGAAGGAGCCTTCGTTCTGCAAAGCAAGCACCAATCGCGTCAACGCACGCGACGAGTCGCTATGAGGGTCGTTCTCAATCTGCTGACGCGCGGCTTTGAGGGCATTCATTGTTGGATCTGGGCTGGCTTCGTGAAGCGAACCATTAGATGCCGAAACTGTTGCTCAGGCAATTCCTTGGTCACGCGACGATATCCGGGACGGGCCCACCTGATTCGTTTCTGGCATAGCGGATAGGGGCGGGGAACTACGCGGTTCGACCAGACGCGACACAACAGACGCTGGCCCGCCGACTTGAAGCGCAGGGCGGCTCTGCTGCCCCGTGCCCTAATCGGCCACTGGCTTCGTCCTGTTGTCTTGTGACCCCCGGTTCACAACGGAGTCGGCGCTCGCGGGGTCACGCCTCATGCTCATCTGAACTTTCCCGCCCAAAAAGCCTAGTCATGCCTCCGCGCAGGTGGTCCGTCATCGCTTGGCGGGCCGCACTAGGATCGCCCTTTGCAATCGCAGCATCGATGCGCCGATGTTCCTCTCGGATGTCTCGCCAGCGAGTGTGCTGGGGTTGAGGTGACAGCTCGCGGATCAGCTTGACGGCAAAGCGCGTCTGCTCCTCCAGCGCCGCCATGGTCATGACGAAGAAGCGGTTCCCACTGGCCAGCGCGATGGCCCGGTGGAACTCGATGTCTTCTTCAATGCTGGGCTCTCCGCTGGCCATGGCCGCCTCCTGTTGCCGCCGTTTCGCCGCGATGGCCGCGCGCAGTTCCGGGTCCTTGCAGCGTGCCGCACGGGCTGCGCTTTCGCCTTCGAGTAGGCAGCGGAAGTCCAGGAAGGCACGGACGTCGGGAATGCTGTGCAGCGCCCCGAACATCGTCTTCTCCAGCGGCGGCGGCTCACCCACGAAATTGCCGACCCCGTGGCGCGCGTAGACGCGCCCCTCGGTACGCGCACGCGCCAAGGCCTGGCGCATTACAGGCCTCGAGACACCGCAGTGCACGGCCAACTCGACCTCGCCGGGAAGGCGGTCGTGGGGGTGCAGGCCTCGCTCATTGATGAGCGCGAGAAGCCGCTCGTACGCGGAGTCGCTGAGAGGAGAGATCGACATGGAATCGCATCATAGCCAGTTGTTTGACAACTACCAAACGTCGTTGACAACCCTGTTGACCCCTCGAAGAATCCACCCAACCAAGCCCCGAACCCCAACGAAAGAACGACGCACCATGTCTCTCGTCACCGCACTGCGGACCATCCGAATTGCCGAACGTCCCAACCTCATCTGGCTGGAAGTCGAGACCGAGGACGGGCTCACTGGTCTGGGCGAATCCTTTCGCGGCGCCCAGGCCGTCGAGGCCGTTATCCACGAGACCGTGGCGCCCTGGCTGCTGGGCAAGGACGCGCGCCAGATCGAAGCGGTCTCGCGCCATCTGATGACGCCCTACGTGGGCTTCGGCAGCAGCAGCGCCGAGGTGCGCGCCGCCAGCGCAGTGGACATCGCCCTGTGGGACCTGGCCGGCCAGCGCCAGGGCATCCCGGTGTACGAGGCGCTGGGCGGCGGCTCGCGCGACAGCATCAAGGCCTACAACACCTGCGCCGGCTATTCGTACAACTCCGGCGGCAGCCGCCGCGCCATCGGTGGCCAGGACGCCGCGGTGGGCCCTTACGACGACCAAGTGGCCTTCATGCGCGATGCCGGCGTGCTGGCCGAGAGCCTCCTGTCCGAGGGCTACGCGGCCATGAAGATCTGGCCCTTCGACACGTATGCCGCGGCCACGGGCGGGCACATGATCTCGCTGGCAGACCTCAAGGCCGGGCTGGAGCCCTTCCACAAGATCCGCCGCGCCGTGGGCGACAAAATCGAAATCATGTGCGAACTGCACAGCCTCTGGGGCACGCATGCGGCCACCCGCATCTGCCGCGCACTGGAAGATGTGGGCGTGTTCTGGGCGGAAGATCCGCTGGGCAAGATGGACGACGTGCGTGCCCTGGCCGACCTACGCCGCCAGACCCGCACGCCTATCTGCGGCAGCGAGACGCTCGCCGGCACGGTGGCTTTCCGCGACCTACTGGCGGCCGATGCCATCGACATGGTGATGCTGGACCTTGCCTGGTGCGGCGGCATCTCCGAAGGCCGAAAAATCGCCGCGCTCGCACAGGCCTACAACCGCCCGCTCGCGCCGCACGACTGCACTGGCCCGATCACTCTGATGGCAGGGCTGCACCTCGCTTTGCATGCGCCCACCGCGGTCTTCCAGGAAGTGGTGCGCGCCACCTTGAGCACGTGGTACCGCGAGCTCGTCACCGAACTGCCGGTCATCCGCAACGGCTTGGTGCTCGCTCCGCAAGGCGCAGGGCTGGGCACGAAGCTGCACCCTGACGTGAAGAAGCGCGAAGACGTTTCGATGCGCACCTCCGGCACCACTCGCTGAACCTCCCCCTTCCCCGTAACGACTGAACTCCATGAGCACACTCAAGCCTGAAACGCGCGCCAAGCTGCGCGCAGTCAGCACCGCCACGCTGGCCACCGCCCTGTACAAGCGGGGCTTTCGCAACCAGGTCATCCAGGGCGTGGCGCCGCTTCATCCCCTGAAGGAAAGCATGGTTGGCGAGGCCTACACGCTGCGCTACATGCCGGCGCGAGAGGACCTCAATGGCCTCGCAGTCTTCCGTGACCGCGGTCATCCGCAGCGTAAGGCCGTGGAAGAGTGCCCGCCCGGGGCCGTCCTGGTCATGGACAGCCGCAAGGATGCACGCGCCGCTTCGGCCGGAGGCATCCTGGTCACGCGATTGATGCAGCGAGGCGTCGAAGGCGTCATCACCGACGGCGGCTTCCGCGATTCGGCGGAGATCGCCACCCTGGCCATTCCGGCCTTCCATCAGAGGCCTTCCGCGCCCACCAACCTGACGCTGCATCAGGCCATCGCCATCAACGAGCCCATCGGCTGCGGGGACGCACCGGTGTTCCCGGGTGACGTTATCGTGGGCGACAACGACGGTGTCATCGTCATCCCCGCGCACCTGGCGGACGAAGTCGCCGCCGAGGCCACCGAGATGACGGCCTTCGAAGACTTCGTCACCGAGATGGTTCGCGAAGGCCGCTCGATCCTTGGCCTGTATCCCGCGACCGATGAGCAGACCCTCGTGGACTTCGCCACATGGCGCAAGGCCAAGGGCCGCTGAGGCGATGAAGATCACCGTGCTGGCGCAGCACGCGCCGCATGCACCACGGCTGCAGAAGCTGCTGGGCCCGGGCTTCGAAGTCAACGGGCTTGCGGCCCTGCCCACCGATGGCCCCATCGCGACCGATGTACTGGTCTCGACCCGGCTGTCCTCGCAGGAGGCGCCGCGCCTGCAGGCCCAGTTGCTTCAGGCGCCCGGCGCGGGACTCGACGCCATCGCGCTCGACGCACTGCCCGACAGCTGCAGGGTCTGCAACGTCTACGAGCATGAAGTGCCGATCGCCGAGTTCGTCACGCGTGCCGTGCTGGACTGGTGCATCTTTCCGGACGGAGACCGCTTCTCGATGGACGCCGCGTCCTGGCCCTCGACCTACTTGAGCCGCAGCTTCCACGGCGAGGCCATGGGGCGTCGGGTCGCCATCGTGGGTTTTGGCGCCATCGGTCGGGCGACTGGCGCTCGGCTGCGCGCCCTAGGTCTGCACGTGACCGCTGTGACACGCCAGGCAAGGCCAGACCCTTTGGCCGATGCGGTGCATCCTGTATCGGACCTGGCGGCACTGCTGCGGCGCGTGGATGTCGTGGTCCTGTGTTGTCCGCTGGACGAGAGCACCCGCGGCATGGTGGGTGCAACGGAGTTGGCCGCCATGCGACCGGACGCGATGCTGGTCAACGTGGGTCGGGCCGAACTGGTGCAGCAGCAGCCCCTGTACGAGGCGCTGCGCGAGCGCCGCCTTGGACGCGCAGTGCTCGACGTCTGGTACCGGTATCCGCCCGCTGGGCAACCACAAGCGCTGGCGCCTGCGGACTTCCCGTTTGCGGACCTGCCCAACGCCCGGTGCACGCCCCACATCTCAGGCTGGACGCACGGTCTGCTGGAGCGCCGCTACGAGTTCATTGCCCGAAACATCGCGCGCCTCGCGGCGGGCGAAGCACTGCAGAACGTGCAGCGCTGAATACACCTTCCCTCTGCCAACAATCAACGGAGCCAATCAAGTGATCTACAAAGCGCAGATCTTCAATACTCGTCGCCTAACTCTGGTGCGACTCACCGCCTTCGCCTGCCTCGCATTCTGCGGCGCGGCCGTCCAGGCTCAAGGCACGTATCCAGACCATCCCGTCACCATGGTGGTGCCCTTCTCCGCCGGCGGTGGCACGGACGTGGCCGCACGCATGCTGGCCAACAAGCTCACGCAAAAGTGGGGGCAGTCGGTCGTGGTCGACAACAAGGCGGGCGCAGGTGGAATCATCGGTGCCGACTTTGTGGCGCGCGCCAAGCCCGACGGCTACACGCTCTTGATCGGCAACGTGGGTACCCAGGCGATCAACCCTTCGCTCTATCCGAAGCTGCCCTACGACAACGACACGGCATTTACGCCCATCTCACTCGTCGCGGAGCTGCCTATCGTCCTGCTCACCCATCCCGGCTTCCCGGCAAAGAACGTGCAGGAACTCATCGCGATGGCGAAGGCGCAGCCCGGGAAGATCACCTATGCCAGTTCGGGCGCTGGCAACTCCACGCACCTGGCCGCCGAGTTCTTCCAGGCCGCGACCGGCGTGAAGCTCTTGCATGTCCCTTACAAGGGTGGCGGCCCGGCGACAGCCGATCTGCTGGCTGGCACGGTGGACCTGCAGTTCACCTCGGTGCTCGAAACGAGCGCGTCCGTCAAGGCAGGCCGCCTGCGTGCGCTGGCAGTCACGAGTGCCCAGCGCACAGCTGCGTTGCCTGACGTGCCCACGCTCGCCGAAGCCGGCCTACGTGGTGCGGAGTCGGGTTCGTGGATCGCACTGCTCGGCCCCAAGAGCATGCCTCCACAGATGGTGAGCCGCATCGCCGCCGATGTGCAATCGGTGATGGGCACGGCCGAGATGAAGCAGGCACTCGTCGCCCAAGGTGCAACGGCCATTGGCACTGGTCCGGACGCGCTGAAGAAGACGCTCGCCGACGACAGCAAGCGATACGGGGACGTCATTCGGCAGTTGGGCCTGAAGGCCACCAACTGAGTCGTCAGGAAGCATGGAAACCAAGATGACTCGAATCACCTTCGCACGACGCATCCTGCTGACCGCAGTTGCCGCGTGGTCGCTGCCGTCGTTTGTGCAAGCACAACCAGCAACGGCGTGGCCGCAGCGGACCGTCACCATCGTCGTACCCTTCCCGGCCGGCGGATCTACCGACACCGTGGCGCGCGCACTGGCGACCCAGATGCAGACGGCCACTGGCCAGACTTTTGTGGTCGACAACCGTCCCGGCGCCACCGGCGCCATCGGTGCCACCTTCGTCAAGCGCGCCCCCGCAGACGGCTACACCCTTCTGGTGTCCTCGCTGGGTACCTTCGTCATCGCACCGCACTTGCTCAAGGGCATGGGCTACGACCCGCTCAAGGACTTCGACTACATCAGCATCCCGGTCCAGGCGCCCAACGTCCTGGTGGCCGCGCCCAACAAGAAGGCTCGCACCGTCCAGGAAGTGATCACCGAGCTCAAGGCCAATCCCGGCAAGGTGAGCTTCGCGAGTTCGGGCAACGGCGCCTCGGACCATCTGTCGGCCGAGGTCTTTTGGCAGCAGACCGGCACCGAGGGCTTGCACGTCCCCTACAAGGGTGGCGCGCCCGCAATCAGCGACCTGCTGGGCGGCCAGGTGGACTACTCCTTCCAGAACGTCAATGCGGTCTTGAGCCACATCAAAAGCGGCAAGCTGCACGCCATCGCCGTGACGGGCAGCAAGCGATCTCCGGTCCTGTCCGACGTTCCCACGCTCGCCGAGGCCGGCGTGAAGGACGCGGAGGTGTATTCCTGGCAAGGCCTGGCGGCGCCTCGGGGCCTGCCGGCGGCGGTGAAGGGAAAGATTGCCGATGCAGCCATCGCGGCGATGAAGGACCCGGGCGTGCAACAGCGCATGACCGAGCAAGGTCTGGAGATCGTCGCCAACACCCCAGCCGAATTCACGGCCTTCCAGGCGAAGGAATTCGCGCGCTGGAAGGTCCTGATCGACAAACGCGGCATCAAGCTGGACTGAACACATGACAGAACTCACAGGTGAGATGCTCATCGGCTTCAGCGCGGTCCGTGGCGCCGAGGGCAGCCAGCGCGCGTTTGACCCGACCGTCAACGCCGAGATCGAACATCCGCAATTCGGGCTTGGCGGTATGGAAGAGGTCGAGCGAGCCGCAACGTTGGCAGAGGCCGCATTCGACCCCTATCGCTCACTTCCCATGGAGCGTCGGGCCGCATTCCTGGAAGCCATTGCGCAAGGCATCCTGGCGCTGGGCGATGCATTGATCGACCGTGCTCACGCCGAGACCGGCTTGCCCCGCGCGCGGTTGCAAGGCGAGCGTGCGCGTACCGTGGGCCAGTTGCGCATGTTCGCCCAGGTCGTTCGCGACGGTCATTTCCTGCGGGCGACCATCGATCCGGCCCAGCCGGGACGGCAGCCGGCTCCGCGGTCAGACCTCCGGCTCATGAAGATTCCCCTGGGCCCGGTCGCGGTCTTCGGGGCAAGCAACTTTCCATTGGCCTTCTCGGTGGCCGGCGGGGACACAGCATCTGCGCTCGCTGCGGGAGCACCCGTGGTCGTCAAGGCGCACAGTGCCCATCTGGGCACCTCCGAGATGGTCGGCCGCGCTGTTCAGGAAGCGGCGCGGCGGTGCGAGATGCCCGAAGGCGTGTTCTCGATGCTGATTGGTGCGGGTCGGAAGCTGGGAGAAGCCTTGGTCGCTCATCCGGCCATCAAGGCCGTGGGATTCACCGGCTCCCGCCAGGGCGGCCTCGCGTTGGTACGGGTAGCCAATGCGCGCAAGGAACCGATCCCGGTCTACGCGGAGATGAGCAGCATCAATCCGGTGTTCCTGTTTCCCGCGGCCTTGTCGGCGCGTGCGGAATCAATCGCCAAAGGCTTCGTGGATTCGCTCATCATGGGGGCCGGCCAGTTCTGCACCAACCCCGGGCTCGTGATTGCCCCGAATGGCACAGCGCTCGAGCGCTTCCTGGTCGTCGCTCGTGCTGAGCTTGCAACCAGGCAGGCCCAGACCATGCTGACGCCGGGCATTCACGAGGCTTATCGCTCTGGGATCGCCAAGTTGGACGACGTGCCATCGGTGGAGAAACTCGCCACCGGTCAAGCGGGGGATGACCTGGGCAACGCCGCGAGTGCCGCTCTGTACATGACCGACGCAAGCCACTTCCTGGCCTCACCATCTCTTGAGGATGAGTTCTTCGGCCCAGCGTCGATCGTTGTTCGTGTCGAAGGCATCGACGAGATGCTGCGTATCGCGAACCGTATCGAGGGGCAGCTCACGGCGACCTTGCACATCGATGCTGCCGATCATGAAGATGCCGCGCGCCTCCTCCCAGTACTCGAACGCAAGGCTGGCCGAGTCCTGGCCAATGGCTTCCCGACTGGCGTGGAAGTGTGCCAAGCCATGGTCCATGGAGGCCCTTTTCCGGCGACGTCCAATGGCATGCACACCTCTGTGGGTGCAAGCGCGATTGATCGCTTCCTTCGCCCCGTGTGCTACCAGGACCTTCCCGAAGAGCTTCGGCCTGCGGCCATCCAGGACACCAATCCGCTGGGCCTCTGGCGGCTTGTCGAAGGAAGGCCAACAAGGACCTAGGCATCGACGCGCAGCCTCCATTACTACAACTCTCCAAGCAGACACGCATGCTCTTCAAAGAATTGGTTTCGTCAGCTCAGTCGATGTCCGGTGCGACTTCGATCAAACGGCGCCGCGCGATACAGGCCATCGGCCTGGCCCTCACAGGCGGTGCCGGCCATCTCACTGCCTTGGCGGATACCGCGTGGCCCAAGGCCAGGTCGATTGACTTCATCGTTCCCTTCGCTGCCGGCGGTCCCGCAGACGTGGTGGCTCGCTCGATTGCTGAGGCCATCGGGCCCTCGCTGGGCCAGAACGTGGTCGTCGACAACCGCACGGGTGCGGCAGGAACGATTGGCGTGCTCCAGGCGAAGCGAGCAAAGGCCGACGGCTACACGCTACTGCAGGGAACGGTCAGTACTCACGCCATCAATGCAACCTACTACCCCAAGTTGCCCTACGACCCGGTGAAGGACTTCGACCCCGTCGCACTGATCTCCTCGCTGCCCAGCGCACTGCTTGTGAGCCAGGGCCTGCCAGTGAACAGCGTGGCGGAGCTGGTCGCATACATCAAGGCGAATCCTCAAACGGTGAGTTTTGCCTCCAGTGGCGAGGGAACATCCATTCATCTACTCGGTCTTCTGTTCGCGGAAAAGATTGGCGTCAAGATCCCGCACGTGGCGTACAAGGGAAGCTCGGCGGCCAACGTCGACGTGGCGGCGGGCCACGTGACGTTCATGTTCGATCCATTGGTATCTGCCAAGCCGTTGATCGAAGGCAAGCGGCTCAAAGCCCTCGCCCTGGCAAGCCCGGTTCGCAGTAGCGCGGCACCTGATCTTCCCACCTTCGCACAAGCAGGCATGAACGGCATGGATCTCATGTCGTGGCAAGCGATGTTCGTGCCGGCGGGAACGCCTCGGGAAGTGGTGCTTCGCCTCAACACCGAGGTCAACCGCGCGCTGGGCACGCCGCAGTTGCGCCAGCGACTGGAGCAATTCGGCATGGAGATCAAGGTAGGGCCGCCTGAGGCGCTGCGTGATCTCATGCGCAATGAGATTCCCCGCTGGGGGCAGCTGGTGAAACAAGCCGGTATTCAAGCAACCTGACAAGGCCACGGAAATGAAGATCAAAGAAGTTCGCGTCACCCCCATTGCGTTCAAAGACCCGCCGGTGCTCAACGCCACCGGAGTACATCTGCCCTATGCGCTCCGCTCGATCATTGAGGTGGAGGGCGACAACGGGCTGGTGGGTCTGGGCGAGACCTACGGCGATTTGCCAATCCTCAACAACCTCCGCAAGGTCAGCGGACGCCTGGCTGGTATGAACCCTTTCGACATCAACGGTTTGCGCACAGTCGTCGATGAAGAGATCCGCACCGACCTTGCGCCCGGCTTTGAGAACCTGAATCCGGGTACGCACGCGGCAAAGGCTGGAGCAAACACCTTCGGAGCCTTCGAGACGGCATTCCTCGACCTGCAGGCACGCTCAATTGGCGTGCCGTTGGCCACACTGCTGGGGGGCATAGTTCGGCGAGAGGTGCCTTACAGCGCCTACCTTTTCTTCAAATACGCAGAGCACCAGGACGCGCCCTACGACGCCGACGACTGGGGTGAAATCATGTCGGTGGAAGCGCTGGTGGCATCCGCACGGCGCATGGTCGACCGTTTCGGCTTCAAGAGCCTGAAGCTCAAGGCCGGCGCACTGGAACCCATGCACGAGGCGGACTGCATCCTGGCCTTGTCCAAGGCGTTTCCGGGCCTGCCCCTGCGTATCGATCCGAACGCCAACTGGTCCATGCCCACGGCACTGAAGGTGGCGGAGCGACTGAATCACGTGCTCGAGTACTACGAGGATCCCGTGCCCAAGCTCGAGGCCATGGCGCAACTGCACAAGGTCACGGGGCTTCCCATGGCGACCAACATGGTGGTGACCAGCATGGCCGAATTCCGGGAGAACGTGGGCATTGATGGCGCGCAAGTGGTCCTCTCCGACCACCACTTCTGGGGTGGGCTGCTGGCCACTCGCCAGCTCGCCGCCATGTGCGACACCTTTGGCAAGGGCGTTTCGATGCACTCGAACAGCCACTTGGGCATCAGCCTGATGGCGATGACGCACGTGGCAGCAAGCATCCCCAACCTGACCTACGCATGCGACACGCACTACCCCTGGAACAACGAAGAGGTCCTCACTCGCCGCATCGAGATCAAGAACGGCTCCGTTGCCGTCAACGATACTCCAGGCCTTGGAATCGAGATCGATCGATCCGCGCTGAATCGCTTGCACCGGCAGTATCTGGAGTGCGGCCTGACCTCTACCTCCGCGCAAGGTGACTACATGCGGCGCTGGCAACCTGATTTTTCGAGCAAGCAGCCACGCTACTAGTAGCCGGAGGCAGCCGATAGGTCGGATTGGACTGCTGGTGGATCCGCGGCGGTGGGCTTCAGAGGAGCTTGTGCCCTGGCGCAATGGCATGCGGTCATTTCGGCTTCGCAGCAAATCGCAGCTTCGCGGCTAGGACCGTTTATTGGAGGATACCTGCCGCTCCTGTTGCGCACGGAGAAGTCTGCAACGGGCACCGTGCCGACGAATGAGGTGTGCGTCTGATGCCGCTATGCAGCGAAAGCAGCCGAAGGGGAGAGCGAGGTGAAACTGCGGCTTCGTACCCCAATCAGACATCCTCGTCATCCCGCTACAGCTTCATCACCGATCGGTTGGATGTGCCTCGATGTCGCCGCGATGCCTCAATTCCATGGCTTCGAGGTCGACCAGCGGGGCCAGCGGGAGATAAGTTGCATCACCCGGCGCCGGTGCCGAATGCCTCGGTCTTGAAGAACGCGGCTTCGGCTTCGAGGGCCCGCTCGATGTTCTGGGCTTGCCGAAAGCCATGCTGCTCGCCGGCAAAGAGCAGGTACAGCGTCGGAACGCCTCGCGCGCGCAAGGCAGACACCATCTTCTCTGTCTGGCTCGGCGGCACGATCCGGTCCTCGGCGCCTTGGAAGAACGCGACGGGCACGCTCAGGCGCTCGGCATGATGGACCGGCGCGCGGTCGAGGTAGGCCTGCACATCGGAGATCGGGCCGACCAGCCAGTCCAGGTATCGTGATTCGAACTTGTGCGTGTCGTGCGCGAGCGCGCTCAGGTCGCTCACGCCGTAGTGGCTCGCGCCGGCCCGAAAGCGCCCTCGGATGGCCGGATCCTCGTGGGTGAGGCAGCGCAGGGCGGTAAAGCCGCCGGCGCTGCCGCCGGTGATCACGATGCGGTTTGCGTCGACCCGCCCCGTGGCCGCCAGGTAAGACGCCGCGGCGGCGCAGTCCTGCGCATCGACGATGCCCCACATCCCCTTCAGCCGCTCGCGGTAGGCGCGGCCATAGCCGGTGCTTCCGCCGTAGTCGACATCCACCACGGCCACGCCGCGGCTGGTCCAGAACTGCGTTCGCAAGTCCAGGCTTCTGGATGCCGCCGAGGTAGGCCCGCCGTGGCACTTGACCACCAGCGGCGGCAAGGAGCCCGGCAGCCCGCGGAAGCCCGCATTCTCCGGCGGATAGAACAGGGCGAAGGCGCTGGTGCCTTGCGGCGTCGGGTATTCGATGAGCTGCGGCGCTGAAAGGTAGCCCTGCAATGCCGCCTCATGGGCTGCGCTGGCGCCGCGCCACGCCACGCTGGCAGCGCCGGTGGACGCGTCGATCACCAGCACGGCCCCCGCCGTGGCCGGGCCGCCGGCCTTGAGCGCCACCTTGCCCCCGCCGGCACGCACCGCCGAGAACTCCGTGTAGGGCAGCTCGAAGGGATGGAGCGTGCCGCTGTGCAGGTCCAGCCGCGCGAGCCGGCCGACGCCGCCTTCGATGTAGGCGCACACGAGGGCCTGCGCCGACAGGAACGCATAGGTCGACATGCCCAGGCTCCATTGCGCGCGGCCGAACTCCGCGGCCATCGGGCACACGTTGGTATGGCTGCCGTCCGCGTTGCGCCGATGGATGTTCCACCAGCTCGAGCGATCGGAGACGAAGTACAGCAGGCCGTCGGGCGACCAATCGGGCTGGAACACCGACTCACCCGCGCCGCCGGCAATGCGTCTGGCGTTGGACACCGCCGTGCCGTCGAACTCCCCGAGCCACAGCTCCGCCGCGCTCCAGGGCATGTGCGGATAGTCCCACGCCAGCCACGCGAGTTGCGTTCCGTCAGGGCTCAGGCGCGGCGCCGCATAGAAGGCCCGCCCGCGCACGATCGCTCGCCCCGCATCGCCTCCGTCCAGGCTCACGGCCACGATCTCGTTGACTGCTTCGGCATCGCCCGCGCGATGGCTCTCGCGAACGCCGATCCAACTGCGGTGCGCGCTGTCGACCACGCCATCCGCATAGCGCAGCGCGGCCTCCTCGCTGGCCGGCGTGAGCGCTGTCGGCATGCCATCGCTGCCCAGGCGGTACAGGCGCTGGTCGGCAAAGTTAGAGAAGTACGCGGTGCCGTGCAACACCAGGGCCGCGCCGCCGCCGTACTCATGAACGCGCGTGCGGGCGGACAGGGGCGCCGGCGTCACGTCATCGGGTGTGCCGCCATGCCGCTGGCGCACGAGCACCTGGCGCCCGGCCTCGAGGGGCCGGCCTTCGATCCACCAGACTTCGCCGTCGTCCAGCAGCACATCGGCAAGCGTGACCTGGGCGGACGCCACAAGCTGCGCGGTGATCGGCGAGGTCCAGCTGCCGAAGGCCGCAGCGACCGAGGACGCCAAGGGAGCGGGGCTGGTGTCGGACATGCGCGGATTGTTCCACCGGCAGGGTGCACCAGGCCGCCCGGGGCCACTGTGGCGCGATGTCACGCTTGACCTGCCCGAGGTGTTCTGCCTTGGAGCACTTCAACGGGAAAACCCGCACGCCAGCCCTGGCGCAAGGCCGGTTTGGCACCTGCGAAACGGACCTTGGCGCATGGCATGGCATTTGCGCCCCGGAGCGGCGGAGGGCGCGCACTTTCAGCGCTCCTGCGACCACGATCCACCCCCAAGGAGACACCATGCAACTGAAGCTCTTGACCGCCCTCATCGCGGCTGGTCTGGCCGCCGCGACGGCCCACGCGCAGGTCACGGACCGGATGATCCAGTCCGAAGCCACATCCAAAGGCAACGTCCTCACCTGGGGGATCAACACCCAGGGCCAGCGCTACTCGCCGCTCAAGCAGATCAACGCCGCCAATGCGTCGAAGCTGCTGCCCGTGTGGGCCTTCTCCTTCGGCGGCGAAAAGCAGCGCGGCCAGGAGTCCCAGCCGGTGATCATGAACGGCAAGATGTTCGTCACTGCGTCCTACTCGCGCATCTTTGCGCTGGACGCCACCACCGGCAAGAAGCTGTGGAAGTACGAGCACCGCCTGCCCGAGGGCATCATGCCCTGCTGCGACGTGGTCAACCGCGGCGCCGCGCTGTACGACAACCTCGTCATCTTCGCCACGCTGGACGCCCAACTGGTCGCGCTCGACCAGAACACCGGTGACGTGGTCTGGAAAGAGAAGATCGACGACTACGCCTCCGGCTACTCGGCCACCGCCGCGCCCATCATTGCCGACGGCGTGATGCTCACCGGCGTGTCGGGCGGCGAGTTCGGCGTGGTCGGCCGCGTCGAGGCGCGCGACCCGAAGACCGGCCGCCTGCTGTGGACCCGCCCGACCGTGGAAGGCCACATGGGCTACATCTACGACAAGGACGGCAACAAGAAGGAGAACGGCGTCTCCGGCACCGTCAACAAGAGCTGGCCCGGCGACCTGTGGAAGACCGGCGGCGCCGCGACCTGGCTGGGCGGCACCTACGACGCCAAGACCGGCCTGGCCTACTTCGGCACCGGCAACCCGGCGCCCTGGAACAGCCACCTGCGCGAGGGCGACAACCTCTACTCCTGCTCGACCGTGGCCATCGACGTGAAGACCGGCCAGATCAAATGGAGCTACCAGGGCACCCCGAACGACAGCTGGGATTTCGACGGCGTCAACGAGTTCGTCACCTTCGACATGGACGGCAAGCGCGTGGGCGGCAAGGCCGACCGCAACGGCTTCTTCTACGTGAACGACGCCAGCACCGGCCAGCTGATCAACGCCTTTCCCTTCGTCAAGAAGATCACCTGGGCCAGCAGCATCGACCTGAAGACGGGGCGGCCCAACTTCATCGCCGACAACCGTCCCGGCGACCCCACGGCCGCGCCGGAAGGCAACAAGGGCAGCCCCGTGTTCGCGGCGCCCGGCTTCCTGGGCGGCAAGAACCAGATGCCCATGGCCTACAACCCCGACACGAAGATGTTCTACGTGCCGGCCAACGAATGGGGCATGGACATCTGGAACGAGCCCGTCGCCTACAAGAAGGGTGCGGCCTATCTGGGCGCCGGCTTCACGATCAAGCCGCTGAACGAGGACTACATCGGCGCGCTGCGCGCCATCGACCCCAAGACCGGCAAGATGGCCTGGGAAGTGAAGAACGGCGCGCCGCTGTGGGGCGGCGTGCTCACTACCGGCGGCAATCTGGTGTTCTGGGGCACGCCGGAGGGGTACCTGAAGGCCGCGGACGCCAAGACCGGCAAGGTGGTCTGGGAGTTCCAGACCGGCTCGGGCGTCGTGGCGCCGCCCATCACCTGGATGCAGAACGGCGAGCAGTACGTGGGCGTGGTCTCCGGCTGGGGCGGTGCCGTGCCGCTGTGGGGCGGCGAGGTGGCCAAGAAGGTCAACCTGCTCGAGCAGGGCGGAATGGTCTGGGTCTTCAAGATCCCCGGGGCCGGCGGCGCGACGCGCAGCGCCAGGGCGGAGCCTGCGACCCATGTGGCAACCAACTGAGAGGCGAGGGACATGCTCATGAACGACATCCCTCAGGGCTTGGTGACGCGGCGGGCCTTCGCCGGCCGTGCCATCGCCGGCGGCTGCATCGTGGCGCTGGTGCCCGCGGCCGCACTGGCGGCGGCGCCGCGCGTCGAGGAGTCCGACGAGACCGCCGTCAGCCTGGGCTACAAGCACGACACCAAGGCGGTGGACGGCAAGAAGTACCCCAAGCACACAGCCAGCCAGCGCTGCGTGAACTGCGCCATGTGGCAGGGCACGGCGAGCGATCCGTGGGCCGGGTGCGCCATGTTCGGCCGCAAGCAGATCGCGGCCGAAGGCTGGTGCATGGCGTGGGTTGCGAAGCCCGGCGCCTCCTGAAGAATCGGGCCGGGGCGCCTGCATGGCCAGCTTCGCACGATCGGTGCGCCGGGTCCCGGCGCCCGGGACGGCGGCGCCGCGCGGCACGCGCCGCCGGTCGCTTTCTCCTGCGTTCACCCTGGCGCCGCTGGCGACGGCGGCCGCCGCGGGCCTGCTGCAGTGCCCGCCGGCCCGGGCCGATGCACCGGCGCCGGAGCCGGCGCGCGAACTGCCGACCCTCGTGGTGGTGGCGCCCACGCCGCTGCCGGGCATCGACGTGCCGCGCGACCAGGTGCCTGCGAACGTGCAGACGGCCACCGACGCCGACCTGGAGCGGCTGCATTCGCCCGACCTGTCCAACTACCTGTGGCGCGCCGTCGGCGGCGTGACGGTCAACGAGACTCAGGGCAACCCGTTCCAGCCGGACATCAACTACCGGGGCTTCTCCGCATCGCCACTGCTGGGCACGCCGCAGGGCCTGTCGGTGTACATGGACGGCGTGCGCCTGAACCAGCCCTTCGGCGACGTGGTGAGCTGGGACCTGATTCCCCGCTCGGCCCTGTCGACCGTGGCCCTGATGCCCGGCAGCAATCCGCTGTTCGGCCTGAACACGCTGGGCGGCGCATTGGCCATCCAGACCAAGGACGGGCTGCACGATGCCGGCACCTCGGTGCAGGTGATGGGCGGCTCCTGGGGCCGCGCTGCGGCCGAGTTCGAGACCGGCGGCAGCGACAAGGCCAGTGGCTGGAACTGGTTCGTGAGCGGCAACCGCCTGCATGAGCATGGCTGGCGCGTGGACTCGCCGTCCGACCTGCGCCAGCTGTTCGCCAAGGTCGGCCGCGTGACGCGCGACGGAAGCATGTCGCTGACGGCGGCCCTGGCCGACAACGACCTCACTGGCAACGGCACGCAGGAGCTGGGCGCGCTGGGGCGCGACTGGCACAGCGTGCGCACAATTCCCGACAGTACCCACAACCAGGCAGCCTTCCTCAACCTGTCGCTCATGCAGGCACTGAACGCGGACTGGACTCTCAGCGGAAACGCCTACTACCGCAACATCAAGACCCGCACCTTCAACGGCGACGTCAACGACGAGTCGATGAGCGAATCGGTGTACCAGCCCACGGCGAGCGAACGTGCGGCGTTGGCCGCCGCGGGCTACACCGGCTACCCAGCCAGCGGCGCCAATGCCTCGAACACGCCCTTTCCGAAGTGGCGCTGCATTGCCAACGCCCTGCTCAACACCGAGCCGAACGAGAAGTGCAACGGCCTGCTCAACCGGACCGAGACCCGGCAGCAGAACTACGGCCTGGCCGCGCAGCTGTCCACGCAGGCCAAGACAGGCCAGCTGGAGCACCTGCTCGTGCTCGGCGCGGCCTACGACGCCAGCCGCATCCGTTTCGGCCAGGGCACGCAGTTCGGCTATATCAACCCCGACCGCACCGTCTCCCCGGTGAACGGTCCGGGCGCCTTTGCCGATGGCACGCAGGATTCGGAGAGCGCCTTCGACGCGCGGGTGGACCTGCGCAGCCGATCGCGCACCGCCAGCCTGTTCGCCACCGACACCATCGCGCTGGACACGCGCACGCATCTCACGCTCTCGGGCCGCTACAACCGCACCACCGTCGACAACAGCGACCAGCTCACGCCCGGCGGCGGGCCCGGCTCGCTGGACGGGCACTACACCTTCGGCCGCCTCAACCCCGCGCTTGGGCTGACATTCGCGCCCAGTGAGGCCGTCACGCTGTATGCCGGCGCCAACCAGGGCAGCCGCGCGCCGACAGCCATCGAGCTGGGCTGCGCCGACCCGGCCAGCCCGTGCAAGCTGCCCAACGCCTTTGCCGGCGATCCGCCGCTCAAGCAGGTGGTCACGACCACCTTCGAGGCCGGCCTGCGCGGCGTGCTGCAGCCCGACATCGCCTGGAACGTGGGCGTCTTCCGCTCCGACAACCGCGACGACCTGCTGTTCGTGGCGGACGACTCCAGCGGCTTCGGCTACTTCCGGAACTTCGGCAAGACGCGCCGGCAGGGGGTCGAGCTGGGCCTGAGCGCCAAGCCTGTCCGCAGCCTGACCCTGGGCGGCAACTTCATGCTGCTGGACGCGATCTACCGCAGCGCGGAAACACTCGGCGGCGCCGGCAACAGCAGCAACGAGCAGGCGCTGGCGGGCTTCCCGGGGACCGACGGCAACATCCACATCCGCCCGGGCGACCGCATCCCGATGCTGCCGTCGCAGGTGCTCAAGCTGTTCGCCGACTACGAGCCCAATGCGCAGTGGCGCATCGGCATGGACATGCTGGCTTCCAGCGGCGCCAGGCTGCGCGGCAACGAGAACGGGCAGCATGCCCCCGACGGCGTGTACTACACCGGGCCTGGCCGAAGTGCCGGCTATGCGGTCTTCAACCTCGGCGTTGACTACAAGCCGCGCCCGGGCCTGAAGTTCTTCGTACAGGTGTCCAACCTGTTCGACACGCGCTACACAACCGGCGGGCAACTGGCGGCCAACGGGTTCACCGACAGCGGCGCCTACATCGCGCGCGGGCTGCCGCAGAACGCCAACGGCGACTACCCGGTGAGCCGGGCCAGCCTGATGTCACCGGGTGCGCCGCGTGCGGCCTGGGTGGGCCTGCGATACACCTTCGACCACTGAGTCCCGCCGGTTCGCTCCCGGTCATCAGGCCCGCTCGATCAGCAGGCCGGGCGTGGCCTCCCAGCGGCCGGCCTTGTCCACCCACAGCGCATCGACCTTCCAGCGATAGGCGAGGGCGCGCGCCTGCGACGGCCCGGCCACGAAGAAGACCTTGGTCAAGGCGTCGGCCACCGCGCCGCTGTCGGCCACAACGGTCACGGCCGAGAGCCCGGTGGGGGAGTAGCCGGTGCGCGGATCGAAGATGTGGTGGTGAAGATGGTCGGCGCTGAAGGTCGTGAGGTTGTCAGCCGATGTCGCGACGCAGCGGCCGTCCGTCATCAGGCGGGCGATCAGCGCGTGCTCGGCGTGCGGGTCGGCGATGCCGAGCGTCCATGGACGCGCCTCGCGGTTGGCGCGCAGCGGCGCAAACTCGCCGGCATCGACCAGAGCATTTGCAATGCCGTGCGAGGCGAGCACCGCGCGCACCCGGTCGGCCGCATAGCCCTGGGCGATGCCATTGAGCGTCACGGCCATGCCCGGCATGTCGAAGCCGATGCGCCGCGCCGAGACCTGCACCGCACGCCAGTCCACCCGGGCGCGCGCGTTCCGGATCTCGCGGCGATCGGGCAGGCGGCCCTCGCGCTGCGCGGCCGCGAACGTGCGCCACAGGGGCTGCACCGTGACATCGAAGGCACCGTCGTGGTCGCGCGAGATGTTGTGGGCAATGTCGAGAACCTCCACCAGCTCGGCGGGCGGCGACATCAGCTCGCCCTCGCGGTTCAGGCGGGAGAGGGCGCTTGCGGGGTCGAACAGGCTCATCTGGCTTTCGATTCGCCGCAGCGTGCGCACCGCGGCGTCGAGCGCGCGCTCCAGCGTGCGGACGTCCTCATGCCCGGCCTGCAGCGACAGCGTGGTGCCGAAGCCCAGCAGGGAGCGGTGGCCCCAGGTCAGTGAGGCGCTGGCCGGCGACAGGTCGGCGAAGCCGGCCAGAGCGCCCAGGCCCAACCCGGCATGCAGGAACTGGCGCCGCTTCATCCGGTGCTCCCTGCCGGCGCCGGCAGCGCGCGAATCGGGATGACGCGGTCACGCTGCCTGGCAATGAGCGGCGCGCAGCGCGCAGGGCTGTCGTGGATGGCCACGCAATCCAGGCACTGGAAGCACTCCTCGTAGACGATGGTCCCGGCCGGCTGGATGGCCTGGTACTCGCAGCGGTGGCGGCAGGTCTGGCAGGGGGTGCCGCATTCGCGCCTGCGCGCGATCCAGTTCAGGCGCCGCACGCGACCCAGCACGGCGAGGCCCGCACCGAGCGGGCAGAGGTAGCGGCAGTAGCCCTTGTAGATAAAGGCGCCGGCCAACAGGCAGGCCAGCGCCCAGGCCACGAACGGCCATGAGCGCACGAAGCCCAGCGTGATCGCGGTCTTGAACGGCTCGACTTCCACGGCCCGGTCGCTCCACGGCGGCGATACCATCGCCAGGACAAGGATGACGGCAAGCAGCGCGTACTTCACCCACTTGAGCTTCGCATCGACGGTGCGGTGCAGCCGGATGCGGCGCACGCCCATCCCCCTTGCCAGATGCGCCACCAGTTCCTGCATGGCGCCGAAGGGGCAGAGCCAGCCGCAGAAGGTGCCGCGACCCCACAACAGCAGGGTCGGCGCAACGAAGGCCCACAGCGCCATGGTCATCGGGTCGTAGAGCAGGAAGCCCAGGCCGCGCCCGGCCGCGGCGGCCTGCACCACGCCCGTGATGTTGACGATGGACAGCTGCCCTTGCGCGAACCAGCCGATGAACACGAGGGTGAAGACCAGGTAGCCCAGCCGGAAACGCGCCAGGCGCGCCGGCGTGGCGACGATCCATGCCGGGCGGGCGAGCACGGCGGCGAGCAGCGCCAGTGCGGCGGCCAGCACCGCGAGTTCCCCGGCGCGGGCCCGCCAAATGCCCTGCCAGCCCGTGCCGTCCGTGGCGGGCATCGACACCTGGCTGGCCGGCAGCTGGTAGCGCAGCGTGAAGCTGCGCGCGATGCGCTCGGGATAGATGACGCCCTTGTCCCGCGTCACACGAAGCGCGAAATCCAGGCGCTGCGCCGGGTCGAGCCCGGCCGGGCCGATCACTCGGAAGACCTTGGCGTCGGCGCCGCGCAGGCTTTGCGGCAGCGCCAGCGGCTCGTCCAAATCGAGGTCGCGCAGTTCCAGGGGCAGGTCGTTCTGCTGGAGTGTGAGCGGATCGGGCACGGCACCGCGCACGAAGCGCTCGCCCACGAAGGTGTACGGGCCGGTCGCGATCACCAGGAACGCATGGTCGCCCTCGTCCAGGCGCCCCAGCAGGCGCTGCCAGCCCGCCTCGGACAACAGGTTGCGGCCCACCAGCGGGCTGTTGAGATATGCGATGTAGAGGTCGGTGTCGCCGCCCGGTCCGTCGACGAGGCGCTCGACGCCGCTGCCCTCGAAGGCCTTCTCCACGACTGCCTGCGTGATGTGCCGGTGCTGGACCAGGTCGGCCTGGCGCAGGGCGTCCCAGTCCATGGGGGTGTAGGTGTCGCCGCGCACGCGCGCGACCTGCCCAGGGTCCTGGCCCGCGGCAAAGCCCAGCCTGGCGCGCGCCACGCGCAGCGCCGATGACAGCAGGCTCTGGTTCAGGATGCGCACCGAGGCCGTGGCCTTGGCCACCCCGTCGATGTAGACGTTAGCGCTTGCGCCGGCGTCGCCGCGGTTGGCGCTGATGCCGATCTTGATGTTGTGCCGCAGCGAGAGTCCCTTGTACTGGTCGGCAAAGCGCAGCAGCGGCGCTTCACCCAGCCCGTCGAGAAACACCGGCTCGTGCTGCGAGAGCACGCGCACCTGCAGGAAAGTGCCCTTGGTGTCCAGCGCCACCAGCAGGTTGAAGGGCGTGCCTGAGAAACCGGGAATGGGTGCCAGGTCGATCGACTCGAAGACGTAGCCGGCCAGCACCGTCGAGGTCGCCTCCTGCCGGAAGATGGGCCAGACCGGCAGTTGCGCATCGCGCTCGCCCACCACCAGCGGCGCGCCCAGCGCCTGCTGCAGCGCGGCGCGCGTCATCACGCCGGCGTGCGCGCAGGCGGCCAGGCACAGCAGCACAGCGGCCGCGATCCGGCACTTCCACGATCCTGGCATCCGGCTCATGCCACCCTCTTCATGCCGGCGCCAGGCCGAGGCGCTCCACGGTGCGCTTCTCGGCGGTATAGGCCTCGCGCATGCTGCGTGCGTAGGCGGTGCTGTCGAGGTAGGCGACCTCCTGGTCGTACCTGGCGAGCTCCGCGACGTAGCGCGGATCGAACAGTGCGCTGCGGAAGGCGTCGTGCAGCCGCCGCACGACCGGCTCGGGCAGGCCGCGCGGGCCGGCCAGACCATAGGGCGACATGGCGACGATGTCATGGCCCAGCTCGCGCATCGTCGGCACGTTCGGCCAGCGCGCGGAACGGGTGGCGCCGAAGGTGGCCAACAGGCGCAGGCGCCCCGAGTCCACGTAGGGCGCGAAGCCGCTGGCATTGACGCCGGCCATCACCTGGCCGGCCGACAGGGCGATCATCTGCTCGGCCACGCCCTTATAGGGCACATGGACGAAGGTCAGGCCGTGCCGCGCGAACAGCGCGTCGAGCACCACATGCGGGGTGGTGCCGATGCCGTTGGTAGCGATGGTCACGCGCCC
This sequence comes from Pseudomonadota bacterium, assembly GCA_018241225.1. Taxonomy (GTDB): domain Bacteria; phylum Pseudomonadota; class Gammaproteobacteria; order Burkholderiales; family Burkholderiaceae_C; genus Variovorax. The sequence continues at coordinate 45,935 of JAFEEG010000016.1, forward strand.
GGGCTGCGCGGCGGCTTGCGCCAGCAGGTCGGCCACGCTGTTCAGGGGACTGTCGACGGGCACCAGCAGGCCGAAGGTCACGCCGCTGACCTGCAGGATGGGCGTGGTGTCGCGGATGGGGTCCCATGCGACCTTGCGGGTGAACGGTGCGCGAAACACCGTCTGCGGCATCTGCGCCAAGGTGTAGCCATCGGGCAGCGCCTGCTGCAGCACCGGCATGGCCAGCGTGCCGCCCGCGCCGCCCCGGTTCTCGATGATGATGCGCTGGCCCAGATGCGCCTGCGCAAGTTCGGCCAGCAGGCGCAGGGTGAGGTCGGTGCCACCGCCGGCCGTCCACGGCACCCACAGGGACAGCGCGCGTTGCGGAAACGGTGCCGCTTCGCCGGCCCGTGCGGGCGTCCATGGCGCGGCGGCCCCGGTGGCCAGCGCGACGCCCGCGCGCAGCAGGTGGCGCCGCGTCGTCATGCGCTGCCCCGCTGTGCCACGCCGCCGAAACCGCCGAAGCCGCGCTGGGGGTCGTAGCCCCGGCAGGCCAGCGTGAAGCAGACGACCAGCGTGCCCAGCACCACCAGCGGCGCCAGGCCCGGGTCCTTGCCGTACAGCGCGAAGCGGATCCACTCCACGCCGTGGGTGAACGGGTTGAGCTGCGCCACCCGGTACACCCAGGTTGCGCCCGATTCCTCCAGCTTCCACAGCGGGTACAGCGCGGTGGAGAGGAAGTACATCGGAAAGATCACGAAGTTCATCGCGCCGGCGAAGTTCTCCAGCTGCCGCACGTACACGGAAAGCAGCAAGCCCACCGATGCCAGCATCAAGGCGCAGGCGAAGGTCGCGAGCAGGGCATGCAGCGATGCCGGCGGCGCCACAGGCAGCTCGGTGCCCAGCAGGGCCGCAACCGCCACGAAGGCCAGCACCTGCAGCAGGCTGAGCAGCGCCGTGGCGACCATCTTGCACAGCAGCACCCACCAGCGGGGCAGCGGTGCGGTCAGCAGCAGCCGCATGAGCCCCATCTCGCGGTCATACACCATGGCCAGCGAGGACTGCATGCCGTTGAACAGCAGCACCATGCCCATGAGGCCCGGCGCGATGTAGACGTCGTAGGGGACATAGCTGTCGTAGGGCTCGACGATGGCCACGCCGACGACGTTGCGGAAGCCGGCTGCGAAGACGGTGAGCCAGAGCACCGGCCGCACCAGCGCCGAGACCAGCCGCGTCTTCTGCAGCCAGAAGCGGCGGAGCTCGCGCAGCACGATGGCCCGCAACGCCTGCAGCGCATGCGCGGCGCCGCCATGGCGCTGCGCGGCCTTCATGACGCACTCCTGCAGGGCGACTCCGGCGCGTCCGTGCCCAGCGTGTCCAGCACATTCCTCGGGTGCAGCACGCCCTCGACCGGCGCCGTGCCGACCACGCCGACGCCGTCAGTCAGCAGCAGCGGCTGGCGCAGTTGATGGTCCCACCCTCGAAAGCTCAACCGCACACCCTTGAAGCCGTCGAGCGTGAAGTCGGGCCGGTTGAGCACGGCGCCGATCCGGGCGGCCGTTGGCGCACTCGGCTGCGCGAGCGCCGCCTGCAACAGCGCCTTGGCGGCGATGTAGGCGGCCCAGTCGTGCCCAGTCATCGGCCGCTGTGCCGAGCGCGCGAAGCGCCGGGCAAGCTGCGGGGCGCCATAGCGCTCGAAATGCGGCGCCCAGGCCTGCGCCGTCATGCCCGCATCCCCGACCACCGGGCGCGGCAATGCCACCCGATAGGGTAGGGTGCGCGCGAACTCGCCGTCGCTGTCGATGGCCCACACCACGTCGTAGTCGCCGCCAAGCGCCGCTGGGCCGGTCAGCAGCAGCGGATTGGCCTGCTCGCGCTCGCGCGGATCCGCCGACAGCCTGAAGGGCCGAGCCGCCACCTGCTTGAAGCCGTAGCGCTTGAGCGCGGCCTGCGCCAGCGCCAGCCGGGCTGCATCCTGCGCGCCCGGGCCATGGACCAGGAGCACCCGCATCCACTTGCGCGCGAGCAGCGCCTGCGCCAGGGCATCGGCGCGCATCCGGTCGCTGGGCAGCGTGTGGAACAGGTTGGCAGGGCAGCCGGCCAGCCGCGCCGCCTCGGCGCTTTCTCCGACGTTGAGCAGCGGCAAGGCCGGCGCGGCTGCCGCTGCGGAGGCGATCCACGCGGCGGGAAGATCGAGCAGCGCGGCGGAGGCGCCCGCCTTGTCCAGCTGGCGCAACTGCTCGCTGGCGTCCTGCGCCGATGCGGCGTCGCGCACGTCGAGCCGCACCTGCAGCCCGGCGGCCGTCAGCTCGAAGCGCCTTTCTTCGATGGCCAGGCCGACGCCGTCGTGTGCGCGGCCGCCGGGCTGCCCCGGGTAGGCCAGGGCGATGCGCGATGGGTCGAGGCGGTCGTCGTCGGCGCGCTGGACGATGCCGATCGCCAGCGTGGTGGCGCGGACGGCCGAGGCGGGCGCGGCACTGGCGGCCGAAGAGGCCAGGACGAGCGGCACTGCCAACGCCACCGTCCACAGCCAGCGTTGGCGGATGGCTTCAGTCATCGATGACCACCGTGTGCGGCACGCGTCCCACGGCCACGGTCTTGATCGGCTTGGCGGTGGCGGTGTCGACCACCGTCATGTCGTCCGACAGGCCGTTGACCACGAACAGCCGCGAGCCATCGCGGCTGATGGCGGTGCTCCAGGCGCGCTTGCCCACCAGCGCCAGGGCCCTGGTCTTGCGCGAGGCCACATCCACGAAGGCCACGTGGTTGGCCCGCCCGAGTCCGACGTACATGGTGCGGCCGTCGCGCGACAGCGTCATGCCCACCGGCGTGATGTCGTCGGCGCGCATGCCCTTGACCTCGAAGGCAATGGTGGCCACCACCTTGAGATCGGCCGTGGAGATCACGCTCACGCTGGCGCCCATCTCGTTGCTGACCCACAGCTCGCGGCCGTCGGCCGAGAAGGCGAGCCGGCGCGGGCGCGGGCCGACCGCGATGTTGGCAACCACGGTGAGCGTGCGCGCATCGACGACGTGGACCATGTGCGCGACTTCCGACGTGACGTACACGCGCTGGCCGTCGGGCGACAGCTTGACGCCCTCGGGCTCCTGGCCCACCGGCACGCCCTTGACCAGCTTCCTGCCCACCAGGTCGAACACGTTGAGCGCCCCGTTGTCCTCTGCGGAGACGTAGGCCGTCTTTCCGTCGGGCGAGAGGTCGAACACCTCGGGGTCCTCGCCCAGCGGCACCCGCGCGACCGGCTTGCGCGTGGCCAGGTCGATGATGTCGGCGCGGCCCGAGTCGCTGCAGGCCACCATCAGCTGGGTGTCGCCGTGCAGGCGCTGCATGTGGCGCGGCCGCTTGCATGTAGGAATGACGCCGACCACCGCCAGCGTCTTGAGATCAACCAGGGTGATGGCGTTGTCCTTCTCGCTGGAGACGAAGGCGAGCTGGCTGTCCTTGGCCGATGCCGGCGGGGCCAGGAGCGCGGCGGCCAGCGCCAGCAGACAAAGGATGGTGCAGGTGGTGCGGGTCATGCGGTGATGTCTCCAGGATCGTTGTCGGGGGCGTTGTTCTTGGGGGTCTGCGGCCGTCCATGCGGGTGCTAGCGCGTCGCGCCCAGGAATGCGTCCTCCAGCGTGGCGCCGCCGAGGGCGACGGTGACCTGTGCGGGCGTTCCGTTGGCCAGCAGTCGTCCGCGGTGCAGGACCAGCACCCGGTCGGCATGTTCGGCCTCGCTGACCAGGTGCGTGGCCCACAGCACGGTCACGCCGCGCTCGCGCACCTCGCCGCGCAGCCCCTCGATCAGGTCGCGCCGGGACTTGGGGTCCAGGCCGACCGTGGCCTCGTCCATCAGCAGCAGCTGCGGGCGCGTGAGCAGGGCGCGCACCAGTTCCACCTTGCGCCGGTTGCCGCCCGACAATTCGCGCACGCTGCGCTTCAGGTCCGAGGCGATGCCGAAACGCAACGCCTCGCTGGCAATGCGCTCGCGCGATTCGTGCGAGGGCAGGCCCTGCAGGTCGGCATGGAACTGCAGGTTGTGCGCAATGCTCAGGTCCAGGTCGAGCGATTGCTGCTGGAACACCACGCCGATGTGCGCCAGGGCACGCCGCGCATCGGAGCGCATGGATAAACCGGCCACCTCGACCTCGCCCTCATGGGCCGCAAAGAGGCCGGTCAGCACCTGGAACAGGGTCGACTTGCCCGCACCGTTGGGACCCAGGAGTACTGCGAAGTCCCCGCGCGGAACCGACAGGCTCAGCGCATCGAGGGCAACGCGCGCGCCGTAGCGCTGGGTGAGGCCCTGGACTGTCAGCATGGGCTGGCCTGTGCCGCGCCGAGGGCGCGCGAGTTCTCGTCGCTGCGAAACACCAGGCCCGCGGCGCGCGCTGCGCCAGGCACGAAGCGCAGCGGCTGCGGTGTGGCGGCTGCGCGGCGTTCGGTCTCGGCGCCTTCGAGCATCGCGTCGATGCGTCCGCGCTCGGGGCTTTTCGGGCACACGGGGTCCGTTGCCGCCGCGTCGCCGGTCACCAGGTAGGCCTGGCAGCGGCAGCCGCCCACATCGTGGTGGCGCTCGTCGCAGGTGCTGCAGGTCGCGCTCATCCACCGCTGGCCGCGATAGCGGTTGAAGGCCTCGCTGTCGTACCAGGCCTGCCGCAGCGGCGTCGTTCGCAGGTTGGGCAGGGACGGTCCGGGCAGCATTCGCGCGCTATGGCAGGGCATGGCCAGGCCGTCGGGCGCAACGACCATGAACACCGACCCCCAGCCCGCCATGCAAGGCTTGGGCTTGGCATCGGCATAGTCCGGCGACACCCAGATGACCTTCATGCGGCCGGCCAGCCGCGCGCGATGCAGGTCGACGATGGCCTCGGCGTCGCGAAGTTCGCCGGCCGTGGGCATCAGTGCGGCGCGGTTGAGCCAGGCCCAGCCGTAGTACTGCGTGTTGGCCAGCTCGAGAAAGTCCGCGCCCATCTCCTCGGCCATCTCGATGATGCGGCCCACGTGCTGGAGGTTGTAGCGGTGCATCACGCAGTTCAGCACCATCGGGTAGCCCTCGTCCTTGATGATGCGCGCGACCCTGGACTTGAGCTCGAAGGTTCTGGTGGAGCTGAGGAAGTCGTTGAGCTCGCGCGTGGAGTCCTGGAACGACAGCTGGACGTGGTCCAGCCCGGCCGACTTGAAGTCCCTGGCGCGCGCCGGCGTGAGGCCCACGCCCGAGGTGATGAGGTTGGTGTAGAAACCCAGCGCGCGCGCATGCGCGACGAGCTCTTCCAGATCGCTGCGCAGCAGCGGCTCGCCCCCCGAGAAGCCCAGCTGCACGGCGCCCAGCGCGCGCGCCTCGGCCAGGATCCGTTTCCACTCCGCCGTGTCCAGCTCGTCGCCATGCCGCGCGTAGTCCACCGGGTTGGAGCAGAACACGCAATGCAGCGGGCAGCGATAGGTCAGCTCCGCCAGCAGCCACAAGGGCGGTCGCACCGCGCCGGGGGATTGCGCCGACATGGCCGCGCCCGCGCCTATTGCAGCCAGCCACGCTGGCGCGCCTGGCTCAGGAATCCCACCACGTCCTCCTGCAGGGACGGCTGGGCGAAGACCGCCTCGAGCTCGGCCACGATCTCGTCCACCGTGCGCCGGCCATCGCAGCGCTGCAGGATCTCAGCGGCCGACCCGTTCAGGCGCACCATGCCTTCGGGATAGAGCAGGACCCAGTGGTCCTGGCTCGGCTCGAACTGCATGCGGTAGAGGCTCGACATGCGGGGACGTTCGTCGCGCGCGATCATGGGCGCAGCTCCTGCGGCATGTCGTCGGGAAAGCCCCGCTCGATGGCGTCGAGCATCGACCACAGCACATCGAGCTTGAAGTGAAGGATGCTGATGGCGCGCTCCTGCCGCGCGCGCGTGGTGCACCAGCGCCGCGCGACCTCCAGGCCGTGCTCGACATCGCGTGTGGCCAGGGGGATGCGGCTGCGAAAGTAGGCCAGGCCCTGCACGTCGATCCAGGGATACAGCTGCGGCCATCCGGCCAGCCGGTCCGCATGGATACGCGGGGCGAACATCTCGGTCAACGAGGAGATGGCCGCTTCTTCCCAGGGGCGCTGGCGCGCGAAATTGACGTAGGCGTCCACCGCGAAGCGCACGCCCGGCAGCACATGGCGGTGCGACCACAGGTCGGCGCGGGCCAGGCCCGCCCCCTCGCCCAGGCGCACCCAGGCCTCGATGCCGCCGGCATCGTCGCCGGCGAAGTCGCCGCGTCCGTCGTGGTCGAGCATGCGCAGGATCCAGCGGCGGCGCTCCTCGCGGTCGTCGCAGTTGGACATCACCGCCGCGTCCTTGCGCGGAATGCTCACCTGGTAGTAGAAGCGGTTGGCCACCCACGCGCGAACCTGGAAGGGCGCGAGCTCGCCGCGGTTGAGCCGCTGGTTGAAGCCGTGGTGGATGTGATAGCGCGTCTCGCAGGCGCGCAGGCGCGCTTCGAATTCGTCGAAGTCCCACAGGCGCTGCAGCTCGCAGCGCGCCGCTTCGCGGGCGCCCGGAGGCGCTGCCAGTGATTCCGTCATAACGTGATCTCCATGCCGTCGTAGGCCACTTCGATGCCGTGTCCATCGAGCACGCGGCGCTGCGCGCTCGTCTCGTCCAGGATCGGGTTGCTGTTGTTGATGTGGATGAGCACCTTGCGCCGGGCGCTGGAGCCCAGCATCACGTCGACCATGCCCGCGCGCGCCGCATCGCCCATCTGGGGCAGGTGGCCCATGTCGCTGGCCGTCTTGCGGCCCAGGCCCGCTTGCAGCATCTCGTCCTCGGCCCAGAAGGTGCCGTCCACGAGCAGGCAGTCGGCGCCGTTCATCCACTGCAGTTCGCTGTCGCCCACCGACGCCAGCCCCGGCGAATAGAACAGGCGGCTGCCGTCGTCCAGGTCTTCGATCAGCAGCGCGATGTTGTCGCCCGTGGTCTGCTCGCCGCGGTGGGGCGAGTAGGGCGGGGCCTTGCCCGGAATCGCCACGGCGGTGAAGCGCAGCGACGCAAAGCCATCCACCGTGAAGGTGGCGCTGTGCGCGCTGCCGGCCACGCCCAGCATGTGCCAGCGGGTTCCGCAATAGTGTTCGAGCACGCTGATGACCGGAAAGGCGGTCGTCAGGTCCTCGAAGACACAGGGGGTCGCATAGATGTCGATACACGGGCCTTCGCGCAGGCCCAGCAGCCCGGTCACATGGTCGATCTGCGCATCCATCAGGATGACCGCCTTGATGGGAGTGTCGCGCAGGCCGTGGCGCGGATGCAGCTGGGCCTGCTCGCGCAACTGCTGGCCGATGTCGGGGGATGCGTTGAGCAGCACCCAGGCGCTGCCGTCGGCCGAGATGGCCACCGAACTCTGGGTGCGTGCGCGTGCCGGGACCTCGCCGACGCGTTGGCCGGCGCATTGCCGACAATTGCAGTTCCACTGCGGAAAGCCGCCACCGGCACCGGAGCCGAGCACGAGGATTTTCATGAGGAGGAAGGCAAGGGAAGGGTGCCGGTGGCCGCGCGTTGGCGCGCGGCCACCGGAGGACGCGGACTTCAGCGGTGCGCGATGTACATCGTGATCTCGAAGCCGAAGCGCAGGTCTTCAAACGCGGGGGTGGTCCATTGCATGGTGTCTCCTTGGGTGACGGAACAGGCCCGGGCGAAATGCCGGTCGGGCCTGGACACCTGCGCAAGTCGCATGCCTGTCGCGCCGCGTGGCGGCGCGGCTCGCAAGACTTGGGGGTTGCCCTGATTCAAGGGCCTTTGGAGGGGATGCGCGCGCTGCCCGGCACCTCGCATCGGCAGCACCGGGGGCTGAGTGCTCCAGGCTGGTACAGCGCCGTTCGACGGTGGTACAGGGTAGACCCTGAGGACGGTGTGACGCCGGCGCACCCCACGCCGCGGGCGTCACGTCACGGGCGTCACTTGCCCCAGCGCAGCTTGCGATAGATGGTGTTGCGGCTGATGCCCAGGCGCTTGGAGGCCACCGAGATGTTGCCGTTGGCTGCGGCGAGCGTGCTGCGGATCAGCTCGACTTCCGCTTCGCCGAGCGTGCGTGGCAGGGCGGGCTCGGGGCTCGCCTGAACAGGATCTGCCGGGGCCTGGGATGCGCCGGTTGCCACGGGTTCGGCCAGCGGCGCGCGCGTCATGGCGTCGGCGACGGACGTCGAGGTCGGAACATCCCCGGCCGCGATGGCAGCTGAGGTTGCAGGGACGGGGCGGATCGGCATGCTGATCTGCGGCGCTTGCGGCGCTTGCGGCGCTTGCGGCGCGCGGCCGCTGCGCGCGTCCTCCAGAAAGTCGTCCGACAGGTGGTGCTCCTCGATCTGGCCCTCGCCCGCGGCCATGACGGCGGCGGTGCGCAGCACGTTGGCGAGCTGGCGTACGTTGCCGGGCCAGCTGTAGGACTTGAACAGTGCCATGACCTGAGGGCTGATCTCCGGCGTGCCATGCGGGCAGTCGGTCAGCAGGATGCGGCGCGCCACCACCTCCAGGTCGCAGCGCTCGCGCAGCGCGGGCAGCTTCACCACCAGGCCGTTCAGGCGGTAGTACAGGTCTTCGCGGAAGGCCCCGGCCTCGATCATGTCGCGCAGCTTGCGGTGGGTGGCGCCGATGACGGCGATGTCCACGGGGATGGACTTGAGGCTGCCCAGCGGCGTAACCTGGCGCTCCTGCAGCACGCGCAGCAGCCGCGCCTGCAGGGCCAGCGGCATGTCGCCGATCTCGTCCAGGAACAGCGTGCCGCCGTTGGCCTGCACGATGCGGCCGACCGCCCCCTTGCGGCGCGCGCCGGTAAAGGCACCGTCCTCGTAGCCGAACAGTTCCGCCTCGATGAGCGACTCGGGAATCGAGGCGCAATTGACGGCCACGAAGGGCTGCCGGGCGCGGTTGGAATCCTGGTGCACGGCGCGTGCGAGCAGCTCCTTGCCGGTGCCCGTCTCGCCCAGCACCAGCAGGGGAATGTCGCGGTTGATGACGCGCTGCACCTTCTGGACCAATGCGCCGATCTGCGGGTCGCCGGTGTTTAGGTAGTGCAGGCCCGAGAAGAGCGTGCCTTCGGCCGAGTGGGCCGTGGCGCCGGCCAGCATGCCCGAGGGCTTGCGCGAGTCGGCGGCGGCCGATGCGCGCTCGCCGTCATCGACCACGATCGCCTGGCCCGGCATCGTGCGCTGGGGTCCGCTGAATCGGGCACTGACGTGGAACTGGCGGCCGTTTGCCAGCGTCAAGGTCATCGGCGTGGCCAGCGGCGCGCGGAAGTGGTCGAAGATGGCCGGCGCCGTCGTGCCGAACAGGCTGGTGAGGCTGTGCATGCGCAGCGCCGCGCTGCTCATGTCGAGTTGGTCGAGCGCGCTGCGGTTGGCCCCTACGATCTTGCCGTCCACGCCCACGACGATGATGCCCTCGAGCAGCGTGCCGATGAATTCCACCCGGGTGTGGAAGTGCAGCCTCAGGCGGTTGCCGTAATCGTCGGACAGCCACTGGTTCTCGATCATGCGCGCCGACATGCGCACCAGGCCCATGGTGTGGCGGTGGTAGGAGCGCTGGTCGCCCGTCACATCCAGCACGCCGAGCATGTTGCCGCGAGGATCGAAGATGGGCGCGGCCGAGCAGGTGAGGAAGTTGTTGGCGTGAATGAAGTGCTCGCCGCCATGCACGACGGTCGGCGCTTCTTCGAACAGCGCCGTGCCGATCGCATTGGTGCCCTTGGAATGCTCGGCCCAATTCACCCCCGGTGAAAGTGCGACCTTGTCCGCGCGCTGCAGGAAGCGGTCGTCGCCCACCGAATGCAGGATCGTGCCCGAGACGTCGGCTAGCACGATCATGCTTTCGGTGTCGACGATCTGCTCGAACAGCATCTCCATGACCGGCGCGGCGTGCGTGAACAGGCGCTGGTTGCGCTCGCGCGCCACGCCGAGGTCGCTGCGCATCAGGGGCTCGAAGTCGGGCCGCTCGACCCGTTTCAGCCCCAGCGCCGAGCAGCGCTGGTGCCACTGCTCGATGAGTTCGATCCGTTCCTTTTGCTGCGGGAACGGCACGGCCTCGGGGGCGGTCCAGGACCTGGCAGTCGTGGCCAGCGCTCGTGGGGTTGCAACCATGGTTTGTCTCCACTGCCTCTACGGAGCAGGTGTTCTATCTATCTGTCCAACTATCCAAAGCTCTCGGTCTCGTGGCCAGGCTGTGTTCCGTTTTGGAGCAACGGGACAGCGTTCCTGTGCTGCTGCTTGGCTGGCAGCTTCAAAGGATGCCACACGCGGGGCAATTCACGCAATTTGTGTTCCCGCCTGCAACAACCTGCCGTGGCACAGCGCTTGCGCAATGGCTCGCGTCATCAACTGAACGTGAAACGGAGACGAAGCGATGAATGCCACGCAACTGACAGACCGTCACCCGCACCGGGGCGCCCGCAAGAGTTTGAAACTGGCCGCCGCCGCGCTGGCCATGGCCTGCGCCGGCCTGGCCTGGGCGCACGGCGATGTCACCCCGCAGGCGGTGGACACCTCGGGCCTGCCCGAGCTGGGCAAGGACTGGCGGCCCGAGAATCCGTATCGCGGCAATGCCGCGGCCGTGAAGATCGGCACCTCCGCCTACAACCAGAACTGCGCGCGCTGCCACGGTATCGAGGCCATTTCGGGCGGCATCGCGCCGGACCTGCGCAAGATCGACAACGACTGCGCCACGCAAAAGGACGCACCCAAGCGCGGCGCCTGCGTGAAGGAGATCGATGAGTACTTCCTCACGACCGTGCGCCACGGGCGCACGCGCAACGGCGCGGTGTACATGCCACCGTTCGAGGGCGTGATGAACCAGGAGGCGATCTGGTCGATCAAGGCCTACCTGGAGACCCGCCGCGACAAGCCGATGTAGGAGGCCGCGATGCGCACTCCACATCTTTCGCGGCGCACCGTCCTGCAATGGATGGGCGCGGCCGGCCTGGGCGCGCCGGCGCTTGCCGCCGGCGCGGGCGCACTGGACCGCATCCGCGAGCGCGGCGCGCTCACGGTGGCGCTGTACAAGGACATGCCGCCGTTTCACATGGGCGGGCAGGGCATCGACGTGCAACTCGCGCAGGCGCTGGCCGAAGCGCTGGGCTTGCGGCTGTCGATGCTGCCCTTCAATGCCGACGAGAACATGGGCGACGACCTGCGCAACATGGTCTGGCGCGGCCACTACCTGGGCTTCGGGCCGGCGGACGTGCTGCTGCACGTGCCGGTGGACAAGCCGCTGATCGACGAGACGCCGCAGGCCCGCATCTTCGCGCCGTACTACCGTGAACGCGTCGTGCTGGCGCGGCGGCTCGATCGGCTGCCGCAACTCGACAGTCTCGCGGCGCTGGGCGACGCCAAGGTGGCAGTGCCGGGCCAGACGCTGGCCGGCTGGCTGATGATCGGGGCCGATGGCGGCGCCTATCGCAACCAGCTCACCACGCAATGGAAGGACGGCGTCGAAGCGGCGCGTGCCCTGCAGCGCGGCGAGTTCGACGCGGCGGCGGGGCTGGCCTCGGAGATGGAATCGGTGCTGCGCGGCGATGCGCGCTTTGCGATCGCGCCACTGCCGTCCCCGCGCGCCCGGCGCGGCGGCTGGGCAGTCGGCATGGCGGTGAAGAAGGACGCGACGGACATGGCGCAGGCGCTGCAGGCCGGCATCAACGAGCTGCAGGCCAGCGGGCGGCTGCGCGGCATGTTCGAAAGCGCCAACGTGAACTGGCAGGCGGCCTAGGGGCGGGGCCGGGCAGGGCCGGCCGAGTCCGTTGGGGCTACGGCAACCGGCCCTGCGCCTGCAGCGCCTGCCATTCCGCGTCCTCGTACAGGCGCGAGCGCGTCAGAAAGCGCATGCCGGTGGGCCGCTCCAGCGAGAACATGCCGCCGTTGCCCGGCACCGCGTCGATGACCAGGTGCGTGTGCTCCCAGTACTCGAACTGCGAGCGGCTCATGTAAAAGGGTGTGCCCGCGATCTCGCCCAGGCACACGTCAGCATCGCCCGTGATGAACTCCCCCAGCGCAAAGCACATGGGCGCACTGCCGTCGCAGCAGCCGCCCGATTGGTGGAACATCAGCGGCCCGTGCACCGCGCGCAGGCGCTCGATGAGCGCTTGCGCGGCCGGCGTCACGGACACGCGAGCGACCACCGGCACGGATGACGAATCACCCACGGGCGTCTCGCTCATGTGCCGTCCGCTCAGAAGAAGCCCAGCTTGTTCGGGCTGTAGCTCACCAGCAGGTTCTTGGTCTGCTGATAGTGGTCGAGCATCATCTTGTGGTTCTCGCGCCCGATGCCCGACTGCTTGTAGCCGCCGAAGGCCGCATGGGCCGGATACTGGTGGTAGCAGTTGGTCCACACGCGCCCGGCCTGGATGCCCCGGCCCATGCGGAAGGCGCGCGCGCCGTCGCGGCTCCAGACACCCGCGCCCAGGCCGTAGAGCGTGTCGTTGGCGATCTCCAGCGCTTCCTCCTCGGTCTTGAAGGTCGTCACCGACACCACCGGGCCGAAGATCTCTTCTTGGAAGATGCGCATCTTGTTGTGGCCCTTGAAGACGGTGGGCTTGATGTAGTAGCCGCCGGCCAGCTCGCCGCTCTTCACGTTGCGCGCGCCGCCGGTCAGACACTGCGCGCCTTCCTGCTTGCCCAGGTCGATGTACGAGAGAATCTTCTCCATCTGCTCCAGCGAGGCCTGCGCGCCCAGCATCGTGCCGGTGTCCAGCGGATGGCCTTGCGTGATGGCTTCCACGCGCTTGATCGCTCGCTCCATGAAGCGCTCGTAGATCGATTCCTGGATCAGTGCGCGGCTCGGGCAGGTGCAGACCTCGCCCTGGTTCAGCGCGAACATCGTGAAGCCTTCCAGCGCCTTGTCGAAGAAGGCGTCGTCGGCCGACAGTACGTCCTCGAAGAAGATGTTGGGCGACTTGCCGCCCAGCTCCAGCGTCACGGGAATGAGGTTCTGGCTGGCGTACTGGGAGATCAGGCGGCCCGTGGTCGTCTCGCCGGTGAAAGCGATCTTGGCGATACGCGGGCTCGAGGCGAGCGGCTTGCCTGCTTCCAGGCCGAAGCCGTTGACCACGTTCACCACCCCCGGTGGCAGCAGGTCGCCGATGATCTCCAGCAGCACCAGGATCGAGGCCGGCGTCTGCTCCGCGGGCTTGAGCACCACGCAGTTGCCCGCGGCCAGTGCCGGCGCTAGCTTCCACACCGCCATCAGGATCGGGAAGTTCCACGGAATGATCTGGCCGACCACGCCCAGCGGCTCGTGGAAGTGATAGGCGTAGGTCTCGTGGTCGATCTCGCTGATGCCGCCTTCCTGCGCCCGCACGCAGGAGGCGAAGTAGCGGAAGTGGTCGATGGCCAGGGGCATGTCGGCCGCCATCGTCTCGCGCAGGGGCTTGCCGTTGTCCAGCGTCTCGGCCACCGCCAGCGTATGCAGGTTCTGCTCCATGCGATCGGCGATCTTCAGCAAGATGTTGGCGCGCTCTGTGGGCGAGGTGCGCCCCCACGCGGCCTTGGCCGCGTGCGCGGCATCCAGCGCCGCCTCGATGTCCTTGGCGTTGGAGCGTGGAATGCTGGTGAAGGCGTTGCCGGTGACCGGCGTCACGTTGTCGAAGTACTGTCCGTCGATCGGTGCGACCCATTGGCCGCCGATGTAGTTGCCGTACTGCTTCTTGAAGGGGTTCGCAATTCCGAGGTTGCGCATTTCAGCCATGTCCATGAAATCATCTCCGTTGAAGTTGAGGAAGGGATCGCATGGAACACTTCGCAATCGGCGGGCCAGCGCGTGCCAACTGATTGTGTGAATGCACAAGTCCTTGTCGGGCAACAGTTTTGCGTTGATCGAGCGCGAATCACCTCTTCGGTCGATGCGTCAGGCAGGTGTACCGGCGCGGAGCAATGTGCTGCAGATTGAATCATTACGACGGCGCCGGGCAAGGGGGCGGGGCCAGGTTAGCCGCCTGCGTGAACGCTCCATAGTGGTCGCTGGTGGAATCGACCGGACGTTCGAGGGAAGTCGGCTTAACGACCGATGCGCAGCGAGAGCAGCCGAAGGGAAGCGCAGGACGGGGTGCGGCTTCGTGCCCCAAGGCGAAGTTCGGGGTTTTGACTAAGCGGTCGTCCCGTTTCATCGTGGCTGAGGTGGAAAGCCACTTTGCGAATCAGACACTCGGCAAATATGCACCTTTTGACATGTCCATTGCGGCTTCGAAGACGCTTTTGACGGCGGCGCGGTTGGGGACTGAGCCCGCTCCAATGGGAGGGCGGCTCACTTGCCCCTGCCGTGCGCCTGCCATCGGTAGCTGCGCCCGCCCACCGGGTAGCCGGCCAGGCGTGCCGCCACGTCGACGGCATCCAGCAGCCGCTCGAAATCTATGCCCGTGTCCATGCCGCACTGGCGGGCCATCAGCACCAGGTCTTCAGTCGCGAGGTTGCCGGCCGCGCCCGGCGCGAAGGGACAGCCGCCCAGGCCGCCGATGCTGGCGTCGAAGCGGCGCACCCCTTCGCCGATGGCGCACCACGCGTTCGCCAGCGCCATGCCGCGCGTGTCGTGCAGGTGCATGCCAGCGTCGGTGGGATCGAGCCCCGCCTGCCGCAGCGCAGAAGTCACCGCGAGGATGTCCACCGGCGCGGCGGCGCCGATGGTGTCGGCCATGACGACCTCGCCGGCGCCCGCCTCCCGCAACTGCATCGCGAGCGCCGCGGCCTGGCCGGGCGCCACCGGACCCTCGAAGGGGCAGGCGAAGGCCACCGCCACGTAGCCGCGCGTGCGCAGGCCCTGGCGCGCGGCTTGCGCCAGCGTCGCCTTGCAGGCCTGAAGCGCCTCGTCCAGGCCCATGCGGATGTTCTTGCGGTTCATCGTCTCGGTGGCCGACAGGACCACGGCCACCTGCTTCGCGCCGGCCGCCATGGCGCGCTCCAGGCCGCGCAGGTTGGGCACCAGTACCGATATCTCCGCATCCGCCGGCGCCACCAGGCCGCGCAGTACCGCGTCGGCGTCCGCCATCTGCGGCACCGCCTGCGGCGAGACGAAGCTGGTGGCCTCGATGCGGCGCACCCCGGCATCGAGCAGCGCACCGATCAGCTCGAGCTTGCCGGCGGTCGGCACCTGCGAGGCCTGGCTCTGCAGGCCATCGCGCGGGCCCACGTCGGTGACGAGGAGTCGCTCGCCCATCACGGTGCCACGCCCACGGCGCCCGCGGCGTCTAGGGCATCGATGCGCGCGGCGTCGTAGCCCAGAATCTGCGAGAGGATGCGGCGCGAATCGCGGCCCACGCGCGGCGGCGGCGTGAAGCGCGATTCGCTGCTGTCTGAGAACTTCATCGGGATGCCGGGCATGCGCACCGTCTCACCATTGTCCAGCTCGACCGCGACCACCATGTCGCGCGCCAGGATGTGCGGGTCGGAGAAGGCCTGGCCGAAGTCATTCACCGGGCCGCAGGGGATGCGGGCCTCGCGCAGCCGGGCGAGCCAGGCTTCGGTGGATTCTTTGGCGAATTCCTCGGCGATGGCCGCGTCGATCAGCGCCTTGTCGGCCAGCCGCGCGGGCTGGCGCGCGTACTCGGGCTTGCTCAGCGCCGGCAGCGGCAGCATCTGCAGGAAGCGGGCGAAGAAGGCGTCGCCGATGCAGGCGACCACCACATGGCCGTCGCTGGTCGGGTAGATGTTGTAGGGCACGTGCACGAAGTGCCCGTTGCCGATGCGCTCGGGCACGTGGCCCGACATCAGGTGCATGGTGCCCATGTAGTTGAGCAGCGACAGCTGCACGTCGAGCATGGACACGTCCACGTGCTGGCCGCGTCCGGTCTGCTCGCGCGCCACCACCGCGGCCAGCACGCCTAGGGCGCCGAAGATGCCACCGCCCAGGTCGCCGATGGGAATGCCCGAGCGGGTCGGCGGCATGGAAGGCTCGCCAGTGATGGACATGCCGCCGCCCATGGCCTGCACCACCTGGTCGAAGGCGGGACGCTGCGTGTCGGGGCCGGTCTCGCCGAAGCCCGAGACGGTACAGGTGATGATGCGCGGGTTGATGGCGGCCAGCGTGTCGTGGTCGATGCCCAGGCGCTTCGTCACGCCGGGGCTGAAGTTGTCGAAGACGATGTCGGCATGCCTGACGAGGTCGTGGAAGACCTCGCGGCCCAGGGGCGACTTCAGGTCCAGCGCGACGCTTTCCTTGCCGCGGTTGAGGGTGAGGAAGTAGGCTCCCATGCCGTCGCGCGAATAGTCCGGGTCTTCGGCCAGCAGCTTGCGCGTGCCCTCGCCCTCGCCGGGCGGCTCGATCTTGATGGTGCGGGCGCCCAGGTCGGCCAGCGTCATGGTCCCGTAGGGGCCGGAGAGCATGTGCGTCAGGTCCAGCACCGTGAGGCCGGCCAGGGGCGCGTTGATTTTGTTTCGTGTCATGAGTCTTCTTCAGTTGCTCAGGTCGCCGCGGCGCCGCTTGCGGGCATGGCCGGCGGCAGGGGCGAGAAGGGCGCGGGGTTGAGCAGTTCGTTGTGCATGTCGCGGATGAGCGGCAGCACCTTCGGCAGGAAGGCCTGCCAGGCCGGGTCGGCGCCCAGCAGCGCACGGCGGCGCTGGCGCTCCTCGAAGGAGTCGTAGGCCCACAGGTGGACCACCTTGTTGAGCGCGCCGATCTCGCTGCTGTAGAAGCCCGCCAGGCGCCCGAGGACGGGTGCCTCGATGCGGATGCCTTCGCCTTCCATCAGCTGCATGAAGGGCGCGAGCTTGCCCGCGTGGAGGATGTAGGTGCGCATCTCGACGATCATCTTTTCGCGCCCCTCAAGCCCACAGCACCAGCCGCTTGTCCGGCATGCGCCCGATGAAGGAGCCGATCGAGACCCGGCTGCCGCCCGGCGCCGCGGTGCCGGGCGCGATCTCGTGCGGATTGCGTGTGTTGAAGATCACCACGTCGCCGGCGGTGGGCCGGTACTTGAAGCTGGGCGCACCCTCGACCAGGCTGCGCTCCAGGCCGTAGCTCTTGGGGATCTCGCCGGGCGTCACCGCCGGATCCCACGGGCTGTTGTGCACTGTGGTGTGGCCGCCCGACTGCAGCTCCTCGGCGAAGAAGTTCCAGCCGAGCTGGCCGTCGATGGCGCCGATGGCGTAGTCGGGCGAGTTCACCGGCGCCCAGTCGACGTGCAGGTCGATCTTGTCACTGGTGGAGCGGATGATGCCCGCGAAGTAGGGCTGGCCGTCCTCGCGGGCGAAGTCCACCTCGTACGGCCATGCGGCCTGCAGCCGCTGCATGACCCTTGCGAGCGGGTCGAAGGAGTTGGCGAAGACCTGCTCCACGTCGGCGCGCGCCTTGGGCACGTCGGCGAGGAACTCCTCCTTGCTGCGGTTCCAGCGGTACTGGAACTGCGCCAGGCCGATGTAGCCGATGCGGTCCGCCACGTTGTAGTACTGCATGTTGCCCTGCTTGGCCGCGGCTGCGAAGCGGTGGCATTCGTCGGGCGAGGCGAAGCCCTTGATGCGGATGGCCGCGATCCTGTTGTCCAGCAGCAGGCGCAGGTTCTCCGCGGTCAGCGGATGCTCCTCGGCGCTGGTCCAGGTGGCGTTCGAAATCTTCATGAAATGGCTTTCCTTTGATCGACAGGGGCGTCCTGCCGGTTGACCAGCCCGCCGGGCAGGAGAAGGGTGACGACGGCGGCCAGCACCAGGCTGCCGGCGGTCATGTACATGCCGGCATTGCCGCTGCCGGTGGTGTCGCGCAGCCAGCCGACCAGGTAGGGGCTGACGAATCCGGAGAGGTTGGCGACCGAGCTGATGATGGCGATGCCGGCGGCGGCGGCGCGGTCGGTCAGCAGCACGGTGGGCAGGCGCCAGAACTGGGCGAAGGCGGTGAGGATGCCGGCCGTGGCTACCGTCAGCGCGCCGATGGCGAAAGTGAGGTTGGTCTTGTGCGCCATGCTCAGGTACAGCGCGATTGCGCCGATGAACGCCGCGGCGACCAGGTAGCGCTTGCGGTCGCCGGTGGCGTCGGAGCGCTTGGCCACCAGCAGCATGGAGATGGCGGCCGCGCCGTAGGGAATGGCGCTGAACAGGCCCACGTTCAGCAGGCCCGATACACCGGCCTCGCGGATGAGCGTGGGCATCCAGAAGCCCATGCCGTAGATGCCCAGGCCGATGCAGAACTCGATCAGGCACAGCACCCAGACGATGGGCAGGGTGAAGGCATCGCGCGCCGATGCGCCGATGGTGCCGGTCTGCTCGCGCGCCAGGTTGGTTGCCAGCACCTGCTTGTCCCTGGGGCTGAGCCAGTTCGCATCCGCGATCCGGTCGCGCAGCACCAGCAGGATCACCACGCCCAGGACCACCGAGGGCAGGCCCTCGATAAGAAACATCCATTGCCAGCCGCGCAGCGAGCCGACCTCGTGGAAGCTCTGCAGCAGCCAGCCCGACAGCGGGCCGCCCAGCACGCCGGCCATGGGCACGGCCAGGAAGAACAGCGCCAGCGCCTTGCCCAGCCGGCTGGGCGGGATCCAGTAGGTGAGGTACAGCACGATGCCGGGGAAGAAGCCGGCCTCCGCCACGCCCAGCAGGAAGCGCAGCACGTAGAACGATGCCGGCGTGTGCACGAACATCATGGCCGAGGAGAGCAGGCCCCAGGTGATCATGATGCGGGCGATCCACACGCGCGCGCCCACCCGGTGCAGGATCAGGTTGCTGGGCACCTCGAAGATGAAGTAGCCCAGGAAGAAGACGCCGGCGCCCAGGCCGTAGACCGTCTCGCTGAACTGCAGGTCGCTGAGCATCTGCAGCTTGGCGAAGCCGACGTTGATGCGGTCCAGGTAGGACATCACGTAGCTCAGGAAGAGCAGCGGGATGAGCTTCCAGAGCACTTTGCGGTAGAGGCCCTCCTCCTCCGCGGAGGAGGGGGCGACGGAGCCTGCGGCGGGAATGGCGGCGGCGTCGCCCAGGGCATGGGAGTTGGACATGTGGTGTGCCTCGTGTTGTGAAGTGGCGAAGGGCGGGTGGCCTCTTACTCGGTGACCCAGGTCTTCGTCGGTGGCGACTTGATCTCCAGCTGCTCGCAGTCTTCCAGCGCCTCGCTGTAGTGCTCGACCCCGCGCGGATGGATCCACGAGGTGCCAGGCTCGGCGATGAACTCCTTGCCGCCGATGACCAGCCGCAGGCGGCCCTTGATCAGGTAGGCCACGGTCTCGTGGTCCATGTGCTTGTGCACCGGATCCACCAGGCCCTTCTCGCGGAAGACGTGGAGCATCAGGATCTCCTGGCCGACCATGGCCCGCCGCACCTCGACCCGGCCCTTGGGCTTCACGCCTTCCACGGCGGCAAGCCGCTCGACGGGGATGTCGTCGCGGACGGTGAAGTAGCCCTCGGTAGGCGCGAGGGCGCGCGTGGGATTGCTCATGGGGTGTTTCCTTTCATGTTGTGCATTGCTTTGGAAAAAATGGCTGCGATTCGCATGATTGTCGACAATAAGGCATGTTGTTGGGCGTGAGTCTTAGGGAAAATCCTCTGATCTATCGCTTGATTGTGGACAATCATAGAGGCGTCGAAGATCGAATCAAGTGTTTTCAAGAAGGCCCCCGATGACGGATTCCCTTGGCTGGCGGCAGAAGTTCGCCGTCCTCATTCCCTCCACCAACACCAGCGTTCAGCCCGAGTTCGACGCCATGCGCCCGGCCGGCGTGACCAACCACATCTGCCGCATCCGCATCCCCAACATCCCCTTGAAGGACGATGCGGACTTCGAGCGCCTGATCTCGCTCATCGCCGCCGCGCAGAACGAGGCGGTGGATTCGGTGATGTCCTGCGAGCCCGACCGGCTCGTGCTGGGCATCTCGGCCGAGACCTTCTGGGACGGCCTTGCCGCCAGCCGGACGCTCAAGAAGGACCTGGAGGCACGCACCGGCCTGCCCGTCTCCATGGGTTCCGAGGCCTGCGCCGCCGCCTTCGGCGTGCTGGGCATGCGCCGCATCGCGGTGCTCACGCCCTATCAGGAAGTGGGCGACCGCAACGTCGTGCGCTTCTTCGAGGAGGCCGGCTACGAGGTGCGCCGCATCAAGGGCCTGCGCTGCGAAAGCCCGGTGAAGATTGCGCATATCCAGGAGCCCGAGCTGCGCGCAGCGCTGCACGCGCTGGACGGCGACGACATCGACGGCATCGTCCAGGTCGGCACCAATCTGGCCATGGCCAGGTTGGCGGCGCAGGCCGAGGTATGGATGGACCGGCCGGTGCTGGCCATCAACACCGCCATCTACTGGCACGCCCTGCGCGCTGCCGGCATTCCCGATCGCGTCGGCGGCTTTGGTAGTCTGCTCGAACGGCATTGACGCGGGCAGCCCCGCCGCACAAGAAAAGCATGAAACAAACCAACGGCACCGCCACCGTCGCGCACGAGCTCTATGCGGCCGTGCGCGAGCGCATCGTCAACGGCACCTATGCGCCGGGCATGCGCCTGACCGAGCAGCACTTCGCGGTCGAGTTCAACACCTCGCGCACGCCGGTGCGCGAGGCAATGCGTCAGCTCACGGCCGACGGCTTCCTGGTCTTCAAGCCAAACAGCGGCACCGCGGTGCGCGCATGGACGACCGGGCAGATCAACGAGCTGTTCGACCTGCGCGTCCTCATCGAGAGCGAGATCGCACACCATACCGCGCGTCACATCGACGAGCAGCAGCTGCAGGCGCTCACCGAGCTGCAGGACGAGATCGAGCTCAACGGCGCCGACACCAGCGACGAGAACACCAGCCGCATCGGCCAGCTCAATCGGCGCTTCCACAGCCTCATCGCCCAGGCCAGCCGCAGCGAGCGGCTCACCTCGGTGCTGTCCAACGCGATCGAGCAGCCCATCGTGCAGCGCACCTTCCGCAAGTACGACGCACGCCAGCTGCAAAGAAGCTTCGACCAGCACCGCGAGCTGATCGACGCCTTCAGGTCGAAGAACGCCGAGTGGGCCAAGAGCGTGATGAGCTGCCACATCTATGCCGCCAAGTACGCCCTGCTGCAGGGTGAACCGGAAGAACAAAGCGATGACTGATCTGAACAAGAACGCCGGCGACGCGGCGGCCAACTACGCAGCCTCCGGCGCCTTCGGCGCTCCGCTGGGCATGGGCAACCGCCGTGCGCTGCTGATGGTCGACTTCGCGCAGGCCTACTTCGAGCCGGGCAGCCCGCTGTTCGCCGACACGCCCCAGGTGGTGGGAGCCGCGCAGGCATTACTGCAATGGGCGCGCGCTCAGCACATGCTGGTGTGCCACACGCGGGTGGTCTACGACGAGGCGGGCCTGAACGGCGGGGTCTTCTACCGCAAGATCCCGGCGCTTTCGAACTTTCGCAAGGGGCATCCGCTAGGGCAGTTCGTGCCGGCGCTGGCGCCCAAGGCGGGGGAGCCGGTGATCGAGAAGCAGTATGCGAGCGCCTTCTTCGGCACCTCGCTGGCCAGCCTATTGAGCGCGCAGCGCGTCGACTGCGTGTTGATCGCCGGTATGAGCACCAGCGGCTGCGTGCGAGCCACCACGGTGGACGCCATCCAGCTGGGCCTCATCCCGCTGGTGGTGGCCGACGCCTGCGGCGACCGGCATGCAGCTCCGCACGAGGCCAGCCTTTTCGACCTGCAGGCCAAGTACGCGGATGTCATGCCGCTGGCGGTACTGCAGCGGCGGATTGCCGACGCGGGTTGAGTGCTCTTTTCCAGCGCCTTCATCGCGCTCAGGTTCGAACACGCTCTGGCCGGCCGCGCGGATCGGGCGCGCATCATCATGCTCGTGGATGGAAAAGCGCCGCCCGTCAGCACCTGCTGCAGCGGCGTGGCCTAAAAGGCAACCGCGGTCGCGGAATAGGCAACAGACCCACAAACGGTCCCGCGCTAGAGCCCACGCAGTTCTGGCAGATCTGCTTGGGATGCTCAAGTGATTCACCATTGCTTAGCAGCAGCGAAACTGCTGGATCGTGCTGCCCTGAGGAGCCGTCCACGTTGCTAGAAAGCAGACGGTCACACGCCGGTCGTTACCGTTTTGATCTGGACACGTAGGAGCCCAAATCGCTTCGCATCCATGCGACTTTGAATGCGGTCAAGTACCTGCGCGGTGGGGGCTAAGACCTTCCTATGCTTGCAGGACAGCTTCTGGGCGACAGCTCAGGCTACTGGACGCAAATGACGGCAAGCGGCCGCCTTGCTGACCGGGAAGCCAGCTCATTGTGCGACGTTCGTATCCAGAAAATCAATCACATCGAGCGTGAGGTTGGCCTTTTGCGTCAGATTGGTGTAGTCGAATGCTCCGCGACTCATGCATGATTTTCTCATTTGTGAAATCAGTGCCGCGAATTCCGCGTTGGTGAAGCTGTTGCCATCAATGGTGGCTCGTCCATCGGACTCCTTCAGCCAGAGCCTGAAGTCGGGCGGCAATATTGACAGCATCACCGTAGACTGAGCCATCGGCCTTTTCGACGATGTCCCCAAGATGGATGCCAATGCGAAAAAGCAGGCGCTGGTCGGCAGGCAGTGTCCGGGCCCGATCCTGAAATTCAGCCTGAACCAGGAGCGCAGCGCGAACAGCACCGGCCGCGGTATCGAAGACGGCGAGAACGGAGTCGCCCGCGGTGTCTACGATTCGCCCTGCCTCTGCATCGACGTGTGCCCGAAAGAAACATTTGCAGCCTCAAGAGCGTCGTGAGTACCGACGTCGTCTTGAGCCATCAAGCGCGAATAACCGGCTGCGTCCGCAGCCAGAATGGCAAGAAGTCGATGACGGACCCTGTTTGTCATTCTCGCGTGTCGCGCGCGACACTCCATATCGACTACCGGAATCGATTCGTAGTCGCTACTAGGTCTGCACGCATGACTGGTCTTCTCAATAGCAGTCGCTCGTCATGTTCACTGCACCGCCTGCACTCGCGATGACCTCTAAAACACTCTAAACCGGACGTGACGTCTCCGTGGCCAAGTCGTTCACTCGAGGAAGCTCTTGTCGGCTCCATACGGCATTGGCTGTGTAGAGATTCGCGCCGATCGTCGGCGCGAATCACAGCACCACGTCAAGGCTTGTCGGTAGGGTCGAAGTGCTCGCGCAGCAGCAGCTTTCCCACCTTCATGCCGAGCACCTCACCGTCAACGGTTGACTTCCTGAAATGCATGCCACCATGGATGCGGGCTGCTTGAACTGCTTTCGTCAGCGCATCAACCGAGTCGAACGTCTGTTGGGTTCCAGTGACGGTGCTGTCCAGGGTGAACTGCAGCCTGCGTGTGCCAAACACCTGCTGAAGCACCTCAGCAAGGGCGCCGGCGCTGCAGGAATGCGCCGCCGGATACTCGGGATGATTGGGCGTGGTAACGAAGGGGGTCCAGCCCGGGTCGGCGACTGTGGCAGGGTTGTCATCGGTGTCAGCTAGCCGAATCGCGCTCGTTGGCCGCCAGCGGTTGAAGTGATACTTTGCTTCGAAGCAGCCAGTGAGCGCGTCGGACTGTCCGACCCATAGTGCCGCCATCAACCGTGCGTTCTGGACCAACGACGGCTGACTCGTCGCGAAGCGCCCGTAGTTGCGTGTCGAGTAAGTCGGCGGCGGATCGGTGAAGAAGCGCGCGTTCGCGCTCTGATCTGGGCTGCGTTCGGTGCTGGTGGTCCCTGCCATGCGCTGAACTTCATCCACGTCGGCGGCATAGTCTGTGCTGCTCAGCGCCGGCGGCCCGTCGGGGCGGAACTGGTCCGCGCGCGCCATCGCGAACGGGCGCACATATGGTCGCGTCTGATTGATCGGGTTGACGCCGCGGAACTCGCCCGGAAGGGTTCCTGGCACGTAAGGCGACACCGGCGTCCACCGGCCGTCATTGGCGCGCCAGTCGAGGACTTGGGTTGCGACGTCGGCGCCGAGTTGGGCCGCGGCGAGCGCTTGCGCGTCGGCACCGGCCATCGCTTGGTCGTAGGTGGACTTGTAGACCGAACTTCGACTCGGAAACAGTCGCGTCAGCACGGTATATGCCGCACCGTGCACCGCACTCGCCTGGGGGAGATCCGACTGTCCTGGCGTTATCGGCACGCTCGCGTGAAAGGGCTGGTAGGACCGCGTGATTGCCACAAGCGCGTCGTAGATGGCGATGTTCAACGTCGCCAAGTCGAGGTCGTAGGTCGGTTGACGCTCCTCGGGTGTGCCAGTGGGCGATGGGGGCAGAAGGATCGTCGCCGCGCCCACGTCGTTCCAAGTCGCCACCGCGTTCGCTCCGTACGACACGACAGTCTGCGGCGGCTTGTTCGATGTTGCGTCCACTTGCTGGCTCTGCACCGCTGGCACCGCGGAATCAGTCGTACCCCCGCCGCAGGCGGTACACAGGGCCGTCGTTAGAAAAGCCATGGGCAGCATGCGCACTCTCGACGTCGTAGTCAGTTCGAGGCGGATCATAAGCACCCTCCAGGTGAGTAGATAGGACCACGAAGACTCGATGCGAGCGGGGGTAAACAGCAACACCGTTGAGACGAAGCGGCCGCGGGGTATCTCGAATCCGGCCATTGGTCGACGAACGCTCCTCGCGTTGCGCATGGCCGAACCAGCGCCCCAATGCCCGCGTTCGTCGGCACCATCCCGGACTCGCGCTTGAACCAGGTCCGTTCGTCGCACACCTGCGCGCGTCGGCGCTGTGAGGCGCACCATCCTGCGTCATGGGCAGTACTACCCACGCGCCCGAACATTGCGGCCGGAACTCGGGCATGGCAGACTCGCGCCACAGCGACTGCTGGAGCGAGTTGTCGATGAAAACAACGACGCAGGCGAGCGAGTTTCTGGGCGGCACCACGGGCCGCATGCTGTTGCTTGCCTGGCTGATTGCTACGTTGGCATCGACCCAATATCTTGTACAGCCTTTCGTCTGGCGCAACTGGCCAGTGGACGAAGTGCTACTCGGTTGGCTCGAAGTTCTCGTGGCGCGCTTCGTGCCCGCGAGCGCAATCGCGCTGACGGTTGCTGTAGCCCTGGCGAAAGCGCCCGAGAAACTGCGCACTGCTGCCATTGTGTGCGCGATACCGGTGGGCGCCAGCGGTGGGGTCGCGCTTGAGTTCGCGTTCGCGGCGCCTTATGCGCCGCAGTCGAAGATTGC
This sequence comes from Pseudomonadota bacterium, assembly GCA_018241225.1. GTDB lineage: Bacteria > Pseudomonadota > Gammaproteobacteria > Burkholderiales > Burkholderiaceae_C > Variovorax. Next base: position 70,942 of record JAFEEG010000016.1, read on the forward strand.
CTGGTTTTCCGACATCGGGCGCTGGAGCCTAGTTGCCTGGGCCGTCGCCGGGCTGTATTTCGCTCGCCAGCGCACGCTGGCCGTGGACCGTGCTCGACGCGCCGCTCTTCATGCGGAACGGGCGGCGGCGGGTCAGGCGGCTGCATTGCGCCTGCAGGCACTCCAGGCGCAAATTGAGCCGCACTTCCTGTTCAATACATTGGCAACGCTGCGTCGGCTAGGAGTCACCGAGCCAGCGCAGTTCGAGCGCCTGCTCGATGACCTGTACACGTTCGTGCGCCTGATGCACGCAGCACCCCAGGGGCACGGCTTGTGGCTGCTGGCGAACGAGGTGGCGCTGGCACGCACGTACCTCAGCGTGGTTAAGTTGCGGCTGGGCGAACGCTTGTCGTTGAGCTTCGACGTCGACGCATCGCTCTCGGCGTTCCCGGTTCCACCGCTCGCACTGGCCACGCTGGTGGAGAACGCGGTCAAACACGGGATCACGCCGGCGCCGGCCGGAGGCGAGATCGTGCTTTGGGCGCGGCGGCGTACGAATGGCGATGTCGAACTCGGTGTGGCAGACACCGGCGTAGGCTTGCGCGAAGGTGGCGGTGCTGGTATCGGCTTGGCTAATACCCGCGAGCGCCTTCGCTCGCTCTATGGCGCCGCAGGGAGACTGACGCTCGAGGCCAACCAGCCACGCGGCGTGATCGCGCGGGTGCGCCTGCCGCCGCAAGCCGGAGGCGCACAGTGAAAGGCAACTTGGTCACTCCCGGCGGACGCTGGGAGCATCCGGGGATGGACCGGTGGCGAGCGCTCATGCAAGGTCTCCTGCTAGGGCTCCTGTTGGGCGGCGCATTGGCATCGGTCGATGTGAGCTCCATGGCACCTCACGGCTACGTGCGAGACGGCGCGTGGCGCACAACGATCGTCGTCACAATGGGTTGGACCTTCCCAGGGATCTTGCTCGCTTGGACCGCGCAGCTTGTCGAGGGCCGGGGCGGGACCGGACTGATCATCCTTTCGTTCGTGGTTGTGTTGGTCATCGACGTGGCGACTTACTACACGGTCATGGATCCGATCCTGGTGGCACGCACCCGGCCGCTGCAAGAAGCATTTGTGTTTCGGGCCTGGTTGATCCTGTTCTACGGCGGATCCTTCTTTTCCTACTGTCTTCTCACACAGAGAACTCGGCGCGTGGAAGCGCTCCTGGCAACCGCCGAAAGCGAGCGAGTGCACAGCGCGACACTGGCTGACGAGGCTCGCGCCGACGCATTGTCCGCGCGCATCCAGCCAAGCCTGCTACTGCGCGTGCTCGGCGCGCTGCAGGCAACGTATCCGCAAGATTCAGCGAGAGCGCGGGCGTTGCTCGACCAGCTGACTGACTTCCTGCGCCTCGCCATGCCAACAGTACGCGGCAAAACGACAACACTGCACGATGAACTGTCGTTGCTGAGGGCATGGAGCAACCTAGTGGCACTGCTTGAACCCGGCGGTGGAACACCCCCGGTGCGGCTGCCGGATCTTGGGGTTGCACCCAACGTCGACGCGAACCTCGACGCGCCATTCCCACCGCGGACCCTGGTGCCTCTGGTGGAACAGTTGCTTGGGCAGCAGTGGTCGACCACAGAACCCGTGCGCATCGCCTGGCAACGCGAAGCCTCTGCCCTGCGTCTGACCATTGCCGCCGACAGCGTTCCTCCCGGCTGGCTCGAGGGCGAACACGCACAAGAAATCGCCCGCGAGCTAGGCGAGCTCTACGAATGTGGCGCGAACCTCGAGGTCGGGTCGACGGGCTGCGTCTTCGACCTTCGTTTCCGAACTCCAGCCTGAAAGGAGCCCGCCGATGGACCACCCAAATGACCCAACCACCGACCACGACGAGCGTGCACGCGAACGCCGGCAACTGCTCGCATTGCTCGCGCCGCTGCTGACGCTGGCTCCGCGCGACGTGTTGGCACAAGACGCTGCTGGCGTACAGCCGCGTGCCTACAGGGTGGCGCTGGAGAACGAAAAGCTGCGTGTGCTCGAATTCCAGAGCCGCCCCGGGCTCGGGGTTTGCGGGGAAGGCATGCACTCGCATCCGCCGCATCTGACGGTCGTACTCACTCCCGCGAAAGTGCGCGTCAAGCAACCTGACGGCAAGGTATTCGAGGCAGAAAACAAGGCGGGCGACGTTTTCTGGAGCGAGGCCGAGACGCACGAGGTTGAGAACATCACAGGGCGGAACATGCGCGCGCTGATCATCGAATTGAAGAACAAGGCCTGAGGTGGGAGGGTCGCCCAATGTCGCCCCCCACTGCGCTGATCGCTGAAGACGAGGCGGTTCTGCGTGAGGAGTTGACCGCACAGCTGGCCGAGTTGTGGCCGGAGTTGCGCATCGTCGCACTTGCCGGCAACGGTTTAGAGGCACTGCAGCTGATGGGGCGGCACCGTCCCGACGTGTTGTTCCTCGACATCGAAATGCCGGGTTTGACTGGCCTCGAGGTGGCCCACCAAGCCGAGCGTGGGATGCACATCGTCTTCATCACGGCCTACGACGCACACGCCGTGGCGGCGTTCGAGCGTGGAGCGGTCGACTATGTGCTCAAGCCGTATCGCAGCGAGCGACTCGCCGAATCGGTACGACGCGTCCGTGAGCGCCTCGGGCGCACGCTTCCGGTGCTCGATGGCGTGCTGCGCGAACTGGCTGCCGCCGCACGACCGCGCAATTACCTGCGCTGGATCAACGCTTCGTCGGGCCAGGAGTTGCGCCTGATCACGGTCGACGAGGTATGCTACTTCCAGGCCGATGCCAAATACACCCTGGTCATGACGGAAGAGGGCGAGGCAATCATCCGGCGCCCACTCAAGGAACTGATTGACCAGCTCGATCCGAATCAGTTCTGGCAAGTGCACCGGTCGACGATCGTCAACGCCAATGCGATCGCTGGTGTCAGCCGTGACCTGCGTGGCCGCGTGCGGCTGAAGCTCAAACACCGGCGCGAGCTTCTTCCGGTGAGCGAGGCGCACGAGCACCTGTTCCGGCAGATGTAGCAAGCCGTACGCGTTCACTAACGTTTGAAGTTCAGTGGCGGTTCTCTAGGTCCGGTCATGCGTGAATTGTCGAATGAAGATTCGAATCGCGAATGCTGCTTCGCAGCGAGATTGCGTGAAAACTCTTTGATGCTCGCCTATATTGAGTCAATCCGTTCGCGACGAGGTGACCATGAAGCGATTCATCGAGGGCGAGGACCGACATCAAGTCACATTGCTGCCCGAGTGCCTGGATGACTTTGTCGGCGAGGACAACCCGGTGCGTGTTGTCGATGCCTTCGTTGAAGAACTCGATCTCTCGGATTTGAAGGCATAGAGCCGGCGGCAACCGGCCGGCCCGAGATGAGCCTGAACGTGCTGGCCTACAACATGAAGCGGGTGATGAACCTGCTCGGTATCGCCAGAACAGTGAAGGCGATGCGGCTTGCTGGGGCCTGAGCCCCCTTAACCAACCACCTACCGCTCAAATCGGTCTTCCCAAGCTGTCCCAAGCCCTGCGGATCCACGTGGAGTGGAACGCACTAGCTTCCTTCACACGGAATTGGGCAACGAGGCCGAGCGTGTTTCCACACGGCCTCCAGCGAAAGCAGCCGATGGGGAGGGCGGGGCGAAACTGTTGGATCGTGCCCAATGCCGACGTTGTCCAAGGCCAAGATGACCGCATGTCGACGTCACAGCATCAAGCGCCCAAGTGAAAGGACGTCGAACCAGTGTGAAACGAATCACTAGGTAAACGGCCCGGATCTGTGGTCCAACGCGGTGCCCGACCATACAACCACGCCGGAACCCTCAATAACCAGCCAGAATGCGTAGCACTTCCTCGTGGCGACTGGGATCTCCCGACGCCACCAGGCGATTGCCGGAGTGAATGGTGAGCGGACGCCCCTCCCAGTCAGTGATGACGCCACCGGCCCCCTCGATCACCGGCACCAGCGCGCAATAGTCGACTTCTCGATGGCGTCCGCAATCGATGCCGATGTCGATCGTTCCGCTGGCGATGCAACCGTACGCATAGCAGCTCGACCCGTAGACGCACCACTTGGCGGCGTCTCGTAGCGTCTCGAAAGCCTCGCGCTCGCGCGGCCCGAAGGGCTCCGGATTGCTGCACGACAACAGCGCATCAGCGAGTGAGCCGCACTGGCGGCTGCGGATGCGCTGTCCGTTGAACGTGGACGGCTGGCCCTTTGCGCCGGCCCATCGGTCATTGGTGACCGGATGGTCGATCACGCCCACGATCGGCGTGCCATGCCGCGCCAGCGAGATCAGCGTCCCGTAGATGGGAATGCCGGTGATGAAGGCCTTCGTGCCGTCGATCGGATCGAGCACCCAGACGTACTCGGCATCGAGATCCTGACCCTCGAACTCCTCGCCAAGGATGCCGTGCGATGGATAGCGGTGGCGGATCAGCGTTCGCAGCGTCTGCTCGACGTGCTTGTCCACCACGGTGACCGGGCTGTCGTCCTCCTTGGACTCGAAGCCCCGGCGGCTGTACAGGTTCTCTCGCAGGATGGCGCCGCTGGCGTCGGCCAGGCAATGGGCGAAAGAAAGAAACTCGGCCATCGCCGACTCTGGAACGGAAGAAATGGACACGCGGCCTCCTGGATCAGGCAAGCTTTATTGCCTTGGTCACTTGGTTGCCACAGGTAGGCAGCGCCAGCAGCATCGCCCGCGGAAGGATGATTCGACAAGAGTATCAAGCATCTACCGACCCCTTGTCTTGGGCCGAGGCCTTCAAGCAAGCTGCCATGAAGGGGGAAAGCAACTCCGGCTTCGGCGCATACGGCCGGTCCAGATTCAGCCAATGCCTTCCCATCTGCCTGATCGGCAGGCGGTAATAAGCCGGATCGCGTCCCAACACCTCAATCTCGATGTGCTCGCCAAGTCTCAGGTAACCATACGCCCCCGTGGGATGCGGCCACGTCGTGAAGGACTCGGTCAGGGAATGGATGGTCACATAGTGGATGCCATCGATCGTGTTCCGCGCGTTCCAATGCGTGTGACCCGACAGGCACAAGATCACCTTGCCGCTGCGCTCCAGGACTTCGCGAATCGATTTCGAGTCCACGTAGGAGGCCACCCTGCTTGCATGCTTTTCAAAGTAGTAATTGCCCAGCATGCTGCCCTCGTCGAGTGGGATGTGGGTGAAGACGACCGTGGGCAGATCGGTATTTTTCAAGTCTGACTCGAGCCAACGCAGATCGGCCGGATCGAACTCAAAGTGCTGCTTTCCCTTCATGCAGGTGTTGGCGTTCCAGAATATCAGGTGATAGCCCTTGATGTCCCTGCTGTAGGAATTGAAACTCACCTGCATTGCCGCTTCAGCGGCATTCCTGGAGAGATCGTGGTTGTCATGGTTGCCGAGGATATGCGCGCGGTCGATTTCGATACGGCCAAACGCAGCTGCGACGTCACGGGTCAACTTCTCGTCCGTGGCCGCATCGACATCGTTGATGCGGTCGCCAAGCTCCACAACCAGATCTAGGGGGTGTCGATTGACCCAGTTCGTGAACTCACCCAGCAGGGGCAGCGCCGCCGGGCCGTGTAGGGTGCCCAACTTCGCACCGTGGTGGACATCGGCGATCAGCCCCAAATTCAAGGTCGCATCCATCTAACTCTCCTATGTGGTCTTGTTCAGATTCTGGAAACTCAGGTCGGTGTCCGATCAGGCGAGCACGGGCTCGGTGCTGTGTTGCGCCGGCAAGTTGCGAAGATGGCGGGACATGCGGTGCTCCAGCCACCGCAAGAGGTGGTTGGCCGCAAACGCGAAGGCAAGGTAGATCAGCCCCGCCGCAATGAAGATCTCGTAGGGCGCAAAGGTGCGTGCCACCAGGGTGTTGGCAACCCCCGTCAGCTCCATGATCGTGATGGCGCTCGCCAGCGACGTGCGCTTGATCGTCTTGATCACTTCGTTGCCATAGGCCGGCAGCGCCAGCAGCATCGCCCGCGGAAGAATGATGTGGCGGTAGAGCGCGCCGAAAGAAAGCCCGAAGGCCTGGCCGGCCTCGACCTCCCCGTGCGGCACCGCCTGGATCGCCCCGCGGAAGATGTGTACGGCGTAGGCCGTCGTGTTCAGCACGAAGGTGATGACCGCACACCAGTACGGCTTGCGCAGGTAGGGCCATGCCCAGCTGTCGCGCACCGCGTCGATCTGGGCGATGCCGTAGTACACGATGAAGATCTGAACCAGCAGCGGCGTCCCCCGGAAGACCTGCGAGAACACCTCGACGGGCCAGCGCAGCCACCAGGCCTTCTGGACTCGCACGATCGCCAGCGGCACCGCCAGCAGCGTCGAGAGCACCATCGTGATCGCGAAGAGCTCCAGGGTGAGCAGCGCCCCCTGCCAGAGCTGCGGGAGGCTCTCGAGGATGAGTTCGAAATCCATGCTCAGGCCGTCCTTTCCCCGCGGGCGCCGCGGCGCTCGAGTTGATGGAGCACGAGCGAACTCAGCACGGTCAGCATGAGGTAGATCGCGCCCGCGTTCAAATAGAAGAACAGGGCTTGCCGGGTGTCACTGGTTGCCATCTGGGAAGCTCTCATCAGCTCGCTCAGCCCCACGATGGAGATCAGCGAGGTGTCCTTGAGCGTCGAGATCCAGATGTTCCCCAGCCCTGGCAGCGCCAGGCGCAGCATCTGGGGGCACTGGATCACGAAGAAGATCTGCAGGGTGCTCATGCCGACCGCCATGCCGGCCTCCACCTGCCCGCGCGGAATCGCACTGAGCGCGCCACGGAACACCTCCGACGCGTAGCCGCCGAAGATCAGCGCCAACGCAAAGACGCCCGCCGGATAGGGCGGAATCTCGACCATGCCCGCATCGGGCTTGATCAGCGAGAGCAGCCGGCTCAGCGCCACCGTGCTGCCGAAGTAGATCATCAGGATCAGGAGCAGCTGCGGAATGCCCCGGATCGTCGTGATGTAGGCGTCGGCCAGCCAGCGCACCGCCTTGACGCGCGACAGGCAGGCCGCCGCGCCCAGCAGCCCCAGCGCGATGCCGAATACCGCCGACACGCCTGCGACCTCCACGGTCTTCCAAGCGCCCCTTGCGAGGGTGGGTCCCCAGCCGCTATAGAGGTCCATATCGAGCTCAGTGATCGATGGGCGGATTCAACGGTGCGCCGGCCTCAGTGCCAGACCGAAGGCAGCACACTGAAGGACCAGTACTTCTGGTTGATCGCCTTGAAGGTCCCGTCGGCGAACATGCCCTGCAGCGCTGCATTGATCTGCTCGCGCAGTGCCGTGGACTCCTTGGGCAGCCCGACGGCCACGCCGTCGCCCAGGTACTTGGGCGCCTCGATCTCTCCACTGACGAACTGGAAATTCTTTCCTTCCGGCTTTTCGAGGAAGTCCGTGCGCACCTTCATTGGACTCACCAGCGCGAGGTCGATGCGGCCGGCGACCAGATCGAGCAGCATGTTCTCCGCCGTGTCATAGCGGGAGATCTCGACGCCGGGGAACTCGCCCGCAAGGTAGTTGTCGTTCGTGGTGGCCCGCTGGACACCGACGACCTTGCCCTTGAGCGCGCTCGCATTCGGCGTACTGTCCGCCTTCATGGGCTGCAGGCCGGCGTCCTTGCGGCCAACGAAGCGCGCGGTCGAGACTCGGTAGGGAATGGAAAAGTCTATGCTCTTCTTGCGCGGCTCGGTGATCGACAGGTTCGAGGTGATCATGTCGATCTTCTTCGACTGGAGCGCTGGGATGAGTCCGCCGAATTCCAGGCAGACGAACTGCAGGTTCGCGTTGATCCGCTTGCCGATCTCGCGCGCGATATCAATCTCGAAGCCCTTCAGCTCACCCGAAGCATCGCGGTAGTTGAAGGGGGGAGAGGTGCAATCCGCACCGACGTTGAGATCGGCGCCCAGGGCGGCCACGGAGCACAACGCCAGCACGCCGGCGAACAAAAACTTCTTCATATCGACTCCAGTTGTTGAGTTGTTGAGTTGTGGATTTCGTGGTTACAGAACACTTTCGAGGAACTTGCGGCAACGCTCGCTTTGCGGATTGCCGAACACCTCGGCCGGCGAACCGCGTTCCTCGATCTTTCCCTTGTGCAGGAAGGCGACTTCAGTTGACACCTCCCGCGCAAAGGCCATCTCGTGGGTGACCATCACCATGGTGCGGCCCTCCTCGGCCAGCAGGCGGATCACCTTCAGCACCTCGCCCACCAGTTCAGGGTCCAGCGCCGAAGTGGGCTCGTCGAACAGCAGCAGCTTGGGCTCCATGGCCAGGGCGCGGGCGATCGCGCAGCGCTGCTGCTGCCCGCCTGAGATGTGGGCCGGGTAGTGCTGCATCCGGTCGCCAAGCCCGACCTTCGCCAGCAGCGCGCCGGCACGCTCGGTCGCCTCGCGGCGCGACAACCCCAGCACCTTCATGGGCGGCATGGCCACGTTCTCCAGCACCGTCATGTGGCTCCACAGGTTGAAGTTCTGGAACACCATGCCGATGCCCGCACGCAGCCTGTTGACCTGGCTCTTGCTGGCAGGGCTGGCCTGCCCTGTCGAGGACCGGCGCATGTGGATCTCTTCGCCATCGATGGCGACGGTGCCGGCATCGGGGACTTCCAGCAAATTGAGGCAGCGCAGAAAAGTACTCTTGCCCGATCCGCTGGCGCCGATGAGGGTCACCACGTCGTGCTCGTGCGCACACAGATCAATGCCGCGCAGAACATCCAGTGCGCCGAAGCGCTTCTGGATGCCGGTGGCAGACACGATCTGTCTGCCCTGTTGTCGTTGGGGGTCGCTCAATTTGGTTTCCTCGTTGAGAGCGCGAGCGCTTTGCCTTAGAAGGTCCCGGGATAGGCCCCGCCATCGAGCAGCAGATTCTGGGCATTGATGTAGCCGGCATGCGCGCTGCACAGAAACGCGCAGGCACGCCCGAACTCCATCGGATCTCCAAAACGTCCTGCCGGGCTACGGCCTTGCCAATCGGCCTGCTCCACCTCGAACGTGCGGCCCGAGACGGCCGCGGCGGCCTGCACGGTGGCGTGCAAGCGATCGGTTGCGAACGAACCTGGCAGCAGGTTGTTGATGGTGACGTTGCGATGCGCCGTGCGCCGCGCCAAGCCCGCCACGAAGCCGGTGAGCCCGCTGCGCGCACCGTTGGACAGGCCCAGGATGTCGATGGGCGCCTTCACCGAGGACGACGTGATGTTCACGATGCGCCCGAAGCCGCGCGCCATCATGCCGTCCACCGTCGCCTTCATCAGTTCGATGGGCGTGAGCATGTTGGCGTCCAGCGCGGCAATCCAGTCCTCGCGCGTCCATTGGCGGAAGTCCCCTGGCTTGGGCCCCGCGGCATTGGTCACCAGGATGTCCGGCGCCGGGCAGGCTTCGAGGAGGAGCGCTCGCCCCTGCGCCGTGGTGACGTCAGCGGCCACTGTGCGCACGCTGGCGCCGGTTACCTTGCGGATCTCGTTGGCCGTGGCCTCCAGTGCCTCGGCGCCGCGTGCCGCAATGGTCAGCGACACGCCGTCTTCTGCCAGCGCCATCGCGCATGCACGGCCCAGCCCCTTGCTGGCGGCGCACACCAGTGCCGTCCTGCCCTTGATTCCCAGGTCCATGGCGGGCTCCTGCCTCAGACGAAGTTGGCCGCGACCACACCAAAGCGGTCGAACGAGGACTGCACTTGCATGCCCTGCAGCGCGCGGTACTGCCGCGTGAAGGAGCCGGACATCACCTGCATCCCCGCTTCGAGGGCAAGGCCGAACTCGGCCAGCTTGTTGGCCAGCCAGAGTACCGACAGCAGCCCACCGCCCTGCATGACCGCCGAGCCCGAGGCGGTTTCGCTCACGGCGCCGTCGACCTGAACCGTCACGGTGGCGTTGGCCAGGTCGCGGTTGGCCGCCGTCAGCGGCACGGCCGGCCCTGTGACGTAGGCCTTTTGCTGCGCGTTGTCGGCCATCGCCAGCGCCAGGTTGCCGGCAAACGGCCCGCGAACCTCCACGATCTCCAGGGCAGGAGCCGCATGCGTCACGGCGGCGGCCACTTCCTCCAGCGTCACACCGGGCCCGCGCAGGGTCTTGCCGATGGTCAGGCACAGCTCGTTCTCGAAGCCCGGCTCGATCAGGTCGCCAAAGCGGTAGGCCTGGCCGCTGGCATGCCGGCCGCTTTCCAGCAGGTAGCCGAAGCACGGCTCATGCACCTGCTGCTGAACCCGCATGGCCTCGGCGGTGAGGCCGACCTTCCAGCCCGCCTGCCGCTCGCCTCTGTCGAGGCGCTTGCGCAATAAGGCCAACTGCACTTCGTAGCCCTGTTGCAGGGAGAACTTGCCTGCCCATTCCGGCGGCATGTAGCGGCCTTCTTCCATGGCCTGCCAAAGGGCGTTTGCAATGTCTTGCGTGTTCATCGCATCCTCAACGGGTGTTCGGGTTGTGTTCCAGGTAGGAGGCAAGGCGGCGAACGCCTTCATCCAGCCGCGACGTGCTGCTCGCATAGCACCACCGCAGGTAGCCTTCGCCCTCCGGGCCGAAGGCCACCCCCGGCGCCAGCCCCAGTCCGGCCTCGGCGACGAGTTGCTTGCAGAACGCGAGGCTGTCCTTGACGCCTTCGACACGGAAGAAGGTGTACATCGCGCCACCGGCGGGCGCAGCGAGTTCGACACCAGGCACCGCGCCCAGGCGCGCGGCCAGATGATCCCTGCCCTGGCGAAGCCGCGCGACGGTCCGGGCGATGGCATCTTCACCCCGCGACAGGGCCACCTGCCCCGCGGCCTGGACGAAGGGCGGCGCGCAGGTGCTGCTGTACTCGATGAGCTTGCCGACATCGCCCAGCATCGCGGCCGGCACCACGATCCAGCCCAGGCGCCAGCCCGTCATGCGCCAGGCCTTGGAGAAGGAGTTGCAGCTGATGACCCGGTCCTCGGGCGTGGCGATGTCCAGGAAGGACGGGGCACACGGCGCATCGAAGCTGATGCGCTGGTAGACGTCGTCGCTGACGATCCAGATACCCAGGCGCCGGCAGTGCGCGAGGATGATCTCCTGTGTCTCCCGCGAGATGGTCCAGCCGGTCGGGTTGTTGGGCGCATTCAACAGGAGTGCGCGAGTTCCAGGTCGAAGGGCTTCAAGAAGACGCTGGACGTCGAGCATCCAGCCGCTTGCGCTGAACTCGAGCGCTACGGTTTCGACGTGGGCGCCCAGGACCTTGGGCATCTCCACCAGGTTGGGCCACAGCGGCGTCACGGCCACGACGCGGTCGCCGGGGTTCAGGAGGGCCTGCAGTGCCAGCATCAATGCATGCGTTCCCGAACTCGTCACTGCGATCCGATCGACACCGATCGGACCGTGCCAACGCGACAGGTAGTCGGCGATCTCCTGGCGCAGCCCCGGGTCGCCCAGTGTCTGGACATAGAAGGTGCGCTTGTTCTCGATCGCGGCGATCGCGGCGTCACAGATCTCGTCCGGCGTCTCCTCGTCGGGCTCGCCGAACCAAAACGGCAGCACGTCCTTGCGGTCCATGGCCGCATTGGCGACTTCGCGGATCTTCGAGGACCGTAGCGACTGGACTTCTGGCCGCGCGACAGTAGGCGGCGGGCGATAGGGGGCGGTACTCTGCATTCGGGCTTGTCTCCGTGTTGTGGGCTCAATCGCGGCTGGATCGTTCGGCAGCTTCCGGGTGCTACCCGTAGCGAGATGGCGCGACGGGTTCGCTGCCCAAGGCAGGAGTCAGGTGAGGTTGTTGCGTCTGCGTGGGCCTGCCGAGCAGCCCAGCTACCGAGGGGACGATCGCGCCGTTCGCCTGACCCACCAGCACGCATGCCATGCCCAGCCGCGACGCGCCCTCGGCGTCAGTGAGCGGGTTGTCACCGACCACCACGGTATCTTTGGCGCTCGCACCCATGCGGCGAAGGCCTTCCTCGAAAAGCAGCGGCTCGGGCTTGCCGACCACGCGCCAGGGCTTCACGCCGCTGGCCGCGACCACGGCCGCAAGGAGCGCACCGGTCTCGGGCACCACACGGCCTTGGGGTCCGGGGTGAGTGGCATCGACGTTGCTCACGACCAGGCGTGCGCCACGCAACAGCTCGTTGGCCACCACCGCCAGCCGCGCATGGCTGAAATCCATATCCAGCGCAAGCAATACGAAATCTGCGTCGGCCTCTACCAGCTTGCAGCCTAGCGAGCGAGCGAAGTCCTGCAACGCCGGGCTCGAGGCCAACAGCACGCGCGCTTCGGGGTGCTCGCGCACCAACTGCCGCACGGCCAGTTCGCCAGCCAACACGATGCGCTCGGGTGCCACACGTAACCCCAGGCGATGGAGGCGCTGTGCCAGGCCCGGCGCCGTGTGCGTGGAGTTGTTCGAAACAATGGCATAGCGCCCGTCGAAATGGGCCAGCAGTTCGGCCGCACCCGGGATGAGTTCCTGCTGGCGCACCAGCGTGCCGTCGAGATCGACCAGCAGATGACGGGCACGCGCCAGGCGAATGTCGGTGGCCACGATGCCCCCGCGGTCATGGCCTGCAGTGGCCTCGGTTGGTTGGATGTTCTTGCTCATGGCGGCGAATTATTGAGCATTATTCAGTGTAAGTGTGACAGGTGAATGATGAATATTCATTCCAGACTAACCCTGAACCGCGCTACTTTCTCCACCTGCCTCACGCCTCGGAAGGGATTCCGCCCCGACTGAAGCAAAAAGGCGGTGCCGGAGATCAAGGACAAGCGTGCATCGACAGGGACGAGCTTTCAACGAAGGAGCCATGACACGGCCAGCGGCCAGGTATGGCGTGCCGGCCACACCATGGACGGTAGGCCAGAGCAAGTAAGCTCGTGCCCATGAAGCGCAAAAGCACCCCCAGATCTGCCGGTGGAACGGCTTCTCCGGCCAAAAGCAAGCCTCTGGCGACGCCTGCGCCTCCTCGTGCCGAAGTGCCGGAGGTTCAGGTCTCCGCCGTGCTTGCACGCATCCAGACGCTGTGGTCTTCGCTCGGCCCGGTGGGCCAACGCATCGCCGAGTTCATCATGAAGAACCCTCGTGAGGTGGTCTACATGTCGGTCAGCGAGGTGGCGGAGCGAACGAATTCCAGCGAAGGCAGCATCGTCGGCCTGTGCAAGAACCTGGGCGCGACCGGATTCCAGCAGATCAAGATCGCTCTGGCGCAGGAGCTGGTGCGGCCGGTGCAATTCATCCATGAAGACCTCGACCCGAAGGACAATGCCGCGAAGGTGATCCGTAAGATCTTCCAGAGCGACGTCCAGACGCTGCACGAAACCGAAGCCACCCTCGACGCGAAGGAGATGGAGCGTGCGGTGAGATTGTTCCGCCAGGCCGAGCGCATCGAGATCTACGGTATCGGCAGCTCGGCCACTATCGCCGAGGACGCGTACTACCGCATGCTGCGCATCGGCTTGAACGTGAAGCTGGCGGTCGATTCGCACGTGCAGGCGATCAGCGCCTCGCTCACCGATGCAAAGACGGCGGTACTGACCATCTCGCACTCGGGCAGTTCGCACGAGACGGTGACCGCCACGCGACTGGCGAAGGAAGCGGGCGCGTCCACGGTGTGCATCACCAACTTCGGCAAGTCACCAATCCAGGCCTTCGCCGACGTGCTGCTGTTCACCATGGCACGCGAGACCAACTTTCGTACGGAAGCGATGACGAGCCGTCTCGCGCAGCTGGCCATCATCGACGTGCTGATTGCGTGCCTGGCGCTGTCGGACTATGACACGTCGGTGCGGACCTTGCGCCAGACCTTCGACATACTGTCGCTCAAACGGTACTGAAAGCTCCAGGCAGCCAAAGCAGCCGATGGGGAGGGCGGGGCGAAACTGCTGGATCGCCCAGAGCAGAAGTAGCCGCCTCGGGGCCGCGAACCCTGCTCAATCCAGCGAGGACTCGCTGGCCGCGCCTTCGCTCAGCATGGCGTCGATGGTGCGGGCATCCAGTCCGGCCTGCGCCAGGACTTCTCGCGTGTGCTGGCCACGGCGCGGCGGTATTCGCAGGCGCGCGGTGAGCGGCTCCGTCGATTGAAAGCCGATGCCGGGAACCTTGGTCTGCAGCGTCCTCGTGGGCAGTTCGATTGCAACGGCGGGCCAGTCGTCCGAAATGCTGCGCGCCGCCTCCACTGGCTGGGCGACCACGGATACCGGCACGCCGGCATCATTCAACAAGCCCACCCATTCGCCTGCTGGCTTGCGCGAGAGCACCGCGCCGAGGATTTGCTGAGTGCGCTCCACCTCGCCAGCCTGGGCCGCCTGCGCAAGCGCCGTTGCTTCGTCGGGCGTGGCGGCGGATTGCGCCAGCGCCCGCAGCAGTGCCTCGCCCTGGTCGGGCGCGTTGCAGACGATGGCCAGGTAGCCCTTACCAGTCGGGAAGGTGCCCGGTAGCGGGTTGCCCGAGAAGGCCGTCGATCGGCTCCTGGGCAGATCGACGCCGCTCACCAAGGGGGCAGCGAAGGCCGGCGCCATGAGGGTCAGCGCTGCGCCCATCATCGACACTTGCATCCATTCGCCGCGCAGGCGAGGCTCGCAGGATTCTGCCGCGCGGCTGCGGCGCAGCAGCGCAGCCAGCACCGCCATCGCAGCCTGCTGCCCCACCGCGTAGTCCACCACCGGAAAGCCGATACGCTGCGGACGGCCTTCGGCGTCGGCATTGGCCGCCATCAGCCCGCTGGCCGCCTGGACGACATGGTCGTAAGCCCGCTTGTCCGAGCCTTGGCCAAAGCCGGTGACGGAGCACACCACCAGCCTGGGATGGCGCTCGATCAATCGGGCCGGATCGAAGCCGAGCTTGGCCAGCTTGCCGGGCCGGAAGTTCTCCAGCAAAACATCGGCCTTGGCGATGAGGGCTTCCATGGCCTGGCGCGAGCGTGCGTCGCGCATGTTCAGGGCCACGCTGCGCTTGCCCGCGTTCTGGGTGATGAAGGCTTCGCCTAGGCCCAGGCGGGCAAGTGCCGGGTCGGCTGCCTTGGCGCGGATCATGTCGTCACCGTCGGCCCGCTCGACGCGGATCACCTCCGCGCCCAGCAGGCCCAACTGGTAGCCCACGAAGGGGCCGGCCAGCACATGGGTCCAGTCGATGACAGTCAGGCCCGCGAGTGGTCCGCGTTCTGCTTTTTGCATGTCACTGCTCCGGCTTGACGCCGCTGTCCTTGATGTAGTGCGCCCAGCGCTCGACCTCGCGGCGATAAAAGGCCTGGGTTTCCTGCTGGTTGAAATGCATGGCCGTACCGCCGGTCCTGGCCAAGGTCTGCACCATCTCCGGTGAATCGACGGCCTTGCGCACGACGGCGTTCAGACGTTCGAGCACTGGAGCGGGCACGCCAGTGGGCGCGAATACCGACACCCAGGCCGTGAATTCGAACTCTGGCATGCCCTGTTCGCGGAAGGTGGGCTCGCCCGGCCTGACCGGGTTGCGCGCCGCGGATGCCACGGCCAGTGCACGCAATCGCTTGCCCTCGACATAGGTCTGCGCCGCGCTTGGGTCGGAGAAGGCGTCGCTCACCTGCTTACCGACCACGTCGGTGAGCGACTGCGGGTTCGACTTGTAGGGGATGTTGGTGGCCTGAATGCCGGCCTGCAGGCGGAAGATCTCGCAAGCGACCTGGGTGACGGCGTTGCCGCTGCCGCAACTGACCTTGCCTGGATTGCTCTTGGCGTCAGCCACCAGGTCGGGCACCGTCTTCCAGAGCGAGGCGGCTTCCACGTAGAGCGAGACCGGGCTGGAAGACAGGCCGGCCACGCCCTGGAACTGCGTGGCCTCGTAGCCGAGTCTGCCAGGAAAGAAGGCAAAGTTGACCGCGTTGGTGGTCGCGCTGCCGATCAGCAGCGTGTAGCCGTCGGCCTTGGCCTTGGCTGCCGCCTGCGCACCGATGGCGCCATTGGCCCCGGCCTTGTTGTCCACCAGAACCGGCACCTTGAGTTGCTCGGACATGCTCTTGGCCAGCAGGCGGGTGGTGATGTCGGTCCCGCTGCCTGCGCCAAAGGGCACGATCAACGTGATGGGGCGCGAAGGATAGACGTCTTGCGCCTGTGCGCATGCCGCACCGGCGGCCAGGCAAGCCAGCGCAGCCGCCGCCGAAAAGAGGGTTTTTTTCTTCATCAGGGTGTCTCCAGGGAGGCTGGCTGGATTGTGATGACTGGCCACATATCTGACAATTATTGAGATGTGAATTAGCCATCACGAATTAGTATGACGAGCAGGCAACATGAATCGACCAGGCAGCGCAACCCATCGAGTCCTCAGCGCAATCGGATCGACCGTTTGCGCATACGCCACCTGAGGCTGCTGGAGCAGATTGCGCAATGCGGTTCACTGAGCGGGGCGGCGCAGCAACTGGCCGTGAGCCAGCCGGGGGCGACCAAGATGCTCCAGGAAATCGAGGTAGCCCTGGGCTCCAGCCTCATTGAACGAACGTCCCGAGGCGCGCGCCTGAGCGCCGTCGGCTCGGCCGCCCTCAGCCGCTTGCGCATTGCCCTAGGCGCGTTGGATGCCACCGTCGATGCCCTTTCCGCCCAGGCCGAGATACCGTTGGTGCGCTTGGGAATGATCCCAGTGCTCGCGGTCGGCGCGCTGCCTGCGTTGGCCGGCCTGCTGAGTGGCTCGGGCCGCCTGCCGCGACTGGAGATCCACGAGGCGACCGTGGAGGGGCTGATCGGCTCGCTGCGAGAGGGGCGACTCGACTGCGTGATCAGTTCGCTGGAGCCGAAGTTGAAAGGGATGGCCGACCTGCACATCACCCCGCTCTGGGAGGCGATGCTGGTGATCGCTGCGGCGCCCGATCATCCACTTGCCCGCAAGCGCAAGGTGCCCACTCACCTGTTGGCGCAGTTTCCATGGGCGCTTCCGCCAGAGGGCGCGAGCGGGCGCACGCACATTGAACGGTGGTTCATCGAGGCTGGCCTGAACCCGCCTCAACCCTTTGTCGAGGCGCATTCATTCCACACCAGGCTCGCGCTTGTATCGAGCACTGCAATGCTGACCGTGGCGCCGCAAGCAGCGGTGCGGCACTACGCGGGGCAGGGCATGGTGAGGGAACTATCGCTCGAACGGCCCATGCCCAAGGGGTCGATCTTCTTCGTGACGCGCAAGGAAGGTGTCCAGCTTCCGGAGATTGCGCTCATCAAGGGGGCGCTTCAGAAGGTCGCGAGTGTAGATTCGCCCGACGACCTGAAGCGATCCCGCCAACTGAGGCGTTAGGTTCCCCGGATCCGTCAACGCGTACGAGAGGTCGCTGGTAGGGCAATTTCCGCCTCGATCGCGAACGGTCGGTTCTGGCCGGTTGCTCCACAAGCATGCAGACGTCTTCAAAGTGCCCCGTTGCAGACATCTGCCTGAGTTTGTCGAACTAGAGCCCTCGGCTGACAGCGGCCGGTCGGCTCCGCCACAAGGATTTGCGAAGTAGTAGACCTTCGCGGTGCGCGCAACTCGAACGTTGGATGTTGAAATCACGCGGGGTAAAGCGCGTGCACACACACCTCTGGCTATGAAGAACCGACCAGGAGCGGATGCTACCCACGAGACCTTCACGCATGACAGAACAAATTCGAGCATTCACCCCAGAGGACTACGATGACGCAAGGCTGCTGTGGGAGAGCATGGAAGGCGTCGGAATCACCGATTCTGATCCCGCGAAGGTATTGAAATGTTCCTCCAGCGACCCGGGCCTTAGTTTTTCCGCATTCGAAGGGGCACGTTTGGTTGGAACTATCCTCGTGGGTCATGATGGACGCCGTGGGCACATTCACCATCTTGCTATTCACTCGCAAAGCACTCGCAAAGCACTCGCAAAGCCGGAACCGCGGGTTGGCACGCAAGCAGGTGAACGCGGGCCCCGCAAAGTTGGCGAAGTGGGAATTCAAGAATGTCATCTCCTGATCTTTCAGGAGTACAAGTCCGGGCAGGAGTTCTGGCGTGTTGTTGGTGCGGAGGAGCGCTCGGCACTGGCGCTGTACTCAATAGCACTTCAGTGACCGCAACAGCAGTCAGCGGGCCATAGACGGGCCTTCCCGCTGCAACATGACTTCAAGGCGCCTTAGTGCTCTACCGCGAACAGCCGCCACTCGCCAGGGATACCCTTGAGGCTTTGCACTCCTCGATCCCGAAACACGAGCCCGGAACCGGCAACAAGATCCTTGACCGTGCCGGAGACCAGCACTTCGCCGGCGCCCGCCTGTGCTGCAACGCGTGCGCCGGTGTGCACGGCGATGCCGCCGACCTTGCCTCCCATCCATTCGCACTCGCCGGTGTGCAACCCGGCGCGGATCTCGAGCCCGAGCGCACGCACCTCCTCGGAGATTGCACAGGCGCAACGAACGGCGCGTGCCGGCTCGTCGAAGGCGGCGAGAAAGCCGTCGCCGGCGGTGTCGATCTCGCGGCCGCGAAAGTGCTCCAACTCGTGGCGGATCAGCGCGTGGTGGCTGTTGAGCAAATCGTGCCAGCGGCGGTCGCCGAGGCGGGCGGCGGCCTCGGTGGCGCCGACGGTGTCGGTGAATAGGACGGTGGCCAGGACCCGGTCGGGTTCCGCGTCGTGCCGGGCGCCCGTGAGGAATTCTTCGATCTCGTCGACGATGGCGTCGCTGTCGCAGCCCCAGGGAACGTGGTCGATGCCGCGCAGTTCGACCAGCTTGGCTCCGGGGATGTGCTCGGCCATGTAGCGGCTTGCGCCGAATTCGATCGTGCGGTCGTTCCTGCTGTGCAGCAGCGTGGGAACGCGCACGGCCGGCAGGACATGCCGGATATCGATTTCCATGTTCATGCGCACTAGCGTTGCAGCGGCCGCCGGGCTGGCGCGCAACCAACGGGCCCACCACCGTCGGTAGCGCTCGTCGTCGGCCAAACTAGGGGCACCGGGCATCGATGCCTACCGGTCCGCCCCAGTCTCGTTCGATCTGGTCGGCAAATGCCAGGTGCTGCTCGGCTGTCGGCCCCCACGGGTAATCGGGCGCCCGTGTGCGTCGCGCGAAAGCGCCGCCCATGATGAGCGCCGAAGACCGTTCCGGATACGTGGCGGCGAACAGAGCGCACATCGCGCCCCCTCGGAATAACCGAACAAGGCCGCCCGCTGCGAGCCGACCGCATCCATCACCGCGCGCACATCGTCCATGCGAACCTCGAGGCTTGGCATGTCGCTGACACGGTCGGACAGGCCGGTGCCCCGCTTGTCGAACAGAATCAGGCGGGAGAACGAGGCCAACCGCGTCAGCAGCCGGGCCAGCGTCGGCTCCTCCCAGAAGACGTCCATATTCGACACCCAGCCGGGAATCAGCACCAGGTCACGCGGACCGTTGCCGATCGTCTGGTAGGCGATGCTGACGCCACCGCTCCTTGCATATCGGGTTTCGGGAATCATCGAGGATTGCCCCTCCACACGCCGGTCCACTGGCACTTGTCCACGAGCAGAAGCTTGCCACAAAACGCACAGTCGCACCTTCGTGTTCAGCTTCCAGGCTCAAATACAAACTCACAGTCCGGCCAGAAGCGGGCCTAGACGGGAGACTGCTTCCGGGCAATACGGTGTTGTTGCTGGGCGGTGCCTGGGTCTCAGGCCGGCACCAGTCGCTCCATCCGTTCCGTCCACGCCGGGTTGCACCGCCACAGTGGCCCCAGCGCATCGGCAGACTGGGCGGGCGTCTCGACCCAGCGCCGCGGCCTGGCCGACATGGAAGGCGCTTTCAACGAAATCCACCGGAGAGTCCCGCTCGGGGTGGATGAAATAACGCGGCCCGAGCGGCCGGGAGTGCCGAGGAATGAAGCTGCCAGGTGCCTTCGAGTTCGGCCTTTCCGCAGACGACTTCTTCTGCCGCGGGCACCACACGGACCAAGCCAGCAGGTCTCTTGAGACCGTAGTGCAGTGGAAGCGGCCCGAAGGGGAGGTCGGGCTGGATCTGCGGCTTCGTGCCCGTTGCAGACATCTGCGTGAGCTTGTCGAACTGAAGCAACCGGCCAGGAACGGAGCTTATCGGCGTGGCTGGGCGAGTGAGAGATATTCACCAGCGCCACCCGCGCGCCGTCTGCCGGTTGCTTGCCCGCTTGGGACAGTCGAGCCTGAAGGCGCTCGAGCCGGCCGTGCCGGTGATGCGCTACGAGCGCGAGGCACCTGGCGAGCTGCTGCACATGGACTCCAAGAAACTCGGGCGCATCGTGCGTCCGAGTCATCGCGTGACCGGCGATCGGCGCGACTCAGTCGAAGGCGCGGGCTGGGAGTTCGCCCATGTGGCCATCGATGACCACTCGCGCGCGAGCTTCGTGCAGATGCACGAGGACGCGCGCATAGGCTCTGCCGTGGATTTCCTGCGGGCCGCGGTGGCGAGTTCGGCCTGGTTGTTGGCGGCGGTGTAGATCCGCTTCTATTCGGTGCTGAGTAGGCGGCTTCTACCTCGCTGACGACATCGGCGTGCGCATGATCCAGAAGCAGTCGCGGGTGCTGGTGCGGTGATGATTAACGGTTGGCCAGGCATCCCGCCAACTGCCGCACGCCCTCGTCGATGCGATCGAGCGGTATCGACGAATAGCCCATGCGCATGAAGTGCCGCGCCGGACGAGAAGTAGCAAAAAAAACTCCGCCTGGTTCGATGACAACCCCGTGGGCGAGCGCCTTGGCAGCCAGAGCTCGCGTATCGACTCCGCGCGGCATTTCCAGCCACAATGCCGACCCGCCTTCGGCTTGGGCCACTTTGCAATCCGGGATGTAACGGTTCAGCGCCTCGCGAAGGAGCTGCGATCGCTCGCGGTAGGCTAGATTCAGGCGTCGCATGAAAAGTTCGTGGAAGCCATGTGCGATGAACAGCGCCGCGGTGTGTTCGTTGTTGGCCGGCGGATGGCGCAGCACCAGGCGCCGCAATGCACGCAATTCGACGATCAGTTCCGGCGGCGCGACCACATAGCCGATGCGCAGGCCGTGGGCCAGGGTTTTCGACAAACTGCCCACGTAGATGACGCGACCGGAATTGTCCAGGCTCCTCAGTGCTGCGGTCGGCTTGTTGAAGAAATTGAGCTCGCTTTCATGGTCATCCTCGATCAGGACGACATCATGCGATTCAGCCTGCTCCAGCAGCTTCTGACGCCGCTCCAGCGGCATCGTCACTGTTGTCGGGCATTGGTGGCTCGGCGTGACGTACACGTAGCGGCACCCGGCCATGGCACCGTTGACCACCAGGCCGTGGCTGTCTACCGGCAAGGGTCTGACCGATGCGGTTCGCAACAGGAAATTGTTGCGCGCATCGGGGTAACCAGGGTCTTCGACGCCGACCACCGTCCGGGGACCGACCAGCAAATGCGCGAGCAGGAAAGTCGCCTGCTGCGCTCCTGCGGTGATGAGAATTTCATCGCGCTGAGCCCAGATGCCGCGCGCCGGAAGCAAGCGCTGCTGCACCTGGGTGATCAGCGGTTCCTGGTCGCGGTCAATATGGTCAGGGGCCCAACTGCGTATGGCGCCGACGTGCAGTGTCTCGAGGGCACACTCACGCCAGTCCGCCGTGGGAAAAAGCGTCGCGTCAAACTGTCCGTAAATGAACGGGTACGGCAGGGATTGCCAGTCGCTCGGCTTGGCAATGTTGCGCTGCTGCGAGGGTCTGACCCTCAATCGAGGGGCCCATGCGACCGGCTTGCGCGCTGGTGTCTTGCTCGCCTCGGTTTGCGCCAGGCGCGTGGTCTGCAAAGCCGGATTGACATACAGGCCGCTGCGTTCCCGCGCCAGCAGCACGCCCGTGTCGCACAGATGTTCGAGAGCCAGTGTTACCGTGGCACGAGATACCTTCAATTCGGCAGCCAGCACACGGCTGGATACGACCCGCGAACCGGGCGGCATCAGGCCTTCGTGTATCGCATGCACCAGCATGTCGCGGATGCGTGTCTGCAGCGTGCCAACGCCGTCGCTGTGGTGCTGAAACAGTCGCTGCCACATCAGCGGTGCCGAGCCCTCGCGTGGCGCGCGGGGAAGTCGCGGCTTGCTCGTCATGTGAAGTCAAACATGGTTAGGTCGCTCATCAACAACGCGATCCAGGCGGACCGCCGCTGCAGCCCAGTGTTTACCCTGATTTCCCCTCCCGAAAAGCCAACTGGCCTGGTACATCGCTTCAAACTGGCCTGATGGAGGGCGTGATTCGACTCTACCATCGCGCTCCATGAACAACGCAGTACGCCACGTGTCATCGACCACGGAACAGGGCATCGTTCTGCGCGGCGCGCAGGTGCTGGACGGAAGCGGCACAGCAGCGCGACGCGTCGACGTACGAATCGTTGGCGATCTGATCGACGAAATCGGCAACGTCGCACCGCGCGAGGGCGATGTGCTCGTGGATCTGAGAGGTCTGGTTCTGGCGCCCGGCTTCATCGATCTGCACACACATTCCGACGTGGCACTGCTGCGCGATGGCCGCGCCGAAAGCCAGCTGCTGCAGGGCGTCACGCTCGAGGTGGTAGGCAACTGCGGTCACTCCCTGGCTCCACGCAGTCCCGGTCACCCGTCGGGTATGGGGGTGGGCCCCGCGCCGCAAGACGAGCCTTGCTGGAATGACTTCGCCGGCTACCTTCAAGCTTTGCAGGAGCAGCGCCCCGGCCTCAATGTGGCGGCACTGGTCGGGCATGGCGCGCTGCGTCAGATCGTGATGCCCGGCGCGCTCAGAACGGCCAAGGACGACGAAGTGGATGCCCTGGCGGCATTGCTCGAGCAATGCCTGGACGAAGGTGCAATTGGCCTGTCGAGCGGGCTCGAATACGTGCCCGGCCTGTGCGCCGATGCCCGCGAATTGACGCGGCTGTGCGGCTGCGTGGCACGCCGCGGCGCCATCTACACCACGCACCTGCGCAATCGCGACTTGCATTACCAGGCCGGCTTGCAAGAAGCGCTGGACGCCGCACGCGAAGGCGGCGCCACGCTGCAGGTCTCGCACATGACGCCGAAATTCGGCGCCCCCGCGCATGCCGCCGAACACATGGTCGACATGATCGATGCCGCGCGCCATGAAGGGCTGGACGTCGCCTTTGACGTGATTCCGCACAACTGGGGTCCGACCACCATGGCCTCCGTGCTACCCGCGTGGGCATTCGAGGGTGGAACCGCTGCGCTGCTGCAACGCCTGCGTCAGCCGGAACAGCGCGCCAGGATGCGCGCCAATCCCAATCCGATCTGGCGTCTCGTGGCCAAGGAGCGCTGGGACGACATCGTGCTGTTTGGCTGCACTGCCAACGCCCAGCTAGTGGGCCTGAGCCTGGCCGCCATAGGCCGTCACCGCAACTGCCACCCCTTCGAGGCGATCTTCGATTTGCTTGCCGACGAGGGTGAAGCGTACGCGGGCGTCACCTGGGTGGGACGCAACTTCAGTAGCAGCGACACCGACAAGCTGCTGGCGCATCCCCATGCAGGCGTGATTTCAGACGCCATCACGCTTACGCGCGACGGGCCGCTTTCAGCGTTGCGCTGGTCGCCCAGCACGTATGGCTGGACGGCGCGGTTTCTGCAACGCTGCACCACTGCGCGGGACGCCCTTTCCTTGCCGGACGGCGTTCGGCGACTGACCGGCTTGGCTGCGGAACGCCTGGGCCTGGCGGATCGCGGCCGCATCGCGCCACGCGCCCATGCCGACCTGGTCGCCTTCGATCCGGCTGTCCTGGCCGATCGCTCTTCGCTGGCCGAGCCGCACATACCGCCGGAGGGCATAGTCCACGTCTGGGTGAATGGCCAGCAGGCTGTGCGCAACGGCGCTCTCACCGGCTTGCGAGCCGGCACTGTGATCAAGGGACGCTGAGATGAGGCAGTTCAACATCGACAAGCAACGCGCTTTTTCCGGCTTCGCCACCGTGGCGGCACTGATCGCGATCTGGTATCTGAGCTCGAAGTTGGGCTGGATGGACAAGCAGACGTTCCCGACGCCGGAGCAGTTCGCCGCCGCCGCAAAGCAGGTGACGCTAGGCGAAGGGTATGGCGATGGCCGCTTGCCCGCGCATGCGTGGCAGAGCATCAAGCTCATCCTGATGGGATTTTTGGCCGCGACCGCGATCGGCATTCCCCTGGGGCTTTGGATGGGATGGAGCCGCAAAGCGGAGGCCCTGGTCAACCCGATCTTCCTGCTGGTGCGGCCGATCCCCGCCTTGGCCTGGATACCGCTGGCCATCGTGTGGCTCGGCCTGGGTGATGCCGCCAAGGTCATGATTCTGTGGTTCGCGGCATTCGTGCCCGCGGTCATCAACAGCTTTTCGGGCGTACGCACGATCGAGCGGCCGCTGATAGAAGCCAGCCGCATGCTGGGGGTGCGAGGCTGGTCGTTGGTCACGGATGTGATCATCCCCGGGGCACTGCCCTCCATATTCACCGGGCTTCGCCTGTCGCTCCAGGGTTGTGTCACGGCGCTCGTGGCGGCCGAGTTGCTCGGAGCGCAACTGGGCATGGGCAAAGTGCTTTATCAGGCGGGCCTGGACATCTATCCCGCAATGATTCTTATCGGCATGTGTACCGTGGCCGTCGTGGGCTTCACCCTGACTGCGCTGCTGGACCTGATCGAGCGCCTGTCGATGCCTTGGCGCACCGTCCGCTAAACAGGAAACAACACCATGGACGGCACGACCCTTACTCGCCAACAGTATCTGCGCAGATCAACCCTCGGCCTGCTGATATTCGTCAGCCTGTGGACCCTAGCATCGTGGATCGAACTTGCTCCGCGCAAGTTCCTGCCCTTGCCTTGGGACGTCGTAGAGCGCGGCCTGGATTTAGTGATCAGGCCATTTTCAGGTCACCTGCTGCAGGCGCACCTGGCCGCCAGCATCGACCGCTACGTTCGCGGCTTCGCTCTGGCCGCCATCGTGGGCGTGCCGCTCGGCCTCTTGATGGGCTGGTACCGGTGGCTCGACAACATCGTCACGCCGCTGTTCGACAGCCTGCGATTTGTCGCACCGATTGCCTGGGTTCCTTTTGCGGCGCTGTGGTTCGGCACCGGCATCGGCGGGCCCATCCTGATCATCTTCGCCGGCGCATTCTCCCCGTGCCTGCTCAATGCCTATCGGGGCGCGCGTTATGTCGAACGCAAGTACATCGAAGCCGCGCAGGTATTGGGCGCATCGGGTCCGCGCATCGTCTGCGAGGTGCTGCTTCCCGCATCGCTGCCGTCGGTCATCTCCGGGCTTCGAGTGGGCGCGGGGGCTGGCTGGCAGTCGTTGATCGGTGCCGAGCTGATCGCTGCCAACAGCGGCATCGGATTGATGATGGTGCGAGGTCAAGCTGCGCTGGACACCTCCATCGTGATGGTCGGGATGATCGCCGCCGGCGTCATCGGCATGGTCGTCGACGTGGCCCTGCGCGGCGTCGAGATCTGGATTGAACGCAAACGCGGAGCATGAGGCAGGAGCCATGAGCAACATCGTTTTGGATAAGGTAAGCCGCACTTTCAGGCGCGACGGGAAGGACTTCCTCGCGCTGGACAACGTGAGCTTTACGGTTGAGGACAAGGAATTCGTGGCCGTGGTGGGTCCGTCCGGCTGCGGCAAGACCACCTGCATGCGGCTGGCCGCCGGACTGGAAGTCGCCAGCAGCGGCACCGTCAGCGTGGGCGGCAAGCGGGTGACGGCGCCCGGGCCGGACCGCGCGGTCGTCTTTCAGCAGTTCGCCCTCTTTCCGTGGAAAACGGTGCACGAGAACATCAACTTCGGCCTGCGCTCGCTAAATGTGCCGCGCGACGAAGCGCTGGACCGCATCGCCGGCAGCCTCAAGCTGATGGGGCTCGAGGCCTATGCATCTGCGTACCCGCACCAGCTGTCGGGCGGCATGCAGCAGCGCGTGGCGATTGCGCGTGCCTATGTTCTCAATCCGCAGGTGTTGCTGATGGACGAACCGTTCGGCGCGCTCGACGCCCAGACCCGCACCGTGATGCAGGAAGAACTGCTGCGTGTCGGCCGCGCCAATCCGCGCACCGTCATGTTCATCACGCACGCGGTCGAAGAAGCGGTCTACCTCGCGGACCGCGTGATCGTAATGAGCAGGCGGCCCGGCACCATCAAGGAGTTCATCGACGTCAAGCCGGTGCGCGATGCAGAAGGCTGGCAGAACTACGAACACATCGAGGACGTGATGGAGTTGCCCTCCTTCATGCACCTGAAGACGCGGATCTGGCGACTGCTCAGGGAGCAGCACGAACCCGCCATGGCGTGACTCACTCAATCACCCCACCGACTTTCCTGTAACCCGCCCGCCGCGTGACCGCACCAACACCCAACGGAACCTTATGAACATCCTTCGTCGCACCTTCATCGCAGCGACCGTGGCTCTGGCAGCCGCGGGCGCCGTGGCACAAGACCTTAAAGAAATTCGAATCAGCTCGCAGCCCGCACTGATGGCCTCCGTGCCCTTCCTGCTCGCGGAGGAAAAGGGCTGGTGGAAGGAGGTCGGCCTGAAAGCGACCGTCATCAATTTTGCCGCCGGCGCGCCTCAGATCGCCGCCAGCAAGAGTTGGGATGTCGGCCTGACCGGCAGCGTGCCCGCCGTCCTTGGCGCCGTGCGTTTCGGTTTGCAGACCATCGCTTTTTCAGACGACCAGTCGGCGACCAATGCGATCTACGTCAATGGACCGAATGCGGACGCGATCATCAAGAATCCGGCACTGCTCAAAGGCAGCACGATTTTCCTGACCGGCAATTCGACCGTCGACCTCGCAGTCCGATCGTGCATCGCCAAGTTTGGTCTGACCAAGGCCGACCTGACGGCGCGCTCGATGGACCAGGCCCAGATCATTGCCGCGATGAGTTCGGGCAGCGCGGAAATCGGCGGTCTGTGGGCGCCCAATACCTACACCGTCGAAGAGAAGGCCCGCGCCAAGCAGCTGTGCTCCGGCAAGGACGCCGGCGTCCTGGTGCCCGGCACCTTGGTGGCGCGCGCGGAATGGGCCAAGGAGAACCCGCAGGTGGTGGCGCAGTTCCTGTCCGTGTACCTGCGGGCCCAGCGTTACCTGGCCACGCACCGCAAGGAGGCTGTGGCTCTGATGAAAAAACACTATGCGACCGGCGGAGTTGAGATTTCCGAGCTTGCAATGAACCGGGAATACGACCTGCGCCCGACCTTCGACCTGGCTGGTCAACTGGCTATGTTCAATCGCACCGCCCAGCCGTCCAAGGCCGATGCGACGATGAACACCATCGCCGCCTTCATGAAGGAAGTGGGGTCGCTGCGCGCCGACGAATCGCTGCCTGATCCCAAGACCTTTGTCACCGGCGACTACCTGAAGGCCGTCGATCGCGATCCGGCCCTGAAGGCCTTCGCGGACCGCAGCAACTGAGTTCTTCCCTGGCAGGCATGCATGCCCCTGCGGGGGCAAGCGCGACCCTGCCTCGGCAACAAATCCGGAGCAACCAAATCATGACCATCCAATATCTGAAGAAGGCCAACCCGCCCGTCGCGGCGATCGACACCGCGACCGCGGACACGGTTCGGCAGATCCTGGCCGACATCGAAGCCAACGGGGAAGACGCCGTGCGCAAGTACGCACGTCAATTCGACGGCCACACCGGTGAAATCGTCGTGAGCGAAGACAGTTTCGCCAAGGCCGAACACGCATTGAGCCAGCGAACCAAGGACGACATCGCGTTTGCGCGCCAACGCGTGCAAGACTTCGCGCGCCGCCAGCGCGATTCGATGGAGGAGTTCCAGGCAGAGCTCATCCCCGGCCTGGTTACGGGGCAAAAGCTCATTCCCTGCAACACCGCCGGTTGCTATGTCCCGGGCGGGCGCTACGCGCACGCCGCGAGCGCCGTCATGAGCGTGGGCACGGCGACGATTGCGGGCGTGAAGAACATCATTGCCACATCGCCTTCGCACCAGGACCAGGGCATCAACCCGGCCATCCTCTATGCGATGAAGCTGTGTGGTGCCGACCGCGTGTTGGCGATCGGCGGCGTTCAAGCCGTTGCGGCTCTGGCGTTGGGTCTGTTCGGCGGTCAGCCGGCGGACATCATCGTCGGTCCGGGCAACCGCTTCGTGGCCGAGGCCAAGCGGATGCTGTTCGGTCGTATCGGCATCGACGTCGTGGCCGGCCCGACCGAATCCGCGATCATTGCCGACGAAACTGCGGACCCCGCCATCGTGGCCGCCGACCTGGTCGGACAGGCCGAGCACGGCCCGGATTCGCCGGTGTGGCTGATCACCACCTCCCGCGCCTTGGGGGAAGCGGTTCTCGCGCTCGTCCCGCAAGTCATTGCCACATTGCCGGAAACGGCGCGCAACGCGGCAACCGCCGCCTGGCGTGACTATGCGGAAGTGGCGGTGTGCTCTACGCGCGAGGAAGCTGCCAAGCTCAGCGACGAATACGCCTGCGAGCATCTGCAGGTGATGGCCGACGACCTTGACTGGTGGCTCGAGCGGCTGACGAACTACGGCTCGCTTTTCCTGGGAGAAGAGACCACGGTCGCTTACGGCGACAAGTGCGCCGGGCCGAACCATATCCTGCCGACCAAGGGTGCCGCGCGTTACTCCGGCGGTTTGAGCGTGGGCAAGTTCATCAAGACCGTGACCTGGCAGCGCTTGACGCAAGCGGCCAGTCGCGAAGTGGGTCAGGTGGCGGCACGCATTTCGCGGCTCGAAGGCATGGAGGGGCACGCGCGCACCGGCGACATCCGTCTGCGCAAGTACTTCCCCAATGAAGCATTCGAACTGGGAACGGCGGTCGGCAACTAGCACGGAGGCTGTTGTGATGGAACCGTGGGACCTGACGAGCCAAGAACCGATCCCCGAGCGCGGTGTGCAAGCTGCACTGGCGCTGATGGCCAACGGGAAGTTGCACCGTTACGGCGAGGTCGGCGCTCAGCCGAGTGAGGTGTCGGCGCTGGAAGCGGAATTCGCGCAAAGCCTGCCACGGCGGTTTTGCGTCGGCATGAACTCGTGCGGCTCGACGATGTTTATCGCGCTCAAGGCCCTGGGCGTTGAGCCCGGGGACGCCGTGCTAACCAACTGTTTCACGCTGGCGCCCGTTCCGGGCGCGATCGCGCATGCCGGCGCTCACGCGGTACTGGTCGACGTCACGGACGATCTGACCATCTGCCTCGAAGACCTGGAGCGCAAGGCCGCCAGCGGCAAAGCGAAGATCTTGCTGCTCAGCCACATGCGCGGCCACCTGTGCCATATGCCGCGCCTGATGGAAATTTGCGAGCGCCACGGTGTGCAGGTCATCGAAGACTGCGCGCACACCATGGGCGCCGCCTGGGATGGCCGCGCCTCCGGCACCTGGGGCCGGATCGGCTGCTTCAGTTTGCAGAGCTACAAGCACGTCAATGCCGGTGAGGGCGGCCTGCTCGTGACCGATGATGAGGACGTGGCGGCACAGGCTATCCTGTATTCGGGAAGCTATATGTTGTATCGCTCGCATCTGGCGCGCCCCGACGAAAGCGTGTTCGAGCGCTGGAAGTACCGCACGCCGAATTTCAGTTTGCGGATGTCCAATCTGCCGGCAGCGCTGGCCCGGCCACAACTCGGGCCCGTGCTGCAAGACCGCGCCCGGCGCTGGAACCAGCGACATGGCTGGATCGCGCAAGGCTTGTCCGCGCTGGATGGCGTTCGCTTGCCGCATCGGCCGAGCCAAGAGCAATATGTGCAGAGCTCGATCCAGTTTCTGCTGCCGGGCCGCAGCGCCGAGCAGATGTCCAGATTCATCGCCGGCTGCGCCGATCGCGGTGTGACCGTCAAGTGGTTTGGCGGCGCCGAGCCGGTCGGATTCACCAGCAGCTGGTCGCATTGGCGCTACTTCGAAGCCGCGCAGCCTTTACCCAACGCGACCAGCGTCTTGGCCGTGTTGTGCGATCTGCGTATCCCACTTTCGTTGACAGAGGAAGACTGCCGGCGCATCACTGCAGCCATTGGTGATGCATTAACTTCCACGACGCATTGAAGTCGGCTAAACCAACAACCGTGATTTTTGAAAGGACTCCATGAAACTCGCTAAATTCCCCCGCATCCGTCTAGGCCACGGACCGACGCCGCTTGAACCGATGCCGCGTCTTTCCGAATTGCTTGGCGGCCCGAATCTCTGGATCAAGCGTGATGACTGCACCGGCCTGGCCACAGGCGGCAACAAGACGCGCAAACTCGAGTACCTGATGGCTGAAGCCTTGGCGCAGGGCGCCGACACGGTCATCACGCAAGGCGCGACGCAAAGCAACCATGCGCGCCAGACCGCTGCGGCCGCAGCGCGCCTAGGACTTCAGTGCCACATCATTCTGGAAGACCGCACGGGATACAAACAGGAGGAGTACCGGCATTCGGGCAACGTCTTCTTTGACGTGCTGATGGGCGCGAGCGTCAGCGAGGTTCCGGCCGACACCGACATGGACGCCGCCATGGCCGCTTTGGCGGAACAACTGCGCGCGCGCGGCAAAAAGCCCTATGTAATTCCCGGCGGCGGCTCCAATACCGTCGGCGCGCTCGGCTACGTGACCTGCGCCCTGGAACTGGTCGACCAGGCGAATAACACCGGGCTGGTCATCGACACCTTGGTGCATGCCACTGGCAGCGCAGGAACCCAAGCCGGTCTTGTCGTCGGTCTGGAGGGCGCGCGTTCGCAGATTCCGGTGCTGGGCATCGGCGTGCGCGCTGCGCGCAAGCCGCAGGAGGACAGAGTGTTCGGATTGGCTGAGCGTACGGCCGAAATGCTGGCCGTGCCCGGTTCGGTTGCGCGCGAATCGGTGGTGGCCAACTGCGACTACGTCGGGGATGGTTATGGGCTTCCGACCGCCGGCATGATCGAGGCGGTGACCCTGCTGTCGCGCACCGAGGGCATCCTTTTAGACCCCGTCTACTCGGGCAAGGGCATGGCCGGACTGATCGACCTCATTCGGAAGAAGCACTTCAAGAAGGGCCAGAATGTCGTGTTCCTGCACACTGGTGGCGCAGTCGGCTTGTTCGGCTATCGCCAGGCCTTCGACGGCCTTAAGCCTGCAACGACATGAGGACGGCCATGCCTCTGCTCACAAGGAGGTCTCGTTGATCGGCATACTCGGTGGCATGGGCCCGTTGGCGACGGCCGATTTCTTCAACAAGCTGTTGGGGGAAACGGCCGCTCTTCGCGATGAGGACAATGTACCGGTCCTCATTCAGTCCGACCCGCGCATTCCGGGGCGGCCGCTGGCGATCTTGGCGGATGGCCCCTCGCCCTTGCCCGCCCTGATGGCCGGGCGCGACCGCTTGATTGCCGCGGGCGCCACCGCCCTCGCCATGCCGTGCAACACGGCCCACCATTGGTACGGCGAGCTCGCGCGGGATTGCCGTGTCCCTTTCATCAACATCATCGATGTCAGCTGCGATGCCCTGGCCGCCCAACTGGCGCCTGGCAGCGCAGTGGGTATGCTGGCCACCCGCGCCACCATGGCGGCCGACCTCTTTGGGAAGCCCCTGGCGGCGCGCGACCTGCGGTTGATGGAGCCCCATGCCGACGACCTAGACAACTGGCTGCTCCCTTGCATTCAACACGTGAAAGCAGGCGCGGTTGCTCGCGCCGCGCCCTTGCTCCGACAGACTGTGCAGTCAATGATGAATCGAGGTGTGCAGGCCGTGCTGCTGGCCTGCACGGAGCTACCGATTGCCTGGGCCGCGATGGATGGGACAAAGCCTTCGATCCTGTGTATCGACACCACGCGCGAACTGGCTCGCGCCTGCGTGTACTACTGGCGCGCGCATTCACTTTCGTCATAGTTTCAACACAAATCGACGGACTGCCGCAGCAAGCCTGTCGGGTCGGCAGTTCGCGATATTCGCCGGGCATCAGCGCCGAGACGAGCGGGGCGACGTCGCTCTTTCTTGGCCTGTTGACCTTGCCAGCGGGCCAGCGCACGAAGGCGCATATGCACGAGCGTCACGAGTCGGCGCACTACATGCTGAGCGGCGAGGAGGTCGAACTGTGGACCGGCCCGCGGGAGGAGCATTCCGCGGTGGCGCGGCCCGGCGACTATCTGTTCATTCCGGCTGGCATGCCGCACGTTGTAGTGAACCGCTGTGGCGCTGCGGCGGTGTTCATGGGTGCGTGCAACGAGCCTGCTGCGCAGGAGAGCGTGTTGCTGGGGCCGGAGTTGGACTCGCTTGTGCCGTTACCCCGAGCGGGCTATGCCTACGCGCGCCTCGCGAAGCCGAGTTCGACTTCGAGCCAGTCTGAGCCAGGCGCTTGCGGCGATCAGAAGGGCTGGTCAGGGTCGAGCTCGGGCAGCGGCAAGTGCGGCGCGAGCTGATCGCGCCAGGCCTGCTGCGCGGCCGATCCGTACATCGACCGCAACTGCTCGCGCAGCGCATGCAGGCGCTCGAAGACGGCCAGGGCCTGCTCGGGTGTCCAGTGCGTGGGAAGCCCCGGTGGTGCGGCGCCTGGCGAGCTCACGACTTGCTGCTGCCAGACTTGCCCGAGCGCTGCCCGGCGCGCGCGGCGAGCCGCTCCTGAGCTTCCTTGGCGCGATAGGACTCGCCCTCGATGCGCACGACCTCGGCGCGGTGCATGAGGCGGTCCACGAGCGAAACGGCAGTTGCTG
The DNA here is from genome assembly GCA_018241225.1 of Pseudomonadota bacterium. Taxonomy (GTDB): domain Bacteria; phylum Pseudomonadota; class Gammaproteobacteria; order Burkholderiales; family Burkholderiaceae_C; genus Variovorax. Next base: position 103,368 of record JAFEEG010000016.1, read on the forward strand.
TCAACGGCGACGGCAATCGCGGCCGGGCATCGGCCATCGGCCCGTACTTCACCTACGTGTTCAGCAAGAAATTCACGCTGAGTGTCAAGGTGCAGAGTGAGTTCAATGTTCGTAATCGACCGGAAGGCACGCGCCTCTGGCTTCAGACCCGAATCGACCTCTGATGGATCGGCGAGGCCATCAGCTGACGATGACGGGTCTCATGACCCCGGATACTGCAAACAAACTTCGCGTCCGGGTTCATGGGGCACGCTGCTGAAGCGCCTGGACCGATTCCCTAGGCCAGCAGGCTTTCTCGACAGTCGAAAGCTCTTCACGTCGAAGGACCGCTAACAAGCGACGGCAATGCCCGCTTTGGGGTGCGGTAAGGGCCCGAAAGCGCCTTCCAAAGGCGGACCCGGTGGAATTCCGTTCTGCAGCGGGAAGCGTCCTTCGGGAGGGCAGGGTGGAATTGCGGGTTCGTGCCCTGAGGGGAAGTTCAGCTCATATTAAAAGCGGCCCTTAAGCAACCGCTCATCTCGGCATCCGTGCGAGGGGGGCGTTTCCGACCTATTCAGCCTCGGCGAGTTCCCTGGACGACAACCGCGAGGTTCAGCGCGCTCATGAACCACGTCTCACGGGTATGTCCGGCGTCGCGAGAGCAGCGACCAGGACGCTACACCGGGTCAATCGACCTTGATGTTGCCGGCCTTGATGACGCCAGCCCACTTGGCGGTCTCCGACTTCACGAATGCCGCAAAGTCCTTGGAGCTTGAGCCCACGGCTTGAACCCCCATCTCGGCGAAGCGACTTGCCACCGCCTGGTCAGCAACGACGGCGCGAGTCTCAGCTTCGAGACGGTCGAGGATAGGACGAGGCGTTCCGGCAGGCGCAAACAAGCCGTTCCACTCGTTCACTTCAAAACCCTTGACACCGCTTTCCGCGACGGTCGGAACCTGCGGCCAACTCTCTTGCCGCTTGGCCGACGTGATGGCCAGCGGCTTGAGCTTGCCGCCCTTCACGAACGTTCCGCTCGCGGTCGTCGCGCTGAACATCAGGTCCACCTGGCCGCCAATCAGATCCGTCAGTGCCGGCGCACCACCCTTGTACGGAATGTGCGTCATGGAAATCTTCTCGTTCTGGGCGAACAACTCCGCCGCCAAGTGCTGAGCGCCGCCGCTGCCAGCGGACGCATACGTGAGCTTTCCCGGAGTGGCCTTCGCTGCTTTGACGACGTCGGCAACCGTGGCATACGCAGAGGTGGTCGGCACGACCATCAGCAGCGGGACCTGCATGATGAGCGAGACTGGTGCGAGATCCTTCGCCGGGTCGTAGTTGAGCTTGGGGAAGAGGCTCGGATTCACCGTGTACGACGTCGCGTCCAGGAGCAGCGTGTAGCCGTCGGCAGGTGCCTTTGCCACATATGAGGCGCCAATCGTGCCGCTTGCCCCCGGGCGGTTGTCCACGATGATTTGCTGCTTGAGTCGCTCGCCCAGGTACTGCGCAAGGATGCGCGCCGTGTTGTCTGCTGCGCCGCCCGCCGGATAGGGCACGACCAGTTTGACGGGCTTGTCCGGCCATTGCGCGTGCGCTGCGCTTGCTAGGCCCAGCGCAATCATTGCTGCGGTTAGAACGGGCTTCATCCATTGCTTCATTTTTGTCTCCAGTGGAAAAGGTGTTGAGTAAGGCAGCGACTTTCCATGCGGCCCAACGGTCCGCGATGCCGTCTGTGCGAGCGTGCGTGTTACACGGTCGCGATAGGGGTAGCGGGCGACCCCACGGCGCCGGGCAGGCGCAAGGGAGGTGCGGTCAGGAGGAAGCGAGAGCGCCCGTGCCCTCGAAGCCATTTCGCCAGCGGCGTGAGATGCCACAACTCACCAAGGTGGATACCGTTCTTGAACAGGCAGTGCTCGTGCAGGGGTAGCCGCGGACCTCGAATCGGCGTTGGCTGCGTCAGGCGAGGCACCACCAATTCGACTGCGGGGTTGTCCGCCAGAAGGCATGAAAGACGGACGTCGACAATCCAGTTCAGCAGCTTCGCGTCATTCCCGTCCAGCCCGCTGCCCGTCTCGTGAAGCTTCTTGAGGTCGGGTTGGCGATTCATCGCCAGCAACGTGTCAGCAAATCCGGTATGGATGCACACCATGTCCCCAGCTTCAATCTCGACGCTGTCTTGCTCGAGGATGCGCATAAGGCGGTCGTAGCCGATGGCTTCACGGCGACGTCCGACGTGGTGTTCCAGGTCCACCATCACGCCGCGCCCTTGGACGCCGTGTTCGGCCAGATTCTCGATGCCTAACGCTTCTGCGCGAGGCGCCGGGAAGCGCATCCAATCGGTAGGTGCCTTTTTGTCCTCCTTGGACGAGCGAATCTCCACGCCGGCGCGGAAGCCGTTGTAGAAAACGGCTTCGGGTTGACCGTCGCCGTCCGCATCGAAGCGACTCCCCATGTGCGCGAGGCTGTCCCATTGGGTCGAATACTGCGTATTCATGACCAGCACCTCGTCGCAGACCACATCGGTCAGCGTCGTGTCCTCGTCGAGGTACGACCAGCAGAAGCCCTGCGCGCCGGCACTCTTGCCATCGCGAAGGGTCGCGAAGGTCTGCGCCGGCATCCGCCGGGGATTCATCGTCATTCCACCGGGCACGTCCAGAGGCAGCGACAGACAGAAGGTCTTCCCGAGCTTCACTTCGGCCACGCCTTGAAGAACCTTCGACCTGTCGACCAGGTTCATGCGACCTCGCTGGTCGTCGGCTCCGAATTCGCCCCAGGTGCTGTCGTCGGGAGCGTGCTTCCATCGCTGCATGGAACTCTCCTCAGGCCGCTTCAGCTTGCTTGGCAAGCACCGCGAGCGCGTTCCTGGCGGCCGATTCGCCCATGTTGACATAGGCGTCCGAAGTCACCGAACCCACATGAGGACTCAACACGAGCCCGCGTTGGGATTGGAACGGATGACCAGGCGCCATGGGCTCCACGGCGAAACTGTCCAGGCCCGCTGCACGGACGTGTCCGGTGCTCACGGAGTGCAGAAGTGCCGCTTCGTCAATCAGAGCGCCGCGTGCCGTGTTCACGATGATGACGCCTGGCTTGCAACGGGCGAGCGTCTTCGCATTGAGAAACCCCTGGTTGTCCTCAGTGAGGGGGCAGTGCAGCGAGATAACGTCGGACCGACTGAATAGCTGCTCCAGGTCAACCAGCGTCACGTAGTCGGGAGCATCCTTGGCGAACGGGTCGAAAGCGATGACCTTCATTCCAAAACCCTCAGCCATCCGGGCGAACCGGCGGCCGATAGACCCCAAGCCGACGACACCGACAGTGCGGCCAGAGAGCTCAAGGCTCGAATGAGCGGCTTTCTCCCAGTGACCGGCATGCATCCGCGCATCCACAGCTGGAATTGACTTGGCACAAGCCAGAAGAAGTGCAAACGCATGCTCGGCGACTGCGTTGGCGTTGGCGCCGACCGCTGCCACGACTTCAATGCCGCGTTCCTTCGCGGCGGCCTTGTCGATGTTGTCGGTGCCGGACCCGTGCTTGGAGATGACCCGCAGGGCCGGCGCGGCGTCCATGGCGTTTGCACCCACCTTGCCGTACCGCACGACCATGGCGACAGGGTTGTGCTGCTTGCAAAGTGCCACGATGTCTTCCGGGGCCGGCGTTTTTCCGGCATAGACCAGCTCGTAGCCTTGCAGCAGTGCGACGGCGCTGGGCGCAATCGCTTCTGCCGTGATGACGATGGTGCTCACAGACTTTCCCCTTCCTTGAGCACACCCGCGGCGCGCAGCGCCGACACCAGCCACTTGGCATTCGTGTCGCCGCCCTGAATGGCCTCGATGCGCGCCGCCTCGTCCTTGACCTTCTTGGCCGCGATAGGGAGCAGTCCTTCAATCTTCTCGCGCTCGACGACCACGACCCCATCGGCATCGCCGATGACGAAGTCCCCGGCGTGCACCATGACGCCGCCGACCGATACGGGATGACCGATTCGGCCGGGCACCATCTTGGTCGGACCGTTGGGGTTCGTTCCTACGGAGAAGACCGGGAAGTCCATCTCCTCGATCTCCAGGCTGTCGCGAGCGGCGCCATCGATGACCACGCCGGCGATGCCGAGCTTCTTGCAGACAGTCATCATGATGGTCCCCATCAGCGCCGCTGTCTGGTCTGCCTTGCCGTCGATGACGAGCACGTCGCCGGGCTTTGCCATGGCCATGGCCGCGTGGATCATGAGGTTGTCGCCGGGACGCACTTCCACAGTGAAGGCGGTGCCAGCAACTTTCATATTCGGACGCAGCGCCTTGATGCGTCCGTGCATGGCGCCGCGCCGTCCGGCGACATCCGCCAGGATGGCGGGCTGGAAGGTCGACGCCTCCTTCACGATGTTCGCGGGTATACGGTCGAAGTCGCGGATGATGTCGGGTACGTTGCTCATGGTTCGGATTCCAGGAATGAAGGGTGAGGTTGGCCCCGACCCCGCGCATGCAGGGTCGACTCGGGAGGGAAGAGGAGAAGTTCAGTCGACCTTCGCGCCGGATTCCCTGACGACCTTGGCCCAGCGGCCGGTCTCGTCGCGCACCAGGGTGGCGAACTGCTCGGGGGTTCCGCCCAGTACGTCGGCACCCTGCTCGGTGAGCTTCTTCCTGACGTCGGGGGTCTCGAGTGCCTTGTTGAACGCGGCGTTGAGCTTGCTGACGGCAACCTTGGGCACGCCGGCCGGCGCGGCGATGCCGAACCAGGTCACTGCCTCGAAGCCCTTGTACCCCGCCTCGGCTACCGTCGGGACGTTCGGCAGGTCGGCAGAACGCTTGGCAGACGTCACGGCGAGCGCACGCATCTTCCCGTTCTTGATGTGGCCGCTCAGCGTGACCACTGACGAGATGTACATCTGAATCTGGCCGCCAATCAGGTCAGTGACGCCCTGCGACGCGCCCTTGTAGGGGACGTGGGTCAGCTTGACGTTGGCGATGCGCTGGAGTTGCTCAGTCGCCAGGTGAGCGACCGTGCCGCTTCCAGAGCTCGCGTAGTTGATGCCCTCCGGATTTGCCTTGGCTGCGGTCATGAGGTCGGCGAGCGTCTTGTACGGCGAGTTGCTTGCCACCGCGATGACCAGCGGGGCGCTGGCGACCAACCCAACGGGAGTCAGGTCCTTCTGCGGGTTGTAGGGCAGCTTGGCATACAGCGAAGGATTGATGGCCATGTTGGACGTCTGCCCCATCACGAGCGTGTAGCCATCGGGCGCGGACTTGGCGGCTGCATCCATGCCGATGTTCCCGCCCGAGCCGGGCTTGTTGTCGATGATGATGGTCCAGCCTTGCTGCGTTGTGACCGTCGTTGCGACTTCCCGGGCAATCAGGTCGGGACCTCCGCCGGGAGGAAATGGCACGATGAGCTTGATGGGACGGACAGGATATGCCTCTGCTGCGAGGGCACCTGAAGCAGACGCAAAGGCCAGCATGCCGCCGGTGATTGCAAAGGCGCCAAGAGCGCGAACGTTGCGGAACGAGTTCAACTTGATGTCTCCAGTGTTGTGTGCGCAAAGCGCACCTCTATGGAACTCAAGTATTCGCTGCCCCCTCCATTCGGTCCAATCGAACTTTTCTTCGAACCGATAAATTTGACTTTGCCTATTCGGCCGCGGGCAGCCGGGCGTGCTTGGCCAGTAGCGCAATCAGCCGCTGGGCGGCGGGCGAGACGTAGCCGCTTTCACGGAACGTCACCACCATTCGACGCCGCATCGTGGCGCCGCGCAGCTTCACCTCGCGCAACCTCGCCCCCGAACTGCCCTCCTGCAGATGCAGGCGAGAGATGAAGCTCAACAGGCCCGTCTCGCCAATCAACGTGGGCAGCATCAGCAGCATCGTGCTTTCCACCTGAACTACGGGACGCGGCAGGTGATGCCGGTCGAAGGTTTGGTCCAGCCAGTCGCGGATGGGGGCTCCCTGTGGCTGCAAGACCCACTTGTAGTCGGTGAGGTCCCGGAGCGAGACTTTTGTCTTCGAGAACAACTCGTGGTTCGCGATGGCAGCTACGACAATCTGGTCCTCTGCCAACAGGCGAGTGGTGAAGCCCGGCTCATTCGGGCCTTCTGTGCCAACGAGGAGGTCGATGTCGCCACTGCGCAGTAGCGGGGCCAGGACGTCGCCCAGCGCCACCGTCGTTCGCACGGTCACGCCGGGCGCCTCCTTGAGCAGGTCCCGGGCTGCAGGGGGCAACAGGAACTGCGCCGCGGTGGGGACGATTCCAAGCTTGACCTGGCCGGAGAGCCCTTGGCCGATGTCGCCAATCTCCCGGCGAGCACTTTCGACGTCGAATCGGGTGCGCTGGGCCCAGCTCAGTAGCGCTCGCCCCGCAGTAGTCAGTCGGATGCCACGTCCGGTCTTTTCGAACAGCGTCGCGCCATACGCCTCCTCCAGCCGCCGCACGCAGCTCGTCAGGGCTGGTTGGGTCTTGTGCAGGCGCTCGGCGGCGCGGCCCATGTGCTCGAGCTCGGCAATGACTTCGAAGTACCTCAAATCCCGTAGGTCCACGGGTCCCCTTTCAGCTAGCTCCGATGTCTGAGGGCAACCCGCAACCCAGGCCCGGACGACTTTCATGCGCCAGGCGAGTGGCCGCCTGGACTACGCGAAAGTCTAGCCTCGATGCAGATTGTCCCCCGGCCACACTTCTTGGGGTCTAGACGTCTGCTTATGGTGCGCTACACGGAGTTCGCGCTATGTCCGCTGGTGGCCGGAAAGCAAGCGGTTGGCGCCAGCCCCCCGATGCCATGTCTGGCTAGCCGGTCTTGCCTTTGACATAGTGGCGGACGTCCTCGGCCGAGCGGCCCACCGCCTTGAGCGCGTCTCGCAGTTGCTCCACAGAGCACCCCAGGGTACGCGCCCGGTCGCTGTGCTTGCGTGCTTGCGCCAGGGCAACCGATGGGTGGTCGTCGGCTATCCCGCGGGCATTAAGTTCGCGCGCCTTCTCGGCCGCGGCCAATATCTGAAGATCACGAATCCAGGCGCTCTTGCGCGACATGTTCAACCTCCTTTTTCTGTTCCGACAGCGGGTGCACCCGGCACGAGCGGGCGCGCCCTGTGGCCGCTGCAGCCTCACCCGGTGGTAGCGCGGGCTCCAGCGATTGCCCACGCATCCACCTTCGACTTGGCGAGGCACCTCAGGCGATCAAGCACCTCCTTCGGCCGGTGTCGATTGCTCCCCAGCGATAGTCGTGCCTTGAACGCGTCGTCGGCAAACAGGTCGGCGTGGCCGAAGATGTTGTCTCCGTCCCGGTCCAGGCGAAACTGGATCAGGACGCCCCGGTATCGGATGGGGCGTGTGCTGGTTGCGCTCATGCCGTCCTCCTTACGTCGAACGTGTGCCAAGCGCACGCTGAAGCCGATAGCGCCATCCCGCTGGCGCTGCATGCGGCAGGCTCGGCGCCGAGTCGGGGAAGGGGAATCGAGCAAGCTCCTCGCGGCCTTTCTGGGTGATCGCAAGCACCTGAGCGGCGCGCGGGCTCCCTGAAAGCGTGAGCGGATCAGAAGGGGCAGGGGTCAACGCAATCACCAAGCCTGCCGCCCGCAGGAGCTTGATCTGATCGATCTCGGATGGGGTGTGGAAAGTGGCCGGCAGCCGCGAGCCGGCAAGCTGTCTGAGCATGTCCATGGCCATTGCAGGGTCCTCCTTATCTCGACGACCAAAGTGGAACAGCGAAAAAATAAGGAATGCGGCGCGGATGTTCAAGCCCCCGGAGCAGGCCGAAAGGTAACGATCTTTTTCGGAAGAAGCCGGGAGAGGGTGAGAGGGTGCACTGCAAAAGCGGAGCGAGCAGCATCGAGCAGCACGACTGGTCGCGCCTCTGTACACTCGCTCCGCCACAGGCGCCGGGTCTAGCTCACGTCAACGGCGATGCGGCGCGGCTGGGCATGCTGCGCCTTCGGAATGCGCAGTGTCAGCACGCCGTTGGCCAGTTCCGCGGTGATCTTCTCCGTGTCCAGTTCCTTGCTCAGGGTGAAGGAGCGATGGAAGCGCCCAACCCCCACCTCGGTATGCGTGGACTGCAGCCCCTCCGGCAAGGTCAGGCCGACCTGCGCATCGATGGTGAGCGTGTCGGCCTCGACCTGGAGCTGCAGCTTGTCGCGCGAGACACCTGGCAAGTCCGCATGGAGGGTGATGCCGGAGGCGTCTTCCGTCACGTCGACCGGTGGTGTGAGGGCGGCCTGGTCATAGCGCTGCCAGTCGTTGGCACCGCTGCGCTCGGGCTCGTCGCTTCGCGTGGTCAGTGTTTCGGTGGTCATGGCAGTCCTCCTTCTTCAATGCACGGTGATGCGCCGCGGCTGCGCGGCCGCCTGGCGCTGGATGGTGATCTGCACGATGCCGTCGCGGTACTTGGCCTGCACGGCGTCCACGTCCGCATCCTCGGGCAGGGTGATGACCCGGCGGAAGGCCCCCTCGAAGCGCTCGTTGATGTGCACCGTCGCCTTTTCCTTGGCGTCGCCGCTGCCGAGCTTGCTTTTTCGCTCGCCGGCGATGGTGAGCACGCCGCGCTCCAGTTGGATGTCGAGCGTGGAAGGGTCGAGGCCCGGCGCGAAGGCGTAGATCTCGATGGCGCCGGGCGTGCTCCCGACATTCAATGCCGGAAAGCCTGTGCGGCCGAAGCCGCGGATGGTGGGAGACAGATCGAAGGCCTGCTGCATTTCGCGTTGCAGGCGATCCATCTCGGCGAACATGTCGCGAGGGAACAAGGATCGGTACATGGCGAAACCTCCGTGAAGATGAAGATCGAAGGCCGGCCTGCTGCCGGTCTTCGACGTGGAAATGGCGTCGGCCGGACAGGTTTCAAGTCCCGCCGGACGCCGCCGCTACTCGGCCACGATCTTGCGTTCGCGCACGATGCCGCTCCACTTGGCGTCTTCCCGGCGCATGAAATCCAGCAGTTCTGCCCGGGTCGTGGGCTGCGGCGTCAGGCCGTGCCTGTTCAGCGCGTCCTTCACGCCCGGGTCATTGAGCGCCTTGACGATCTCCTGGTTCCATCGATCGAGAATCGGCCCCGGCGTCTTGCCGGGCGCGACGAAGGCGTACCAGTTGAGCGCCTCGAAGCCCGGGTAGCCCGATTCGGCCACCGTCGGGATGCCGGGCATGTACAGCGGCCGCGTCGGCCCGGTGGTGGCGAGCGCGACCAGCCGGCCGGCCTCCACCTGCGGCAGGGCCGTGGGCGGCGCCGAGAAGTAAGAGGCCACCCGCTCGCCCATCACGTCCTGCATGGCCGGCGCACCGCCTTTGTATGGAACGTGTACCATAGAGATGCCCGCGCGCTGGTTGAACAGCTCGCCCGCCAGGTGGGAGGCCGAGCCGGGGCCCGTGGAGGCGAAGTCCACGCCCCCCGGCTTCTTCCGGGCCAGCGCCACGAACTCCGCCACCGTCTTCACGCCCAGCGCCTTGTGCACCACCAGCACGTTGGGAAAGTTCACGCCGCCCGACACCGGCGCCAGGTCCTTGAAGGGGTCGTAGCGAACCTTCATGACATGCGGCGCAATGGTCAGGGGGCCGATCGAGCCGAACAGCAGCATCGAGCCGTCGGCCGGCCCGTTGGCCACGAACTGGTGGGCGATGTTGCCTCCGGCGCCGGCCTTGTTGTCGACGATCACGCTCTGGCCGATGTTCTCGCCCAGCTTCTTGGCGATGAGGCGGGCAGCCGCATCGGCCGCGCCGCCGGCGGCGAACCCGACCACCAGCGTGACCGGCTTGTTCGGCGGAAAGTCCTGCGCTCGCAACGGGGCCGATGTCAGCGCGAGTGCGCCCGCGAAAAGAACGGCCGCATGCCGCAGCTTCAGGGTGTTCATCATGTCTCCTGGGTTGTTGTCTTGGGAGGGAAATCAGTCGGCGCCGAGCCCGACCGGGTTGGGCAGGCGCTTCTCGACCGCATGGCGCAGGAGGGCGGCCGTGCGGAAGACGCCATGCGCGAACTTGCCGTAGGGCAGGGTGGCGAACAGGGCCATCACCGCGCCCAGGTGCAGGCACAGCAGCAGCGCGAGCGCTGGCGTGCCGCGGCCCAGCCACAGCGCCAGCCCGCTGGCGCTGGTGAGAAAGAGCAGGGCGATGAAGCCCAGGTCCATCGGCTTTTGCGCGGGGTCGCCTTGCAGCGGGTGGCGGCGACGGTTCAGATGCCACAGGCCCGCCGTGCCGGCCATGAGGCTCAGCCCCCCCGCCACGCCCAGCAGCTTGGGCAGGCTCGGCAGCTCGTAGGGCGCATGCCAGCCCAGCGCGTAGTGGTAGAGCGTGGCCACGCAGGTGGCCGCAAAGCACAGCATGAAGCCGTAGAAGGTGAGGTGGTGAAAGCGTCTGCGCCGCAGGGTGTAGGCGTCGTCCTCGTCGTGGCATCCGGCGCCGTGGCCGCCGTCCAGGTACTTCAGGCGCAGCACCGCATCGGCGGCTTCGGCCGTGGCGGCGGTGTGCAGCGGTGCCGAGCCGGTCGCGGGCTTGAGCTCGCGCCAGAAGCGCGAGACGCTCATGCCCAGCGCCGCCACGACGAACACGAACACCGGGCCGAACAGGCCGACCAGCAGGTTGTGCGGAAACAGCCGGTAGAAGTTGCCCTGCAGCGGACCGCCCCACAAGCTGCCGTTGAAGGCCACCGCGAGCATCAGGAACAGCGCCAGCCCTGCCGCCAGCGCCAGCGACAGCGTCAATCCGTTGCGCTGGTACAGCCGGCCCAGCGCAGGAGGCCAGGCGTAGTCGGCATAGGTCTGCGCCCGCACCCGGGCCATCGCCCGCGGAACGTTGACCGCGAATTCGTGCGGCGGCGCGTACTGGCAGGCGTGCAGGCAGGCGCCGCAGTTGTGGCACAGGTTGGCCAGGTAGTGGATGTCGGCCGGCCCGAATTCGAGCCGGCGCGTCATGGCCGGGAAGACCGCGCAAAAGCCTTCGCAGTAGCGGCAGGCGTTGCAGATCTGCATCTGCCGGCCCACCTCCGCCTCGCGCTCGCCCAGGATCGGAATGACGCGCGGCGAGCCGCTCGCGAGCGACGCCGCCTCGCGCGTCAGTGCATCAAGCGACTGCATGCTTCGCCTCCTTCGCTGCTGCGGCCGCGCGCGCGGCCTGCGTGCCCGCGATGCGCCCGAAGGCCGTGCCGATGGCCATGCCGACCCCGGCCGTGTAGCCCTTGCCGAGCACGTTGCCCGCCATCATTTCGCCGGCCACGAAGAGGTTCGGGCTCGGCCTGCCGCCGAAGTGCACCGCGGCATGCGCGTCGACCTTGAGGCCCAGGTAGGTGAAGGTCACGCCGGGGCGAAGCGGGTAGCCGTAGAAGGGCGGCGTGTCGATGGGGCGCGCCCAGTGGGTCTTGGCGGGGCGCAGGCCCTCGGTGTGGCAGTCATCAAGCGCCGTGTGGTCGAAGGTGCCGACGCGGCAGGCCGCGTTGTAGGCCGCGATGGTCTGCTCGAACGGCGCCTCGGGCAGGCCCAGTTGTCGCGCCAGCCCGGCCAGCGTGTTGGCCACGGTGCCGGGAAACACGGGCGGCATGAAACGGCCGATGGCCTTGCGGTCGATGATGGAGTAGCCGATCTGCCCCGGCTGCTTCGCCACCAGTCGGCCCCAGATCGCATAGCGCTTGGGCCAGAAGTCCTCGCCCTCGTCGTAGAAGCGCTGCGCGTCGCGGTTGACCACCACGCCCAGCGACACGCAGTCGATGCGGGTGCAGATGCCCCCGTCGTACAGCGGCGCGCGCGCGTCGATCGCCACCATGTGCGCTTGGGTCGGGTCGCCGATGGCATCGGCGCCAGCCTCGATCATGGCCTTGAGCAGCACGCCCTCGTTGAAGCGGGTGCCGCGGATGAGGAAGTTCTCGGCCGGGCGCTCGCCGCGCTCGTTCACGCCCCAGGCCTCACGCAGCCATTCGCGGTTGGATTCGAACCCGCCCGCCGCCAGCACGCAGCTGCGCGCGGTGAAGCGCTCGCCGGTGGTGCTCACGGCAGCCACGAAGCGGTCGCCGTCGAGTTCGATGGAGGCGATGGGCGTGCCGTAGCGGATCTGCACGCCCAGCCGCTCGGCGCTGCGGAAGTACGCATTGACGAGCGCCTTGCCGCCGCCCATGAAGAACGCGTTGGTGCGCGCCACGTGCAGCGCGCCCGACAGCGACGGCTGGAAGTGCACGCCATGGCTGCGCATCCAGTCACGGCAGTTGGACGACGCGCGGATCGCGATGCGCGCCAGGCGCTCGTCGGTCAGTCCGCCGGTGACCTTGAGCAGGTCCTGCCAGTACTCTTCCTCGGGATAGGCGTCGACCAGCACGTCCTGCGGCGCCTCGTGCATGCAGCGCAGGTTGCGGGTGTGCTGGGAATTGCCGCCGCGCCATTCGCGCGGCGCAGCCTCGACCAGCTGCACGCTGGCACCCGCCTCTCGTGCCATGAGCGCGGCGCACAGGGCGGCGTTGCCGCCGCCGATGACCAGGACATCGAACATTCAGTTGTCTCCTCGTGGGGAGTCCAACTCTAGGCAGACGGCCTCGCGGGCGACAGTGCGCCCGCGCACAGGGGTCTTCAGTTTTCGTGAAGGGTCGCCCCGGCCCAGCGGCCTGCCTGCACCAGCTGGCGGGCCACCTCGGCCAGCATCACCCGCGCCGCCAGCGCCGCCGGAGACAGCTCGTCGTCCGAGAGGCTGGCGAGCAGGTTCTGCCGGCCGACCTGCGCATCGGCGATGCGCACCTGCACCAGCGGCTCGGCCGCCGTGCGCGCCACCGCCGCCCCCGGCTGGATGGTGGCGCCATGGCCGGCCCGCACCGCGTCCATCAGCAGCGCCAGGCCGTCGATCTCGGCCACCACGTGCGGCACGGCGCGCACGCGGGCGAAGGCGGCGTGGAGCGTCGCGCGCAGCCCGTGCGAGGCGCTGGGCAGGATCAGCGGCAGCGCGCCCAGCTGCGCGAGCCGCACCTGGCGGCCGGCGGGCATGCCGGGCAGGTCGGCGCGGCCGATGACGAAAAGCTTTTCGCCCAGCAGCGGCAGCACGCTCCAGCGGCGCGCGGTGTCCGCCTGGAACACGACCGCCAGGTCGAGCTGGCGCGAATTGAGCATGGATGCCAAGTGCCCGGACAGCGCCTCCACCAGGTGCAGGCGGACATCCGGATAGCGCTCGGCCATCGCCCGCATCAAGGGCACCCCCAGCACCGACGAGGTGGTGGGCGGCAGGCCGATGCTGACGTGGCCCGACAGCCGCGCCTGCTGGGCGGCCCGCACCGCTTCGTCGGCATGCCGCAGCGTGAGGTGGGCCTGCTGGAGAAAGGCCAGGCCGGCATCGGTGGGCGTGACGCCGGTCGAGCTGCGCCGCAGCAGGCGCGTGGACAGCTCGCCTTCCAGGCGGCTGATCTGCTGGCTGAGGGCGGAGGTGGCCAGGTCGAGTTCGAGCGCGGCACGCCCCATGCTGCGCAGCTCGCAGACCTTCACGAAGTAGCGCAGCTGCCTGAGTTCCATGGTGGGCTGGAGTAAACCACAAGCGGGAACCCGCCGGCGCCGTTCTCCGAGGGGAAGCAAGACTGATGTTCTGTTTGCATCAATACGACCAAACATTGCAATTCTCTGAATGGCGGACGCGTTGCAAACTTTGTCTCCATCACGGCGCCACATGGCGCAAGGCCGCAAGGAGACGACTTTGGACGCACAGCAGGAAGACCAGCTGCAATCCTGGATTGGACGCAGCGAGACGGTCGAAGACACGATCACCCGCACCCCGGTGGTGGCGCTGACCGCCACCCTGGACCACCCGCCGGCGCCGGTGGCCGAGGGCACGGAACTGCCGCCGCTGTGGCACTGGCTCTATTTCCTGCCCATGCACCGGCAGAGCGAGATCGGGGCCGACGGCCACGCCAAGCGCGGCGGCTTTCTTCCGCCTGTGCCGCTTCCCCGGCGCATGTGGGCCGGCAGCCAGTTCGAGTTCCGCGCGCCGATCCGGGTGGGCGACCGCGTGGCCCGCACCTCGACCATCGACAAGGTCACGGCCAAGGAAGGCCGCACCGGCAAGCTCGTGTTCGTGAAGGTGCGCCACGAGGTTCGATGCAACGGGGCGGCGCAGCCGGCGCTCGTCGAGTTCCACGACATCGTCTACCGCGAAGCGCAAGGCCCGAACGATGTCGCGCCGCCGCCCCAGGCCGCACCGGCCGAGGCCGCCTGGCGGCGCCAGATCGTGCCGGACGACGTGCTGCTGTTCCGCTACTCGGCGCTCACCTTCAACGGCCACCGCATCCACTACGACCGGCGCTATGTCACGGAGGTCGAGGGCTATCCCGGCCTGATCGTGCATGGCCCGCTCATCGCCACGCTGCTGCTGGACCTGCTGCGCCGCCAGATGCCCGATGCGCAGCTCGCCACCTTCACCTTCAAGGCCGTGCGGCCCACCTTCGACCTGAACGCCTTCCATGTCAGCGGCCAGCCGGCGGCTGACGGAAAGACGATCCGCCTCTGGGCTTCGGACCACGAGGGCCGGCTGACCATGGATGCCACCGCGGTGCTGCGCTGACTTCCGACCCCTCAAAAGAATCAGGAAAGAGAACCATGCAGCCACTCAAGGGCATCACCGTCGTGACCCTGGAACACGCGATTGCCGCGCCCTTCGCCACCCGCCAGCTGGCCGACCTCGGCGCCCGGGTCATCAAGATCGAACGCCCCGGCTCGGGCGACTTCGCCCGCGGGTATGACGAACGGGTGCGCGGCCTGGCATCGCATTTCGTCTGGACCAACCGGTCCAAGGAAAGCCTGACGCTCGACGTGAAGCATCCGCAAGCCGCCCGCGTGCTGGAACGGCTGGTGATGGACAAGGCCGACGTGGTGGTGCAGAACCTGGCACCGGGCGCCGCTGCGCGGCTCGGCCTGGGCTACGACACGCTGTCGGCGGCCAAGCCGGGCCTGATCGTCTGCGACATCTCGGGCTACGGCGACGACCCCCGCAACCCGGGCCCCTACCGGGACAAGAAGGCCTACGACCTGCTGATCCAGAGCGAAGCCGGCTTCGTCTCCGTGACCGGCACGCCGGAAGAGCCCTGCAAGGCGGGACCGTCCATCGCCGACATCGCCGCCGGCATGTACGCGTACAGCAACATCCTGGCCGCGCTGCTGCAGCGTGGGCAGACCGGCAAGGGCCAGCGCATCGACATCTCCATGCTGGAGGCGCTGGCGGAGTGGACAAGCTACCCGCTGTACTACGCCTTCGAAGGCGCCGAGCCGCCGCCGCGCACCGGCGCCAGCCACGCGACCATCTACCCCTATGGCCCGTTCCCGGCCGGCGACGGCACCACCGTGATGCTGGGGCTGCAGAACGAACGCGAATGGGCCAGCTTCTGCGACAAGGTGCTGCAGCAGCCCGATCTGGCCAAGGACCCGCGCTTTACCGCCAACTTCAAGCGCGTGAAGGAACGGGCTGCCCTGCGCCAGATCATCGTGGAGGCCTTTGCGCCGCTCACCGGCCAGCAGGTGGTCGAGCGCCTCGAACTCGCCCAGATCGCCAACGCGCAGGTCAACACCATGAAGGACGTCTGGGCGCATCCGCAGCTGCAGGCCCGCGGGCGCTGGACCGAGGTCGGCACCGCCGTGGGGCCGGTGCCCGCCATGCTGCCGCCCGGCACCTGGAACACGGGGCCGCGCATGGACCCGGTGCCGGCCCTGGGCCAGCACACGGACGCAATCCTGGCCGAACTCGGCTACAGCCCGGCTGCGATTGCGCAGCTGCGTGAATCCAAGGCCGTCTGAGGTCGCCGCCATGTCCGCCGCCCCGTCCGCCGGCCTGCAGCCCCAGGTCCGAACCTACCTCTTCGTTCCGGGCACACGGACGGAGCGCTTCGCCAAGGCCCTGGCCAGCGGGGCCGACAAGGTGGTCCTGGACCTGGAGGACGCGGTGGCGCCTGGCGACAAGGCCAGCGCGCGCGATGCCGTCGCTGCCTGGCTGGAGAAGGCAGCGCCCGAAGAGCGTTCCCGCGTGGTGGTGCGGATCAACGACGCCACCACAACCTGGTTCGCGGCCGACCTGGCAGCATTGGGCAACGCCGCCGGCATCGGCGTGCTGCTGCCCAAGGCCGAGTCGGCCGCGCAGATCGCCAAGGCGCAGGCTGCATTGCCGCGGGCCGGCATCCTCGCTCTTATCGAAAGCGCACGCGGCGTCGCTGAAGCCAACCGCATTGCCGCCGCCGGCATACAGCGCATGGTCTTCGGCACGCTCGATTTCGCGCTCGATCTCGACCTGGATATTGCGACGGACGGCTCGGCGCTCGCCTATGCGGCCAGCCGCATCGTGATCGCCTCCCGCCTGGCAGGCCTGCCGGCACCCGTGGCAGGGGTCACGCCGCAACTGGACGACGAGGCGCGGCTGCTGCGCGACCTTGTGGAGGCGCGGCGCCTGGGCTTCGGCGCCAAGCTGTGCATCCACCCCCGCCAGGTGGCACCCATCCATGCCGCACTTCGGCCCGGCGACGCCGCCCTGGATTGGGCCCGCCGCGTACTCGCTGCCGATGCCGCGTCGCCGGGCGCCGCACGCCTGGACGGCCGCATGGTCGACCGGCCGGTCGTGCTGCAGGCGCAGCGCACGCTGGCGCTGGCCCGCGACTGACATCCGTCCACTTCCTTTTCCCACCGCACAGAGAGAGACACCACCATGGCTTCCACCATCATCGACTCGCGCATCTTCGGCGACATGTTCAGCGACGCGCGCATGCGCGAGGTCTGGTCCGACGAGAACCGCACCGCCAAGTACCTGGACATCGAGCGGGCCCTGGCCAAGGTCCAGGGCGAGCTGGGCATCATCCCCAAGGAGGCGGCGGACGAGATCGTGCGCAACTGCAACCTCTCGCATATCGACTGGGTCAAGCTCAAGGCCAAGACCGAGCAGATCGGCTACCCGATCATCGCGGTGGTCAACCAGATCAACGCCAACTGCCGCGACAAGCTGGGCGAGTACTGCCACTGGGGCGCGACCACGCAGGACATCACCGACACGGCCGCCGTGCTGCAGATGCGCGAAGGCCTGGCGCTGGTCGAGCAGGACCTGGACGAGATCGGCGAAGCGCTGGCCGCGCTGGCCAGGAAGTACCGCGACACGCCCATCATCGGCCGCTCGAACCTGCAGCAGGCCACGCCCATCACCTTCGGCTACAAGATGGCCAGCATCCTGGCGGGCATCGACCGCCACCGCCAGCGGCTGCAGCAACTCAAGCCGCGGGTGCTGATGGGCGAGTTCGGCGGCGCCTCGGGCACGCTGTCGTCGCTCGAGAAGGGCGCCATGGAAACCCAGGCCGGCCTGATGAAGGAACTGGGCCTGGCACAGCCGCTGATCTCCTGGCACACGGTGCGCGACACCATTGCCGAGGTCGGCGCCTTCCTGGGCCTGGTGGGCGGCTCGCTCGGCAAGATCGCCATGGACGTCAAGCTGATGATGCAGACCGAAGTGGCGGAGGTGTTCGAGCCCTTCGCGCCCGGCCGCGGCTCTTCCTCGACCATGCCGCAAAAGCGCAATCCGATCTCGTGCCTGTACATCCATGCCAACATCTCGGTCGCCCGCCAGCATGCCGCGGCGCTGATGGACGCCATGGTGGCGGACCACGAGCGCTCCACCGGCCCGTGGGAGATCGAATGGGTGGCGCTGCCCGAGATCTTCTGCCTCTTGTCGGGCGCCCTGAAGCAGACCAAGTTCATCCTCAAGGGGCTGGAAGTGGATGCGACCCGCATGCGCGCCAACATCGACATCACCAACGGGCTGGTCATGTCCGAAGCCGTGATGATGGGGCTGGGCCCCTACATCGGCCGCGAATACGCGCACGACCTGGTCTATGACCTGTGCCGCCAGGCCATTGCGGACGACGTGCCGCTGATCGAGATCCTGGCCGCGCATCCGGAAATCAACAAGCACGTCAGCCGGGCGCAGCTCGAGGCGATGTGCGACCCGGCCAGCAACCTCGGCCAGGCCGGCGTGATGGTCGACCGCGTGCTGAGCGCACGCGGCTGAACGCTTCGCAGCACCACCCGGCGGCACACCCACACCGCCTGCCTTCACCGTCCAAGGAGCCGGCGCAGACCGGCGCGCCTCGATGTGCATTCCGATTCCGGAGACAAGTCATGAACATCCGCAAGCTGCTGAAGCTTCTCTACGTGCAGGTCCTGATCGGGCTTGTCCTGGGCATCACCGTCGGCCACTACTGGCCCGAGTTCGGTGCCGCGCTCAAGCCGCTGGGCGACGGCTTCGTCAAGCTGGTCAAGATGATGATCGCGCCGGTGGTGTTCTGCACCATCGTGAGCGGCATCACCTCACTGGGCGACTCCAAGGAGATCGGCAAGACGCTGCTCAAGGCCATGGGCCTGTTCTACGCGCTCACGATCATCGCGCTCGTCACCGGGCTGGTGACCGTGCTGCTGATCCAGCCCGGGGCCGGCATGCACATCGACCCGAAGAACCTCGATGCTTCGGTGGCGAGCCGCTTCGCGGGACAGGTGCACATCCACGGCTTCACCGACTTCGTGATGCACATCATCCCGAACGCCTTCGTCGGGGCGTTTGCGGAAGGGGAGGTGCTGCCGGTGCTGCTGCTGGCGGTGATCTGCGGCTTCGGCCTGACGAAGATCGGCGATGCGGCCAAGCCGGTGCTCGTGGGCATCGACGGCTTTTCCCACATGCTTTTCGCCGCCTTCGGCATCATCATGCGGCTGGCACCCATCGGTGCGTTCGGCGCCATGGCCTTCACCGTGGGCCGCTACGGCATCAAGTCGATCGGCTCGCTGGGGCTGCTGATCGGCACCTTCTACGTGGCCTGCCTCTTCTTCGTCTTCGTGGTGCTGGGCGTGCTGTCGCGCATGCACGGCTTCAGGCTGTGGCAGCTGATGCGCTACATCAAGGAAGAACTGCTCGTGGTGCTGGGCACCTCTTCGAGCGAGCCGGTGCTGCCGCGCCTGCTGCTCAAGCTCGAGCGGCTGGGCTGCAAGAAGGGCGTGGTGGGGCTGGTGCTGCCGACCGGCTACTCGTTCAACCTGGACGGCACGGCCATCTACCTCACGCTGGCATCGATGTTCATCGCCCAGGCCTGCGACATCCACCTGACCTGGCTGCAGATCGCCTCCATGCTGGGCATCATGCTGCTCACTTCCAAGGGGGCGGCCGGCGTCACCGGCAGCGGCTTCGTCGCGCTGGTGGCCACGCTCACCGTGATGCCGGACTTGCCGGTGGCCGGCGTGGCGCTGATCGTGGGCATCGACCGCTTCATGTCCGAGGCGCGCGCCCTCACCAGCACGATCAGCAATGCAGTGGCCTGCGTGGTGGTCTCGATCTGGGAGAACGCCTGCGACCGCGAGGTGCTTTGCAGGGAACTCGGCGCCAACTACGGCAACACCGAGCATGAGCTCGAAGCCGGCACGGGCGACGTGCACCTGCCGCTCGGCCCCACCGGCACGGCTCACTGATCCTTCGCGGGCTCGGCGCGGCGGCTTGCGGGCCGGCCGCGCTTTGCTTTCATTTCCGAGAAGAAGGCGTAGAGCTGCTGCGCCGCCGGCGAGAGGCTGCGGCCCTTGCGCCGGATGAGGCCGATCTTGCGCGTGATCACCGGGTCGTACAGCGGAACGCTCACCAGCAGCGGATGGTCCGCACCCGGCATGGCAATCGAGGGCACCGCCGCCACGCCCAGGCCGGCCTCGACCATCCCCAGGGTGGTGGTGACGTGCTGGGTCTCGTAGATGCTCTGCGGGCGGCCTTCCAGGTGGGCCAGCGCCTGGTCCAGCAGCAGCCGGTTGCCCGAGGCCTTGCTGACCGAGATGTAGTCGTACTGACCCAGTTCGGTCCAGCTCACGCGGCGCTTGCGCGCCAGCGGGTGGTCGCGCCGGCAGGCCGCGACGAAGCGCTCTTCCAGCAGGGGCTTGAACTCGATGTCGGGCTCCTTGCCGCCCACGAAGTTCAGTCCGAAGTCGGCCTCGCCGCGCGAGACCGCCGACAGCACTTCGTTGGCGCTGGCGTCGAACACCTTGACCCGGATCTTCGGGTACCGCTCGTGGTACTGCGCGATCACGTGGGACAGGAAGTAGTAGACGGTCGACGGCACGCAGGCGATGGTGACTTCGCCCATGCGCGTGGCGGCCACGCCGCGGATGCCCAGCAGCGTGTGGTCCAGGTCGTCCAGCAGCTGCTGCACGGCGCGGTCGAAGTCGCGGCCGACCGAGGTCAGGCTTACCCGGCGGGTGGTGCGGTCGAGCAGGCGAACGCCCAGCGCCTCCTCGAGCTTTTCGATGCGCCGGCTGAAGGCCGGCTGCGACACATGCAGCGCCTCGGCGGCCTTGCGGAAGTTCTTCTGCTCGGCCACCGCGCGGAAGGCCTGCAGGTCGTTCAGGTTGAAGTTGATCGCCATGGCCTGGCCCGTGGTTCTTCACTGATCGACAGTGTGCATCAATCGATCTTAAACATGCAATTCTCAAAACGCTTCAGGAGGCGGACCATTGGATCCAAGGGCGAACAAGAGCCTGCGCATCGCAAATTCCAGACGATCCACCGGAGTAGACAAATGCTGAAGACCCACAAGAATCCCGGCGCTGCCGCCGTGGCGCTGGCCGCCACTCTGGCCTGTGGCGCCGCCGCCGCGGCCTTTCCCGAGAAGGCCATCACCATCGTGGTGCCGACGGCCGCCGGCGGCGCCAACGACGCGATGGCCCGCGTCATCGGCCAGGCCATGTCGGCCACGCTGAAGCAACCCGTCATCGTGGAGAACAAGGCCGGTGCCAATGGTGCCATCGCCAGCGAATACGTGATGCGCGCCGCGCCCGACGGCTACACCCTGATGCTGGGCTACATCGCCACCCATGCGATGAACCCGGCCCTGCAGAAGCTGCGCTACGACCCGGTCAAGGATTTCGAGCCGGTCGCTATGGTCGGGTCCTCGGCCACGATGATGGTGCTCAATCCGGCGGTGAAGGCGTCGGACGCGAAGGGGCTGGTCGCCGTGCTCAAGGCCGCACCGGACAAGACCAGCTACGCCTCGGCCGGCAACGGCACCGCGCCGCACTTTGCCGCGGAGATGTTCAAGCTCTCCACCGGCACGAGCATGGTGCACGTGCCGTACAAGGGATCGGCGCCGGCCATCACCGACACCATCGGCGGCCAGACGCAGGTGATGTTCCCCAGCCTCTTTACAGCCATGCCCTACGTCAAGGCCGGCAAGCTGAAGGCCGTCGGAGTTGCGGGCACCAAGCGCTCGGCGCTCATGCCCGACGTGCCCACTTTGCAGGAGCAGGGCATCGCCGATGTGGACGTGTCCCAGTGGTACGGCATCTTCGCGCCGGCCAAGACGCCCAGGCCGGTGGTGGAGCAGCTCAACAAGGTGCTCAATGAAGTCCTGGCCGACAAGACCGTGGCCAAGCGCCTGGAAGTCCACGGCGCCGAGGTCTCGACGATGACGACCGAGCAGATGCGCACGTATGTGGCGCAGGAACAGGTCAAGTGGAAGAAGGTGGTCCAGGCCGCCAAGATCACCGCAGACTGACATGGCCCCCACGCTCATCGCTTCGCGTATCGCTGCCCCCCGAGGGGGCGCTCAGTGCCTTCGGGCGGCCGGGCGGCACTGACATGAAAAGAACGATCCCCTGCGTCCTCATGCGCGCCGGCACGTCGCGCGGCCCGTTCTTCCTGCGCGAGTGGCTGCCCGAGGGGGACGAGGCGCGCGACCAGGCGCTCATCGGTGCCATCGGCGCCTCCGATCCGCTGCAGCTCGACGGTGTGGGCGGCGGCAGCACGCTCAACAGCAAGGTGGCTATCGTGTCGCGTTCTTCGCAGCCGGGCTGCGACGTGGACTATCTCTTTGCGCAGGTGGGCGTCGGCCACCGCTCGGTGGACACGCGCCCCAATTGCGGCAACATGCTCTCCGGCGTGGCGCCCTTCGCCATCGAGCAGGGCCTGGTTGCCGCGCAGGACGGGACGACCCAGGTCCGCGTCTACAACGTCAACACCGGTTCGCGCATCGACGTGGCCGTGCGGACCCCCGGCGGGCGCGTCAGCTACGAAGGCGATGCGCGCATCGACGGTGTGGCCGGCACGGCCGCGCCCATCCTGCTGAATTTTCTCGATGCTTGGGGCGCGGTGACCGGAAAGGTGTTTCCCACCGGCCAGCGCATCGACCGCATCGACGGCATCGAGGTGACCTGCATCGACGCGGCCATGCCGCTGATGATCGTGCGCGCGGCCGACCTGGGCGTGACAGGAACCGAGAAGCCGGCCGCGCTGGATGCGAACACGGCACTGCTCGAGCGCCTGGAGGGCCTGCGGCTGGAGGCCGGCCGCAGGATGGGGCTGGGCGACGTCTCCGACAGCGTCATCCCCAAGCCCGTGCTGGTGAGCCCGGGTACGTCGGACAGCAGCATCACGTCGCGCTATTTCACGCCGCACAAGTGCCACGCCTCCCATGCGGTGACCGGCGCCATCGGTGTCGCCAGCGCCTTTGCCCTGCCGGGCACGGTGGCAAGCGGTGTTGCCCGCGAGCCGGGGCGGCACGGGCTGGTGGTGCTGCATCCCGCGGGCCGGATCGACATCGAGGTCGACCTGGCGGGGCGCGGTCAGGAGGCAACCGTCGAAGGCGCGGCACTGGTGCGCACGGCGCGCAAGATCATGCAGGGCGAGCTGCATCTGCCCGACTATGTCTTCCCGCGCGCGCCGCAGCGCGATGCGGGTGCGACGTTCCCGCGCAAGGCCTTGACGATCATCGTGCCCACCCGCGCCGGCGGCGGAAACGACACCATGGCCCGCACCATCGCGCCCAGGCTGGCGTCCTTGCTCGGCCAGGACGTGCTGGTGGACAACAGGGCCGGGGCCAATGGCGCGATTGCCAGCGAATATGTGGCGGGCGCGCCGGCGGACGGCCATACGCTGATGTTCGGCTACGTGGGCACCCATGCGATGAACCCGGCCTTGCAGCGGGTGAAGTACGACCCCCTCCACGATTTCGAACCCGTCGGCATGGTCGGCTCCTCACCGACGCTGATGGTGGCGCACCCCGAGAAGGGCGCCCCCAATGTCCATTCGCTGATGGTGCTGCTCAGGAATTCACCGCGCTCTTTCAGCTACGCATCGGCGGGCGAAGGCACGCCGCCCCATTTCGCTGCCGAGCTGTTCCAACTCAGCAGCGGCACTTCCATGGCCAGTGCGAGCTTCGAAGGGGCGGCCCCGGCCATTGCCGACACGGTCAGCGGCAGGTCGCAGATCATGTTTCCCAGCCTGTTCACGGCCCACCCCTTCATCAAGGCGGGGCGGTTGCGGGCGCTGGCGGTTGCCGGGCCGAAGCGGCTCGAGGCGCTGCCGGCCGTGCCGACCCTGGCCGAACTGGGCGTACCCGGGGTGGATGTCACCCAGTGGTACGGCCTGTTCGCCCCGGCCGGTACGCCTGCATCCGTAGTGGAGCGCCTGAATCAGGCGCTCAACGAGGCGCTGTCGGACCCCGAGGTCATCGAGCGCTTTGAAAGGCAAGGCGCGAAAGTTCAGGCGGGTCCTGCCGTCGCCTTGCGCCAGCGTGTCCTCGACGATCTGGCCCGGTGGACAGACGTGGTGGCTGCAGGCAAGTTGGCGCGTCAGGAAGCGTCAACTCTCGCGCTGGATTGAGCCCACGATTTCAGATCATCTCGCGTTGCCGACGTCGTGAAGGTCACCGCAGAGAAGTCGGGGCAAGTGGACTTTTTTGCGAGCTGGTTCAAGCCGAGATGCGCGTCCAACGTCTCTTCCATTCCCCGACTTTTCAAATCAGGACGGCTGTGCAGCGAGGAACGAAACCGCTCTCGCGGTAGGCGCTTCGCGCATCCCATGGACACGCCGTGAGCTGGTTGGCGCCACCGTTGATGGCGAGGCAATCCCGCCTCGCCATCAACGGAGCAGCCATCATGGACACCACCACTTCGGCGCCCACTTCGGGCGTCACCCCGCTGCGTCAGCGCATGCTCGAGGACATGCGCATGCGCAAACTGGAGAGCCGCACGCAGGAGGCCTACATCCGTGCCGTGCGCCGGCTCGCTGCCTACCTGCACCGCTCACCTGACACCGCCACCGAGCAGGACCTGCGCAACTTCCAGCTGCACCTGGTCGACACGGGCACCTCGCCCGCGACCCTGAACGTCACGCTCACGGCGCTGCGCTTCTTCTTCGAGGTCACCGTGGGCCGACCAGAAATCATGGTCAGGATGCACCCGGTCAAGCTCCCCCGCAGATTGCCGGTGGTGCTCAGCCCGCAGGAAGTCTCGCAGCTGATCGCTGCCGCGAGCAACGTCAAGCACCAGGTGGCCTTGTCGCTCGCCTATGGCACGGGCTTGCGGGCCGGCGAAGTCGTGAACCTGAAGGTCACCGATGTGGACAGCCAGCGCATGACGCTGCGGGTGGAACAGGGCAAGGGCCACAAGGACCGCTACGCCATGCTCAGCCCGGCGCTGCTGCAGCGCCTGCGCTCCTGGTGGCGCATCGCTCACGCCCAGGGCCGGATGCTGCCCGGCGGCTGGCTCTTCCCCGGCATGAACCCGACCAATGCGCTGACCACGCGGCAGCTCAACCGCGCCGTGCACGATGCGGCCGACGCGGCCGGCATCCACAAGCGTGTCTCGATGCACACGCTGCGCCACTGCTTCGCCACCCACTTGCTGGAGCGCAAGGTGGATGTGCGCGTCATCCAGGTGCTGCTCGGGCACAAGCGCCTGGAGACGACCACTGTGTACACCCACGTGGCCACCGATCTGCTGCACGAGGTGTTCAGCCCTTTGGAGGCCTTGCCACCGGCCTGAGGTGCCGGCCGTGGGTCGGCCCGCCCTGGAGGTCGCCGACATCTTCCGCCAGCACGCGCCGGCGTGGCGCGCCGAGCAGCGCAGCCATCTGAGCCTGGCGCAGCTGAAGGTCATGTCGGCCATCGAACAGTGCCGCAGCGCGGCGCTGGGAGGGCACGTGCTGCGCTGCGAGGGCTGTGGCACCGATCAGGTCGCCTACAACTCCTGTCGCAACCGTCACTGCCCCAAGTGCCAGGGCACCGCGGCGCAGCGTGGCTCGATGCGCGTCAGGCCGATCTGCTGCCGGTGGAGTATTTCCACGTGGTGTTCACGCTCCCGGCGCCCATCGCCGACATTGCCTATCAGAACAAGGCTGCGCTCTACGGTCTGCTGTTCGATTTGGCCGCCGAGGTGCTGCTCACGATCGCTGGCGATCCGAAGCACCTGGGCGCCAGGATCGGCGCAACGCTGGTGCTGCACACCTGGGGCTCGGCGCTCACGCACCACCCCCATGTGCACGGCATCGTGCCAGGGGGTGGCCTGGCTGCGGACGGCACCCGCTGGCTGGCCTGCCGACCGGGCTTCTTCCTGCCGGTGCGAGTGCTCTCGCGCCTGTTCCGGCGGCGCTTCCTGGAGGAGCTGCAGCGCCTGCATGCCGGCGGCCAGCTGCGCTTCTTCGGCGAGCACGCGAGCCTGGCCGATGCGCATGCCTTCAAGACCTGGCTGGCGCCACTGCGCAAGATCGAGTGGGTGGTCTATGCCAAGCGACCCTTCGCCGGGCCGCAGGCCGTGCTGGCCTATCTGTCGCGCTACACCCACCGCGTGGCCATCTCCAACAGCCGCCTGCTCGCGATGGACGAGCGCGGCGTGACCTTCCGCTGGAAGGACTACCGCGCCAAGGGCCACACGCGTCACAAAGTCATGACGCTCTCGGCGAACGAGTTCATGCGCCGGTTCCTGCTGCACGTGTTGCCCACCGGCTTCCACCGCATCCGCCACTACGGCCTGCTGGCCAACGGCGCGCGCACCGTGTGCCTGGCCACCGCACGCGCGTTGTTGAAGGTGACGCCCATGCCGGGGCCGTCCATCCACACTGGCGAGCCGGACGCCGAACCGAACGCCCACCGCCCGACGTTCATTTGCCGGCACTGCGGCCACGCCATGACCATCGTGCAGGTCTTCATCCGCGGCCAAGCGATTCGCGCTCCACCATGACGGCCACTGGCTCCATTGCGTTCTCGATGTCGATCGTCAGCCAGGTCGATGGGGCCTGCGTGCGCTCCACGCGGCACTTGGAACGAACCAGCAGCCTCTCACGCACTCGCGACTGGATCAGCAGTGATGAAATAGATCGCGCCGCTTCCAACAGTGCATCCGCGCGGCTCCTGCGCGTCCTGCTGACGGCTGTTCCCTTGCCACTATCGCCATAGCGCCGCAGGCCTGAACAACCGTTGCGCTGTGCTCCGCGGTTTCCTCCCTCGAGGCTTGTGCGACACCTGCCCTCAGGTCGTGGCCGATCTACGCGCTGCGCGTCTGCCGGGCAGATGTCCCACAACCCTTAACGAAAGCAGCCGATGGGGAGGGCGGGGCGAAACTGCTGGATCGTGCCCCGTTGCAGTCGTCGGAGCGACGACCCAGCAGGACTGCTCGCTGCG
The DNA here is from genome assembly GCA_018241225.1 of Pseudomonadota bacterium. GTDB lineage: Bacteria > Pseudomonadota > Gammaproteobacteria > Burkholderiales > Burkholderiaceae_C > Variovorax. The sequence continues at coordinate 129,706 of JAFEEG010000016.1, forward strand.
CCTGAGGAGTCATTCCACTGAAAGCGCCCAGGGCAGATGCGTGCCCGAGTCATGTGCTGGACGCCTCACTCAGGCAACCCTGCTTTGTGAAGTCCGACGTAGAACCGGTCGCGCTCCGCCCAAAACCGGGGATCGGTGGAAGTTTCGGTCGCCTTGAGGCTGCCAATCGTATGGCCGGGAATGAGTTGCTCGTATTGTGCGAGGTTCGCCTTGGCTTGCTCATCGCGTCCGTGCAGGGCATCGATCGCAGCCATCCACTGCCATCCGAAGCCATTTTTGGGAATTGCCGCGACCGCCTTCTGCATTTCTTTGTAGGCCTGGTCGTCTTGGTGTTGGTGGAATCGCGCCATGCCGATGTAGAAGTGCCCGTACGAAACCTGAACGGCATTCAAGGGGTCCAGGCGGATCGCCATCGCCACCAGTGGCTCGACCTCATCCGGACGTCCCTGTTCCAGACGCAGAAAGCCCAGTCGACGCAGGCACATGGGCTGGTTGGGCCACAGCTTGAGCGCCTGCTCGCAAGCGAGTGCGGCCTCGTCGATCCGGCCTCGGATGTACAAGACCTGGCTACGCCCATAGTGCGCGACCGCAAAGTCAGGGCGCAACGCAATCGCGCGCTCCAAGGCTTCCGATGCGAGCTGCGTCTGGTGTTCGCGCTGGGTGCTCCAGCGCATGTTGACGTCGACCAGATGCGAAAGCCCGAGGCCCGTGAGTGCCGCGGCCGAGTTCGGATCGATGGCCAAGGCGCTCTCAAACAATGCACGTACACGCAGCAGATCCTCGCTGGAGCGAACACGACGAAGTAGATAGACGCCCTGCAAGGTTGCATCGACGGCGCCCGGCTTGAGCGTTGCAAAGCTGCTGGGTGGCCTCAAGTCGCCGTTGAGCCGATCGTCGAGCGCGTTGGCGATGCGCTGGGTGATGTCCTGCTGCCAACTCCACTGAGTGGCTCCGTCGTTTTCGAAGCGTTCGCTCCAAAGCACTACGCCGCTGTTGGTGTTCAGCAATTGGGCTCGGATGAGCGTTCGTTCGTCTCGGCGTTCGACGCTGCCCGTCAGAACGTGCGTGGCGCTAAGCTCCCGGCCGGCAGTGCGCGGGTCCGCCTTTTGCCCGGTGAATCGACCGGTCGAATCGATTGCAAACACCAAGGTATTTGGCAAGCGGGAAACGGAGGCTGCCAGGTCTTCGGCCATCGCTTCGGACAGGGCCGGAGACGGCTGCTCGCTCAGGTCGGTGAAGGGCAGGATGGCGACAGCCCGGCGGGTTGCGATGCCGCTATCGACTTGGACAGGCGGCGCTGGCCGCCACCACACAGCCAGTCCGCCAGCCAGCGCAGCGATCAGCAGCGCAGCGCTCACGAGTGGAACCCGCCAGCGGCTCCGCGCAGCCCCACTTGCCTGGATGTCGGCTGGTAGAGGCGCCCGTGCTTCGGGTGCCGCCTGTTCCATGGGGGTATGCCGATGGGTCACCGCCGCGTCCAGGATGTAGCCGCGTCTGGGAACAGTCTTGATCAGTTGCTGCGACCGGTCGCCCATGGCCGATCGGAGGTCGCCCACGCACTGCGTCACCGAGTCTTCGGTGACGACGACGCCAGGCCAGACTGCGTCGAGAAGTTCATCCTTTGAAACGAGACGACCTGGATGGGCCAACAGGTAGATTAGCAGTGCAAACGTCTTGGGGCGCAATGCAATGGGCGTGTCGCCGCAGCGGAATTCCCCGCGGCCCGGGTCTAGTTCGAAACGGTCGAAGCACCAAACGCCCTCGGCGCCGGGGCCAAGCCTTTCCACGATCGCTGAAAGAGCAGCTTTCGGCGATGTTTCAGCGTTCATTGCGAGTTCTTTCGGGATCAACGCGTCGTCGGTTTCTATCGTATTCCTCCCGAATTCTCAAGGAGCCGCCATGACGAACGTGAATGCGATGAACTCCGCTGCCCACAGCCCCAGCGCCCGGAGAAAGGGCTGGAAGCGGAGCGGCGGTGCTATTGCACTGATCGTGATCTGGCTCGCGATGCTCGGCGTGCCGATGGTCGGACTACTCAACGTCGATGCGTTTGCACCCGTGCCGGCGGACGACCCGCCGAAGCCCTGGATGCCCATCTACCCACCCATCATCTGATTCGCTGCGCAGGCCGACCTGCACGATGGACCCGGTCAAGTCTCACGCTTGGAGCCGTGGAGGCAGAACATGCGTGCTACCAATGCACTTGGGGCCATGGGGACAACCGTGGCACCCCTTGCCTTCCTTCATCGCGGCGGCACCGCTCAGGGCGATTTTGCCTACTCTTCAAACATGACACAGCCGGTCATGGATGTTCAAAGGTCGGTCTGCGCGACGAGGGTACCGCCGCAGCTACTTCGAACCAAGGTTACTGAACGGCGGATTGGACGCCCGGTTGCGGCCAATCGCAGTACCCGAACGTAGGGCGGACGCGCAGCAGCGATAGCGGCCGGTGGGGAGGGCAGGGCGGAACTGCAGCATCGTGCCCCCAATCCGGTCAACCGAGGCGACGAATTCGCTGCCAGAAAACGGTCCCCTATTGTCGTTTCATCTCGCGGGCTCGCGCGAGCCGCCGATGCAGAGCGGTAGCGCGGTGGCTGGCCGAGTCCGCGCGCCTTGCTGTTGATCTAGTCGTCGCGGTGAGCGGTTCGGCGGTGCGGCCGCGACGGCCGCTGGTCACATCGCACCCGAGGCGCTGGGCATCGCGCTGCCGCGGGCGTTCTCGATCATGGCGTCCCATGTTTTCCGCTAGGGAGGCTTAGTCATGTGATCTGGCGCTTCCTTCGGAGGCGCATCGCCGCGAATGACAATGCTCAGATCTTCTCCTTCTGTGCAAGCTCCGACAAGAACTCACGAACGAGGCCCAGCGCCGGAGCCTCTGTCCTACCTTCGAGCGTGATGAAGGCGAACTGTGCGCTCAGTTCGGCAGTGGGATCCACGGTCAGTTCGACAAGCTCGCCGCTGACAAGCAACTCCCTCGTCGTCGCCAGCACGCCCAGGAAGATCGCGTCGGTGCTGCGCACTGCTTCGATGAGCGCGCCGATCTCGTCGCAAGTGACATGCAACCATCGTTGGGGGTTCGCATCCCCGCCGTGGCGTTCGACGAGAAGACGCGCGATGTCGTCGCTCACGCCGGTCGAAATCAAGGGGTAGCGCCGCAGCTCTTCGAATCGCACGGCCGATCGATGTCGGGTCAGCAACGGATGCCCGCGTCGACAGACAAAGCCTGAGCGCACGGTTGGCAGCACTTCGATATTCAAGTCTTCCTGCGGAACTACGGCGCGATAGGTCACGACCATTGCGTCGAGTGCGCGCGCCCGCAATGCGGCCCCGTGCACTTCGGCCGAGCCGCTGCGCAGTTGCAGGCCCACTTGGGGATGGTGACGCAGCATGTAGATCAGCAAGGGCGACGAGAACACCGCGCTGGGTGCGCCGCCGAACCCAATGTGCAAGGTGCCCGCCATGCCCTCGGTGAGAAGTGCTGCGCTGCGGCGCATTTCGTGCGCTTCCATCGAGATGCGCTTGGCACGGTCGAGAACCATCGCGCCAAAGGGCGTGAGCTCGTTGCGCTTGCCGATGCGGTCGACCAGTGGCAGGCCCAGCTCCTGTTCGAGCATCTGGATGCTGCGGCTCAGTGCGGGCTGGGTGAGGTGCACCTTTTCCGAAGCCCGGCTGAAGGAGCCGGTCTCCGCCAAGGCGAGCAGATGGTCGAGCTGTTGCAGGTTCATGAGGCGTGCCGACGCGAAGCATGAGGGATCCTCATGATATTCACAAAAACAATGCATTGGACAGATGGTTTGGCGGTTTTTAGCATTCGCCGCACTTCCAACCCATCGCCCGAATGCCTTCATGAAACGTCTTCTGCATAGCCTGTTTGCGATGTCGCTCGCCTGCCTTTGCGCAGACGTCCCGGCGCAAGCGCCGTATCCGAGTCGCCCCGTCTCCTTGATGGTTCCGTACGCCGCGGGCGCCGCAAGTGACTTCACGGCGCGGGCGCTGAACGATCTCATCGGCAAGGAGCTGGGGGGCCCCGTCATCGTGGAGAACCTCGGCGGCGCGGGCGGCACAATTGCGGCCGGCAAGGTGCTGGCCGCACCTGCGGACGGCTATGCCGTCTTCCAGGGCTCGCCGAGCGAGCTCATCCTCGCAGGACTGGTCAACAAGGCGGTGCGGTTCAAGCCTGGCGACTTCCAATGGGTCGCTCCGGTGGCGACATCGCCGCTGGTCGTGGTGGTCAATCCGCAGGTGCCGGCGAGCACGCTGGACCAGCTGGTCGCGCTGGCGCGGGCGAGAAAAGATCGGCCGCTGTCATACGGCACACCGGGGCCGGGCACGCTGTATCACCTGCTTGGCGAACGCTTCGTCAAGCGCACAGGTGCGCCACTCACCCACGTGCCCTACAAGGGCGGCGCCCCGCTCACGCAGGATCTCGTCGGCGGCCAGATCGATTTCGCGTTCATGCCGTACCAGGCCTTCTATGCTGAATACGCCCAGCAGGGGCGACTGCGCGTGATCGGGTTGCTGTCTCCCGGAAAGGCCCTGCCGGCGCCGTTCGCCAATGTGCAGTCCAGCGCCGACAGCAAGGAGCTGAAGGACTTCGACTTCTCGATCTGGACCGCCTACCTGGTCAAGAAGGGCACGCCCCGGCCGATCGTCGATCGGCTCAACGCGGCCATCGCCACGGCGCTGAAAGACCCCCGTGCACGCGGGCAGCTCGAACAGCAGGCCAAGTCCGTGTTCGACCCGATGCCCGTGGAGAAGGGCGAGGCGTTCTACGCCGCCGAGGTCGAGCGCTACCAGACGCTGGTCAAGGACGTGGGCTACCAGGCGCCCTGACCGCATTCATTCAACGAGGAGACATTCATGAAGAACATCAGGCTGGGCCTGCTCGCGTCCGCCGTTGCCACCTGCCTTTCGGCCTGCGGTGGTGGCGAAAGCGTGCCCGCAACCGCGTCTGCAGGATCGGCACAGTCGTCGAATCCGCCCGCTTCGACGCCGGCGGAGCCTCATGCGAGCAATGCGGCAATGACCACCGAGGGGCCGGTCATGGGCGTTGACAACGCCGACACCATCGCGTTTCTGGGCATTCCCTATGCGAAGCCGCCGGTGAAAGACCTGCGATGGGCACCGCCGCAGCCTCCCGTTGCCCGCGAAGGCACGTTGAAGGCCAGCGCATTTGGAAGCGCTTGCACGCAGGCACCCGGCGCCGAGGCCACCTCGTCGGAAGACTGTCTCTATCTGAACGTCTGGAAGCCCGCCAACGCCAAGCCGGGTGACCGCTTGCCCGTGATCTTCTACATCCACGGTGGCGCGTTCGTGCTCGGCTCGGGTGCCATGGGGCCGAGCCCCCTCGCGCGCCGCGGCGTGATTGTGGTGAGCATCAACTATCGGCTCGGCGCTTTCGGCTACCTCGCAAACAAGGCCCTCCAGTTGGCCAACCGCGACGGAAGCCTCGGCAACTTCGCCATCATGGACCAGCTCGCTGCCCTCGGCTGGGTCCAGCGCAACATCGAAGCCTTCGGCGGCAATCCCGGCAACATCACGCTATGGGGCACTTCGGCCGGTGCGACACAAAGTTTCTCGCTGATGCAGTCACCCAAGGCAAAGGGGCTGTTCCAGCGCGCGGTGATGCAAAGCGGCGGAGGCGCCGAGTATTCCAACCCCAGCATTGCAAGTTCCCTCGCCGTCGGCGATACCGCGGTCAGCAACTGGGGCTGCGCGGGTGTCGCGGAACCGGTGGCCTGCCTTCGCGCGCTGCCGGCCTCGGCCGTATTGGGCCAGGGTGGACTGAAATGGCGGCCGACGGTAGATAGCCAGATCATCACGCAGGTGCCCGCCCGTGCCTTTGAGTCCGGAAACTTCAACCAGGTCCCGGTGATGATCGGCGGTGTCTTCGACGAGGGCACTCTGTTCGTCGATTCCTCGCTCGTCGCGGCGTACTACCCGCTGTATCTGAGGGGGCTGGCACCTGCGGGCTACGACACCACCGCGATCGAAGCGGCCTATCCGATCGGGAACTACGCCGTTCCGGCGCAGGGTGTCGCACGCGCCATGGGCGATGCGATGTACGCGTGCGGCAACAGCGCCAGGCGAGGCGCACTGTCGAGATGGGTGCCGGTGTATGGATGGGAGTTCACCGACCCGCAGCTTTCCTTCCCCTCCGATCCGAAATCGTTCTACTACGGCTCGGCCCACGGCATCGACAGCTACTACTGGACCGGGACGGTGGACGACCTGCCGACCTATCCCTACTTCGACCAGCGAGCCGCGGCGCCTGATCCTGCGACGACCGCAAAGCGAAAGGCGCTCTCGCAACAAATGGTCTCCTACCTCATCAACTTCGCGACCAACGGCGACCCCAACGGTGCCGGCGATGGGCCCGGCCCGCGCTGGCCGACCTTCGGCGATCCGGCGGATCGCGCAATGCTCGACCTGGGCTATCCCGCGATCACGGTGACGCGCAACACATTCGAGCAGGCGCATCGCTGCGACACGTTGTGGGGGCCGGGTGTCTTCCCGGCCATGTATTGATGAAGGGATGCGCATGACTTCGCCCTCGCCAGAACGCGTCCTTGAATATCTTGATGCGCAGCGGCCCCGTCTGCTTGCATGGCTCAAGGACTACCTTCGCATTCCAAGCGTGAGCGCTGATCCTGCGTTTGCACCGCACATGGAGGCTGCACGCGAGTTCCTGCTCAAGCGACTGCGGCAGATCGGATTGCACGAGGTGCGCCTGCTCGATGGTGGCGGCGAACCCGCCGTGTACGGAGAATGGATGGGTGCGCCCGGCAAGCCCACGCTCCTCGTCTATGGGCACTACGACGTGCAGCCTGCCGATCCATTGGAGCGCTGGCACACGCCGCCCTTCGAGCCCGTGGAAATCGGTGACCGACTCTATGGGCGCGGCACGTCGGATGTGAAGGCCTCCACCACGATTGCGCTGGAAGCAGTGGCCGCCTATCTCGCCGTGGAAGCCGCGTGCCCGGTCAACATCAAAGTCTTTCTTGAGGGCGAGGAAGAAACAGGCAGTCCCTCGCTGCGCGCCATCGTTGCGAGGCACGGCACGCTGCTCCAGGCAGACGCGGTGCTGTCGGCAGACGGGGGCCGCGCCAGTGCAACGCTGCCGACGATCAATGTGGGCGCGCGCGGCAACGCTCAGCTGGAAGTGCGGCTGCAGAGTGCCCACAAGGACCTTCATTCAGGACGCTATGGCGGTGGCGTCCGCAATGCTCTGCACGAAATGGCGCGACTGGTCGCATCGCTGCACGATCAGGACGGCAACGTCGCGGTGAAAGGCTTCAACGCGGGGGCCGAGCCCCTGAGCGCTTCGCAGCGTGCCGACACTGCGTCTTTCGCCTATGACGAACAGGCGTTCTTCTCCTCCGTCGGAGCTGCGTCGCACGGAGAAGCAGGCTACACGGCGCGCGAGCGGATCACGCTGCGTCCGGCCCTCGACGTCAACGGCCTGTGGGGCGGCTACACGGGGCCGGGTGGCAAGACCATCGTTCCTTGCGAGGCATTTGCGAAGATGACCGCTCGTGTGGTCGCGGGGCAGGATCCCGGCGACGTGATCCGTGCGGTACTCGGTCACCTGCGCAGCCGCTGTCCGGCCGATTGCACGTTGGATGTCGTTGCCTTGCACGAAGGCTCGCCCGCGTCGACCCTGGATCCATCGCACCCGCTCGTTCAGTCGGCTGGCTCGGTACTGCAGCGCGAGTGCGGTCGTGCGCCGATACACGTCCGGCTTGGCGCCAGCGTGCCGGTGACAGCGCTCTTCAAGGAAACGCTTGGCATCGACACGCTGATGTTCGGCTTCAACCTGCCGGACGAGGACGTGCATGCGCCCAACGAATTCTTCCGACTCTCGTCGATCGATGCAGGGCTTCGAGGCTGGGTGCTGCTACTGGCCACATTGGCCGAGCAGCCGCGAGAGCGCTTCCATGCTGGAGGCCGCGCGGCAGCAAAGGCATCGCAGGTGTGAACGGTCGATCCAACGTTCAAGACCACACAGCAGGGTGCAGCGACCCAGGTATGGGCGGCAACCTCCACCCAGTTGAATGGCATGGGTGGGTTGTATTGTGAAGATTGCGAGATTGCAAAAGTGGATGAAAGCGAGCCGCCGTCTTTCTGCGGCGTGCGAGCTTGTGCGAGCGACCCCGAGCAGGCAGAACGCCTTTGGACACTATCTGCGCAACTTACTGGAATTGATGCTTTCTCGACAAGGTGAATCGTTGACACGCAGCTTCGGCATCTGCGTCTGGTTGGTACAGGTGATTGCGTGACCTGCCGCCTCCGGACTGCAGCGAAGGCCGTCTTTCGATGGATCCAGATCAAGTGTCGCAAACGGACGTTTTAGAGGTGGGAGTCAAATCCAGCGCCTTGCGAGGTCGATTTCGCACATTAAACTAAAGATGAGGCACCCGCGGTGCCGGGGGCCTAGGAGAGCGCCATGTTCAAGCGTGTTCTCGTCGCGACCGATGGCTCCGAGTTGTCGGGTCGAGCCGTCACGGCCGCCATTGATCTTGCGTTGCTGGCCGGAGCCGAATTGGTGAGCGTCACCGTCGCCCACCTGCACGTATATAGCGCCTTTGAAGGTGCGATGGTGTTGAATCAAATGGAAACTGAACACGCCCAAGAGCAAACGAACATTGCGGCGCAGCGCCTCGTCGACTCCGTCACATCGATCGCGACCGCCAAGGGTGTTCGCCGCGCCCAGGCCATCGTCATGAAATCAAATCAGGTGGGAGAGTCCATCGTCGCCACAGCCAAGAATGAGCAGTGCGATGTGATCGTGATGGCTTCGCATGGGCGACGCGGTTTTGCGCGGCTGCTGATGGGCAGCGAAACGCTGCACGTGCTGACACACTCGCACATTCCCGTGCTGGTGCTGAGATAGCTCCTCTCGCATGTCGAGCGGTTGATGTCCCGGGAAGTGGTGTAAGTCTTCTTTCACTCGCTGCACGGCAAGGCGCGTAGGGCGTAGCCCGAAGCGCCTTGCCGTGCAGCGGCCGCTCTCTTCGGGGGTGGTCATCGTGAAGTCCGGATAAGTTTGAGGTGCGACCCACCAAACTTGTCTTGAAAGAAATCACAATGACCAACGCCACTATGGCATTAGCCGAGCTCGCCGAAAAGGGAGCCGACGTCGACGTCCTGCGCCAGATGATGCAATTCATGGCCCAGCGCCTGATGGAACTCGATGTCGAAGGACGCTGCGGCGCCGCCTACGACGAGAAGAATCCCGAACGCCTCAACAGCCGCAACGGCTATCGCGAGCGTATCTGGGACACCCGAGCCGGCAGCGTCGAGCTGAAGATCCCCAAGCTTCGCCAGGGCAGCTACTTCCCCGAGTTCCTGGAGCCGCGGCGCACCGCCGAGAAGGCGCTCACGGCCGTCATCCAGGAAGCGTATGTGCAAGGCATCTCCACCCGCTCGGTGGACGACCTGGTCAAGTCGCTGGGCATGAGCGGCGTCTCCAAGAGCCAGGTCAGCCGCCTGTGTGGCGAGCTCGACGAGCGCGTCAACGCCTTTCTGGGGCGCCAGATCGAGAGCGACTGGCCCTACCTGTGGATCGATGCGACCTACGTGAAGACGCGCGAGGCCGGGCGCATCGTGAGCGTGGCGGTAATAGTCGCCGTGGGCGTGAACACCGACGGCCAGCGTGAAGTGCTGGGCTTGAAGGTCGGTGCTTCGGAGGCCGAGCCCTTCTGGACCGAGTTCCTGCGCAGCCTGAACCGCCGGGGTCTTCGCGGCGTGAAACTTGTGATCAGCGACAGCCACGAGGGCATCAAGGCGGCCGCGGCGAAGGTGCTGAAGGCCACTTGGCAGCGTTGCCGGGTGCACTTCATGCGCAATGCCCTGGCGCATGCTGGCAAGACCCAGCGGCGCATGGTCTCGGCCGCCATCGGCACGGTGTTCGTGCAGGACTCGGCGGAGGCAGCGCGCACGCAATGGCGCTCGGTGGCCGACCAATTGCGCGACAAGTTCCCCAAGCTGGGTTCGTTGATGGATGACGCGGAGAACGACGTACTGGCCTTCATGACCTTCCCGCGGGCGCACTGGACGCAGATCTACTCGACAAATCCGCTCGAGCGGCTGAACGCGGAGATCAAGCGACGCACGAACGTCGTGGGGATCTTCCCCAACGACGCCTCGATCACGCGGCTCGTCGGCGCCATGATGCTCGAGCAGAACGACGAGTGGTCGCTCAACCGGCGCTACATGCAGCTTGAAGGCTTGCAGACCCTGAGCGACACTGCACCCACTCGGCTGTCCGCAGTGGCTCGCTGAGTACCGTGCATCTCAGCCCTGTCCGGGCTGTGGACCTACACCACGGAACGGGACACGACCTTCGAGCGGCGAGTGATTTACGGCCGCCAGCGGCCAACACGGCGCCTGGGCGGAGTCTGCATCGGCCCGATTCACGTTCGCAGAAAAAGCTTGAGAGCACCGTCAGGTACCTCGGAATCGATGTCGACGACGCTTTGGAAATTGCCGAACAGCTCGACGTGTAGGGTCGAGTCAGGGAGCCTTCGCTCAACGGTCGCGGGCGCGGTCAGTTGGACATCGCGGCGGCTTCGTGACCGACAGGAGTAGCTCGCGGATCTCGTCTTACTGCCGGCACCCGCGGCGGAGCTTTGAATAGATCGACGGCGCATGATGTCGGACTCATGGTGGTGATGTGGCCTACATTGGGACGGTGCGTTGTGGGACGTGGTCCGCGCCTTTGCGGTCTATTCCGGGCGCTGGTAGAGGTTGCTTCGGCGCCCGCCCACTCGGCGGTTTCCCCGATGCCTGCGACTGTCTCCAAGCTCCTCTAGCCCAGGCCAGCAGCGGGCGAGCCGCTCAGCCCCTGGCAGAAGGCAATGAACTGATCCAGTTCCGTCTCCTTGTCGAACACTGCGTCGGCGCCGGCTTTTTGGCACCAGCTGCGCGTCGCTTCGGTTGGATAGTCGGTCAGAACGGCGACCTTCTGGCGCTCCAGGCGCTCGTGGGTCCAGCGGACCACACCCAGGCCGGTGCCTTGCTTCAGAAACAGCTCGACCACCGCCAAGTCCCATCCTTCCTTGTGTGCGGCCAACCATGCGAGCGCCTCGCTTTCTGACTCCGCCGTTGCCAGAATCTGGGCGCCGAGCAGATCCTGCAGGGCTGGAATGAGACTCAACCGGACGTGAGAGTTGTCTTCGACTAGAAAGACTGTAAGCGGCGGGTTCATGAGCCAACCTAACCGCTGCAGACGGGCGCGCACGTGGGGCAATCACGCCGGCGCTGGTAGGATGACTCCCTTCAATCGCCGCGGGATTGGAAGGCTGTGCGTAGGGGAGTAGAGCTTGAAAAGTGGCATCTTCTGATCGTAGGATTCACGTCCCAGAGTGAGATCTTCGCCATGAACATCCACAAGGAGCATCCGCCCGAGAGCGAGGATTTGCTGGCGCCGCCCGAGTGGACGATGGAGCTGTTGCACGCGGAAGGCCAGCAGATTGCGGTCGTCAAATGCAGAGGCGAGCCAATGTGTCGGCTGTCGCTGGCTGCGGCTGAAACTGATCAGGAAGAGGCGCGGCGTTTGCTGGCCGACAAGGCGTGCCAGTGGATTTGGGAGTACCGCAACCGGAGCAAGCAGGGGTGAAAAAGCCCGCACTCGGCGGGCTTTAGGAATGTGGTCGCGGGCGCATTCTCATGCCGCCGCCTACAGTTTGTCTCGTTGTGGTGGCTCATGTCCGGTGCGCCGCCGTGATTCGGCGTTGCCTCGGGGTACAGCGTTGTGGCTCGGCGCACCACATGGTGCGCAACCCACGGTAGTCCCGGAGACGGGCCTCCTCAACGGCTCAAGCCATTCTATCTAGACGGACGTCACAGCCTCAGCACGGGCGCGACCCTGCCAGGGGTCATGCCCGTCTCTTCGGATGCTGGTGGACACGCTGTCAATAGCGATTGCGACCCTCACCGTAAGAACTGCTGCGACGTGCGCCGCCCCCGAAGCCATCACCGCGCGGTTCCATGGGTCGCGCGACGTTCACGGTCAGGGCCCTGCCGTCCACCAGTTTTCCGTTGAGCCCCTGGATGGCGGCCTGAGCCTCGGCATCCGAGCTCATCTCGACAAAGCCGAAGCCCTTCGAGCGGCCCGAGTCGCGGTCCATCATGACCTTGGCAGACGAGACGTGGCCATAGCTTGCGAACTGCTGCTGCAGGGTGTCGTCGCGCATCGAGTAAGAGAGGTTGCCGACGTAAAGTTTGTTTTCCATGAGATTCTTTCTTTGGAGGATGGAGGTCTGGTTGAGACCGGAGAGCTTGATCTCCGGCAGTTTGCCTACCGTCTGCGCCGAGGCGCTGAAACGGGTGTGCCGGGAGCGCGCGTTTCGATGTGACGAAACGTGATGCGTCCCTTGCTGAGGTCGTAGGGCGACAGCTCGAGAGAGACGCGGTCGCCGGCAAGGACGCGAATGCGATGCTTGCGCATCTTTCCGCCCGAATAGCAGATGAGGCTGTGGCCGTTGTCCAGCGTGACGCGAAAGCGCGAATCGGGCAGCACCTCGTGGACACGCCCTTGCATTTCAATCAGTTCTTCCTTGCCCACAAAGCTCCTTGTTGATTGGCCCGACGACGTGCGTTCAGATTAGTTGGTTGTTCAGCACGAACTGGCGACCCTGGGCCAGTGCGTAGCGTGCTGCGCTTGTGGCGCTATCGAAATGGGGGGTGAGGCGAAACACGCGATCGTGCATGCCGCGTCGAATGGACACCGACGCGCAGTAGTGACCGGCGACGTCGAGTTTCGTCATTGGGGTGACGAGGTACTTACCCACCTCGTGGGACTTAAAATTTTGCATAGAGACTGAAGGGATGCAGGCCGCCCCCGCAGGAGCGTGCCCAGGCGTGGGTTTCCCGGGAAGGGGCAATCCGCACGCAAGAGAACCGTGGAAGGATGAGTGCCGATCCGCGTCGTGTTCAGTGGACGGGACCGAATATGAAGCTCGCCGAAGAGGAGATGACGTACGGCCTGGAGACGAAGGGAAATGCTCCAGACAAGTCCTGGGCGGCCAGCGACTGCCGCGAGGTGTCTATCAAGGACCGAGGCAACGAGCAAGCCGCAGTCAATGCAATCAGTATAGGTGAATTGCCTCGAAAGCGTTTTTGCGCGCGCGATGCCCCTACAACAGACTGGCGCGCAGCGCGTACAACGGCCCGAGAGGCCAGCATGAGTGAAGCACTTCTCCTAGCTGCCCACGGGACGCGCCTTGCATCGAACTTTCCCGCGTCGCGCAACGGCCGCACCACATGCGCGCTCGCAAGACTCTATGAATTTTGTCGAGTTCTCCTGGATCCCGCGGACGGTTCGCTTCAAATGACAGCGATAGGTGCCACACATGTGCCCCCAGCATCTGCGGAAGTGGGGACGCTGTTGTGTCGGCTTCTCGATTCAAATCGGGCACCCGCAACCCGCAACCCGCAACTTCGAGGCCTGAGGTGGTCACCTGCTCGAAGGCTCACAGTGGGCCTCTCCTCTCGGTTGACCTGGGCTCACCAAGGGAGTCGGCCGAGCAATCGATCGCTCACTTCTCGGGAGCCCCGCCATCGATTCCCTTCAGCAGTGTCACCGTGGAAGCCGCCCCCCGACGAAGTTGAAACTGCAACCGTGCATGGTGTTGATTTCCATGGAATGCTGACCCGGGTGGTCGCGGCAAACAGGCCACGCGCTTGCAAGACGTAATTAGAAGCGCAGTTCTCTCAACGCTTCGAAGCCTGCGTCCATTGCTTGGTCGTAGTCTGCAAAACGTGCTACGGATTCCATCACGCAGGTAGAGGGGGTGATTGAAGTGGGCGCACCCACTAAGCACCATGAATATTCGCCGGGATGGTGTTGCGTTACGGTCACCCCCAACTGGTCACGTGCGCCGAACGTGCTCATATGTGGGCATCCCGATGCCAGAAGCCGAAGTAGCGAATGACCGCACGACCGAGCGGGGTGATGTCCGTCACCGTAGCCGATCGTTCATGGCCAGGATTGGGGGGCGAAAACGTTACGTTGAGGTAACCTGCATCGCACAAGCTATGCAGGTGGCCAATATCGGCGCGCCTTGCGAAACGCATGGGCAAGCATCCGCTGACTATGCGCTTGAGGATGTCTTGGCTCATTGGCTTGCCTTGGGTGCAAAGAATCATTGGAACATCATTCATACCTCGATGTCCTATTCATGGGTAACAACCTGAACCCAGCGGCTATTCTTGGTACACGCCGATTGCCTGCGCAACCACAACAGGCAGGCCATGCTCGAGCTCGTAGAGTGTGGTGGCGAAGGTCCGGGCTTTGTGCGCTTGAGTACAGACAGAAATCTCAAGTACGTCCTATCTGACCCGGCACGCGTCCATCGCCACCCACTACGACGCGGGTGCGTGTGGCATGACAAACCAGGCTGTATTTCATGCTCGGTGCCACAAGCATGAATCTGCGCGCCAGCAATTCCATCACCGGCGCATCTGCATTAGGACTTGGAAGCCTGTGGAATGGCGCAAAGGGGATGAATCCTGCCGCGCCCAGATCAGGCTCGTCGCTAGCTCGCCGGCCTATCGCGCGCTTCGAGCCTTGGTGAGAATCTGACATTGCGTTCTCCTGTCACGAGACGAAATGCCTCGATCACTCATCGTGCGCCCGATCGTGAAGATCGCCTAGACCTGCTTCGTGTAGAAGCTCGCGTTGGCGGCCCAACGGCAAGGCTGGGCGGTCTTTTAAAGCAGCGCCTCCCGGGCGGACCTACGGAGACGCGGTCGCGGTCGCGGGCGAGGACGCGAATGCGATGCTTGCGCATCTTTCCGCCCGAATAGCAGATCAGACTGTGGCCGTTGTCGAGAGTGACTCGAATGCGCGAATCGGGCAGCACCTCGTGGACACGCCCTTGCATTTCAATCAGTTCTTCCTTGCCCACAAAGCTCCTTGTTGATTGGCCTGACGACGTGCGTTCAGATCAGTTGGTTGTTCAGCACGAACTGGCGACCCTGGGCCAGTGCGTAGCGTGCTGCGCTTGTGGCGCTATCGAAATGGGGGGTGAGGCGAAACACGCGATCGTGCATGCCGCGTCGAATGGACACCGACGCGCAGTAGTGACCGGCGACGTCGAGTTTCGTCATCGGGGTGACGAGGTACTTGCCCACCTCGTGGGCTTGACCGAGGCAACGAGCAAGCTGCAGTTGATGAGGTCACTATAGGCAATCAATTTTTAAGGTGTTCCGTATGGACACCAATTCCCTACGAGCGAGTGGTACGCTGGACTCACAACGGCATGAAAGGCCAATATGAGCAAAGCGCTTCTTTCCACTCTTCGACGGGACGCGCTTCGCGTCGAACTGCCCCACGTTGCGGACCTGCTGCATCACAGGCGTGCTGGTGAGATTGACGCCGTTGTGATCGATGAACTTGTGGATCTCTCCTGGCTTGAGTGGTCAGGTGGATCGCTACGGCTCACGGCGACGGGCACCAATATTTGTCGCCAGCAATTGCTCAGGTAGCGGCGGCTTGCACTTCTTTGTTAGTTCGCGTCGACCCGGTCGGTCGTTGTTCTGCGGCGAATCGCGCGAGCAGTGTCTCGACGCCGTCACAGATGCAAAGTGCAAAGGCGCGTCCGATCCGAACCTGTTGTTGCCAGTCAGATTGGCCTGCGACTGCTAGGGCTGGGCTCAGCGGTTCGAGACTCCTCCGAATAGCCGATCGATGATTTCTCGAGAGCCGCTGCGATCGATTCCTCTTAGCAGCATCACCGTTGAAGCCGCTGCTCCGACGAAATTGAAACTGCAACCTTCCATGGTGCAGCCGCTCAAGTTCAATGACGCACTGCCCGCATAGACGAGTTCGCAATGGACGAATCTAGCGCCCCTGCAGTCGAGATAGTCCAAGATGACACGTTGCCTGCGTACCTCTCCTCGGCAATTGGTCCTGGCAAAAGGGATCCACCAGCAAGATCGGCGGGCAAGGATGACGAGTTCGACGAGCACAAGGCACCCCTAGTTGTCGGAAGGCACGATGGACGCGGCCGAAGGCGGTGCAGCGAACTTGGTCGAGAGCCCCTCGAATGCCCGCCGCATCTCGCGTGACCGTTCGTAATCGCGGCGAGCACGGCGGCGTCTCTTGATAGCTTGCGCCGCACAGTATCCGATTTGCACTGACAGAGCGATGCCCAAGACCAATGCAACGAGTAGCAGAATGTCGAGGGTCGACACGAGCCAGACCCTGGTGAATGAGGCCAAGGGTTTCTACGCCGGCGGCGGCTCGTGAGACCAGGCGGAGAACTCGTAGTAGTCGGTATAGCCGCACGGCTCAGCCGAAGACTCCGCATGGAGGTACAGCGCTCGCCGTCGGTTGTACATCAGGAACGCACAGAATGCTTCCATGGCACCCTCAGACACGATGGAAGGAATCATGTCCCCTTCGTTGATGCCTTCGCCACCGACGACAACCCGCGTCTTGGTGTCATGGCAAAGGAGGCTGTACTTCCGAGGGGATGCTCTTCTGAGAAGAATCTCCTCCGAACCGAAGTAGTGAGCGTTGGATGCCTGCACGGCATGCGCCGCATCGTGGCTGAGAAAGCCTTCCGCGCTTGCGTTCAGTAGGGGCGCGTTCAGCGGAACTTTCGTCATTCATTTCCTCAGGCTCGAAGCGAAGACGCTGCGATGGGTCATCTTGCTCCCAACAAACGGAATCACCTAGAAGTTTCTTTTCGCTCAAGGTAGGGAGTCTGGCCACTTGAAGGGTAGGGTCAACGCCAGCGGTCGCAAGAGGAACCCTGACGCGCGAAACCCAAGTATGCGCAAGGGGACCACGCACAAGGACGCGGTAGGCTCCGGCACGATCAAGTTGCAGGGCAACGAAGGCAAGCTGGAAGAGCTGATGTGCCTGAGCAACTTCGATTTCTGGCGCATGATCATCACGCCCCAAGGCTTGCTGTCAGCAGTAGGGGAGGTTGGCCCTGCGGCCATTGGCCATAGGGCCTTGTAGTTTGGTGCCCGCGATGGGCAATTGCCCCCGAGCGGCCGGTTTCGGCTCTCTGGCTACTGCAGTTCAACGGCTCCGCAAGCGAAAGCAGCCGAAGGGGAGGGCGGGGCAGACCTGCGGCTTCGTGCTCAATGCCGCCATCTGCGTGTGCCTCGCCCGCCAGCCCTCAGATGCGGCGGCGCCTGGGCACCACGTTGAGTTGCACCTTCGCTTCAGCCGGTGCGCTGGTGAGCGTCAGCGTCTGCGGCGCGATGTCGATCAGTTGATCCGGGTGCCAGGTGCGCAACACCACCGCGCCCTCGGGCACATCCTCCAGCGTCACCTTGCCATCCGCCCCCGTGAGCGTCGCCCAGGGCGAGTCGCTCACATAGACCTGGCCGCGCATCGATGGATGCAGGTGGCAGCCCAGCAGCACGGCGCCGGCCTTGTCGAAGCTCACTTCGGCCGAGGCCGCTGGCTTGCCATCGACCTTGCCGTTGAGCATTAGCTCGGCGCCCTCCCCAGGGCCAGCGCTGAACTGCGCGAGCCCGGCCATGGAGGCGCGGACGTGGTGGTCCCAGGTGTCGTTGTTGATGAAGCGCACGCGAGTGCCCACCGCCACCACGCTCGTGGCCGGCACGAAGCGCATCTTCTCCTGCGCGATGGTCACGCTATGTGGCAACGGCACCGTGGGCAGTCCCTTGCCCGAGGGCTGCAGGATGACCACGGCATCCGGCACCGGCGCGCCGTCCTTGTCCAGGGCGGTCACGGTGAGGTTGCCGGCCTGCGCCACGGCGCAGCCGAGGCAGGTCAGCACAGAGGTGGCCCGCAGCAGCCAGGCAGCCTGGCGCCCGCGGGAGGCAGCCTCCGGCTTGTGCGATGAAAGCGACTTGCTCATGGCGTCGTGCCCTCGGTGCTTCATGGCGAGACGACGTGCCAGACCTTGCGGTAGTCGTCGCCATAACGGTCGCCGGGCTCCTGATCCTCCGGCCAGAAGTAGAGCGGCTTGCCCTTGTACGCCCACTGCTTCTTTCCGTCGTCGCGCACCACCACCGAGAAATCGCCGGCGGGCATCACGCCGTCGGCCACCATGAAGGGCGGCCAGTTCACCGCGCACTGGCCGTTGCACGACGACTTGCCCGGCGTCTTGTCGTTGTCGAAGGTGTAGAGGGTCATGCGCTTCTGGTCGACGAGGATGCCCTTGTCGGCCGTGGCCGGCGGCTTGCCGGTTAGGGAGGCGCAACCGGCCAGGAGGGTGAGGCCGAGCGCGGCCAGCGAGAAGAGCTTCATGTGCGAGGTCTCCGTCCACTGCGATGTTGCAGTACGTAACAAACAGCGAGCGGCCGCAGAATATTCCGGACGGTGAATCTTTCTTTTGCGGGCAAGCACTCAGTGCTGCGCACTAATTCACACTTGCCGGAAAGATCGAAGGATGCTGCGGTCGGTTTTCGGCAAGTCGCGTGAATGGAAATGGAGAGCACTCATCGCTCAAACCTCGCTGGTTGGGCATATCTTGTGCTGCCGTGCATGCACAACAGCCAACGGCGAGACGACCGGTTCATACCGCACTCCCGCGACTCAGTTTGACAATGAACGGACCTTGGGTCGCGCCGGTCGCCCTGCGAGGTAAAGAGAAGGTGCTTTGAGCTACGTCAAGACAGCGTTCAAGAGCCTTGCGTAGCATTGCTTCACGCAATAGGAGACTTCCATGCACGCAACTTCCGAGTCCTTGAAGCTCGATACCGACTCTCCCGACTCCTTGGCGCTTGAAGTGCCTCTGGTGCAGTTTTACTTGAACCCGTTGCTGGCATTTGCGCCATGGCCGGCCGCCTTGTGGGTGTTCTGGCAGGGCCAGTTCTCGCGCTATTCCGCCTTTCTCACTGGCGGCGCTCCCATTTGACGCCTGATAGGGCGATGCATGGGTGCCGGGCTGCACCCGTACCTTTCGTGGCGTCGATCCGCGACAGCAGTAAGAGGTCGAAGCCAAACCTCATTCAAGTGGGTGCCAACCCCAACGAGTTGAGCAAATGGGGACTCACCGCTTTGACCATCGCATCAAGGGGCTCTCGGACTCGGTCTGCCGTCGGCAGTCCATCGGGCAGTATTGCCTAGGTCCCCTATTGGGGGCCGACCGACGCGCCACCTAAGCTCCTTCCGGAGTTTCCTTCCGGTGATTCTCATCACCCCAGCTCGCGCAGCTCCCGGATGTAGTCCCCCGTGGCCAACTCGCCGCTCGCGTGCTGGGCCTTGAGTTCGGCCCGGATCTGCTCCTTGCGGTGACCTTCGAGCAGGCTGGCGTGCGACAGGAGCGTGTCGCGAGCGAAGAGCCACTCCGGCGTGCCTTCAGCGGCCCGCTGCGCGGACGTGGCTTCGTCCAGGCGCACCAGGTCCTGCTGCAAGCGCAGCTCGGCTGGGTCGTCCAGATCGAGAAGGGCAATGATCGAATCGCGCACCTGCAGGCCGATCTCGGGCGCCAGCTGCGCCGCCTCGCGCAGCTTGGCCACGACTGAGCTCTCCGAGGCGCTGATTGCCAGTGCACGTGTGGGGGCCGCAGGCGCCGAGCGGCGGAATCCCGAGCCGAGGCCAGATGCCTGGTGGCTGCGCGTATCCGTGCTGGCCAGGGCGTCCTGGAACATCTTCCAGTACTCCTTGGCCAGGGTGGCATCGGCGCTCATGAGCTTGAGCACCTGCTGGAAGCGCTGCTGAAAGCGCGCGCGGTGCTCGGGCGTCTTGGCGCCGCCGCACTCGTCCAGCAGCTGGTCGCGCAGGAAGAAGGACAGCGACTTGGCCGTGGCCACCAGGCCGTCGAATGCCTCGCGTCCGTTCTCGCGCACGAACTCGTCGGGATCCTTGTCGTCCGGGAGGGTGAGGATCCGGATGTCGTGGTTGGCTCGCAGCAGCGGCAGGATGGTCTCGGCGGCCTTTCGAGCGGCCTTCTGGCCGGCACCGTCCCCGTCGAACACGAAGACCAGGCAGTCCGTGAAGCGCAGAAGCGTCTGCATCTGGCTCTCAGTCATGGCCGTGCCCATCGACGCGACGGAGTTCTCTACGCCGTACTGCGCCAGCATGACCACATCCATGTAGCCTTCGACCACAAGGGCGTGCTTGACGCGGAGAATCGCCTCGCGCGCCTCGTACAGGCCGTACAGCACGTCGCTCTTGTGGAAGATCGGGGTCTCGGCGCTGTTCAGGTACTTCGCCGCGGAGCTACCTTCTGAGAGCCTGCGGCCGCCAAAGGCCACGATCTTCCCTGCTGTGTCCCGCACCGGGAACATCAGGCGGGCGCGGAAGGTGTCGTAGTAGGAGGGTGGCTTCTTGGCGCCTGGCGCCGTGGCCGCAGCGGGCGCGGCGCCGGTGGGGAATCCAAAGCGAAGCCGGTTCGATGGCGCTGGCGTGGTCGAGGCCTCTGCTGCGGCAGCTCCATCGTCTTCACGCTCCTCGCGCACACGGATGAGGTCGACGGCCGCGAGCGTAGTCGCTGCGTCGTTGCTGCCGCGGCTGAAGGTCTCGCGAGGCCAGGCCAGGCCCTTGAGGGTCTCCCAGCCCTCCGGAGCCAAGCCAATGCGAAACCGGTCGATCGTGCTCTGGTGGACGCCGCGGGTGCTCAACACGTACTTGGCGGCTTGCGCCGGGAAGCTGGTCGCCTCCGGGCTGTGGTGCGCCAGCTCGCTCGCACGCCAGAGTTCCTCCGAGTAGAAGGTGGCCGCGACGTCCATCGCCAGGTGCATCGCGTGGCGCACGTACGGCGTGGGTCGACGCGAAACCGGCGCGTTCGGATCTGGCGCTGGGATGGCGACGCCGACGGACTGCGCCATGTCTTCGATGGTCTCCCGGAAGGACATGCCTTCCATCTCCATGAGGAACTGGACCGCGTCGCCGTGGGCGCCGCAGCCGAAGCAGTGGTAGCTCTGGCGCGAAGGGGTGACGGTGAAGGAGGGCGAGCGCTCGGTGTGGAAGGGGCACAGGCCCTTGAAGAGGGCACCACCGGCGCGCTTGAGCTCCACATGGCGCCCGACGATCTCGATGATGTCGACGCGCTGCTTAATTTGATCGATGACCGAGCCATCGATGTCTGCGCGGCGCGGCCGGTCAACTCCGGATGCGGCTGCCATCAGGGAACCAATGCGTAGACCGCCTCGTGGTCGACGATGTCCGAGTCGGCCAGGATCCGCCCTGCGTAGTTCCTGCCGTCGAAGAGCCAACGCGTTCCGTTCCCACCGTCGATGAAATCGTGGATGGGCTTGCCGGACATCGTGCCAATCCTGGGCCCGATGCGCCGCGAACCTGCTTGCAGGAGGAGCTGGGCCGCTTCGCCAAGACGGTCGTGAAAGTTAGATGCCATGGCCAACTCGCTCGCCGGCGAGAATGCCGTCCTGCTCGGACGGGCTGGCGCTTGCTTCCAGCTCGGGCGCATGGATCGCGCTGTTCTGGGCGCGCGCTGCCGCAATGATCGGCTCGATGCCAGCGAGTGCCAGCTCGTGCAGTTCACGGTTGCGCTCGAAGGCGGTCTCGCCGTCGGCCAGCGATGCTTCGACCGAGTCGTAGTCGCCTTCGTAGGCGAATTCAAGCGCAGTGACGCCCGCCGCGATCGCCTCCTCGAGGTCCGACAGGAGGGAGTGCTGGCGCAGGAGAACACGTGGCTCGCTGGAGTCGACGTCCTTGATGCGGCCGACGAAATCGCTGATGGCGCCCTTGCGTGCGGCAATCAGAACGGAGAGATCTCCTGCTTGAGCGGTCGAAGAGGTGGCGTTCATTCGTGAGGCGTGATGGCTACTGTTCGAGCCAGTCTACCGAGCGCGCCAGCACTTCGTAAGGTCAGCCGCGCGGATGTGGACTTTCGGTTTCAGGCGACTGGTCGGAAGAGTCCTCGCCCTGGGGTGGCAGCGGTTCGAAGGACTGGCACACGATCGTTGCGCCGTCCATGTCGAAGCTCGGGTTGAGACGGACGCGGCCCGGTCGACGACTTCGCAAGGACTTCGCGACGCGCTACCCGTCGACGCCGGCTGCCGTGCTCGACGAGATCGGCAAGGTGCACGCCTGGTCTGGCACGCACCGCGAAGAACTGGCAGCGCTGGCGGCCGAGGCCACCGGCATCGACTTGAAGTCGTGGAACGCCGCCTTCGCCCGCGCCAGCTTCCCTTTCGGCCCGGTGACCGACGCGCGCATCGCGCAGTAGCAGCAACTGGCCGACACCTTCCAGGCGCTGGGCATCATCCCGCGCAAGATCAATGGCGCGACATCGTGTGGCGGGCACCGGGCAGCAATTCCTGAGCAAGGCTTGGACAACGCACATGGCAAAGACACTCAAGATCGTGGCCGTCTCCGGCGGCTTGCAACGCCCCTCGCGCACGCTCGCACTGGTCGAGCAACTGCTGGAAGGCCTGACCGATGCGCTTCCCGCGCAGACGCGGCTGATCGAGCTGGGGGAGATCGTCCCGCGCTTCGGCAACGTGCTGCATCGCGCCAAGCTGCCCGCCGACATCGAGCAGGCGCTGCGCGACATCGAGACCGCCGACCTGCTGCTGGTGGCCAGCCCCATCTTCCGCGGCACCTACACGGGCCTGTTCAAGCACCTGTTCGACTTCGTCCACCAGGATTCGCTGGTCGACGTGCCGGTGCTGCTGGCTGCCACCGGCGGCAGCGACCGCCATGCGCTGGCCATCGACCACCAGTTGCGACCGCTCTTCGCCTTCTTCCAGGCACAGACGCTGCCCATTGGCGTGTATGGAACCGACAAGGAGTTCGACAACTACCGGGTGAGCAGCGACGCGCTGCATGCGCGCATCGCGCTGGCCGTGGAGCGGGCCTTGCCAGTGCTCCAGCATCGGCTGGGCGCCAGGGCGGCCACGCCCCAGCTGTCGCTGGCCGCCTGATGACGGGACAGGGCGGCCTTAGATGTTCCGGTAGTTTGCAAGCAACGAATCCGTAGTTCCGTTCATGAAGGGCCTTGCCTAGAGTGCGAGTTCTATGTCCGCAAGACCCTCAATCGTTCTCTCCGACCCACCCCTCGCATCGCAGGAATTCGACATCCGCCCCGTGGCAGGCAGCTTCGCCGCCGAGGTGGTGGGCGTGGACCTGGGTGCGCCGCTGTCCGACCAGGACTTCGCGCGCATTCACCAGGCGCACCTGGACCATCACGTGCTGGTGTTTCGCGACCAGCGCATCACGCCGGCGCAGCAGGTGGCCTTCAGCCAACGCTTCGGCACGCTGCAGATCCATGTGCAGCGCAAGTTCCAGCTCGCTGGCCAGCCCGAGGTGCTCATCGTCTCCAACATCAAGGAGAAGGGCGAGCCCATCGGCCTGGGTGACGCTGGCGCCTACTGGCATTCGGACCTCTCGTACAAGGACCGGCCCAGCCTGGGCTCGCTGCTGCACGCGCAGATCCTTCCCGAAGAAGGCGGCGACACGCTCTTCGCCAACCAGCACGCGGCCTACGACGCGCTGTCCGATTCGCTCAAGCGCGTGCTCGCGCCCTTGCGCGCCGAGCACAGCTACCTGGCCAAGTATGAAGAGCTGCGTGCCCGCAGCCCGTGGCGCCCGGCGCTGACGCCGGCGCAACTGGCGGAGGTTCGCCCCGCGGTGCACCCGGTGGTGCGCACCCATCCGGAGACCGGCCGCAAGGCGCTTTTCGTCAGCGAGCACTTCACCACGCGCATCGACAGTTGGCCCGCGCAGGAAAGCCAGGCACTGCTGGCGCAACTCTTCGACCAGAGCACGCAGCCGCAGTTCATCTACCGCCACCAGTGGCAGAGCGGCGACCTCGTGTTCTGGGACAACCGCTCGGTGGTGCACCTCGCCGCAGGCACGCCGGACCACCTGCCGCGCAAGCTCTATCGCACCACCATCGAAGGCGACCTGCCGCGCTGACGCCACCTTCACCACACAAGAACGAATCGACCATCATGAAAAGCATCACCCGCCGCGCAGCGGCCATCGCCACCGCATTGAGCCTTGCCACCGCCAGCCTGGCCGCCCATGCAGAAGGGCAGATCCGCATCGCCCAGCAGTTCGGCATCGTTTACCTGCTGCTCAATGTCGCGCAGGAACAGAAGCTCATCGAGAAGCACGCCAAGGCGGCGGGCATCGACGCCAAGGTGGAGTTCGTGCAGCTCTCGGGCGGCTCGGCCGTGAACGACGCGCTGCTGTCGGGCAGCATCGACATCGCCGGGGCCGGCGTGGGGCCGCTGTTCACCATCTGGGACCGCACCAAGGGCCGGCAGAACGTGAAGGGCGTGGCCTCGCTGGGCAACTTTCCCTACTACCTGGTGACCAACAACCCGAACGTGAAGAGCATCGCCGACTTCACCGACAAGGACCGCATCGCGCTGCCGGCGGTGGGCGTGTCGGTGCAGTCGCGCGTGCTGCAGCTGGCCTCGGCCAAGCTGTGGGGCGACAAGGAGTTCGCGCGGCTCGACAAGATCAGCGTGGCCCTGCCGCACCCCGATGCGGCGGCCGCCATCATCAAGGGCGGCACCGAGATCACCGGCCACTTCGGCAACCCGCCCTTCCAGGAGCAGGAGCTCGAAGGCAACCCGAAGGCGCGCATCGTGCTCAATTCGTACGATGTGCTGGGCGGCCCATCGTCTGCCACGATGCTGTATGCCACCGAGAAGTTCCGCGCCGAGAACCCCAAGACCTACAAGGCCTTCATCGCCGCATTGGACGAGGCGGCCGAATTCATCCGCGCCAAGCCGGAGCAAGCGGCCGACATCTACCTCAAGGTGACCGGCGCCAAGACCGACCGCGCGCTGCTGCTCAAGATCATCCGCAGCCCCGAGGTGCAGTTCAAGACCGAGCCGCAGAACACGCTGCTGCTGGGCCAGTTCATGCACCGGGTGGGCGCCATCAAAAACCAGCCGCAGTCGGTGAAGGACTACTTCTTCGACGACACGGTGGGCGCGCAGGCCAACTGATTGCGCCAGGGATCGAGATGACTGCCGCCACGCTGCGCACCACGCGGGCCTTTGCGCCGCCCCATGTCGCCAGGCCCCACGGGCCGAGTGCGCCTGCCGCCAGCGCCGACTTCGCCGCGCTGCTGCAGGTGCAGGGCCTGAGCCTGGAATACGCCACGGCGCAGCGGGTGGTGCGCGCCACCCATCGCGTGAGCTTCGATGTGCACGAGGCCGACCGCTTCGTGCTGCTGGGGCCTTCGGGCTGCGGTAAGAGCACGCTGCTCAAGGCCGTCGGCGGCTTCATCGCGCCGGTTGAAGGCGAGGTGAAGCTGGACGGGCGAGCGGTGCGCGGCCCGGGGCCGGACCGCATCGTGGTGTTCCAGGAATTCGACCAGTTGCCGCCCTGGAAGACGGTGAAGGAAAACGTGATGTTCCCGCTCGTGGCGTCGCGCACCCTGGGCCGCAAGGAGGCGGCGGAGCGCGCCTTGCACTGGCTGGACCGCGTGGGCCTGGCCCGCTTTGCCGACGTGCACCCGCACCAGCTCTCTGGCGGCATGAAGCAGCGCGTGGCGATTGCGCGTGCTCTGGCCATGCAGCCGCGCGTGCTGCTCATGGACGAGCCCTTTGCGGCGCTCGATGCGCTCACGCGCCGCAAGATGCAGGAAGAACTGCTGGCGCTGTGGGAAGAGGCGCGCTTCACGCTGCTTTTCGTCACGCACTCCATCGAGGAGGCGCTGGTCGTGGGCAACCGCATTGCGCTGCTCTCGCCACACCCGGGGCGCATGCGCGCCGAGATCAACAGCCACGACTTCGGGCTGGCCAGCCAGGGCAGCGCGCAGTTCCAGGCTGCAGCACAGCGCATTCACGACCTGCTGTTCGAACCCGAGACCGCGGCAGACGCGCAGGTGCAGTCATGAGTGCGCTGTTCCCGCGGGTGCCGCCCGTTCGCATCGAATACGAGCGCGAGCTCGAACCCTTCGTGGACGGCGCCGTAGAGCGGCCGCTGCCACTGGCGAGCCGGCTGCTGAGTCACGCCTGGCTTCGCAAGGGCCTCATCCTGGCGGCGCTTGCGCTGCTGTGGGAACTTGCCGCGCGCTGGCAGGCCAATGACCTGTTGCTGCCGACCTTCACCGCAACCGCAAAGGCGTTGGTCGAAGGCCTCGCCAGCGGCGAACTCATCACCAAGACGGCGTTGTCGCTGGGCGTGCTGCTGCAGGGCTATGCACTGGGCGTTCTGCTGGCCTTCCTGCTCACCTCGCTGGCCGTGTCCACGCAATTGGGGCGCGACCTGCTGAGCACGCTCACGTCCATGTTCAACCCCTTGCCGGCCATCGCCCTGCTGCCGCTGGCGCTGCTGTGGTTCGGGCTGGGGCAGGGCAGCCTGGTCTTCGTGCTGGTGCACTCGGTGCTGTGGCCGCTGGCGCTGAACACCTACGCCGGCTTCCAGGCCGTCCCCGAGACCTTGCGCATGGCGGGCCGCAACTACGGGCTCACGGGGCTGCGCTACGTGCTGCAGATCCTGGTGCCGGCGGCGCTGCCGGCGATTCTCTCGGGCCTGAAGATCGCCTGGGCCTTCGCGTGGCGCACCTTGATCGCGGCCGAGCTGGTGTTCGGCGCCAGTTCAGGCAAGGGCGGGCTGGGCTGGTACATCTTCCAGAACCGCAACGAGCTCTACACCGACCGCGTGTTCGCCGGCCTGGCCCTGGTGGTCATCATCGGCCTCTTGGTGGAAGGCCTGGGCTTTGCCACGCTGGAGCGCCTGACCGTGCGCAAGTGGGGCCAGCAGCGCTAGGCCACGCATCGATTTCTGGTGGGGACGGCTGGACCGGTTGTCTCCTCGTCGTGTGAACGGCGATTCGGCGGGCCTTCGGGTCTGCCTTTTTTTTGCCTGCGCGCGGCCGCCACGTTTATGCGTGCACCGTCTATGCGAGTGTGTTTTTCTTCGTTCCTCGAATGAGCGCGGCCACGAAGAATCCAGGGCTTCTGTTGATCCTGGAGCCATTGCACATGCTGCACCGTCAAAGTTTTATCCGCCTGGCCGCCGTCGCGCTGCTGGCACCTGTCGTGGCATGGTCCGCGCCCGCCACGGGCGAGCCCGTGTGGTTCGGCGTCAGCGGCCCGCTGACCGGGCAGAACGCGCAATACGGCGCGCAATGGAAGGCCGGCTTCGACCTGGCGCTGGACGACATCAACGCCAAGGGTGGCATCCATGGCCGGCCGCTGGCCTACGTGTTCGAAGACAGCCAGAGCGACCCGCGCCAGTCGGTGGGCCTGGCGCAGAAGTTCGTCAACGACAAGCGCATCAAGATCGAGCTGGGTGATTTCTCCAGCCCGGCCTCGATGGCGGCTTCGCCCATCTACCAGCGTGCCGGCCTCGTGCAACTGGGCTTCACCAACTCGCACCCGGATTTCACCAAGGGCGGTGACTTCATCTGGAGCCCCTCGGTGAGCCAGGCCGACGCGCAGCCGCTGCTGGCCGACCTGGCGGTGAAGTCGCTGGGCTTCAAGCGTGTGGCCGTGCTCTTCCTCAACACCGACTGGGGCCGCACCAGCCGCGACGTGTTTGTGAAGGCCGCGCAGGAGCGGGGTGCGCAGGTGGTCATCGCCGAGGGCTACCAACCCGACGAGAAGGACTTCCGCTCGACCCTGGTGCGCGTGCGCGACGCCAACCCCGACGGCGTGGTGCTCATCTCCTACTACCCCGACGGCGCGCTCATTGCCGGCCAGGTGCGCAGCGTGGGGCTGAAGCAGCCCATCGCGGCCAGCGGCTCGGTCTATTCGCCCAAGTTCATCGAACTGGGCGCCAGCGCGGTGGAAGGCATCTACACCAACACTGCCTTCTTCCCCGACGAGCCGCGCACCGAGGTGAAGGACTTCGTGCAGCGCTTCCGCGCCAAGTACGGCAAGGAGCCCGACGCCTTCAACGCCTACGCCTACGACGCGGTGCAGATTGCCGCGGCGGCCCTGAACCAGGCCGGCGCGGATGCCGACCGCAAGGCGGTGCGCGATGCCTTCTACAGGATCAAGGACGTGCCCAGTGTGGTGTTTGGCAAGGCCAACTTCGATGCGCAGACGCGCCGAGTGATCGGCGTGAAGAGCATCGACCTGGTGGTGAAGGACGGCAAGTGGGCGCTGGGCGAGCCCAGCAAGCTCAGCACGGCCTCGGGGCGATGAGCTTCACGTCTTTCTTCGACTACACGATCAACGGCCTGATCATCGGCAACATCTATGCGTTGCTGGCGGTCGGGCTGGCGCTGATCTTCGGCGTTTCGCATCTCATCAACTTCGCGCACGGCTCGGTCTACACGGTGGGGGCCTACATCGGCTGGGCCGCCATCACCTTTTTGCACACGCCGCTGCCACTCACCATCTTGCTGGTGGTGCTGGGCTGCGGCGCGTTGGGCATGCTGATCGAGCGCGTGGGTCTGCGGCCGCTGCAGGGCTCGGCGCGCATTGCGCCGCTTCTGGCCACCATCGGCATCAGCTTCGTGCTCGACATCGCGGTGCAGCTGCTGGCCAGCCCCGACCCGCGTGCGCTGCCCACGCAGCTGCCCAACTGGCGCCTGCAGGTGGGCAGCGGCACCATCGGCGCGCTGGATTTGCTGATTGCCGGCATCGGCCTGGCGAGTGCGGCATTGCTCTTTGGCTTCCTGCGCTTCACCAAGCTGGGCTGGGCCGTGCGCGCCACGGCGCAAGACCGCGATGCGGCGCAGCAGATGGGCGTGGACGTGAACCGCGTCAACCTGAGCGTGTTCGCCATCGCCTCGGCCCTTGGCGGCCTGTCGGGCCTGCTGGTGGGCATGTACTACAACAACATCAGCCCGGCGATGAGCTTCCAGGCCACGCTCAAGGGCGTGGTGGCCACGGTGGTGGGCGGCGTGGGCAACGTGCCGGGTGCCATCGTGGGCAGCATGCTGCTGGGCCTGACCGAGAGCTATGGCGTGGCGCTGTTCGGCACGCCCTACCGCAATCTCTTCGCCTTCATCCTGCTGCTGGTGATCCTGGTGTGGCGGCCCAACGGGCTCTTTGGCCGCAAGCGCGCCTTGCCGCCCGAGCCGCTCACCGGCACCTTCATCGCACCGAGCAAGCCGTGGCGCGTGCCGCGCTGGCTGCTGGCGGGCCTGTTCGCCGCGGCGGTGGTGCTGCCGCTGGTCTCGCCGTCACCCTATGTGCTGCAGACGCTGACCAATGCCTGGCTCTATGCCGCGCTGGCCCTGGGTCTGACGCTGGTGGCCGGCACCATCGGGCAGATCTCGCTGGGGCACGCGGGGTTGCTCGCCATCGGCGCCTATGCATCCTCGCTGCTGGTGCTGGACCTGCACCTGCCGGTGGGCACCAGCATCATCATGGCCGGACTGGTGACTGCGCTGGTGGGCACGGCGCTGATCTTTCCGTCGTTCAAGCTGCGCGGGCACTACGTGTCCATTGCCACGCTGGGCATCGGCGAGATCGTGGCGCTGACCATCCTCAACTGGGAAAGCCTCACGCGCGGGCCGGTCGGCGTGTCGGGCATTCCGCCGCTGTCGCTGTTCGGGCGCGATGCGTCGTCCAACGAAGCCTTCTACTGGGCTGCCTTCGCCGCCATGGTGCTGCTGGCGCTGCTGCAGTGGCGGCTGCTGCGCTCGCACCTGGGCCGCACCTTCCGCGCGGTGCGCGAGGACGACGTGGCGGCGCGTTCGTATGGCGTGAGCCCGGACCGCTACAAGGCCATGGCCTTTGGCTTCGGCGGCTTCGCGGCCGGCGTGAGCGGTGCCTTCACCGCGCACCTGTATTCCTACATCAACCACGAGACCTTCACCTCGCAGATCTCGATCCTGGCGCTGACCATGGTGATCCTGGGCGGGCTCGGGAACATCAGCGGCGCCGTGCTGGGCGCGGTGGCGCTGGTGAGCCTGCCCGAGCTGTTCCGCGTGACGGCCGAGTACCGCATGCTTATCTACGGCGTGGCGCTGCTGCTGTTGATCCGATTCCGCCCGCAGGGACTGCTGGGCACCGTCTGACTTTGTTCCGAAAGAACCCATGAGCCATCTCAACGACTACCTGGCCGAGAAGCGCGAAGCCGTGCTCGCGCGCAACGCCGCCATCGATGCGGGCACGGCGCAGCCCCTGCAACTCAAGGCCCATGTGCGGGCCGAGGGGCGCAGTGGCGTGCGGCGTCTGCGCATCCGCGATCACCAGGTCATCAGCGACAGCCCGCCCGACTTTGCCGGCTACAACCTGGGCCCGAGTTCGCCCGAATTGCAGCTGGGCGTGCTGGGCACCTGCGTCACGCACATCTTCCTGATCCAGGCGTCGCTGCGGCAGGTGCCGCTCCAAAGCCTGGAAGTGGAGGTGAGCGGCATCATCGATCCGCGCGGCGGCAAGCCGGGCCACGAAGCCACGCCCATCTGGCCGCACGAGATTGGCTACACGGTGCACATCGACTCGCCCGCCAGCCGCGAAGACATCGCAGCGCTGTTCGAGGCGGTGGAGCAGAGCTGCCCCATATTGAACCTGCTGCGCAATCCGCAGGCCATCCGCTCCGAATTCAAGCTGGTCAACTCGCAGGCCGAGGCGGCCAATGCGGGAGGAGGGCGCGCCGATGTCCTGGTTGCTTGAAGTCGAAGGCCTCACGCGGCGCTTCGGTGGCCTCACCGCGGTGGATGGCGTCAGCCTGAAGCTGGCCAAGGGCGAACTGCTCAGCGTGATCGGCCCCAACGGCGCGGGCAAGACCACGCTGTTCAACCTGGTGAGCGGCCTGGACACGCCCGACGACGGCCGCGTGCGCTTCGAAGGCGAGGACGTCACCGGCTGGCCCGCGCAAGCGTTGGCGGCGCGCGGCCTGGCGCGCACCTTCCAGCATGGCCGTGTGTTCGCCAATCTCTCGGTGTTGGACAACGTGTTGGTCGGCGCGCACACGCGCCTGCAGGCAGCGCGGCCTCGGCTGGGTGGGGTGCCCAGCATCGGCGCCATTGCCGAACTGGCGCTGGCCCTGGTGCAGCCGCCGCGCGTGAAGCGCGAAGAGCAGCGGCTGCGCGAAGAGGCGCTGGAAATCATCCAGCTCTTCGGCACGCGCCTGGCCCCGCGCATCGACCTCCCGGCCTACAGCCTGTCGTACGCGAACCGGCGCCGGGTGGAGATTGCCCGCGCCCTGGCGCTGAAGCCGCGCCTGCTGCTGCTGGACGAACCGACCGCCGGTATGAACGAGAGCGAGACGGCCGAGATGCTGGAGATCATCCGTGAGCTCAAGCAGCGCGGCCACAGCATCCTGCTCATCGAACACAAGCTGGACCTGGTGATGCAGCTGTCGGACCACGTCATCGTGCTGGACGACGGCCGCAAGATCGCCGAGGGCCTGCCCGATGCGGTGCGGCACGACCCGGCTGTCGTCGAGGCCTACCTAGGCCATCGCCATGTGGGCGAGAAGGCGCAGGTGGCCGCATGATCGCGACCGTGGCACGCGTGGGCCTGGCGCCGGCAGGGCGCTGGGGCAGCAGCGATTCCGAGCCCGTGCCAAGCAATGCGCGCGGCGCGGTGACCAAGGGCAGCGAGCCGCTCCTCTCGCTGCGCAGCATCAACACCTTCTACGGCCCGGTGCAGGCGCACTTCGACCTGGACCTGCAGGTGCGCGAAGGCCAGATCGTGAGCCTGCTGGGCGGCAATGCCAGCGGCAAGTCCACCACCATGAAGGTGGTGCTGGGCCTGCTCAAGCCGCGCTCGGGCGAGGTGCGATTCAACGGCGAATCGATCCTGGCCTTAAGCACGCCGCAGGTCATCCGCCGCGGCATCGGCTCGGTGCCCGAGGCGCGCAGGCTGTTCCCGGCCATGACGGTGCGCGAGAACCTGCTGATGGGTGCCTATGCCCGCAACGACCGCAAGGCGGTGGCCGAGGACCTGGAGCGCATGCTGGAGCTCTTCCCGCGCGTGGCCGAGCGCATCGAGTTCCAGGCCGGCACGCTGTCGGGTGGCGAGCAGCAGATGGTGGCGATGGCCCGCGCGCTCATGGGCCGGCCGCGCCTCTTGTGCATGGACGAGCCCACCATGGGCCTGTCGCCGCTGTACGTGGACAAGGTGCTGGAGCTCATCGCACGCATCAACCGGCAGGGCGTCTCCGTCTTCATGGTGGAGCAGAACGCCAGCCTGGCGCTGCAGATCGCGCACCACGGCTACGTGCTGCAGACCGGCCGCATCGTGCTCAGCGGCTCGGGCCAGGACCTGCTGGCCGACGCGCGCATCCGCGATGCCTACCTGGGCGGTGCCGACGCGGCCCGCACCGCTTCCTGATTTCTTCGTTCCTGGAACCACACACATGAGCCTTCCCCTCGACCACATCGTCATCGCCGTGCATGACCTGGAACAGACCATCGTCGACTACGCGGAGCTGGGCTTCCACGTGCTGCGCGGCGGCGAGCATCCGGGCCGCAGCACGCACAACGCGCTGGTGGTGTTCGCCGACGGCAGCTACCTCGAACTGATCGCGTGGCGCTCGCCCGCGCCACAGGAGCGCTGGTGGCAACTGCTGCAGCGCCATGGCGAGGGCGTCGTCGACTACGCGCTGCTGCCGGCCAGCACCTCATCGACGGTGGCCGATGCGGCCCGTCGCGGCTTGCAGCTGGAAGGGCCGCTGGACGGCGGCCGCCTGCGTCCCGATGGCGAGCGGCTGCATTGGCAGACAGCGCGGCCCGGCACGCCCGACCTGCCCTTCCTCTGCGGCGACATCACGCCGCGGCGCCTGCGCGCGCCGGAGGGCGGCGCCCGGGTGCATCCCAACGGCGCGCTGGGTGTGTCCAGCCTGGCGATAGCGGTGCAAGACCTCGACGCCACGCTGGCCCGCTACCGCGCGCTGCTGGGGAATGCCGACGGAGGTGCCGACGCGGTGGGCCCGGCGGTGGTGCTGCCCGGCAGCGGTGTGCGCGTGGCGGTGGTGCGCATCGACCAGAGCTCGCTGGTGCTGTCATCGCCGCGTGATGCGGCGAGCGGGCCCTCCAGCCCGTTGGCGCAGCGCCTGGCGACGCGGCGAGGGTCCCTTTGGTTTCGTGCTTCGCAATGCCGATGCAGCGCGTTCGGGCGACGTGCTCGATGCGGCGCGCGCGCATGGCGCGCTCATCGAGTTCGAACTGGGCGAGTCGACCACGTCGACGGCGCTTGCTCAACCCGCGCTGAACTGAGCTTCGGCGAAGCGGTTCAGCGCCTGCGTGGCATGTTCTTCCTGCTGCAACGCAGGCTCAGGCACTGGCGGCCGCGCCGGCGTTCGTTCGCCCGGCGCGTCGCCCAGCGCCGCCTCGATGGTGGCGCGCGTGAGCATGGGCGAGAAGGACTCGATGAAGTCGAACACGAAGGCGCGCAAATAGGCGCCTCGCCGCACCGCGAGCTTGGTGGTGTTGATGCCGAACAGATGCCCCGCGTCGACCGCGCGCAGGCGGCTGTCGCGCTCCGACTCGAAGGCGATGCCCGCCACCACGCCCACGCCCAGGCCCAGCTCCACATAGGTCTTGATCACGTCCGCGTCCATGGCGGTGATCGCCAGGTTGGGCCTGAGCCCCGCCTGTGCAAAGGCCTGGTCGATGCGGTTGCGGCCGGTGAAGGCGCTGTCGTAGGTCACCAGCGGCCAGGCCGCCAGCCGCTCGATGGTGAGCGGGCCTTCCAGCAGCGGATGGCCCGGCGGCGCGATGAGCGAATGGGTCCAGCGAAAGCTCGGCAATGCCACCAGTTGCGGGTAGTCGCTCAGTGCCTCGGTGGCAATGCCCACGTCGGCCTCGCCGTCGAGCAGCATCTGCGCGATCTGCTGGGGCGAGCCCTGGCGCAGGTGCAGCTTCACGTCGGGAAAGCGCCCGCGAAATTCCTGCACCGCGATCGGCAGCGCATAGCGGGCCTGCGAATGGGTCGCGGCAACGGAAAGAAGGCCGGTCTTCTGCGCCAGGAACTCCTGGCCGGCCTCGCGCAGGTTGCGGCTTTCCAGCAGCATGCGCTCGATAATGGGCAGCAGGTGGCCGCCGGGTGCGGTGAGCCCGGTCAGGCGCTTGCCGGCGCGCACGAACAGTTCCAACCCGAGCTCTTCCTCGAGCTCGCGGATCTGCCGGCTCACGCCCGGTTGCGAGGTATGCAAGGCCAGGGCGGCCTCGGTGAGATTGAAGCGGCAGCGCACCGCTTCGCGCACGGAGCGCAATTGTTGGAAGTTCATCTTGCGCAATCGGAATGCGGTGCCACTCTGGAGCACCCAAGCCACGCATTCTGCAAAGCATTGATCGAAGTACGAACTACCGATTCGTTGCTTCTTCATGAGCGAATGATCTGAAGGGCAATGGACCTGTGCGGCTCCGCGCTTGCGCGCAAAACGCATAAGCACGCACCCAAAGCGTCGTTCACTTCGCGCCTTCGCCTTCCCATACTCGGCCGCTTTGCCGGACACGGAAAAAGGGAGCGTCCAACTTGTCCAGACTGCAGCGACTGGGTTTCTTCACCCGCCTCTTAGACAACGCCACCGCCAGCGACCGATACCGCCTGGCCACCGAGCAGATCGTTCATGCCGAGGCCCTGGGCTTCGATTCGGCCTGGGTGGCGCAGCATCACTTTCACGAAGCCGAAGGTGGCCTGCCTTCGCCACTGGTCTTCCTGGCCGCGGTGGCCGCCAAGACGCAGCGCATCCGCCTCGGCACCGGCATCGTCACCCTGCCGCTGGAGAACCCGGTGCGCGTGGCCGAGGACGCGGTGGTGCTGGACCTGCTCACCGGCGGACGGCTGGAGTTTGGCGTGGGCACGGGTGGCACACCATCGTCCTTCGCGGCCTTCGGCCTGCACAGCGAGCAGCGCGCTGAAGTCTTCGCCAACCATCTTGCGCTGCTGCGCGACGCCTGGGCGGGCCGGCCCCTGCCGGGTGGCGACCGACTCTATCCCTCGTCGCCGCAGTTGCTGGACCGCGTGTGGCAAGCGAGCTTCTCGGTGGCCGGTGCAGAGCGCGCCGGGCGCGCGGGTGACGGCCTGATGCTCTCGCGCACGCAGCCTCGCACGGCCGAAGCACCGCATGCCTCGTTGGCCGACATCCAGTTGCCGTTGATCGATGCCTACCTGTCGGCCCTGCCGCCGGGCCGCTCGCTACGCATCGTGGGCTCGCGCTCGGTCTTCGTTGCGGACGACCGCGCGCTGGCGCGCCGGCTGGCCGAAGAAGGACTGCGACGCAACCTCGTGCGACAGCCCGTGCCCGGTGCCGTGGCCGGCGACGCACCGCTGGACGTGCTGATCGCGCGGCAGGACGTGCATGTGGGCACGCCTTCGGACGTGATCGCCTCGCTGCGCGCGGACCCGACGCTGGCGCATGTGACCGACCTGGTCTGCCAGGTGCACTCGGTCGATCCACCGCACCGCCACATCCTGCGCTCCATTGAGCTCATCGCCACCGAGGTGGCACCGGCCCTGGGTTGGCCGGGCGCACGGGCGACGACTTCCTCAACCACCCATCACGCATCCACCCTGCAGACCATCGCATGACCGCACACGCATTTCCCGACGTGATCGACCAACTTGCCGGCATCCAGTCCGGTGGCGCGCTCGATGCCATCCGCAACCACCGGGCGCTCGCACGCCTCAACGCGCAGCAGAGCTACCAGTCGCTCTTCGAGCCCGCCGCACCCGCGGCAGGGCAGGGCAGCGCCTTCCGCGCGACGGAGCGCTTTGCGGTGGCGAGCTTTGTCGCCGCCCTGCACAAGCAGCCGGCCTTCGTGGCCTTCTATGCCGAAGGGCTGGCGCGCGCCGGCGCTCCCAAGGCCTTGCAGGAGGCCGTGACCGCAGCAGCGGAAGAGGGCGGCACGAGCGGCCCCTATGGCAGCTACCCGGCGGGCACGCTCAGTGCCGAAGACGTGGCCGGGCCGAACTACGTGGTGTCGGCCGCGCACCGCGCCGCGCTGGGCGTGCGCCTGTCGGCCGCGCTGGCGCATGCGCATCTGCTCGTGCTGCATCCGCGCGATGCCAAGGCCGATGCGCTGCGCGCGCTGCTGGATGCCGACTGGTCGACCGACGACATCGTGACGCTGTCGCAACTGGTGGCATTCCTGTCCTTCCAGGTTCGCGTGGTGGTGGGGCTGCGGGCCCTGTCCGAAGCCTCCGAGGCTCCCGTGAATTGATCGAAGAAGAAGACATGAGCATCGACACCCTGAAGCACCCGCACAACCACCCGCCTGCCGCCTTCACGCAGGCCAAACTCGAATGGTTGCCTTGGCTGGAGCCACTGCCCGAATCGCAATTGACCGAGCGGCACCGGGCCGGCCTGGTGGACGCGTCGCGCGCGGAGTCGCCGTACTTCATGCTGCTGGCGCGCGACCCCGACATCCTGGGCGCGCGCACCCGCACCGACAAGGACATCTTCTACAACCCCGACGCCGGCCTGCCGCGCGCCGAGCGCGAACTGGCCGCCGCCGCCACCTCGCGCTTCAACGGCTGCATCTATTGCGCCTCGGTGCATGCACGCTTTGCATCGCACTTCTCGTCGCGCAAGGAAGACGTGCAGCGTCTGCTGGACGAAGGCGTGGGCACCACGCTTGACTCGCGCTGGGATGCGATCGTCGCCGCTTCGGTGGCACTCACTCGGACACCGTCCTCGTTCGATGCTCGTCACGTCGAGGCTTTGCGCGGCCAGGGGCTGGATGACCTTGCGATCGCGGACCTCATCTACGCCGCTGCATTCTTCAACTGGGCCAACCGGTTGATGCTGTCCCTGGGGGAACCGATCACTCCGAGCAGTACGTCTTGAAGATAGGCTTGGAGGACTCGAAGTCGGTTAGGCCCTTGGATTTGCCGGCAGACCTCCGACTCTGCACAACGACAATTCGGATGCAGTTCAAAGACCGCGTTGCCGCGAAAGCAGCCGAAAGAGGGGGCAGGGCGGAACTGCTGGATCGTGCCCCGAGCGGAAGTACGCTCTTGGTGAAAGCGGTCGTTCTCGGGCGAGCAGACAAAAACGGGTGTGCCTAGTAGAGGCACATGCCCATGAAAGGCCTCCGGTCGCGCCGTTCGCGACCCACTAAGAGAATGGCTGGCTCCTCCTGCGGCTGGCCATACTCCCGGTGGCCGCGAACGTTCTCCGTGAGACAACGGACCAGCTCGGCATCGCCTTGTGGCTTCCACCCTCCAAAGGTCTTCTGCGCTGCCTCGAAGTACTTTCGAGCACTGGCGTTTGCGAGGCCGGACATCTCCTGTGATTGCGCAAAGCGAGTGATGAGCTCCACGTTGGCGGTGGAAAGGTTGACGAAGGGTCGCATCAGGCTCTTCAAAGGGAATCATTCCTAGGTGGGGACAATCGTCGACATCGAGAATCCGCCCTCTGTGGGTGGGCGCCGAGGCCGTCTCTGCCAGCGCCGACTGACTGTCATACAGAAGCATGGAGCAATCCACGGCGCTTGTATGTGCGCCGGCCCACGCAGAAGCGGTGTCCAATCGTCGCGATGCTGTTGCAGGAATCGGCATGCTTGAATTCGGCCGATCCTTGAGGCGTGGAACATGAGGTCACTATCCAAGGGCACAAGCGCTCGCGACCGCGAGAACGCAGGCAAAGACAACCCATCTTGCCGAGAAGATTGATCGACGAAGTTCGCTGCTACTTGCAGCCGAGTTCGCGGTTACCAATTTGGACCAGATCTGTCGACAGCTTCCGGCCCTTTGGATCTCGAACTCCATCGGGAGGGAAGCAACGAGGCTGGTGCACGAGGTCATCTCCCACGCGGAAGAAAGTTCATTGGAACTTGTCCGGAACTTCCAGCTTGCACTACGCGGTGGATGAAGTCGAGCTTGTCGATCACCGGAGGCACCACGATGAACGGATAACTGTCCCGAGTCCCAAGGCTGCGGTCCATCGCGTTGATGAACTGGGAGACCGGCAGCCAATGCTCGACGATAGGCTGCTTGATGGATTCAAGACTCAAGTTGAGGCCATGTACACGCAGATTCGGCCCGCCTGGCGACGCGTGATCAAGATGCATTCCCCATGCAGCTGCGGTTTCAAGAGCATCCACCATGTGCAGGTAGTGGGCCCAGGTTTCTGCCCAGTCTTCCCACGGATGGGAGCTGGCATAGGAACTGATGAAACGTTGCGGCCAGTCGATCACGGGCGACGCATAGTGCTTCTTCAAAGCCGCTTCATAGGCGACGCGCTCATCGCCAAAAAGCTCTCGGAACTCCTCGATCCAGCCAGTGCCCCGCACCAGACGATCCCAATAGTAGTGACCGATCTCATGGCGAAAATGCCCCAACAGCGTCCGGCTGGGCTCGTGCATCGACACTCGTATATCCTCTCGGCGCGCATCGTCCGCCTCGGCGACGTCTAGGGTGATGACACCCTCGTCGTGGCCGGTGAATACGCGCTGCTTCGGTGTCAACTGCTCGAGAAAATCGAAGGAGAGGCCATTGGCGGGATCCTCAAGCTTGCTTGGCGTCGGGAGAACGAGTTCGATCAGTGTGTAGAAGAGTCGGCGCTTCGCCTGCTCGAGCGCTGCCCAATAGCCAAGGTTCTCCGACTTGGTGAGCGCGGGAATTGTGTGCGTTGTTCGGCACGACAGGCAATGCTCGTGAGAACTGCCCAAAGGAACTACCCAGTTGCACACGTTCTTCTTGCGATTCACGCATGGCTTGTAGTCGGCGCCGGATGGTCCCAGGCGCTGCCATGAGCCTTGACTCGATGCTTCGAATGCAAGCATGCGCTGCTCGTCGGGCGCATAGCCAAGCATTGAGCGGCACACTTCGCATGTGAGGTTCTCGAAGAAGACTCGATTGCCACACCGCGAACAGGTCAGTTGCTTAATGTGAGCTCCTTCGGTGTGACCCCGCAGAGAAATCGGGTGTGGATTGGCGCGATTCCGTATCGGCGGATGCTTTCTCGTATGGGTGACGCGCGCTCAGTGCGCCGAATGATGGCGGAGCAGCCGATCGACGATTTCTCCCGCACCATAGCGTTCGTTTTCCTTCGAAACTGCCGTGACCACGAACTCGTGACGAGCAATGTCACCAGAGGTGAAACAGCGAGAGTTGGTGCGGGCCTCCGGGAGGCGTTAGCACCATCCCTCCGACGTCGCGCACTGGCCCCGAGAAGCGTGGCGTCAAGCATGGCTTCGACGGTTCCTGACATGGGGTCCCCGGACTAGAAGCGAAGGCGCCGCGATGACCCATCGTGCGCTTGATGCGCGAATTTACCTAGAACTATTTTCCCGCTCCGTCCCCGGCTAAGGCTGTTTCGGCAGCCTGTTCGCCGCGGCTCCGTCGGAGGGCTGGATGATTTCGAACGTCACCGCACGGCTGGCCATGAGCGAAGCGACGCTGCGAAGACGACTCAGTGCCGAAGGAACGCGCTTCGTGGACCGCCTGACCGACGTCCGCGTGTCCGTCGCGATCATTCAGTCAACCGACCGTGCCGTTGCGCGCATTGCCTCGGATGTCGGCTACGAATTCACCTCTCGGTTCGCCTTCAGATCTCGCGGGCGGTTCGGCTCCGCCCCCAAGGCAATTCGCGGGCACCGCAGAAGCGGGCCCTGAAGAATTTCAGATCTCGCCCTGTCAGAATGCTGGCTTCGATCAGCGAGCCGCGCGCCAGGAGGGACCTGCTGAATTCGCGCGCGAAACCTTCTCCAAGCATTAGGGTTGGCGACGCTGCGCCTGGTACCGGCGTGGTTCATACTGCGGACTCCAACCGATGGAGGCGGACATGCCAAGAATTGGCGGAGGTCACACGCAAGCTGGCAGCGGAAAGCTCGTGAGCTATGCAGTTGAGTACGCCCTCGGTGAGGGGCAGACGAACGGCAATTGGTGGGGCGAGGTCCTATTGCTCACAGGGAAACGTCACAAGCTTGCCGGCGGCTTGCTGACCAATATGACGAGGCAGACCATGGCGCAGGCTGTCATCCTGGCTCTGAACGCTGAGATTGATTCGCTCGACTTCGGAAAGCTGAACACCCCGCAGGGGAACTGAGGGCACGCGGCTTTCCGCGCGGGCGCTCGACCTGAGATGTGTCGACAGGACGCGCGAATGGGCGGAACCGTTTCCGGGGCTGGCGCCAACGAGAACGATTCGGCAGGTTCCGGCCGGCACAAATCGATCCGCGACAAAACGGGGTGGGGCGAAGGTTCGTTGGCACGTCGTCTTCCGGAGCGCGCGTGCATGGTCGAATTGTCGAGGCTGCACGCGCTTCAGACAGTCCCTTCAGGCCGCACAATCAATCTCGAGCAGGTCAACTAGAAGGCGGCCTTGGGTACAAGCTGCAGGACACCTCGGGATGATCGTGAGCTTTCGTTGCATTCTCCAGGGTATCCGAATGCTCAAAACCACGTGCTTCTTGGTACTCACACTAACACTGGCGTCTCCAGTTGTCGCACAGCCAACCAGTAGCAGCGACTCTAGTGAATGCGAGGCGCAAGCAACTGCTATCGAGCGCGACATGGCTGTCGCACGGTCAAAGGGGCAAATGCTACGCAGAGGGCAGCTTGCTGAGGAGCTTGCAGCACTGCAAGCCCGTTGCGACGTGGTGCACGCGGAGCGGGGACGCGCGGCAAGAATAGAGAGACTTGAGCAGGAAATCCAGGACCTTCGGGGCAAGCTCAAGCAGGCTGAGGAGGAGTTGCACAAACTGGAGAACGAATCTCATTGAAGCGCGATGCTCTCGCATGGCTGGGGCCGGCGATGCCGGCCGAGGAACCTGTTGTGCGATATGAAGGTCAGTCATCCAAGACCAGTGCCGATTGCGCAGGGCTGGACTGACGACGTGATGGTCGAGCTATTCGTGAGGCACCTGCACTTCCCTTGTCTGCTGCGTGCGGGAGTGTCGGCAGGCCCAACACGTCACTCGGGCGCCGCGCGCGCTCATGTGTGGGCCTCCCCGAGGCCAATTCTTCGCCATAGGCGCGCAGATTCTCAGTGAGAGGCTGACGTGCGCCCACTCGAATGTTGAGCAGGTTCGGCTGCGGATGGTGGTGTCGACCGGGTAGGCTCGTCGCTTCACAGTCGCAGATCAATCTGCAGGGTGTCCGCGCCCGAATGCCGCGACACCGTCGCCTGCACACTGCCGCCTCTGCGGAACAAACTGAGGTCGATGGCGCCCTGGGGTAGGCGCAGGTCACGTATCACGAGCGCATCGATCTCAGAGGGCAGAACCGGTTGATCAACCACTATGCGTCCTCCAATGGCGTCAATGTCGATGCCCAGGCAGCCTTGCAGAAGCATGAATACCGAACCGGCGGCCCAGGCTTGTGGCAGGCACGCTACCGGATAGGAGACCGGGGCCTCGCCCATCACCCTTTCGAAGCCGCAAAACAGTTCGGGCAGACGCATTCCCACCAAGCTGGCGCACTCGAACATCTCACTGGTTAGCCGCGCCGTACTTTCCCGCTCTCCGTAGCGCGCCATGCCGGCAGCACACAGCGCGACGTCGTGGGGCCAGACCGACCCATTGTGGTACGACATGGGGTTGTAGCGAATGGCTTTGGATGACAGGGTGCGCAGTCCCCAGCCGGAATCGAGGCCACTAGCAAGTAATTGCCGCGCCACTGCGCGTCCGCGTTCGG
This sequence comes from Pseudomonadota bacterium, assembly GCA_018241225.1. Lineage (GTDB taxonomy): Bacteria > Pseudomonadota > Gammaproteobacteria > Burkholderiales > Burkholderiaceae_C > Variovorax. The sequence goes on from JAFEEG010000016.1 coordinate 171,064, forward strand.
CACTTGGGAGTCCCATGTACAGCAAATGCCCAGGGTTGGAGGCATAGATACGACACGGCGCGCCGACACCGTCCAGTGCCAATGCGTAGAACTGCATTTCTTCCTGCCAGAAGCGCGCCTCTACCCGCTCCCTCCAAGCTTCGCCCGCGTCTGCGTAGGGCGAAACTTCCGTGTCATGCTCCAGCCACTTGGCCAGTACCGCCATTCCTTGCAGCGCCGCGACCGCGTAGCCTTGAACCTCGACCAGCGCGATCGGTCCTTCAGGCGTGCGTCCGTCCTCATGAAAGATCGCATCGTGGCTGTCCTTCCAGCCCTGATTGGCCAAGCCGGAAGCCCTCGCACGCGTATATGAAAGAAAACCACCATACCGACTCGCATTGCGGAGAATCCAGTCGGTCGCTTTCAGTAGTGCGGGCCACAGCTGTGCCATGAAGGAGCGATCCGCGGTGCGCCGAGCATAGGCAGCCGCCAGCACAACGAACAATGGTGTCGTGTCTACGCCCCCGTAGTAGCGGCCGAAGGGTAGTTCACCGGTCGCTGTCATCTCGCCCTTGCGCAGCTCGTGCATGATCTTGCCCGGCTCCGCATCATGGAAGGCGGACGTTTCGTGAGCCTGGTGGTTCGCAAGATAGGCGAGCACGCCACGCGCCAGCGATGGCTTGAGCCACAAGTTCTGAAGCGCGGTGATGATGGCGTCACGCCCGAATGGGGTGGAGAACCACGGAATACCGGCATAGGGATAGGGGCCGGTCGGCAAAGCAGTAGTCAGCAACGCGAGGTCGGCATCCGAACGGTCCAGCCAGGACTGGAACTGCCGCGCAGATGTGCGTACGCGCGCACCGCCGCCCCGGCGAGTGCGCATGCTGCGCCGTGCGGCAGCACCCGCTGCCCGAAACCGCGCACGCGTCGGATCCAGCGCAGCTGGGCCGATCTCCACATAGAGGACAGCATCCTCGCGACCGTTCAAGACAAGGTCGAAACGACAGCACGCCTCGTCGATGAATGTGGGTCGCGTAGAGAACATCACGCGAGTTCGCCGCGCCACCCCATCCAGCCCTCGGTATCCGAGCTCGATTCCCTTGCCGTGCACCTTGGCGGGCAGAAACTCGCCCCGTCGAGTACGGCGCTCGCCGCGCACCTCGAAGGTGTCGCTGAAATCCGCATGGTAGGCAAGGGTGAGCTGAAGCTGCGTGAGCGCAAGACGGCGGTACCTTGCGCGCGGACGCCGACCTGAACCTTGCAACCACGCGTCCCGTCACCTTCGATCCACTGGGTGGCCGCATCGACACCAACGCTCACAGCGCCACGTTCGCGCAGCCCATCGACGGCAGCGGCGGACTCACCAAGCTGGGCAGCGGCACGCTGGTTCTCGCCGGCAACAATGCCTATGCGGGCGGCACGACCATCAGCGCGGGGACGCTGCAGATCGGCAATGGCAGCAACTCGGGCAGCATCGCCGGCAACGTGGTCGACAACGGTACGCTGGTCTTCAACCGGTCAGACGCCATCACCTACGCCGGCGTGATCAGCGGCACGGGTGCCCTGACCCAGGCGGGCACCGGCACGCTCACGGTCACGGGCGGCAGTTCCTATACCGGCATCACAACCATCAACAGCGGCACCTTGCAAATCGGAGCCGATGGTGCCAGCGGCACCGTCTCCGGGAACATCGTCGACAACGGGGCGCTGGTATATGCCCGTAGCGACACGCGCAGCTATGCCGGTGTCATCAGCGGCACGGGTACCGTGACTCAGGCCGGCAACGGCATCCTGAACCTGACTGGCGAAAACACCTACACAGGCCTCACGAACGTCAACAGCGGCGTGCTTGCGGCGAACGGCACAGTCGGCGGCGGTGCGCAGGTCAGCGCCGGCGCGACGCTGCGCGGCACCGGCACGGTGGCCGGCCAAGTCACGGTGGCCGACGGCGGCCATCTCTCACCGGGCAATAGCCCGGGCACCTTCAACGTGGGCTCGCTGCTGCTCAATCCCACTTCGCAGATCGACTACGAACTGGGGCTTCCCGGACAGGTCGGCGGCCCCCAGAACGACCTGACCAACGTCGCCGGCAATCTCACCCTCGACGGCACGCTCAACCTGGCCAACCTGGGCGGCATTTCGCCCGGCACGTATCGCGTGTTCAACTACAGCGGCACGCTCACTGACAACGGACTCCTGGTTAACGGGTCGCTGCCCGCGCGATTTGTCAGCAGCGACTTCCTGGTCGACACGGCGACGCCGGGCCAGGTGAACCTGATCGTGCAATCGGGTGGCTTTGCGCTGCAGTACTGGGACGGCGTGAACACTACGGCCAACAACGTGGTCGATGGCGGCACGGCGATATGGAACACCGCGACCACAAACTGGACCAACGCGGCCGGCACAGTCAATGCACCGTGGCAGAGCGGCTTCGCCGTCTTCCAGGGAACCGCCGGGACCGTCACGCTGGGCCAGAACATCGCGTTCGAGGGCATGCAGTTCCGTACCACCGGCTACACGATCGAGGGTGCAGGCTTCACGCTGGCGGGTGAGCCTGAGACGATCATCCGGGTCGATCCCGGGGTCACCGCCACCATCAACGCGCCGATCGTTGACGGCGCGAATGGGCCCGCACAGTTGATCAGCTCCGATGCGGGCCTGCTGGTGCTCGGCGGCGCCAACACCTATACCGGCGGCACGGCCGTCAAAGGCGGCTCGGTGCAGGTGAGCACCGACGGCAACCTTGGCGCAGCCAGCGGCGGACTCAGCCTGAACAAGGGCACGCTGATCACCAGCGCGACCTTCGCCAGCGCACGCAATGTCGATCTCGGCAGCGACGGCGGCACTTTCGCGCCGATGGCGGGCACGAGCTTGAGCCTCACAGGTCCGATCTCCGGGCCCGGCATGCTCACCCAGGGCGGCAGCGGCACCCTGGTGCTCTCCGGCGCCAACAGCTACGCCGGTGGCACTTTCCTCGGCAATGGCGTGCTCGCGGTTGCGAGCGATGCCAACCTGGGCGCACCTGGCGGTCCACTGGAATTCGGCGGCGGCACCTTGCGCACCGATGCCGACCTGAGCCTTGCAACCACGCGTACCGTCACCGTCGACGCCCCGGGTGGCCTCATCGACACCAACGGCCACACTGCCACGGTGGCGCAGACCATTGGTGGCAGCGGTGGGCTCACCAAGCTCGGCGCCGGCACACTGGTTCTCGCGGGCAACAACGCCTACGAAGGCGCCACGACCATCAGCGCCGGCACCTTGCAGATCGGCAACGGCGGCAGCACCGGTTCCTTTGGCGCTGGCGATGTCACCAACAACGGCGTCCTCGCGTTCAATCGCAGCGACAGCAGCGTCGTGACCAACACGATTTCGGGTACCGGCTCGCTGCAGCAGATCGGCGCGGGCACCACCGCGCTGACGGGCGCCAACACCTATACCGGCGGCACAACCATCTCCAACGGCACGCTGCAACTCGGCAGCGGCGGCGCCACCGGATCGATCACCGGCAACGTGAGCGTCGACAACGGCACGCTCGCCTTCAACCGCAACAACCTCTACACCTTCGACGGCGTCATCTCGGGCAGCGGTAGCGTGAGCCAGGCCGGCACGGGCACGACCGTGCTGTCTGCCGCGAATACGTACAGCGGCGCCACGACGGTGGCCGCTGGCACCTTGCGCGCAGGTGCAGCTAACGCCTTCAGCGCCAACTCGGCGCATACCGTGGCGCCAGGCGCGACGCTCGATACCGGGGGCTTCAACCAGCGCGTGGCTTCGCTGGACAACGCCGGTACCGTGAGCCTTCTCGGGGCCGCCGCGGGCAGCACGCTCACCGTCACCGGGGCCTATGTGGCCCATAGTCTGCTGCGCCTCGGCACCCAACTGGGCGCAGACGGCAGCGTGAGCGATCGGCTGGTGCTCGACGGTCCAGGCGCCAGCGCCAGCGGCAACACCACGATCCAGGTCACGAACCTGGGCGGGCTGGGCGCGCTCACCACGGGCAATGGCATCGAGGTGGTGAGCGGCCTCAACGGCGCGACCACGACCGCGCAGACGACGAAGAGCGCCTTCGGCCTGGCCAACGGCCATGTGGATGCCGGCGCCTTCGAATACCGGCTGTATGCAGCCGACGCGCAAGGCGCGGGCGAGAACTGGTACCTGCGCTCCACCACACCGCAATTGCCGTCGGAGCAGCCGCCGGTGCCGACCTATCGGACCGAAGTCCCCCTGTTGGCCGCCTTGCCCGCGCAACTGCGCCAAGCCGACCTCTCGATGCTGGGCAACCTGCATCGGCGCATTGGAGACGAGTCCCCCTCGGTGCAGGGACTGGACGCGCAACAACAAGGCACGCCATTCAACACCCGGCGCGCATGGGGCCGCCTGGTGTACGCCGATCTGGACATCGAGCAGCCGGGCGCCGCCCAGGCCCACAGCGAGGGACATGTCAGCGGCCTGCAGGCCGGCACCGACCTGTGGGTCAGCGGCAACTGGCACGCGGGCGTCTACGTGGGCTACCTCGACGGCGCCGCCGACGTCACCGGCAATGCCCGCGGCATCGTCGCGCCCGTGGGCCGCAACGACCTGCAATCGCGCTACCTGGGCGGCTATGCCACCTGGATGGACGCGAGCGGCCTGTACGTGGACAACGTGCTGCAAGGCAGCAGCCAGCGCTTCACGATGCGCCCGGACGGCAATCCGGAGGTCTCGGGCAAGGCCAGCAGCTTCACGGCCTCCGTGGAGGTGGGTAAGCCTTTTGCGCTCAGCGAAGGCTGGAGCCTAGAGCCGCAGGCGCAGATCGCCTGGCAGCACAGCAGCGTGGACGACATGGCGATCGGCGGCGCCCAGGTGCGCCAAGACCCCGCAGATGGCTGGATCGGGCGCCTGGGCCTTCGCATCAAGGGCGAATTCGCCACCAGTGCCGGCCGGCTGCAACCCTACGCCCGCATCAACCTGTACCGGGCCAGCTTCGGTGGCGACGTGGTCAGCTTCATCGGCCCGGCGGGATCGCTTTCGGTCGAAAGCGGCAGTGGCTACAGCGCAGCCGAAGTGGCCGCCGGCGCCACGCTGGCGCTGACGCCCGCGACCAGCTTCTACGGTGAGCTCGGGCATCTCTGGAGCATCGGCGGCGACGCGACCGTCAGGTACCCGGTGCAGGCTTCGCTGGGTATCAAGGTGCGGTGGTAACGGCCCAATGCTCAAGGTATCGCGCGGCGGCGCTCTGACCCGCGACCCCGGTGTGGGGCCGATCATTGGTCGGTCGGGCGCTGCCCCTCAGCTTGAGCGCCGAACGACGGCTATCGCTGCAGCGCCGCGGCCCTATTCCGCCTTGATGTTGTTGTCCTTTACGACCTTGCCCCAGCGCTGGGTCTCGGTGCGAATCCATTCGGCGATCTGCTGGCGGTTCATGGGCGAGGGCTCGGAGCCCAGCTCCTGAAGGTGCTTGGCGAATTCGGGGCGCACGACGATGCGCTGGACGGCGTCCTGCAGCTTGTCGAGCACCGCCGGCGGCGTGTTGGCAGGCGCCAGCAGCCCCTGCCACGAGCCGGTCACGAAATTGGGAATCTGCGATGCCACCGTGGGCACGCCCGGCGTGGCCGCAAAGGGCTTGGCACTGGTCACCGCAATGGCCTTGATCTTGCCGCCTTGCACCAGCGGATTGGTGGCCACGACGCTGGCCATCGCGGAGTCGATCTGGCCGCCAGCCAGGTCGGTCAGGGCCTGCGAGCCGCCTTTGTAGCCGATCACGTTGAACTCGAAGCCGCGGTCCTGCGCAAGGAGGATGCCGGCCAGCTGGCTGATGGAGGCCAGCGGCGTGCCGAAGCTCACCGGCTTGGCGCTCTTCTTCGCGTACGCGGCCAGTTCGTCCAGGTTCTTGGCGGGCAGGTCGTTGCGCACCACCAGCAGGTGCGGCGAGAACGCGGGGATGGCGATGGGCGCCAGTTCCTTTTGCGGGTTGTAGCTCAGCTGCTGCACGCTCGGGCCGATGGTCAGCACGCTCATGTCCAGCAGCAGCAGGTTGTAGCCGTCGGGTGCGGACTTGGCGACGAAGGCCGCGCCGATGTGGCCATTGCCACCTGCCTTGTTGTCCACGATGACCGGCTGCTTGAACATCTCGCTCAGCTCCTTGCCCAGCAGGCGTGCCAGCACGTCGGAGGTGCCGCCCGGTGGGTTAGGCACGATGATTCGGATCGACTTGCTGGGGTAGCTGGCCGCCGCATCCTGGGCAAGCGCAGGCACTGCGGCCCCGGCCAGCAGCGCGCCGGCGGCCAGGCCGAGCAGCGCGCGCCGGGCCGTGGAAGGGGCGGACAAGCGGAGGGAGGTGGGGGCTTTCATGGGGGTCTCCGTGGCGTGTGGGCGGGCAAGGCGTTTCATTTCAGGATGCGGGGTGGATCACGTTGAGCAGCGGCTCCCCCTGCTGCAGGCGCAGGATGTTCCGGGCCATGAAGCCGTAGCGCCGATCGAGCAGCGCAGGCGTCATGGCCGAGATGTGGGGCGTAGCACGCACGTTGGGCAGCTCGTGCAGTGGCCAGCGCGAGGGGCTCACCGGTGGCTGGCCCTTCTTCGGGTACTGGTACCAGACATCGAGCACCGCCCGCCCCAGGCGAGCGTCGCGCAGGGCTTCGTACAGGGCCTGCTCGTTGACGACCTCGGCGCGGGCCACGTTGATCAGCAGGGCGTTTGCGGGCAGCAGGGCCAGTTGGCGTGCCCCGATGAGGTCGCGGGTGTTGTCGTCCAGCGGGCAGCACAGCACCAGCACATGTGCGCGGGGAAGCACTTCATCGAGTGCCGATACGGCCACGAACTCATCGGCCAGCTCGCCGGGCACCGGCTGGCCGCTGCGCGTGACGGCCAGCACGTGCATGCCCAGGGCCTTGGCGCGCCGCGCGATCTCCTGGCCGATGTGGCCGAAGCCAACAATGGCGAGGGTCTTGCCGTGCGCCTCGTCGTGCTGCGGCCGGCTGGCATAGGCCGCGGCCCAGGCCTGCGCGTCCAGGTGAGCCGGGTACTGCCAGAGCTGCACGACGTGCTCCAGGATGGCGTGCAGGGTGAATTCGGCGATGGGCACCTCGTGGCCGTGGACGTTGCACACGGTCGTGCCGGGAGGCAGCGCGGCGCAGGCGATCTGCTCCGCCCCCGCTCCCGGTACGTGCACCAGCTGGCAGTCCAGGCGGGCCGCCTCGCCGGCGGCGATGCTGTTGCTGATGACCACGTCCGCATGGATCGGGCCCTCAGCGGGAAAGGACTCGAGGGGCTGCACTTCGTGCGAAGGGCCGAGCAGGGCGCGCAGGCGTGGCGCGTTGGGCGCATGCAGCCCGACGATCTTGATGAGCATGAGAAGTCTCGAAGGAGGGGGGGGACTAGCGGCTCTCGCGGACGATGAGCCCTGGCTGCTGCTTGAAGCTGTCCTTCAGGCGCGTGCCCAGACCGGCAGCGGCAGGCGGCTGGGCCATGCCCTCGCGGATGTCCGGCAGGTCAGTGACGATGTCGCGGTACCAGGTGGCCAGTGTGGCGCGCACCACCTCCTGGTAGATGGCGGTGGGCGCATGCAGGGCCATCTGCAGACCCGCCATCAGCGTGACCGGCCCGGTGCAGTCGTGCGGTGCGAGCGGCCGGTTGTAGGCCTGGGCCAGCGCGGCGATCTTGCGACCCTCGGTAAAGCCGCCGCACCATGCCAAGTCGAGCATGACGACGTCAAGGGCGTCGGCAGCCAGCAGGTCGCGGAAGGGGCGCAGGCCGCCCAGCGTCTCGCTGCCGCAGATCTGAACGCGGCTGCGGCGGCGCAGGTCTGCAAGGCTGGCCACGTCGTCCATCTTGCACAGCGGGTCTTCGACCCAGAACACCTGGTATTCCTCCAGCGCCTGGCAGATGCGCTGGGCCGAGTGGTTGCCGAACAGGCTGTGCAGCTCGCACATCACCTCGATGCGGTTGCCCACGGCCTCGCGGATGCGGCGGAAGGGCTCCAGGCCCTTTTCCAGGTCGGGCAGGCTGATGAGCTGGCCGCTGCTGGCCGGCGCGTAGGTGTCGAAGGGCCAGATCTTCATGGCCTTGTAGCCTTCGTCCAGCAGGCTGCGCGCGAGCGCGCCGGCATCGCGCATGAAAGCCACCTGGTCGTCATAGGGCCCCTGGGGCTCGTCGTCAACGCCGATGTCGCGGCGCCTTCCCGTGGTGTTGTAGCTGTAGCCGGCGCAGGTGTTGTAGACCGGCACGGTGGGTCGCGCCGCACCGCCCAGCGCCTCATGGATGGGCACGCCATGACGCTGGCCGGCCAGGTCCCACAGCGCAATGTCCACCGCGCTGGCCGAGCGCACTTCCACGCCCGAGCCGTTGTAGCCGACGTAGGGCGTGAGCAGGTGCCGCGAGATGCCCTCGATGTGCCGTGCATCCCGGCCCAGGAGCCAGGGCGCGAGTTCCTCGTGCAGGCAGGTCTCCACCGCAGCGGCGCCGCGAAAGGTCTCGCCCAGGCCCACCAGACCGTCGGTGGTTTCCAGCTCCAGCCAGATGAGGCTGGGGCGCTCGGGCAGTCGGTAGGTACGCAGGGAACGGATGGTCGGCATGATTTACAGCTTTTTATAGATTTGTCGGGAAAATCCGGCATATCTGTCTGGATTCGATTGTCCAGAATCGAGGAATTGCCGTCTTCACCGGATTTCCCTGTAAATTGCTGTCATATGAGCAAGAGCGCTTCAACCCATCCCGGTCACCCCGATCCGGCGTCCGAGCGGCTGCTGGGCGATAAGGTCTACGAGGACCTCCTGCAGTTGCTCGGCACGCCGGGGTTCGAGTCTCGTGCGCGGCTGCCTGGCGAGACGGCGCTGTCGCAGCGGCTGGGTGTTTCGCGGCCAGTGCTGCGACAGGCGCTGGCGCGACTTCGCGACGAGGGGCGCATCTATGCGCGCAAGGGCTCGGGCACCTACGTGACCGATGCGCTGCCGCAGGAAAAGCCCATTTCGCTGAGCACGCTGAAGAACATCGGGGACATCCGCGCCTTCCTGGAATTTCGGCTGTTCATGGAAGGCGAGGCCGCTGCACGCGCGGCCCGCACGCGCACCGAGGACGAGATGCACCACATCCGCCGCTGCCGGGAGCGATTCGACCAGGCGCTGGCCGACGGCAGCGACGCCGTGGAGGAAGACGTCGCCTTCCATGACGCGGTTGCCCAGGCGTGCGGCAACCGCTTCTTCAGCATGACGATGACGGCGCTGGCGCCGCAGACGCGCTTCAGCATTGGGCTGTCGCGCAGTCTTGCGGGGCGGCCGCAGGGCGAGCGGCGCGAAGGCGTGTACCACGAGCACGCGGCCGTGGAGCAGGCCATCGAGCGCCAGGATGCCGATGCCGCAAGGCTCGCCATGGAATTGCATCTGCGCGGCGGCATTTCTCGGCTGTTCGGCCGGGAGGCGTGAATCCGAATCGGACCCCGGTGCCGCCGTCCTTGGCAGCAGGCCACCTGAGGTACGGCGGGCTCCAAGGGAACGTGCAGGTCAGCACCATCGGCATCGCCGCTCCGCTGATCGTGCCTCGCGTGGGATTGGTTGGGTCGATGTCCCTGGTGTTTTCGATGGAGCGGCTCGCCATGGTCAATCCAGGAGGGCTCGCCGCCATCCTGAAAGCGTGCAACGGCGGGTCAACAAAGGCTTCTGCGGCACGCCGGGCGCCACGGCACCGTCCGGCACCGGTCCGTGGCACGTGCCTCCCGATGGCGATGCGCGCCGCGCGGCCAAGGTCAGCTCGGAGACGCGCGGCATGCATCGGCAGCGCGAGCACGCGGCGACTGACCAGACGCAGCGGCACCGGCTGCGGCGGCCTCGACGAGGTGTGGGTGAGCCGGCATGCGGTGGCGCAGGCTGAGCCAGCATGATCGAGATCATCGATGCCGCGCGCTGCACCGGCTGCAACATCTGCGTCATCGCCTGCCCGACCAATGTGTTCGAGCCGCACCGGCAGGACCGCCGCGCCTTGCGCGCCAGGAAGACGGCCAGACCTGCTTCATGTGCGAGCTCTATTGCCCCGAGGACGCGCTGTACGTGGCCCCCATCGCGGATCGCGCGGCAAGCCTGGCCGGGCGCGGCGCGGGTGCGGCGGCGCTGACGATGGGCGGCTACCGCAATGCGGTCGGCTGGGGCCGAGGACGGCAATCGACTGCGTCGCTGGACGCGAGTTTCGAGCTGCTCAATCGCGCGCATTGACCCCGACGCGTTGCCGCGTTGCGCGAGCGGCGGACCACCTTGCGTAGTGCCGCCGCTGTCGCATGTATGGCCCCGCTGCGCCATATCCGGTGCGCACCAATGCAAATGCGAAAGCCTTCTTTGTCAGCCCCCTGGCCTGCTTTTAAGGTTGGTCCTGCAAATCTTGCGCAGACCCATCGGAGCCTCACCATGAACACTCGCGTCAGCACTTTGAAAGCCTCCCGTTCGGCCGCACTCAAAAGCAGGCTGGACCATCCCGTGATCGACACCGACGTGCACGTCAACGACTACGCGCCAGTGCTCGAGGACTATATTGCCCAGTATGGCGGGCCCAAGCTGGTCGATGCGCTGCGCAAGGCGCTGGGCGGGCGCTTTGTCACACGCGACGGCGGCGGCAAGGACTGGTACCAGCAGACCGCCGAGGAGCGCCAGTATCACCGCACCTTGCGTGCACCGTGGTGGGCCCGCGTGACGCGCAACACGTACGACCTGGCCACCTACACCATTCCCGCGCTGCTGTACGAGCGACTGGCCGAGCAGGGCTCGGACTACTCGGTGCTGTTCCCCAACGACGTACTGTCGCCGGCCGCGGCCGGCACCGAATACCGGCAGCCGCTGCACCGTGCGCTGAACCATTTCCATGCCGACCAGTACCGCGCCTATGCCGACCGTCTGACGCCTGTGGCCGGCATTCCCATGCACACGCCGCAGGAGGCCATCGAGGAGCTGGAGTTCGCCGTCAAGACGCTGGGCTTGAAGGTGATCAACATTCCCGGCGGCGTGCGCCGCCCGATTCCGGCCATTGCCGAGAAGTATCCGAAGGACCAGCACCCCGACATCGCCAAGCATGTGGGCTACATCGACTTCTACGGCATCGACAGTCCCTATGACTACGACCCGTTCTGGGCCAAGGTGGTGGAGCTTGGCGTTCCCGTGACGACGCACTACGGCAGCCAGGGCTGGACCGGCCGGCACTCGATCAGCAACTACATGTTCAACCACGTCGGCCACTTCGCCGATGGTTCGCAGGCTTTTGCTAAGGCGCTTTTCTTCGGCGGCGTTACGCGGCGCTTCCCGGGGCTGCGCGTGGGCTTGCTCGAAGGCGGTGCCGACTGGGGTTCGCACGTCTACACGCACCTGGTCGACCGGTGGGAAAAGCGAAACCGCGAAGCCGTGCGCAACTACGACCCTGCGGAGGTCGACGTCGAGCTGCTCGCTGCGCTGTTCGAGAGCCACGGTGGCGCATTGTTGCAGGGTCGCAAGGTCGACAAGGCAACGCTGGTGCGCGACAGCCTGGGTATCTCCGCGCTGCCGCACAGCCGCGAACCACGCGCCGACGAGATCGACGACTTCGCTCTGGCCGGCATCGAGAAGGTGGAGGACATCCGCGCGCGCTGGGTCGACCCCTTCTTCTTCGGATCCGAGGCGGACGACCGCACGGTGGCTGCCGCGTTCAACTCTCGCGTGCATCCGGGCGGCGCGAAGGTCAACGCCATCTGGTCGTCGGACGTGGGCCATTGGGACGTCCCCGAATTCACGGAACCGCTGGCCGAGACCTGGGACCTGGTGGAGCAGGGCGTAATCAGCGCGCAGGACTTCCGCGCCTTCGTCTTCGAGAACCCGCTGCGCTTCTATACCGAAGCCAATCCCCGCTTCTTCGAAGGCACCGAGGTTGGCCGCAAGCTGGCCGGCGCGCAGAAGGCCTGATGGCAGTCAACAGGAGGACATTGCAATGACATCGAAACGATCGCTCTTCAGTCGTTGGACCAGCGTATTCGCCGCGTCAGCGTGGTTGCTGGCTGCACTGCCGGCGCAGGCGGCGCCGGACACCATCCGCATCGGCGTGGCCACCGCAGGCGGCGGCGAGCCCGTCACTTGGGGCGGCTCGCCTGGCGGCGTGGCGCGCAGCGGCCAGTGGCTGGAAGAGGAATTCAAGGGCTCGGGCATCAAGGTCGAGTGGCTCTTCTTCAAGGGCGCGGGACCTGCAGTCAACGAAGCCCTGTCGAACAAGCAGATCGACTTTGCCTACCAGGGCGATCTGCCGTCGCTGGTGGGGCGCTCCAATGGCCTGAACACCAAGCTGCTGCTGGCCAGCGGTACGCGCAACAACCTGTACGTGGTGGTGCCTCCGCAGTCGGACATCAAGTCCATCAAGGATCTGAAGGACCGCAAGGTCTCGATCTTTCGCGGCACCAACGGACACCTGGTCGCCATCAACGTGCTGGGTGCCAACGGTCTGGCCGAGCGCGACCTGAAGGGCGTCAACCTGGATACGGGCAGCGCGCAGGCTGCGCTGGTCTCAAACGGGGTGGACGCAGCCTTTGGTGGCTACGAGTGGTTCAAGGTGCGCGACCAGGGCTTGGCCCGGGTGGTCTATTCGACACAGGGCCAGGACCCGGCTTTCACGCGGCAGGCCGGCCTCGTGGTGCGCGGCGACTTCGAGCAGGCCAACCCTGCGGAGGTGCAGCGCGTGGTCGACGTCTTCGTGCGGGCGGCGCGTTGGGCATCCGACGAGAAGAACCGCACGGCGTTGTTCGAGACCTGGGCCAAGAGCGGCACGCCCGTGGCGTCATGGCAGGCCGAGTTCGAAGGGCAGAGCTTGAGCGTTCGCAATTCGCCCTTGCTCGATGAATTCGTTGTGTCGCGCTACAAGGCCGTGGCGGCGGACGCGCTCAACCTCAAGCTGATCCGCCGGAACGTGACAGTGGACGACTGGATCGAGCCCAAGTACCTGCGCGCATCGCTCAAGAAGCAGGGTCTGGAGGGTAACTGGACCGCCTACGACGCCAAGGGCAAGCCGGTGGGCAGCGTCGCGTCCGTCGCCACCAATGGCCGCTGATCAAGTCTCCACGGCACTGCTGTCGGCCGCCGACTTGGCCGCGCCTTCGAGCGAGCTGGCCGCAGGGCAGGGCGCGCCGCTGGCGTTGGCGCGGCTGCGGCGCCTGGGCGCTGGTTTGCTGCCTTGGCTCCTGCCGGCTGCATTGCTGACGCTGTGGTTTGCCGGCGCCGCGCAGGGTTGGATCTCACCGCAGGTCTTGCCGCCGCCGCAGTTCGTGTTCGATACGCTGCGCGACCTGGCCAGCAGCGGCGAGCTGTGGCTGCACGTGTCGGCCAGCCTGCAGCGCGTGCTGGTCGGCTTTGCAGCGGGCGCGGTCCTGGGCCTCGTCCTGGGCTCGGCCATGGGGCTGTCGCGCAGCGTCGAAGCCTATCTGCTGCCGACCTTCAATGCACTGGTGCAGATTCCGGTACTGGCCTGGATGCCCTTTGTGCTGCTGCTGGTGGGCATCGGCGAGCCGCTGAAGTACATCCTCATTGCAAAGGCTGCGCTGGTGCCAGTGGCGCTGAATACGCTGCAGGGCTTCAGGCAGACGCCCCAGGCGCTGCGCGAGGTCGGGGCGGTCTACGGCTACACGCGTCGCCAGCAGGTGCTGGAGATCGTGCTTCCGCACGCCGTGCCCACGCTCTTCACTGGCTTGCGCCTGGGCTTCACCAAGGCCTGGCTGTCGCTGGTGGTGGTGGAACTGGTCGCGTCCAGCGAAGGGCTGGGCTACCTGATCGTCTATGGCCGGCAGCTGTTCCAGCTCGACCAGGTCATGGCCGCCGTCATCGTGGTCGGCGCGATCGGCTATGCGATCGACCGTGTTCTCGACCTCGGCGAGCGAAGGTTCGGAGGCACCCGATGAGCGCGTCGGTCGAACGCGCGGAGTTGTCCGCACTGGAGCCGCTGCGCCCGCGCGGCGGTGGGCGTTGGCGCGGCCTGGTTCTGCCGGTTGCCGCCATCGCGCTGTGGTGCCTGGCAGCGCGCCTGGAACTGGTGAATTCGGCCTTGCTGGTGTCGCCCTCCAAGGTGCTTGCGACAGCTTGGGAGCAGATCGAGACAGGGCGCGTCTGGCGGGCGCTGGGCGCCAGTTTGGCGCGCGAGGCCACGGGCTTTCTCATCGGCACTGCGGGGGGCCTCGTTCTGGGCACGCTGCTGGGGCTCTCGCCGCTGTTCGACCGGCTGCTCGGGCCGAGCTTCAACACCTTCAAGCAGATCTCGCTGTTTGCGTGGATACCGCTTATTTCCGTGTGGTTCGGGCTGGGAGACGTGGCCAAGGTGGTGTTCCTCTCGCTGGCCGCGCTGGTGCCGGTGGTAGTGAACACCTGTGATGGCATCCGCACCACGCCCCCTTCGCTCCTTGAGGTGGCGCGCGTGTACGGCTTCACACGCTGGCAGACGGTCACGCAGGTGGTGCTGCCGTCCGCCCTGCCGGCCATCTTCACCGGCATCTACCTGGCGCTGATCTATTCGTGGCTGGCGACGATCGGCGCCGAATACCTGCTGGTGTCGGGCCGCGGCATCGGCAACACCTTGATCGAAGGCAGCGAGCATTTCCGCATGGACCTGGTCCTGTTCGGGATGGTGGTCATCGGTTTCGTGGGCTGGAGCATGAATGCGTCGGCCCGTGCCTTGGAGCGCCGCCTGGCGCGTTGGTTGGGGAGAAGTTCTTGAGCATTTCGATCATTTCCGCGCAGAACGATCTGCGCATCAGCGGCCTGGGAAAGCGCTACGCGAGCACGCAGGCCAGCGGGGGCGAGTTGCAGGTCCTGCAGGACATCGACCTGCACGTGCCGGCCGGACGCTTCGTGAGCATCGTGGGCGCCAGCGGCTGCGGCAAGTCCACGCTGCTGCGTCTGGTGCTTGGCCTGGACGACCAGTACGAGGGTCGGATCACGCTGGGCGGGGCGCCCATCTCGGGCACGGGGCCGGAGCGTGGCATCGTGTTCCAGGACCACCGGCTGTTTCCCTGGCTCACGGTCGAGCAGAACATCGCGGTCGGCTTGCGCAACGCGCCGCTGTCGCTTGCGCAGAAGCGCGAGCGGGTGGCGGAGCACGTCGCGCTGGTGGGCCTGCAAGGCTTCGAGCGTTCATGGCCACACCAGATCTCGGGAGGCATGGCGCAACGCGTGGCCATCGCGCGGGGCCTGGTCAACCGGCCGCGGGTGCTGCTGCTGGACGAGCCCTTTGGTGCGCTCGATGCGCTGACGCGCGCGCGCCTGCAGGTTGAGCTCCAGCGCATCTGGCAAGCCGAGAAGATCACCATGGCGCTGGTCACGCACGATGTGGACGAGGCCGTGTTCCTCGGAGACCAGGTCGTGATCATGCAGCCGCACCCCGGGCGCATCCGCCGTATCGTGAACGTCGATCTGCCGCATCCGCGCAGCCGCAGCGACCTGGAGTTCATTCGGTTAAGAGACGATGTACTGAGCGATTTCACCGACGTCGTGCCAGAGACGGATTCGCCTCGCGATAGCGGCCAGGTGCGCTTGAGCCAGCCTTTTCAGCTGGCTTGGTAGAGCTAAGCCCAACGTCTATCAGGCGGCACGCAACCGCCGTCTCCCGATCCTGAAGGTCTGCGGGCAGATGGATTGAGGACGTTTGAATTGACCCCGTGGAAGGTTCGCTTCGCTGCAGCGCCGCGGTTCCGGCGGCGTTGGCCAATTCCCATTTGGGGAAAACCGCCTAGAGCTGAGGATCAATTCGCCCCGCAGACTCGTGAAGAGGCCTAGCGCGGCTAGCTTGAGCCTGGAGCAACTCATTGGTCCTCTTCTGCTCTCGTATCAATTGACGGAGCAGGTCCTTGGTCCCGAAGACCGCGAACGGCATCAGGATCCATAGGATGTACAGGACTGCGGCAAACAGGACGATCAGTGCCCAGATGACGACGAGTGTCGTGCTGCCCATGGCAGTGCTCATGTTGACCTCCTCTCGACTGTGTGAAGGCGACGGTAGTGCTAGCGCTGAGTTAAGTCGGTCAGCAACCCGTCGAAGCTTGCGATGTGCGAAAGGCAGCCCCGCTGGGAATTTCCGTTGAGCCGTAGTTAGTAGGCTTCCGTGCTGGCCTACCTGGACGACCGCTTTCGCTGCCAGGGGGTGGCTAGCCTGAGGAGGTAGGTTCGAACGTGGCTGACGGATCGCTCAGGCCGTCAATGCTGTCCTTCTTTAGCGCATGGCCTTCGGCCGCTAGTTTCTCCAAGGCTCTACTTGCCTGTAGTGGGCTCACGCGCGCCGCTTTGGCGACCTCGTAGCCGTTCAGTACGCCCTTCGAACTCCTAAGTGCGGCAAGGACCGCTTCACGAGTGCTTCCGTTCGCTCCAGGTTTTGCCATCAATCTTCCCCTTTCATTTCCTTTCTTCGCCGCGAAGACTCGCCCGTGTCTGTGTCGTCCCAGTATCGCCGGCAAGGTCCGCGCAGTGATCGCGAGTTGCTCTTCCGTTTCGGGGGAGCAGCTCCCCCCGACTCAAGTACCAAGACTGTGTCACTTCACCTGGCGCAAGAGCTGGGGTGAAGGCGCTGGCGGCAAGCCACTCGCACATTGAGGTGGTGCTGGGGTGCTCTACGACCAAGGTTTCGGCCTGAAGGGCATGACGCCCATAGGAGAAACAGGTGGCTACTGCTTGAACAATGGCTTGTCCGCTCAAAGGATCCGCGATTTGAAGATCAGACAGACAGATTGCGGGCCTACCCGGCGCCGCGGCTTGATACCAAGAATATCGCACGCGCGCCCCTAGCGCAGCCGAGCTGTACCAGCAGCCACCGCCACCGAGTCCCTTTACTCGTCGCTCGAAATCTTGGAGCCACGCGAAAAAGTGGTCTACCTCGACTCCTGCCCTTAGCCACTCGCTCATGCCTCCCGTTCCTATTCGCTAGTCGAACGTACGGCACCGATCTAGCCTGGAGATCAGAGGATCCGCTTTTCTGCATCTGGAAATGCAGCCCTGCCACATAGCACTGCCGACCTCCTCATCTGAACAATAGTGCCAACAGACTTCATAGTGACTGAAGAAAGCCGTGTGATCGGTGTGCGCCCTTTGCGTTGCGGCATTTGCGATGTGAGCGTCTTGGTCGGGTATGGCTGCCAAGCGCTCTCGCAATTTGCTCAAGCTTCGCTGATACTGCGCGAGTGAATCGGCCGCAGCCTCGCGAAGCGCGACGTTCTCACCGGAGCCTGCAATCAGCTGTTGATCAACCGCGGCCGACCGCTCAAGCGCCTCCAAGCAGTAGGCTATATCGATTGCCTCGTTGCCAAGTCCATCCTGCGGTGCGGCTGGTACGCAGATCATGGCTGTCAGCGCAAGAAGCAGCTTCTTCTTGGTCTTTCCACGGGTGTGATCGCGAAGAGGACTGAAGCGCTCGAGCATGGGTAGGGATTCCTGTAAGCACACCCGGCGGTTGACCCGCTTACCGGGCCTTCCGCTCATTCACATGCAATCTGCTGGGGTGGATGCTAGACAGCGGCGCCGGCGTGAGATTTGCCGCGTGGGACGGCAGCTTTGCAGATTGGGACAGCCGATGGTGCTGCCAGTTGGGCGGCTAGCGTCCGGAATGCTGACTCTCGAACAGGTGCAACTGGTGTCGCGCTTGACCTGCGCTATACCTCCCTTCTCTGAGGTCAGAATCAAGTGCCGCGAGTATGCGCCGCAGCGTCGGCACGCGACCGGGGTCAAGGCTTGGGTCGTGGAAGCGTGAAGTACGTTGGCGTCGTCGGACTTGACGCATCAAAGCCAATCAAATTGATTGAAGCCGCTCGTAGGCAAGCAAGTATGAATCAACGCGGTGCATGGTCGCTCGCAATTTGCCGAGCTGTCATCACCATGAGCAGAGCGGCGGCCACATCGATGACGGCCCATGCGCTCTTCGGAAGAATCACCTTTACGGCAGGATTGAACACGATCGCCAGTGCGCCATAGATCCAAGGAAGCACCCTATGTTTTCGCGTAACAGCAACGTATGCAGCAATGGCGAACACCACGCAGGCGCTCAGCCGCAGGAACAGGTAGTAGCCATAGGGCATCGGCAGGGCGCCCAAGGCAAGCACCAGCGCGAACATGTAGATGATGGGTTTGGGCACGGCCTGCGGTTTCTGGACTTGCGCACAATCTTGCATCAAACTGCTCTATTCAAACAATAGCGTGGCAGGTGGGGCAATGAGGAGAGGTCTCAAAGGCGCGATCACTGATGTGTTTGGGCTCGGCGGTTTGGTCTTGATGCTTGCGCCGCAGGTGGCGGTGGCCTACCGACGAGATACGACCCGGCCAGTCCTGGGTGCGGACTTGTTCGTGATGCTGACGGACGTGCCGGCGGTCTGCGCAGGATGGGGAACCCTACAGCAGAGATCCATTCGCAAAGCATCGCCGCCAGCCCTGGCGAAAATGAGCTTTGCGGCTGGCTCCATGGGGCCCAAGGTGGATGCGGCATGCCGCTTTGCGACACGCACCGGTAAGACAGCGGCGATCGGATCGCTGGCAGAATTGGGGCGAATCGTGGCCGGGGACGCAGGCACGACGGTGAGCACGCAGGCCACAGGCATCACGCGGGAATAGGCCGTCACGCGTACAGCACGCGCCCCACAAAGGAAAGGACACGCAATGTTCCGAATGACTTTCCGTCTCGCACGAATACTCTTGGTGGTCCTGGCATTCAGCGCCTCGCTCGGCTCGCAAGCGCAGCAGACATTCAGCAAGGAGCAGATCGACCAGATGATGGCGCCCATCGCGCTCTATCCGGATTCGCTGCTCTCGCAGGTCCTTATGGCCTCCACCTATCCAGCCGACGTGGCGGACGCGGCTAAGTGGTCCAAGGCCAATCCCAAACAGAGCGGCGACGCCGCGGTGAAGGCGGTGCAGAGCCAGACCTGGGACCCGAGCGTGCAGTCGCTGGTGGCCTTTCCGCAGGTGATCCAGATGATGGGCGACCAGCCCGACTGGGTGCAGAACCTGGGCGACGCCTTCCTGGCCTCCTCCAAGGACGTTCTCGACTCCGCCCAACGCCTGCGCACCAAGGCGCAGCAGACCGGCAGCCTGAAGTCCAACGAGCAGCAAACGGTGTTCGTGGAGCAGGAACCGCAGACGCAGGAGACCGTCATCCGTATTGAGCCCACCAGCCCGCAAACCGTTTATGTGCCGGCGTACGACCCGGCGGTGGTCTACGGCGCCTGGCCCTATCCGGCTTACCCGCCCTACTACTACCCACCCTACGCGGGCTGGTATCCGGGCGCGGCGCTGGCCACTGGCATCGCCTTCGGCGTGGGCGTGGCCGCGGTGGGCGCGCTCTGGGGCGGGTGCAACTGGGGCGGCGGCGACGTGAACATCAACACTAACCGCTACAACAGCATCAACTCCAACCGGCAACTGTCGGCTGGCCAGAACAAGTTCCAGCACAACGCGGCCAACCGCCGCGGCGTGCCCTACCGGGATCAGCGCAGCCAGCAACAGTTCGGCAACCGCGCCGGCGGCGATCCGGGCAACCGTGCCGACTTCCGCGGGCGCGAAAACTCCGCCCGCAACGCCCAGCGCCAGCAGGCCGAGGGTGCGCTGCGCAACCGAGGCATGGACCCGGGACAAGGACGCGAGAGCCTGCGCAATGATCCAGGCACTCGCCAGCGCGCCCAACAGGCGGCGAACCGGACCGGCGACCGCGCTGGCGACCGGGCCGGCAATCGCGCCGGCGACCGTGCAGGAGATCGTGCGGGGGACCGCGCAGGCGGTGGCTTCGATCGCGGGGGCGCCGCCGGTAGTCGCGCGGGCGGTGGTGAACGCGGCGGAGGGGTTCAGCAGGTACAGAACCGCCGCAGCGACAACGCGTTTCGTGGGGCCAACGACGGAGGAGGCGCGGCACGGCAGAGCTTTGACCGTGGAAACGCCAGCCGACAGTCGGCGGGGGGTGGCAGCCGCGGAGGCGGCGGCGCCGGCTTCTCGGGCGGCGGGGGTGGCCGCGGCGGCGGTGGCTTCTCGGGAGGTGGCGGTGGCCGCGGTGGTGGTGGGTTCTCGGGTGGGGGCGGACGCGGCGGTGGTGGTGGTGGTGGTGGTGGGCGCGGCGGCCGGCGCTGAGTGCGGTGGCCTTCGGTACCGATCCACTTGATCAGCAGCAACCAACACGAGGTCCAAAGCATCATGCTCATCCACCCGCATCGAGTCATGGCCCTGGCCCGCGCCACGGTTACGGCCATCACGTTGAGCCTTCCGGCCCTCGCGCTGGCGCAGCAGAACTACCCCAGCCCCGAGGCCGCGTCGCAGGCCTTCTTCAACGCTATCGTGAACAACGACGAGGCTGCGCTTCGTACGGTGCTCGGCGCTGATTGGAAGCGCTTCGTTCCCACCGACGAAATCGACAGGGAAGACATTTACGCCTTCCTCGAGCAATGGTCCAAGGGGCACAGCATCGTGCCCGAGGGCAACGACCGCGCCTATCTAGGTGCAGGCACGGCCGGGTGGACGTTGCCCGTTCCCCTGGTGAAGGGCGCGGGTGGATGGCACTTCGACCCGCGCGCTGGCAGGGACTTGATGGAGACGCGCCGTATCGGCCGCAACGAACTGTCGGCCATGCGTGCCGTGATGGCCTACTACGATGCGCAGCGCGAGTACGCCTCGGTCGATCGTGACAACAACGGCGTGCTGGAGTACGCGGAAAAGTTCGCCAGCTCACCGGGCAAGCATGACGGCCTGTACTGGCCCACGGAGCCAGGCAAGCCGGAAAGTCCGCTGGGCCGCGTGTATGCCATCGACCGGCCCGGCGAGGGTTATCACGGCTACCTCTACAAGATATTGAAGGCCCAAGGCCCACATGCGAAGGGTGGCGCCTATGACTACGTGATCGGCAAGCGCATGCGCTCGGGTTTCGCGCTGATCGCCTGGCCCCTTCAGTACGCAGAGACTGGTGTCATGAGTTTCATGGTGAGTCACGACGGTCAGCTCTACCAGAAGGACCTTGGCGCTCGTACTGATGCGATGGCGCGCGAGATGTCGCGCTTCGATCCGGGTGAGGGTTGGCAGAAGGTCGATGCACCATGATGTGATGGCGGCCACGCATGCGGACGGGGTAGGTTGAGGCAGTATGCTCGTCTACGCGGCGGAAATCGGCGAAACTACATCAAGCATGGCCGCAATGTGAGGTGATGGCCGGCCGGCGGGATCACCGATGTCCATCCTTCAACGCGAGGCGGGCGGAAATGAGCACTTTGGAGATTGGGTACTGGCTCCGGGCGAGAACCAGAAGAGCAACGCCCAATGTCGACAGGACAAGCGGAACACCAAGCAAGAGGGCCGACAGGACAAGCGCGACATCAAGTATTGAGCGATATTCAAGTAGGAATCGTCCATTGACTACGCTTTCAGGGTACCGACGTGTTCGAACGTCGGCAAGATGACCGCGACACACACGCCCGAGCCGCTATCCAGAATCCTGCGCCCACCAGCGCGCGTCGTGGGCGCGCTGTTCCTCTGGGCATCGTGTGCAGTGCTCGTTGGGGCGTGGGGGCCGGCATCGGCGCAGGAAACGTCGGACCGTCCTCAAGATGACGCGGCGCGGGAGCCGCCATCGTTGCAGGGTTCCTCGGAGAAGACCCCGCTACGTTTCCGCGATCCTGAGGATGGCCAAGTCGACGTCACCGACTTTCTTGAGCACCCCTTCGGATTCCTGCCCATACCCATCATCGTTACCGAGCCGGCGGTGGGCTACGGGGCAGGTCTCGCGGGAATGTTCCTTCGACCACGCGAGGAGGCGGGCGCCGAAGGTTGGGCTCGCCCCAATATTTCTGGCCTGGGCGCCTTCGCGACGGAGAACGGTTCGCAGGGCGCATTCGCGGGCGATGCCAGTCGATGGATGGATGGTCGCCTGCGCACCCTGGTGGGAGCCATGACCGGGAAAATCAACCTCGACTTCTACGGGGTGGGCTCCGGGCTTTCCTCGATCGACCAGAAACTGAGCTACTCGCTGCAGTTCTCGGGCGCAGTCGCACAGATCAATTGGCAGTTGGCGCCCAAATCGCCCTGGGCGGTGGGAATGCGCTATGTGTTCGCCGATGTCGATCCGACGCTGCGCAGTGAACCGCTGCTGCCGAATGCGGCCGAGCGTGCCCGGGTCACGGTCTCCGCGCCAACCGCCATCCTCGAGTTCGACACGCGCGACAACATCTTCACGCCGACGAGCGGCGTCTATGCCGAGACCTCCTACCTGGCCGCCAGGGAGGCCCTAGGGTCGAGCGACGACTTCGAGCGACTGCAGCAGATTGCAATGGGGTGGCTGACGTTGTCTAAGGGCGTGATACTTGGCGCCAGAGGCAACTACACGTGGTCGTCCAAAGGCACGCCCTTCTTCCTGCGGCCTT
This sequence comes from Pseudomonadota bacterium, assembly GCA_018241225.1. Classification (GTDB taxonomy): domain Bacteria; phylum Pseudomonadota; class Gammaproteobacteria; order Burkholderiales; family Burkholderiaceae_C; genus Variovorax. The sequence continues at coordinate 193,373 of JAFEEG010000016.1, forward strand.
TCATCCAACTGCGTGGCGTGCCGGCGATGCGCTATCAAGGCGACCAGATGGCGTCGGTGGAAGTAGAAGGGCGCTTGCGCTTGGAAGGTCGTTGGAGCGGTGTCGTGTTCGGCGGGTACGGTGGGACCCGAACGGAGCGCGAGAGCACGACTTCGACCAAGGACGTCACCAGCGGCGGGCTGGGCGTTCGCTACAACATTTCGCAAAAGTTCGGCCTGGACGTCGGGCTCGATGTGGCCCGAAGTCCTGGTACGACAGCGGTCTATCTCGTGGTGGGCAACAGTTGGTTCAGGCCTTGAGTTCGCAACTGGCTACCCAATGAGTGCTCCGATTGGCGCGTCGACCTGGGCGCAGGTCGGCGTGGTCTATCAGGACAAGTCCCGCGCAACGTGGACGCGTTCGGCTCCGCGGACTACGACCTCCCGCCGTACAGCGGCAACAGCGACGGCTGGAGCGGCCGCCTGGCGCTGCGCGAAGCGGGGCAATGGCACTGCATTGAAGGAAGCACGGGTTGAAGCAGACTGAAGAGGCGCGCTCGCGCTGAGCGCTCATGACACCCTGCAAAGGAGAAAACTGTGAAACTTTCCATGACGCTCGTCGTCAGCGCGGCGCTTACCTCGCTTATGCCAGGCACCGCATTCGCGCAGGACAAAGCCACACAGCAGGCCGAGGTCAAAGCAAGGGCCGTAGAGGCGTTACAAGACTTCTACAAAGCCGATTCCAAGATCAAAGAGGCGGTGAACAAGGCACCCGGCTACGCCGTGTTCACCACCTTCGGTCTGCGATTCGTCCTTGGCGGAGCCGGTGGGAAGGGAATCGCGCACGACAACAAGTCCAAAGGGGACACCTACATGGCCATCGCACAGGCCAGCGCCGGGGTTCAAATCGGGGCAGCCGACGCGCGCTTCTTGTTCATCTTCAAGGACTCCAAGTCACTCGCCGACTTCATCGAAAACGGCTGGGACGCCTCTGTCGGGGCAGGCGCAGGCGCCGGCACCGGAAATGAGGATGCCAATTTGAAAGCCGGAGCCATCGCATTCACGGGCGGCAAGGCCTATGTGCTGACGAAGGCGGGGCTCCAGGCTGGGGTCGCTCTCGGCGGCTCCAAAGTCTGGCGGGACAGGGACCTGAACTAGGAGGCGGCGCGAATCGCCATCTCTGGCGCGCCGGCCAACCTCCCGATGCCACCGAGTTCGTTGTGGCGCGGCGGACTCTAGGCGCTCTCGTCCCTGGAGGGGAGGGGCGGTTCCCCTTCGCGCGCCCACCCCTGACGTCCGGCCCAGCAGCGGATCCCGTGCCTACAATGCAACTTGGCGAAAGAATCATCTTCGCCGCGCGGCAATTCACTAGGGAATGGAAGATGATCTCCCAATGGAACTCGAAGAGCAGGCCGGGACGTAGCCCGATGCTTTCGCTTGCGTTTGGGATGAGCTGTCTTGTTGCGGGATCAGTTCTCAGTGCACAGCCCGCGCACAAGTACGATGGCGTTTACTACGGAAAGAGAGTGCTGACCAAAGGTACTCCATCCAGAATCTGCCCCGCTGAAGATGATGTGTCAGTTGCTATTGAAGGCAATTTACTGACGTTCACGGATAGCGCATTGAAGAAGTTCGTGGAGCCTTTTCAACCTCGTCCGGATGGCTCATTCGGCGAAATATATATCCAAGCGCGTGGTGGGGGTGCCACCGTGGAATATCACGGTCGTGTAGTCGGGGACATCATCGAAGCTGATGTCGTTAACTATTTGACCTATCCACCTTGTGAGTATCGTTGGCGTCTGAAAAAGGGACGTTGACCCTGGCACTAAACGACTGCATCACATAGGTGGGTTGCTTCCCGCGGAGCTGTCGCTCACACGAAAGCGTCGAGCGACAGCAATGGGCTGGGGACGGTCCTTCGGCAGGCAAGAAGGAATGGCCGGTCAAAGTCACTGAACGGCCAACTGCAGTTGGTTCACATTGCTCATCACGCCGACATTCAAGTGTCGGCTCCGCTCAAGCACGAAATATTGTCGGTTGGACCCGTGGCGGTTCCTGGGCGCGTTCAATGGAACAGCTCAGAAGAATTGAGGTAGCCAGAACCAAGCCCTCCCGCTTCGAGCACTCGCCCATCCGGGAGCAACGTAGCAGTTTGCTGACTTCGGGCATGGTGAAGGCTGCCAGCCAGTGACCACGTGCCGTCGGACGGATCGTAAAGTTCCGTGGAGAACAGGGCACTTGAAGCGCCGCTTCCGCCCGCAACGAGGCCACTCCTCGCCGCTCTGCCGAACCTAACGATGGTCCGGTGCCGTCCCAGGTCGCTATCTATTCGGTGGGTGTAGGGAATCTTTTGGCCATCAGGGACGCCGGTGTAGAGTTGAATCAACTCGAAAGGTGATCGTGAAAAGCCTCTTTCTAGTGCGGCATGCCAATTCGAGCCGCGACGATCCATCCTCGCCCGACCTGGAGCGACCGTTGAACGATCGCGGCCGCCAGGAAGCGCCTGCAATGGGCAGGCGCCTCAGCAAGCGCGGGGTGAAGCCCGATCTGCTTGTGTCCAGCCCGGCGCTGCGCGCGCTGACGACGGCGGAGTTCATTGCCGACGAGATCGGCTATTTTCGTAAGGACATCATCGTCGATGAACGGCTCTATGCCAGCACCCCTGGCGACTTGCTCGCGATCATTTGCGCAATCGGTGACCAGGTAGACCGCGTGATGCTCTTCGGTCACAACCCCGCGTTCACTGACCTCGCACACCGCCTTTCGAGCGAGGTCATCGACATGCCCACATGCTCCGTCGCCGAGTTCGTGTTCGATACAAACGTGTGGGCCGATGTCGGAAAGTTCAGCCCAGCAAAGGTCAAACTGAGCACGCCAAAGAAATGACCCACCGTTCGAGGCCGCGGCGTTTGCACGTCCACGCGCAGTGGGCGCCGATGGCGCGAATGGCGACCGCCCATGCCTGCCTGTCGCTTCGGGCCTGCCAGGCAGCGTTTGAGGATGAATACGGGCAACTGCAAACTGGCGCTCCCCAGGGCGGCCATGGCCCCCTCCACTGGCGGAGCGGGATGTCGAGAAGTGCCCGTGACTCTCTTTTCCGTCCCAGGATTGGCCGATAGGAGATCAAGTACTGACCTAGATTGCGTCGCCTCGTGCCGGGCCAACAGTCTTGTCCCGAACCAAGAAGTAGCCGGCCGTCAACACCAGCACGATCGCAGCTATCCCGATGAGCGAACTGCCCGCCATGTGCTCGACATCCAGATTGATAACGTGGCGGCCGATGGCGATGATGGCCACTGCCAAGATGGTTTCCAGTCGAATGCGGTGCGATTTGAAGTACACCCGCAGTGTTTCCATCAGCTCAAGTCCGAGGATCACGAGCAGTAACCCGGAGAAGGCCGTCTGCACCGACTTCATCAGCTCCGGGACAGAATCTATGTTGCTCAATTGGTCGCCAAGAGCCGACGCAAACATGGCCCACAGTTGGATGACCATTGCCAGGATGACTGCCATCAACAAGACCTGAGCGGCCACCAAGACGCACTGTTCAAACCTCTTGGTCAATCTGGAGCCTAGTTTCTGTTCCTGCATGGTCAATGAATTCCTCTTCAAGGTGTTTCTGGAGTGGCGCCTACGCAGCGACTCTCGCGGCGATGCAAAAAGGCCGAGGCATGGACGGGCCGGAGACCTGTCGGCGACTGCCTCGCCAGAGGCGTACCCCGGCGGCTCTAACGGCGTCGGAGTCTGAACGGTCGCTGCTAGTATCAGCTTCGGAAGAATTCGTTTCCACTTGAGATCTCGCATGGCTGGCATTCACATGGTCAATCTCAGAAGTGTCGATTTGAACCTCCTGCCCATTTTTGAGGCGGTGTATGAGGAGCGAAACCTGACGAGTGCGGCACTCCGTCTAGCCATGAGTCAACCAGCCGTCAGCAACGCTGTTGCGCGTTTGCGAGCGGTCTTCAATGACGACCTGTTTGTGCCTCACGGGCGGGGCGTGTCTTTGACGGCAACTGCGGACGCGGTCTACGCGAAGTTGCACGGCGTCCTGAGCACCGTTCGCGACTCAGTCTCGGAATCTCGAGGTTTTGACCCTAAGTCATCGACACGATCCTTCTTCATTAGCGTGCCACACCCACTGGGGCCACTGCTTGCAATTCGCCTTCGAGATCGCTTGGCGGTGGCTGCGCCAGGTGTCAAAGTCCTGTTCAGCACTCGGTCGCGGCCGGTCGAGCAAGAGCAAGCTTTGCTGGACGGTCGATTTGACGCGGCAGTCGATTGGCTAGTGCCAGAGCGGAACCGGTTCAGTGAGACCGTACTCTTTGAAGACGCAATAGTTGCGGTGGCGCGCCAGGATCACCCAGCGATTCACAAGACACGCACGAAGAAAGCGTTGAATGCGCTGACCTTTGTCGCTTTGCGTCCTCGTGTCGAGGGAGGGAGTCTCATCCCCGGCATTCAAGAGTGGTCGCATTTGATGCCGAACATGGCACTGGAAGTGTCGGAGTTTCTTGAGGTCTTGGTGGTTGCTAGTCAATCCGATCTTGTTGGCTTGATACCCAGGAGCATGTTGAAGTTGGCACGTGAATCCTTTCAGCTTCGAGCATTGCCTGTGGCTGTCACCACAAAGACCATACCTATCAAGTTGTTCTGGACAACGAGCAGGTCAGCGGACCCGGCTCAGATTTTCATTCGCAAGCAGATCGAGTCGGCATCACGGGCTGTGACCGGGCGTGACTTGCGTTGACGTTAGCCGGGATAGTTGGCACCGGCGCGCTGGAGCCTTGCTTCCCCGAGGCGAAATTGTCGAACTTCGGTCCGATTAGCCGCATCCGGTTTTGAACCGCGGACAAGCTTGGAGCCGTTTGCAGAGTAGGCGGCTGGTCGCGTCGGCGAAGCCCGTACTCCAGGCAGCGTCCTGAGACCAGGCTGTGAGCGTCCGCATAGCGCCGGCGAACTGACGTTCGATCATGCCCGGCTGTACTTTCGCTTTCGCTGCCTCACGGAAGCCGCTTTCTGGGGCGGCCAACGGTGCCTGCTACTCCGAGGTGGTGTATTCCGAGGGCAGGCGGGAAGTCACGCGTCCTACGTTCGTCCTGTTGGAAGCCCACCAACTCAGCGCCTTGCACTTTCGGCAACTATGCACAAGCCGCGGGCGTCCGCCAAACCATCTTGAACGACGCGACCCGGTCGCCGAGGATGGTGTCCACCAAGGACTTAGGTGGAAACCATGGAAGCCAGGCAAGCGGCAAAGCGCCGCCGTCACGATGATGGTCTGAAGCAAGCTGTGCTGAGCGAGTGCTCGGTGCTCGGTGCTCGTGCCGCTGCCGTGATGAGCTTGGTGAACTCGGCGCGACTCAACGGGCATGACCCCTATGCCTACTTGCGCGACGTACTGGAACGCCTTCCGACGCAGCCAGCCAGTCGAATTGGAGAGCTACTTCCGCACCGCTGGTCAACAGCGTTGGGGTAGCGCGCTACCCGTCAGACGTTCCGCCAGGTCGTCCACCAGTACCAAGCGGCCCAACACGCCAACAGCCAAAGCAACACGATGAGGGCGGCGCCGACCTTGCTGGTCGGCTTGGCCCCCTTGGAGGCCATCCACTCATCCGCTTGGCCACGGCATTCCGCGAGGACGTCTGCAGGCAGCAGCTTGATGGTCAACAATATCAAGCCCGGAAGGAGCAAAACGTCGTCGACGTAGCCCAGGACCGGAATGAAGTCCGGAATGAGGTCTATGGGGCTCAGCGCGTACGCCACCACGAACACCCCAAGGGCCTTGGCATACCAAGGGGTTCGGGAATTCTTGCCTGCAAACCAAAGCGTGACCCCATCGCGTTTGATTCGCTTGGCCCAAGCCCTCAAGCTGCTGCTGATACTCATGGGCCGCAGCATGCCACGCCCGCATGTCAGCCCTTGGATGTTCGCGCAGGCATCGTCGGCGCCCGCTATCGGGGGACGTCTAGATGCCATCGCCAAACGCCTGCCAAGCCGCTGCCGCACCGTCGATAGTTGTGCAGGTCTAGACAAAGCAAATTGGTCAATTACTTCATGCGACCTTTAAGGTCGGTATAATCCCTAGCGTGGCGCAGCGATAACGCAGCACCCTCAACCCTTCAAGGACGTACACCCATGAACGCGAACTTTCCGCAAGCCAAGCCCACGTGACGGGCTCTGGCGACGATCAGGCGAAATCTTCCATGCGGATGACGCCCCCGGTCACTGACTATCGGGCATCCCACTCTCCGTGACCTGCAATTGCTCAAGGAGCACTTCGGACTGACCGCCATACGAAATGGCGCGACTATTCGCAGTGCAGCCCGAGCAATGGCGCAAGCCCACGGGCGGCCAGAGCCCGAGGGAGATCAGCGTGACCAGGGCGTTCTTCATGGCGGCATTCCAAGTGCTCGGTGACGAAGAGATCGAGCGCATCGTCGCGCACATGGCCGGCTTCGGCGTCGTGTGGAACACGTCGTGCCGCCATCCAGGCCGCAGCCGCGCTATCGACCGCGCGACGAAGTGTCCTGACCTGATCTTTCAAGCGCCCGCAAACCGTCGACGCATGCACCGCAGCTGAGTGCATGCGTGGGCGATGTTGCCCCGCATTTGAAAGGAAGCAGATCGATGCCAAGTCGCTATGCCTTCGCTCGCGGCAATCGTTCCCGCCGACCCTGCCGGTCCGGCATTGTGGGCGCGTCCCTCTGCTGAAAACCAATAGAGGCGCCAGCTTCGGCGCACTTCTGGGCCATTGAGCCGCTCCCCCTGCGCGACCAGACGCTGTACTTCTTTCAAGCACCCAGAGTCGAGCGTCGCGCCTGTCCCGAACCATCGAATTTGACTGAACCATGAGCAAGATCTCTTCGCCGGCAATTGCGTTGGCGCTCACCCTGGTACTTACCGCTTGTGGCGGTGGCGGCGGCGGCGCGTTTGACGCGAGTGGCGGCACTGCGTCCCCGCCGACTGGCGGCGGGTCCGACGGGAGTCGGCCGCCGAGTGCTGATGCACCCGCAGCTCCTCCAGAATCGCCGCCCGTATCCCCCGCGCCGCCGGCACAGTCGGAGGGGCCTGACGCACCACCTGTGCAGCCCCCGGCAGTTCCTCTGCCGGTTGAGCCACCCGTGACGCCACCGAGTCCAACGTTGCCGCAGGCTCCGGGTGCTGCCGCTCGACCGTCGGTGACCTACGCAGTCAAGTCGTTCTCCTTCAACTGGAGCGCAGTGCCCACGGCCACCTTCTACCGCGTCGGTTCTTCACCCGTGCCGGACAGCGGCGCCAGCGGTGGCGTCAGGGTGGAGGCAGACAAGATTTCAGCCCTCACGCTACAGATGAACGGCATTGAACTAACTTCCAAGGTGGGAGGCCTCTTCATGCAGAACTACTTCGTGCAAGCCTGCAATGACGTCGGCTGCGGGCCTTGGTCTGCTTCGGCCAAGGCTGATCCCAATAGCGCAGTGGGCTACTTCAAGAGCGTGGACGCAATCCATACCGAACAGTTGGGCAAGGCGGTAGCAATTTCGGGCGACGGCAAGACCATCGCATTGGGCGCGCCAGAGTATTCGAATGCCGCTGGTCGCGTGGTCGTCTATACCAACCGCGATGGCAAAGGCTGGGTTTCCAGCACTCCGCTGGCCATTGCGCTGCCCAACGCAGGGGACAGATTTGGACAGGCAGTCGCGCTCTCGGACGACGGCGATACGTTGGCGGTTGGAGTGCCCGGAATATTCGGACAGGGCGTCGTAATGGTATTTCGCCGTATGGAGGCTGACGGCCGCAGCTACTGGGCGCAGTACAAGTCGCTGCCTTCCAATACCGCCCAGGGCAACGAAACGGGAGCCTCGGTTGCGATCTCGGGCGACGGCCGGACCGTGGCGTTTGGAGCGCCAGGCCAAAACTATGGCGCCGGTGCGGTGTACGTGGCGGACCTCAGTCTGACTGCGCTTCCCATTGCTCTCTTCCCGCCAGTTCAGACCGTCGGTGCACGGTTTGGGGAACGTCTGGCTCTGTCGGCCGATAGCAAGTCGTTGATTGCAGGGATGGCGAGAACGGGGTCGAGCGCATCGCGTGCCCTGATCTTCCGTGGTTCCTCGCTCCAGTGGCAGGCCACGAATAGCCTTCAAGACCCGAACAATTGGATGCCGCTGGGCTTTGTACCCAACGTTGCCCTATCCGGCGACGGGACGCGGGCGGCATTGGGTGACCTGCAAAGCTGGGGCATCTACTTCCGCATGGATGCTGGAAATTACATCTATACGGGGGGCAGGTTCGACCAAGACTATTCCGGCGGCCCGCTTGCATTTTCTTTCGATGGGAAGCGCCTGCTGGTCAGCCTGGAAAGCAGCCGTGCTCGCGGTGAAGGCGTCTGGGCCGTCCCTGAAAGCGATCCGTAAGCCGTCAATTAACCACGCCCTGGTAGCTGAGGCGTTCGTCGTGTAGAGAGTCGTCTACGGCGCGGCCAGGTCGATGTTCCAAGGCAGCAGAGCCTCGTAGTCATCGACGGTCTGCGCCAGAGGCAGCTTCTTGAACAGCGCGACGAGGTAGCGGTAGGGCTCGATGTTGTTGGCCTTCGCTGTCTCGATGAGCGAATAGAGATTGGCACTCGCATTCGCGCCGCCCACGGTGTCGGCGAACAACCATGACTTGCGTCCGACCACGAAGGGACGGATCGCGTTCTCCACCGGGTTGGAGTCCAACGGCCAGGAGCCGTTTTCCAGGAACCGCACGAGCTTGGGCCACTGCCCATGCAGGTAGTGCAGCGCTTCGCCGAGCAAGCTTGAGGGCGCGACGGCGTGCAGATGCGTGAGCAGCAACCGCTCGATCTCGCGCACGACGGCGGCGCTGTAGCGCGAGCGCAGCCGCAGTCGACGCGCGGGCGTCCAGTCCCTGGCCAACGCCTCTGCGCGGTACAGCTTGCCAATGAGCCGCACGAACCGCGTCGCGACCTGGTCAGGCGAACGAGCTGCCTTCGGTATGGCTTCCTCGGCCTTGATCAGCGGTCGACGTGCGTGAACCCAGCATCCAAGGTGCGTGAGACCACCGGCCTTCGCGATGCCGTTGTAGACCTCGTAGCCATCACTCATGAGCGTGGTGCCGGGGCGGATGCCGGCGTAGAGCTTTTCCGCGTGCACGGCGCCGCGCCCCGGTGCATAGGCAAACAGCCGTACCGGTGGACCGGTACCGTTCATCTGCGCCCACATAAAGCTCTTCGTCTGTGCCTTGCGCCCGGGCTCCTTCAGGACCTGGACGGTGGTCTCGTCCCCGTAGATCAGATCCGAGTCCAACAGGTGATCGCGCAGCAGATTGATGACGGGCTGCACGGCCTGGCCAATGCGCACCACGCCCGCGGCCAGGGTGTTGCTCACGATGTCGCCGCCGAAGCGACGCAGCAGTGCGGCTGTGCGGTATAGCGGCATGCCGAACTGGTACTTGCCGGTGATGACCCAGGCTTGCGCCTCCTCGGTGAGCAGACCGCGCGGGATGATGCGCGCTGGCGTCGGCGCGACCTTCAGGCTCAGGTCACAGCAGGGGCAGGCGTACTTGATGCGGTGGTGCTGCAGCACGCGCACCTGCTCGGGGATGACGTGCATCTGCTCGCTGACCTCGGCTCCAATCTCCACCAGGGCATGGCCATCGTGAGCGCAGACACGCTCGGACTCTGGCAACTCGTGGCGCACGATGTCGCGCGGCAGCGCCGGGTCCAGCGGCTTGCGACCGCGCTTCTTGCGTTGGTGACCCGCGACCGGTGTCGATTCCTCTTCCTCGGTCTCGGCCGGCGGCGTCTGATCGGTCGGGGCCAGCGCCTCGGCCTCGTTGAGGAACAGGTCCTTCTGATCGGTGCCGCGGGCCTCGCTCTTGGCGGCGAACAGCTGGCGCTGCAGCGACCTCAGCCGCTCCAGTGCGAGGTCTCGCTCGGTGGTGGCCACCCGCAGTGCGCCGGCCAGCGCGTCGCGCTCGGCAATGAGCGCGGCGAGTTCTTCAGCGGTGATGGTGGCAGGCGACGACACGCCAGCTTGGATCGGCATGCCCCATCATCGTTCCTACATCACCAGTTCTTTTTTAAGCCACGCTGGCGTAGCGCAGATGGGGGTGGCGTTGGACTACCGCGATGTCGATTCCCTCCAGCAACCAGTGCAGTTGCTCGGCCGTCAGCGTGGGAGCCGCTTCGGCCGAAGGCCAGATGAACCTGTCCTTCTCGAGGCGCTTGAGCAACAGCCAGAAGCCGTTGCGCTCCCAGCCCAGGATCTTCACCCGGTCGCGCCGGCGGTTGCTAAACACGTACGCGCACGAGGCGAACGGATCCAGGCCAAGGGCCTGCTCCACCAGCACTGCCAGGCCATTGATGTTCAGCCGGAAGTCCACCGGCTCGCGGTGCAGGTAGACCTTCAGTCCTTCGTCGAAGCGGAACACCGCACCCTCCCGAACGCCTGGACGACTTCGTCGACGATGCGCAGCTCAACACCGCGAAGATCGATCGCCACGCCGTTGGGCAAGCGTGCCTGCACGTCCATCACGGCGGCGATGTCGTCGCCGCTTCGGGCCCCGGTTGGCGACACTGGCGGCAACGAGACCGCCACGAACGCCGAAGGCGTCGGCGCTACGTTGGCAACGGCCTTGCGCGCTCGACCACCGTGCCCATGCTCGCGAAGCCACCGGCTCACCTGGTTGGCATTGACGCCGCACTCGCGCGCCAGGCGTGACACCGAGGCGCCAGGCTGCCGACACAGTGCCACCAGTTCCAGCTTCGCCGCTTCGTCGTACACGCTGCGTCCGTCGCTCTTGTGCCCCACCACCAGTCGGCGCTTGAGGTCTTCCAACTCGTCTGACATTTACGTTCCCACGTTGATCTACGTGGGAACATAGGCTGTCAGGTCACAGCTCGCGGCTCAAGGACGTGGTTCATTGATCGCATACAGCGATCCCACTGTGAGCGTGCGGCCTGGCGCCGTTGCCATCCTTGATGAGGCGGCTGATCACACGTGGCCCACCGCAAAGATGATCAAGGCCACCAACCCTGACGACGGCGACTCCTTTGGTGCAGCAGTGGGGTTGTCGGCCGACGGCAAGACGATCTTGGTAGGCGCACCCAAAGAGGCGGGCAGTGCATCCGGACTCAACGGTGATCAGGCCAGCAACAGTCAGCCTGGCGCGGGCGCCGCCTATCTCTACTAGCACCACGCCTATTGGCACCACGGCACCCGCAACCCCAATTGGTATTGAGCAATGAGCACACCTCTGCGTGAGTGGTGGGTCTTCGTACACGCTCCCGATGTCGGATACATCGGGACCGTCGAGGAATCTACCGAGGAGTTCGCCCGCCTTGCGGCTCTTTCTAAGTACGCCAAGAAGGGCGAGCGCGCGGAACGGTCCAAGCGCCGCCAGATGCGGCGCCCCGAAACAATGCACATCTATGAAGATGATGAGTTCGATGTGAGGCTCGAGTGCTCACCCATCATGGTTGCGGCCTTGCAGGAGAAGCATGCCGGCTGCATGCCCCCTAGAAAAGGTGCTGATGCAGTAAATCGCTCTCAACCGGAACCTGGAGTATGAATACCTCAAGTTTCAGAACCCCATCTTTTAGAACCATCGGCACGTTCGTGCGGTCCGGGAGTTGCTCGACTTCCCCTAAGGCGACCCTCTGGCCGCCTGTTGGCGCGCATCAGGTGCGTCAGGCAGGCGTCCGAGCCAAAGGGACGTCAGTTCGGCCCTGTTGTGTACCCCGAACTTGGCATAGATCGACTTAACGTGGATATGCGTTGTGTTCGGGCTTTGGCCAAGGAGAGCAGCTGTGGCCTTTTCGCTTCTCCCGTCCAACAGCTCCAGCAACACCTTGCGTTCCGTCGCAGTGAGCGCAGCCTTGGCAATGAGCAGCCCGTGGCTGAGAACCTGTTGCCGGTAGAGCCAACGCAAGCCCCGCAACACCAGACCGAAAGGCTCCTTGTCGGTGGATGCAAATCGCGGCGCCTGCGCGCTGCGAAAGACAAAGATGTGCACGCGCACATCCTCATTGAGGGAGCAGCGCATGGACATGCTGTCCCGATGGCCGACGGCCAGGTAGTGGCGCTGGTAATGCGGGCCGTCGAACCACTCGGGCGGGAGCGCCTCGAAGAGCAGCCTGGTGCGGAATGTCTCGTCACCGGCCATTGCGAGGACTTGCGAGATGTCCAGCGACTGCGACCACAACGCGTCGAACTGCTCCTGGACGGATGCGGCAACGTGCGCGAGGGGCTTGAGCAGCTTGACGATGCGCGGGCGCCAGCCATTCAAAGGATCTCCTGAAGCCGGGCTTGGCAAGCGAACGACCACCGACCAGAGGGCGTTCTGCGCGCCGAAGATGGCACACAGCCGCGATAGCAGGTGCGCAACGGCGGCGTCGCCGTCACCGACCGCAAAGTCCGCGAGCTCATCCCAGAGTGCGAATACCGTGTCGTCGGGCCGACTGTCGGAAGTGGCCGGCAGAGGTGCTGTCGGCGCTGGCTTGGTGGGACTCATGCGGTCACCTGTTCAGGTTATTTTGCGGCGCCGGAGAACTATCTACGATCCCGCGGATGATCCAAGCGGCAATCGTATTGCAGGGTGAATCTGATGGGCTACCGGCATCGCCCGAACCGTCTCCCCAAGTTTGGGTAGGCAGGCGATCAGCTCTATTGATCCTGCTGTCGTCCCTGTCGAGTCGGATTGCCGCCGCTGCCGAGTTCGGCACCAAGGAAGAAGCCGTCGCCATGGTCAAGCGCGTGCAGGCAAAGTTCAAGGCGGAAGGCGCAGAGGCCACCTTCAAATCGGTATCGGACAAGGCGGACCCTGAGTTCCATGACCGCGACCTCTACCCCTTCGTCTATGACATGGCGGGCGTCAACGTCGCCCATGGCGCGCGGCCGGCACTGATCGGCAAGAACCTGCTCACGCTGAAGGACCAGGACGGCAAGTTCCTCATCCGCGACATGCGCGACCTCGTCAATGCCAAGGGCAGCGGCTGGTACGACTACAAGTGGCCCAATCCAATTACCAACAAGATCGAAGACAAGACTAGCTATGTCGAGCGAATGGGCGACTACTGGGTTGGCGTGGGCGTCTACCGCTAGGCCTCCCGGCATACCCGCCTCAGGACGGACGCGTGGGCAACTTCAATAACTTGTCCATCCAGTTCAAGGCCACCTTCGCCTCGGCATTGCTGCTGGCCTGCCTGCTTGGCCTGGGAGCTCACGCCTACATGACGTCCTTCCGGTCTGCCGCTGGACTGAACGTTCTGTCCGGCGAACTCGTGCCTAAGCAGGAAGCCTTCTCCGATGTCGGTGCCGAGGTGGCCGCGACACATATGAAGATCTTCCGCTACGTCTCCTGGGCGAGCAACGGCCTGGCCCCCGGTGTGCTCAAGCGCCTGGAAGACGAGATCGCGCTCGACCTGAACACGCTGTCGGCCCAAATCGAAGCGTTGACGCGGCGCCCCGATCTGTCCGAGCACGAAAGCGTCGCATTGCAGGCCCTCGACGCGAAGTGGCGCAATTGCAGAGCGCAGGCACTCGACACTCTCGATGTGGGGCGCACAGACGCCGCAATGGCCACGATGATGATCGGCCAGACAGACGACAGCTTCGAGGCGGTCGACGCCGACCTACGCAACATGACGCAGGCGATGATCTCCAACGCCACGGCGCTGCAACGCCAGCTCTCTGCACAGGCGCAGCGCAATCGTCAGGTGGTCGTGTGGGTGGGGTTGCTTGGCCTGCTGATCAGCTTCGGGGTGGCGATGATGATCAGCCGCTCGATCGTTCGTCCGATCCGCCAGATCACCAATGTCATGCAACGCCTGTCGACTGGACAGACGCAGGTCGAGCTGGACCACGGCGTGCGACGCGATGAGATCGGCAAGATGGCCGACGCCATCGAGATATTCCGTACGCACATCATGGAGAACGCGCGGCTCTTCAAGCAAATTGAGGAAAAGAGCATGCAGCTGGAGGCCGCCAGCGAGCACAAGTCGCAGTTTCTCGCCAACATGAGCCACGAGCTTCGCACGCCCATGAACGCCATCATCGGCGTCTCGGAGATGCTGCTCGAGGACGCGCGCGACCTCAATCGTACGGACGACATCGAGCCGCTCGAGCGTATCCTGCGCGCGGCGCAGCATCTGCTTGCGCTCATCAACGACATCCTGGACCTTTCCAAGATCGAGGCAGGCAAGATGGAGCTCAACATCGAGTCTTTCGCTGTCGAGCCCCTCGTGCAGGATGTCATAGCGACCGTCCTGCCGATTGCCAAGAAGAACGGCAATGACTTGAAGTTCGTGTGCGCGGCTGACGTGGGGGTCCTGACCGCGGACCCAATGCGGCTGCGCCAGGCGCTGCTCAACCTGGCGAGCAACGCTGCGAAGTTCTCGGAGCGCGGCACGATAACCGTGCGGGTGCAGCGACGTTCGGTCTCCGGACGTGAATGGGTCGATCTCGAAGTGACTGATACCGGCATCGGGATGACGCCCGAGCAGGTCTCCCGCCTGTTCCAGGAATTCGTTCAGGCCGATGCCTCGACGACAAGAAAGTACGGTGGCACGGGCCTCGGGCTGGCGATCAGCCAGCGATTCTGCAGAATGATGGGCGGCGAGATTTCCGTGCGTAGCGAACTTGGGCGCGGCTCCACCTTCACGATCCATCTTCCGGCGGACGCAGCGCAACAGACCGGCATCACGGCCCAGGACCGCGCCCCCGCGCTCGCGCAGCGGGCGCCCTCTGCGCAGCAGCGCACCGTACTCGTGATCGACGACGACCCGACGGTGCGCCAGCTCATGGAGCGGCACCTTCTGCGCGAAGGCTTCCAGGTCGTCACGGCGGATAGTGGCGCGGCAGGCATCGCGCAGGCGAAGGAGCGGCATCCGAGCGCCATCACGCTGGACATCATGATGCCGGACATCGATGGCTGGACGGTGCTCGCCGCTCTCAAGGGCGACCCGCGCCTGCAGGACATCCCGGTCGTGCTGGTGACGATCGTGGACGAGAAGCAGCGTGGTTACACGCTGGGTGCCACCGACTACCTGATCAAGCCCGTGAACCGCGAGCGCCTGGCCAGCACTCTGCGCACGATCTGCCGCCGTGAAGGTGGGCAGCTGTTGATCGTCGAGGATGACGA
Source organism: Pseudomonadota bacterium (assembly GCA_018241225.1). Lineage (GTDB taxonomy): Bacteria > Pseudomonadota > Gammaproteobacteria > Burkholderiales > Burkholderiaceae_C > Variovorax. The sequence continues at coordinate 208,465 of JAFEEG010000016.1, forward strand.
GGCGGCGCGAATGCTCGCGCGCCACGGAATGGAGCGCGACGGCTGGGAGGTGGCCGAGGCTGCGAATGGACGACTCGCGCTGCACGCGATTCAGGCATGCGAACCCGATGCGATCGTGCTCGACCTGATGATGCCCGAGATGGATGGCTTTGAATTCCTGACCGAGCTTCGACGCCATGCGCGCTGGCGCGACATCCCCGTGGTCGTCGTCACGGCACTGGACCTGTCGGCCGAGGATCACCGGCGCCTGAACGGCTTCGTCGCCAGCGTAATCCAGAAGAGCGGACAGGACCGCGAGCAGCTGCTGCATGAGGTCAGCACCCAGCTCGCGTCGCTCACGCTGCGCGAAGACGCCCCGACGCTGGAGCCCGCCACATGAAGATCCTGTACGTCGAGGACAACGACGACAACATCTACGTCATCAGGCACCGCTTGGGCCGCGCCGGATACACGATCATCGTCGCAACTGACGGCGAGTTGGGCGTTTCGATGGCCAGGACCGAACGGCCCGACCTGATCCTGATGGACTTGCGGCTGCCGGGGCTTGACGGTTGGGAGGCGACGCGCCAACTCAAGGCCATGAGCGAGACGCGCAGCATCCCGGTCATCGCGCTCTCGGCGCATGCCATGGCGGGGGACCGGCAAAAGGCGCTCGCCGCAGGCTGCGAAGACTATGACACCAAGCCGGTCGACATCGCCAGGCTGCGCGCGAAGATCCAGGCGCTTCTGCCGCCCGCCGGATGACGCCGCCGTCGAACGTCGCGTATGCCGTGGACGACAAGCCACCGGCCGGGGTCCTGATCCTCGCCGGGCTGCAGCACGTGGCACTCATGTCGATGGACCTTGTCTACCCGGTGCTGCTGGCACAGGCAACCGGCGCTTCGCCGCAGATCGCGGCGGCAATGGTTAGCCTCACGCTGGTAGCCATGGCCGTCGGCACGCTGATGCAGGTGATCGGCGTCGGTCCGGTGGGCTCGCGCTTCCTGTGCCAGCCGAGCACGTCGGTCATCTATCTCGTCCCGTCGCTGCTGGCTGCGAAGCTAGGTGGCCTGCCCCTCGTCTTCGGCATGACGATGGCGGCGGGCGCCGCGGAAGTGCTCCTGGCGCGGGCCTTGAAGCACATGCGCTCGCTGCTGCCGCCCGAGATCAGCGGCCTGGTGGTGCTGCTGATCGGCGTGGCAACGGGCATTGTCGGGTTGCGCAGCATCTTCAGCGCCGCGGGCGGACACGGCGACCTGCAGGACCTGGGCATTGGTTTCGCAACCATCCTGGTCATGCTGGTGCTCAACATCTGGAGCCGTGGCATGTTGCGGCTGCTCAGCGTGCTCATCGGCATGGTGGCGGGCTACGCGATGGCGGTCCTGACGGGACGCACCAGCTTTGGCGCGCTCGACGAAAGCGCCTTGATCGCCCTGCCGCAGGTCAGCCACCTGGGCTGGTCCTTCGAGCCGAGCCTGCTGATCCCGTTCGGCGTGGCGGCGATCGCGGCCACGCTCAAGGTCACGGGTAACGTGACCACATCGCAGAAAGCGAATGACAACGATTGGAAGCGCCCAGACCTGCAATCAATCTCTCGTGGTGTTCTCGCCGATGGCCTGGCGACTGTCGTCGCAGGCGGCGTCGGCGCGTCGGGCCTCAGTTCGTCCACGTCGGCCGTCGGCCTGGCTGCTGCGACCGGTGTTCTCAGCCGGCGCATCGGCTATGCGATCGCAGCGATGCTGCTGGTGCTGGCCTTCGTGCCGCGACTGGGGATGCTGTTCTACCTGATGCCGCGGGCCGTCGCGGGTGCTGCCCTGGTGTTTTCCTCCACGTTCATTGTGGTGAACGGGCTGGAGATCATCACCTCCCGCCTGCTGGACGCGCGAAAGACGATCGTCATCGGCCTGGCGCTCGTCCTCGGTTTGGCCGTGGACATCTTTCCCGCATTTTTCCAGTCGCTCCCGGCGGAGATGCAGACGCTCTTCGGCACGTCGATGGCCTTCGGCACCATCACGGCTCTAGGGCTGAACGCGATTTTTCGCATCGGCGTGATGAAGCGCACCAGCCTCGTGCTGCCTGTTGGGCCGCTGGACGGAGACAAGCTCTATGACTTCATGGAGGTCGCCGGCCAGCGCTGGGGCGCGCGCCGTGACGTCATCGAACGCGCCCAGTTCAATCTCGCCCAGTCAGTCGAGACGATCATCGTCGGCTGTGCTCCCCAGAGTCCGCTGCAGGTCGATGCGACCTTCGACGAGTTCAACCTGGAAGTGCGCGTTTCCTATTTGGGCGCGGCCCTCGCGCTTCCCGAGCAGCGGCCCTCGAAGGCGGAGATCATCGCCTCGGAAGAGGGCGAGCGAAAGCTCGCGGGCTACATGCTGCGCCGCTACGCCGACCGGGTCACGAGCACGCACAAGGCGGGCCGCTCGACGGTCCTGTTCCACTTCAACCATTGAATGACCACATGAACCCGCTGGAGGCGCGCCTGCTGGTCGTCGACGACAACGAGGACAACCGCTACACGCTGCGCCAGCGCCTGAAACGCCTGGGCCATACCTCCATCGAAACAGCGACCAACGGCCGGGAGGCGCTCGATCTGCTGGGCCAGCGCGAGTTCGATCTCGTGCTGCTCGACGTAATGATGCCGGAGCTGAACGGCTACGAGGTGCTAGAGCAGCTCAAGGCAGACCCGCGCCGGCGCGACGTTCCCGTCATCATGATTTCCGCGCTCGACCAGATCGAGAGCGTGATCCGCTGCGTGGAGCTAGGCGCCGAGGACTACCTGCCCAAGCCGTTCAATCCGACGCTGCTGGCAGCGCGGGTGGGTGCGAGCCTGGAGAAGAAGAGGTTGCGCGACGAACTGCACGCGAGCCTGAATCGCCTCGAAAAGGAACTGGAGGCGGCCCGACGGCTGCAGGTCAGTATGCTGCCGCGCGAGTTTCCGGCGTTCACCGAGCAGCAGCCAGTTGACATTCATGCGCTGATGCAGGCGGCGCGCGAGGTAGGTGGCGACCTTTACGATTTTTTCTACTCGTCGCCGGAGCGACTGTTCTTTCTTGTCGCCGATGTCTCGGGCAAGGGCGCCGACGCCGCGATGTTCATGGCCCGAACGCGCAGCCTCGTTCGCATGGCCGTCGAGCTACTGCACGAGGTCGGTGCCACGGATGTCACGCCGGGCCGGGTGCTGGACACGGTCAATCGCGAGCTGTGCCAGAACAACCGGGAGAAGATGTTCGTCAGCGTGTTCTTGGGTGCTCTGGACGTGCGGACCGGGGGACTTGAATTTTCGAATGCCGGCCACCCGCCACCCTATAGGATCAGCGTTGCGGGTGGTCTGGAGCGCCTCGGCGGTACCCCGCAGGCGCCACTGGGGATCCGGCAGGCCACGAGCTACACGACCAGCACTCTCGATCTGGACAAGGCTGACACGCTGTTTGTCTGCACGGACGGCGTTGTGGAGGCATCGGACGAGGACCAGAACATGTATGGAGACGAGCGGCTGCAAGCGCTGCTGAACTCAACGACTGAATCGAGCGCGCAGGCCCGGGTAACACAGGTGAAGGACGCGATCGATTCTTTTGCGGCGGGTGCCCCGCCGGCAGACGACGTGACGATGCTCGTGCTGAGCTGGCGGCCAACTGCAGCCATCCGTTGACTGGCAAACGTCTCAGCCCAGCTGTCGGATCGCCTCGTCGCAGGTGCCCTGGATCGCGAACGCATCGAGCAGGCCGCCCATCTCGAACAGTTCTCGCACCTGGCCCTTGACGCTGCAGAGGATGAGCTGCGCGGCTCTTCGTTCCGCTTCATCCGCAGCGACGAGCAGGGCTCGGAACGCTGCACTCGTCAAGTAGACGACCTGTTTCAGATCGACGAGGACGCGGGCTTCTCCCGCGCCGAGCAAGGCGCATAAGCGGGTCATGACCTGCTCCGCATTCGTGCTGTCGATGCGGCCTGCAAGGGTCACGATACACACCTCGCCCTTCTTTGCTTCCTGGATCTGCAACGAACCTTCTGCCATGACTGATCCTCATGCTCCTAGTTCAACTGTTTGGTGATTGTGACGTGGTTGGTTGCGCCAATTCGCGCATACGCCATCCTGTCAACAAGCTGGCGCACCATGTGCAGGCCCACCCCTCCGGGACGTGGGCGCTGCCCAGGCTGGAGCGGTGCAACCGGGGATGCCTCGAGAGGATTGAATTTCGCGCCATCGTCATCGAACTCCAGCGTGACCGCGTTGTCGCTCACGCCGAAGGACACCGACAGTTCATGTGCACTATCGTCCGACCATGCGTACTTGATGATGTTGCTAACCATCTCGTCCAGTACAACCTGGAGCTGATTGATGGCCTGTACGGGAATGCAGTGCTGTTGGCCGAATTGCTCGAACGCTTGTTGCAGCTTCGGCAGGTTCGCCAAGTCGTTGCTAATCTTCACTTGCTCACTGGGAGCAATTGGCACGAATTTTCCCGTTCATGATTGGAGAAAAATTATAGGCTCCGGAACTTCTCAAGGCCTGGGAGTGTCCGAGACACAACGGCAACCGGACGCTTGTTTAGAGGACTGCGCTTTTGGTCATTGACGCGCTTTCCATGCATGATTTTCTACTTCGAACAATCAGACCGCATCGGCGTTTGGCGCGTCCTCCATGGCCAGCGCGATATGCCGGCATGGATGCAAGCATCGGACGTCGGCTCCTGACCTGCATTCCACGCAGTTAGAAGCAATCGCTGCATTCCGGCCGAGGAGGTTCAAGGAAATGCAGGCAGACAGGAGGCTGCCCGCCAGCCACGGCGAGTCACCCGGCAACATGCCTTGCACCGGCAAACCCCACGGCGAGGCGAGCAAGATGGCAAACACAGCGGCGAGCGGGTCGGGTTCCAACCCGAACCATCCTTTGGCACTAGCGGGGATGACGAGCAGCGAGAGCACCCCGACGATACCGTAGGCATAGAGCAGCAGGAGAAGGGTGCGCATCTGGCTCAGGTCACCACAGAAATCTTGAGCGTGTACGCAGCCGACTTGCCCTGGCGGGCAGCCGCACGGCTGAGGAAAACGCGCACCCGATAGTCGCCGCTGGAGGGCAAGACACCCGACCACCTGGGTTCGCCAGCCACCTCGCCACGGTAGAGCGCCTCTTCGCTGCCAGGCGCCAGCCCGTTGAAATAGGCTGAGGTGGACTTCTTCTGCATCTCCACGGTCATTTTCTGGTCTGCGCCAGCACGCACAATGTTCGAGAAGTCCCCCGTATGCAATGAACATTGGAGTCCGGCCTTGCTGCATCGTGCTGAACTCGAACGCGTGACCGTCCTCCTCAAAAAGGATGAGGGCTTCTCGGTCGCCGAGGTGGAGGCGCTCGCTGCTCGCATCGTGAAGGTCTGCTTACGAGCGCATTGAAGGTCGTCGCCGAACGGCCGGTCCTGCGAAGCCATCAGGGACTTGTCGCGTGCGCGTAGTCTTCACGCCGCATCTTCTTTGTCGCGCGTTTCTTTGATTTGGCCTCGCTCAAGTGGCATTTCAAGCCGCATTTGACCCGCTACATCGTTTTGCGGGCCACATATGGCCCAAAACTTGACGACAGGGGTTCGCGGGTCTAATATGGCCCGCAAACCTACCTAACGGGTCGCATATGGCTCACGAAGCAACCAACCAACTCCCTCGAGAAGTGCGCTCGCGCCTTGAAGAGCTTGGCCGCAATATCCGGACTGCCCGCGTGCGCCGCCGCATGAGAACAGAGGACCTGGCCAAGGCCTGTGGCATTGGCCGGCGCTCCCTGTATCGCATCGAAAACGGCGAACCGGGCGTAGCCTTGGGCACAGTCATGGGCGTCCTTTGGACCCTCGGGCTCCTGGACACCTTCCGGGATGTCGCCAACCCTGACAAGGACGACCACGGAAAGATTCTTGAGGCAGCTTCCCGCCCTCAACGTCTGCACACCCCCGTCTCCGAAGACAACGACTTCTGAACTCCGCCCCACATGGCTGACAAAGAAAACCTCTGCTACGTCTACACGCAACTGCCTGGCACCTTCGAGTGGGTCCCCTGCGCCTCGCTGAAAGTCAAGGAACTGGGAGCGGGGGCCTTTCAGGGCACCTTCACCTATGGCAAGCGATACCTGGTCCGCCAAAACGTCATCGAGCTTGACCCCTTCCACCTCAAGCTCACCGACAAGCCGATGCAGTTCACGAAGCTCAAGGGCATCCCTGGGGCATTGCGCGACGCCAGTCCGGACGCCTGGGGCCGCCGTGTCATCCAGGCGCGGCTCGAGCGGGAGGAGTCGGAAATCTCGGAGATGGAGTATCTCCTCAACGGTCCTGATGACGGGGCCGGCAGCTTGCGCTTCGGTCTTTCCGCGCAGCCCCCTGGTCCTGCCAAGCCGTTCAATCGCACACACCAGCTCGAGGCCTTGACCAAGGCGGCTGAACAGCTGGAAGAAACTGGAAAACTGCCGTACGAGGTGCTCGAGGGCCTGGAGCCCGGTACCAGCATGGGGGGAGCGCGTCCGAAGGTCACAGTGGAAGACGACCATCGCATCTATCTGGCCAAGCTCCCCGAAAAAGGAGACAGGCACAACATGCAGCGCATTGAGTACGCCACGCTCGAGCTTGCGCGCGCGGCGGGCCTCCACGTATGCGGAACGAGGATGGAGAAGGTTGGCAAAGCCGAAGCGCTGATGCTGCTGCGCTTTGACCGCGAGTGGAATCCTGACGCCGGCGCGTACGCTCGGCACGGCCTGGTATCCGGACTCACCGTCTTGGACGCAGAAGATGGCTACACCGGCCGCGAGCGCTGGTCGTACCTACTGCTCGCCGATGAACTGCGCCGCTGGTCCGCCAAGCCCGATGCCGACAGGCTCGAACTCTTCAAGCGCATGGTCTTCAACGCGATGGTCACGAACAACGACGACCATCCGCGGAACCACGCCATGCTGCGCACGAGCGGCGGCTGGCGGCTGTCCCCAGCTTACGACATTGTTCCGGTGCCGCTCATCTCCCTGGAACGGCGGGACCTCGCGCTCGAGGCCGGGCGCTATGGCCGCGTGGCCAGCATCTACAACCTGCTGTCGGACTGCACAAGCTTCGGACTAGAGCACGACGAAGCGCGGCAAGTTATCCAGCAGCTGGTGCAGGCCGTTCAAGGCTGGCGCGAGGTGTTCGCCAGGCACCAAGTGGAGGAGCGCTCCATTGAACACATCTCTGGCGCCATCCTGCCGGAATGCTTTTTTCGCGAGGAGCCGCTCCCGACACCTCGGCCGTAGCGACGGGACTGTTTACCGGCTCAACCCCCGGCGGCTTCTCCATGCTCTCCCGCACATCCAACTATCTATACGCTACGCTTAGCGTCTCAAATTGAGACATTGCACTCAGATTCGCACCCTTGCCCCTGACCCGGTTCGAGTGACCGCTGTCGGTCGGGAACGGCTAGGGGACATCGCGCGACGGGGCAAGGCAAGCGGTGGAGGGAGCTTTTGCCGCTACTGTTGCAGCGCTTTGCGTGCAACCAGTCGCGACAGTCGGTGCATCGCCGGCCTAGAGATGCTCGGACATTTGAATCGACTGCCGGTTCAGAACTGCGACGCAACACATGCAGGCACGGCGTTTGGCTGCGTGGAGATTTCGCGCCAGAGCCCAGGTTTTTTCCAGTGACGTCGCAAACCCGGCTGCTAGTCCATGAAAAGGAGGGCTGGAGACTCCAGTGCTGCTCGCATTGCCTGCACAAACCCGGCCGCGTACTGGCCGTCGAGGACGCGGTGGTCGAAGGAGCATGACAGGTTCATCATGCTGCGGGGCAGCATCGCGCCGTCGCGCACGACTGGCCGCAGCACGATGCGGTTGACCCCCACGATCGCCACCTCGGGCAGGTTGATGATCGGTGTGGAAGCGATACCGCCCAGAGCCCCCAGGCTGGTGATAGTGATGGTGGAGCCGCTCAGCTCGTCGCGCGTGGCATGGCCGGCGCGCGCGGCGGCGGCCAGGCGCGCGATCTCGGCCGCGCTGGACCAAGGGTCGCGCGCCTCGGCATGGCGCAGCACCGGCACCATGAGGCCGGCCTCGGTCTGGGTGGCGATGCCCACGTGCATCGCGCCGTGGCGCGTGAGCACGCCGGCCTCGTCGTCGAAGCGGCCATTGGCCTGGGGATAGCGCTGCACCGCCAGCACCAGGGCGCGTACCACCAGAGGCAGTAACGTCAGGTGCGGGCGCTCGCCGCCCCACCGCTCGTTGAGTTGCGCGCGCAGCCGCTCCACTTCACCTACATCGACTTCCTCGACGTAGGTGAAATGCGGGATGCGGCGCGCCGACTCTTGGGTGTGCTGCGCGATGCGTCGGCGCACGCCGGTGAGAGGCACGGCCTCTTCGTCGTGGCGCTCCACGCCGCGCAGAGCGCTTGCGTAGGGCTGCTGGGGTGCACTCTGTCCGCCGGGATGGCGAGCCTGCCAGGCGTCGAGGTCGGCCTGGACGATGCGGCCGGCGGTGCCGCTGGCGGGCATCTGCCGCAGGTCGATGCCGAGCTCCCATGCGCGGCGCCGTACAGCGGGCGAGGCGATGGGGCGCTCGTCCGGTTGCGCGGGAGCGGGCTTGACGGCTGAAGTGGCGGCCGGGAGCACCGGTGCTGGCGCCGATGCCAGCGTGGGCCCGGCCGTCTGCGTGCCAGCCACCTCCACGTTGCCGCCCCCCTTCACCTCGAGGCGAATCAGCTCCGCACCCACCGCGATCAGCTGCCCCACCGTGCCCCCCAGCGAGAGCACCTTGCCGGCGACTGGCGAGGGAAGTTCGACGGTGGCCTTGTCGGTCATCAGGTCGGCCAGTACCTGGTCTTCCGCCACCGGATCGCCCGGCTGGACCCGCCAGGCGACCAGCTCCACTTCGGCGATGCCTTCGCCGATGTCCGGCACTTTGATCGCAAGCTCGCCCATTCGCTCAGTCCTCCATTACGCGCCTGAAGGCGGCGCCAACGCGCGCCGGGCCTGGGAAGTAAGCCCACTCCTGCGCATGCGGATAGGGCGTATCCCAGCCGGCCACGCGCTCGATCGGCGCCTCGAGGTGGTAGAAGCAGTGCTCCTGCACCAGCGCCGTCAGCTCTGCGCCGAGGCCGCTGGTGCGCGTGGCCTCGTGCACGATCACGCAGCGGCCGGTCTTCTTGACCGAGGCCACCAACGTGGGCAGGTCCAGCGGCCACAGGCTGCGCAGGTCGATGATCTCCACATCGATGCCGGTCTCGCGCGCCGCCGCCTCGCAGACGAAAACCATGGTGCCGTAGGCGATGGCCGTGAGCGCGCTGCCGGGCCGGTACACAGTGGCCGACTCCAGCGGCACCGTGTAGTAGCCCTCGGGCACCTCGCCCAGCGGATGCTGGGGCCAGGGCACCAGCGGCTGGTCGTGGTGGCCGTCGAAGGGGCCGTTGTAGAGGCGCTTGGGCTCCAGGAAGATCACGGGGTCGTCGTGCTCGATCGAGGCGATCAGCAGGCCTTTGGCGTCGCGCGGATTCGAGGGCATCACCGTGCGCAGCCCGCAGACATGGGTGAACAGCACCTCTGGGCTCTGGCTGTGCGTCTGCCCGCCGTAGATGCCGCCGCCGCAGGGCATGCGGATGGTGATGGGCGCGAAGAAGTCGCCGGCCGAGCGGTAGCGCAGCCGCGCCGCCTCCGACACGATCTGGTCGTAGGCCGGGTAGAAGTAGTCGGCGAACTGCACCTCCACCACCGGCCGCAGTCCGTAGGCCCCCATACCGATGGCCGAGCCGACAATGCCGCCCTCGGAGATCGGCGCATCGAACACACGCGAGCGCCCGTATTTGGCCTGCAGGCCTTCGGTAACGCGGAACACGCCGCCGAAATAGCCCACGTCCTGGCCGTAGATCACAACGTTGTCGTCGCGTTCGAGCATCAGGTCCAAGGCCGAACGCAGCGCCTGGATCATGGTCATGACGGGCATTGCTTCAGCCTTTCTGGAACTGCGAGAGCTGGCGACGCTGTTCCTGCAGGTGCGGCGGCACGCTCTGGTAGACATCCTCGAACATCGCCGCGGCGCTGTGCAGGTGGCCGTCGGCCAGCGAGCCGTAGCGCTCGGCCTCCTTCAGCGCCGCGCTCACCTGTGCTTCGAGCTCGGCTTGCGTCTTCTCGTGCTCCTCCTCGGACCAGGCGCCGATGCCGCGCAGGTGCTGCGCCAGGCGCGAAATCGGATCGCCGAGCGGGAAGTGCTGCCAGTCGTCGGCCGGCCGGTAGCGCGAGGGATCGTCCGAGGTGGAATGCGCGCCCGCGCGGTAGGTGACCCATTCGATCAGGGTCGGCCCCAGGTTGCTGCGCGCGCGCTCGGCCGCCCAGCGCGAAGCGGCCAGCACGGCGAGCCAATCGTTTCCGTCCACGCGCAGCGACGCGATACCGCACCCGACACCGCGCGCGGCAAAGGTGGTGGCCTCGCCGCCGGCGATGGCCTGGAAGGTGGAGATCGCCCACTGGTTGTTGACCACATTGAGGATCACCGGCGCGCGGTACACGTGCGCGAAGGTCAGCGCGGTGTGGAAGTCGGACTCGGCGGTGGCGCCGTCGCCGATCCAGGCCGATGCGATCCGGGTGTCGCCCTTGATGGCTGAGGCCATGCCCCAGCCCACCGCCTGGATGAACTGCGTGGCCAGGTTGCCCGAAATCGAGAAGAAGCCGGCGCGCTTCATCGAATAGCACACCGGCAGCTGCCGTCCCTTGAGCGGGTCGCGCTCGTTGGACAACAGCTCGCAGATCATGTCCACCATCGAGACGTCGTCACGGGCCAGCAGCAGGCCCTGCTGGCGGTAGGTGGGAAAGCACATGTCGCCCTGCTGAAGCGCCAGCGCATGGCCGGTGGCGATGGCTTCCTCGCCCAGGCACTGTATGTAGAAGGAGATCTTCTTCTGCCGCTGGGCGATCAGCATGCGTGCGTCGAAGACCCGCGTCCTCATCATCGCGACCAGTCCGCGGCGCAGCAGCGCGGCATTGGCCTCAGGCGCCCAGGGGCCGACCGCTCGGCCCTCCTCGTCGAGCACGCGCACCAGGGTGTAGGCCAGGTCGCTGGTGTCGGCCGGCGCGGCCTCCACCGGAGGCCGCCGCACCTCGCCCGCGCGCGAGAGATGCAAGTAGGAGAAATCGGTCTCGCGACCCGGCCGCCCGGTGGGCTCCGGCACATGCAGACGAAGAGGGGATGCGTCCTGGCTCATCGCGTTGCCTCCGAACTCGTTGTAGTCGCTTGCGAGGCAAAGCCTAGCGAAATTCGCGCGTTCGCGCAGCCGGGCAACCGCGCGAAGTCCCCTGCATCAAGTTCAGTGTTTAGGAGCGGTCGGTCCCGTTTAGGGGCAATGTCCTAGGCTACGGCCCGGCTCAGTCGGCCGGGTCCGGCGAGAAGGGCGACACCTGCCTCCCAAACGCTAGAAGTTCAAGCGGTAGCCAGCGCATCGAGCGCGACCACGCCACCGTCAAGCGCGATGAGCACCCCGGGCGTGGCGGGATCCTCATCGAGGGGCATGCCAAGGAATCCTGGCGGCCGGCGAAGCTTTCTGGTTCCACTCCGGTGTAGCGGAAGCCAGGCAGTTGCGGCAACCAACACTGACCCGCGACCTCACCGCTATATTCCGGCGCGCGCAGCCAGGTGCCCCTACGCGCGAGCCCACCTGCCGGCCAACCGCCTGCGGCGACGGGGTCCTTTGCAATTGGTAAGGCAATCGCCTACGCCGTCGGGGCGATCGGCGTTTCTTCGGCAATTGTTCGCCTGATCTTCAGGACTCGCACGCACGGATTGAAGAGGCTTCCGGCTTCGATCAACCACCTACACGGGGGAGAGAGCCATGAGGAAGTCGCTGAAGTTCATCCTGCCTTTGATCCTTGCGTTGCCAGGATGGGCAACTGCGGATTCGCCCAGGAAGTGCGGGCTCGAGACGTTGAAGGGAACCTATGTCTTCACCGCCAGCGGATTCCAGCGGCCGCCGGCCAGCGCGCCCGGAACGCCGTGGTTTCCCAAGGCGATCATCGAGATGCTCCAGTTCAATGGCGATGGCACCGTGAGTTCGCCGGAGGCCATCATTGCCAACCCGCCTTTCCCGACATTCGATGGCGGCATCGTCTCGACGCCCGCCCCAGGCGCGAACGGCAGCTACTCGCTGGGGGCCGACTGCAGCGGAAGCGTGCAATTCTTCGACGCGCGCAACGTGAGCTTCTACATCCGCGTCACCGAGCGGGGCGACGCCATCCAGATGCTCCAGACCAATCCGGCGCAGAACGTCTTCCTCGGCGAGGCGAGGCGGCAGGAATGAGCGATGCCGTGTCAGGCAAGGGGCCATCGGACCGCTGTCCCGCGCGCCCAGCTTGGCGCAACGGGGTGCCGAAGGGCTACCATGGCGCGTCGTGCGATTGGACGGATGCCAGGATTCGCGCCAGCATCGTCGATAGATCGCCCGACGATCGCGACGATGTGACGCGCCGAATCCATGCCACCCCCCTTCGCCGCGCAAACAGGGAGCCGGTCCGGTGCTTGAACCCGAGGTCGACCAGTTGCAGGAGTGAGCGACCTATCCGCCAATGCGGACTCGTCCGCGTCAACGACCGATCCGCCGCCTCCGGCAGCGGCAGGCGCCGGGCGGGTGACGTTCGGCGATTTCGCTTTCGACCCGGACCGGCAGGAGCTCAGCCGCGGCGGCGCGCCGATCGCCCTGACACCCAAGTCGCTGGCGCTTCTGCTCTACTTCCTTTCGCACCCCCAGCGCGTGCTGGCCAAGGACGAACTGATCACCGCGATCTGGGGCGCGGTGGTCGTCACCGACGACTCGCTGGTGCAGTGCGTCAAGGACTTGCGCGGCGCCATGGAGGACAAGGAACAGAAGCTCATCCGGACGCTGCCACGGCGTGGCTACATGTTCGATTCGCTCCCGCTCCCGCTGCCGGCGCCGTCCACGGCAGCGCCCCTCGCCGCCATGCCCGCGGCGGGCAGCGACCCGCGTGGACGCAGCCCGCGCCGCTGGGCATGGTGGTGGGCCGGCGTGGTGGTGCTGGCCTTGATGGCGCTGCTGGCCGGTCGCATGGCTTGGGAGCGCAGCACGGCGCCGCCATCGAACATTGACGAGGAGATCAAGCTCCGCCGCGCGCTGGCGGTGCTGGCCTTCACCGATCAGCGCGGCAGGGCGACGGGTTCGACCTTGGGCGATGACCTGGCCGATGCTATCGGCGCCCAGCTGGTGCGCGGCGGCAGCCGGGTAATCGGCCGCGCCGCCACGGTACGCCAGGACGCGGCGGCACCGGAGTTTGAGCGGATCGGACACGAACAGGGCGTGCGCTTCGTCATCGGCGGGCGCATCAACCGCGAGCGCGGCGCGATCCGCGTCGACACCTACCTGACGGAAATCGCCACCGGTGCGGTCTACCGCTTGCACGAGGTGCAATTCCAGAATGATGAGGCTGTTGGCTTCGCGGCCTTCGGAAGAGAAGTCGCGCTCGCTCTGCAGGCTCGTTTCTACGAACTCGAGACGGCGCATACCTGGCGCGCGGGTGGCCGGGACGATCCGGTGGACGCCATCGCGCTCGCCTGGCGTGAACTGGATCAGGGCAACTCCGAGGCCGCCCTCATGCGGGCGCGGTACGGCTTCGAGTTGGCCGCACGGGCCGACCCGCGTTCGGTGCAGGCCGCTGCCGGCGTCGGCGCCACGGACCTGGTCGAGTTCTACGGCCTACACAGCAACGCACCCGGCCAGACGCTGGAGCACGCCGAGCAGGCGCTGAAGCGGGCGCTCGACCTGGCACCGGACGACCCACAGTCGCTGACGGCCTGGGCCGAGATGCTGCTGCTGCGCAATCAGCCGGATGTCGCGATCTGGCTGTGGCAGAAAGCGATCGGCCTGGACCCGGACTTCCAGATCGCCCGCCTTCGCCTGGCCCATGGCTTGGTTCGCCAGGGTCGCTACAACGAAGCCGCTCAGCAACTGGCGCAGGTCACCGACCTGCGGCCCTACCAGATGCGCCGGCTGCAGGCGCTGAGCCAGGCACGTGCTGACCTGGCATTTGCGCAGGGCCACGACGATGAAGCCTACGAGATCCTGTCGCGATGGGCGGCCGAATCACCCAACAACGGCAAGCCCCAGCTCATGCTGGCCGCCATTGATGCGCTCCACCAGCGCAGCGATGCCGCCGCGGCGCATATGGCCAGGCACCGGCAACTGTTGCCGCGCAGCACCGTTGCCTACGTGCTGATGACCTACCCGTCGAGCAACCCGGATTTCCTGGCGCAGCGCGCCCGCCTCATCGACGGCGCGCGCAAGGCCGGATTGCCGGAGGGGGCGCCATGAACGCGCGGCCGACCCGCCGCCGGCCCTGGCTCGGCCGTTGTGCTCTGACGCTGGCCGCCATGGTGCTCGCGCCCGCTGCCACACACGCGCAACTTCATGCGTGGCCCTTCGCCCCCTATGGTCCGGTTGACTGGTACAGCCCGCCCACTGGCGGCGAGGCCGTGCGCATCCGCTCGTCGCAAGCGGGCGGAGGCGAACTCATGATTCCCGGTGTGCTCTACAAGCCCACCGGCAGCGCGAAGGGAGCCGTCGTCATCGTCGACTCGACAATGGGATGGCGCGACACGCGCGAAGGACACTACGGGCGCTCGCTAAGTTCGGCAGGCTACGTTGTGCTGGCCATCGACACCTTCGGTCCGCGCAGCATCAACGACATGCAGACCGACCTGGGCCTGCTTGATCCGTACGCGCAGTTGCGCGACGCCTTCGCGGCACGCCAATACCTCGTCGGGCTCGGCCAGCCTGCGGACCGCCTGGCGATCATGGGGACAGGCCGAGGCGGCACCATCGCACTCCTGGCTGCGGATCGGACCTTCCTGCCAGGCGAGACACAGCGCTTCAGCCTGGCCATGGCGGTGACGCCCGGGTGCTTCCTGCGTCCGCGCGATCCGAAGCCCGTCGCCAAGGTGTTCATGGCACTCGCCCAGAAGGACGACATCGCCGGCGTCGCGCCGTGCCAGGCCCTGGCCACCGACTACATAGCCGCCGGCGGTGCTGCCACATACAAGACCTACGCCAATGCGTCCAACAGCTTTGACGGCAACCCCGTGGTGGTGCGGATGGTGCGCGAGCCCTTCATCGAGTCCTTTGGAAGATGCGAGGTCGCCGTCGAACCGGATGGCTTGGCGGTGTACGACGCAAGGCACTTTGCGCCGAACGAGTTCGGCGCCCTGGTTGCCCAGATGCGCAAGTCCTGCATCCAGCGCGGGGGAACGGTCTGGACCAACCTCACGCGCAAGGCGAACCTCACCCTGGATCTCATCGAATTCCTGGACGCCAGTTTTCGCCGCTGAAACGCTGTGGCGGCGCGAATCGGCAAAGCATTGGCAAGACTCGGCAAATGCTCGGCCTGTGCTCGGCGATCGAACGTGGCGCCCGTGGCCGCCTCGCCTACCTTGAACACACCGGCACCCGGGCAGATCCGCCCGCACCGGCGTCCATCCAGATCGAGGTAAGCACCATGACTCGCACCATTCTTGTCGTCACAGCGGCCCTGGCCACTCTGGTCAGCACGGGACTGCGCGCCCAGGGCGCGTCCGGCGGGCGCACAGCATCTGAAGTCCAGGCCGAAGCCATCGCCGCTTCCCATGCGCCCGACCAGAATGGCTCGGTCGGAACGCGCGGTTTCGGCTACACGAACTTCGTCTCGGGGGCAGACCCCGAGCAAGTGCGTCAGAGCGCCGTCCAGGCCGCCAACGCGCCGGCCGCGACGGGGGCCGACGCAACCGGTGGCATCGGCAGCAATTTCAAGAGCACCCGCGCCCCCGACAGCGTGGCTGCCGAAGCGCAGGCCACCGCAGCGGCAGTTGACCAGAACGTCCCGGATGGCTCAAAGGTCAACAGCAAGGTGATCTCCACCATGACGGCGGTGCCCACGGTGAGTGCCGGCAAGTAGTGCATCTTGGCGACGGGCTCTTGCGACGGCACGAGCTCGTACGCTGCGCTGCGCCCATGCAGCCTCCCGCTTGGCTCAGAGACCCGAACTGCCTGAAGGGCAGCCGACGAGGGCTTGGGCGATGCGCCGCCTCACCGTCTTGACCGGCCTCAGCAGGCGTTCATTTGCCGATCTTCGAGTTCAGTGTCTCCGCAAGGTAGTTTGTTGCCAGCACCTGGGCGAGTTGCAGCGCCCATCGCGTCTGCTCCTCATGCACGACCACTCCGCCCATGCTTGTCTGAACAAGTTCCTTCGCGTATTCCAGTTGCTCGCGCGTCACCGCTTGTGCCCGTGCAAGCATCGTCTGCTGAAAGGCGTTGGTCTTGGCTGGATCTTTGGACATCTGCTTGTCTCCGCATCAGGAAAGCCGCAGTATGAAGGAGCGCCCGAGCGACGCCAGATGGTCTGCATTGCCCCCTCAGTCTCGCGTTCAACGGTCAGGGCGCGTCGACGCCATTGGGCCGCATCTTGGACCGCCTCTTGGGCCAATTCTTCAGCTCGAGGCCATGACCCTGCGGCCCAGTCCGGCCCGCAGTGGGTCGTCGAGATTGCCTCGGAATTTTCGCGAAGGCGATGCGAGTTAGCAGCCTCACCGCTAAGTCGTCGGATGTGCGCCATCGACGCAAGAGAATGCGTGCTGGCGCGTCCCACGAGAATCGATCTCGTGGATCACCGACAGAAGAATCCCACCTACAGCCCTACAGCGGGGGCGAACAACTGACTTGCCGCGCCACTACGTCGCTTGCGAACACCAGGTGAACCTCGGCCTCCGTTACTTCGTCCCAAGCGATTTCCAGCAGGCGGAAGTCCCTCAAGCCCGCGTGATCGAGAATTAAGACTTCGACATCGGATCTATCCGAGAGGGGGGCGCACTCGCGCGCGAAACTGCTCGCTACCTCGCATTTGACGCCTACCCGTTGCAGGCGCTCTAAGAGCCGATCCATCTGAGGTCGCAACAAGGCCAACCGATCGGTACTTTCCTGGCGCAGGAACGGGGAGAAGGTGCGGCGCAGTCCGGTCAGCGTGTGCAGATTCATGGCCGTCTCGAAATTCTGGAGGGGGGCACATTCTGATCTCAAACTGGTGCCGGAGCTGCCCGAGTGCGCCGCTTTCAAAGATTCCAAATGCAACTTATCGGTGGCCTTTCGAATTGCGGTAGGGGTAGGTCGCAGGGTTGCCAGGTGGAATGCTACGTGCAGCCTCCCTTGCATGCCATGTGCATTGGGGCCAGACTAAATGGTGGGATCGCAGCGCGGCCCCCGACTCGCCCGGCCAGCCGAACGCCCGGCGGGCACTGCCTGTTCGGCGGAGGACTTCTCGTGCAAGATCTCGTCACCGCCTCGGACGGGCACGCCCAATCTGCCGCGCAAGGGCGTGCGCATCGCTACAGCCGAGAATGGGCCAAAGCGGATGTCGTCGCTGGCTTGACGGTAGCGGCTGTGGTGATTCCCAAAGCGCTGGCGTACGCCAGCGTCGCAGGACTGCCGATCCAGGTGGGGCTCTATACGGCCTTTTTGCCGATGGTGATCTATGCCTTCCTCGGCACCTCGCGACCGCTTAGCGTCAGCACCTCGGCGACACTTGCAATCCTGACCGCAGCCGCACTGGGCAAGGTCGTACCTGACGGCAACCTGGCCAGCTTGACGACGGCCACCGCAACCCTGACGGCGCTTGTGGGGGTCACGCTCCTATTGGCATCACTTCTGCGCCTCGGCTTCGTCGCGAACTTCATATCGGACCCCGTGCTCACGGGCTTCAAGGCTGGCGTCGCCATCGTGATCGTTGCGGACCAATTGCCCAAGCTCATTGGCATTCACTTTGCCAAGGGACCGTTTTTCCACAGCGTGTACGAGATCCTGGCGGGGCTGCCCCATCTGTCGCCCGCAACGCTGGCAGTCGGCGTGGGCACCGTGTGCGTCCTGTTGATACTCGAACATCTGTGGCCGAAAGCACCGGCGCCCCTCATCGCCGTCGCTCTCGGGATCGCCGCCGTACCGCTGCTCAATCTGTCATCGCACGGCGTGGAAGTGGTAGGCAATGTCCCGACGGGTCTGCCTCCCCTGACCCTGCCCGACCGCTCGATGATCCTGGCGCTCTGGCCGCCTGCCGTGGGCATTGCGCTCATGAGTTTCACCGAGACGATCGCAGCCGGCCGTGCCTTTGTGCGCGACGACGAGCCGATGCCTTCGGCCAACCGCGAGTTGCTCGCAACCGGGGCCGCCAACCTTGGAGCGGCATTCCTGGGCGCCATGCCCGGTGGCGGTGGCACCACTCAGACAGCGGTCAATCGATTGGTCGGTGCGCGCACCCAGGTTGCCGAACTGGTCACCGCAGCAGCCACGCTCTGCACGATGCTGGTGCTGGGCCCATTCATCGCGATGATGCCCCATGCCACGCTGGCGGCAGTGGTCATCGTGTACTCCGTGACCCTGATCAAACCGTCCGAATTTCGGGCCATCCTGTCGATTCGCAAGACAGAGTTCGTTTGGGCGTTGGTTGCGGCCGTGGGTGTCGTACTGCTCGGCACGCTGCAGGGCATCGAGGTTGCCATTACCGTCTCGCTTCTCGCACTTGCGCATCAGGTGTCCGATCCGACGCTAAACGTCCTCGGGCGCAAGCCAGGAACCAGGCTTTTCAGACCGACCTCGCCGGAACACCCCGATGACGAGAAGATCAACGGACTTCTGATTCTGCGGCCCGAAGGGCGGATCTTTTTTGCGAATGCTGAACGCCTCGCCCACAAGATGTCGCAACTGATTTCGGAGGCCAATCCACGCGTGATCGTGCTCGACCTGCGCGCAGTGTTCGACATCGAGTACACGGCGCTGAAGATGCTGACGGCTGCAGAGAAGAAGACGCGCGAAAGCGGCAAGGAAGTCTGGTTCGTCGGCATGACGCCGGGCGTCATGCAACTGGTACGGCGATCACCGTTGAACGATGCGCTAGGCCAGGAGCGAATGTTCGCTCGGCTGGAAGACGCCGTTGCAAAGTTTGAAACGACTGCCAAGGCATAGGGCAACGCACCGGCGATGACGAACAGGCCCGGCCATCCAGGGAATGCGGAACACCCGCATGGCGCGCACCTATACCTGAGCGGCGAAGAGCGCGCGAGCGAGGGACGAAAGCTGCGCGACAAGCGACCGCTAACGCTCCGGGGCGGGGGGCGAGCCCGGCAGTCAGGTGTGGAGCAGCCGTTAGGCTGCACCATCCATGGCTACGGCAGTTTCCATTGCATCAATTGGCACAATGCGGAGTTATGTGGAAACGGGAGTGCAGCGGCCCGACGAACTAGACCCGTGGGGTCCATTCGCCGGAACACCTTCCCCCAAATTTAGCCAGCCGGCGCGGCCTCAGAAGGAGTGACGCAAGCCTAGGCTCACCACAGTCTGATCGACGCCTGGGGCGCCCGCGCCGTAGAAGCGTTCACTGGCGCTGCCATCGTTCTTCAGCCACACCACGTTGCCCATGAGCGAGGTTCGCTTCGACAAGTAGTACTGCGCCTGGATGCGCCAGAAGTGCGCGTCGTTTCCGCTGCTCAACTGATCCTTGACTACGTAGTCGGCGTCCACGACCCATGGGGCGTTGGGAGACCAGGTTAGGCCCACGTCATAGGACCGCGCCTTGGGAAAGCCGGAGGCTTGCGAGTCGCTCTGCGACCACCCGACGTGCGGCTTGAAATTGCCGATGGCGTAGCTTGCACCCGCCGAGGTCAGCTTGTCAGCCGCGCCAGCGAGGTTCTTCGCCTCCCGATAGCTGGCGCCCGCACTCAGGTTGCCGCTGCTGTAGTTCAATGCCACTTCACCTGTGGAGCCGGTGGTGCCTTCGCCCAAGCCATAGAGACCACGCAGTCTGAAGCCGCCCCATGACTGCGAGACGTATTTGAAGGAGTTGTTCACCAGGTCGCTGATGAAGCCGAACTCACGGAAGCGGAAGGCCGAATAGCCACCGAAGATGAAGTAGTTGCCCATGATGTCGTCATTCGTGTTCCATTGACGACCCAACGTCAGCGTGCCCAGGACGGGGTCGGTAAGACCCACATAGCTTCCACGATTCCACAGCGTGCCATTGCTGGAGCCGGCAGAGCCGGTATCCAGGCCGATGCCCGATTCCAGGCCAAACACCGCGCCAAGGCCCCCGCCCAGGTCCTCGACGCCTTTGAACCCAAGCCGGGAGGTCGTCACTTGGCTGTTGTCAAGGCGCGTTTGAGTTCCGGTGGCGCTGGCGCCAGCCACTGGCGCCACACCGGTGACATGCACCAATTCGACCGCCGTGATGCCGTAGATGGTGACCTGACTCTGTGCCTGGGCAGCGGGCAGAGCAGTGATGGAGAGCAGTGCTGCAGCAATCGACAAGCGAGTATTCATGATGGAGTGTTTTGTCTCGAGCAAATTCAGATTGAGGGGACGGAAAAGAAATGGAGAGCCGTCCACGCCGGGGGCTCGACCCCCTTCGGGGGTCGATGCTCTTCATGTCATGGATAGCGGGAAGGCCTCAGGCCTTGTTCTTGGGGATGAACTTGAGGATCAGTAGCGCGGCGCAGATTTCAACCGCCGCGATGACAAATAGGCCCGGGGAAAGCAGCCCCGTGGCGGTCTTGATGCTGCCGAGCAGGAAAGGCGCACCAAAGCCGGCAAGGTTCGCCAACGAATTGATGGTTGCTACGCCCACAGCCGCCGCCGCCCCGGTGAGAAAGCGGTTGGGAAGTTGCCAGAACACGGGTATTGCCATGCTGGTGCCGACGACCGCAACCACCAGCGACGCGATAGTGAGCGCCGCGCTTTGCTTGAGGAACAGGCCCGCGCAGAGCAAGCCGAGCGAACCCACGACGACGGCCACCGAGCAATTGATGCGCAGTTCCTTCTGACGATCGGCACGCCTGCCGATCAGCACTTGGCCTACCGCGCCGCACAGGAAGGCGCCCGACATGATCCATCCGATGACCACGGGGTTCGAGAAGCCCAGTTCCTTGACCACGCTGGGACCGTAGAAGTTCAACGTCGCATTGGCAGCAACGATGCAGAAGTAGATGAGGATCAACAGCCACAGGCGCGAGTCGCGCAGCGAAGCCAACACGCTGTGTTCGCGCCCACTCAGCGCCTGATCGTCCTTGGCAAGGTCGGCGATGACGCGCCGCTTCTCTTCCTCGGTCAGCCACTTCGCGTCGCGCGGTCGGTTGGTCAGATAGAAGAAGGTGGCGATACCCGCAAGGATCGAGGGGATGCCTTCAATCAGGAAGACCCACTGCCAGCCCGTCCAGCCGTTGACCCCGTTCAGGTTGTTCATGATGGTGCCGGCCAACGGACCTCCGATCACACCCGACAGTGCGCCCGCCGCCACGAACATGCCAAAGGCGGAGGCGCGCCGATGACTGGGGTACCAGTAGGTCAGGTACAGAATCACCCCGGGCTGGAAGCCGGCCTCGAAAGCGCCCATCAGGAAGCGCAAGAAATAGAACATCTCCGGCGTCTTGACGAACATCATCGCCACGCAGGTGGCACCCCAGCCGATGGTGATGCGCATCAGTGTCTTTCGCGCGCCAATCTTCTGCAGGAGCACGTTGCTCGGCACCTCGAAGAAGAAGTAGCCGAGAAAGAAGATGCCTGCACCCAGGCCGTACACGGCCTCGCTCCAGCGCAGATCCTGCAGCATCGTCAGCTTCACGTAGCCGACGTTGATGCGGTCGATCCAGGCCAGCAGCCACAGCAGTCCGAGGAATGGAATCAGGCGCCACGTGATCTTCTTGTAGGTGGCGTCGCTGAACGCATCGGCCGCGACGTTCGCGGTCGCTGTGCGCGCGATCAATGGGGTAGAGGTCATGTCTTGTTGTCCTTGAATCGATCCAAAAAGTAAGGCTCTCAGGCGATCGGCCTGCCACTGGTGCTTGGCAACCAGCGGTTCATGCCGACGTCCTGTGCGCAAGCGCGTTCGTACATCTGGCGGTATGGGGTCTCTAGGCGCTGAGCGTCCTGCGCGGCTGCCGCGGCCTGCTTGCGGTAGTCCTTCATCAGTTCACGAAGTTCGGCACGCAATGCACGCTCATCGACGGTGGTGATACGGCCATCTTCGAACACGACACGGCCGTCGACGATGGTGGTACGCACCGAGCCCCCGTCTTCGCAATGCACTAGTTGGCGCGACAGATCGTTCAGTGGCGTGAAGGACACCGTGTCGAGGTCCAGCAGCGCGATGTCGGCCGCGCACCCCGCGGCGAGCTGGCCGAGATCGCCTGCGCGCCGCAATGCCCGCGCCCCGCCTCGTGTCGCGGCATGCAGAATTTCGCCCGGCTGAGGCCAACGGTCGTAGTCCGGCGTGGCCAGCGTGTGCAGCAGCGCGGCGGTCTTGGCGACGAACCAGAGGTTCACCGAGTCATCGGTGTTCATTTCGTCGGTTCCCATGCAAATGGGTACGCCGGCGTCGCGCAGAGCACGGTAGGGCATCACGCCGCTGCCAAGACGCAGGTTGCACACAGGGTTGTGCGCCACGGTGCAGCCCGAGCGCGCCAGCAGGGCGATGTCCTCGTCGTCGATCCAGATGGCGTGGATCACCATCATGCGTTCGTCCAGCAGGCCCAGGTCGTGCACGTAGCGCACCAGCGACTTGCCGAACTTTTCCTGGCCCAGCACGCGCTGCAGCTTGGTCTCTAGGATGTGGATGTTGAACGGCAGGTCGTGCTGTTTCGACAGGGCCGAAAGCGCCTGGAAGTAGTCCACCGTTACCCGTTGCGGCGCGGAGCAGGACACTGCGGCGGCCAGCCGCCCGTCCGCTGCGCCGTGCCAGCGTTCGATCAGGTAGCGGTACAGTGCGATCAGTTCGTCGCCGCTCTGACGCGGTGCGGCATCCATGGCGCGCCGATCCGATTCCGGCAGGATCTCGGCCAGGTACGGGTACTTGTCGTACTCGACGATGTTGGGTTGATCGATGGCAACAGTCGCGCGAATGCCCGCGTCCTGGTAGGCCTGCATGATCGCGTCGATGGAGCCGGTGCTGGCCACCGGCACGTGGTAGGCATCGTCGTGCACGGCTGTGATGCCCCGGCGCAGCATTTCCAGCGCGCCGAGCATGGTGCGCACGTAGGCGACCCGGTTCGCATCGCCGCTGGGCGCCAGCGGCGGCACCTCGTGCAGCATGAAAATCTCCAGCGGATAGCCGGGCAGCATGCCCTTCATTAGATTGCCGGGCGAATGGAAGTGGGCATTGATCAGCCCAGGCATGGCCAGTTGGCCCTCGGCATCGATCACGCGGCCGAACGGGCGCGGCCAGTCGCGGCCGGCGTCCGGCCCGATGGCCGCGATGCGGCCGCCTTCGATCACGATGTCGGCACGCGGCCATTCGTGGCCGACGTCGTCCAGGGTCAGCACATGGGCATTGCGGATGAGCAGGGAAGGGTGTGGCAGGGTCGAAGCTGTCATTCGGTGTATTCCTGTGCGAACACGCGGCCCCAGGCAGCGGCCGGCGCGGTGTCGATGCCCGCCAGACGCAGGGCGCCCCAGACCCCGATCGAGACGGAGTCGAACATCGGGATTCCGGTCTCGGCTTCGATAGTCGGGATCACGCTGGCCGCGGGGAAGTTGGTGCAGAGCGTGAGCACGGCATCGGGCTTGTGCGCGGCGGCCTCGCGCACCATCGTTGCGATGGCTTCCTGCGGAATCGAGGCGAAGGAGATGTTGTCCTTCAGCGCCCGGTGGCGCTCGGCGACGACCTCGAAGCCGGCGGCGCGGTAGCCTTCGACCAGGCCCGCCTGATAGTGCGCGTCGTAAGGCGAGACGATGGCCACGCGCATCAAGCCGCGCCGGCGCAGCAGCGCGTGCAGCGCCATGATCGAGGTGGTGGTGGGGATGCCAGTTTCCTCCTGCGCCCGCTGCACGTAGGCGTGGTCGTGCTGCTCGCCGATCTTGGCGCCTTTGCTGCCGTTCCACAGCAGCACGTCGGGCTTGGCGTGCGCAAGCAGTCGGGCGGCCGCGAGCATGTCGTCCACGGCGTAGCTGGCCGGAAATGGGTCGGATTCGCCGAACACCGAGGTCCGGGAAAACAGCGGCCAGACGTTGGGGAAGCTGCGCAGGATTGCAAGCGTCACACGCTCGACCACTGTGTTTCCTGATGGGGTGACCACACCTACGAAGCGCGGTCCCTGAGCAAAAAGGTCTGCGGGGTTCATCGTGCTCACACCGCCAGCTTCTTGCTGTAGTCGATCATCATCGAGGCGATGAACATTGCCACGCCGGCACTGGCCATGAACATCAGCGCGCCGAAGTAGGAGCCGCCGCTGGACTGCACGATTACGCCGATGATGATCGGCACCCCGATGCCCGAAATCTGGCCCGACAGGTTCATCGTGCCGCCGACGAAGCCGGCACGCTCGCGCCCGCCGAGGATTGCAGGCAGCGACCAGAACAGGCCGAACCAGCGCAGGAAGAACAGCGCGATGCACAGCAGCGCCACGGCGAGCACTGCGTCCGACACGTAGGCCACGGCGAAGATCGATGCGGTGGCGATCACCGCGGCCACGCCGAACATCGTGCGGTAGACCTGGTTGGTGGTGGCGCCGCGGGCCTTCCAGTTGTCGGCCAGCCAGCCGGCGACCAGTTCGCCGATGAAGCCCGAGATGTAGATCAGGAAGCTTGCGCCGCCCATGGTCTTGATGTTGAAGCCGTAGCTGGCCAGTAGGTAGCTCGGCAGCCAGGCGATGAAGCCGGTGAACATTACCGAGAAGCCCATCCAGCCCAGGCACATGCCCCAGATGGAGCGATAGCGGAAGAAATTGAGCACGTTGCCGCCCTGGGAGGGCGTCGACTGCGCGTCTTCCTGCTTGTGGGCCGCCTCGATGTAGGCGGCTTCGGCTTCGTTGACGTCCGGATGCTCGCGCGGCGTGTTGCGGATGAAGTACCAGCACCACAGGCCGGCGATGATGGTGCCGACCCCGGCCACGACGAAGGATAGGCGCCACGATCCGAGCGAGGCGATCAGCCACGCAATGATGATCGAGCCCAGCGCGGCGCCCAGCGGCGCGCCGCCGTCCAGCAGCGTGGCCCCGCGCCCGCGCTCGTTCTGCGTGAGCCACATGGCATTGAGCTTGGCCCCGGCCGGATACAGCGGGGCCTCGGAAGCGCCCAGGCCCAGGCGCGTGATGAGCAGCGTCACGAAGCTGGTCGAGCCCGCCGCGATGGCCTGGAAGAAGCCCCACAGGATGGTGGATGAGGCGATGACCACGCGCGGCTTGAAGCGGTCGGCCAGCATGCCGCCGGGTACCTGCATCACGGCGTAGGCCCAGAAGAAGGAGCTCAGCAACAAGCCCTGCATGGCCGGCGACAGATCGAACTCCTTGGCAATGATCGGCATGGCCACCGACAGCGAGGCGCGATCGATGTAGTTCACGGCCATGAGGAAGAGGATGGCCAGAAAGATCTTCCAGCGGACGCGGGTTTTGGCCTCGACGGCCTCAAGAGGCAGCGATGCGGAGGTGGGTGTCATGAGGGTTCCTGAGTTGTCCGATTGTTTGCATGCACCAGTCAACAAAATGGTATGCAATCTGGATTGCAATGCAGAACAATGCTCCACATAATCAGGGACAACCCTGATAGTGGGGTCAGCTTCACACTGCGCGACCCTCTCTATGTGAAGATGGATCAATACAATGTTCACGCCGAGAAAAATGTGGTGCACAATCGCGACATTGATCGCATGCAATTCACGATCAAGGAGTCCAAAATCGAAACACTGGAACATCTGAAGAGCTCGACCGCGGCCCGAAAGAGCCTGAGCGTCGAAGACATCTACGAGCGCATCCTCATGGCCGTCAGTGAGCACCGCCTGCAGCCGGGCATGCAACTGGTGGAAGACCGTCTGGCGAAGATCTTTGATGTCAGTCGAACCAAGATCCGCGAGGCCACCGTACGGCTGGTACATGACCGCATCGCGATCAACATCCCCAACCGCGGTGCCTTCGTTGCGAGTCCGACAGCCGATGAAGCGCGACAGCTTTTTGCAGCCCGCCGCCTCATCGAGCCGGAGCTGATGCGCCTGGCCGCGCGCAACGCGACGCCCAAGCAGGTCGCCATGTTGCGCGCGCACATCGAGAAGGAAAACGCTGCGCGCAAGAAGAATGGCTTTGCCATCATTCCGCTGTCCGGCGAATTCCACCTGACTGTGGCCGAGATGGCGGGTAACAGCTTCCTGGCGCGCACGCTGCGCGAACTCGAGTCGATCACCTGCCTGGTGATCATCCTGTACGACACGCACGGCGCGCACGGCTGCCCCTACGACGATCACCAATTTCTGGTCGACGCCATCGAGGCGCGCGACCCGGATCGGGCCGGCAGGCTGATGCTCGAGCACCTTGACCACATCGAGGCGTCGCTCAACCTCACGCCACCGGCCGAGCGCCACATTGCGCTCGAAGAGGCCTTTCGCTAGGAGTCGCCACCGCCATGCGCCTCTTGCTTGTCAACTCCAACACATCTGAATTCGTCACCGGCAAGGTGTACGACGCGGCGCGCGCCGCGGCGTCGCCGGCCACTCAAGTCGTCCCGGTCACGGGGCGCTTCGGCGCGCGCGTTATCTCGACGCGCACCGAACTGGCAATCGCCGAGCACGCAACGATCGATCTGTTGGCCGAGCATGCCCCCGGCTGCGATGCAGTGGTGATCGCGGTTTCCTACGACGTGGCGCTGTGGGCGGCGCGCGAGATGCTCGACATTCCGGTGGTCGGTATTACGGAATCGGCGCTGCTGACAGCCTGCATGCTGGGCACGCGTGTCGGCATGGTGGTGTTTGGGCGCCGGGTACTGCCGATCTACCAGGAGCGTGCCGCCCAGGCCGGCCTGGCAAACCGGATCGCCGGCTGGCGCGCGATCGAAAGCTCGGCGCCCTATGCCGCCGGCGATCAGCGCGAGGCCGACGCCTTGACGCTCGCCGCCATCGACGCGTTGGTTGAACAAGATGGCGCCGAAGTGGTGGTGCTTACGGGCGCAGTGATGGCGGGGGTGCCCCAGCGCCTGCAGCCGCGCGCGCCGGTCCCGCTGCTCGACGGCGTCAGTTGCGGCGTTCGCCAGGCGGAGCTGTTGGCTGCACTTGCACCGGCGAAACCTCGATCCGGAAGCCTTGCGCCATTGCCCGCACGTGAGCTCGTCGACGTCGCACCCGCCATCGGCGCGTTCTTTGGGCGCGCAAGCACGAACAACAAGGAATAGATGAATGAAAGAGTTGCGGTTTCCTCTGCGACAGCACGGGCGCTTTGCCTATAGCCCGATCGTCGAGCGCAAGCTCGACCCCTGGCCCAACGGGCAGCGACTGGCGGTCTACGTGGCTATGAACCTCGAGCAGTACGCCTTCGGGGAGGGCTTGGTCGAAGACCTGGTGCCAGGTATCCCTGCGCCCGACGTGCTCAACAACTCCTGGCGCGAGTACGGCAATCGAGTCGGCGCCTGGCGCCTGCTGAAGCTGCTTGGGCAGCATCAATTGTCAACGACGCTGCTCATCAATTCCGAGCTCTACGCCGCGGCGCCGCAATTGATCGAGGCTTATCGTGCGCAAGGTGCCGAGATCGCAGCGCATGGCCAAACCAACTCCCAGCACCAGGCGGGCCTCAGCGAAGCGCAGGAGCAGGCACTGATCGCGCATGTGAGCAATACCATTGCCGAGCACGAGGGGCGGCCACCTGCAGGGTGGTTGAGCCCGTGGATTGCCGAGACCGAACGCACGCCCGACCTGCTGCAGGAAGCAGGGTATCGGTATGTACTGGACTGGTGCATGGATGATCAACCGGTCTGGTTGAAAACGCGGCGAGGTCGTCTGCTGTCGGTGCCCTATCCCCAGGAGCTCAACGACAGCGCTGCCATCATTGGTCGTCAGGTCGGCGCCGCGGAGTTTGCCGACATGGTGATCGACCAGTTCGAAGAGATGCTCTTGCAGGCCCAGGAGCAACCGCTCGTGATGGGCATCGCGTTGCACGCGATGATCGCAGGGCAGCCGTTTCGCCTCAGGCACCTGCGCCGAGCTTTTGCCCACATCGCAGCCAAGCGCGAACAATGTTGGTTTGCCACCGCGGGCGAGATCGCGCAGTGCATGGGATGAGCGGTCGTCCACGTTGGCAAGCGGCATGCGTCATGCAGCCGACAGCCAGCGTGATCATCGCCGTTCACACGGTGATGGTGCAGCCGCCATGCCGCGCGAGAATCCGCTTTCGACTCGAAATGTCCGCTTGAGGCTGTTCCAAGGTACCGAGCGAGTATCGCAGGACAACCTGCAAGCGTTCTGTCGTCGCTTCGTGCGCCGTCATGTGGCGGAGCGCTTCGCTGCCGGCCCCATCATTTGCTGTGACAGCCTGGAAAATGCAAGCGCTGCTGGCGACAAGGTTCGATTTGCTTGCATCACTAGGCTGTAGTGGGTATGCATCGCACTGAGCTTCTTCACTGGCAGTCGCACCAGCGGAACGGCCGATGTTGCTTCAACCGCCAGATCTGGAGCCAGGACTACCGCCTGCGCTGTTGCCGCAAAGTGAAGCAGCGTGCTGAGGTCGTCGCACTGCACGTTGAAGACCTCGCGATCGCTGCGCTTGGTCAGCGCGTCGAACATGGCTGTCACCGCAGCGGGCAATTGCGGGCTGGCCATGGGAAATTCCATGGCTTCGTCCAGGCTCATCGCCGCGCCGCGGGAAAGCAAGGGATGCCCCTCGACCACGAAGAGGGACACCGCCAGATTGGGCAGCTTCTTGATGGCCAGACCTGGTTGTTTCTTGAGCTCGCGCGTATCCGCTATGAACAGCTCGATCTGGCGCTGATGCAGCTGTTCGCACAAGGAGTTCGCGTCGCCGACTTCGAATCTGACCTTGAGTTGTGGTTGGCGCTGAAGCAACTGTGCGATGACTGGCCGGCCGAGCATCCCCGCGGCGAACGGCCCCAGTCCCACGTTGAGCGTGCCGATGGCCAGTCCCTTCAGCAGTGCCAGGTCGTGCTTGACCTGATGCATACCTGCCACTAGTTCGCGTGCGCGCGCCAACACCAGTTCGCCCGCCGCCGTGAAGTGAACGCGGCCATAGGCCCGATCGACCAAGCGCGCGCCCAGGAGCTCCTCTAGGCTGTCGATGCTTCGCGAGAGCGCCGGCTGGGAAAGATGCACGGCGTCAGCGGCGCGGCCGAAGCTGCCCTGATCGGCCAGCGCCAAGAGGTGCGTGAGCTGTTTGAGGTTAATTTTGCAGTCCCCGCAAAATTGAAGTACTCATTTTGCATTGGATGTTGAATCGGCCCTTGCCGAGAATCGGGCAACAAAAGATCCGGAGACATTCAGAAATGCATCTATCACTCGCATGGCGCTCAAGCGTCGCCATACTTTCCTTTGGCGTGCTCGCGGTGACGGCAAGCGCCCAGGATTTCCCCCGCAAGCCGGTCACCCTGGTGGTGCCCTACGCCGCAGGTGGCGGCACCGACGTGGTGGCGCGTTCCTTGGCCGAGGAGATGAGCAAGCAGTTCGGCCAGCCCGTCATCGTGGACAACAAGCCTGGCGCCAGCGGCATCCTGGGCACATCCTTTGCCGCCAAGTCGGCGCCAGACGGCTACACCGTGCTGGTGGGGCTGAACCAGTCGCTGCTGAACAACCAGTTTCTCTACACCAAGCTGCCGTACGACCCGCAGCGCGACCTTGCGCTTG
Organism: Pseudomonadota bacterium; assembly: GCA_018241225.1. Lineage (GTDB taxonomy): Bacteria > Pseudomonadota > Gammaproteobacteria > Burkholderiales > Burkholderiaceae_C > Variovorax. The sequence goes on from JAFEEG010000016.1 coordinate 238,031, forward strand.
TGAGCCAAGTAGCCAGTGCGCCGCTGGTGCTGCTGGTGCCGGCCTCTTCCGCCATCCGTAGCGTAAGCGACCTGCAGCGAACACTGCGCAGCAACGCGCAGGGCGGCAATTGCGGCTCCTGGGGCGCCGGCTCGTATCCGCACCTGGCCTGCGCGTACATGGCATCGAGTTGGAAGGTCGACCTGGCCCATGTGCCGTACAAGGGCGAGGCGCCCATGCTGCAGGACTTGGCGGGTGGTTCGCTGACCTTCACCATCGGCAGTGTCGCGGCTGCCAAGCCGTTGATCGACGGCGGCCGGCTGCGGGCCATTGCCGTGGCGGCGGACAGCCGGAGTAGCGCACTGCCGGAGGTGCCCACTTTCAAGGAGTCGGGTTTTGCCGATCCGGAGTACCGGGTGCTGGGCTGGCTCGCACTCGCAGTGCCCAAGGCAACGCCGCCAGCGGTCATCGAGCGCCTGCAGAATGCCGCCCAGCAGGCCGTGCGTTCGCCAGAACTCACCAAGCGCTTCGAGGCCTTGGGCATGCAGGGCATGGGCACTAGCGCGCAGCAGTTTCGTGCGAGCTACGCCGCAGACTGGCCCGTGTGGGAGAGCTTGGTGAAAGCTTCCGGCGCCAAGCTGGATTGAGCGATGCGTAAGGTGAACGACAGCATGAACCCGGCAACGCTTGAGCGCACGCACGAAGAAGGCCAGCAGGTGCGTCGTCCGGCTTGAAGGGCTTGCCCTTGTCGACGCCCAGCGAGGCGAGCATGTCCATCATCACCTTGTCCTGCGCCTTCACCGGCTCGATGCTGAAGATGGCATGCAGGTCGCTGAAGTGCCGCTCGTCGTAGATCGGGATGGTGGGGTAGCGATCGTTCGATGGGTCGACGAACTTCTGCTTGGGCGGGTTGGCAGCTTCCGACAGGTAGTACATGCGCAGCCGGTGCGCGTAGTTGAACGCGTCCTCCTGGGTCTTGCCTTTGGCGATCACTGACCTGAAGGCCAGCGCGATGCGGTAGTTGGGCGACGGAACATGCAGGTACCCAGCCGGCACCTTGCCCTTGTAGCCGGGCGGCGTGAACAGGTACTTGGCGGCCTTGCCCTTGTCCATGCCCGAAGGGCCAACGTCCGCGATGGTGAACTGCCATGCGTCCACGACCTGGCCGTAGCGACTGCCATCCGGTCCAGTTGCAGGAACTTCCAGGACGACCGGCCCTTTGCTCAGGTCGGTGTAAGCCGCGATATGGGGTGTGCTCGAGTTGGCCGTGATGGCTTCGAGCTTGGGCGTGGCCGCGTGCGAGTAGGCAATGATGTCGTTGTCCTTCATGCCCAGGTCCTCGAAGGCGGCCGCGCGGAAGCGGTAGATGGCGACCGCAGGCGCCGCCCACCACACGAGTTCCATGGCCCGCTGACGCTTGATCTGGAACTGCAAGTCGCCGGACGGCAGCGAGTCGCCCTTGAGTGGCTGCCCACCGACCGGCTGCGCCGGCGGATTGCCTGGGGGCTGGTAGGCGGTGATGCCCGGCGGTGTTGTCCCTTCGGCCGCCAGCGCCGGGCCAGTGTGTGCGCCCGCGAAGAGAAGCGATCCCGCCGCCAGGGCCGAGCGCCTCGACAACTCCTTCATCCGTAGCTCCCTTGTAAACAAAGCCGCGAACAATGGCGGCAGTTCAAGCACTAGTCAAGCTTCGGGACGCAGCTTTTCCAACTGCGATGACGGAGTTCTTAGGCCGGCGTGGGCTGAGAAAAGTCCTGCGTTCCTCCGATGGTGCGCATCGAGCGCTCCGGATCGATCATCCACGCGCTGACCAGGCCGCCCAGCACCATCATCACGCCGCACACGGCAAAGCCCATGTGATAACCCGCCGCACCGCCCAGGTGCTGCACGTAGTAACCCATCAGGATGGGCGCGCCCACGCCGGCGAAGGACGCGATCGAGTTGTCGATGGCCAGCACTGCGCCACGCTGAGCGCCTGGTGTCACCTCGGCCAGCATGGCCGGGCCGAGCGAATAGATGACCGGCGAGAGACTCACGGCCAGGGCAATGGCCACGATCCGCGAGGCCGTCGGGAGCAGCTCAGACATCAGGCTCATGAAGGCAAGGCCGGAGACAACGAGCAGGATCGCCGAGAACACGCCGCGCGCCACACGCGAGCTCGCGCCACGCGAAAGCATCCGCTGCGAGATCCACGACACCAGGACCGCAGCGGGCACGCCCACCGCGACGATGATTGCGTAGATCCGGCCCGATTGGATGTTGGTGAAGCCCAGGCCGCGCTGCAGATACGCCGGCAGCCACGTCAGCGTGAGGGCCAAGCACAGGAAGGCGACGAAGTGCAGCAGGAAACAGCCCAGCACCGTCCTGTCCAGCAGCAGCCGGCGGTAGGGAAGGGGGGGCTGGTGTGAGCCGGCTCCGGCCGTGGCGTTCTCTGCGCCGATCTTCCCTTCCCCGCCAAAGACCAGCCAGAGCACCGCCCACGCAATGCCCACGATGGCCAGCAGATAGAAGTTGGCGCGCCAGCCCCAATGCTCGGTGATCAGGGGGATGCCGATGCCCGCCAGCAGCAGGCCTACCCCGGCGCCCTGAGAGAACACGGTAACCGGGACATTGCGGCGTTCGCTCGGGAACCACTTGTAGCAGGCGTGCACGGCCACCGGGAACGACGGCCCTTCGGCGATGCCCAGCAGCACCCGCGAGATGATCAGCACCGCCAGGCTCGACGACAAGGCCATGGGCAACTGGAACACTGACCAGGCCACCGCCATGACCAGTAGCATGCCGGTGGTGGCAACCCGGTTGGAGACGAAGCCGCCAATCACGCCGGCGATCGAGAACAGCCAGAAGAAGCTGCTGCCTACCAGGCCGAACTCCTGTGGCGTGAGTTTGAGATCTTCCATCATCGGCACCGCCAGCAGGCCGACGACCGTCTTGTCGACGAAGTTCACGGCCATGAAGAGGAAGAGCAGGGAAGCAATGCCCCAGGCCCTGGCTGGCTGGTACTGCGCATCGGGTTTCGTCATCGTTGTTGTCTCCTGGTGTTGTTGATCTGCGTGTGCGGAAACTCAGCGCATGCCCAGGATGAGGTCGGCCGCCTTCTCGCCGATCATGATGGACGCCGCATTGGTGTTGGACGAGCACATCGTGGGCATGACCGACGAGTCGACCACGCGCACGCCGGGTACGCCGCGAACGCGAAGCTGGGGGTCGACCACGGCCATCTCGTCCTGGCCCATCCGGCAGGTGCCGACCGGATGCCATGAGGTCTGTCCGGATTTCTTGATGTAGTCCAGCAGGCCGGTATCGTCCATCACGTCAGCGCCGGGGCGTGTTTCGCGCTTGACGAAAGCAGCCATGCTCGATTGCGCAATGACCTGCCGCGACAGGCGCAGCGCAGCCAACATGGACTGCTGGTCCTCGTCGGTGGCTAAGTAGTTCGGATCAATCACCGGATCGACTCCCGGATCGGGGCTGCGCACATGCAGGTGCCCGCGCGACTGCGGCCGCAACTGGAAGAAGCCCACGGCAAAGCCCGGAAACGGATCGAGGCCGAAGCCCTTGCCCGCGTAACGGTCGGCACCGGTGAGGTGATGCAGCTGGATCTTCACGCAGGGCCGCTGCTCTCTCGGCGAAGTGCGCGCCAGCGCATGGACGGTGGCCGAGGGCGTGGCCATGATGCCGCGCCGGCGAAGGAGGTAGCCCGCGCCCATGGCTGCCTGGCGCCACGGGCTTCGCACGACCTCGTTGAGCGTGACGCGTTGCCGGCATTCGAAGGTGATGCGCGACTGCAGGTGGTCGATGAGGTTCTCGCCCACACCCGGCAGGTGCCGCCGTACCTCGATGCCCAGTGCGCGCAGCCGCTCTCCGTCGCCGATCCCCGAAAGTTCGAGCAGCTGGGGCGACTTGATCGGCCCCGCGCTCAGAATCACTTCGCGGCGGGCGGTTGCCGTGCGAAGCGTTCCGCCTTGCATGTATTCCACGCCGACGACTTTCTCGCCCTCGAACACGAGCCGGGTGGCTAGCGCCTCAGTGGCGATGTCGAGGTTGCTCTGCGGGCGCCCGTGCAGATAGGCCGCGGCCGTACTGCAGCGACGCCCGTTGCGCGTGGAAAGCTGCAGATAGTTGACACCCTCGTAGCTTTCACCGTTGTAGTCCGGCGTCTTGGGAATGCCGGACTGCACGCAAGCGTTCAGGAAAGCGTCGCTCAAGGGGTTGGGATGCACCTTGGAGATCTGCGATACCGATACCGGTCCGTCGTGCCCGCGGAGCTGCGGATCACCGAAGGCGGCGTTTTCCAGCTGCTTGAAATACGGCAGCAGCGAGGCGTGGTCCCAGCCCTCGTTGCCTAGTGCGGCCCAATGGTCAAATTCGGCGGGCTCGCCGCGCACATAGATCATCCCGTTGACCGAGCTGGATCCGCCAGGCATGCGTCCGCGCGGCCAGTAGATCTGCTGGCCTGCAAGCTGTGGCTGCGGCGTGGTCTGGAACTGCCAGACGTATTGGGAGTCGGTCAGGATCTTGGCGATGCCCAGCGGCACGGTCACCCAGAAGTCACGTTCGCGCGATGCGCCCGCTTCGAGCAGCAGTACACGGCCTGTCTGACGCTCGGCAAGGCGGGTGGCCAAGGTGGCACCTGAGGAACCTGCACCGATGACGATGAAGTCGTAAGCGGCGGCAGTCACTGCGCATGCTCCGGGACCGTCTCCGCGTACCAGCCCGCCAGGTGTTCCGCCTCGATGCCCATGCGGGCGAACTGGCGATCCGGCATTTCCGGCTGCGGGCGCTCGGAGCCAAACTGTGAGGTTTCAGGCTCGACCACCAGCGTCACGAACGTCGGCCCGGCCTCTTGCAGCAGCGCCGGCATCGCATCGGTCAAAGCCTCCAACGAGTCGAATCGGTGAGCGCCGCGATAGCCGGCAGCACTTGCCATGGCGCAAAAGTCCACATCCTGACCACCCGGAACGGCCAGGTTGGAAGCGCCGGTGAACTGCGTGCCGTTGTGCACCACGAAGTGCAGCAATCGCTGCGGTCGGTTGTCGGCCACGCTGACCAGTCCGCCCAGTTGCATCAGAAGGCTGGCATCACCGTCGATCACGATGGTGCCGATGTCTGGCCGCGCTAGGCTCAGGCCCAGGGCCAAGCTGGCAGCCCCGCCCATGAGGGGCACGGAACTGAGGCGGCGCTCCGCGACGCCCAGCGCGTCGAGCGCGAACATCGCACCCATAGTGGCAACGATCACCCGGTCGCCGCGGCCTTGCGCGATGACCTTGCAGGCTTGTCCGATTCTCATTGCGTCTTCTCCTTGCTGCTCAATGCCACGCAATGGCCTGGTTCACGATCAGCGCGGCTGCTCCGCGCCGCACGGTCGCGCTCTCGAACGCCATGCCCAGCGATGACAGGTCATCCGGCGTGTTGAGCCGCCAATACGGCACCTGCAGCGTATCGAGCAGCGGCTCCAGCAGGCTGACGACCCGTCGGCTCGACTGCGTGGTCGGCCGGCCGATGTTTGCGTTCTCGCGGCCGAACTGCCCGATAAGGAATACGGTTGGAATTCGCGCGTCTAGTGCCACGGCGCGCACGGTATTGATGCAGGCATAGAGGCCCTGGTTCTGCAACGCCACGATGGGCTGCTTGCCGCCGATGCGAAGGCCCGCGGCCGCACACACGGCCTGGTCTTCGTTGCAGGTGCGAACCAACGCCATGGGGCTGTCGCCTCGCTCGATGGCCTGGTGCAGGGCCAGTTGGACGAAATCGGGCACCGTCACGAAATGCGTGACGCCTGCCCCTTGCAGCGCTTCGAGGTATTGCGAAGCGCCGATGCCGGAGTGCTCGGTCATTGGGTGTCTCCTTATATGTCTCAGATCA
>JAFEEG010000017.1 GCA_018241225.1 Pseudomonadota bacterium
GGCGCGGTTAATTGACGGCTTACCATGAACTACCTCCAGGTAGTCCAAGTTTTTGTCCGCACCTCCGTTCGAGCTTGGTGTCAAATCGCCCGGCGAACCTCCGAGGTTCGTTGCTCATCCGCTATCGCCGAAGTCAAGTGCTTGCGCGCGGCACATAAGCGTGGGCATCGCGATTGCGAGCCGCGACTCGAAGAAGCACTACCGCCGATCTTGCCCGTCGTTCAAGGAAACAATTGCTTTGTTTCGCTACTCAACAAAGGGGCGTTCGGCTTCAATTCGGCGCGGTATTGCCAAGCGGACCACATGAGACGGACCTCTTCATTAGAGTAGCTCTCGCGTCCCCGGTAATCCGTGCGCGTGATGTAGAGACCCGGGTGCGTCTTGGCGACAAATGCTTCAAAGCGACCGCGTTCGTCAGTTCCCGTGACTTTTCGAAAGAAGGTTTGGTAGTTCATCGATTCTCCAGTTTGGTTGATTAGGGGTGCAGACGCGGGCGACGTGATCGCAGGCTGTGCACCATCTCGCTCGCGTAGCTGTAGGACTCGCGGGTGCCTGGCCCGCTAGCAGCATGCGACGTGCTGTATTCGGCCATTGAACCGATGTCACGCGCAGCTTGGAACGCATCCTGGTTGGAAGCGAGATAGATAAATTTCCAGTCATTCTTCTCAGCGTGCTGCACCATCTTGATGATGGCGTCACGATTGAACTCACGGCTCGCGTTCTCCTGTCCGTCAGTGGCGATCACTACGATGACAAGCTCTGCCCACGCCTCCTCTTTGATGCGCTGCCCCTGTGTATGCAAGGTAGTGCCGATGGCATCGAGAAGCGCTGTAGAACCGCGAGTCCGCAAATCCATCGCTGGTACTTCGGCGAGCGGTTGGGCGACGTAGACGTTTTCGATTTCGCTATCGAACTGCACAAGGGTTAGCCGCGCAGCGCTGGGGACTCGCCGCTGCTCCTCGACAAAGGCGTCGAAGGCGCCGTCGACATCATTCTTGAGGGAGTGCATGCTGCCTGAGCGATCAACAATCGCAATGATTTCAGTATTCATGGGTACGGGTGCTTTTTTAGAACTTGAACGGGGCGGTCGGGCCCTCGACGGGCCCGGCTAGACAGGGCCTTTGCGTCAAGGCAGGCACCGTCAAGCGGATCACCCTGATTACGGGTCATGACGACAAGACGCCCCTCGCTGAAATGGCGGAGAAGCTCGAGGAGCTCAAGCAAAGCCTCCTGGAGGTTGATGTCGAGTTGGAGGTGAAGCTCAACCCCAACATCCACGACCGCGAGATCCGCCTGGACAACGGCTGGATCATCAAGATCGGCCGAGGCCTGGACTTCTACCAAAAGCCATCAAGCTGGTTCGAGGTAGGCGCGCACGATCTAAACCTGCGCAAGTGTCTCGAAACCAAGGTTGATATCTTTCGAGCATGATCCGGCCAGCGCGTGTCGGCTCGCATTTCCGACCCTGTAGCCCACAACGGCAGGCTGATGCTCTTGTCACGAAGCTGTAGCACGAGCCTCTGGGGAACAGGTCAAACGCTGTTCCCTTTACGCCATGACCCTGGCCCTGACCGCCAGCCGCGCGGCCAGCGGACCTAGTTCAGGTCTCCAGAAAGACCGTGCCCATCAAAGTCTGGGGCGCTGCCCCTCTTCTACAACTTGGTCCCTGTGCTTGCCTTGGCCCAACGCGGTACGTTGGTCGCGATGAATTTGCGCCACGGCTTGACCTGATAGCCCATCAGCTGTTTCGTCCAACCCTCCGGGATAAATGGCCTGAGCGGCTGATTTGTAACTAGGCTCAGCAGAGAGGCCATCTCCGACAGACCCTCTTCCAACCCGACAGATGTAATTTCCTCCGATCACGGCGGCGACCGAGTGCGCTCCCTCATGGGCGGAAGGCTGGAGCTTCCGAACAACGAGCGGATCATCGGCAGCCTGGCCCGGCCATGCCGCCAGCTCGGGCCTTCGCTATGGGTATCAAATTCTCGCCTTACGAGTGGGCCTACACACCAGCCTAAGCGGTCGTTGTTGGCAGCGCGCAGCGCGTTGGCCTTGATGAACTCGCGCCGAGGCTCGATTTCGTCGCTCATCAGTGCGTCCCCGCGTCACAACCCAGAGTGAGTGAGCGCTCCCCCTTGAAGGGCGACGGCTTATGTTTTTCCGTCGACAGCTATTGTTTTTCTGAGCAGCGCGGCGCGAGCCAGGCTGCGATCGGCATTGCGCAAAGACAGGGCAATGAGTCGGCCCTCGCTAGTAATACCTATTACTTACGTCGGAGATGACAAGCACGAACGCGCTTCGTAGCATCAATGCACTCGCGATCAGCCGGGTCTGCACGTCAAGCCCGTGCGGATTGCGACATCGAAGACAAGGCAATCCTCCTGAGTGCACTTGTCTTCTGGTTGCCTGCGCATCGACTTGGTCTTTCGACTGGAGGGTTGCGTCATGAGTAACTTGCAAGCCCCTGCCCTCGTCACGGTTTGCGTTGCCATCGCAGCGTGCAATGTGCATCCCAGCATCGCCTTCCTGGCGACAGGCGACCAAGGCAGTGAGATGGCCTTGACCGACGACGTGGGCACCTGCACCAAGCCGACTCACGTGGCCTACCTCACTGGCCCCGACGGTAAGTCACTGCGGGGGTGCTGGGAACGCGATCACTCCCAGATTGTTGTGCACTTCAAGGACCTGGAGGACCAGCGCGTGCCCTTGGGCGCCTTTCGTCGAACCGAACTGGGCGAGTACCACAACTCGTCCTTGAATTGAGATTTGTCGCGGCTGCGGGCTGTTGTGTTTGACGGGGGTGCTCAAGTAAGCCCGTCGAGGCCGCGTGAGCCGTCGAAGCCGTAGTTCGCCTATGACGGCGCGCGGTCGTACAGGTGAAATGGCGACGGCACGCAGCCGACATCGGAGGCTCCATGACCAATCATCGTCGTTTGTCCGTCGCCGCCACCATGGCTGCCTCCATTCTGCTAGCGACCTCTGCCTCGACTGCGCACGCGCAGACACCCGACAGCAACTACGCGGCCATCGACCGCAATGTGAGTAGCCTGAAGACGGCCTACCTTCGGTGCGAGCAAGCCGCCAACAAGCGCCTGCTCGATCTGGGCGAAGCGGCGACCTGCTCAGTCATCTATGAAGAGTTGCTCAAGATCGGCTTCGACGGTGAATTCACACGACTGCTCGCCTGGTGGGACGACGTTGTCGCCGAGCCCCGCGACGAGCGCATTGACGCGCATTGACGCAGCAGACCCGCCGTGCACGCACCCCGGCCTCACGCCTTCTGCTATAGCGCCTCTAATCCGAGACCCAGGGAGTACGGCCTGACAACGGCCCACGTCGGCCGATCGATTGGCACCCAGCAGTCGAATTAGTCACTCATGCCTGAGAAACCAGTCGGATTTCCGCGTACTTTGCGTGCATTTCTTCCTTGGCCTGCCAAGGCAATTGAAACACAATTACTTACATGTCACAGCCATCGACCAACGCCCAGACCTTCAGTTGCTTCGTTGCCCTGAACCGGGCGGACCTCACCCATGAGCCAAAGCAAACCGGCAGGCCGTGGATCTGGAGGCTCGTGGTCGCAGGCGTCATCCTCGTTGTGGTACTCCGGTGGATCTTCGCGGGCCAGTAGGTCCATCGACAGGCCACGGCCGAAGAGATTCGAAAGCCTCGCACTCGCTATCGCGCAGATGATGTGGTGGCAGTTCGGTCCTACCGAGATGAGAGCGTCTTGGGCGCAGACACTCGCTCAAGGCCGACAGTCCAGGCAACGCACTGTACGTGCGCCAGGCGGTTGGCCAGCAGAAATCCCAGCAGTTGGAAACCAAACTTGCGGCGATCTTCACCGCGCTGCTCTGCGTAATTTCACCTCATCCAAGTAGTTGTAGATGGTGAAGCGCGTCACGCCCAATGCGGTCGCAGCGCGTTCGACTCCGCCGCGCACCATGAAGAGACCTCGTTCGAGCATCATCTCGACCGCGGCGGTCTTCTCCTCCTTGTCCATCTTCTGCACCGGCTTTCCGTAGCGGCGCACGGCACTGGAAATGATGTCGAGCATCAGCGCCTCGGTGTCGAGCACCTCGACCTTGGGCGCCTCTTCCTTGACGCCATTGCGGCCGGGCAGCATGCGCGAAAGCAGCGCCTGCGCAGCTTCGATGCTATGGAAATCCGCGTTCAGGCACAGCGCCGCAAAGGTGTGACCCAGCGAATCGCGAAACATTGCGGTCGCCGACACGAGCGACCGGCCGTCACGTGCGAAAGTGGGATAAGGGAACACCGACACATGCTCGTCCGGCTTGGCCTCCGCCTTGCCCTCGGCCAGGATGGCCAAGGCCTTGTCGTTGCCCGGCCCAGCCAACACCGGGCTGCCTGGCCCGCGCCCGGTGACATGGCCGTTGGCGATGCACAGCACGGAGCTTTCGGGGTGCGTCAGGTCGTGCAGCACCACCTCGATGTGGTCGCCCACCATGGCGCCAAGCATCGGCACGAGGGTGTCGAGCGCGGACAGGATCAGCACACGCTCGCGCTGCACCTCGGGCGGAAGCTTAGGTGGGCGCTTGCTCATGCCTCGAAGTCCACCTCGGCGACCAACTCTATCTCCACCGCGATGCCAAAAGGCAGCTCGTGGGCCGACACTGCACTACGCGCGTGAGCGCCACGCTCGCCGAAAACCTGGACCAGCAGGTCGGAAGCGCCGTTCATCACCAGGTGCTGTCGCTGAAACCCATCGACGCAGTTCACCCAGGCCAGCACCTTGAGGATACGCGTCACGCGGTCGAGCGACCCCGCGTGATTGCGCAAGATGGCGAGCGAATTGAGGATGGTCAGGCGCGCGGCCTGGTAGCCCTCCTCCTCCGACAGCTCACGCCCCACCTTGCCGCGGTACTTCACCTCCCCCGCCACGATCGGCCCCTGGCCGGCAAGGAAGACCATACGGCCACTCTGCGTCGCGGTGACGTAGTTGGCCGCTGGCGTCGGCGCGGGCGGAAGCTCGATGTCCAGCGCCTTCAAGCGCTCTTCCGCCGAGGCGGGTTCGACTGCGTTGTCCATGCGGTCCTTTCTTTCCCTAGGTTGGCTTGACACCCATGGTTCATGCCGGTTTAATCGATCTTAAACAGCTTGTTGATTCGTTTCAACTAAATATCAACTCATCATGACGCCCCCAGCCGCCGTCGATCGCACCGGGCAGATGCGCGAACTCTTTCCGCACCTCGATCAGCGCATCTACCTCGACACCGCCGCCGCGGGGCTGTGCTGGAAAGGTCATGGCGCGGCCGTGGCGCACTTCTTCGACGACGTGAAGAGCCGCGGCTACGACGCGCGGCCCGAGTGGTGGGCCATGATCAGCAAGGTGCGCGGCCGCCTTGCGCAATGGCTGGGCGTCGCGCCGCAGGACATCACCTTCGTGTCCAACACCACCGAAGGCCTCAACCTGGCGGCTCAAAGCCTCGAGTTCAACCGCGGCGACCGTGTCGTCTGCGCGCAGGACGAATTCCCTTCCGTCATTCGCATCTGGAAAGCCGCCGAGCGCCAAGGCGCCGAGCTGGTCCGCGTGCCCATTGCGCGCGAGCAAGAGCGCCAGGCCCGGTTGATGGAGGCAGCGACCGCAGGTGCGCGCGTGCTGGTCGTTTCGCAGACGCATTCGGGCACCGGCACCACGCTGGACCTGGCCGCGCTCGGGCAGCACTGCCGCGCGCATGGCACGCTGCTCATGGTCGACGGAATCCAGGCCCTGGGCGCGGTGCCCACCGATCTGGCCGGCGTCGACATCTACGCCTCGTCCTTCTTCAAGTGGATGCTCTCGGGCTTCGGCTTCGGCATCCTCGTCACGTCTGCGCGCGCCCGCGAGGCCATGGCCCCGGCCTGGCAGGGCTACGCCAACATGGACGATGCGCGCCAGTTGCAATACGCGCACGTCAACACGCCGGCCCTCTACGGCCTGGACGCCACGCTGGACCTGCTCGAAGGCATCGGCTGGGACACCATCTTCGCCCGGGTGCGGGCGTTGGGCGATCAACTCATCGCGGAGTCCAACCGACTGGGCCTGGACCTGATTACCCCGCACGACCAGCGTGCCGGCATCTTTGTCTTCCGCGCGCCCAACGGCGAAGCCACGCGGCTGCGCCTGGCTGAACGCAACATCAGCGTGTCCGCGCGCGGCGAAGGTGTGCGCGTCTCGCCCCACTTCTACAACAGCACCCAGGACGTCCAGCAATGCGCGGCCGCTCTGGCCGAGGTGCTTGCGACTTCCTGACCGCCTATCGCTTCGAGGAGAACCACCATGCAGCAACCGAAACCCTGCCGTCTGGCCCTGGCCAGCCTGCTGATCGCCACAACCGGCCAGACCGCCTTTGCGCAGGCTCCGGCCGCCCCGGCGCCCGCTTCATCGCCCACCCTGGCGGCGGTCAAGGCGCGCGGCGTGCTCAACTGCGGCGTGATCGGCAGCTCGCCCAACTTCTCGCTGCCCGACAGCACCGGCGTGATGCGCGGCCTGGACGCCGACCTGTGCCGCGCCACCGCGGCCGCGGTACTGGGGGATTCGAACAAGGTGAAGTTCACCAACCTCACACCGGCTCAACGGCTGGTGGCGGTGCAGTCGGGCGAAGTGGACCTGTCCTTCTCGCAGATCACCTGGACGCTCGCGCGCGAATCCAAGTCGGGCGTGCAGTTCACCGGCACGTACTTCTTCGACACCTACGGCGTGATGGTGCCCAACGCCCTTAAGGTGGCCAGCACCGCCAAGCTCAACGGTGCCAGCATCTGCATGATCACGGGCCCGGGCGAGACCAACGCGGCCGAATACTTTGGCAAGATCAAGGTGCGCTACAAGCCGGTACCCTTCTCCGAGGGCGAGCAGATGCGCAAGGCCTTCCTGGCCAAGCGCTGTGACGCGATTTTCCACAGCCTGTCGGCGCTCGCCACCTTCAAGGGCACGCTGGGCGCCCAGGCGGCCGACTACACGCTGCTGCCCGAGACGCATGCCCGCGAGCCGCTGGCCGGCGTGGTGCGCAAGGGCGACGACCGCTGGTTCGACATCGTGCGCTACACACTCAACGCAATGATCAACGCCGAGGAATTGAGTGTGACCTCGCAGAACGTGAAGAGCTTCGCCAGTTCCACCGACTCGGACATCAAGCGCCTGCTGGGCGCCGAGGGCGACCTCGGCCCCTCGATGGGCCTGGACAAGGAATGGGCCGCGAATGTCATTGCACAGGTGGGCAACTACGGCGAGGTGTTCGACCGCGCCTTTGCCGCCAGCGGCATGCCGCGCGCGCAAAACCGCCTTGCCGAAAAGGGCGGACTGCTCTACGCGGTGCCCATGCGCTGACGTTGTAGCGCATGAACCGACCTGCATCGCCGGCCCGCTGGCACTGGGGAGCTGTCCTGCGACAGGCCGCCGCCTTCGCGCTGCTTGCAGCGCTGTTGGTGCTGATGTTCCGCATCACTGGCGCCAATCTGCACGCGCGCGGCGTGCACACCGGCTTCGACTTCCTGGGCAAACCGGCGATCACGCCGGTGTTCAACTCACCGCTCGAGTTCCAGCCAGGCGTCGACACCTTTGCGATTGCCTTCCTCGCTGGGGCACTCAATACGCTCAAGCTCACCGCGGCATCCATCGTGCTGGCCACGGTGATGGGCTTGGTCGTGGGACTGGGCTCACTGGCGCACAACCCGCTCGCGCGCTCGCTGGCCCGGGCCTATGTAGAGCTGATGCGCAACGTCCCGGTGCTCCTACATGTGGCTTTCTGGTACGGCCTGCTGCTGGAGCTTCCGGCTGCCTCCGAGAGCACTGGCTCCTTCTTCTTGGCGAGCAACCGCGGCATCTTCCTGCTGCCCACTGTGGACGGACTGGACGTGCGCGGCGTGGTGTCGATGTCGCCCGAGTTCGCGGCGCTGCTGATCGGCATCTCGCTGTACACGGCGGCGTTCATCGCGGAGATCGTACGGGCTTCGGTGGGCGCCCTGCCCCGCGGCCAGCTGGAGGCCGCCTCGGCGCTGGGCCTGTCGCGCTCGGCCATCCTGCGCCGGGTATTGGGGCCGCAGGCGCTGCGGGTTGGAGTGCCTGCGCTGGCGAGCGAGTACATCGGCATTTTCAAGAACAGCACGCTGGCGGTGGCCATCGGTTACCAGGACTTCATGGCGGTGAGTGAAACGATGCTCACTGACACCGGCCAGGCCGTAGAGATCATGGCCATCGCTATGTTCTTTTATGCCAGCGTGAGCTTGCTGGTGAGCGCGGCAATGCACGCCTTTGAACAGCGCCATCGTCGATGGGGGCTGGCATGACGGCACGCTACGTCTCTACCACTCGCATCGAGGCCGCGCCACCGCCGGCGCCGCGCAGCTGGCTGCACCGCCTGCGCGCCGACTACTTCGCCACGCCGACCACTGGTGTGCTCACGCTGTTGCTGGCTGGGGCAGCGCTGTCCCTGGCCTGGAAGCTGTTGAACTGGGGCGTGCTTCACGCGGTGTTCAGCGCCGGCAGTCAGGGGCCCGAGGCCTGCCGCGTGGCGGGGGCGGGCGCCTGCTGGGCGGTGATCGGCGAGAAGTTCAGGCTGATCGTCTTCGGCATCTATCCCTATGCGCAGCAGTGGCGCGCGGCGCTGGCCATGGCGGTGTTGGTGGTCATGTACGTGCTCTCCACACGGCGCAGTTGGTGGAACCGCCGCCTGGCCGTCGCCTGGGTCATTGCGCTGGCCGCCTTCGGCACGCTCATGTGGGGCGGCGTCCTCGGCCTTCCCTACGTGCCCGACGACCAGTGGGGCGGGCTGCCCGTCACGCTCATCCTGGCCACGCTGGGCCTGGCGGCCGGCTCTCCGCTGGCCGTGGCGCTGGCGCTGCTGCGCCACTCCAGCCGCCCCAGCGTGGGCAAGGCGCTGGCGGTGGCCTACATCGAGCTGGCGCGCAGCGTGCCGCTGCTGACGGTGCTGTTCCTGGCCAGCGTGATGATTCCGCTCTTCTTGCCGCAGGGTACCGACCTCTCGAAGCTCTTGCGCGTATTCCTGGCCTTCGCCCTCTTCACCGCCGCCTACCTGGCGGAGGTCATTCGCGGCGGGTTACAGGTGGTGCCTCGCGGCCAATACGAAGCGGCGGCAGCCCTGGGCATCAGCCCGCGCGTGACCACGCTGCGGGTCGTGCTGCCGCAGGCCCTCACCGCTGTGCTCCCGGCGCTGGTCAACGTGTTCATTGCCTTCTTCAAGGCGACCTCGATCGTGGTGATTGTGGGCATCTTCGATCTCATGACAGCTGCCAAGCGAGCTATCGCAGATGCACAGTGGCAGGGTTTCGGTACCGAGATCTACCTGTTCGTAGCCGCCATCTACTTCATCTTCTGCTATGCCATGTCTCGCTACAGCGCCCAGCTGCATGCCTCGCTGGACGTTGGCCGACGCAATTGAGTCCTCCCCAACGATGTCCGCGATGCCGCCTTCCTCCTCTCCGATCGTGCGCGCTGAGGCGCTCAACAAGTGGTATGGCGACTACCACGCGCTGCGCGAGATCAGCCTGCAAGTGGGCGAACGCGAACGCATTGTGGTGTGCGGACCTTCGGGCTCGGGCAAGTCTTCGCTCATCCGCTGCTTCAACGGGCTGGAGGGCTTCGACACTGGAGCGCTGCAGGTCTGCGGCGTGGCGCTCGGCCCCGACTCGGGAGACTTGGCCAAAGTGCGGCAGCAGGTGGGCATGGTGTTCCAGCAGTTCAACCTCTTCCCGCACATGACGGTGCTGGAGAACTGCACGCTGGCTCCGATCTCCACTCGACGTATGAATGCCCGCGAGGCGAACGACACCGCGATGGAGTTGCTCACCCGGGTTCGCGTCGCTGAGCATGCCCACAAGTACCCCGCGCAGCTCTCCGGTGGTCAGCAGCAACGCGTAGCCATCGCACGCGCCCTGTGCATGCGGCCACGCCTGATGCTCTTTGACGAGCCGACCTCTGCACTGGACCCCGAGATGGTCAAGGAAGTGCTCGACACGATGGTCAGCCTGGCCGCGGAAGGCATGTCTATGGTGTGCGTGACGCACGAGATGGGCTTCGCACGCGAAGTGGCCGACCGCGTCGTGTTCATGGACGCTGGACAAGTCCTGGAAGTGGCGCCCCCGGCCGAGTTCTTCGCCGCACCCCAGCACGAGCGGGCACGGGCGTTCTTGGGAGACGTACTGCGGCACTGAAGCACTCCGCTTCCACCGCCCAGGAGTGAGCCGAAGTAGCTCAACCGCGAGTTGCATTGAGTGCGAGTCAGCGCTCTAGCGGACAGTCGGTCTTCCCCCTCGACCCGGCGGCTTGCTGCCCCAGAGCGCACAATTCGGCACACTTGGGCGTAGTCTCGTCGCATCAAGTCCGGGAAGTCTTCGACCCAGCTCTCCTTGTTGTGCGCGCTTTTTCAATCGCAGGCACTTCGGGGGGACCACTTCGCAGCACGGCGCGCAAGGTCTCGTCCACCCTCAACGTTGCAAACTCCGCCTGCACCGCATCGACTAGCTTGGCACTAGCCACAGACACCTTTCGATCGCTGGGCCAAGCTACCACCCACCCCGTCATCCTCGTCGTGGTACTCCGGTGGATCTTCGCAGGCCCGTAGGTCCGTCGACAGGGCCTGGCCGAAGAGATTCGACAGCCTCGCAACTCGCTATCGCGCAGATGATGTGGCGCCTTCTCGACTGGACCACAAGATTCGCCAAGGAAGCGTCGGCCCATGGCGGCCAGTCATCATTGCCGAGTCAAAGGCAGGAAGCAAGAATGCTCGCGCGCTGGATTTTGTCGCTACCGCCAGGCGGATAAATTCCGACTGACAAGCCAAAAAGCGGCGAGGTCGGCACGACGCCCAGCGCGTGCGGAAGTCGGTTCGCCATCCCCGTTGGACGTATGGATGACCCAACGCTAACATCATGCAAGACGTGGAAGGCGATCCATGTGAGCAGCTTCGTCGACCACCGGATTCCATCATGGACCGTCGGACAGTCATTGCCATCGCCGCATCTGCCTTGCTGGCGGCGCCATTGAGCGCTTTTCCGCAAAGGCCGACGAAGGTTTGGCACATCGGGTTTCTGTCCGGCGGTGCGCGCCCGGCGGATGACGCATTGCCCGCCGCGCTCCAACAGGCGCTCCGGGACCTGGGCTACGTGGCCAACAAGAACGTGGCCTACACGGGACGCTGGGCCGAGGCCCAGCCCGAGCGCCTTCCTGAGATGGCTGCCGAACTCGTGCGCCTACCGGTCGATCTGCTCCTCACCTCAGGCGCTCCGGCCGCACAGGCGGCGAAAGACGCTACATCGACCATTCCCATCGTCTTTATCGCGCCTGGCGACGCCGAAGGCGTCGGATTGATCACGAGCATGGCCCGCCCAGGGGGAAACATCACCGGCATCACAGACTTGGCCACCGAATTGAGTGCCAAGAGGCTCGAGTTCCTGACGCAGGCGGTGCCATCGGCAACCCATGTCGCGGTTATCTGGAATGCCAGTGATCGAGCAATGACGCTGCGCTATCGAGAGGTCGAGAAAGCGGCAGGCCTCCTGCACATAACCGTTCATCCTCTGGGCGTGCGCAGGCCCGAAGAAATCGACAATGCCCTGGCCACCATGACGCAAGTACACCCCGATGCGTTCTTCGTGGTGTCAGACGCGCTAACAACTATCAATCGCCAGCGAATCCTAGACTTTGCCGCCAGTCAACACATCCCGGCGATGTACGAGTACGGGCACTACGTCCGGGACGGCGGCTTGATGTCATATGGGCCGAGCTTGGACGACGAGTATCGTCGCGCTGCGACCTACATCGACCGAATCCTCAAGGGCGCGCAGCCCGGTGATTTACCGGTCGAGCAGCCCACGAGGTACTACTTCCTCTTCAACCGCAAGACTGCCGAGCGACTCGACCTTGCAATTCCGCCGCAACTACAGCGACGGATTGATGAGGTGATTCAGTAGCACTGCATTCGCCTTGCGCCCTTGCGCCTCCCGACCGTGGGAAAGACCGCACGCGAATAGACCGAGAAAGGCTTCGTGGACGCCGTTCAAGTTCGTACGTCGGCGTCTGCTGGTACCCATGGCATCTATGTGTCGCCACGGGGCTTTGTCGTGCTATCGCTCCCGCTAGGTGACGATGCCTTCGCTCGCTTCGGACAGACCATAGCCGACTTTCTGGAACGCCACGGGCGCCTGCTGCGCCAGCGCACTTAGGGAGTCCGCCCCCTGCGAGCGCCCGCGCCAGGCCTGCCGCCCTGGCGCTCGATCAGCGCGCGAACCGTGCGCCCTCGGAGCCAAGAGATGCCAGCTCGTCGGTCAATCAGGTGCTTGCCGCGGTGCACAAAGGCACTACCGCCCGTGTGTGCCAGCCAATCTATTCAGCCGCAATTCAGTATGGCTTGGCATCTTCATTGGGTCGCTGGACGCGGAGCATGTGGAGAGCTTGGACTTAGTTTGCAGCCGAATCGCTTCTACGTAGGTGCTCACTTCTGCAATCCCGTTGATGCGGATTCAACCGATGAAGAAGATTCTGATCCCGATGATGGGCATATGGGCCTGCACGACAGCCATGTCGCAAAGTGGCTTGGGCCGCGAAGCAGAAAGCGTCGCCTACTGCTTGGCCGCGACCGAGCGCTTCATCGAAAGCGACCGGGCGACGATCGCCATGTCCGGGGCGGCGTCTTCGGTTCGGGATGCTGCAGGCGATTCGCTCGTTCTGAATGAGCGAAGCCTGCGCGCGCTACGCGCGCGTAGTGAAACGGTGCCCCAAAACGATCGATCAGCCATGGCCGTTGCTGCGCGCAATGCGAATGCCGACGCGGATGAGTTCCTCAAGCATTTCGAGGTCTGTTGGAACTACTGCGCGGGGGAAGACCTTCGCGCCAACTCTTGGCCAGCGTGCATTAGCACCTGCAGAAAAGCCGATCCGCTCATCTCGAGGTTGGATCAATGCCGTTTGTCGGACTAGGACAGGCCCCCGCACGGTCCTGATCTGCGTGCGCAGCGTCCCGCGCCCTAAATGACATACACGCATCTCCCCGCCTTCTATGGCCCGGGGCCCACCAACGAGGACATGATGGCCTTGACGGATACGTACCTTGAAGCACCTCGCAGCGTAAACAACCCGGATGGTGCGCCGTCCACGTCCTCCGTGGAGCGCTGGAAGCCGATCGACGGTTTCGCCTACGAAGTTTCGAACCAGGGGCGTGTGCGGAGCCTGCCGCGCAGGCTCCGCATAGCGGGTGAACGAGGAAGAGGCTCGATGGCCGGCCGGATTCTCAAGGGTCGCCCGAACCAGCGAGGTCATTGGCGGGTGACCCTGTGCGGCGATGGGGTGGCCAAGTGCGTCTCGGTGAGTCAACTGGTTGCCACCTACTTTGTCCCCAATCCCGAAGGGCTGCCATTCGTTCGGCACAAGGATTTTGACCGTAGGAACAACGACGCGTCCAACCTGGAGTGGTGCAATCACAGTGAAAGCATTGCGCGGGCACTGACTGGCGGGCGCTTCACCGCGCGCGTGAGCCCCCGGCGCGCCAAGCGTCTGGATGCCCAAGCAGCCAAGACCGTCTATGACATGCGCATTGCCGGCATGACGTTCAAGGACATCGCATTGGCCTTTGACGTCGGCCTGGAGGCCGTCAAGGGCGTGTGCTACGGCGAGACGTGGAGCGATCCCTCCAGGCCATCATTGGCAGGAGACCGCCACCTCTGACTGCGTCGTCGTCGCGTGCCAAGCGCTCACCTTCTCGGCCGGCCCGTGCTTGCGCAAGATGCCATCCGCCGAATCGAGAGCAAGGGCGTTCTCGTCGAGCACCCTACCCACCGGCTCCAGCTCGTGACTGAAGGGCCGCTTCGCGTTAAGCACGAACTGGCCGGCGTTCAGGCGGTACTCCACGCTTTTAGCTGCGCGGGCCTGCAGCGGGACGTTCCTTCTCGTGAACCGCAATCGCCTCGAGCACCTCGTCGTAGGCGCCGTTCGGTCCCAGGCGCGCCACGAGGTACTCGATCTGGGTCCTCGGGCCCGCGTTGTTCACGTCGGATGCGTCCATCGAGATCAATTCGAGATCTTCCTCGCGTGCTTGAGCCGGGGCCAGAAGTTCGGCGCTCGTGTGCACGGCATCGTCCAGAGCGCCCGCCTCAAGTCCAGCATCCTGTAGGGTCGCGAGCATGAAGCCGATGACCTCGTCGTTGCTGATGTACTGGAAGGCCATTACGTAGGCGCCCTGCGGCGGCAGGTCCGGGTCATCCTGCGAGAGGTTTACCGGTGCATGGCTGTCGACCTCGAGCTGCCCCTCGCGACTGCCCTTGATGGCGTAGTCGCGAAACACGTCGTGCTGCGGCGCCGCGTGTGTCCGGGGAAACCTGGTGCTGAGCACGAAGCCGCTGGCCTTCGCCTTTTCCATGGCGAAGTTCGCGATGTCGGCGTAGTACGTCACCGCCGGCGCTTCGCCGGAATCCAGACGACGCGCGAAGTCGCTCTCGAATTCCTTGGCCCACGCTCGATACATGGCGTACCGCTCACCGCCATCGGCCGGAGGCAGCGCCAGCTCGGCCTGGGCGAGCGTCTCAGCGATGTCGATCAGCGGCTCGACCAATGCTTCAGCCAGGCCATCGGTGGGGGTCGCGCGCTCGACGCCCAGGGCGAAGGCCTTGCGCACAACGGAATACCACTTCTGAGTCTGGCTTGTGCCCGGGCCGGCCAGTTGCCCCAGAAGCTCAGCGCATTCGGCATCGGAAAGTTCGAGAGTGGACAGGGTCATGCTGGAAGTCCTGGTTGGAAAAGTCGATCGAAGGGTGGGTGAAGCCGCGGCCCGAGGGCCGCGGCGAGTTGAGGGGGAGGCCTTCAGGCGGCCGCCCTTTCGGTTGCGGTGGAATCGTTGGCGGCCGGCCCGTCGGCCTCGGGTTGCGCCTGCTCCGGGGCGTGCCCTGCGGCATCGGAGATCTCCTGGCGGACCTGGTCGCGGCGCTGCGCCGTCTCGGCACGCACCTGTGCGAAGTACTCGCGGCCGACCACCTTGGCCAGCAGGCGCTGCTGTGTGCCCTTCGCGTAGAGCTCCAGGCCGGTGCCGTGCAGGAGGAGGCTGAGCGCGCGGTCGACCTTCTCCGGGACTGTGGTGTCCAGGCCCAGTTTCACGGCCACGTAGCCCTGCGGAATCCCGGTGGCGGAGCCCGCCTGCACGCCATCCACGTCAGCCTGGCCGGTCAGGCCCGCGCCGCCGCGGCCAGTGCCAAGCCGGCCGTTGCGCGAGAGGACACCCAGCGTCACATTGAGCTGGTCCTGGGCAGCCGTCGAGCGCTCGCCGAGCCGCTCCTTGCGCAACTTCACCTGCTCGCCCCGCATGAGACGCAGCGCGCGGCGTGCGTCCTTGGACTTCATCAGCATGATGATCGCCTTGTCGGTGATCTGGATGCCGTAGGGCTTGTTCGACTCCATGAACTCGGTCTCGAGCAACAGGGTCTGGCCGGCCGTTGCACCCATGAGCCGTTTGATGAAGGGCTTGATCTGGCCGCCCCAGATGCGCATGGGCATGAAGTGGGCGCCGACGTGGGCCATCGTCTGCGGCAGCAGCACGCCGCGCTGGCGCATGCCCTTGTCATCCGTGTAGATGATCGAGCGGCCCACGCGGGACTTCACCGACCAGTCGTAGGCCATGTACATGTTCCCGCCGAGCACGTGGCCGCTACGGCGGTGCTGGCCGACAGGCGCCAGGTCGAACTCGTCCTTGAGCCAGGCAACCTGGGCATGGTCGTGGTGGATCGTCACGAAGCGATCACGGGTGGGCGCTTGATTCACCACCTCGTCATGCCCTTGCGGGTACGAGAGCTGCGCCGGGCGCAGCCGCGCCGTCACGTTGGTGCGGATCGAGCCGGTGATCTCGCCCTTCTGTACGCTACCGTTCACCTCCGACAGGAGGGAGCGCAGCGAGTACTCCAGAGGGCGCTCCTCGCCCGGGAACACGACCATGATCTTCACCTTGTGCGGCAGGATCAGGTCGCGCGCATCGGTGGGCAGCTTCATGTTTACGACGACGCCCTTGCGCGAGCGCTCCTGCATTGCGCCATTTCCGTCGAACTTCGCCCCGTCGACGAAGATGGCGCCAGGCACCAGCCCTTCGATGTGCTCGCGCAGCCACTCGGCACGCAGGTGTGCACGCTGGGCGCCCGGGTTCGACAGGGCCGCCTCTTCGTAGTTCGTGATGCCGGCGGCGACGGCCGCCATGTTCACGACGGCCTTCATGCCTGCGTTGAGCTTCGCGACGATGTCCGGCTTCCACTTGAGCCGGCCGTTTTCGTCCACCACCATGTGGCCGCCCTCACCCGAAAGCATCTCGGCAGAGGCTCCCGCGGCGCCCACGCATGCCGCCCACGACATAGGCTTGAGGTCGACGTTGTAGGAGATCTTCTTCACATACACCGGGCGGTCGAAGGCCGACAGGAGGTCGTCCTGCTCAGAGGCGCCCTCGGCCTGGCTGTTGCCGGCAAGGGCGCTCACATCCATCGTGCCGACCACGTCCGGGTTCACGGCATCGGCGGCGGGCGCCGGCGCGGCCGGGTCGCCGGCAGTGCGATCGGCATCGTTGGTCAGGGCGTCGCGAATGAGCGCCTCTACGCTGTTCTCGCGCTCACCCGAGGTGTCGCCGAAGAAGACGCTGGAGGTTTCCTCCTTGGCGCGCCAGTCGTACTCGCGCGTCTTCAGCGGGTTCGTGCCGAGCAGCTCGTGCCGGTTGAACGACTCGTCAAAGCGCGTGAACAGCTGGTCGTACACGTGGCGCTGCTCGCAGACCTTCAGCAGTGGCAGGCGCATCAGGAACAGGTTCACGGCCTGCACGCCCGAGATTTCCAGGAAGTTCTCGGGCAGGGCCAGCTTCTTGGCCACCAGCAGCTCGTCCTGGACGTAGCTGCGGATGGCTTCGAGCCCGATCGAGTTGAAGAGATCGGGCACGTTCTTGATGAGCATCGCGTTCTCGCGGCTCGAGCGCACGTTCGCGCTCATCTTCTCGAGCTTGCGGTTCTGCATCATCACGTAGCGCAGTTCGCCGTAGATGCCCGTGGTGCAGGTCTCCACCAGGGGGACGGTCACCTGGTCGTAGCGGTTCACCCGGCCGATCAGCTGGATGCGGTCGGTGACGTTCTCGGGGATCTGGTGCTCCAGCAGCACGCGGCGCGAGCGGTCTAAGAAGCGCGGCGAGGCGTGCATCGAGGCGCCCGTGGCCGCCGAGCGGTTGATCAGCAGCGCCTGGATGTCGCCGTTGTTGAAGCTGCGCTTCACGGCGTTCACGGCCCGCTTGCTGCGAAGGCGCGGCATGACGCGCCACATCGCATCGCCCTCGCGCTGGACGACGCCGGCGGGGGCCGCCTCGCGCTCCAGTGAGAAGGAGCGGCCGGTGATTTCGCCCACCGAGATGCCCGAGTCGCGCAGGCGCTGCTCGATCACGTCGAAGGCGGACACCGGAATCTCCGGGATGGCGTTGATCAGGCGCTCGAGCTGGGCGATGCCCTCCGAGAACTGCTTTCGGTCGGCGGGGGTCATCCCGGGCAGGTCCATGATCGACACCGTCTTGCGCTTGGAGACCACCTTCACGGCGCGGCTTCGTTCACCTTCAACGGCCTCTTGCGAGGGCGCTGCGGCGGCCAGAGCCTCGTCCAAGCTGACGGCCTCCGAATCCTCTGCCGGCTCGTCCTGGGCGCGCAGGCGCCGCAGCAGGCGTTTCTCGCGCTGTGCTGCGGTCAGCTCGGGGTTGGGCGCCGACGTGCCCTCGCCCTCCCCGTCCAGCTCGGCGGCAGCGCGCGCGGCCGCACCGGCAACGTCGTCTTGTTCCTCGGGGACCTCGTCCTCAATGTCCTCCTCGGTGATCTCGCGCTGCACCACGGTCGTCAGGCGCGGCATCAGGACGGCGCGCACGGCGTCGCGGATGGTGGGCATCTTGATGCGGGCGGGCATGCCGCCGGCCACGCGCTGCGTCTCGGCTTTACCGGCCACGTCGGCCTGGGCCATCAGCATGCGGGTCAGAGCTTCGTTCGTAGCCTCCGACACGATCACGGGCTTGAGGCCCGCCTGGATGTGCTCGATGGCGCGATCGGCCACCTGCTCGGCGTTGAGCGCTCCTTGCACGGCCTTCATGACCTGGTACAGCACCGAGCCGGTGCCGAAGCTGCTGCTCATCAGATTCGCGCGGGACACCGGCGTCTGGGCGGCAGCCTTGGTTTGGTCCAGGATGGCCGCGCGGGCTTCCTTGGCGCGGCGCAGGACGTTCAGCGCTTCGCGGTTGCCGCGCATGAAGACCTGCTGCATATCACCGGCCAGGTAGGTGGCAGCGCCCAGGGCCTCAGCCACCGCGTCGCTCACGCTCTCGTTGTAGGCGCGGCGTTCCTCGACGGTGTAGACGCTGACGTCCAGCTTGGACAGGTCGTGCTCGCGGCGGATGAGCGAGCCCTCGCCGGCCAGCATCGAGCTGAGCACCTCGGAGAACGACTCACCGCCCTTCTTGATCGCCGCGGCCAGGGAGGCCACGTTGACGCTGTCGGGCAGAGCTCGCTGGTAGATGTGCAGGTTGTCCTCGCTCTTGCTCCAAGTGGCCGAGGCGTACTGCACGCCCTTGGCCAGGCGGGACATCTCCGCGATGTGCGAGGCGATCTGGCTGTCGCTGCCGGCGCCGATGTGTGACTCGTCAAAGATCACCAGGGCGTTGCCCAACTGGTTCTTCACCCATTGGGCCTTGTCGCTGTCCGAGCCCGCGATCTGCGAGTAGGTCAGAAAGCAGACGTTCAGGCCCTCGTCCTCGAGCTTGGCTCCACTCTCGACCATCGCCTTGGTGCGCGCGGCGCTGAAACCTTGGGCCAGCACCAGCGGCGTTTCACCCGGGCCCGGCTCCCAGGTGATCTCACCGTCGGTGTTCATGATCATCGGACGCACCCGATCCCACTCGCCGATCGCCTTGAGGTCGTTGGCCAGGTCGGAGAAGAGGTTCGCCTTGTCGGTGACGAAGAAGACCTGCTGGCCGCGGCGCAGCGCCCAAGCCATGAGGGCGGCCAACTGGCGGCCCTTGCCGATGCCGGTCTCATCGGCCAGGATGCTCGCGTACCCTTCGATCTGGCGCACGATCATCATGGAGACGCCGTCGACCTGCTCGGGCGAGAGGCGCTTGGGCAGAACGCTCTCGCCCCAGCCGAGCTCGCGCGTCACCAGGCCGTCGACCCGGCCGAACAGCTTCTCGATGCGGGTCATGGTCGCCTGCAGGGGCGCCTGCATGTTCGAGGGCACCATGGTGCGGGCCTCGCCCACGCGCGAGAACGCGATGTAGGGGCGCTGCACCCGGCCTTCCATGGCCGCGCGCTCAACGTCCACGCCCTGGGCCTGGGCGTCCAGCACCTCGGCACGGGCCATCGACTCATCAACGGTTGTCTTCAGCTCGTCCCAGGACGAGATCACCGGCAGGTTGGAGATCGGCTGGGGCAGATCCACCCGGCGGTTGACCACCGAGATGACCCGCAGGCCCGGGTTGTTCTCGGGCACGCCGGCCTTGCGCGAAAGGATCGGGGCGGTCTCAAAGGCGCTCTGGATCTCGTAGCGCTCGTTGACCATCTGCAAGAAGTTGCGCGAGGCACCCGACAGCTCGCCAGGCACGGCATCGGCGGCCAGGACGATGACGGCGCGGCCGCACTCCTTGAGCGAGCGCAGCGAGTTGATCGCCAGGGAGTAGTCCATGCGCTGGCCATCTGCATTGAGCACGGGGTCGGCGTTGATGAACATCGCGTCCGCGCCCACTTCGCGGGCGGGGGCGAACTCGCCGTCCTGCCACTGCGTGCTGGCGCGCAAGGTCACGCCGCTGGAGAGAGCCGACAGATCCTTGGTGCCGCGGTAGGCGCGCACCTTGGTGCCTTCGGGCAGGAACGCGAAGCTCGCGCCGTCGAAGGCGTTGGGCACCACGACGGTCAGGCCTTCGGTGTCGCCCAGCAGGCGCTGGCTGGCCACCGAGATGGGCGTGGGCATCGTGCCGGTGCCGCGCAGGCGCCCCTTGAAGGGCGGCAGCAGGTCCGTCAGGCGCGCAGACTCGCCGTAGGCGTCCTGGGCCACCTCGAAGCCGTCGCGCAGGTAGCGCAGCAGCGAGGTCTCGATCGCAGCGTGTACCTCGTCGTGCTGCTCGAGCGTCCACTCGACCTGGTCTTCGCCCGCGGCGCCGTTGACAGCGCGCAAGAACCGCTCGGTGTCTTCGGTGTGCTGCACTTCGCCAAGCACCATGGAGCGCACGAAGCCGTCGGCGCATTGGAGCAACTCCATCGTGCGCGCGCCCGCATCCACGTCCTTGGGCAGGCGCAGGAACACGTGGGGCTGGATCGCGTCGGATTCGTCAACACGAACCTCGAGCGCCTGGGAATTGAGCTTGATGACGTAGCGCGCGCCGGCGGCCTCGAACACGCGATCGCCGTCTGCGTTGCGGCCCAGCAGCACCGCGTTGTTGATGTCGATGGCCGCATCGCGCTCTTCGCGGGTGGCCGGGCGCTCATCTGCCTTGCGCGCGGGCTGCAAGTTGAGCATATAGCTCTCGGGCAGCATCTCGCGCACCGCGGCATTGGGAAACACGGGCCGGAAGTCGGCAGGCTTCGGGCGCTCGCCTGGGCGCACGCGGCGCACCAGGTACTTCTTGGCGCCGCCAGCGGCAAAGCCCAGCTTCGCGATGGACTTGTTCCAGGAAGGATTGAGGTAGGACAGGCCAGTGACGAAGAGGTGCAGATGCGGCTCGCCGCCCACATCGATCGTTGCAATCTTCAGGCGCGCACCAGACGCGTCGTTGAGGTCAATCCACTTTGGCATCGCGCCCTACTCTCAGAAAAAGGTGCGCACCGCGTGAGCTGCCCGCAATGGGGCCCACCGGTGCGACGTGGGTCAGGGAAGGCTCGAGGAGAAAGAAGGATTCGTTTGGAATCCGAAGAGGCCTGGCAGTCCCATCAAGCCACCAGGCCCTTCTGGACAGCCGGTTTAGGCGCGGGGAGCAGCGGCAGCTGCGGCTTCGTTCGGGTCGATGCTGTCGTTGTCGTGATCGCCGACGGGCGCCTGGCTCTGGTTGTGCGCCCGCGTGTCCTTGTCCTTGTAGAACCCTTCCAGGCCGGTGGCGGTGAAGATCGCGATGTTGTTGATTTCCTCCCAGTCCAGCTGATCGCGGCCCTGGAAGCGGACGGTCTTGGCCTTGGGCAGGCCGGCCGGCTTGTCACCTTCCATCAGGATCTGGCCGTCGGCGCCGGCGAAGATCGGCTTGAACTTCTCGGCAGTGGTGGCGCCCATGGGCTTCACGCTGATGAACGAGCGGTCCTTGTCGAACGCCGGGCCGTCGCCGATGCTCTCGCCAGCGCGGATCTGGCTCACATAGATGTCAATGGCCTGGTCACCATGCGACAGCGCGTTGGCCGCCAGCAGGCCGATGACGGTGCGACCGAGGTTCTGGTCCAGGCGGATCTTGATGCTCTCGCCATCGCTCAGACGGACCGTTGCGATCGGATAGGTGACTTGGGGCTGAACGGTCGGCGGGGTCGTGTCGGTGCCGACCTTGACGCTCACGACGTTGCCGCTCAGTTGACGGGCCAGATCGTAGTGGCCCTGTTCGTTCTTGTAGAGGAAGCCCGCGGCCCGGAAATCAGGGTTCGCCGCGATGTCGGCTTCCGCCATGTGCTTGTTGGTCTTTTCGACCAGCGAGACGAAGATCAGGTTGCTGCGTTCGAAGCTCCGGGTCTTGGTGATAGCCATTTGTTCAACTCCTAAAAATGAGAACAAAGATGAGACCGCACACGTTTTGAATGTTCGCGAGGCTTGTGCGGCCTCATCTTTGGCCACGCGAACACGTTGGGGGACGGACGCGCCTTATCCGCGCGCAGCCTGCGCCACAGGTTCATCCGCGAACTGATCCACGGCTTCGGTTTCGGCTTGCGCCTGGTGCACGAACAAGGGGAAGTGAGTGTTGATGTAGAGCTCCATTTCTTCCTTGAGTGGCTTCTCGATCCGGAAGACGTGCTGCTCGGTCATGTAGGCCTCCAGGTCGATGCCGAAGCCCTGGGCGTGCTCGGCCAGCTTGTCGGCGTCGACCTTGTCGGCTCGGAACTGCTTGACGTCCACGCCCAGCGACTTGAGGTGGCACGCCATGGCGGCCGAGTCGTAGCCGTCCTTCTTGGTGACCATGGCCATCTGCTCGGGGCTCAGGGTCGCCTGGAGCTTTTCGGCGTCGATCTTCAAGTTGGCGGTCAAGGCTCCGGCGCCGGGCACGACAACCTTGTGTCCATCGAGCGCACGACCGTCCAGGCCCTTGATCAGTTCCTCACGAAGCTCCTTGGCGCGCTCATCCGCGGCCTTGGCCAATGCCCAGGCGCTGGCCATGCGAGTCGCCAGTTCGGAGTGCTTGGCCACGAAGCCTTCGCAGGCGCCCAGGATCGGGGTGCGCACGTAGGGCGGCACCACATTGGTCATGACGCAATCCCAGGCCCAGTTGCCTGCGTTGCGCACCAGCTGCTTGAGCTCGTCGTTGACGACGATCACGTCGTCCTTCAGGCGCCAGCCAGCCCAGTCGTACTGGCTGAGCATCAGGCCGTGCAGCTCGATGCCCTGCTCTTCGCAGAGGATTGCGCCCTGGGCGAGCTGGCAGCCGTACTGGAAATGGATTTCCTCGCCTTCCTCCACCTTGCTGGGCGCCTTGTAGTCAGCGAGCCAGCGGGACATCGGGCGCGCCTCGGCGAAGGGCCGGGTCGCCGCGAGCATGCGCGAGGGGATCTGCGCCACTTCGTCGGGGCTGTAGCGCATCCAGGGCAGCTTGCCCTGCGCGGCCTTGAGGGCCTCAAAGGCAGCCTCGTCGCGGTGCGCACCGTACTTCTTGTAGAACTTGGACGCGTGCAGGGCCTCGTTCTCGTGGCCACGGGTCATGTGCTCGTTGGTCTCGTCGGGCACCTTGCGCATCAGCTTGCCCAGCACGATGTCGTGGGCGCTGGCCATGTGGTCCGCGCGCACGCCGTGCTGGTTGCGCACGAGCACGCCGATCTCGGAGCCGCCGAAGCCGTTCAGGCGGATCGCGTGCCAGTTGGCCTGCTCACCATGGAGCTCGACCACGCGGCCAATCCACTGGCGGGCGTCGGAGATTTGGATCAGGTCGCGCTGCGGCAGGGCATCGACCAGCTTCCACACTTTGGCGGTGATCGCTGTCTTCTCCTCTGCGCGGAGTACTCGACCCAGTTCTTCCATCTCGTCGCATCCTTGATCTGGTTGAGCGAAGCGCCTTTGGCCCGAGGTGTTTCGCTATATTGCATCGCAAGGATATATGTCTACGAGTGAATGTGATTTTTTGTTTTCGTGATTGTTTCGACCGGAAAAGCAAGCGCAGCAGCAAAGTCGCTAGCACCTTCGACTTCACTTCGCCAGATACCTGTCATTTCACATAGGTGGCCGGTGGTACTAGGTCACGCAGGACGGCTGTTCCTTCATGTGCGGAACTCCTTGATCGGGAGCGGCACGACCTACGATTCGTCTCGAAAAGAAAAACCTTCATCTCCGTTTTCCGCTTCTTCCCCACTTTCCCGTGACTGCATCGCTCTCAGGCGACCGAGGGGCCGCCACTTCGGCCGCTCCACGCCTTCACCCTCAATCGCCGTCGCGTGCACCGGCCGCTCGCACGCGCTCGGCTCCGATGTACCCCGCGCCGCAGGTCGCAACAGCCTCCTTCCCACCTGCTGCCTCGACCGCCACCACGCCTGGCAGACGCAGCCTCGCGCAGGAGCGCCTGGACTGGATCCAGCAGAGCCTCCTGAGGCAGTGCATGCGCGAAGCGCAGGCCCGCACGCCCATCGGCGCCATCCTGGCGGTTGTCCTGAGCGCGGTCTGCATCACGAACGATCCGTTCTTCCTGCTCGCGCTTTGGCTCGGCCTGGTCCTCGCCTGGAACATCGCGCAATTTCACCTGGTGCGCCGGTACCTCACCGTCATCGATCCATCGACGCCGCAGCGGCGCGCCGCCTTCCTCAAGCGGATCCCGCCCTTCTACGCCGCCATTGGCGTCGCCTGGGGCCTGTCTCCCCTGCTGTTCTTCGACCAGTTAGACGACCTGCGTGAGTTCGCCTGCTGGGCGATGCTCGCTTGCGTGCTCTACGGCCCTGCACACCGCCTGGCGCTCTTGCCTGCGCTGCATCGCGCGTACACGAACTCTTTCTTCCTGGCGAGTCTGCTCACCATGGTGGCAATCACGGTGGATGACGGCAGGCCTGGGAACACCCTGCTCTGGTTCCTTCCCGTCGCGCTGCTGCAGCTGTGGATGGCGCGCCGCATCGCAACGGACGTGCAAAGCACGCAGGCAGTGCTCTACGGCGCCCAGTTCGACCTGGCCGCCACGAACAAGGAGGCGCTGGCCGCCGTGAAGGCCAAGAACCGCTTTCTTGCGGCCGCCGCCCATGACATGCGCTCACCGGTGATCGCACTGGGCATGTACGCGCAGTTCCTCGAGGACGACCCCTCCAACTGTCAGACGATCGCGCCAAAGATCAACCGAGCGACGACCGCCGTCAACGCCCTGTTCACCTCACTGTTTGACCTCGCGGCCCTGGACAACGGGCAGATCCCCTTGACCATCGAACCAGTCTCCGTGGCCGACGTCATCCGAACTGTGCACAACGAACTTGAGCCGCACGCCACGGCTCGCAAGCTGCAGCTGCGCGTGCGCATGGGGAACGCTGCAGTCCGCCAGACCGACGCGACACGGCTGCGCCGGATGGTCAGCAACGTGCTCTCGAACGCGATCAAGTACAGCAAGCCCGGTTCAAAGATCCTCCTGGCGGTCCGCACCCAAGATGGATGGGTCCGAATCGAGGTCTGGGACCAGGGGGTCGGAATCCCCGCCGACCAGGTTGGCCAGGTCTTCCAGGAGTTTTACCGGGCCAAAGGCGGCGCCGAGCTGGCACCGGACGGCATGGGCATCGGCCTATCGCTCGTCACGCGCTTGGCCGATGCGCTGAACTGCCGAATCACGCTCTCGTCGGCCCACGGCCGCGGCACCCGGGTGGTCATCGAGGTCGGGGACGTGGGTCCGGACCCGACCAAGCGCAAGGCGCTGTCGGTGGCCAACGGGTAGCGGAATCGAGACCAAACAAGGCCGCGCGGCTTAGCTACATTCACCCCGCAAACAAAACGGCCAGCGCCGAGTTTTGAGCAAAACTCGGACTCTGGAATTCTGTTCGCCGGCCGCCACAGCCAGACCGGACGTTCTAGCCGACCTTGCCGTTCCAGCGCCCTCGCTCGATCACTCCCTTTTCCTTGACAACAGCCTTCTTGGCCTGCGCGGTGGCCGGGTTCTCGTGCCTCGTTTCTTTATTCAGAAGACAGCTCGAGCTCGGAATGGTGAAGGCATTGCCCGTGGAAGGCCTGGGTGGCTGCTTCGGCATCTGGGACACTCCTCGGTGGCTACAGAGTCGTCATCCTAACTGGGAACGGTGCCCACCAGTCAACCGATCGTTGCGCCCCCGGGGACAAGTGCGTCGACCAAAGGGCTACCCACGCCGTAACTTCGCCATATATGACTGCGTTGACGGTGGCTGATTCGAACGCGGAGCGAGGCTAGCGGCAGTCGCTGCCGGATTGCGGTGGAAGGTGTAGTGCAGCTCGACGGTCCTTGCGTCGATGAACGGCTCCAGCGCATCGAATGCAAATGGCAATGGCGCGACGGCGTACTTCCCCGTGTCATCAGTCAACTTGTCGACGTACCGCGCCTTGTTCGACGACTGAGCCATCACCTGGCCCGCTGCGGCGAACAGGGTGGCGGTCGTCGCCGCGTCCCGAACGAATTCTCTACGAGTGTCCGTTCGAAGACCCCCATTGCGTTGCAAAGCGAGCTTCGCTTTTCAATGAGGGATGCGCCTGCTCGCTTCAACCCACCACAGGTCTCTCAAGGCCTTGGTGCCAACGCTCGTCCGCCGGTCCTCCAGCCGTCGAAGCCGCCGCGCAGGAAGCGGGCACGGACGCCAGCGGCCCGTAGCCGCATCGCCGTGCTTCTGCCTACCTCGTGTCCATACACGCAGTACACGACAACCTCACGGTCTCGGGGCAACTCGGATGCCCAGGTCGCGACATCGCCCGGGTCTCGCCAGCTCGCGCCTTCGATGAGCACGTCGGACTGTTCAAAGATGGCTTGGCGGCGGACATCGATGAGCAGCGAATCGCCCAACTCGTCAGGAGACGCCCCGAGGGCATCGCTCGATTGTTGGACCGCCACCTGGTAGTTCTCATACAGCCGTCCCCAATGGATGTTCTTCATGAAGGCATCGACGTATGCCGCGGCCGCGCTTCCGAAGTCCATGTGATAGGCATGCTCGTACATGTCCAGCGCCAGGAGCGGAATCCCTCCTGCCACGGCGTGCGTGTGGTCCGCTCCCCATTGATTGACCAGGCTGCCTTCGCGAGGTTGGAAGCAGAGCAGCACCCAACCGGACCCTCCGCCGAGGGCCTTGCCCATGGCGATGAACTCCTCGCGCCACCGCTCGACGCTGCCGAAGCTGGCTCGCAATGCAAGCTCCATCGCAGGGACCATGGCCTGCCCGTCAGTTCCCAGGCAGGCGAAGTACAACTCGTGCAGCAGCATTGAATTGGTGGCAATGAGTTCCTCGCGCTTGAGCCCGTTGAGCAGGAAGCCCGGCGCGGCTGGAAACGAGATGTCGCTAAGCTGCGCTCGAATCGCGTTCAGGCGCTTGACTGCCCCGCCATAGTTGTTCTGATGGTGGCCGCGAATCAGCTTCTCCGACAGTCCGTCGAGCGTGCCCGGACCGAAAGGCAACTCCAGTATTCGAGCGTCCATACGACCTCCAATCAGATAGCAGTGCGCACGAGTTGAAACGCCAGGCCTGCCAAGGCGCTGCCAGCGATGACAGGGATGACTCCGAG
This sequence comes from Pseudomonadota bacterium, assembly GCA_018241225.1. Taxonomy (GTDB): domain Bacteria; phylum Pseudomonadota; class Gammaproteobacteria; order Burkholderiales; family Burkholderiaceae_C; genus Variovorax. The sequence goes on from JAFEEG010000017.1 coordinate 26,864, forward strand.
CTTGAATCGAAAGAGCGCGAGGCCGGCGGCGACACCGATGACGGCGGAAGCCCATTCAAAGTTGCCGCTGAGGCCTTGCGGCCAAAGCACGTGAAGCGCGAAGAAGACCGCCAGGTTCACGATGACGCCAACAACCGCTGCTGTGATGCCGGTGAGCGGGGCAGTGAACTTCAGGTTGCCGTGTGTAGATTCGATGAACGGCGCACCCAGGAGGATGAAGAAGAAGGACGGGAGGAAGGTGAAGAAGGTGACCACAGTCGCTGCGACGGCACCTGCCAGGAGCAGCGAATCCGGCCCGAAGACAGCCTTCGTCCAGCCTCCCACGAAGCCGACGAAGGACACGACCATGATGAGAGGCCCCGGCGTCGTCTCGCCGAGAGCCAGGCCGTCAATCATCTGGGGAGCGCTCAGCCAGTGATAGTGGTCCACCGCGCCCTGATAGACATAGGGCAACACGGCATACGCGCCTCCGAACGTCATGAGCGCAGCCTTGGTGAAGAACCAGGCCATCTGCGTCAGCACCGCGTCCCACCCGTAGGCCAAGGTCAATCCACCGATTGCCACGAGCCAGATGCCGATGAACACGAGCGCCACACGGCGAAAACCACACCACGTGAATCGCGTGTGAGGCGGGGGCGGACTATGGTCGTCAATCAAGGCGGGACCAAAGTCCTTCTTCGCGGCCCCGTGTCCTCCCGCAGATTTGAACTTTTCGGGTGCGACTCGGCCGCCCAGGTAGCCAATGAACGCAGCAAATAGCACGATGAGCGGGAACGGCGCCTGCAAAGCGAAGATGGACAGGAATGCTCCTATCGCGATACCCCAGAGCCACGCGTTCTTCAGCGTGCGCGACCCCACCCGGTATGCCGCGTGCACAACCAACGCTGTTACCGCGGGCTTGATGCCGTAAAACAGGCCTGCGATGACCGGCACATTGCCGAGCGCCATGTAGACCCACGACAGCGCAATGAGGATGAACAGCGAAGGCAGGACGAACAGGCCACCCGCCACGATGCCGCCCCAGGTCCGGTGCATCAGCCAGCCAATGTACGTGGCGAGTTGCTGAGCTTCTGGTCCTGGGAGGAGCATGCAGTAGTTCAATGCGTGCAGGAAGCGGCTCTCGGAAATCCAGCGCCGCCGCTCCACGAGTTCCTCATGCATGATGGCAATCTGGCCCGCCGGCCCCCCGAAGCTGATGAAGCCCAGCTTGAGCCAGTAGGCAAATGCCTCGCCTCGCGTGAGAGGCACTGGCGTATTGGATGTGGCGACTTCAGCGCTCATTGGGGACCTTGAGGGCGGCGTAGAGGGAATCGAACACGGCAACCGAAGCCGCCAGAAGCTTGTCATCGTCTGCGTGCTGGGCCTGGAGGCCGCGGACGACCATCTCGAGGCCGGGCGCCTCATCGATGGGAGTTCCACCGACGTCGATGTAGTGAACTAACTGGCCCAGGCGCTGAATGGCCGTGTCGTCGACGAGCCCAAAGGACTCCGCGACGACTTCGAAGGTCACCTTGTCGCCCAGGTGAGTGAAGGTCGCCCCATCGAAGTCGAAACCCAGGGCGTCCTTCGGGCACTTCTTTGGCTCGACCAGCCAGACGAAGGAAGGCGACTTATCGATGAAGCGCAGGACCAACCAGGCAGTGGCAAGCCGGTCGATCCAAGGGCGGCGCCGGGTGGCCCACTTGCGGCCCTGGTAGTCGGGAATGCTCCGGTGCTCGATGGCGGCCAGGGATGTCGCGGGTTCGTCCGGCGACAGGTGCAGTTCAACGTCTCGCCTGAGCTTTGCCAGCGCTTCGGCCACCTTCTGACTCTCGCGTGCGGGGAAGAAGTCGTTGGCCTGGATGGCTTGAAGCTGCTGCTCGAGCGAGCGCAGGGTCTTGTGCAACTGCGCCTCGCTCGACTTCTTGATGCTCCCACGTGCATCCTTGATGGACTCGAGCAGTTCTGCGTAGTGTTCGCAACGGTCGAAGAGTCCCCTGAACGATTGCTCCTGCGCCTCGTCGCGCGCCTGGACCACCAGCATGTGCGCCTGCGCTCCGGCATCCGCGATGGTTGACTCCAGTTCCCAGAGCGCCTTCGCCGTCGGTGCGCTGTCCGGGAGCAGGTAGACCCCTTCGCGAAGCGTGCCTGCGCCGGTCGCCTTCAGGGCGCGCCAGACGCGCACCCTCAGGGCGCTGGGCTGGGTTGGAAGGATTGCAGTGAGAAGCAGCCAGCTTTGCATGTAGCAAATATCGCATAACGTGATGATTGCTACAAGATGCCGGAATACGTGACGTGAGCAGCAGGGTCATCACCTGCTCACTTGGTCAGTGGGGGTGGGGGTGCTGGTGGTGGATGTCCGGGTAGTGCTCGTGCTCGTGAGTCATCGGTGCATGGCGATGCCAGTGCGTGTGCTTGCCTTCGGCCGCGACGCCCTCTTCGTGAGCGTGCTGGTGGTGTTCGTCATGGACGTGCTCATGGGTGTGCTCCATGGGTTCATGTGTGTGGACATGACCGTGCCGTTCGGTCAGGTGAAGCCAGACCCCTGTGGCCATGAGCGCACCTGCGAGCAATAACCGCAGGGTCAGCGGTTCTGCGAACGCGCCAACTGCCAGTAGGGCCCCGAAGAATGGAGCGATGGAGAAGTACGCCCCTGTCCTCGCGGTGCCCAAGTGGCGCAGGGCGATGACAAACAGCACCAGGCTCGTGCCGTAGCTCAAGAAGCCAAGGAGCGCACCGCCCGCGACGATGCCTGTAGATGGCCAGGAGGCGCCCGTCGCCAAGGCCAGGACCAGGTTCGTCGCGCCGGCAGCCAGGCCCTTCGTCATTGCAATGAACGAGGCGTCGGTGACTGAGACCTTCCGTGTGAGGTTGTTGTCGACCGCCCACGAAAGGCAGGCCCCCAGCACCGCTAGCGTTGGCCAGAGTGCGCTACCGCCAGCACGGCCGCCTGGCCAACTCAAGACGACGGCGCCCGCCACGATGGCGAGCATGCCGATGGCAATGCGCCGGTCAAAGTTCTCCTTGAAAACGAACCATGCAAGCAGCGCCGTGAACACGCCCTCTGCGTTGAGTAGAAGCGACGCATCGGCGGCTGCCATTCCAGACAACCCAGACATCAAGAGCAGTGGCCCGAGCATGCCGCCCGCGATGACCGCGCCCGCGAGCCAACGCAACTCGGCGCGCTTCAGTTGCACTGCAGGGGCGTGGGTCAGCACCCGATACAAGAGAAGGCCGAGTCCCGAACCCAGGTAGAGGATGCCTGCAAGCAGCCAAGGACTCGAATACGCAAGCAGCAGTTTCGCCACAGGAGTTCCTGCGCCAAACAGTGCAGCTGCGCCCAGGGCGGCTAGAACTCCACGATGTCTCAGTGCGTTCATGTGTTCCTTCAGTTACTAGCAGTCGCGCTACTTCACGGTGAATCGAACGGTGACCGTCTTGCTGCTCGCGCCGGTGATGCTTTCGACTTCTTGACGCTGCGCCTATGAGCGTCCGCGTAGACCGCATGAACGAGCGCACGGTCGACCCCCTGGCCCCGGCATGCTGGCGACACTGCTATGGAGCGAACAATACTGCAGCAGTGCAGCAGTGCAGCAATCGCATTCCAATCAGCATCTTCGGCTGGGCGAATGACGGGCCAGCGCGCTCGAATCAGATGGATTTCTGGTTGACGCGATTGGACAGTTCCGCGGCGCTCTCCTTGCGCTCGCTGTAGCGGTCGACCAGGTACGGACTGACGTCGCGAGTGAGCAGGGTGAACTTGAAGAGTTCTTCCATGACATCGACGATGCGGTCGTAGTAGGCCGACGGTTTCATGCGCCCGGCCTCGTCAAACTCGCTGAAAGCCTTGGCGACGGAGGACTGGTTGGGGATGGTGACCATCCTCATCCACCGTCCCAGAACCCGCATCTGATTGACTGCGTTGAACGACTGGCTGCCTCCGGAAACCTGCATGACGGCCAACGTCTTGCCCTGCGTGGGCCGAACGGCGCCGCTGCTCAGCGGAATCCAGTCAATCTGCGATTTCATGATGCCGGTCATCGCGCCGTGGCGTTCAGGGGAGCACCAGACCATGCCTTCAGACCAGGCGGCCAGAGAGCGCAACTCCTGAACCTTGGGATGTGTGTCAGGCGCACCGTCGGGCAGGGGAAGTCCAGCCGGGTCAAAAACCTTCACCTCGCCGCCCATGGCTTGCAGAAGACGCGCAGCTTCCAGCGTCGCCAGCTTGCTATAGGAGCGCTCACGCAAGGAGCCGTAGAGCATCAGGAAGCGAGGCGGATGCCGCGACGGCGCGTGGACGCTCAGCTTTTCCTGGGTAGGTGCCTCGAAGAGGTCCGGGTTCAGGGCCGGGAACGTGGGGTTCGAATCAAGCACGACGAGCCCCCGAATCGACGATCACCTCGCCATCTTCCTTGGTGAAAGGCGGCAGCTTGTCCACCGGCAGGAGCTCGAAGACTTCCTCCGAAGGCCTGCAGAGCTTTGTGCCGAGCGGTGTTTCCACGACCGGCCGGTTCATGAGGATGGGGTGCTGGCCAATGAAGTCAAGAAGCTGCTCGTCCGAGAACTGGGTGTCAGCCAGGCCGAGTTCAGCATAGGGCGTTCCCTTTTCGCGCAGCAGCTCGCGCACGGAGATACCCATCGCTGCAATCAGTTGCTTGAGCCTCTCCCTCGAGGGCGGCGTCTTCAGGTACTCAATGACGGTAGGCTCGAACCCGGCATGGCGGATAAGTGCGAGCACGTTGCGCGACGTCCCGCACGCGGGGTTGTGATAAATCGTGATGGTCATTCAGTTCTCTTGTGGAGGCCGTGCTCGTACCAGCCAACGGAGCGGTTCACGACCGCGACCACGGCCAGCATCACGGGCACTTCGATGAGGACGCCAACGACGGTGGCCAGTGCGGCGCCCGACTGGAAGCCAAACAGGCTAATGGCCGTGGCCACCGCGAGCTCGAAGAAGTTGCTGGCACCAATAAGGGCGGACGGGCCAGCGACACAGTGAGCTACACCCATCTTCCGGTTCAACCAGTACGCCAGACCTGAGTTCAGGACAACCTGAATGAGAATGGGTATGGCCAGCAGTGCGATGACCATTGGCTGCTCCAGGATGGCTTCGCCCTGGAACGCGAAGAGCAGGACGAGAGTCAGGAGCAGCGCGGCAATGGAAAGCGGCCCAAGCTTCGCGACGACGGCCTGAAAATGCCCGGTGCCACGTCGCAGCAGCGCCTTGCGCCAGACCTGCGCAATGATGACCGGAACCACGATGTACAGGCCCACCGACACCAGCAGCGTGTCCCAGGGAACGGTGATGGAAGACAGGCCCAGCAGCAGAGCCACGACCGGCGCGAACGCGACCACCATGATGGCGTCGTTCAGTGCGACCTGGGAGAGCGTGAAGTACGGGTCGCCTTTGCATAGCTGGCTCCAGACGAACACCATGGCCGTGCACGGGGCAGCGGCAAGCAGGATGAGGCCTGCGACATAGCTATCGAGCTGCTCGGCGGGAAGGTACGGGGCGAACACATGCCGGATGAAAATCCACCCGAGCAGCGCCATCGAGAACGGCTTGACCGCCCAGTTCACGAACAGAGTAACCCCGATGCCTCGCCAGTGGGAGGTCACCTGGCCGAGCGCGCCGAAGTCAATCTTCAGCAGCATCGGAATAATCATTATCCAGATGAGCACTCCGACCGGCACGTTGACCTTGGCCACCTCCAGGCGGGCCACTGCCTGGAAGAAGCCTGGAAGCAGCTGACCCAAGGTGATACCGGCGACGATGCACAGGGCAACCCACACCGTGAGATAGCGCTCGAAGAAGCTGATGGCGGGTTTGGGCTGCGACGCAGCCGCGATGGTGGAACTGGTCATCGAGGGTTAGCTTTCCGAGATGCGGGCGAGCGCGGCCTGTAGGTCGACAGCGCTGAGGTCGTTCAGCGGCAGTGCCAGCAACTGCAACATGCGGTAGCCGATGGCCTGCCGAGTCAGGTCGAACGCACTGGCCTTCTCCCCTTCCGGGGCATTGGAAGGGTCGGGGTAGCCCCAATGAACCTTGACGGGACTGCCGGGCCAGTACGGACACTGTTCCGCGGCCGCACTGTCGCACACGGTGATGACGACGTGCATCTCCGGCGCCCCGTCCGCGATGAACTCATCCCAGCTCTTGCTTCGATACCCATCCGTGCTCACTCCAGTGGCTCGCAGCGCCTCCAGTGCCCGCGGGTTGATGCGCCCGCTGGGTGCACTGCCAGCGCTGAAGGCGCGAACATCCTTGCCGAGCACTTGCGCCCAGTGATTGAGCATCCCCTCCGCGAGCACGCTGCGCGCGGAGTTGTGAGTGCAGAGGATGAGAACGTTGACGGTCATTTGGTCCCGATGTCCTTGACTTCGCGGTGAATTGCCATGGTGTCCAGGCGGTCGAGGGGGAGCGCGAGCATCAGCTCAATGCGGCGCTTGAGCGTGATGGCAGCATCGCGGAACTGCTGACGCTTTGCGTCGTCCGGGCCTTCGAAAGCCGCCGGGTCGGCCACGCCCCAGTGCGCCGTCATGGGCTGGCCTGGCCACACGGGGCATACCTCGCACGCCGCCTTATCGCAGACTGTCAGGACGAAATCCATCCTCGGCGCGTCCGGCTTCGCGAACTCGTCCCAGTTCTTGCTGCGGTACCCGTCCGTCGGGATGCGGAACGATTCGAGCGTTTCGAGGGCGAACGGATTCACCTTGCCGTTCGGGTGACTGCCAGCGGAGTAGGCGCGGAAGCGCCCTTTGCCGAGGGCGTTCATCAGCCCTTCGGCAAGAATGGAGCGAGCGGAGTTTCCCGTGCAGATGAACAGCACGTTGTAGGTCTTGTCAGCCAGGAGAGTTCCTTCAGCAGCAGGACGCCGCAGGTTTGACGGCGACACCTACAGGCTTGCCGCGGGTCGTGGGAGCGCAGCAGGCGGAAGCCTGTGCTTCGGGTTCGCGCGTGCCCTCCCCGAACACTGGTATGTTGTCCAGAGTGTGGAAGTGCTCCCAGGCGATTCCTTGAGGGTCAGTCACCCAGTGCTTTTCGCTGCGGGCATAGCAGCAATTGGTTTCGCCCTGGTCAAGGAGCGCCATGTCGGCAGCAGTTGCCCGAGCCTTCAGGTCGGCGAGCTCCTGGGCATCGTCGGTCTGGAAGCCAAGATGGTCGACACCGGCGGCGCCGTTTCCGCGGGTGGAGATGGCGAAGTTGATTCGAGGGTCGTCGAGCATCCACTTGGCGTAGTCGCTCTCGACGCGGGTCGGCTCAACTGCAAAGAGCTTGGAGTAGAAGGCGATGCTCGCCTTCAGGTCTGTGACGTGGGCATGAACATGGAATCGCTTCATCGTGAGCTCCTATAAGAGGGGTCAGCACTTGCAGGCGTCGCCTGCCACTTCTACGGCGCAAGCCTCGCCCTGGCAGCAGTTCTCGGTGAGATAGCCGAGCAACGCATTCATGCGGTCGAACGAGGCGCGATAGATGAGGTTGCGGCCTTGGCGTTCCTGCGTGACCAGGCCTGCGTTCAGCAACTCCTTGAGGTGAAAGGACAGCGTGTTGGCAGGGGTGCCCAGGCCCTCAGCCATGGTGCTGGGAGTCATTCCACGCGGGCCAGCAATGACCAACGCACGGAACACCTGCAGGCGAGCGGATTGCGCGAGTGCCGCAAGAGAGCGGACGACATCTTGTTCTTCCATTATTCTATTATCGTGGAATCATAGATGGCGTCAATGGAGTGCTCGAGGTGACTCAGGCGCGAGGCTTTTGGCCGGCACCTGCACGAGGTGTCAACTGGAGGGCCGCTTTCCTGAGGCAGCTAGTTCCGCTCAGGGCTGCCACAGGATCTGTACAAGTCCTTGACCTGGGACAGAGGCACGGAGATGCACGCGAACAAGAACTTCACGTTGGCCACCCACATCCAGGTGCACTTCTGCGATCCGCAGAGTCCGTGGCAGCGCGGAACCAACGAGAACACAGATGGACTGCTCAGGCAGTACCTGCCTAAGGGCATGGACATCTCAGGGTTCTCGCGGGTACAACTCAACGCGATCGCGAGACAATTGGACGAAAGGCCACGCAAGACGCTCAGCTTCCACACACCCGCTGAGATGTTCAGCGAATGTGTTGCGTCGACCGGTTGAATCCGCGGCCACAAGCGGTCTTTCATGAGGGAAAGAAAATGATCCTCATCCATTCGAGCTCTACGAACAGGACTCAACGCAGCCCGATAATCTTGGTCGCGATGGGGATCGCTTGTTTTGTGGCGGGGTTGGCCTTCAGTGCCGAGCCTGCCCACAAGTACAACGGCACGTACTATGGCAAGAGATCGTTGACCAAAGGAAAGCCTTCCGCCATGTGCCCACCTGAGGACGACGTGTCAATCACTATTGAAGGCAATGTCCTGACATTCACGACGAGCGCCCTAGAGAAGTACGTCGACCCTTTCTACCCTCGACCGGACGGGTCATTCGGACAGATCTTTGTCGACGCGCCAGGCGGGGCTGCCACCGTGGAGTACTACGGTCACATTGTCGGAGACGTTATAGAGGCGGACGTCACCAATCGTTTGACCATTCCGCCGTGTGAATATCGGTGGCGCTTGAAAAAGGGCCCTTAGGTGTCAAGCAACAACTCTGGGCCATGACCCGCGCCTACGCGATTCGACAGAGTTCGGCCAACTCCGGCCCTTCCAGTAGCCTGCGCGGTTGTATCCGGCATCTGAGAACTTCCATGTCGCAACTTGTTTTCGTTTTCGGAACGCTGAAAGAAGGCTTTCCCAACTTCGCGACCAACAGGGGTGCGCGAGTCGCGGGAGACTTTATGACCGTCGAGCGCTATCCGCTGTACCTGGTAGGCGAGCGGTATTCGCCTTGGCTTGTAGATGCTGCAGGAGAAGGTGAGCGAGTTGTCGGCCAGGTGTTTGAAGTTGACGAGGCGACGTTGGTGGCCATGGACGACCTGGAGCGCATTGCGGAGCCGGACGGATACCGTCGCGTGATGCTCGAGGTCGAAGCTGTGCAGGATGGCCGAAGGGCGGCCTGCCGGGTGCATGCGTACGTCAAGCCTCGAGAGCAGTTCACCGAGGAAGACGCCCGGCTCGGCCCTTTGCGGGAATACACGCGCGAGCATGCGGCGCTCTACCGTAGTCGGGAGTCCTTGGGCACTTCGCGATGACAGCGCGGAAGGCTACAGTCGGCCATGAGCGGACGCCCGGCACCGTTGCAGAATTCCCTCGAGACCGGACGTTCGCAGCGCGCGCACAACTTCCCCTGAAGCGCGTGCACACCTACCAACGTCAGTGGTTGCACGCGCAGGAGTGTGGCGAGTCATTCAGCAAACGAGCGATTGCCTCCGCCTAACGCGACATGCGTTCGCGAAATTGTCCCCAGTTGGCGAAGTGCAGGTGCTGGTAGAACGTCGGCTCTCTATCCGTGTGCAGCCGAGGAAGAATATCCTGCGCAATAGGCTTGGGCAGCCAGTTGAAGCGCTTGCTGGCACGCATGTGCCTAATCACCTGGTCCGAAAGAAACACTTTCCGCTTGGCGCCACGCTTCATGAGCGAGTCCAGCCAGTCTAGGTGCGCAGAGTCGAGGTCCTCCACCACTAGGCGACTAACTCCGACAGTTGGGACGTGCAGCAATTCGACGAACGACACGTGGCATGCGTCGTCGGGCTTGAAACCAATCCGCGCAAAGTTGCGGTGATAGTGTTGGCCGGAGCCCTTGTAGTCGGCCAGCAGAAAAGGATGATGCACCTCGCGGTTTCGCCAGAAGTCAACGCCGTCCTTGTGATACTCCTTCACGCGAGCGTAAGCGGAACTGCTTCCGATGTCGGCGTGGTAGTTGGCATCCAGACCCACAAACAAAAACTCGGCGTCCTTCGGCGGTGCGCCCTGATACGGCTTCGCGCGGAAGAGCTCAGTGAGCTCCTGATTGGGGTGCGGCTTGTACACGTCCTGCAGAATAACCATGCGACCAAACCTTGCCAATGTCTGGGCCCCGTCAGCGGCGATGGCGCTTGTGGCTGCAGTGCCTTCGACGGACATTCTTGTGAACAACGTCGGCATCTATGGGCCGCGTGAATTCTTCGAGATTCCAGACGCCGAATGGACTCGCTTCTTCGACGTAAACGTCATGTCCGGTGTTCGGCTGGCACGGGCATACATTCCAGGAATGGCCAAGCGCGACTGGGGCCGCGTGGTGTTCGTTTCCTCAGAATCGGCAATCAATGTTCCTGCGGACATGCTGCACTACGGCATGACGAAGACGGCGAACCTTGCAGTCTCCCGTGGACTAGCAAAGAGAATGGCAGGGACAGGCGTGACCGTGAACGCAGTTCTGCCGGGCCCCACGCTGTCAGAGGGCCTACAGGCTTTACTCAAGGACGAACAAGAGTCGACGGGGGACCCAATGATGTTGCCCCCGTATTCCCGG
>JAFEEG010000018.1 GCA_018241225.1 Pseudomonadota bacterium
GCGCAGGCCCGCCTCGTCTTCTGCCCGCGTCTCCTCGAACAGGCGGCGCTGCTCGCCATTCATGGCCTCGGACTTTGCGCCGAACTTCCAGCGCTTGTGCCTGGCCAGCTCGAAGGTGATCTTCCCGATCTTGGCCTCGCGCAATGCGATCTCACGGTCCTTGCGCTGCAGCAGCGCGTCGCGCTCGGCAAGAGCCTGGTCGCGCTGCGCAAGGACACGGCCATGCTCGGCCAGCTGCTGCTCCTGGTCTTGCAGCCGCTGGAGCAACTGACCAACCAGCGCAGCTGTCTCGGCGGACAGTCCCGAAGGATTCGCTGAAGGAAGATCACGCGCACCAAGCATGCGTTGAATGATGCCAGTGCACGGCAATGCCAACCTCGGCACATCCACTGTCAACGCATGGACAGATGGCGTGGACGCCGGCTCCTCAGGCTCGCGTGATGACGCTCAGCTCGGGAAGGCGCTGCCAGGGCAGGCCCAGGACCAAGGCGTCGAACTGCGCAGGTGTGAGCGACAGCAAAGGCGTCGTGTGGGTCGCGCCCGGCCAGACGAAGCGCCCCGCGTTGAGCCGGCGCGCCGCGCACCACACGCCGAAGCCGTCGTGCACCAGCAGCTTGACACGCGTGCCGCGGGCGTTCGCGAACAGGTAGCCATGGTGCGCCTGCGCCGCGCCGAAGACTTGCACAACGCGCGCCAACAGGCGCTCGGCGCCGGCGCGCATGTCGATAGGGTCTGCGGCCAGCCACATCGCGTCGATGCGGATCATCGAAGCAGCTCGCGCATCCACGCCGCGCACTCGCTGGCGGCGCTCGCCGGCCAGGTCACGGTGACCACTATCGGCCCACGTCGCAGCTCGATGCGAACGTCCGGGACATGAGCCGTCTGCCCTAGTGGCGGCAAGCTGACAGGGACGAACACTGTCTTGGCTTCTTGCGCCTTCGGGGTCTCGGCGCTGGTCGCGCCGACGACGGTGGTTGCCGAGCTCATCTCTGCGTCGCGAACCCATCGGCGCAGCAGATTCGCGTTGACGCCGTGGGCCATTGCCACAGCCGCCATCGACATGCCCGGCTGCATGCAGCTGGCCACAGCGTTCGCCTTGAATTCGTCGCTGTGAATGCGACGTCGCCGACGTGTGCCGGCTTGTTGATCGGGGATAGTGCTCACGTGTCCACCAAGAGTTGTTGATGGGCACTAGGCTCCTATGCTCCGAGCAGGCTTTCAAGATGGTCGGACTGGACGCTCACGAACCAACAGGCACTTGCGCAGCAACAGCTGTAATGGTCGGCCTGGCCGATCAGGTCAAAGTTGCGGCGCGCGTCCGCGCTAGTGCTCCGAATTGCTGAACGTCTGCTTCGTGTCGTCTCCGATGTCAGTTCGGAGTACAGGAGAGACGAGCGGCTCCGCACAATGCCGGCTTCGGCTCAACTAGCCGACTTTGTTTCCAGGTCCCCGAATGATGCGAGCCAGTTTTGAAAGTGCTCGTTGTCTTCTGCGAGCCAATTTCTTAGTTGCACCGCCGTTGGAGCGGATTCTGCAGTTGGATCGCGAGAATGATCGAAACCTTGAAGTCTCTAAGCCATTGATTTGGAAGGCTTTTTCAACTTCTTGTCAGCTCACTACACGTTCTCATTCACATAAAGACAATTTGTCGTTCACACTCAACCACTTTTTCATTCACAGCTAACGAGTTTGGAACGGAAAAGCATTCACATCTGCGAGAGGCGGCTGTGCTAGTGAGCTGACATCAATTGGAACGGCTCACGGTGCGACTAAACAAGCTACGCACGGAGCGGATTTACCCTTTTAGTTCCATGACCCGAGAGCGCATTTACCGATTGGCTCTCTCGCAGACGGACAGTCCGCGCCCCTCTACTACGCGGACAAGAGCTAGCTAAGAAAACGCCAAATTGGCATCCGGTTGGATTGGGCTTTCTGAGGCGGCTGCAAATTCGTCGCTTGAGCTACTCCGCGGCGCTAGTGCTGAAAAATACAGTTTTCAGCACTAGGGAAGGTCTGAACAAGTCCACGGATCGTGCCGCGGCGCGTTGATTGATGATGAGTCAAATCAGTTTCGCGGACGCGGAGTACGCGGGCAAGAGGAAGAAGACGCGGCGCGAGGCATTCCTCCAAGAGATGGAGCAAGTGGTGCCTTGGAAGGTACTGCTGAAGGTCATCGAGCCCCATTACCCGGTGGCCGGTCGCGGCCGCAAGCCGTACGCGCTGGATTCGATGCTGCGGGTGCACTTGATGCAGAACTGGTTTGCCCTGAGCGATCCTGCGATGGAGGAGGCTCTTTATGAGATCGCTTCGCTTCGCAGCTTTGCGCGCCTGAACCTGAACGAGCCGATCCCGGACGAGACGACGATCCTGAAACTTCAGGCACCTGCTCGAAGCCAACGATCTGGCCGAGGACATCCTGAAGGTGGTCAACGCGCTGCTGGCGCGCAAGGGCTTGCTGCTCAAGCGAGGCAGCATCGTGGACGCCACCATCATCGCTGCGCCCAGCTCTACGAAGAATGCCGAGGGCGAGCGCGACCCGGAGATGCATCAGACCAAGAAGGGCAACCAGTGGTTCTTTGGGATGAAGGCGCACATCGGGGTGGATGCCGACAGCGGCCTGGTGCACACGGTCACCACCACGGCGGCCAATGAGGCTGACGTAGAACAGGTGGCCGATCTACTGCATGGCAAAGAAGAACAGGTCTGGGCTGACTCCGGCTACCGTGGAGCTGCAAGCCGCGTGAACCGTGATGACCTGCAGTGGCATATCGCAGCCCGGTCGAGCGACATCGCCAAGCTGCCCGAAGGCAGGGCCAAGACAAAGGTTCAGAAGGCGGAGCATCGCAAAGCCAGTGTGCGTGCGAAGGTCGAACATCCGTTCCGTGTCATCAAGCGCCAGTTCGGCTTGGTGAAGGTCAGATTCCGCGGGCTGGCGAAGAACACGGCGCATGTCGTGACGCTGTTCGCGCTGTCGAACCTGTGGATGGTGCGCAAGCAATTGATAGCCTCGGCGGGGGTAGTCCGTCCGAAGGCAGCGTGAGCCGCAAAACTGAGGCGACAACCGCCTGAAAAGGCGAATCAAAAGCCGCGCGTCGTGATCAGCCGTCGATTCAATGTGCCAAGCGTGCGCGGAAATCGGCCTTGTTCAGACCTTCCTTAGCGGACTTCCACGCGTTGATGTACAAACGTCTGAGAGGCGGCCAAGAGCAGACCAGCCAGCACCGCCCTGCTGCAGGCGGAGCGCGCACCTGCAGCACCTTCGAGATAGTCGAGGCCACTCAGGGAGACAAAAGCCTCCGCGAACGCTTCCTCGCGCCCTGCTCCCCGCGCTTACCAGCGCCTGCGTCGACCGCGCGCACAAGCGATTGCACGAACGCGCGCACCAGCGGAGGCAAGGTGCGCCCTTCGAGCACCAGCGCCTGCAGGCGGCGCTGCTGCAACATCGGCTCATCGAAGGGTCGGGCGACGACCGTTCCTGCCTTGACGAGGTGCGCCACGGTGAGGTAGCCCGACAGCATGATGTCCCGTTCGCGCAGCAGCGGCAGCATCACCGAGGAGAAGTTGCTGACGAACAGCGGCCGATACTGCAGTCCCTGCGCACTGCAAGCGAGGTCGAGCAGTTGTCGCGCCGTGACACCGGGGCTGCCAACCAACAGTGGATGCTGCACCGCCTGGGCCAACTCCACCGAACTGCCGCGAGCAAGCGGATGACTCGGAAGCATCACCGCCAGCACGGGCGCCGGCGCGGCGTGCTCGACACGCAGCCCGGCCTCGGGCGCGACGACATATTTCAGGCCAATGTCCGATTCGCCCCGCAACAGCCGCTGGCTTACTTCCTCGGGCGAGCCCACGTGCAGCTCGACACCCGTGGTGGGATGGGCAGCCCGGAATTCATGCATCAGCTCCTGCATGAAGCCGCTGGCGAAGCCTTCGGTGCAACACAGTCGCACGCGGCCGGCAGCTTGGCCGCCAAGGCTGCGCACCTCGTCGAGAACGTGGTCGGCATCAAGTTGTGCATTGCGCAGGTGCCCGGCCAGGCGATGCCCCGCCTCGGTCAGCATCATGCCCTGGCGATTGCGCTCGAACAGCGGCGTGCCCAGGCCGTCCTCCAGCTTTGCGATCTGGCGGCTGACGGCCGACGCGGCCACGAACAGGCGCGCGGCCGCCTGGTTGACGGAGCCGGCCTGAGCCACCTCCATGAAGTAGCGCATCGGCATGCTGAGAAGCGACGGGTGCATGGGCGTTCCTGGTATTGCCTTGAAGGCAACATAAGTGTGCCAAATCGATAGTACCGGCAACGCCATTCTGGCCTTCCACTTGCATGGTTCCCGCAGAGAGCCTTTTTCATGATGACCCGACACGATGCCCTTGCCCTGGCCGGCGCCTACTTCGACGGCGGCCGCTTCTTCGACGATCTGTCCCGGCGCGTGGCGCTTCGCACCGAAAGCGACACCGGAAGCACTCCGCCGTCGCTCGATGCCTACCTGCGCGACGAACTGGTGCCGCGCCTGGCACCGCTGGGCTTCGACTGCGACATCGTTGCGAACCCGGCGCCCGGCGGCGGCCCCTTCCTGATCGCCCGGCGGGTGGAAGGCCCGCGCCTGCCCACCGTTCTGAGCTACGGCCACGGCGACGTGGTGAGCGGGCAGGATGCCCAGTGGCGCGATGGGCTCACGCCCTGGGCGCTGGTCGCCCGCGGCGAGCGCTGGTACGGCCGCGGCACCGCCGACAACAAGGGCCAGCACTCCATCGCTCTGGGCGCGCTGGAGGCCGTGCTCAAGGCGCGCGACGGGCGGCTTGGCTACAACATCACCTGGCTGATCGAGATGGGCGAGGAAGCGGCCTCGCCAGGGCTGGAAGCGGTGTGCGCGCAGCGGCGCCACGAGCTGAAGGCCGATCTCTTCATTGCCAGCGACGGCCCGCGCGTGCGCGCCTCGCGCCCCACCCTCTTTCTCGGCTCGCGCGGGGCGGTCAATTTCTCGCTGCGCCTGAAGGCGCGTGAACGTGCCTACCACTCCGGCAACTGGGGCGGCGTGCTGAGCAATCCGGCCACGGAACTGGCCCACGCGGTGTCGACCCTGGTGGATGCGCGCGGCCGCATCCTGGTCGATGCACTGCGGCCGCCACCCATCGACGACGCACTGCATCGCGCCGTGGCCGGCCTGGCGATCGGCGGCGATGCGGACGACCCCGAACTGAGCGCCGATTGGGGGGAGCCCGGCCTCACGCCCGCCGAGCGGCTGGTGGGCTGGAACACGCTCGAAATCCTCGCCATGGGTGCCGGCACTCCGCAACGACCCGTGAATGCCATTCCCGCCGAGGCGGTGGTGCATTGCCAGTTGCGCTTCGTGGTCGGTACACCGTGGCAGGACCTGGAGCGCATCGTGCGCGAGCATCTGCGCGCACACGGATTCGCGCATGTGGAGGTGAACGTCACCCTCAGCGGCGCGGCGACGCGCCTGGACCTGGACAACCCCTGGGTGGACTGGGCGATGCGCTCCATCGAATCGAGCACGGGCCAGCGGCCCGATCTCCTGCCCAACCTGGCCGGCTCGCTGCCCAACGACATCTTTGCCCGCCTGCTGCGCCTGCCGACGCTGTGGGTGCCGCATTCCTACCCCGCCTGCGCGCAGCACGCGCCGCACGAACACCTGCTCGCCCCGCTGGCGCGCGAGGGGCTTCTGGCGATGACGGGCCTCTACTGGGACCTGGGGGAGGCGCAGGCCCCCTGGGAGTCCGGCTCGCTGGCCGCCACTGCCCGATAGCGCGCGCGCGCGCACACGACCACCTCACGTCCGACACCTGGAACACGCTCCCCGATGAACAAGCGACTTCTCCTTCAAGCCACCTGCGCGGCTGCAGCCGCCCTGCTTCTCCCCGGCACTGGCCATGCGCAAGACAGTTGGCCAGCCAAGCCCATCCGCCTGGTCGTGCCCTTCCCTCCAGGCGGCGGCACCGACATTGTCGCGCGCGCCCTAGGGCAGAAACTGAGCGAACGCCTGAAGCAACCGGTGGTCATCGACAACAAGCCGGGCGCCTCGACCATCATCGGCACCGACGCGGTGGCCAAGGCGCCCGCCGACGGCTATACCCTGCTGCTCTCGGGCTCCACCAGCTACAGCGTCAACGCGGCGTTGCGCGGCAAGCTGCCCTATGACCCGCTGCGGGACCTAGCGCCGATCGCCATCGTGGCGCGCACTCCCCTGGTGCTCGTGGTCGCCAAAGATGCTCCCTGGAAGAACGTCGACCAGTTGATCGCCACGGCCAAGGCCAAGCCGCAAGGTATCCGCTACGCCACCTTCGGCGCAGGTTCGGGGCCACACCTGGCGGGCGAACTGTTCTCGCTGGCGGCCGGCGTGAAGCTGCAGGACATTCCATACAAGGGCAGTGCACAGGCCACGCTCGCGGTGATGAGTGGCGAGATCGAGATGGACATCGACACCGTGGCCACCGTGGCACCGCACATCCAGGCCGGCAAGCTGCGCGCGCTGGGCATCGTGGGCGCCGGCCGATCGAGCCTGCTGCCCGAGGTGAAGACGATGGCCGAGCTGAATCTTCCTGACGCCACCTTCGACGCGTGGTACGGGTTCGCCGCGCCAGCCAGGACGCCAGTGCCCGTGCTTGATCGACTATCGCGCGAGCTGGCCGCGGTGATGAGCGACCCGACGCTGCAGACGCAGCTTCGCTCCCAGGGCATGGAGCCGGTGTCGATCGGCGCCACCGCCTTCCGTGTCCAGATGGAAGGGGAAATTGCGCGCTACCGCGCGCTCGCGCATCGCGCGGGTATCGGGTTGGAGTGATCAAGCAATTGCGTCGCAGCGAAAGCGGTCCTTTGAACTTTTGGCCCAAAGGACTGCAGTTGTCCGCAATGCAGCCTCGCCCAGGCCGCCACGCATAGGCTGCTAGCCCACCGAACGCACCTTTGTTCCCAACTTCTCGTCGAGCGTCCCGTCCACCAGCACGAAGAGCATCCGGCACGGCTTGCCCGATCGATTGGCCCAGGCGTGGTTCGTTCCGCGTTGCACCACGACGCTGCCGGGCTTGAGCGGCACCTCGCCCTTGTCCAGCACCAGCGTGAGCTCGCCTTCGATCACCACGCCGTAGTCCACGGTCTCGGTCCGGTGCATCAGCGGATGCGGCGCAGAATCGCCCGCCGTCGAGGCACCCGCGTCGCCGATCTCCTCGAAGCCGGCGTGCATGTCCGCGGCGCTGCGCGCGAGCAGCTCGGGTGTGTCCGGCGGAATGTCCACGAAGCGGATGCGTGTGCCGTGGCGCGGCGGCGGCAGCATCAAGGGCCCGAGCGTGGGGTCGGCGCCGTTGTCGATGACGGCCGGCGTGCCGGCGGTCGACCACACCTCATGGAAAACCACGCCCTCAATGCCCTTGAGTTCGACCACGGTGCGAAGCGGACCGTCGCTTGCGACAACCGCCCAGCCGTCGGCGTCATGCCCGGTCACCACGCGGTGGATGGAAGGAAGGCTCATCTGTCGTCTCCTTTCGAATGACTCGTGCCCAGTGCCGATCACTCGGCGGTGATGTGGTTGTCCTTCACCACCTTGGCCCACGCCCGCGCATCGTCGCCCAGGAAGCGCCGGAAGGCTTCGGGCGGCTCGCCCACCGGCGTCAAGCCGTAGCCGTCGAGCTTGGCCCGGAATTGGGGCAAGGCAACAATCTTCTGCGACTGCGCCAGCAGGCTGGCCAGCACAGGCTCGGGCGTGCCCTTGGGCGCGAAGATGCCGTGCCAGGAATCGCCGACGAAGCCCGGCAGGACCTCTGCGATGGCCGGCACGTCGGGCAGCCCGTCGATGCGCTTCGCGCTGGACACACCCAGCGCCCGCACCTTGCCCGCCTTCACCTGCGGAATGGCGCCCGTGCTGGCATCGAAGGCCACGTCAACGCGCTGCGCAATCACATCGGGCAGGAAGTAGTCCTTGTAGGGCACGTGCGTCATCGAGATGCCGGCCTCGCCCAGCAGCCTGGCCATGGCCACATGAGTGCCCTGCCCGATGCCCGCGCTCGCGTAGGTCATTGCGTCAGGGCGCGCCTTGGCTTCGCGGATCAGGTCTGGCAGCGTGCGGATCTTCGACTCGTTCGAGGTGACCAGCACATAAGGCACCGACAGGATCCGCGTCACCGGAACGAAGTCTTCCGCCTTGTACGGAAGCTTCTTGTAGACGTAGGGGTTGATCGAGAAGGTGTTGTTCACCGTCCAGAGCAAGGTGTAGCCGTCCGGCGCGGCATTCGCGGCTGCCTGCGCGGCGATGATGGTGCTGGCACCGGGACGGTTCTCCACCACCACCGCCTGCGCGGTGGCCTTGGTGAACTCCTCGCCCCAAAGCCGCGCGATCACATCCGGCGAGGTGCCGGCCGGGAAAGGAACGATCAGCTTCACCGGCCGCGCGGGATACGCGGCTTGCGCATGGGCCGTGATCGTTGCCCCGGCCAGCAGCGCGCCGGCCAAGCCCAGCGCCGCCCGCCGGGAAAAATTCTTCGATGTCATCTGCAGTCTCCGTTTGATTGTTCTGTGTCGAGGATGCGCGCCCAGGCGCCTCAGGCCTTGAGATCGAGGCGCCGCACCAGCGGCGGGAAGTCGGCCATGTCCTGGCGGATGGTGGCTTCGAGTACCTGCGGCCCGCCGCCCACCAGCTCCCAGCCGTTGACCTGCGCACGGGCTTTCATCTGCGTGTCGGCCAGTGCCTTGTCCAGCGCCTTGCTCAGGCGGGCGATGATTTCCGGCGGCGTGCCGCGTGGCGCGGCCAGGCCGATCCAGAACGAAGGGTCGTAGCGCGCAAAGCCCGACTCGGCCAGCGTGGGCACCTCGCTCATCGACGCGAGCCGCCTGGACGCCGTCTGTGCCAGCGGCAAGATGGTTCCGCCCTTTAGCCCAGGCTGGGCCGACGAGAAGTCGAGCAGCGCCAGTTGCACCTCACCGCCCATCAGTCCCGTGATCAGCGGACCGGAGCCTTTGTAGGGCACGTGGACCAGGTCGATGCCCGCCAGCGACTTGAACTGCTCGATGGCGATGTGGTTGGTGGCGCCAATGCCGGCACTGCCATAGAACAGTTTGCCGGGCTGGGCCTTGGCCTCGGCAATGAACTCTCGCAGGTTGTGCCAGGGCGACTTGCCGGGCGTCGCGAGGATGCCGACGGCCCGCAACGCCAGAGCGACCGGCGCCAGGTCGCGCGGCGGATCCACCTGCGCGTTCTGCTGGACCAGCGGCGCAACGATGTGGTTGGAGCGCGAAGTCACCAGCACCGTGTACCCGTCCGGCGGCGCATTGGCGACGGCTGCGCTGCCGATCAGCCCGGCCGCGCCCGGCCGGTTGTCGATGACCACCGGCTGGCCGAGTTCGGCACGCATTGACTCGGCCAAGAAGCGCGCGACGATGTCGGACGGACCGCCCGGCGGATTGGGCACGACCAGTTTGATGGGTCGCTGGGGAAAGCCGCCATCGGCCCATGCAGGTCGCGCGGCCAGGGGCGCCAGGCCGGCCAGAGCGGCGGTGGTAAGAAACGATCTGCGGTTGCTCATGCGTGTGCCTCCGTGCCGGGTAGCGCAGTACGTCCACCCAAGGTTTCGGCCACCCAGTCGGCGATGTAGGCGCCGGCATTGGCCGAGTTGTCGAAACTGGAGTGCTGGGCGCCGCCTTCGCGGTCGGTGAACACCTTCAGCTCCCGCTTCGGGCTGTTCACCAGCTGGTCGAAGGTGCGCTGGGCCCATTTGAGCGGGATCTGCGAATCCTTTTCGCCGTGCGTCACGAGGAAGGGCACGCGGATCTTGTCGACCACGCCGTCCAGGTGCACGTTCTCGGCGATGCGCATGAAATCGTCCACGTCCCTGGCGCCCCACACCCAGCAGACATGCGACCAGTAGTGCGGCACCGGAAAGCTGCCCTCCTTCTCGAGCCGTCGCTTCTGCACATCGCGCCAGTCGTGGTTGGCACCCCAGACCACGCCGCAGGCAAAGCGCGGCTCCATGGCCACCGCCCGCGGACAGTAGTAGCCACCCAGCGAGACGCCCTCGCAGCCGATGCGCGCCGGATCGATGTCCGCGCGGGTCTCCAGCCAGTCCACCACGCGGCTGGCCCAGTGCTCGCTGTCGTAGCGCGCGGTGAGGCCTTGCAGCCGCAGTGCTTCGCCCGTGCCCGGCTGGTCGACGACCAGCGATGCCACGCCGCGCTGCGCAAGCCAGCGCGGCAGGCCGACCCGGTACTTCATCTCCTTGGTCGAGTCCAGCCCGTTGAGCTGCACGAGCACAGGCGCACGCGCGCCCGGCGCAATGCCTTCGGCGCGAACGTAGAGCGCGGCCAGGTGCGTGTCGCCCGAGGGGATCTCTACCCGCTCGCAGTTCTCGCCGGCCAGCCGCACGCCGCGCTCGAAGGTGTCGA
This sequence comes from Pseudomonadota bacterium, assembly GCA_018241225.1. Taxonomy (GTDB): domain Bacteria; phylum Pseudomonadota; class Gammaproteobacteria; order Burkholderiales; family Burkholderiaceae_C; genus Variovorax. The sequence continues at coordinate 10,388 of JAFEEG010000018.1, forward strand.
GAAAGCGCCGGTACAGCGCCTCGCGCCCCGGGGCGCCGTGGGCCTGCAGGCGTTCAGCAGTGATCAGGTAGGTGGCGGCGCGCCCCAGCTTGTCGCCGGCGGAGATGCGCCGTCCGCGCGCCTCGTCCTCGGCCGCAAGCTCGCACAACTGGCTGGCCATGCGCTCCCAGCTTTCGCGGAAGGCCGCCGATGCCGCCGCGTCGGGCTGGCGCGCGGCCTCCTGCAGCGCCGCGCACATGGCCTCGATCTCGCCGATACGCGCGCCCATCTCGATGGCGAGGTCGACCGAAAGATTCCAGACATAGTTGGTGGGGAAGTACTTGAACATGTGTCTCCTGTCGCGACCGGCGCCGCCGATGCTAGTCAGGCGGGTGCCGCCTGACGAATGGTTCTTCTCGATGCGAGGTATGCGGCTGCGCCATACCTGGCTCAGCTGCCGTCGGACACCAGCGTGCCCCCGTCAACCACGACCGTCTGCCCGCTGACAAAGCCACCGGCCGGCGACGCCAGCATGGCGGCCACGCCGGCCACCTCGTGCGGCTCGCCCACCCGGCGCAGCGGCGTCATGGCGAGCCGCCTGGCCATGAAGGCCTCGTCCTCCAGCAGCCCCCGGGCCAGCGGTGTGCGGATCAGGCCCGGCGCAATGGCATTGGCCCGCACCCCGCGCGGCCCCCATTCCACGGCAAGGTTGCGCGCCATCTGCGACAGCGCCGCCTTGGTCAGGCCATACAGGCCGATCGCGCGGTTGCCGCGTAATGCGGCAATGCTTGCCATCAGGATCACGCAGCCCGAGCCGCGCGAAGCCATGCCGGGCACGAGCGATGCGCACAGCGCGTGCGCACTGGCCAAGTTGACCTGGAAGAGCCGGTCCCAATCGGCCTGCTCCACCTGCAGCAGCGGCGCCGCAGGCCCTTGCATGCCCGCGTTGCAAACCAGCGTGTCGATGCGTCCAAAGGCATCGCTCGCGCGGGTGCCCAGCCTCGCCGCTTCGTCTGCATCGGCCAGGTCGGCAACCACACTCTGCACGCGCACGCCCCACGCCTCGCACTGCCCCGCCAAGCCCGCCAGTTCGCTGCCGGGCCGGTCTGACAGGACCAGGTCGGCCCCCAGCCCTGCAAACGCGAGCGCAATCGCGCGGCCCAGGCCGCCGGCCGCCCCGGTTACCAGGGCAACCTGGCCATGCAGGCCGAACAGCGCCGGGCCTGCCGATTCAGTCAAGCTGGACCCCTACCTCGCGGATGACCTTGCCCCAGCGGGTGGTCTCCATGCGGATCAGCTCGGTGAACTCGGCGCGCGAACTCGGCGCCACCACCAGGCCCAGCTCGGTGTAGCGCTGCACCACGTCAGGCGACTGCACCGCCTTCACCACTTCGTCGTGCAGCAGGTTGGCAATGGGCTCTGGCGTGCCGGCCTTCACCACGACGCCGGTCCAGCCCGGCACGTTCAGCGACGGCAGGCTCAGCTCGCCGATGGTGGGAACCTGCGGCAGCTGAGGCAGCCGGCGCTCGCTGCCCACCACCGCCAGCGCCCTCGCCTTGTTCTCGCGCACCAGCGGAATGCTGCTGGGCGTCACGTCTAGCAGCAGGTCGATGTGGCCTGCCATGAGGTCCTGTACCGCCGGCGCGCCGCCCTTGTAGGCCACGTGGGTCATGTTGCCCTTGATCTCGCGCTTGAGCATCTCCACCCAGATGTGCGGCTGGCTGCCCATGCCGTAGGAGCCGTAGTTCAGGCCCTGCCCCGAGCGCGCCGCATCGACCAGGTCCTGCCAGGTCTTCAGGCGGCTGTTGGCCGGCACGATGACTAGCGTGGGCGAGACCAGCAGGCGGCTCAGGGGCAAAAAGTCTTTGAGCGTGTCGTAGCTCAGCTTCGGATACAGCCCCGCGTTCATGGAGAACGGACCGAGGTCGCCGTAGAAGAGCGTGTAGCCGTCCGCGGGCTGCTGCTTCACGTGGTTGGCGCCGATCTGGCCACCAGCGCCCGGCCGGTTGTCCACGACCACGGGCTGCTTGAGGCTGGCCGAGAGCTTCTGCGCCAGCATGCGTGACAGCGCGTCGCCGAAGCCGCCTGCCGGGTATGGCACGACCCAGGTAATGGGCCGCGTCGGAAACGCTAGCGCCTGCGCACCGGCACGCGTGGCGAGGGTGGCAAGCGGCAGCGCAGCGGCCGTGCACAGCAGGGAGCGTCGGGATGGGTTCTGGAGTGTCATGTGGAGTGATCGAGTCATCAGGAAAAAGAGAAAGGGACCGGTCAGCGCCAGGCGTCGTCTTCGCCCGCGGCTTCGAAACCGGCGTCCAGCGCGCGCTGCACCAGGGCGGACGGCGTGCCGTCATCGCGTAGGCCCAGCGCGCGCGCCGCACGGTCGTCCAGCGGCGGATAGCGGCCGAACACGGCCTCCACCGCGGGCTGGGGCGTATAGCGCACGAGCTGACGACCATCCACGCCATAAACGCTGGACAACGTGCCCACCAGCTCTTCCATCGACAGGCGAAGCACCGGCAGCACCCAAGCGCGTGAGGCAGCGTCCGCGCCACTCGCGGCCGGGACCATGACTGCCGCATGCACGAGGTTCTGCGCGCAGCGGCGGGCCGACATCCACCAGGCCGTGGCCGAGGGCCCGACGGGACAGGTGAATGGCTCCCCGGCCTTGAGCGCATGCATCACGTCGCTCATGAAGGCCGAGACCAGGCCGGAAGGCGCGCGCGGACGCGCGACGATGCCGGGCAGGCGCAGCGAGCGCCCGTCCAGCAGGCCGCGGCGCGTGAAATCCGCCAGCACGATCTCGCAGGCCAGCTTGTGCGCCCCGTAGGTCATAGGCGGCCGTGCAGGCGTGTCGGTGCGCACCGGGTCTGGCAGCGGATGGCCGTACACCGCGATCGTGCTGGCGTAGACAACGACGGGTGGGCCTGCGCCGCGCCGCGCTGCCCCGTTGGCAAGCGTCTCGAAAAGGTCGAGGCTCGCATGGAGGTTGACCCGGCGGCTGAGCGCCGGATCGGCCTCCGCCGCGCCGCCGGGCACCGCGGCCAGGTGAAAGCACACATCGGGCGCAAGGGCCGCGACGCGTTCCATGACTTGCGCTTCGCCCAGGTCGCCTTCGATGGCAGCGATGCCGGCAGGAAGTTCGCCCAAGCGCTGATCGCATGCCGCAAGCAGCGCGATCGGCCGATTGCCGATGCGCTGCCGCGCATGAAGCAGACGCAGCAGGATTGCGCCGATGAAGCCACCGGCGCCAGTGACCAGCACGCGCATCCTCAGTCCTCGAAGATGGCCACCGCGCGGGTCCAACCGGCCGAGGCGCCGCGGATCTTGTGCGGGAAGCAGCAGATGGTGAAGCCGCTGCCTGGTAGCGACTCCAGGTTGTGCAGCTTTTCCAGGTGGCAATAGCCGATGTCGCGGCCTGCCTTGTGCCCTTCCCAGATGAGCGAGGTGTCGCCCGTCTCGGCGATTCGGCGCGCGGTGTAGCTGAAGGGCGCGTCCCAGCTCCACGCATCGGTGCCCGTGAGCCGCACGCCGCGCTCCAGCAGGTACATCGTGGCTTCGTAGCCCATGCCGCAGCCGGCGCTGATATAGTCGTCGCGGCCGTAGCATTCGCCCGCCCGCGTGTTCACCACGACGATCTCCATCGGCCGCAGTTCGTGGCCGATGCGCGCCAGCTCCGCCTCGACATCCGCCGCGGTGGCCACGTAGCCATCGGGGAAGTGCCTGAAGTCCAGCTTCACGCCGGGCCGGAAGCACCAGTCCAGCGGCACCTGGTCGATGGTGACCGACGGCCGGCTGCCGCCCAGCTTGGCATCCTGCGTCGAATGGAAGTGATACGGCGCATCCAGGTGGGTCCCGTTGTGCGTCGAAAGGCTCACCCACTCCGCTGCCGCGGCTTCGCCGTCCGGATAGTCTTCGGCCCGCGTTCCGGGGATGAGATGCATGAACTCCTGCACGGTGTCTGCGTGCTTCTGGTAGGTGATCTTCGGCGCCAACGCGGGGGGGTCCGACAGCACGTCGTTCTCGAGGTAGATCGACAGGTCTACAAAGCGGGGCATGCGGGTGTGCTCCTTCTTGGTCAAACCTGCGGCGGCGCCGAACGCACCACGCGCTGATCGATCACGCCGAAAAGCGGGCGGTCCTGGAAGCGCGCCTCCATCCGCACGCGGTCGCCGAAGCGCATGAACGGCGTTGTGCTTGCGCCGCCAGCAATCAGCTCGATGGCCCGCCGCTCGGCGATGCAGGCCGACCCCTTGGCGCCGCCCGCATTCGACACGGTGCCCGATCCGATGATCGTGCCGGCCGACAGCTTGCGCGTCGTGGCGGCGTGGGCGATGAGCTGGTCGAAGCCGAAGTTCATCTCGCGACCATTCGGATCGCCGAACCACTGACCGTTGTATTGCACGTTCAGGTCCAGGTGCACACGCGCGTCATGCCAGGCGGCGCCGATCTCGTCCGGCGTTACCGCCACCGGTGCAAAGCTGGAAGAAGGCTTGGCCTGGAAGAAGCCGAAACCCGTTCGCATCTCGCGCGGGCCGAAGGCGCGCAGGCTCACGTCATTGATCTGCACCAGCAACGCGATGCGCTCGCGCGCCAGCGATGCGGGGCATCCCATCGGAACGTCGCGAACGATGACGCCGAACTCGCCTTCGAAGTCGATGCCGTGGGCCTCGTCGGGCAGCGGCAGGTCGTCGTGCGGGCCCAGCAGGTCGTCGGAGCCGCCCTGGTACATCAGGGGAATGGTTTCGCTGTCGGGGATCGGGGCGATGTCGAAAGCCTTCTCCATCAGCCGGCCATGGTTGAGGAAGGCGGAGCCATCGCACCACTGGGGCGCACGCGGCAGCGGCGCAGCCGCCAGGGCCGGATCGAACTCGAAGGCACCGGTCGCGGCGCCCGCGTTGAGCTTTTCGTAAAGCGCAGCCAGCAGCGGCTCGACGTCGTCCCACCGCTCCACGGCGTCGAGCAGGGTTGGGGCAATCTGGGATGCATCGACCACATGGCGCAGGTCGGTCGAGACCACGACGAGGCGACCGTCCTTGCGGCCATTCTTGAGAGTTGCGAGTTTCATGCGTGAACGTGTTCGTTCCAGTGAATGGGAGCCAGCCCTGCAACGGGCGAGCGAAAGCTGGGCAAGGTGGTGCCGCGCAGGCTGCCCAGGTAAACGGTCTGCAGGTCCGGGCCGCCGAAGGTCAGGCTGGCCATCCAGGGCGCCAGCGTTCCGCAGGCCGCGGCCATGATCTCGGGCGTGAGCGTGCGTGCTTCGTAGTGCGCGTCGAGTGCGCGCGTGGCTTCGGGGTTGCCGTCGTCCAGGAGGGTGAGCAACTCGCCGTCCGGCGTGATGGCGACCAGGCGGTCCGTCATCACCAGCGTGACCCACAGATTGCCGTAGGCATCGAAGGCAACGCCGTCGGGAAAACCGGGAAGCTTGCGCGGACCGAAGACCTCGCGCTCGCCCAAGCATCCGTCGGGCTGCACCCTGAGCCGCGAAATGCGGCGAGCATTGCTCTCGACTACGTAGAGCCATTCCTCGGCCGCGTCCATGCGGACCTCGTTGGTGCCCTCGAAGCCATCGGCGACGATGCGGGGCCCCTTGTCGTCGACCACGGCGATGTAGCCGTCGGTGGCGCGTGCATTGATGGAATCGGTCCAGGGACTCATCCGCGTGGTCACCGTGAGCCAGATGCGCCCTTGCCGGTCGCGCAGCACGAAGTTGGCCTTACCCAGCGGCTGGCCGTCGATGCGGTCGAACATCCGGCGAACATGGCCCTGCCGGTCCATGACGTCCACCGAATCGGTGCCCCAGTTCGCTACCACGATCTCGCCGCTCTGAAGGAATGCCATGCCGTTGGGCAGCGATCCCTGGCTTTGCACGTAGCGAGTGTCGAAGTTGGCGGATTCGCCGGTCCCGGCCGCTGCCATCGGTAGGACAAGCCGCTGATGTCCATTGGGTGCGATTCGCATTGCGCCCCCGCGCGCATCGGCCGCCCAGAGCGTGCCGTCGCGCTGGGCCAGGATGCATTCGGGGCGCTGCAGGCTATGGCCCACGTGCCGAATCGCCGTGCGATCGACCTGCCAGCCTCTAAGGGGATTGTTCCTGACCATGCGGACTTGTCTCGAAGAGCACGAAGCTTAGGTGGGCCCGCATGCAGGCACCAACCGATTCTTGCGATGCCAGCCATCGCCGGTCGCAATACCTGCGCCTCGCTAAGATGGCTCCGACTTACGGAGACATGCAATGCGTTACCAGCGCATCGACCTCAATCTGCTCATCGCGCTCGACGCCCTGCTGGCAGAGCGCAACGTGACCCGCGCGGCCGAGCGCATGCACATGACCCAGTCGGCCATGAGTGGCGTGCTGGCGCGGCTGCGGGAATACTTCGAAGACCAGCTGCTCGTGCCCGTGGGCCGCAGCATGCAGCTGACCCCGCGCGCGGAAAGCCTGATCGAGCCGGTGCGCAACATCATCCTGCAGGTAGATGCCACGCTGGGCGTCAAGCCGGAGTTCGAGCCGTCCACGGCGCGCCGCCACTTCCGCTTGATCGCCTCCGACTACGTGACCCAGGTGCTGCTGGCAGAGGTGCTTCGTCGCATCGCGCAAACGGCGCCGCACCTGAGCTTTGACGTTCGGCCCACCTACAGTGGCATGGCGCAAGACCTCGACCAGGGTCGGGTCGACTTTCTCGTGACGCCTGCGCACCTCACCCTGGGGGAGCATCCGCAGGCCGTGCTCTTCGAGGACACCTACCATGTGATCGCCTGCCAGCAGAACATGGCGCTGCGGGACGGCATTTCGCTGGAGCAGTACCAGTCGGTGGGCCACGTGGTGTACCAGGCCGATCAGGGCAGCAACCCCTGGTTCGAGCAGTGGTACGCCAATCAGCATGGCAACACCCGGCGCGTCGAGGTGGTGGCCCACGGATTCCTGCTGATGCCGCGCTTCGTCGTAGGGACAGGCCGCATCGCCACGATTCAGACCCGGCTGGCCAAGCAATTCGTGCAGGCCATGCCACTGCGGCTGCTGGAGCCCCCGCTAGAGACGCCGCGCCTCACCGAGGTGCTGCAATGGCACCGCTTCAGGAACGATGACCCGGGCATTCAGTGGGTCCGAGAGCAGGTCTTGGCAGTCGCAGAGTCCATGCCGGCAATCTGATCCCTATGCAGCCGATGCACTTCAGCCCCCACAAGTGCCGGCAAGGACGCAGCAAGTCAAACCGCCGGGTCGCAGCGAAAGCTACCCCCCCGACGGAACACCTGCCAAGGACTTCAAACTGATGCTCTGCGGACGTCAATTGTCCACGCCACTGCCCAAGTATCGGGCGACAAAAGATTGCTTCGAAGCAGGCCCCGATCTGACTAGCCGGCTCGAACTGCACGCCGTACACGCGGCTGTGGATTCGAAGACACGGCCTTGGCTGGAGCCTTGCCTTCATTCAGTCGCGCTGGGAAGACCTCGGCCAACCAGTCGACAAATACCCGCAGTCTATGGGTGACATGCCGGGTTTGCGGATACACAACGTGGAAGGGATATGACGCCGGTCGCCAGGGCTTCAGGATCTCCACCAAGGAGCCGTCGCGCAGCGACGACGCGGCCGCGTACGCAAACGTCTGGACGATCCCCAGCCCTGCAACGCAAGCGGCCAGATGCGCATTGCTCTCGTTGACGCCAATGCGGTGCTCGACCTTGATCTCAGTTTTCTCGCCGCGGCGCTCGAAGCGAAACGGAACGGCACGGCTGGTCTGGCTGGACACGTAGCTCACCAGGCGGTGGCCATTCTTCAACTCCTCAGGGTAGGCCGGCGTGCCGTACTGCCTGAGATAGCCCGGCGTGGCGCACGTGATCAGCGCTGCATCGCCCAGGTGGCGCGCCACCAGCGTTGAACTGTCCAGCGGACCGCCACGTATGACGCAGTCCACGTTGTCGCCGATCAAGTCCACCGACCGGTCGGACACGCCCAGGTCGATGCGGATGTCCGGGTAGCGCGCCACGAAATCCGGCAGCAGTGGGATGAGCACATCGCGTGCAGTGGAGCCGCCGACGTCGATGCGCAGGTGGCCTCGTGGTTTTCCTCGCGCGAGATTGAACGAGGCATCGATGTCCTCGAGGTCGCGCAGGACGCGGGTGCACTTGGCGTAGTAGTCCTGGCCTTCCGGCGTCACTGTGACGCGCCGGGTCGTGCGCTGCAGCAGCGACACCCCGAGGTGGGCCTCCAGGTCCCTGACCAACTTGCTCACCGTGGCGATCGGCATGTCGAGCGAGTCGGCTGCGCGGGTGAATCCACCTGCCTCCACCACACGCGCGAAGGCGCGCATCGCCAGCAATTGATCCATGGGTTCTCCTCGCTATGCGTCGAATCCAGATTATCCACGCATGTAGATAGTGATTCCATTTAATGCGCTTTTTCATTCAATGGTCGAGGCCTAAAGTCCATCCATCGCAACCCTCTATCCACGAAACGGAGCTCATCATGAACAAGCAACTCGAAGGCAAGGTCGCGCTGGTCACCGGCGGCAGCAGCGGCATCGGCCTGGCTGCCGCGAAGGAGCTGGCTGCCCAAGGCGCGCAGGTCTTCATCACTGGCCGGCGCCAGGCGGAGCTGGATGCCGCAGTCAACCAGATCGGTTCTTCCGCCATCGCACTGCAGGCCGACGCATCTGTGCTGTCGGACCTCGATGCGGTCTATGCCCGCATTGCCAAGACCGCTGGCCGGCTGGACATCCTGTTCGCCAATGCCGGCGGAGGCGACATGATGCCGCTGGGTGCCATCACCGAAGAACACTTCGACCGCATCTTCGGCACCAACGTGCGCGGCGTGCTGTTCACGGTGCAGAAGGCGCTGCCTTTGCTGAGCAATGGCGCGTCGGTGATCCTCACCTCTTCCACGACATCCATCCAGGGGACGGCCAACTTCAGTGTCTACAGCGCCAGCAAGGCAGCGGTGCGCAACTTCGCGCGCTCCTGGGCCCTGGACCTGAAGGATCGTGGCATCCGCGTGAACGCCGTGAGCCCCGGCCCCGTACGTACGCCTGGCCTGGGCGGTCTGGTACCCGATGAGGCGCGCCAGGGGCTCTTCGATTTCCTCGCGTCGCAGGTGCCGCTGGGCCGCCTGGGCGAACCCGAAGAGATCGGCAAGGCTGTGGCCTTCCTCGCGTCCGACGCTGCCAGCTTCGTCAACGGCATCGAGTTGTTCGTTGACGGAGGAATGGCCCAGGTGTGACGCGTCGGCGCATTCAAGGAGAAGCATCATGAACACGAGCGCTCAAGAGATCGAGACGGCGCAGCGTCTGATCGACCTGCACTTCGAGATCTGGAATCACACGGACAAGGCTGCGCGTCTTGCGAAGTTCGCTGCCGTCTACGCTCCAGACTTCTTCGTCGCTGACTATGCCGGCAAGGCTCGCGGCTTTCATGAGGTCAATGACCTCATCGAGAGGGTGCAGTCAGGGCACGCCGGGTTCGTCTTCTCACCCGACCCCATCGCCTGGAATCACGGCCTGGGCCGGGTCTCCTGGGGCTACGGCCCCAAGGCACAGACCCATCTCATTCGGGGCGAAGACATCTTCACAGTCAGAGACGGTAGGCTCTCCAGCGCCTATGTGTTCATCGACAACGCATCTAGATGAAGTGCGATCTGCAGCGAAAGCCATCGTTCAATACGGGCATCCCGAACGACTAATAAACCGTGCTCTGCCACTGTTTGCGCCAGCCACGGCCCGAGCACCAATCGAGACAAGCCGATCGGATACAATTACCCCCTCAAGCGTGGATCTATCCCGCTGAGCTGCCTGCGCAGGCAACGCCGAATCTCACGGCGGCACGTCGAACAAGAGCCACCACGACGAGAAAAACAATAGGTGACTCCTGCATGTGAATGTGCCGTAACGTGGGCCGCGTAAGTGCCCACGACCAACTCTTCAAATCAGCTCGCCGCGTGCGGGCTTTTTTCGTTTCTGACGAATGCACTCTGAGGCCAGCGAGCTTGTCCACGGGCATCGTGGACATAGTTGTGGACAACAGCTTGCGAAACCCTGCGAAGTGGCTCCTGGCTTGCGTTCCGACAAATTGCCCGTCAAACAGGCAGTTGTCCTCACCGAGTGCGAACGGGTCCGGCCGCCCTGCCCGACTCGCAGCGTTAGTGGTCTTTCAGACCAACGGACACGCATGACCGCAAATGAACCACTATGCGGCCATTCGGGGTGCGTACCGAAGTCCGAGCTCTCATTCGTCCGGCGCGTCGCAGATCGCGACAACGAGTGCACCCTCAAAGGAGTCCCGTCGACGGCGTAGTTAAGCCATTGCTACGACAGAGGATTGAAAAGGCTGCCGGCCGAGCCGAGGCTGATCAGCCTGACGTCCAAGTCGAACTGGAGCGCCTTGTCGACGGCGATGCGGATTGAATCCTCAATCCACAGAGGCGCGTTGCCGAACGCGCCACCGCCCAATCGGGTGAGAAGGACAATATTGGAGCCGCCGCTTCGAGCATTCAGCACCCCAGCCCACAGGGTGGCTTCGTAGGCTGCCTCAAGAATGAGCCGCGCGAAACGCTCCCAATAGACCGCGGGTACGTCGCTATACGCGACGGGAAGCGCGGAGCAGAACACCTGCGAAACGCGCTGCCCCCGCGCAGATGAATCGGTGACTTCGACCTGGCTGTGCACGCCGATTCGAAGTTCTCCCTTCAGCGCTTCCCGCGATTCCTTGTCCTGGTTCTCCAGGTGTCGCGAGATCGCATCCAGCGACGACCGTGGGCACATTGCGTATCCGTTGCGCATGGACCAGAGCGTTGCGCGCGGGATGTCGAGTGCCTGGCCAAGTGCGTTGCCGATGGCCGCTAACCCGTCGAGTTGCCTGTCGCGCATCTGGCCGGTCGCGCCCTGAACCGGGACGAAATAGTTGCGGTAGATGGTCGCTGCGCCCGCTGCCATGGCGCATGCGGGCCCCTGCGTCCCGTCTTGCTCGTACCGGCCGACGCCGGCTTCGGGCGTGACGTCCGGGCCGACCATCTCCAGCAGGTTGAACTGTGAAGCAACCTGGAACAAAGCGCCGGCGTACTCGTGCGACGCGTGCATCTTGCGCACATCGCCCACAGCCGTGCTGAACTTCAAGCGCCGCGCCGCGCCATCGACTTCCCCCACTCTGTCGCGCAAGGTCTGCAGCGACACGAGTTCGAGAATGCCTGCGTCGTAGCTCTTGCCGTTGGCCGACGATCGGATCAATGTGCCTTCTAGCGTAAGGCGCTGCCGGGTATCGCTGTATTCCCGCTCCTTGAAGCCCATCAGCTTTTCAAACCAATCCATTGCCAACCCCTCGTGTTCGCATCGTGGTGTGTGCGACGCTATTGACCATTGATTTCTACAGCATCCAAGCTTCGGTACCAGGTGACGCCTTTCAGTTCGCCGGTTCCCTTTTCCCTGCGGATTCGGAATAGTCCGGACTTCTTCAGCACCTCCCTCCAGCTTTGACAGAAGTACCTGTGCGGCTGGTGGTTGGGGTGGGTGGCGCGCATGGCCTCTAACGCCAAGTCCAGTCGGGTCATCTCGCCGGGCGCCGTTTCTTTCTCCTGGTGGCGTAGCAACGCGACCGCCGTGCTGTTTGGCCAGTCGACAGTACCGTCAGGCATGATGCCGTCGCAGAAGTCATCGAACTGCCGACTCCTCACAAACTCCGCGAAGTACTTCGCAGCCTCCATCGAGGATTTCGCCCACTGCTGGATTTCCTCGTAGTTGGCCTTGGACAGCGCAAGGCCTTCCTCAAGCGAAGCGCCTGCCCTTTCGCACCCTTCCTGCGTGCCCAGGTCGTGGTCGTCCAGGAAGTGATGAACGATTCGATTGCGCAAGTTCTTGAACGCATCCAGCCTCGACTTCGTTCGCTCCAGTTGGTCGGCGGGCATGGCCAAGGAGAGCCGGGTGCGAAAGACCACCTTCTTCGGGTCGCCCAAAAGCTCACCGTCTTCCTCAGGGTCTGGTTGACCCAATTCTCGAAGGTACGTTCGATTGATCTCATCGAACAGATAGCCCATCGGCTTGGTGCTGAACATTTCGATGCGCTTCTGCTGATTGACCACTACCGTTTCCGAAGTGCCGTAGCTGAAACTGTCGACGACCAGTGCCTTGAGCAACTTCTCGTAGTGCTGCACGCGAAGCAGAAAGCGCCCCAACTTCTGATGGACTATGGCTTGTTGTTCATCAAGGTCTGAATCGCTCATCTGTGCTCCTGTCCTCAGGAGCATTCTGCCCGGAGGGCACGGCCTCGGTGTAGGCCCCGCCCCTCACCTCAGCCAACTCTTGGCACCGTTGCGTCCTTCACCTCGATGAGCGCGGGTGTCTACAAGGTGGATCGCTTTCAGTAAATTCGCGCAACCTACGCCAGATCCCCTGTGGCCGCTGCTGCCCCCAATTGAAGCCCTTCGCGTTGTTGGTCTCTTCGCCGGAAAGCCGTGATCCGACGAGTGGGTCGACCAAGTGCCAAAGCGGGGCAGTCCCAGTTGGCACTTCGGATGTAGGCAGGAAGGACTTAGCCCGTTGAGGTAGCGCGTGAGGGGCTCTGCTTACAACTGGGCGAGTTCGGTAGACAGATGCGCCGATTCCGCGGCGAGGTGCCTCCTCCTCAATATTGAGGAGGGCCTGAGCTTCCTATCAGGCCACTGCGGCCACGAAAGCTGGGACCTCACAACGCGCAAGGACTTGGCGGTAAGGCGACGTTCAGCGCTGAAGCGGGTTTAGGCAGGTGCCGTTGTCCATCTCGAAGAAGCCGCCTTCGCTGAACTTGACCTGTTGACCACTCTCGAGGACATACAGCGCCGCGTCGCCATTGCTTCCAATAGCGCCAACCTGTCCCTTAGGTTGCCTTAGCCTGTAAACGATGACCTCATTTCCGAATGGGTCACAAGCCACTATGACTTCCCTCCTGATCCTCATCCTCGCCCCTTTTTCGAACTGGTCGATTGACGCGGATCATTGTCAAATTTCTGTCATTTTCGTCAAGCGTGATTGACCCAAACCACGTCCACCGGGATGCTCGTGGTCACTCCGTTTGATCTGTCCAACAGATGCGATTGACGACAGCGTTCAATGCCAACTTCCGCGAAGGTGAACGTCAGTCCTTTTCTCAGAAGCACGCGTATCGCAAACTGAAACCCGACGGTGCTCGAGTGAACCAGACCCTCGCCATTACGACGCGGTCGCCGCCCTGACCCGCTCCCGCTATTCGCCCGGCAAGCGCTTGATGAAGCGCACGGGTCCATCCAACAGGTCGTCGAGCTTCCAGCCGAGGTGCCGATAAAAGCCATTGGCGCGAACGCGCTCGTCGTCGTCTGTCACCAGCCAGATCTCCTCGCACCCTTGGGAGAAAAGCCACCCCTCGGCCTGATGCATGAGTTGGCGGCCCAAACCTTGCCGCTCGTAGCCGGGGCGCACGAACATGGCCACGATGCGAGCTTCCAAGGAGCTTGCAAGCACGAAGGCCACTACGTTGCCGTCGTGTTCGGCGACCCAGGCGCGCGCGTTCTCGTCCAGGAGCGCGGGAAGGGTTTGTGGCGTGACGCCCTGCGAGGCAAGTTCCTCCAATGACATTTCGTTTTCACGCACGCTGGTCCGAATGTCGAAGAAGGCAGGAATATCGGCTGGGACGGCGGGGCGAATTCGCATGGCGGCAGGATGAATTCGGAAGTTCTCGACGGTATCACGCACGCCGTTTCAGCGCATCGCCAGGCGCCTTCCACGAGCGGCTACGTCGTCCCACGCCCAAAAGCACGTCACGAATCACCCGTATGATCCGTCCAAGAATGGCGAGGCGTGTCCTCACAAGTGCCGACGCTCGACTGCTCCGGAGGTATCCCGATGGTCCACGCTGCTGCGCTGGCAGGCTCAAGGGATCCACAAACTGGCAGCTTCGAGCCTTGAGCCCTTGCCGTGCGGCATGATCAGGTCGACGGCGACCCGATCCCCTGGCTTCAGCTTCGAGATGTCGAAGACATCCGGTCGTACATAGACGTCCGCTACCTGTCCCTGGTCATCGCTCAGCCAAATGGTGTCGTCTCGATCGCTTACGGTGCGAACCACGTAGACGCCACACAGCGCTTGCGCGATGCGGCGCGTTCGCGCGGCCCCTACCAGAACTTCCACAAAGGGCGTCGGCGCGGCGGTGGCTCCAACACGGCCCCGACGGTGGTTTCACCTGAGAAGCGGCGCCGAACCTCGCGCTCGTGTTCGTGCGCGGGGCCCCGGGCATCGCGATGCCCGCGCAAGGCCAGCAGCCGAAGCTGATGAGCTCGATCGAGCAGGTCCTCGTCTGATAGGTGGGCCGGTTCGGTCATCATGGCCAGCCCATTGTGCCGCGCCGCCAATCTCGTGTCATGGCGAAGGCTTGCGGCGCGGCCGTCCTGCCCTTGCCGCGTAGGCAACGGCAGTCGGATGGCGCGTGCCATGGGCAGGCCCTGTTGTCGCCCGCTCCGGCTTGCTGTTGGCGCCCCCAGGAGGCCTAGCCTACGAAACCTGCGTTCAAGGATTCGATGTACCGGATGACATCGTCAGCGCGTCCATCGCTGACCAACGTCTCGGCCGTCTTGCCTCCAAAGGGTGCCAGCGGCTCGTTCTGGTACCAGGCGATGGTGCGATCTAGGTCGCCCGCGCTGACAGCGCAGGCGCTGCACAAAACCCTCGCGCTTTCGTCGAGGAAAGCTTGAATGTCAGGCGCGCCTGGCGCTTGCGACACGGTGTCCCGGTGAACGCGCGCCAGCCGAGCGAAGGCGTCCACATCCAGCTTCATGAGGGCCATGAACTTGTGGGGCGACAGGAGGCGTCGCCCGTCCACTTCGTCCTGGAGCACGGCCAAGAAGTCGAATGCCGGCAGCGCTGCGCCTGGGGCCGCCGCGGAGGGTGCGTTGGAAATGGATGCCATGGAGCAGGAGTCTGCGCCAAAGCTGACACTCAGTGGGACCTTGGCGCACGGTTCGCCGCGCCATCGCGGGCGCAGCGGCTAGGCGGCGGGTGCATCTGGCCACCGGTCTTGACCGATTCTCGACACCAATTACCCCCGATAATCGAACGGTATCGTTGGCCTTTTGGCGTGTTCTCGATACCTTTTGAATACCGCTTGGCAAGATGGTTGGACGGCCTGCTCCCTTCGCTGACTCGGCGCCGGTGCCTGCGCTGAAACGCCACCCGCTGCTCGATCCGACGCAGCTGTCGGCGCTCACGCGCGACGCCGTGCAGAACCTGCTGCGCGAAGGCGAATCCCAAAATACCCTCGCCTCCTACCGCTCGGCGCTGCGCTACTGGTCGGCCTGGTATGCGGCGCGCTACGGTGAAGGGCTGCGCCTGCCGGTGGCCGTGCCCGTGGTCGTGCAATTCATCGTGGACCATGCGCAGCGCAGCGCAGCACGCGCGCGGGCCTGGCCATGGAGTTGCCGGCGTCCGTGGACGAGGCGCTGGTCGCCGCGGGCTACAAGGGCAAGCGCGGGGCCCTGGCCCTGAACACGCTCATCCACCGCCTGTCGGTGCTCTCCAAGGCGCATCAGCTGGCCAAGGCGGCCAATCCATGCGCGGATCCGATGGTTCGCGAGCTCCTGGCCAAGACGCGGCGGGCGTACGCCAAGCGCGGCGCCCTACCGCGCAAGCAGGCGGCCCTCACCAAAGAGCCGCTGCAGGCGGTGCTGGCCACCTGCGATGAATCGTTGAAAGGCCTGCGCGACCGGGCTCTCCTCCTGTTTGCCTTTTCGACCGGCGGGCGCCGGCGCTCGGAGGTGGCCAATGCGAGCCACGAGCAGCTGCGCCGGGTGCAAGACGGGCAGTACCTCTTCACCCTGGGCCACTCGAAGACGAACCAAAGCGGCCAGGCCCGTCCTGAAGACGTGAAGCCCTTGGTGGGGACGGCCGCCCAGGCGATGGACGCCTGGCTCGCGGCCAGCAAGATCACCTCCGGCGCCCTCTTCCGCCGCGTGCGCAAAGGCGGCCTCATTGCCGAGCCGCTGAGCGCCGCGGCCGTGCGCGAGATCGTGAAGACACGCTGTGCGCAAGCCGGTGTGGAAGGCGAGTTCTCGGCGCACTCGCTGCGCTCCGGCTTCGTCACCGAGGCCGGCAGAAGGAAAATGCCGCTGGGGGACACGATGGCGCTGACGGGGCATCGGAGCGTGCCGACGGTGTTGGGATATTTTAGGGCGGAAGGCGCCCTCAGCTCGCCGGTGGCGCGGCTGATGGACGACGAGTAGCGAGGTTTCGGTTCGCTCGCTGCGCACCAGGCTGGCGTGCCTGGCCCGTCGCCCTGCCCGCCTTGTGTCTGGTCATCGATCTTGCTCAACAAGTCTGGGCCAACCGGGGGGCGCTTTTGCCGCGTTTCTTGCCAAGCAGGACCTTGGGGCTTGCCAGCCAGTAACGGCCAGCATGGGCAACCCGTTGCAATCCCGATGCCGCCACGCGTTGCCTTGGCATCATGGAGCCCCATGCCGCCCGAGAATGCGTTCACCACTCCTGACATGTTGACGCCGGACATGCTGACGCCGGTACTCAGCCTCGCGGCCCAGCGCGCGGGCAAGGCGCTCGCCAAGCTCGGCGAGGCCGAACTGCTGGCGGTGTTGGGCATCGAGTTGCAGCGCCGCGGCCTGCAGGAGCTGGGCGCCCTGCCCAAGCCGCGCGTACGGCCGCCCAAGCGTGCGAAGGTCGAGCGCGAACAGTTGCTGCTCCTCCTGCCCGTGCACGACGACATGGCGGACCGCTGAGGCCGCCCCGGAAGTCCCCGCCCCCCGGGCTCGCCCGGTCGCGGGCTCATCTTTGAGGCCATCGGCCCCTTCCGTCCGCTACACTGTATGTTTATACAGTCTCTGGTTTCATGTTCTGCGCCGTCTACCGCCTGCGTTCCCGAGGCCTCAAGCTCGAGCGCGACGTGGTGCAGCGCCAGTGTTCCCACGGCGAGTTGGTCTTCATGCAGCGGCTGCACGATCCGCGGCCAGGCCGCAGCGTCATGATGGCCATGCTGGTCGGTGCGGACGGCGAAAGCTATGTGATTCCGGTGCTCGACCGCGCCCGGGTGACCCAGATCCGCGGCAAGGGCGTGCTCATCGCGGGGATCGAAGTCCAGCCGCGCGGGCGCAGCATGAAGAACATCCAGGCCGATCGCTACCGGCAAACCTGGTGGTGCGAGCCCCAACCGGTGCCGCTTCACGATGCCCGCGGCCGCACGCCCGCCGGCCGAGACCAAAAACCCTAGCGGGCTATGGCATCCTTTGCGCTCCAACCGTCGAGGAGTCGGGCATGGCCAACTACAAGTTCGTCAACACGCTCAGCTTGGGGCAGATCCTGGGGCAAGGCCTCATTTGGCTGGTGCTGATCGTGCTGACCTTGGGCCTGGCCACGCCGTTCTTCGCCTACTACTTCATCAAGCTGCTCATCAACACCACGGAAATGCATGAGATTGCGCCACCCGCGCAGCTGCGCTCGAGCTTTCGTGAGCCCTCGTTGTGACTGCGAAGGGCTGCCTCGCGTGCACCGTGCCGCCCCCTCGCCCACGGCTGACCTTCCCGGCTGACTTTCCCGGGTAGCTGTCCATGTGTTCCAACTACGAAGCCGTCTCGCGCGCCGACCGCCTCCTGAGCTTCTTTGGGGTCGTGCGCGAGCGCGACGACCCCACGGCCACGGTGTTTCCCACGGGCCTGGCGCCCTTCATCCGCCTGGCCGAGGATGGCTCGGGCCATCGGCGCGTGCACGACGGCGCCTTCGGCCTGCTGCCCTACTTCGCCAAGGAAATCGCCTACGGCCGCAAGACCTACAACGCGCGCACTGAGACGGTGGCGACGCTCCCCAGCTTCAAGGATGCGTGGCGGCGCGGCCAGCGCTGAATCATCCCCGCCGAAAGCATCTTCGAGCCCAGCTACGAGAGCGGCAAGGCGGTGCGCTGGCGCATCTATCAACCCGGCGACATCCCCATGGGCATTGCCGGCATCTATACGAAATGGCGCGACACAGAGCGGCCAGGAGTTGTACAGCTTCGCCATGCTCACCGTGAACGCCGATGGGCATCCGGTGATGGGGCGCTTTCACAAGGTCGAGGATGAAAAGCGCATGGTCGTGATCTTGGATCCATCGGGCTACGACGCGTGGCTCACCTGTCCGATCGGAGAAGCAACGAGGTTCTTTCGACAGTGGATGGGTCCATTGGACTCCTACCCTGCCCCGTTGCCACCACGTGCACCGAAGGCGCACAGCGGTCAAGTCATTGCGCCGCGACCCGACCCCGAGCCTGGATTGTTCTGACGGGCCAAGGGTCGAGCAGCAGGTCTTTGCCACCAAGCGGCCCGCCCTGCTAGATCGGGCGACCGGCTGCTTTCGCTGCAGAGTCGCCCTTGCGAACTGCTCCCCCCAATGGATCGCGGGATGCGATGCCATCTCCGTCGACAAACCGCCCCGGTCCGCAGATGGTTACATCTTCCTTGATCTGCCTTCCTCCCCGCTACGTAAACGCCGAGCGATACGTCACTTTTCACTTCCTATCGCGATCCTTCTTCTTCGAGGAGTTCTGTTATGAGATTCTTCACAATGGGCGTCATGGCGCTGTGTGTCGGTGCGTCAGCTTACGCACAGCAGAATATTCCAGGATCCAATGTGCCTCCGAACACGCCTGGCTACACGATGGACAAGTCGGGCGATGCTGCTGAGCGTAGGAGGCAAGCGAAACCGCAAGGACAGGTTCGACCTGACGGCGGAAACGCCGCAAGAAGCGTCGAGATTAGCGGGGTTCCCAATGATCGCAGCGCGATTTCCGCGCAAAAGCGTGTGCAGACGCGGGATGCTCGTCGGCCCAACGCTCGCAAGACAACCCAAGGCGGGACGCCGGACGATCCATTGGCGCCCGCGAAGTAGACACCTTCCAGAGTCGATCGCGCAGGCGTTCTTGCCGCTCGGAGACCGTGTGCGTGTGGGCGCGCGGGTCTCACTCCATCTCCCTTCGACTCTGGACTCGGCGGCTACATCTAAGCGGTTCCTGCGTCATGGCGGCGCATTACAGCAAGGCGGGCGTCCACGGCCCCTTCTATGGCCAAACGACCGTTAATACTGCAGTAGCGCCGACGCGGATGGATCCCGTTCCAGCGTAGTCGGTCGCTGCTTCACCGCCCTCAGACACCGACATCCCTCCGTCAAGATGCACGGGATACCAAAGGCTCGAGCACATTCCCAATGTCCAAGCTTAGCGGGCGCATTGCATTCATCAACCCCGCAATGGGCATCGAACGTGTTATCAGACGCGGTGTTAGACGTGTCGCAAGCGATAGAGCGCCACGTCGATGCGGCCCGTACGAAACCCCACCTCGCAATAGCTCAGGTAGTAACGCCACAGCCTTCGGAACGAAGAATCGAAACCCTGCGCCAGCAGCTCAGGCCAAGCCGCCTCAAACCGAGCGCGCCACTCGACCAGCGTGCGCGCATAGCTGCCGCCAAATCGGTCGGTGCATTCGACCCGCAATCCAGCGCGGGCGGCCTGCTCTCGCACGGCGGCGTCGCAGGGCAGCATGCCCCCCGGAAAAATGTGGCGTTGAATGAAATCAGCGCTTTCGCGGTAATGCGGGAAGTACTTGTCGTTGATCAGTATGACTTGCACAACCGCACAGCCTCCAGGCTTCAACCTGTCGCGCATGGCCTGAAAGTACCGCGGCCAATAGGCCTCCCCCACCGCTTCAAGCATCTCGATGGAGACGATCCGGTCGTACTGGCCGCGCACTTCGCGGTAGTCTTGCAACCGAAGCTCGATCGAGGCTTGCAGACCGGCTTTTGCGACCTGAGCGCGTGCGTACTCCAGTTGTCTTTGAGACAGGGTCAGGCCCGTGACGCGCACCTCGTGCCGTTGTGCGAGGTCGATAGCTAGCGCGCCCCAACCACAGCCAATCTCCAGCACATCATGGTTCGGTTGGAGAGACAACAGCTGTCGGATTCTCCCCAGCTTGCGTTGCTGCGCAGACTCGAGCGTGGTGTCACCTGGAGCGTACAGAGCGCTCGAGTAGATCAAGCGGGGATCGAGCCACGCCGCGTAGAAGTCGTTGCCCAGGTCGTAGTGCGCTGCAATGTTGCGGCGGCTGCCTCGGCGCGAATTGGCGTTGAGGAGGTGACGCGCGCGGGCGATCAGCCTCGCCAACGCTCCCCCCTGCAACAGAGCGCCCCACGCGGCCTCGTTGCGCACGCCGAACTCCAGCAGTGTGACCAGGTCGG
This sequence comes from Pseudomonadota bacterium, assembly GCA_018241225.1. GTDB lineage: Bacteria > Pseudomonadota > Gammaproteobacteria > Burkholderiales > Burkholderiaceae_C > Variovorax. The sequence continues at coordinate 30,554 of JAFEEG010000018.1, forward strand.
CAGTGGACCAGTCGCCATCCCAGTAGCTCTCGGCCAAGCCAAGATCTCCCTGGGTCAGGAGGCGCCGCAATGCCCGCCAGCGATGCAGCTGCAAAGTGGCATGCGGACCCTCGGTCCGACCGCGCTGTACGACGACTTTTCCGTCGGGCAGCTCCAGGCGCAAGCTACCGCAATGCGCCTGCGCCAGCAACCGCTGCAGCTGGCTTCGAGGGGACCAGGTGAATCCGCGGCGAATGCCACTTTGCGGGGAGCGCGGAGGCGGCGGGGAGGTCGTCAAGGTCATCGGGTGTCGTGCAATCGAATGATGGTTGCAGGCTGCTCGGGCGGGCCGGGGTGTCGCCGGAAGGCAGCGCCTTTAAGAAGCAACGAAAGCGCCTCCCAATGGATGCCGGCGAGCACCTTCAGGCCCAGCAGGGGATGGGAGACGAAGGAGCGCAGCAATGTGCGGTCGTCCAAGTGCTGACGGGCGGTGGACAGTTGCGCCACCAATACAGGGCCAGCATCGTCGGCGGTGTTGATGGCCACATGCAGGCCATCTCGCTGCGAGACGGGGCGGGTGAGCACGAAGTGATACTTCAGGTCCATGTCCATGAAGGGCGAGACGTGAAATTGTTTGGCGCACGAGTGGCGCAGAACCGCAGCATTCGCCTGCTCCGCCGGGATTTGGATCACGTAGCGATGACGCTCGCCAAAGGTGTTGCGCACCTCATAGATCACCGCGGCCAGGCCTCCGACCTTGTCTTGGCACAGGTAGATCGACAGTGGGTTAAACGCGAAGCCCAGTAACCGAGGCATAGCCAGCAAGTGCACGGGTCCGCCAGCTGGGATCTCTGCGGCAGCAAGTTGCCCGTCAATGTAGTCGCGCAAGCGCACGCCGGACGGCGCGCCGTGGTCACGCTCGTGGAAGCTGAACAGGTTGAAGCCGTTCAACGAGAAGAGGCGCAGGCGGGCATGCAGCACCGGGAGCTCGTCCAAGTTCAAGAGGAGGCAGAACATGCGGTAGCGCAGTCGGTGGCGCACCGGCCGCAGCCGCTGGTGCATCACGGTGCCGGCATACAGAGCACTGGAAAGCGCGCTCATGGCGTCAGCGCGATGGTGGTGGGCAGCGCAATGCGGCCCGACTCCTCGGGTACTTGCCAGGGCCGGCGCACGCCGCCTAGATGCTCGGCCACCGCCAGCCCGGCCTGCAGCCCATCCTCGTGAAACCCGGCGCCGAAATAGGCGCCGCAGAACCAGCTTCGCCGATGCCCTTGCAGTGACCACAGCGCCTGCTGCGCCCGAAGCGCGGCTGCGTCGAACAGCGGGTGCTCGTAGGTTTGGGTGTGCAGAATGTGCCCCGCAGCGGGCTCTTGGGCGGGGTTGAGCGTCAGGAAAATCGGGGCTCTTGTCGCCAATGATTGCAGGCGATTCATCCAGTAGGTGACGCTCAGAGAGGACTGCGTGGCGCGGCTGCCAAGGTAGTTCCAGCTTGACCACGCCTTGCGGCGGCGCGGCATGAGGGATTCGTCGGTGTGAAGCACGGCCAGGTTGCGGCTGTAGGCAAACGGCGCAAGCAAGCGCCGCTCCTCGGCGCTGGGCGCATCCAAAATCTTCAGCGCCTGGTCGGCATGGGTGGCCAGGACCACGGCATCAAAGCGCCGGGGATGCCACCCGCTGCTGGTGCGCACCCGCACGCCGTCGGCGGCGCTTCGTGACAGCTCCAGGGCCTCAGTGTCCAGATGCAGATTGTTGGGTCCTATTGCGGCCAGCAGCGCCTGCACGTAGTGGCGACTGCCACCGAGCACCGTTCGCCAGCGCGGGCGCTCGCCCAACTCAAGCAATTGGTGATTTCTGCAAAAGCGAATGAAGGACTCGGTCGGGTACTGGCCGATCCTGGCCACCGGCGTAGACCAGATGGCGGCCGCCATGGGGTAGAGGTGGTCTTCACGAAACGCCCGGCCGTACCCGCGTGCGTCGAGATACGCGTCCAGAGGCTCCAGCCCGAACTGCGCCGCGTCGCCTGGGGCCTCCCTGTAAAAGCGCATCAGTTCCCGCAGCATCCGCCAGAAACGGGGACGTAGCGCGTTGTGCGGTTGGGCCAAGAGGCCCCCCACGCCGCTGCCCGAGTATTCGAGCCGCCCTCCGTCCAGGCTGACGGCAAAGGACATGTCACTGGCCTCGGTCGCCACATTCAGGTGCTCGAACAGGGCGGTCAGGTTGGGATACGCTGCCTCGTTGTACACGATGAAGCCGGTGTCTACGGCGACGGGCGCGCCGCCCATCTTTAGTTCCACCGTATGACTGTGCCCGCCGGGGCGGCGGTCTGCTTCGAATACCGTCACCTCATGCCGCTGGGCGAGCAGCCAAGCCGCAGACAAGCCCGAAATGCCGCTTCCGATCACGGCAATGTGCATCCCTGCACCGCAACCCGCGCCTGCGGGCAAGGAGGACGCTTTGAGGCACTTGGCAGCAGGAGGTGTCATGGATGAGATCGTTTTGGCCAGCTTGGGTGCTTCTACGTACAAGATGCCCCCGCTGGATCACGAGGGCCAGTTCGGTGCTTGTGATCCAATCAGGCACCGGCCTCGTATATTGAGCCATGACAACCATGCGGCAGCCATTGGCGAATGATTCCGCCCCAGGGCGGGCGCTGCCCCCCTACCTGTCGATCGCCATGCCGCCAGAGAGCTCCCGGGTGCTTCCTTCGGTTGAAGAACTGAGCCAGTGGTTGCTGGATGTGGGGCGGGCGAAGGACCGGCAGGCCTTCGCTGCGCTGTTCAAGCACTTTGCGCCGCGCCTGAAAAGTTACCTAGTGCGCTCTGGCAGCAGCGACATGCAGGCCGAAGAATTTGCCCAGGAAGCCATGTTGATGGTCTGGCGCAAGGCCGAGAGCTTCAATCCGCGGCAGGCCGCTGCCTCGACGTGGATCTTCACCATCGCACGCAATCTGCGCGTGGACTACTACCGGCGCGTTGGACATCGGATGGAAGTAGCGCTTGCACCGCCCACCGACGGATCGCCGCAAGAAGAAGTCGACGATACGCCGTCGCCGGAGGCTCATCTCTTGGGCCTGCAATGCGAGCGCAGTGTGCGCGCAGCGCTCGCGACGCTGCCCACGGAGCAGCAGCAAGTGCTGAAGCTGTCTTTTTACGAGGAACACCCCCATGCGAGGATCGCTGCCGAACTGGGCATTCCCCTGGGCACGGTGAAGTCACGCGTGCGGTTGGCGTTGACCCAACTGCGTCGCAAGCTGAACGGACTGGAGCCATGATCCGACATCACCCCGATGACGCTCTTTTGCTGGCCTTGGCGGCCGGCTCGCTTGGCGCTGGCCATCGATTCCTCGTGGAGGTCCATCTGGAGGGGTGCTCGCACTGCCAACAGCGCATGCAGACCGTAAACTCCCTGGGCGGGGTCTTGCTGGACGAGTTGGCGCCGGCGGAGCTGTCGGCCGCAGCCCTGGAGCGCACCCTTGCCGCCATCGATGCGCTGGACCATGCGGGCACCGGCCCCGAGCCGGACACGAATCAAGCCAGCGCCAAGCCGTGGCTTCCCACCACCTGGCCGCGCGCTATGGCTCACTGCGAAGTGGGCAGGTGGCACTGGATGGGCCCGGGCATGTACTGGAACCGTGTCACCCTTCCCGACGAGCCCGACGCCAATGTCTTCATGCTTCGCATCGGGCCCGGGCGCATGCTGCCGCGGCACACGCACAGTGACAGCGAGCTGACCCAGGTGCTTTACGGAGCTTTTGACGATGGACGCGCGGAGTTTGCAGCGGGCGATTTCGATGAGACCGATGGCAGCATCCTGCACCAACCAGTGGTCGGCTCCACGGGCGAATGCATCTGCCTGGCCTCGGTAGAAGGAAAAGTCATGTTCGAGGGCTGGCTGGCCCGCATCATGGGCACGGTCATTGGCATGTAGCACCTAGCGCCGACGACGGCGGGCGGCAAGGCGCAGGATCGCGAGCGTGCCGGCGCTGGCCAGGATTGAAGTGATGGCGGTCGCCACAGTCCCCCAAGCCAAGTCGACGACCGTGACAAGCCATGGCCAGCCGCGCAGCGTGGCTTGGTTGGTCAGGTCGTAAGTTCCATAGCAGACCAGGCCGATCAGCCCCCCTCGCCAGACCGCGCTCAAAGGACGACGCTTGACTATCGCAGGCGCGATCGCGAACGCAACCATGCCGCTCAGGTACAACACATAGAAGAGCATGGCGGCAAGCAGGTCGAAACTGTCGCTCAGCAGGTGTCCGATTTGGGCACGATAGACAAGCGGCGTCATCAGGCTCAACCATGCCGCGTCCAAGGCAAGGAAGATGAGTGCGGCCAGGAGCCAAGCAAGGGCTAATTCTCGTTTCATGGTCGTTCAGATTCTTCGCAGAACATGGGGCTTCCTAGCGCAGCCTGTAGCTCAACCGTCGGTCGCCACGCACGGTGGCGTCCAGCCCTAGCCAACGCCCGTCTTCCGTCCACCACACGTCCAGTGGTCGTTCGGTCCCGGACAAGCGCCAACGCGTCGCGATCACCGTGCGGCCCTGCGCCTCGATGGCCGCGCTTTCGAGACGCTGCCATTTCACTTGCTCGATGCGTCCGTCCTGTGCATTGAGAAGGCGCGCCTGGCTGCGCAGGGCCGGGTTCCAGTACGCAAAGCTCATCAGGCATCCAGAAAGCTCGGAGCTGCCTTGCGCGCTCTGCAACTGCAGGCCGCCACCTGATTGCGCACGCAGTTGTACGCGCGAGCGTTGCCCGTCATCGTCGGTATCGGCGTCCAGGCTGCGCAGGCAGTTGCCTTGCCAGCGTTCCTCTGCGCGGTGTCGATAGCGATAGACGGGAACGCCCAGAAGGCGCACCCGGAACTCGGCTTGGCTGACCAGGCTTCGCACCTCTTGTCCAGTCGACTCCAGACTGAAGCGATGCGTGCCAATGGGGTCGCCATCGAGCAGAACCGTGAAGTCCCACTGCTGATACTGCGCGAATGCGCATGTCGGCAACGCAAGCAATAAGACGGCGCAGAGGTTCGTGATCTTCATGATTCCAGGTTCGCCTTTGGACGTCCAGGCACGAAGGCCGGCGTGCGGGCGACGTAGTCGCGATAGGCGTTGCCCCTACGCTGAAGGAGACCGGCTTCCAGCAGCCCCACGCCGGACACCTTCAGGAGTAGCAGCGTCACCAGCAGCGGCGACAGCAGGCTAAAGACCCCGGCCCAACCTCCGCCGGACAAGGCCAGCAAACCCAGACCCCACCAGAAGCAGGCCTCCCCAAAATAGTTCGGGTGGCGGCTGTAGCGCCACAGGCCCTGATCCATGACGGTCCCGCGCGATTCGGGATCGGCGCGGAAAACGGAAAGCTGCGAGTCAGCGATGGCTTCAAATGCCAGGCCGAACATCGCCACTACCACCCCCAACATGTCAAGCCAGCGCAAGGGCGCGCCGGACGTCCAAGCTACGCCAAGGGGCGCCGAGACGCACCAGGCGAGCATTGCCTGCAGCCCAAAGACAAGGTACACGCTCTTGATGGAAAAGTGCGGTTCGTGACGGGCACGGATCGCTTGGTAGCGTGGATCTTCGCCCGGGTGGTCGCCCCGGCGCCACGCCAGATGAACGCCCAGCCGCAACGCCCAGGTCAAGGCCAAGCCAAGCACCAGGAATCCGCGCTCCCCTGAGCTCGGGAGGCAAAAGGCGTAGCCCAAACCGGCACCGGCGATCATGAACGGCCAGACTGGATCAATGACACTCGCGTCTCGCTGGCGAAGACTCCACAGCCACGCGACGAATGCGAAGGTCGCGCTCACCGCCAAGCCAGCCAGGGCACAGGAAAGGTATTCATGCATTCGAGGCCTCACATTGGATCGAAACCATGCCGTCGAAGCGCCGGGCGAGCGCGAAAGTGATCGGCAGGAGCGCAGCCCACGCGAGTGATTGACTGGCCAGCGCAGCGATCGTGTCCACGAACTCGGCGGCGCCCAGGCGCACGCCACCTGCAAAAGCCAGCGGACCACACACACTGCCCAAGAGCGCGGCAACGAACGGCCGGTCGCGCAGCCAGCGCAAGCTGACGTTCAAGGTGATGCCAAGCAGCGGCCACATGAACACGATCCATACCGGTGGCCAGAGGGCATTTGCACTGGATTCTGCATAGCGAACGAACCCAAGCCTCACTTGTAGGGCCTCGACTACAAACCCAATCAACGTGACTGACACCATCAGGACGGCCTCTCGCTGCGCTCGATGGGCGACAACCAAATGCCATGCAAGGGCCGCGAGCACGACAAAGCTGCCATAGGCCGCTTGCTCCTGCGACGCCGAGACCACCGCGGCGACCCACGCCAGTTGGAACACGACAAAATTCGACGCCTTGAGTCCAAGAGTTGGCTCGTCGAGGCGATTCATGAGCGAGGCAGGGTTCGGCGTTGTCACGAGCGGCGCTCGAATAGATAGTGGCTCACCCACCATTGTTGCCCCTCATTCCACGCGAACAATTCTTCGACCGACATGAAGAACAGGCGCCAGCGCATCCACCATAGTTCAGCGTCTCCTTGGAATCCGGCCTGCACAACGGTAATCAGGTTCTTGCGCTGCATATCCATGTTCTGCAGCCAGGCACGTGCGGTGCGCCCATAGTGCCGCCCGTCCCAGCGCCACCGCTGAAGCAATCGCAGGTCGTCCTGAAAATGCAAAGCCAGATCGTCACTAGGCATCATCCCGCCGGTGAAGAAGTGCTGACTCATCCAGTCGCTGGCGTCACGAACTTCGAACGCGTAAGGAGCATCACGGTGAGTGAATACGTGCAAAAAGAACAGACCGTCGGGCCGTAACCACGCGGACACCTTGGCAAAAGCCTGAGGCCAGTTGCGCAAGTGCTCGAACATCTCGACCGACACGATGCGGTCAAAGTGCTCGGGCGGCGCTTGAAATTCGTTGAAGTCCCGTGTCAGAACTTGCAGGTTGTTCAAGCCTCGCGCTCGTGCGCGCGCCTCGATAAAGGCGCGCTGGGACGCTGAGTTCGAAAGCGCAGTGATGCGGCTGCCCGGATAACGCTTGGCCATCCAAAGGCTCAAGGAGCCCCAGCCGCAGCCCAATTCCAGGATCTGTTGGCCATCGGCGAGTTGGGCGCGATCGCAGGTGAGTGCCAGGGCGGCTTCTTCGGCTTCGGCGAGATTGGCATCGCCGCCCTCTCGCCACAGGCAGCAGCTGTACTTCAGGTGGGGGCCCAGAACCTGCTCGAAGAATTCAGCCGGCAACTCGTAGTGCTGGGCATTGGCCGCGTCCGGGTGGACGGCCAGGGGCGCGTTCGTCAGCGACCGAGCAAACGCATCGGTGAGCGTTGCGCAGGCTTCGGGATTGCCGCTTTGCAGCTGCGCGAGCCGCTCGCGCAACAGGCGCCGGATGCCAAAGCGCACGACCTGATCGGGAACAAGGCCCTGTTCTGCCCAGCGGATGGCGGCGCGTCTTGGCATACGGATTTCCGAGAAAGTTGTAGTGCTCCTTGTACGTGCGCGGGCGACATCCGGATCAGCCGCGCGCTCGACAGAGTATCCGCTCGTTACTTCTTGACTGATCCGAGATCAATGGCACGACGTAAAGGAGTGGCTCAGTGCGACTGAGGCCCACCTCAACCTATCAAGGAGTCTTTGCCATGAAACATGCTTTGAACCGGCGCCACTTCATGCTTTCGACAGCGGCTTTGGGTAGCACGGTGGTGCTGTCCGCTTGCGGAGGAGGCAGCGACGACGTCGAGGCCCGTCGCAACCTGGTGGACCTCGCAGCTTCCAAGCCGGAGTTGAGCGTGTTTGTGGAAGCCGTCAGTGCAGCTGGGCTGACCGACACCCTGAAGGGCACGGGTCCCTTCACAGTCTTCGCGCCAAACAATGACGCGTTCACTGCCCTGTTGGGCGAGCTGGGCGTGACCAAGGACGCACTTTTCGCCGACAAGCCCACGCTGACGGCCGTGCTGAAGTATCACGTGCTGAACAGGCTCGTTCCACGCGCAGACATCCCCTCGGGCAAGGCGATCGAGCCTATCGGCGGCGGCTTCTTCAAGATCGACAAGGTGGGCGACGCCTACAACGTGACCGACGGACGCAATCGAGTGAGCCATGTCGTGTCCACCGACTCGTTCGCGCTCAATGGCGTGCTGCACGTCGTCGATGGCGTGCTGCTGCAACCGAACAAGGACATCGTGGAGACTGCGCAGGCCACACCGAGCCTGAGCACACTGGTTGCGGCGGTCGTGGCTGCGGGTCTGGTGGATACGCTCAAGGGTACCGGTCCATTCACGGTCTTTGCGCCCACGAACGATGCCTTCGCAGCCTTGCTCACCGAGTTGGGTGTGACGCAGGACGCGCTACTGGCCGACAAGGCGCTCTTGACCAAGGTGCTGACGTACCACGTGCTCCCCGCCCGTGTGCTGAAGGCCGAGATTCCCTTCGATACGCCCGTCGCTACCGTGCAGGGGTCGGCGATCCAGATCAACCCAAGCTTCAAAATCACCGATCAGCGCGCTCGGGTGTCGCAGATCACCGCGCCCGACGTCTTCGCAACCAACGGGGTCGTCCACGTCATCGACAAGGTACTGTTGCCTAACTAGTAGGTAGTTCTCATGTTCAATGGGTGCGATGTCTGGGAGGCATCGCACCCACCGCTAGGCAAGAGGTCGGTCCCGGTGGTCCTGGAGAAACTTATGCAACTGCGGATGGTTGTCCTGGCGAGTCTTGTGCTGCTCGTTGCATGTGCAAACCTGCGTCAGTCCGATCGAAAACCGGTCACCTTGGTCTCGAACGTGGATCTGCCTCGCTTCATGGGCGACTGGTACGTCATTGCCAGCATCCCGACGTTCATCGAACGTGGAGCGCACAACGCGGTGGAGAACTACCAGTTCGATGCAGATGGGACGATTGCGACCACGTTCTCCTTTAACGCAGACGCACCCGATGGACCGGTCAAGGTATACCGGTCCCGAGGGTTTGTGCTCGACGCCAAATCCAAAGCGATCTGGGGGCAGCAGTACTTCTGGCCGGTGAAGGCGGACTACAGGATCTCCTTCTTGTCACCGGACTATCAACAAACCATCATCACGCGCGAGAAGCGCGACTACGTCTGGATCATGGCGCGCACGCCGGCCATCTCGAGCGAGGACTTCGCGCGGCTCGCGCGGTTTGTCGAGAGCCAAGGCTACGATCCTGGAAGACTCACCAAAGTACCTCAGCGCGTCCGTTGACGACGCCGGATTGCCAGTATTCGCGAGGCGATGGCGCGCTGGCTCGCGGAATGCGGACAGTTGTCCCGCTCTACCCTCCGCACGCGACGGGACCCCGCTGCGGCTTGCAGGTTAGGCTGGAAAGTGCGCAAAACGTCGGAAACGAGCGCCTGCAGGCCGAAGGCGCGGCTGACAAGTCGGCAGGCGCTGTACAGAAGAACTTAGGCGACGCAAAGGAAGCAGCCAAGACGCTCGCCAAGAAACCTTGAGTTAGGCTGCACGAACCGCTGTACCAGTGAAGCGGCGGGACACCAGAAGCGCTGCAACTCCGTGGGACCAAGTGATCACTTGGAGTGATACGCGTTGCATTGGGCAAAGAACATTTCCAGTTCGGTCGATTTGTCGAAGACGCCGTCTGCTCCCAGTGCAAGGCAGCGCTTTCTCATCTCGCTGGTCGCGTAGTTTGTCAGCACAAGGACGTGTTGGAATTCAAGGCGGCGTTGACATGCCCTGACAACCGTGAGACCTGACCCCTCTCTGAGGAACAGGTCGACGACTGCGACTTGCCAAGTATTTCGATACTCTTGGAGCGCTGCAAGCGCCGTTGCTGCCGTGTCGGCGGTCGCAACAACCTTCATGCCGCCCAGTTCGGCCAATGTCGGGATGAGGCTGTCCCGGATCGTTTGATTGTCTTCCACGAGGATCGTGATCAGCGGCATGCAGAACTCGAACGACGCGTCGAATTGGAGGTCCCCAGACTGTAAGAGTCGCGCAATTGAGAGCGTGTAGTCCGGCGCCGCGATCAAGTTGAGGTGCAGTCGCGGCTTCCGGTGATCGTCGACTCGAGCCCCTCCAGTCACTTCGACTTGCGCCTTTTCGCGCTTGCCTTTCGCTTCTTGATCTCCCGCTCAAGCTTGTCTTTCGCCTGGTCCAGCAGTTCAGCGGACTCGCCGAGTTGCTTTTCAACGCTCTTCGTCTGATCGACTGCTGCACCTGCATCGCCTTGGCGAACTTCCGCAGGCAATTCCGAGTTGAGAACCGCGTGGATCACTGCCAAGTCCTCGGCCGCCTCCTTGACCGACTCTGTGGCTTGTTTGGTGTCTTCCAGCGCGTCTGCAAGGGGCTCGACTTTGGGGGGCGTTTGGGCGTTCACCATTCGTCTCCTGAGGTAGGTTGCCAGGGTGGTTGCCAGGCCAAGTGTCCTTCCAGAAGGCGCTAAAGGGAAGGTCGGTTTACGCCGCCAGTCGAAGCAGCGGTTCGCTCTCGAGCGCGACGGCCAGGCATCGCACTCCTTGGCCAGTCATTTGAGTCCCAGGTGGACGCGGGCCACTTCCAGCGGGTGGCGCCACCCGTCAGCCCGTTTTTGGGAGCCTCACCCCAACTGGCCAACTCAGAATCCGGCGAAGAAAAATTTGCTATCAAGGTCTTGAAAGCCCGATGAGAGGCCTCTACATCCGGTTCGAAGGGCCGGGCGGGTCCCGGCGCTTCGTCTTTATTCACGGAGGTTTCGCCATGTACCGATCTTTATTTCCGCGCGACATGTTCGCCGAGATGGATCGCCTGCACCGCGAAATGCAGCAGGCCTTCGATCTATCTCCCACCATCCGCGGCTTTGGCCGCACTGGCTTCCCGGCGTTGAACGTCGGAAGTACACCCCAGGCGATTGAAATCTACGCTTTCGCTCCCGGGGTTGACCCTGCGACGCTCGATGTCCAGCTCGAGCGCGGCCTGCTGACCATCGCTGGGGAACGCAAAGGCAGTTTGGGCGATTCCGACGAAGCAGCGGCCGTACATATCAACGAGCGCTTTGAAGGCGCCTTCCGCCGCGTGATCACGCTGCCAGAGGATGCCGATACCGACGCAGTTCAGGCGCGTTATCGCGACGGAATTCTGCAGATCACCGTGCAACGCCAAGCCGCGGCCCAGCCTCGCCGCATCAGCGTGAATTGAAGGGAGAGCCACCATGAACACTTCCGAGAGCCTGAGCACGCGACGCGCGCCAGAGAACACATCTCAAGAAGACGGGCAGCGCTACAGCCAAGCGGCGCTGACCCCGCCGGTTGACGTCACGGAAGACTCGGCGGGGATCACCTTGCACGCGGACCTGCCTGGCGTTTCAAACGACAAGCTGCGACTGCAGGTGGAGGCGGACACGCTGACCATTGACGCGGAGGTTGGCTTGACCCTCCCTGAGGGCTTGCAGACCAGCCATACGGAGGTCGGCGTCGGACGTTTCCACCGTTCGTTCACCCTCAGCAAGGAACTCGATACCGACAAGATCACAGCGCAGTTGGCGAACGGGGTCCTGACGCTGCGCATCCCGAAGGCGCAGCACGCCCAGCCACGCCGGATCTCGATCGAGGTCCATCCGAGCTAGGGCGACACGGCCACAGAACAGCGAGTCTGGGCGCGCAGCAATCGCCCGAGCGCACCCACTGGCGGTGCTTTTGCAGGGCATTGTCTGCGCGCTCCCTTCGTCCCGAAGGGCATATGTGTCTTCCTGCGAGGCTGGAGGCCCGTACACGCGGAGTTGAACGATGAACCGGGATAGACCCAGTGCGGCCAAGAGCATCGCGCCGTTGGCCCCGCCAGAGTGGACCATGACCGTGCAGCAGGACGGGCTTCAGTTCACGGCGGACATCAAGCGATCGGGTGTTCCGATGTGTCGCCTATCTTTGGCGTGCCCGGAGGGTGACGAATCGAGTGCCCGGCAGGCGCTAGCAGACAAAGCGCGCTTCTGGATTGCTGATTACTTGAAGAAGTCGCCTCCACGCGGCGAGCGCTGACATGACGTATCAAACTTGTCCGACAGAAATTGCGCGACGCCGCAGATAGGCTGTTGCGCGCTGATTTTTGAGAGGAGCTTCTATGTCCGTTGAATTCTTGAGGCAGATTGCCTGCCACGCCGCTCCCCAAGTCGTTCAACGCCAAGCAAGATGTCGATGCCATCAAGATCTTGCGCCAGGCCGGCTTGGTCCTCGCAATGGTGGACGAACCACCCGAGTTCGGCGCCAGGGTTCTTGCAATCACCGAGAAGGGCCGCACTGAGCTGCTGCGGTTTCACTACCCGGAAGGCATCACGGCGTCCGGCCCCGGAGATTTCTGGCTACCGCGGGTCGCACAGCGTGCACGGGACGTCTTGAAGCGAAACATCGGCGCCGGGTAGCCGCACCCGGCTCTCTTGCACCAATACGTTTTCAGATTCAACGCCGCCCTAGAGAAAGGAGCTGATCGTGACTGAAAGAGTTGGCCCATCCATGACGGGAAACGCGAGACGGGTCCCCAAGCGGATGGAGGTTCATATGAGGCTGATGAGCGAGAAGCAGCTTCAGGCGTATCTCGCTGCTCGCGACGCGTTGCGCCGCATTAAGCGGACCACCGAGTTCTTCGCAGCTGCGAGTCCCCCTGTGGCGTTCAAGCGCTTCCCTGAGGGCCGCACAAACCCGTAGTCCAATCGCGAGCACCTGAGGGCTCGCCGCGCCGGTAGTCCTAGCCTCAGGTTGCCCGCTTCGGCGCGCTTTTTCATTGGCGGAACTGATTGACGGAACCAGTCAGTACCTTCGGGGTTTTGCGCAAGGTCAAGCTTGGCTTGCTACGTCTGCCTATCCCTGTCGAGAAGTGAAGGTAACTTGATTGCCAGACCCAGGTGGCATACGCGCGCGACCGCTTTCGCGGGGAGGTCTAGGTCTTGAACGGGCACGAAGCCGCTGCGAGATCCAGCACCCGCACCGCTGACAGTTCTTCACGCGAAGACCCGCCGCGGTCCCCGCGGCCAACTGCAGGGGCCTGCGGATTACCCTGCATTTCATGCCGGTAGATTGACAGCTTGGCCGCCTAGTATGGCCCTTTGGACGAGCGCACAGTTCGTTCGAGACAGCTCTGGAGACCAACCCATGCCCTCACTTTTCTCGATGCCCTCTCTTCGCAGGCGTGCAGCTATCGTCGGGATGGCGGCGCTGCTGGCCGCCTGCAGCGGGATCGGGCCACAGCGTCCATCTGGCGACATCCACGTGATGACCTCGGGCGGCTTCACCGCCGCGTACAACGAACTGCGCCCCGGCTTCGAGAAGGCGAGCGGCCGCTCGGTGAAGACTGCCTATGGCGCGTCGATGGGCAACGCCGAGGACTCCATTCCCAGTCGCCTCGCGCGTGGCGAGCCGGCCGACGTCGTGATCCTGGCGCGGCCGGCGCTCGACGCGCTGGTCGAGCAGGGCAAGGTGGTGCGCGGAAGCCAGGTCGATCTCGTGCGCTCCAGCATCGGCTTTGCGGTGAAGAAGGGGGCACCCAAGCCAGACATCAGCACCGTGGACGCGCTCAAGCGCACGCTGATCGCCGCGCCTTCCATCGCCTATTCGGCGAGTGCGAGCGGTACCTACTACGAGACCGAACTGCTCAAGAACCTGGGCATCGAGGCGCAGGTCAAGCCAAAGAGCAAGCGCATCTTGAGCGAGCGCGTGGGCACCGTGGTCGCGCGCGGGGAGGCGGCACTCGGCCTACAGCAAGTGAGCGAGCTGCTGCCGATCGAGGGCATCGACTACGTCGGTCCGCTGCCGCGGGAGGTGCAGCGCGTGACCGTGTTCTCGGCAGGCGTCGCCACCGGCTCCACGCAACCCGATGCCGCGCGGGCGCTGATCCGCTACCTGAACTCACCCGAGGCTGCACCCACGATCGCAAAGACGGGCCTGGAACCTCTTCCCGCCCGCTGAAGCCGCCACGGAACTGCGGCAACTGCGCTACTTCGTGAATGTCTGCGAGTTGCGAAAGCTAGAGTGGTTATGTGGTTTGCGCTTGTCGTTGGGGTGACGCCGGACTGCCTGTGAATGACGTCACGACCTGGCGGACCTGGCGGTGCTTCAGGACGCTTGGAATGTCCGCCCAGCACTGGGTAGTAGTCGGTTGCTCTCGCCCAGTTGAGGCCTGCTTGCGCCGCGACGCGAGCTCCGACCGATACCCATGGGGCTTCCCCCCCCCACGAATTCCGCGAAATCACACGCGCGCCAATCAGCATTTTGGAAGCTGCGCCGCAGTTCCTTTGTGTCGTGGGTCGTAGTGAGTGCCAGCGCCAAGAGGATGCGGGCCTTACCCGCGGTCTGGTCCTCCGCTGCGAAATAATTGTTCTTGTCGTCCTTGGTCTCGCTGTTCCGCAGCAACCTTCACCTGTGAGAGTCTTCTCGAGAGGCAGCTCCGCTGCGTTTGAATAGCAGGGTCACATTTCGCCCCTCAATTGCAAGAACTGTCACCTCTGGCTCCCTGTCTCCGAAAAGTTTCGCATGAACCTTCTTCGGCACGGCCACGACCTTGTGGCCAAGACCAATACCTCTGGTGTTTCGCAGGTAGTAGTTGACCGTGTCCCAATGCTCGCTGGTCCAGGACTTGACGCGCTGCCGCGTGTCCATGTCGTGTAGCGCAGCGTACGGCAACCACACTGTCACTTCGAAAAGTCCGGTGCCTCGGCCCTGCAGAGGCGGTGTTGAATTTCGTCTGACGACCTCGGAGTATTGGGGAAAGGAGAGCCGCGGAAGGGTTCCGGCAAGATCGATGTCGAGCTCGATTGAGTAGTCATACGCCTTGCCGTCGGCCACCAGACCGTTGACGATGGCTGCATCGCACGTGGTTTGCGGGAGGCTTGGCTGGCCCAGTCTAGCCAATGCAACTCTAAGTTCGACGGCCCTCTCTCGAGCTAGGTGGCCGACTCTAGAATTTCCGATGTACACCGCGACGGCGTTCTGGTCATAGGGATTCAAGTCCTCAGGGACCAGGCGCGCTGTGCAGAACGCCATTGCCGTCCTACCGGGCTTGTTTTGCGCAACACCGGCGATGACTTCTCGACTGTGGGCCTCACCTACAACCGGTACCTGGAATGCCCCAGAAGCGCGCCAATGGAGGAATCGCTCCGGAGCGGAATCGTCGGTCAGCGCTGGCTTTGCAACTCGACGATTCGGCTCGAACAGTTGCTTAATGGCTCCGTACACGCATGCTCCTTTGTCACTGGCCAAGTAGTGCAACTCTATCGCCCTCAATATAGGCGGCGCTCAGTGTCACAGCCCGTTACCATGGGTAGATTCGTATTACCGTTGCTGTCCAACTATGGCTTGCCTGCGAACGGCCACAACCGGCCAGTCGGTGCGCTTCGGAATTCGCCACATACCCGCCGTCCGCAAAGCCCGACACGTCAAGGCGCTCGATGCCGCGCACCCGCCAAGCGCTCGTAAGGCAGGGGGGTACGATGTACCGATGGCGGAAAGCGAATCCGAAAGCCGGACGCTGCTCGAATCGGTGCTGACGCACTCGCGCTGGGTCCTCGCGACGCTACTCGTTGGCGTTCCGCTCGTTTGCTGGTTGTGGATCGCCGTGATGGCGGACGACATGTACGGCACGATGAGCGGCGCGGCCGCCTGGATGATGACCAGCGACTGGGACGTGCCGCACCTGCTGCTGCTTTGGGCGATGTGGGCAGCAATGATGACGGCGATGATGTTGCCCTCGGCTGCGCCGCTACTGCTGATGTACGCCGGGGCGCTGCGCGGGCGCGGCGAGCCGGGCGTCAGCCCGCGGCTCTTCGCGATGGCTGCAGGCTATGTGCTGGTCTGGGCCGGCTTCAGCATCGCCGCGACCGTGCTGCAGCGGGCGCTCGCGTCCGTGCTCGTGCTGACGCCGATGATGGAACCCGACACGCCGGTTGCGGCGGCGGTCATCCTTGCTATTGCGGCGCTTTACCAGCTGACGCCGCTCAAGCGAGCCTGTCTGCGCGTCTGCCGCACGCCGTTTGCCTTCCTGCTGCAGTATTGGCGGCCAGGGATGGCCGGCGCGTTTCAGCTCGGCATCCGCCACGGCCTGTACTGCCTTGGCTGCTGCTGGGCGCTGATGCTGCTGCTGTTCGCCGCCGGTGTGATGAATCTCGCCGTCATCGTCGCGCTGACGCTGTGGGTGCTCGTCGAGAAGTTCGCGCCGTTCGGCTTGTGGACGGCAAGGGTCGGCGGCGTAGCGCTGCTCGCGCTCGCCGGCTGGATGCTATTGGCCTAGCCGGTCCACGAGAACGGCGCGTACTGGGCGTTATTGCGCCCGCTTGCGTCGCTCCAGCTGAGACCGAGCGCGGTTACCTGGCTGTTCGCCGCGCGAGCAAGGCTGAACGTGTCAGCCGCCGGATGGCCGGTGTTCGAAAGCTGCAGCGGTCCACGGGTGGGATCGAGCCCGAACGCCCCTTGGCCCTCGATGTGGATCTTGTCCTTCGCGTTGACCGACCACGAAACGCCGTCGCGCTTAAATTCGATCGGCGCAGTCTCGACGCCGAGGAACTTGCTGACCAATCCTCCGACCGCAGCCATCGGTCCGCCCGCGCTCCCGCTCGCAATGCCGGTAATCGCCTCGCGCTGCTCGTGCGTGGCGCGCTCATCGACCACGAGCCCGACCGACCAGTTGCCCTTGGCCATCTCCTCAGGCGTGTGAGCAAGTACTACGAAGCCGAGGCCATCGAGCGGCACGTCGCCGAAACGGCCGCGCTCGATCCGGAAGCCCATCGCGAACGTGCACCAACCCTTCGATGGCTTCGACATCATCTGCCCGGGGACACAGGGACATACGTAGTCGCAGCTGCAGTTCTCGTAGTATTGACCCTCGACCTGCCATTTGGACGCCGTCATTTGTGCACCTCCGTCGCTTGACTAGAGGCCGCCGATTTTAGGCGTCCGGCGCTCAATTCGCCACCAGGGAGGGGGCGCAGCGTCGTGCCTCGCCGCGGTCGCCCGGGCAGGCGGCGGGGAGGCCGAATTCGCCACCGGGCCGCGGCCAGGACATCGTGCGGGATCGAAAATCACTTTAATGAAGGTCGGCAGTCCTATTTTCTGAAGCTGAAAATAGAGCACGACGAAAAGGTCGCAAGCCAGCTTTCCTTTTTGCAGCATCTGAAAACATACGGTCGCCAGCCAACGACAATCGATCCCAAGGGTTTAGTGCAAAAAATGCTAGATCGCATGGTGTACGGTCATCGTGACTGCTTGGCAGTTTTGGACGCAATACAAGGCCGCCATGATGCTATTGACGGGGAGGAGTTGATATTTCAGAAAAGAGCAAACAGAGCTCACAAGAAAATCATTGGATGTGGACGCCTATTCGTGCTTTGCTTATTCAAGCTTGTTGCGAGAAGATCAAAAAGTCTCTCCGAGCACGAAGATCAGCACCCAGGATCCGCTACGGCGGGCAAGCTTCTGCTGCGCTCAAGCCTAGACATCCCCCCTGAAGCTCAGCGGCGAGTTGATACGACGGAATCGGAGATTCGTGACTTTGAAGTGAGACTTCACGAGGCGGAGTGGTTGCTTTATGGCTTCGAGCAACGCGTGGAAGGCCTCCGGGATGTGAGAGGCATACTGCGCGCCCTCGAGGAAATGAATTCGCTTGTCGTGATCGCTCGGCCAGATTCCGGAAAGTTCACCTACGAGTATTGGTCTCGAACTCCGAAGGAGCCACCTCCTTGGAGTAGTTCCGTGAGGGAATCCAGACATGCGAAACGAGTCCAAGCTGCCGCGGAAGCTCTAGCGGAGGACCTCCGCAAGATCTGAGTACGTGGAAGGTCGTACAAGGAAACGGATCTGTGAACGGTATTTTGGGATTTCGGCGATGCGGATATGTGCGACCGCAACTGTGAACGAATTACTGGCTGGCGGCATGTGAACAAAATTTTGTCACGCGGAACCAGACTTCTCGGTAAATCAACGACTTACGCTGTCGCTCTTGTGAACGAAATTTTGTCGCCACGAGGGTGTCGGCCCAAACTCGGCCGACAGACTCGCGGCCAAGATACCTCCCTGACAAAACCAACATATGTCGTTGACAAACCAAAAGAGTCCATTGACTAGCCGCGACTTCCGCAATGCCATGCGCTTTCGCGGCTGACCAACATAGTTCGTTGACGAGTCGTTTTCGCGGTTGATCAAGTCGGCCTAGTCACGCCAGGTCGAGAGTCTCTGCTCTCCCCAATACGGATCGGAAATCAGCGCACGGGTAAGCCTAGTTCAAGCCGGCGCATCAAACGCAAAGATCTGCTCGGGCGCAAGCGCCGCATCGAACCTTTGGTGACTTGAATGGCGGCCGGTGGCACTCAGCCGAGACGCCAGGCGGGAGGCCATTCTGCTTTGAACGTGTATCGAATCTCCGGCAACGCGTATCGCAAGACGGGTGCGGATGCACCCACGCCAACCGCGTCCAGCCCGGCCCCCAACGCTTCGACGAGATCAACAACACAAAAGCTTCAGGAGCTTAGAGACCTCAAAGATAAGAATCTGATTTCGGCGGACGAGTACGAAAGAATGCGAAAGCAAATCCTCTCCTCTTACTGAACAGTCATGAAGTCAGGCCCGGCAGTAAATCCAACTGCCGCGCGAAGGAAGAATCGGGACCGGGCTCGGGCATTGGCCTGCGTGCGAGGGCAGCCAGAGGTGCACGCAGGTCGGGGCACATAGGGCTGCATGTTCGCCATCATTGCGCGCACCCTTGCAGCACCTCTGCCTGTTGATGCAGGACGCATGCGGTCAATTCGTGCAGCACGGCCTCGCGCGTGGTCTTTTGGCGATTTCACGGAGCAGCCAAGGCTGGTACGCGCCCTGAGGCCCGAAGGCGCCACCGTGAAATAGTGCACGGAGTACTTTGCTCAACTACTAGCGTGTACGACCCAAAAGGTCGGTAAAATCCATGCCGTGGTGCAGCGATTACGCAGCACCCTCAACCCTTCAAGGACGTACACCCATGAACAAGAAATCCCCGGCGACCAGGCCCAAGTGACGGCCTCTCGCGACGACAAGGGGACCATGCCAGGCGGCATGCGCATCACACCCCCAGTCACTGACTACTACGCGCCAACGCCGCAGGACCTCCAAGTGCTCAAGGAGCATTTTGGTCTCACGGCCTACGAAATGGCGCGCCTGTTTGCCGTGCAACCCGAGCAATGGCGCAAGCACACGGGTGGTCAGTCACCGCGCGAGATCAGCGTGACCAGAGCGTTCTTCATGGCGGCATTCCAGGTGCTCAGCGATGAAGAGATAGAGCGCGTGGTGGCATACATGGCGAGCTTTGGCGCTCGCTGGAACATGGACGCCGAGCCGCCGCCGCGCCCCGAACCGCGTTACCGCCAGCGCAACGAAGCCTCTTGAGGCTGAGCCC
This sequence comes from Pseudomonadota bacterium, assembly GCA_018241225.1. Taxonomy (GTDB): domain Bacteria; phylum Pseudomonadota; class Gammaproteobacteria; order Burkholderiales; family Burkholderiaceae_C; genus Variovorax. The sequence continues at coordinate 49,882 of JAFEEG010000018.1, forward strand.
TGCGGAGGGGCACCGCGACAGACACCGACGTATGCACTGCAGGTGAGTGCATGCGTGGGCGACGTTGCCCAGCTGAACAATGCGCCAGACCTGTCCCCGTCACGCCTTCGACGGTTGGCAGGGCTCTTTGTTCATTCAAAGAGAGGAACGAAAGAATGAACACTGTCTCAAGACCCGATCCTGGCAAGGACAAGGACTTCGAGATCAGTGGTATTCGCGTGGAAGTTGAAAGCGCCGACGCGACAAAGCTGACCTACCGACTCACTCGCGGCCGCTAGAGCGCACGGCGCTTGCAGTCCAGATAGGCGTTCGCAGGAATGCCTCGGTGAATCGCGCGAGTTGCATCGCATGCCTGTGCACATGGCATGCGGGGCGATCTTGCCCGGAGCCTTTGGAGAACTTTCGTGAAGAGGAATATTGTTTTGGCCGCTGCCCTGGTAGCGGGATGCTTTGCCGCCCAGGCACAGCAGCAAGCCCCCGATGCGACCACCCAGTCGCAGCAGTCCCCCGCGCCGATGTGGGGCAGCCCGCAGCAGCCTTGCGACAAGGCCACCGACACTGCCCGTCCCGATGCGCCTTGCATCGTGTCCGGTGCATCGCCGACCAAGGAATCTGAAGGTTCTCCGTCGCCAGCGACCCAGTTGCGCCAGCCCAGCGCCAACGCCAAGACGGGAGGTGGATGGTGAAAGCGTCATTCAATCGCCTGGCCGTGACGGCCACTGCCGTGTCGATCATCGCCCTGCTGACTGCATGTGGTGGCGGTGGTGGCGGCTCGGATGCCCAAGCACCCGCCGCGCCCGCAGCGCCATCCACCCCGGCACCCGCACCCGCACCCGCACCCGCGCCCGCGCCCGCGCCTGCACCCGCGCCCGCGCCTGCACCCACGCCGCCTACCATCGCGAGCGCACAGGGTCTCTACGAGGGGACGATCGGCGATCGCGCGGCGGGCACCGTCGTCTTGCCATCGGGGCGGTACTACGTGCTGTACTCCGAGCAGAACAACGCCCAGCTCATCGCAGGGGTTGTCGTGGGCGACTTGAGCATCGGAGCAGGTGGCAACACGTTTACCTCGTCCAACATGCGCGACTACAACCTGGAGACGATGCGCCGGTACTACGGCAACCTGTCGGGCACGTTCACCTCCAAAGCCGTGATGGCTGGCACGGCCACCAGCGGGACGTCTTCGGTGAGCTTTGCCGGCAACTACAACGCGGTGTATGAAAAGCCCGCCACCTTGGCGGCGCTGGATGGCAACTATGTGGGTCAGGTGGGCACGCAGTTCGGCGTCGAAACCATGGCGTTAACCATCGCTCATGGCGGCCTGTCGGGCAAGAGCCAGTCGGGATGCAACGTGGTGGGCGATATCCGCCCTGCGGACGGTGCGACCGCGATCTACGCCCTGTCTGTCACGATGAGTACGGGATGCAAGTTGCAGGGCACCACCTACAGCGGGCACGCTGTGCTGACGGAGGGCAAGTTGCTGCGCGCCGTGTCCACGTTCCCGGATCTGTCCGACGTCGTGCTGTTTGTCGGCAACAAGCGCTGATCGCTGCCTTCCAGGCGCAGTGACCTGCAGGTTACTGCGCTCGGTCTCCTAAATACATTCCCAAAGGATTCGAACATGAAAAGGCTTCTTGCCCTGATGGCACTCGTTGCGCTTGTGGGATGCGCAACCAAAGAGGGCGTAGTGAAGGCGGCCTCGTGGCCGAGCCGCTGAGCACCGCGGCCGTGCGCGAGATCGTGAAGAGCCGCTGCGCGCTGGCGGGGGTGGATGGTGACTATTCGGCGCACTCGCTGCGCTCGGGCTTCGTCACCGAGGCGGGTAAAAGAAACATGCGGCTGGGAGACACCCTGGCGCTGACGGGGCATCGGAGTGTGCCGACGGTGTTGGGATATTTTCGGGCCGAAGGCGCCCTCAGCTCGCCGGTGGCGCGGCTGATGGACGACGAGTAGGCGGGCCTTGTTTCGCAGGATGCGCGGGTCCGACGCGCCTGACCCGTCGCCCTTACCCGTCGCCCTTCCCTCCTTGCGTCTGGCCGGCTGCCTTGCAAAGCAAGCCCCAGTGAACCGCGCGGCGCTTGCGCTGCACTACTTGCCAAGCAGGATCTTGGTCCCGCCAGCCAGCAACGGTTGGCGTCGGCAACCCGTTGCAATCCCAATGCCATCACGCGGTGCCTTGGCATCATCAAGGCCCATGTCTTCCGACAACGCCTTCGCCACCCCCGACATGTTGACGCCGGCGCTGAGCGCCGCAGCCCAGCGCGCGGGCCAGGCGCTGGCCAAGCTCGGTGAGGCCGAGCTGCTCGCAGTCCTGGGCATCGAGCTGCAGCGCCGCGGCCTGCAGGAATTGGGCGCGCTGCCCAAGCCGCGCGTGCGGCCCCGCAAGCGCGCGAAGGTCGAGCGCGAGCAGCTTCTGCTCCTCCTGCCCGTGCACGACGACATGGCAGACCGCTGAGACGAGCGGCGCGCGCCGACGGCCCACGACGCGTCAGGCCGCCCCAGCCGACGTTGAGGTGGCTCGGGCTTCATGTTTTGCGCTGTCTATCGCCTGCGCGCTCAAGGGCACAAGCTGGAGCGCGAAGTCGTGCAGCGCCACCCGTCCCACGGGGACCTGGTCTTCCGGGAGCGACTTCACGATCCGCGGCCGGGCCGTAGCGTCATGATGGCCATGCTGCTGGCCGCCGACGGTGAAAGCTATGTGATTCCCGTGCTCGACCGCGCCCGAGTCACGCAGATCCGCGGCAAGGGCGTGCTCATCACAGGAACCGAAGTTCAGCCGCGCGGGCGCAGCATGAAAAACATCCAGGCCGACCGCTACCGCCAGACCTGGTGGTGCGTGCCCCAGCCCGTGGCGGCTCGACGCGCCTCCGGCACCGAGCATGTCGGCCGCGACGAACAACCCTAGCGGGCTATGGCATCCTTCGCGCACGAAAAAACATCGAGGAGTCAGGCATGGCCAACTACAAGTTCGTCAACACGCTCAGCTTTGGACAGATCCTGGGGCAGGGTCTCATCTGGCTGGTGCTGATCCTGCTCACGTTCGGCCTGGCCACGCCATTCTTTGCCTACTACTTCATCAAGCTGCTCATCAACACCACGGAGATGCATGAGATCGCGCCACCCCCGAAGTTGCGCTCAAGCTACCGCGAGCCCTCGTTGTGACCGCGAACGCCTGCTTCGCGTGCACCCGGGCGGCACAGCCCCCAACGGCTGGCTTTGGCGGCTGACCTGCACTGCTGACCTCCCTGTGTTCGAACTACGAAGCCGTCTCGCGCGCCGATCGACTCCTGAGCTTCTTTGGCGTCGTGCGCGAGCGCGACGACCCCACCGCCACGGTGTTTCCGACGGGCCTCGCGCCCTTCATTCGCCTCGCCGAGGACGGCTCGGGCCACAGGCGCGTGCACGATGGCGCCTTCGGGCTCCTGCCCTACTTCGCCAAGGAGATAGCCTACGGGCGCAAGACCTACAACGCGCGCACCGAGACGGTGGCGACGCTCCCCAGCTTCAAGGATGCATGGCGGCGCGGCCAGCGCTGCATCATCCCCGCTGAAAGCATCTTCGAGCCCAGCTACGAGACCGGCAAGGCGGAGCGCTGGCGCATCTATCAGCCGGGCGACATCCCGATGGGCATTGCCGGCATCTATACGAAGTGGCGCGACACCGAGAGCGGCGAGGAGCTGTACAGCTTCGCGATGCTCACCGTGAACGCAGACGGGCATCCGGTGATGCAGCGCTTTCACAAGGTCGAAGATGAGAAGCGCATGGTCGTGATCCTGGATCCGGCCGACTACGACACCTGGCTCACCTGCCCGATGGGCGAAGCGAAGAGGTTCTTTCGGCAGTGGATGGGGCCGTTGGACTCCTACCCTGCCCCGCTGCCGCCACGTGCGCCGAAGGCGTACAGCGGTCAAGTCATTGCGCCGCGGGCCGATCCCGAGCCTGGATTGTTCTGACCGGCCAAGAGTCGAGCAGCCGGTCTCTGACGGCGGATTCAACCGGTCGATGCAACACACTATGCCCCGCTTCGGCGGAAGGAGTGTTGCAGATGAAGCAGCGACCCCGGATCTACTACTCGGAGGCCCAGAAGGCCCAAATGTGGGCGCGGTGGAAGGAAGGATGGACGATGCACCAGATCGCCCACCTGTTTGACCGAGGCCATTCGTCGATACACCGAATCATCGCTGAGTCCAGTGGCATCCAGCCGCCGCTGCGACGTCGGTCGCACCTGGCGCTGACGCTCGTCGAGCGCGAAGAGATCTCGCGTGCATTGGTGACAGGCCACTCGATTCGCTCGATCGCTGCGCGGATTGGCAGAGCGCCGTCGACGGTCAGTCGCGAGATCAAGCGCAACAACGCTGGAGCCCGCCGTAGGGACCGGCGATTGACGACCTTGCGTCTGTAGGGCCGCCGACGTCGACATCCCACGCGGGGTCGCGCCGATCTCCACATCGGATCGACTTTACCGGACTCCAATCGAATCCGAGGAAGCGCCAGGCCCATTCTGCGCACGGCTGCGAGCGACCCCAACTTGACCCGTTTTCAACAATGTAATAACATTGTTGACACTGGAGTAACCATGCAAGTCACTATTCGGACCATCGGCAACAGCAAGGGCGTCGTACTGCCCAAACCCCTTCTGGCACAAGCCGGCCTTGGCGAGGACCATACCGCGCAAATGACAGTCGAAGACGGCGCCATCGTCCTTCGCAAAGCAGCCCTGCCACCGCGCGCAGGCTGGGCCGAGGCCGCGAAGGCCCTGGCAGCGAAAGGCGGAGACGAGCTGGTGATGGGCGAGTTTGGGAACGAGTCAGACTCGGAGCTGGCTTGGTGAAACGCGGCGACATCTGGCTGGTGAATCTTGACCCCACCGTAGGCAGCGAAATCAAGAAATCGCGCCCCTGCGTGGTGGTCTCGCCTTCTGAGTTGAACGACCATCTGCGCACGGTCATCGTGGCGCCGATGACCTCCAAAGGCTTTGCGGCCCCGTTTCGTGTCGCGATAACGCACGGCGGCACCAAAGGCTTGATCCTGCTGGATCAGGTCCGGACGGTAGACAAGGCGCGCCTGGCCAAGAGGTTAGGCGCGGTTTCCACGAAGACGCTGACGGCGGCCTTGAGCACACTGCAGGAGGTTTTCGCCGAGTAGGGGACAGAAGCGTAGCGCCTCCTTGTAGTCTGATCGAACGACTGCTGCTCTGGCGGCACCGCGGGCTAGCTGCCACCTGGAGGCCAGCAAGCCAAGCTTTGCCCACACCATTCCCGCACGCCAAAGTGGGCTCGATCAGCGGGAGGACCAGCGGCTCAAACTGCCATTGGGGCACCGCGATTCGGCGCGAGTGACCTACGTCAACGTGACGGACATACCCGAACCTGCGCGAAGTGCGTTCCTGGAAAACATGCGCGGATCGGCGCGCCCCGCGGTGGGAGGGCGCCTGGATACTGTGTATTCGTGGGACTGGTTGGATTTCCTCGCGGGGCAGCGCTGAGTGAGGTACGCGCGTAGCGCAGCTGACACTAGGAGTAGATGTGAGCACAAGATAAAGGGTCGCGGCGACGCCGAAACCCAGCAAGTACGAACCAGGAGCAGGTGATCGCGCTGTTCCGACTCGCCGCCGAACTCCGCAGGCGCATGCTGGCCGCACCTCCGAAAGGAACAATTTATCCATCAAGATGTATATATTGCCTTGATGGATCTACATATTTTACCTATCATGATGGCAAAATATGGCGGCGACCAATCCTTCTACCGTGATCCAGACCCACCGCGACGGGGCGTGGACCGATGCCGCCGAGCTCGAGGTGCTTGGGCCGGACAAATGCCGTTTCGAGTACCTGCCCGAATACGTCTTCAGCAGTGAGAATCCGTGGCCGGTTGCGCTGGGTCTGCCCATCGGATTCGAGCCGGATCGTTTCATCGAAGGGCCCACCGGCATGGAGGCAGACCGCAGGCCGCCATCGTTCCTCTTTGATCTGGTGCCGCAAGCAAAGGGCCGGAAGTACCTGCTCGAGCGGTTGAACCTGGCGGACGGCGACAACTTGATCCTGCCGCTCGTGATGGCTGGCGCGTTCAATCCCATCGGATGCCTGCGATTCCAGAGCGCTCTCGAGTTTTTTCATGAGGAGGCGCGAAAGCATCCAGACCCCGCGACGGCACAAGGCTTTACCCTGGATGAAGTTTTGCAGCGCAGCGAGGGCTTCCTCGAGCATCTATCGCTGCATGCGATGCTGGCTTCCGGCACGACCGGCGTGCAGGGTGTGGCGCCGAAGTTCCTGTTGAGCACCGATAAAGACGGCCGGTGGTTTGCGGACATGGCGCTAGCTGATGACCGCGCGCAAGAGCACTGGCTAATCAAGCTTCCGCGCGGCAAAAGCGATGAGGACCGCGCGGTGCTGCGCAACGAGGCTGGCTTCCTGCGCCTTGCCGCTGAATGCGGTATGCGCACAATCGCCTCGCCTGAACTCCATGGGGAGATCCTGTTCGTGCGCCGTTTCGACCGCCAAGTGGTGGACGGGAAGGTGCACCGTCTCCACCAGGAGAGCTTGGCAAGCATCTGCGACCTGCGCGGCTTCGGTATCCCGAAAAGCCAGCAGACGCTCCTGCAGGGACTGCGGAACGCAGTTGAAGATCCGCTGTGCGAGACAATCGAATTCATGCAGCGCGATGTGCTCAACCTTGCGATGCGCAACACTGACAACCACGCGCGCAACACCGCGGTGCAACGTCTGCTCGACGGAACCGTCCAGCTCACGCCTGTATTCGACTTCGCGCCCATGTACCTGGACAACGAGGTCATCGTGCGGGGCTGCCATTGGCGCGACGAGCAGGGGAAGATCCAAGAGAGCTGGACGCAGATCATTGAAACGCTTGATGTCGACGACGAAGAGCGCGGCATCATTGCAGGAGCGCTCAGCGACTTTGCCGCTGTCGTGGCCAACATCCCAGCGATGGCACCCGATTGCGGGATCGAGCCGGGTGTGATCGAGGCATGTCGAGCGACGATCGACAAGCAGGCCGAGCAGCTAAGCGCCCTTAGCGCGCTACTCCCCCGGAACGTTGATCAGGAGCGCTGTGGTCGATAAGAGGCGCAAACGCTCGGACGCCGACACAGAACGACGCATTCGTGCCGAGTTTTACGCGGCGGTCGCGGCCGGCAACATGACGATCGGTCAGGCTGTTGCGGCCATGCGCCGCATCAGCAAGTTGACGCAGCCGGAGTTTGCCCATCACCGCGGGCTCAGCGTGCAGAGCCTTCGATTGATCGAAGCGGACAAGGCAAACCCAACAATCGACACACTGAACAAGATTGCGACGATCTTCGGCCTTCAGGTTGGGTTTGTGCCGAAAAGTCCAATACAAGTGTCGGTGCGCGAGTTGGTGCAGTCGGCTTCGGCGCCTGAGGCCGGAGCCGATCGGCCCGCACCGAGCAACGGTTGAAAGCCAGCAGCAGCTCATACAACGAGAAGCGCATCAAGATCTCGCTTGGGCTCTCTGAGTCCTGTTGAGTACCGAAGAAGCATTGGAATCGTGGCTTAGTCAGTCCAAGATTTCTGCCGCCTCCCCGCCGGGTCAGGATTGCATGGAAATCAACACAGGGCTCTCTCCTTGGCGTCGAATCGCTCGAACGAGTCGAGCACGCCGCGCCATGGTGGTTCTACCGCGAAGCGTTGTCGAGTAGCTGAGAAACAGATATTTACCGAATAGCTTTATTGCAGATATTTGACGAATAGCCGAAATGGCGATAAATTACCAATAGCATAAATACGGCTATCCGATGGACGCTCTTCCTGCTCAACCGCTACTTACAGGCGATCAACTCGGCCAGGCGCTGCGCAGCACGCGCAAGCGGCTCGAGATGAACCAGGCGGCCATTGGAGAGAGGCTGAACCTCAGCCAGAACCGGGTTTCATACCTGGAGCTTCATCCCGAGGAACTGAGCTTCAGGCAGCTTTTGACCTGGTGCTCCGTCCTGGGCCTCGAGCTGAAGTTGGGCACGCGTGGCTTGTCCGCGACCAAGTCGCCGACAACGGAGTGGTGACATGGGTCGCCCGTCACATAGCCAGTCTCTGGGCCTGTGGTCGAACGGCGAGCGCGTCGGACGCTGGACGATCCCTGGGCGCGGCGACATGGAGCTGCGCTACGAGGACTCCTGGGTGCGTTCCGAAGTCGGCCGCCCCCTGTCCCTATCCCTGCCATTCACGCCACACAACGACGTTCTCAAGGGCACGTCGGTCGAGCACTACTTCGACAACCTCTTGCCCGACAGCGAGGCCATCCGAAAGCGCGTCGCGGCGCGCTTCAAGACTGGGTCGCTTGATTCCTTCGACTTGCTTCGCGCCATCGGGCGCGATTGCGTGGGCGCCATCCAGCTGCTCAGCGAGGACGAAACGCCGAGCGCTATCGACCGGGTCGAAGCGGTACCCGTCGATGAGGCCTCCATCGAACGCCACCTGCTGGGGGTTGTGAATCCTGGGAGGTTCGACGACGTGGCCGCCCCAGATGACTTCCGCATCTCTCTCGCTGGCGCACAGGAAAAGGACGCATACCTCTGGTGGAACGGTAGTTGGCACAAGCCGCGCGGCACGACGCCCACCACGCACATCTTCAAGCTCCCGCTGGGCCTAATTGGCGGCCGCCAGGCCGACTTCTCGACGTCTGTCGACAACGAGTGGCTGTGCTTGAAGCTGCTCAAGGCCTACGGCCTTCCCACGGCAGACGCAACGATCCAGACTTTCGGGAAGCAGAGGGTCCTCGTGGTCGAGCGATTCGATAGACGTGTGACGCAGGCCGGCCGGCTGTTGCGCCTGCCTCAAGAGGACTTCTGCCAGGCCACAGGGACGTCTCCCCTGGTGAAGTACGAGAATGAGGGAGGACCAGGTCTGGAGAAGCTGTTCTCGCTGCTGCAGCAGTCCGCAAACGCGGCTCAAGACATGCGCACCTTGATGGCTTCGCAGGTCCTCTTCTGGCTGCTTCGCGCGCCTGATGGCCATGCGAAGAACTTCAGCATCCAGCTGCTCGCCGGCGGCACGTTCCAGCTCACGAAGATGTACGACGTGATGTCGGCCTACCCAATCCTAGGCAATGGCTCAAACCAGTGGTCACCCCATGAAGTCAAGCTGGCGATGGCACTCATGGGAAAGAACAGACACTACGTCATGGAGAAGGTCCTGCGTCGGCACTTCAACAGCACCGCCCAGAAGGTGGGATTCGGTGGCAGTGCGGAAGGCGTGATTCAGGAGCTGATTGCCAGGACGCCCGCCGTCATCGACGAAGTCAGGGCGCAGCTGCCGAAAGACTTCTCATCGTTGGTGGCCGAGCGTGTGCTGGATGGGCTGCAGACCGCGGTCAATGCGCTCGAAGGCATGCCGGCGACCTGACGCCAAGTGCGTTATGCCCGAATGACTTCCACCGGCCCGATGCCGTTGTAGACGGTCTCACCGGTTTTCAACAAGGTCACCGTCCAGCGCGAGCCGTTCTCGCCTGGGGTGACCTTGTATGCCCCTGGCTCGAGCGAGAGCTCCCTCTCCTCGTGCACGCCGGGGGCGTACCAAACTGGCATGCGCAAGATGGAAGATGTGCGGGCAAAGAGGTCGTGCGTGTCGGACATGCTTCGATGGTAGCGACCCGACGACGTCTTTCCCCACTCTGGCGTTACTGCGCAGCCGCGCACTGCACAGTGGAACGGGCGTCTTCAAACCATGCATTCAGACGTCTCCATTCAAAACACGCACATCCCAACTGCGGCTCGTAGACCTTGACAACGCTTTCTGATTTCACGTCAGCAGGTAGAACATCCGGAAGCGATAACCTTGTCTTGGTTGTTCAGTTCCTGTGAAGCATCTTGGCTGCGAGGCGCAGCTGTTCGCTGAACCCGGGCGCGGTCAAGTGCGCTCGCGGATAGGACTTCACATCGTTGCTCGGCGCGCCGTCGGCAGTCTGGCGTGCTCCTGTGACAGGCCCGTCCAGTCCCGGGCGCTGCGCCTCGCCCTTTGTCAGACCTGCATCCGTGAGCGAGAACAGCGACGGATCAGGTAGCAGGCCATCGGCACCGAGCGACACGCGGCCGTGCCGCCCCGTGAGACGCGCCAGTTCGAGCTGCGCCGCCAGCTGGTTTTCTCGCACCACCTCGCCGACAAACTGAGCCGCAACCTGCCCCAGGCCGGCGCCGAGCGAAGACGGTGCGAGCAGGCCGCGGTCGATCACCATGTCGAGGCGGGTGCCGTCGGAAGACGCCTGCTCCAGCCGGTCGATGAATGCGCTCTGGCGCACCACCGGCTGCGCGAAGATCCCGGGCTCGTAGCCTAGTTCGTGCGCATGCGGCTCGGGCCAGAAGAACAGGCGCTGGAAGTACAGCGGGTCGCCGTTGTCGATGCGCGGCGCCGAAATGTCCAGGTGAATGGTCAGCTGCGCCAGGTCGGTGGCGCCGGCCCGGTCCACCAGCGTATAGGTGAACACGTCCTGCAGGACCTGCCCGAAGCCGGCGGCCGCCAGCACCTCGGGGTTGGTCATGTCGATGCTATAGGTGTAGCTGCCGTCGGCATTGAGCACCAGCGTTCCGTAGCGGCCCGCCAGGGCCTGGCCGATCACACCCGCCGTGCCGCTGCCCGCTTCCGCGCCCGTGCGCACCGCGCCCACGTGCAGCGCGTCACCGCCGTCCACGTCGGAGTCGTTGGGCAGGACGTTGCCCGTGGCTTGCGGCGCCACCACCTGGTCGGTGGCGACATTGCTGTCGTCGCGCGCGACCGGGTTGTCGTTGGCGCCCTGCACCACGATCACCAGGTTTGCACGGGAGGTGGCCCCCGCCGTGTCGCTCATGAGGTAGCTGACGCTCTCGGTCAGCGTCTCGCCGCTGGTGCGTATGGCCTGCACCGCCGCGTTGTTGTTGTCCACCACGTAGCGCCAGATGCCATCGGCGTTGATGACCAGCGAGCCGTAGAGGCCGGCAATGGCGGCGCCTGCATCGCCCACCACGCCGGTGCCGGCGCTGGTGTAGTTGACGACATGTTTGGTTTCGCCGTTGGCGACGCTGTCGACGTCGGTGTCGTTGTTCGGCACATTGCCGAGCGAATCGCTGCCGGGGGTGCCGTTGTTGATGCCGCCGGCTTCAACGGCAACGCCCGCGTCGTCGCGCTCAACCGGGATGTCGTTGGCGCCATGCACCGCAATGACAAACATGGCGCTGTCGGTCTGGCCACCCGGATCGCTCATCGTGTAGGTGAAGAAATCCTGCAGGACGTCGCATCGGCTGACGTCCGAGTGTGTGATGTACGTGAACGCGTCCGACCTTCCGCGTGGCCAGCATGCCATTGGTGATCGTGCGGCGCACGTGCGGCTCGGTCCGGCCGGCGTGCCGGGCGGTTTCGTCGATCGTTAGGCCCTGGGGCCAGAGGGATCGACGCCCACCTGATGCACCACGAAGTCGACGAGTCAGGCGGAAGATCCCGTGCTCGTGAGCGACCCCACATCGCCCGCATCATCGGGTCGACGGTATTGCCGCCGCCGGTGATCCGCCTTCCTCCAGGGTGCGTAGAAGCTTGACACGGCACCAACGAGGTTCGATGAATCCGCAGAGCGCTTTCGCCATCCGCTGGCTCGAGCAGGGCCTTGTGCCCGACCGGCTGGTACGCCTGGGCATGCGGCGGCTGCTCGCCCAGCGCCTGAAGGAAGTGCGCAGCGGCGACGCCACCGCCGCTGCCGAATTGACCCAGGCGTTTGCGCAGTCCCTGCACGCCGCGCCACTGGCCCTGCACGCCGACCTGGCCAACGCGCAGCACTACGAGCTTCCGGCCGCCTTCTTCGAGCGCGTGCTCGGGCCCCGGCTGAAATACAGCTGCTGCCTGTGGGAGCATCACGAAGACTCGAGCCTGGCGCAAGCCGAGATGGCGGCCCTCGTGTCCACCTGTGTACGCGCCCAGTTGTCCGATGGGCAGGAAGTGCTGGAGCTGGGCTGTGGCTGGGGCGCACTGAGCCTGTGGATGGCTGAGCACTACCCCGCGAGCCGTATCACGGCGCTGTCCAATTCGGCGTCCCAGCGCGCCTTCATCGAGGCCCGCGCACGGGCGCGCAAACTGGAGAATCTGCGCGTCGTCACGCGCGACTTCAGCGACTGCGACCTCCCGTTTCGGCACTACGACCGCGTCGTGTCGCTCGAGATGTTCGAGCACCTTCGCAATTGGCCGCGCGCCTTTGCGCGGGTCGCGAGCTGGCTGCGTCCGGGAGGCCTCTTCTTCCTGCATGTTTTCGCGCATCGCGAGACGCCCTATAGCTTCGAGGTACGCGACGCTAGTGACTGGATGAGCCAGCACTTCTTCACCGGCGGGATGATGCCCAGCGACGACCTGCCGTTGTACTTCCAGGATCACCTGCGCCTGGTGCAACGCTGGCGCTGGGACGGGCGGCACTACGCCCGCACCGCGCGCGCCTGGCTCAGGAACATGGATGCGCACCGTGACGCTCTTCTCCCCGTCGTGCAGGCCGGACACGGCGGCGCGGGGGAGCTGTGGTGGATGCGCTGGCGACTGTTCTTCATGGCGGTGGAAGAACTGTTCGACTGGAATGAAGGACAGCAATGGTGGGTAGGCCACTATCTCTTCGAGCCGCGCGCGTGAGGTGTGCACCGGCCGCATCGCGGCGCGGGCTCAGTTTGCGACTGAAGCTCGGCCATTTCGCGCTGTTTCAGCTGGCCTGGCTGGCCATGGTGATGGGCGCAGCGCATGGCCATGCGTACCTGGGCTGCCTTGCCATCGCGCCGGTGCTGGTCTTGCACCTGGCGCTGGCGCGGTACCCGGGGCGCGAGGTGCTGCTGCTTGGCAGCGTGACCTTGGTGGGGCTGGCCGCAGAAACCCTGCAACTGCGCCTTGGACATGTCCGCTACGCGGGCGTGGATGCCGAATCCGCCTGGCCCGCGCCTTGGCTGCTGCTGCTCTGGACGCTGCTCGGCACGACACTCAACGTCAGCATGCGCTGGCTGCGCGGGCGCCCCCTGCTGGCGGCCTGTCTCGCTGCCATTGGCGGACCGGCAGCATTCGCGAGCGGCGCGAGACTGGGCCCCGCGCAGTTCGTCGACGCGACCGCCGCGCTCGTCAGCTCCTCCTTGCTTTGGTCGGTCCTGCTGCCTTTGATGCTGGCCTTGGCGCGACGCCTGGATGGGTTCGTACCGGTGAGCTTCGGGAGCTCGAATGCATGAGTTACTCGCATGCGCCCTGCCCGGCCTGGCCGTCAGCGCGGCGTTGGCGCTGACGGCCTGGGCCTGGAGCCTGTGGCTTCGCGACGTGAGCATCGTCGATCCCTTCTGGCCCTTCATGGTCTCCGGGGCGGGGCTCGCTCAGGCCATGTGTTTGCCGACGCACCGGCCGCGCAGTGAACTGGCGCTGGGATTGGCATTGGCCTGGGCGCTGCGTCTGGGCTTGCACCTCGCCCGCCGGCGGCGCGGCCATGGCGAGGACCGCCGCTACCAGGCCATCCGGGCCCGCAACCAGCCCGGCTTCGCATTCAAGAGCATCTACCTCGTGTTTGGTTTGCAGGCAGTGCTGGCGTGGTGCGTCTCTGCCCCACTGGGCGTAGCGGCCGCGTCCACCAGGCCCCTGAACGCGCTCGATCTTGCGGGTGCTGCGCTAGCCTTGTTCGGTCTGCTGTTCGAGGCTCTCGCCGATGCCCAGCTCGCGCGCTTTCGCGCGCGGTGTACGCCGCAAGCAAAGGTGATGGACCAGGGACTATGGCGCTACAGCCGGCATCCCAACTATTTCGGCGAAGCCTGTATCTGGTGGGGGCTGGGCGTGGTGGCGCTCGCAGGCGGTGGGCCTGGCGCGGTCTGGAGCCTGGTGTCGCCGCTGCTCATGACCGTGCTGCTGCTCAAGGTTTCGGGCGTGGGCCCGTTGGAGGCCGACATGGTAGGCCGCAACGAAGCCTATCGCGCCTACATCGCGCGCACGCCTGCCTTCGTGCCCGGCAGGCCGCGGGAGGACACGTTCTGATGCCGTCAATCAAACCGCAAGCCCTCGCAGCCGCCGCGCTGCTGGGGGGAATCTTTCAGCTGGCCAACGCGCAGGAATGGAACTTCACCGTCCTGCTCGACGGCGAGCCGATCGGCATGCATCGCTTCGTCGTTCGCACCGATGCCGCGCAGGGTGAAGGTCGCCGCAGCCTGCGCAGCCAGGCCGAATTCCGCGTTCGATTGCTAGGCGTTGCGCTTTACAGCTACCGACACGCTGCCCAAGAGCTTTGGCGCGGCGACTGCCTGGAGCGACTGGACGCGCAAACCGACGATGACGGCGAGCGCAGCCAGGTGCATGCGCGGGAGGTCGCCGGCGGCCTGCAGGTGAACTCGCCGCTGGGGAGCTCGCTCGCCGCGGGCTGCCTGATGACCTTCGCCTACTGGAACCCGGCCCTTCGCCGACAGCAGCGCCTTCTCAACGCGCAGACAGGGCGCGTCGAGCAGGTGACGTGGCAGCGCATGGACATCGCCACGCTGACCGTGCAGGGCCAGGCATTGAGCGCCACGCGCTGGCGCCTGTCCGGCACCGAGCGGCCCCTGGACGTCTGGTGGACGGAAGATGGCCGCTGGGTCGGCCTCGATGCCACCGTGCGCGGTGGGCGCCAGCTGAGCTACCGCTTGCGCTGACGCGCGGCGCAATGGATGCAGCAACCCAAGGAAACACCCATGCGACGACTGGCACTGGCATGGCTTCTGGCCGCCGTGATCTTCCTGACCCTGGACGCCCTATGGCTGGCCTTCATGACGCCCCGCCTGTACCGCTCCGCGCTCGCAGGATTGCTGCGCGAGGACTTCGACCTTTTGCCGGCCCTGCTCTTCTACCTTCTATACCTGAGCGGCATCGCGTGCCTCGCCATCGCACCGGCACTGCGTAGCCTGCGCGTTGCAAGCGCCGCATGGCGCGGCGCGCTGCTGGGCCTGGTGTCCTACGGAACCTATGACCTCACCAACCAGGCCACGCTGGTCGGCTGGCCGTGGCATGTCACAGTGGCCGACTTGGCCTGGGGCGGCGCCGCATCAGCCGTCACATCGGCCCTGTCGTGCGCGGCGACCCTGGCCATCGAACGACGGTGGGCGGGTACTCGCCGGTAGTAGGCGCTACATGCCGATCAGGGCGCCCATGGTGCGTGCGAGCCAGCCTTCGAACAGCACCTTTCCCTCGACCGACGCCAGGCAGATGCACTCGCCATCGGCATTCGTCACCGGCTGGTGCCGCACGCCAGCGTCAGTCTCGTCGAAATCACCGGCGGCGAAGGTGCTTCGGCCGTCGTCGAAGGCGCCGTACAACACCTGCGTCAGCTCGCTCTGGCTGTGGGTATGCCGTGGCAGCATGCGGCCAGCGCCGATGCGCAGCATGAAGACATTGGCATCGGCCGCACCGGGCAGCGCGACCCGGTTCCAGTACATGCCCGGGCCCATCCAGTGCCAAGCGCTGACGCTGCAGGCGGCCATGGCCTGCGGCCAAGCGGTGGGCAGATCAGGCTTGGCGCCCTGAGCAGCTTGCAGCTGTGGCGCCGTAGGCGCGTCGATCGCGGCGAGCGTGCGCTCCAGCGCATCGGGCGCCAGCTCTGCCGGTGCGAGCGATTCGAGCAGAACGCCGCCCAGCGCATCCAGGCGCCCCATCCGCTGCTGACAATGCGGGCAACCTTCCAGGTGCACCTCCAGCAGCAGTCGATGGCCGGCGCCGAGCGTGCCGGCGGCATGGGCCAGCAACAGGGCGTCGTCGGGATGATGTCGAATCATGGCTCCAGTCCGTTCAGCTTGCGGCGCAGCTGGCTCAGCGCGAGCCGCACACGCGATTTCACCGTTCCAAGCGGGATGCCCAATTCGACGGCAATCCGCGCGTGCGGGTGGTCCTCGAAAAACGACAGCTGCAGCACACGCTGCTGCTCCGCCGGCAGGGTGGCCAGCGCCGCGCGCACGCCGCGCTCGCACTCCTGGCCGAACACCTGCGCCTCGGGCGTGGGTGCGGGGTCGGCCTCCTCGGTCATCGCGCCCTCCTCAGGCGCAAGGCCGACCTGCTCCATGCGGTGCCCCAGGCGGCGGTAGTGGTCGACACGCAGGTTGCGCGCCACCGTGTAGATCCAGGTCGAGGCAGCCGCCTGTTCCGGGTCGAAGCTGGCGGCCTTTCGCCAGACATTCACCATGGCCTCCTGCGCAAATTCTTCGGCCTGCGCATCGCTGCTGCCCGAGCGCACCAGGTAGCTTTTGAGGCGCGGGGCAAAGTGCTTGAAGAGCGCCGCGAAAGCCTGCCGGTCGGCATCCTTCCCCACCGCGACCAGCAGTTGGTTCAACTGTTCGCCCGATGGCACGAAGCTACGACTGTCTGGCGGCATGGCGATGGACAGGTAGGGGGGTAGCGTCCGCCCCGAGGCGGGGAGGCTCGCCGCAGGCTGTCGCATGGATGTCATGTCGACTGTACGCAAAGGCAAGGCGATTGGATCACAACGCCCTGCCAGCCGCTGCGACTGATCCAAGATGCGGACGACAACGTAAAGGAAGCAGTTCACCGCGTCCACGGCATGTACCAACCGCACTCAGACTCGCTCCCGCCTGCCCCTGCGGCCCTGCCAGCCCGCGGTGCGCCCTTGCAGGTCGCCGTGATCGGCAGCGGCGTCTCCGGGCTCTCGGCCGCCTGGCTGCTGGCCCAGCGCCACAAGGTGCGGCTATTCGAGTCGTTGCCGCGCGCAGGCGGCCACAGCCACACGGTGGACGTGCAGGTCGGCCGGGGCAAGGTCGCGGTGGACACCGGCTTCGTCGTCTACAACGAGCCAACCTACCCGAACCTCACCGCACTCTTCGCCCATCTGGGTGTGAACACGCAACCCAGCGACATGTCCTTCGCGGTCAGCCTGGACGGCGGCTGCCTCGAATACTCGGGCAGCGGCCTGGCGGGACTGTTGGCTCAGCCGGTCAATGCGCTGCGCCCGCGCTTCTGGCAGATGCTGCGCGAGCTCGTACGCTTCTATCGCGAGGCTCCGGGTGAGGCCGCGAGCTTCGGATTGCGTCCGCTGGACCAGTACCTGGACGCACGCGGCTACGGGCGCGCCTTTCGGGAGGACCATCTCTACCCGATGGCGGCGGCAATATGGTCGGCCCCCGCGGCGCGCATCGGCAGCTATCCCGTCGAAGCTTTCGTGCGCTTCTGCGAGAACCATCACCTACTGAGCCTGGGCGGGCGCCCTCCCTGGCGTACGGTGACCGGCGGCAGTCGCCACTACGTCGACCGCCTGGTCGCCCGGCTGGGCGGCAAGAACCTGCAACTGGACTGCGAGGCACTGCAGCTCGCACGTGGCGCCGAGGGCGTGCACGTGCGCACGGCCTGCGGCTGGCATACGTGTCGCTTCGACGCGGTGTTGATCGCCACCCATGCAGACCAGGCACTGCGAATACTGGACGCACCCAGCGACCAGGAGCGCAATCTGCTGGGTGCCTTCGCCTACAGCCGCAACCTTGCAGTACTGCACACCGACACGCGCCTGATGCCGCGCCGCCAGCGGGTGTGGTCGAGCTGGAACTACCTCGGCGCGCGCGACGCCGACGGCGCGCCGCCGTGCGTGAGTTACTGGATGAATCGCCTGCAGCCATTGGCCACCACAACACCGGTGATCCTGACGCTCAATCCGCCGCACGACCCAGCCCCTGGCCACCTGCTTCATCGGCAGCTCTATGAGCATCCCTTGTTTGATGCCGCGGCCCTTCGCGCCCAGCGGGCCCTGTGGAGTCTGCAGGGCCAGCGCCGCACCTGGTTCTGCGGCGCCTACTTCGGCGCAGGCTTTCATGAAGACGGCCTGCAGGCCGGCCTGGCAGCGGCCGAAGCACTGGGCGCCGTGCGCCGCCCGTGGAACGTGCCGGACGAATCGAAACGCATCATGCTACCCCACAGCCTGGCGAGCACGCCATGAGCGACAACGCCTGTGCCTTGTACGACGCAACCGTGATGCACCAGCGCCTGCGGCCGCTGCGCCATCGGCTGCGCTATGGCCTGTTCTGCCTGCTGCTTGACCTGGACGAATTGCCGCGGCTGCCAGAGCGCCTTCGCCTCTTCTCGGTCAACCACTTCAACCTGTTGAGCCTGTACGAGCGTGACCATGGCGCGCCGCCCGGCACGTCCCTTCGCGCACACGTCGATGCCTTCCTGGCGCAGAGCGGCATCGAAGCCGGCGGACCGGTGCGGCTGCTAGCCATGCCGCGCATCCTGGGCTTTGCCTTCAACCCGCTGTCGATCTATTTTTGCGAGCACAAGTCGGGCGGACTTGCCGCCATCGTCTACGAGGTCCGCAACACCTTCGGCGAACGGCATCGCTATCTCTTCGAGGTGGCGCCGCAGCAGGCGCGCGAGGCGGTGCTACGGCACACCTGCGCCAAGCGGATGCATGTCTCGCCCTTCATGGACATGGCGATGCGGTACGACTTCGAGCTTGCACCACCCACACCGGAACGAGAGGGCGTGGATATGGCCATCAGGACCTGCGATGCGCAAGGCTCGGTGCTGGTCGCGCAGTTGCATGCTCGGCGTCGCGAGCTGAACGACCGCAGCCTGCTGCGCTCCTTCCTGTCCCATCCCGCGCTGGGCCTGAAGGTGCTAGGAGCCATCCATTGGGAGGCCTTGCGCCTGCTCCTGAAGGGCGCACCCTTCGTCCGCCATCCGGGGCCGCCCGACGAGCCGATGACGGTCACCCGATTGAACGACACCCCATGAACACGAGCTCGATTCAGACGCCCGCCAAGGCGTCCTCTCTCTTCGCGTGGTCGCCGTTGGGGTTGTTCGAGCAACTCCTGGCGCGGCTGCATTGTGGGAGCCTGCGCGTGGAACTCCCCGATGGCCGCGTGATCGGCCAGCAATGCAGCGTCGACGGACCGCACGCCACACTGCAGTTGCGGCGGTGGCGGGCGCTGCGCTGCCTGATGACACAAGGCGATCTAGGCCTGGCCGAAAGCTACCGCGACGGCGACTGGTCCACGCCCGACCTGGTGGCGCTCCTGGAGTTCGGCGTGCGCAACGAGGCCGCCTGGGGCGCCGCCTTGCAGGGCAGCCGCCTGGCCCAGTTGATTGCGCGCTGGCGCCATGTGCTCAACGCCAACACCCGACGCGGCAGCCGGCGCAACATCTCGGCGCACTATGACCTGGGCAATGACTTCTACGCCGCCTGGCTCGATCCGCGCTTGATCTATTCCGGTGCTCTCTACGGACCTGGAGACGCGACGCTGGAGCAGGCCCAGTCGCGCAAGATGGCGCGCATCGCGCAGTTGCTGGCGTTGGAGACGGGCCAGCACGTTCTCGAAATAGGCTGCGGCTGGGGCGCCCTCGCGATCGATCTGGCACGCAGGTACGGCGTCCGCGTGACGGGCGTCACCCTGTCGCAGCGGCAACTCACCCACGCCCGGGCCGAAGTCGCGCGGGCCGGTCAGGACGGCGCCGTGCAACTGCACCTGCAGGACTACCGGGACCTGAAAGGTCGCTTCGACCGGATCGTCTCCATCGAGATGCTCGAAGCCGTGGGGGAAGCCTACTGGCCGCTGTACTTCGACACGCTGCGAGAGCGCCTGCGGCCAGGCGGCTTTGCCGTGCTGCAGGTGATCCTGATCGACGACGCACACTTCGCGAACTACAGGCGCGGCACCGACTTTATCCAACGCCACATCTTCCCCGGCGGCATGCTGCCAAGCGCCACAGCAATTCGCGAACAGGCCGCCCGAGCCGGGCTACGGATCGAGTGCGCCGACCGGTTCGGCGCGAGCTACGCGCGTACGCTGGTCGAATGGCGCAGGGCCTTCGACGCCGCCTGGCCACAGCTGTCGCAACAAGGATTTGGCGATGCCTTTCGCAGGCTCTGGCACTACTACCTCTGCTACTGCGAAGCAGGCTTTCGCGCCGGCCGGATCGACGTGGCGTTGTTTCGCCTCTCGCATGAATGATCACCATGCTCACGGACGACCGGTGGATGAGATCGTGCGCATCCCCTACTCTCGTCCTGCAAGGCGCCCGTATGCCAACCTTGCCGACGGTTACACCTACCGTGATCCTTCAGCCTCCCTAACGACGTACAGGCGGAGAGAGGCATTGCATATCGCAATCACTTCTTCGAGGAGCCCTATCATGAAATCCTTCGCAGCCGGCGCTGTGGTGCTGTGTCTTGGTGCATCCGCGTATGCACAGCAGAACATTCCAGGATCGACCGTGCCCCCCAATACTCCCGGGTACACCATGGGAAAGTCGGAGGACGCTGCGGAGCGCCGAAAGCAAGCGAAACCGAAAGGACAGGTGCGACCTGAAGCCGGGGACGCTGCCAACAACGTCGAAATCAGCGGCGTTCCCAACGACCGTGGCGCGATTGCCGGTGAGAAGCGCGTGCAATCGCGCGATGCCCGCCGGCCCAACGCGCGCAAAACAACTCAAGGCGGAACGCCAGACGATCCATTGGCGCCCGCAAAGTAGGTTAGCTGGGGAAGACTCTCTGCGTTGTCGCGCGAGATGAGGTTGCTGTCCACCGCCCCTGGGCCGGGGCCTCGAGCAGAAAAAAGTATCTTGACGGCCGAACCGCCGTCCTTCGGATCAAACCCGGGAATGGCGCGGCCCGGCCAATCCCGACGCAACTCTTCGTCCAACGGTCCGAGCAACTTCATGCCTGAGGACCGCCCTGCCTGGTGCGCAGGCGACGAACCAGCGCATCGATGATGATGCCGGACGCGGTGTCGGCGCTCGCTACGTTCGGTCCTGGTGCGAAGTCGCCGTCCTCCTGGGCTAGCTGAGGTGCTTGAAGAACTCCTTGTCGAACAGCTTTCCCTTTGCTGGGTCATGCTTGCTGAGATACGCGCTGACTGCTCTGACGAACGGCGTTGGCTCCGATGCGACCCACCCAACGAACATCTCGTCCTCAATCTTGGTTGCTGTCGGCATCCAGCTCGACGCGAGTTCCTTGACCAAGGCAGGGTCCGGATGTTTCGGGTCGACATTCTCAACAGTGACGCAAAGCGGCTGAACTCCTGCTTTGTTCAGTTCCTCGACCCACAGGTTTCGCTGCGCGAGGGTCTCGGTGGCCAGGATCGTCAGCGCCCCCTGATATGCAGTCCGCATCTGGTGATGGTCATCCACGCTCAACGTGACACTCTTGATTTCCTTGGTCGGCACTTTGATTTCGAACAACTGGATCCTCCTAGTGAAGATTCGCGAACCTGAACCTATCAGGGGCGATCGGCGCGCGGTGCTGCGGCATGTCAATCTAGGCGAGTGACCAGGCGCCGTGGGATTGTCGGCGCTGCAAGCTGTTCAGCAGCGCCCCTTTTTCGCCTGCCCCGGGGGGCAATGACCGTTACCATGGCCGCCCCTGGGCTTCCAGTCGCCCTCCACCCAGCGATAGCCCCCATCTGCGTGCACCCAGCGGCCAGGCGCATAGTCGTAGTCGGGGCGGGCCTGCTCCCAGCGACCGGGGCGCCAAGCGTAGTTGTTGTTCGACCAGTACCAGTTGCCCTGAACCCAGACCTGTCCAGGGCGGATGGCAGGCACCGGCTCATAGCGCGGCGGTGGCGGTGCCACAGCAATGAGGCCGGGCACGTTGATGTTCACAGACACCTGCGCCGTTGCAGACAACGGGACAACGACAGCGGCGAAGGCCGCGGCAAGAAACAGAGTTCGCATGGTATTTCCTCTGGAGACGATCAGTCAGGCGACACGATGCATTTTTGGGAAAACTATCCCAAAAATGAGACTACATTCTAGGCAGGTGGCTCAGTGGTGGCGGATTGGCAACCGCTAGGCCTTGAAGAGATGTATTCACTGCAGTCGCGTGTGCTCGACACCATGATGAAAAAGTTCGCACTCATCCTTGTCATTGGATCTTTTGTCGCCGGGTGTGCCGTCTATGCACCAGCGCCAGGGCCCGCGCCAGCATCCAAGGGCGGCCCGGGCAACAACTACTGTCCGCCCGGACAAGCTAAAAAAGGCAACTGCTAGAGAATTGGCAATGACTGCAGTCGCGATGCCCCCGGTCGATGTGGTCCCCAGGACCTAGACATCCGGCAGAACCGGTGATCGAATGGCCACCCCCACTATCCGTAGGGAGTCCGAGATGGCGAAACTGGGTTGGCTGGCAACTGTGCTCGCACCTTTGGCAATCACCTTGGCGGGCTGCAGTGGTGGTGGTGGTGGCGGTGGCGCTTCTTCCTCGGCCATGGCGCCTCCCGCCGGCTTGGTCGAGCGCGACGAATCACCGATCTACGCCGTCGGCGTTCCAATTGTGGCGGAGACGGTGAGTAATAGCGGGGGCGCCATCACGAAGTGCTCGGTGTCTCCACCCCTGCCACCAGGTCTGACCCTCGATCCGCAGGACTGCACTATCAGTGGCACGCCGACCGGAGTTAGCCATGCCACGATCCACACGGTCACCGGCAGCAACTCGGCAGGCAGCGCCTCCACCCGGGTCGAGATCGAGGTCAAGGATGAAGTAGTCCCACCAGACGGACTGGACTACCTGGATCGGTCGGTCATCTACCCAGTCAATGCCTTTATCACGCCGAATACACCGGTCAGCACTGGTGGCGAGATCACTCAATACAGCGTGTCTCCGGCACTGCCCGCGGGGCTTGCCATTGACCCGAAGACCGGCGTCATCACCGGCACCCCCACTGAGGTGACGGCGCCGGCGGTCTACACGGTGACGGGCGCCAACAGCGCTGACAGCGTCCAAGCCTTGCTCACCCTCGAAGTGGCCTCACAAGCGGTGCCGCCGGTGGGCCTCGTGTACGTGGATCGGCTGCCCGAATACATCGTGGGCGTGCCAATCACATACAACGAGCCCGTGTACTCCGGCGGCGAGGCTACAGAGTTTTCTGTATCCCCTGCGCTGCCGGCGGGCTTGAGCCTCAACACGCAGACAGGGGTCATCAGCGGCACGCCAACCACTGAAACGCCGCAGACGACGTTTATCGTGATCGCCAGTAACGTTGCGGGAAGCGCTACGACCCAGTTCACCATCACCGTGGCCGCTCCCCAGGTTGGCGAGTGGCTGCCCGCCGATGCGATGAATCTGGGGCGCTTCCGCCACACCGCCACACTCCTGCCCGATGGGCGAGTCCTGGTGGCGGCTGGAAACAGGAAGCAGGCGACGTCTTCAGCCGAGTTGTTTGACCCTGCGGCGAACAACTGGACCCGCACGGGCAGTCTTGGACGCAGCAGACAATCGCACTCCGCGACGCTTTTGCCCGACGGCCGTGTGCTTGTCGCGGGGGGATTCGGTACTGGTGGAGGCAATGCGCTATCTTCGACGGAACTGTATGACCCAGCGACAGGCAACTGGTCCCAGGCCGGCAGCCTCATCCATGAGCGTGACAGTCATACGGCCACGCTGCTGCGGGATGGCCGCGTGCTGGTGGCAGGTGGTGAAGGCCAGGGTGGTAGCAAGGGCGCCTTGTCTTCCGCTGAACTCTACGATCCTGCCACGAACACATGGTCGCCCACCGGCAGCCTCGGCCAGCCGCGAAAGCAACATATAGCGATCCTGCTGCCAAGCGGCAAGGTCCTGGTCGTGGGTGGTGAAGACGCAGAGGACGGTGCGCTGGCATCTGCCGAACTGTTCGATCCAGCCAGCGGGACGTGGTCTCCCACCGGAAGCTTGAGTCAGCCTCGCTACGCCTATGCTGCCGTGCAGTTCAGCGACGGGCGGGTGCTCGCAGTCGGAGGGTTCGACGGGACGCACGCGCTCGCAAGCGCCGAAATCTATGACTTGGCGGCCGGAACGTGGTCAAGTACAGGCAGCCTGCGACAGGCCCGTGATTTCCACAGCGCCACGCTACTTTCTAGCGGTCGAGTGTTGGTGGCCGGCGGTGCCGAAGGCAGCGACCTGTTCGCGAGCGAAGTCTATGACCCGGCAACTGGCGGCTGGTTCCAGGTTGGCAGTCTTGGACAACTTCGCGAGCAACACACGGCCACATTGCTATCAGACGGCGCGGTCCTCGTCGCAGGAGGAATTGGACGAGGAATCTTGTCCTACACCGAACTGTTCCGTTAGGTCGAGGACTCATCAGAATGAGCGTCATGAGGCAGCGCAACTAAGATCGCGGCGATTGGGGCAGAGGAGGAAGGCCAGCCGTCATCTGCACCCAAGGGATAAACAGGAATTCCGGCGCTCGGTACCAGTACTCCGCCCATGCCAGCTCGTCGGTTTGAAAAAGGCCGTCGACCCGGCAGCGCGCGCGCCGAAAAAGCTCGGCTTATCGAAGTGCTGGGGGTGGCGTCTGGTGCCCGATGAACCATGTAGTTGCGTAGCTCAGCAATGCCATCCGAATATGGTGCGGCTGGCCACTCGACCTCACTTCGCAAACCAGGACACGGCGCACACCCGATACGTCGACGTGCGCCCAGATATCAACCTGGGAAGTGGGGTGCAGGGTCTCGTGCTCAATGTCCAGCAGATGGATCGCTGACACCTGTTCGAGCAGCATTCAAAGGGCCTCCGCAGCCTAGCGCTCCACGCCTTTCATCGAATCGGAGGGTTTCAACCCAACGGGTGAAAGCCGGCCGTCGAGGTTCTGAGGTGAGATGCCCCGGGCCTCACGGTCCTCATGGGACGATCAGTGTTGAAGCAATGTGGCGGACCAATTGTTCTGGCGATCTCGACTCCAGAGACAGACTACGCCTGAATTCCAACAAGCACCAAGACATGCCCTCTCAAGCCATCATGCGCTGCGCCGTCTCGACCACCACACGGCGCAGAGATTGCACCGTGGGGTGCGGCTCCAGGTCCTTCAGCATGAAAAAGCTCACGGGCGGCAGGTTCCAGCTCAGCCGATAGGGCAAAGCGGCCCAGTGGCCGGCCCCCTCGATGTCCGCAAGCACGTCGCGGGCGAAGATGGTGATCGCGTTGGGCTCCTGCCGCAGGACCATCTCCATGGTCCGGATCGCGGTGGTCTCGAGAATGGGCAAAGGCGGTTGCACGCCCGCGCCCACGAAGATGGCGTTGTAGGTCCTGCGCATCGGCGTGTTGGGCGGCGGCAGGATCCAGTCGAGTTGCGCGAGCTTCGCCCAGTCCAAGGGAACGCGCGAGAGGCGCTTGACGTTCTTGGCGCCGACGACGAGGCAGGGCTCCTGCTCGAAGATTGCTTCCTGCACCAGTCCGCTTGCGTCGCCGTCATACGAGCGGCCAATGGCGCAATCGAGTTCACGCGCCACAAGGCCGGCCACGAGTTCATCCGTGGTGCCTTCACGCACCATCACCGAGATGCGCGGTGAACGGTCGAGCAGGTGCGTGAGCGCGGCCGACATGAGCTGCTTGGGCACCTGCTGCGTCAGGCCTAACCGGATCCGGCCGCTGCGGCCCGCTTCGAGCGAGGTGAGAACGCGCGAAGTCGCTTCCAGCTCGGCCAGCCAGCGGCGCGCGCAATGCAGCGCTGCATCTCCCGCGGCAGTCGGCACAAGCCCACGGCTCGTGCGGTCGAAGAGCTGGCTGCCGAAGATGTCCTCGACCTCGTGCAGTGCCTTGGTGATTGCCGGCTGGCTGAGCTGCATCTCAGCCGCCACACGCCCCAGAGTGCGGTGTCGGTCGATGGCCTGCAGCAGGGAGAGTTGCCGCAGCTTTAGACGGGAAATCAGCGCATGCTGCAGCAAGGCAGCGGGGTCCAGGGCGGTGGGCAAGGCCATAACTCCACGGTTATCGGGACATGAGAAATTATTTCACTTTGGTGAATTGCCGGTCCTAGACTTTTCTCCATGGACTCGACCAGCACACCGACGACCACCGCCATCACGGCCCAGTTTCTGGACGAACTCGCCGCGGCGCAAAGCGCCGACGAGGCGCTGCGCCAGATCGACCTTCGCCGCTTGCGAATCGCCCCCGGCAGCATCTTCAGCATCCAGCAGAACGTGACGACCGCACGCGATACGGCCGGCGAAGTCCTTCTGCGCCGTTTCTATTCGTCGGAGGCGCAGACCTTTCCGGTCAACGGCGCCAAGCGCAAGACGCTCACGCGCTGGACCGAGTGCCTTTTCGTCCGGGGCCAGGTATTCATCGGCGAGGGCGAGCATGTTCTTGCCCAGACCTTTGACGACTACGAGCAGATGCGCGCCTGCAACCTGCGCAGCGTAGTCAACGTGCCGATGATGCAAGGTGCTCTCTGCTACGCCACCTTCAACGTCTTCGGAACGCGCGCCCGCTGGCAGCCTGAGGAAATCCTCGGCATCCGGCTGCTGGCACTTGCCGCCGCACGCTGGGTGCCCTGCGTGCCCGGTCTCGACTACCGCTTCCCCCCGGCTGCACCCCATCCCGCTCGGGAACTCGGCGCTGCGCTAACGATGCGATGAACTGAAAGGGAGTTTGCGATGCCCGTCTCTGCCCTGCACCACTTCACTATCCGCTGTACGCCGGACGAACTGCCGCCGCTGGTGGACTTCTACACGCGGGTGATGCGGCTCAGGGTGGGCGCACGGCCGGAGATCCCGGCGCCCGGGGCGTGGCTCTATGCTGATGGCCAGCCGATCGTCCACCTGTACGCCCACCTGGCCACACCCGATGAGCCGGTGCAGCCCGTCACCGGTCATGTCGACCACATCTCGTTCCGCTCGCACGGTCTCACCGAGATGCGCGAGCACCTCCGGGCACTGGGTGTGCCGTTCGCCGAAGCGCCGATCCCAGGCTGGGCGATCCATCAGCTCTTCCTGCACGACCCACGCGGCCTGAAGATCGAGATGACCTTCTGGCTGGACCAGGAAGAAGGGAGCGCCGCATGACGAACTTCGTGCAGGCCGGCGAGGTGCGCATCGCCTTCGACCGCGACGGCGACGGCCCCCCGCTGCTGCTGATGCATGGCGCGGAAGCCTCGCGCCAGATGTATTCGGCGCTGGTGCCGCATCTGTCCAAGCACTTCACCGTGATCGCCTACGACCAGCGCGATTGCGGCGAGACCGAGGGACCGGATCGCGCATCGACCCTCACCGATCTCGCGAAGGATGCACAGGAGCTCATCAAGGCGCTGGGGCTCAGGCGCGCGCACGTGTTCGGCTCCTCCTTCGGCGGCCGAGTGGCGCAGGCGCTGGCGCTGCTGCACCCGCGCTTCGTCGAACGGCTCGTGCTGGCCAGCACCTGGCCGCTGCCGCGGCCCTACGAGGAACTGTGCCCCGATGCGCGCCGGCTGGCCGAATTGCGGCGCGGCCTTCCGGACTCGGCCGAGGAGCTGGCGACCTGGTTCTTCCCTGAAACCTTTCTTCAGAAGCGGCCGGAACTACGGCGCATCTTCGCCAACGCGCGGCCCGAGTCGGCCCGCACCTCGCGCCGCAGCGCCACCGTGGCGACCGCGCTCGAGATGGGCGTGGCCGACATCCTGGCGCCCACACTCGTGCTGGCCGGGGAGCTCGATCGCGTGGTGCCGCCAGCGGTGACGCTCGCGATGGCTGGCCGCATCCGCGGTGCCGACGCCGCGCTGCTGCCGGCGATCGGCCATGTCACCGCGATGCAGGCGCCCGAGGTCCTGGCACACCACATCGTCCGCTTCCTGAGTCCCCAAGGAGCCAAGCAATGAGCACAAACCACGAACGCGCACGCGGGCGGCCCGACTACATCCGCATCGAGGGGCTGACGAAGCACTTCGGCGATGGAGGCGAAGGTGTTCTCGCACTGAAGGACATCGACTGCACAATCGAACAGGGCAGCTTCGTGACCATCGTCGGCCCGAGCGGCTGCGGCAAGAGCACGCTGCTGCGCATCCTCGCAGGCCTGCTGGACTACGACATTGGCCGCGTGGTGCTCGACGGACAGCCGATCCACGGCACGCGGCGCGACGTGGGCGTGGTGTTCCAGAGCTCGATCCTGCTGCCCTGGCGCACCATCCTCGAGAACGTGATGCTGCCGGCCGAAGTGCTCGGCATCCCGATGAGGCAGGCGCGCGAGCGCGCGATGCAGCTGCTGCAGATGGTCCGGCTCGAAGGCTTCGAGCACAAGCTGCCGCGGCAGTTGAGCGGCGGCATGCAGCAGCGCGCCTCGATCGCACGGGCATTGCTGCACGACCCAAAGATCCTGCTCATGGACGAGCCCTTCGGCGCCCTCGACGCGATGACGCGCGAGCGCATGAATCTGGAGTTGCAGCGCATCTGGATGGAAAGCGGCAAGACCGTGGTGCTCATCACGCACTCGATCCCGGAGGCAGTGTTCCTCGGCGACAAGGTATTCGTCATGTCGCCGCGGCCCGGCACGCTGGAGCGCGTGTTGCCCATCGACCTGCAGCGCCCGCGCTCGATGGAGGTGATGTCCCACCCCGTCTTCGCTGCCGCGTCCGCATCCATCCGCGAGCGCTTCTCGCACGCCGCTTCGTTCGATTGAGAGGGGCCTTCGATGACCACCGCCATGCTCACCACCAACGACCCCATCGCGCAGACGCCGGATCCGGCGGCGACCAGGCGCACGCGACGCGCCAACCCATTGGCTTCGACTCGGGTGCAGTCAATCTTGCTGCTCGTCGCGCTACTCGGCTCCTGGGAGGCGGCCGTGCGGATATTCAAGGTGCCCAAGCACCTCGTACCGCCGGTCAGCGACATTGCGGTCGCGCTCTGGCGCGGGCTGGCGACCGCGCCACTGGCGAAAGATGGCTTCTGGTATCACGGTGGCGTGACCGTGGCCGAGATCCTGCTGGGCTTCGTGATCGGCAGCGGCATCGGCCTGGCGATCGGCATCGTCGTGTCCCAGATGCCTAAGGTCGAGGCACTGCTGGAGCCCTACGTCGCCGCCCTGCAGAGCGTGCCGAAGGTGGCGATCGCGCCTGTCATCGTGGTATGGCTGGGCTTTGGCATCGGCTCGAAGGTAATGATCATCTGCCTGCTCACATTCTTCCCGGTGCTGGTGACCAGCATCGCAGGCTTCAAGGCGGTGGATTCGGACCGGATCGACCTGCTGCGCTCGCTGTCGGCGACGCATTGGCAGATCTTCCGCAAAGCCAAGTTCCCTAGCGCCCTGCCCTACATCTTCGCGGGGCTGAACATGGCCGCGGCGTTCAGCGTGGTGGGCGCGGTGGTCGGCGAGTTCGTCGGCGCGCAGGCCGGGCTGGGCGTGCTCATCCTGCAGATGGAAGCGCAGATGGACACCGGCGGAAGCTTCGCGGTATGCGTCGTGCTGTCCGTGATCGGCATCGTGCTCACCGACCTGCTTCGCCGCATCGAGCGACGCGTGCTGCACTGGATGCCGGCCGACACATCGAGGCGCACGGTCAACGTCTGATCCCGCCAACCCTGCCCTCCCCTATTTCTTCGTGAAGGAGTGAACCATGTTGACGCGACGTGATTTCGGCCTGGGCCTCGGCGCCCTTGGCCTGGCCGCTGGACTGCCGGCGCTGGCGCAGAGTGTGCGGATGATGCGGGTTGCCAATACCGTGGGGGTGAACGATCCGCAGCAGTGCTTCGTCACCTCCGGGCAATCTCCCAAGCTCAACTTCTACAAGCCCAATGGCGTGGACATCGAGTACGTCAACATGTCCAGCATCACCCAGGCGCTGCAGAGCCTGCGCGGCGGCCATGTGGAATTCGGCCCCGCAGTGCCCGGCGTGCTGCTGCCGGCGATGGCCAAGGACCCGGGGCTTGATCTGGTGAGCGTCTACAAGTGGCTGCCTCGCAATGCGAACGTGATCGTGGTCAAGCCGGGCAGCCCGATCAAGTCGGCCGCAGACCTGGAGGGAAAGCGCATCGGCGTGCGCAGCCAAGGCGACACCGGCATCATCATCACCAAGACAATGCTGGCGGAGCTGGGCCTGAAAGACGACAAGTGCGAGTACATCGCCATCGGCGACGGCGCACCTGCGGGCGCGGCCATCGACAACGAGCGCGTGGATGCGATGGTGGCCTTCGACACCGCCACCGCCCGCATCGAACTGGTGGGGACCAAGCTGCGCTACGTGCCACTCACGCCGAAGTTCGCGCAGCTCGGCTCGGGTTGGATGTGCGTGCCGCGCAAGCTGCTCAAGGACGAGCGCAAATCACTGGTGGCGCTATTCCAAGGCATCGCCAAGTCAACGATCTTCGCCAATGCCAACCTCGACGCAGCGATCGACCTGCACTGGTCGGTGTACCCCGAGAGCCGCCCCAAAGGCCGCAGCGAGGAGGAGGCGCGCAAGGAACTCGCCTTCATCCTCAAGGACCGCAAGAACAGCTGGATGCGCCGGCCCGACGATCCGGACCAGCGCATGGGCGCATCTTCGCTAGCCGAATGGAAGGCCAACATCGAGATGACCGCCGAGAGCACCAAGAACCCCAAGCTTGCGGATGAACTGGGCGACCCGAATCGCCTGTTCACGAACGAACTCATCGACGACATCAACGCCTTCGACAAGCAGGCGGTAGTCCAGTTGGCCAAGGAATTCAAGCTGTAGGCTGCAAGCTCAGGAGCAATCCATGGACGTTCTCATCTCTGGCGCCAGCATGGCCGGGCTGTCAGCCGCCTACTGGTTCTCTCGCCTGGGCCACCGGGTGACTGTAGTCGAGCGTGCGGATGGCTTGCGCCCCGGTGGAGCGCCCATCGACGTTCGCGGTCGCGCACTCGGGACGGCCGAGCGCATGGGAATCCTGGGGAGGATCGACGACCAGAAGGTCAGCATCGTCGAGCCTGCGCCCGTCCTCGACGGAGCGGGTGCACAGGTTGCGACCCTCGATCTGCGGTGGTTCGCCAACGAGACCGACGAGGACGCCGAGATCACGCGCGACCGGCTCAACCGGATCCTGCTCGGCACCATCCCCGAGGACGTCGAGTTTCGCTTCAGGACATCGATCTGCGCGCTCGCCGATGGCGCCAAAGGTGTCGACGTCGCCTTCACGGACGGACGGGAGGGGCATTATGAGTTGGTCGTTGGCGCGGACGGACTCCACTCCAACGTTCGCAAGCTTGCCTTCGGACCGGAGAAGGACTACGTCCGCCACTTCGGCCACTACGTCGCTCTCGTCGACCTCCCAAGCGGCAGGCAGTGGCAGCGCGGCATGCTCAACGTGCCCGGCCTGACGATTGCCGTGCGTGACGCAGGCGACGGGCCGCAGGGGATGATGCTCGTTGCCAGCCCCGAAGTGGACTACGACTATCGCGACCTCGACGCCCAGCGCAGGATGATCGATCGCTTTCTCTCTAGCGTAGACGCCTGGCAGGTACCGGCGCTGCGTGCTGCATTCATCGACCCGGCTGCCAAGGGCTTCTACTTCGACTCCGTGAGCCAGACCCACATGCCCAGTTGGATCAAGGGCAACGTCGCGGTCATCGGAGATGCGGGCCATTGCGCCGCGCTGCTATCCGGCATGGGGACGACGCTGGCGATGGTGGCCGCGGAGACTTTGGCGACGACCTGGACCGAGTATGAAGGCGACCTGGAAGCAGCCTCCCCGGCCTACCACGAGCGCCTGCGTCCCTACGTCGACCAGTGCCAGGCGTTCGCCCATGAAGGCGCACCAATCATGGTTCCGAAGACGCAGGAGGCCCTCGACGAGCGCAACGCGACCTTCCGGGCGTATGCCGCCAGGTTCGCGACATGAAGGCGCGGGCCGGTCCACAAAGCCAGCGCGGCACTGCTGCGTTGCACCACGGACATATGCCACGTCCCCTTTGTAGACGCTGCCTGCTCGCTAAAGCGGAGCACGCTGGGTTGCGTATAGAACCAAACAACTACACACTTTCGATCCACGAGGAGGGGAAAACCTATGCGCACCCACCGCTTGGCGGCCGTTGTTGCCGCTTGCCTGGTAACGTTTGCCTCGGTCAGCCAGGCACAACTGCGAGGCGGAGCTGCGACGAGCTTCGATGCCCCGGTGCTCACAGGGGGTTCAATCACGTTGCCGGCCGTGCTCTATAAGGCGTCAGATC
Organism: Pseudomonadota bacterium; assembly: GCA_018241225.1. Taxonomy (GTDB): domain Bacteria; phylum Pseudomonadota; class Gammaproteobacteria; order Burkholderiales; family Burkholderiaceae_C; genus Variovorax. The sequence goes on from JAFEEG010000018.1 coordinate 81,685, forward strand.
CAAGTAAAGGGGTCGTCGTCCTTATCCACGGTTCAGATGGATTGAACGACCATCGTGAGGGGCATTACGGGCGCGCTCTGGTTGCCGCGGGCTATTCGGCGCTGGCAGTGGATACCTATGGGCCTAGGGGAATCACAGGCACTATCGCCGACCAATCCAAGCTCTCCATTTGGCAGCAAGATTCGGACGCGTTCGCGGCCAGACGTTATCTCGTTGCCCAAGGCTTCCCGGCGGACAAGATTGCCATCATGGGATTCTCTCGAGGAGGAACCGTCGCGTTCCATGTCGCTGACATGAACTTCACGCCAAATGAGGCGGACCGTTTCAAGCTGGCGATTCCTTTTTACGCCGCTTGCGCAACGCGCCCTCGTCAACCCAAGCCTACCAGTGCGCTTTACGTGGTGTTGGCGGAAAAGGACGACTGGACCGGCACCAAGAACTGCGAGGCAGCAGCAAACGCTCACGCGGCTGCAGGTGGCAAGGTGACAGCCAAGCTCTACATGGGGGCCTCCCATGGCTTTGATGGTAATCCAGAGCACACGCGGTTAACACGCGTTTGGGACGCTGCAACACTCGTTGATTGTCTGGGGTTCATCGAGCCCGATGGCAGTGCCTCATACGAGGGAAAGGTCTATCCGAACTATGTGGGAGGAGGCAACTCAGATTTCGCGACTGCCATGAACAAGACCTGCGTGAAAAAGGGTGCCACAGTCTGGACCAATGTGACACAGAAAGAAGCGGTGACCCGTGACGTCATCGATTTTCTAAACGCCAATATGTGACTGCCTTGAAGCCAGTGGTCAGGCTGCTTCTTGGCGCAACGGCTTCCGAGCCTTGAGGCTGAAAGTCCGCTCTTCGCCTGCGAAGTGCCCGTAGCCGGTATGCCGCGGCAACCATCATTCGAGGTCGACCAGGCGTTCGACCCTCCCGGCCGGGCGGGCCTCGGGGCAGGACGAAACGACTTCCCCCCGCTCGGGTATTTCAGGCCAACGGCATTGTGCGAATCTCGGTTGCCACCTCGAGCTTTGCCTCGGTAGCGGCCAGCACTTGCTCAACGCTGACGCCGGGTGCCGTTTCGAGCAGCAGCAACCGCCCGTCCCGCTGCTCGATGACCGCCAATTCCGTGACCACCAGGTCTACCGGTCTAGCAGAGGTCAGCGGCAGCGCACAACGCTGGACGATCTTGGCCTTGCCCTTGGCGGTGTGCTGCATGGCAACCACCACGCGCTTCGCACCGGTCACGAGATCCATGGCGCCGCCCATACCCGGAACCATCTTGCCGGGAATCATCCAATTGGCGAGCAACCCTTGTGCATCTACCTGCAGGCCGCCAAGCACTGTCATGTCCACATGGCCACCACGGATGAGACCGAACGAGATAGCGCTGTCGAAAGTGCAGGCACCGGGAATCGCCGTGACCGGCCGCCCGCCGGCGTCAGTGAGCCGCGCCTGCACCATCGCCCCGTCCGCAATTGGCCCGGTGCCGATCAGCCCATTCTCGGACTGGAAAAACACGTGCATTCCCTGCGGCACATAGTTCGCGACCATCGTTGGAATGCCGATGCCCAGATTGACCAGCATGCCGTCCTTGAGCTCAAGGGCGATGCGCCGCGCGATCACAGTCTGCGCTTCCATGATCAATTCCTCCCGACGAGGTAGTCCACCAACACCGCAGGCGTGACGACATGGTCGGGCGAGATCATTCCTACCGGCACGATCTGCTCAACTTCGGCCACCACCGTCTTGCCAGCCATCGCGATGACGGGGTTGAAGTTGCGTGCCGTGAGGGCGTAGACCAGATTGCCGAGGTAATCCGACATGAAGGCCTGCACCAACGCGAAGTCGGCATGAAGCGCGGTTTCCAGCAGGTAGGTGCGCCCCTGGACCTCGAGCCTCTGCTTTCCTTCTTCAACCACGGTGCCGACGCCGGTGGGGGTCAGCACTCCGCCGAGGCCATGGCCGGCCGCACGGATGCGTTCGATGAGAGTTCCCTGAGGAACCAGTTCGACTTCGAGTTCGCCGGCAAGCATCTGCCGCTGGGTTTCCGGGTTCAGGCCGATGTGGCTGGCGATCACCTTGCGCACCGCCCTGGCGGTGACCAGCTTGCCGATGCCCACGCCGGGCAGAGCGGTGTCGTTGGCGATCACGGTGAGCTCGCGCCGCCCTTGGCGCACCAGCTCATCGATCACGCGCTCTGGCGAGCCTACGCCCATGAAGCCCCCGACCATCAGGCTCGCTCCGTCGGGGATCAGAGCAACTGCCTCTTCCGCGCTTGTCGTGTGCATGCCCAGCCTCCTGTGCCCGTGACTCAGATGCGTGGCGGCGGACTGGCCGCGCCAAGTCTTGTGCGAGGGGAATTCTAGGGGCCAACGTCGGGACCTGCAGTGATGCAGAAATACTGTATCGGCATGCAACGTGACTTGGGACTGAAGATGCGCGTGAGCAAAATGACGCGCGTCTTAAACGACTCAGGAGTCCGTGATGAAGACGATGAAAGCCGCCGTGGTTCATGAGTTTGGCAAGCCGCTCAAGATCGAGGAGGTGCCCGTCCCGGAGGTCACGCCTGGCCAGGTGCTGGTGAAGGTGGCCGCCTCGGGCGTCTGTCACACCGACCTGCACGCGGCAGACGGCGACTGGCCGGTCAAGCCCAATCCGCCCTTCATTCCAGGCCACGAAGGCGTGGGCCACGTCGCAGCGGTGGGTGCGGGTGTGAAGCACGTGAAGGAAGGCGACCGCGTCGGCGTGCCCTGGCTGCACACGTCATGCGGGCATTGCGAGCACTGCATCACTGGCTGGGAAACCCTGTGCGACTCCCAGCAGATGACCGGCTACACCGTCAACGGCGGCTATGCCGAGTACGTTCTGGCCGACCCTGGCTACGTAGGGCACCTACCCGCCAACATCGGCTTTTCCGCCATCGCGCCTGTGCTTTGCGCGGGTGTCACGGTCTACAAGGGGCTGAAGGTGCTCGATTGCCGGCCGGGCGACTGGGTGGCGATCTCCGGCGTTGGCGGCCTGGGCCACCTGGCGGTGCAGTACGCCAAGGCCATGGGTTTTCACGTGGCGGCGGTGGACGTGGACGACACCAAGCTCAAGCTGGCGAAAGAGGTAGGCGCCGACATGGTGGTGAATGCAGCCACCGGCGATCCGGTGAAGACGCTGCAGCGCGAGCTCAAGGGTGCGCACGGCGTGCTGGTAACAGCGGCGGCGCGCAGCGCCTTCGCGCAGGGCCTGGGCATGCTGCACAAGCGAGGCACCATGTCGATGGTAGGCCTGCCACCGGGCGATTTCGGGCTTCCAATCTTCGATGTGGTGCTCAACGCCAAGACCGTGCGCGGCTCCATCGTCGGCACGCGCAAGGACTTGCAGGAGGCGCTTGCGTTCGCCGGTGAAGGCAAGGTCCACACGGTGTTCAGCGAAGACCGCATCGAGAACATCAACCCGATCTTCGACCGCATGCGCAAGGGCGAGATCGAGGGTCGGGTAGTGCTGCGACTGACTGACGAACCTTAGTTCTGAGCGGGGGCTGACGGCCGGCTTGCGAATAGCGTTACACCCGCGCGTTTGGCTTTGTCCAAACAGGTGATGAGGCAGCACGCTCGTTGCGAGGTCGGGCCAAGCAGCTCATCAAGACCTGGGGGCAGTGTGAGCGCCACGCTGAGAGCGGCTTTGGTGAGTTGCGTCAACCACTCTGGTCTGGGAGAGAGCGATGAAGCGACGTTCTGTCTTGATCAAATTTGCCCATGGCTGCCTCGTCTTGGGATCGACTGTCGCGGCGTCGAGTAGCCCGGCTCAACGCGTCTCCAATCCAATCGTTCGTCCGGGCGGTCCAGGTGGTCCGCTTGGACCGGGTCGCCTTCCCAGTGATTCAGATGGCGTCAATCGAGCGCCGTTGCCCGGCGTTTACGTGGTTCGGGCCGTAAGTGATCGAGACGACACCATTCGGTTGAGCGATGACCAGGGGAAGACAGCGGACGTCTTTGTACGAACGGATGTCTTCGACATCTCGAAGCTGAAGCCAGGGGATCGGGTCGCCGTCGACTTGATCATGCCGCACGGTAAGGGTTCAAGGCTCGAAGCGGCCAGTTTGTGGATCCCTTGACCTTGTCAGCCTGAGCCCCTCTCGTCGTGGATGGTTGAGGCGTCTCTCATTGGCAAACGGGACCTGCGCGACCGGCAGCGCAGGTCGAATTGCCGTTGACCACTTCTATGAGCGGCCGCAACTTGGAACCGAGTCCTGTTCGCTGGCTAGAAACTGTGCTTGATCCCCAGGTCAAACCCGGAGGAATGGCGATCGGGTGCCGTGATCGAGCCATTCAGGGCATAGGAAGCGCCGCCGCTGTTGTGAAGGTAGGCATAGGTCCCATAGGCCGCGGTGCGCTTTGACAGCGAATACAGGAAACCCACGGCAAGCTTGTCCCCGCGTGGGTCTCCCGCGGCGTCGGTTCCGTACGACGAGTAGGACATCTTCAGCTGCGTGGCACCGAGCGGAACGACGGCGCCGAGAAGCCAGCCGGTGGCCGTCAGCGGGGAGATCTGCTTGATCTCGTCGTGGTAGTAGCCTGCGCTGATCTTCACGACCTGAAAGTCGTAGGAGGCGCCGACGTTGACGGCCTCGATGTCGCCAGTCGTGGCAGTCTGGGCTACGCGGGTGCGGCTGCCGGCCACGGCAACGGCGAAGGCGCCGTTCCCCCAACCGAGGCGGCCCGCGTAGCCGTTGCCGTCATTCACGCTGGGCTGACCTGTGACCTGTGCGTTCTCGCCCATGAAGTACTGCGCCTCGCCGAAGAAGCCTCCCAGGCCAGGTGGCAGGAAGTAGGCGACCATGTTGGACGCGCGCGTGGCCGTCGGGCCGTCGATCGTCAGGGCATCGGCCAGGTTGGCGCCTACGCCGGTCGTCGAGAAAGGATCGACGTCGTCGCGGTTGCGGAAGATGGACGTGAAATCCCGGCCCAGCCGCATCTCACCCCAGAAATCCATCAGGCTGACGGTGGAGCGGCGACCGAACAGCGCGTCGATGGTTCCGCCGGACTGGTTGTTCATGTTGGAGGTGCCGGTGCCGCCGGTGTCCACGTTGAGCTGGCCTTCCAGCCAGAACCCGGCTGCCAGCCCACCACCCAGGTTCTCGAAGCCGCGCACGCCCCAGCGAGATGTCGAACTCTTGCCGCTGGCCAGTTGTGTGAGATTGGCGACGCTGCCCGTGCCGTAGCTCAGCGCGACGTCGACGATGCCGAAGAAGTTGAGGGAGTCGCTGGTCACCTCCTTGGCGACCTGGGCATTTTGCGCTGCAGCTGCAGTTGCACCTAGAGCGAGTGCAATGAAGGCTAGCGATCTCAATTTCCTCATGGTCCATCTCCATGTCGATCAGGTCACTGTTGAGCACCCCACTTCTTCTGGGGCGTGTGGCCGAAGAGCCGCAGCCGCGGTTCATCTTGTACCGATGAATTTCCTTCAGGTCGAGCCTTCGCACGGGCGGGTAGCAAGATGGCCCATTGCGATGTCGCTTGCGAACAACGAAGGCCTTTAGTTCGGGTAGGAACTCCTGATGCAGGGCCGAAATTTGGTGAAGCATTTTGCGAACTGCTATCGCTGCTGCACCGCCGCTTCCCCAACCGCTAATCAAGTGAACCCGCAGGAGCACGCCTTCCAGCGAAGCTAATCGCGCCGGCTCCGGATGTTCTTCCGTTGCCATTCAGTAGTGGAGAGGAACTATTGCAGCTGGCGAACACGCATCACCTGACCAGCCGCCGTGCTACCAGAACTTCCAAAAGGGGCGCCTTTTCCGCTCGGGCTCTATCAGGGGACCCATCGTCGTTTCCGCGCTCCCAAAGCGACGCCGAACCTCGCGTTCATGTTCGTGCGCATGCGCCCGCGCGCCCGCCTGTCCGCGCAGTGCCGCAAGGCGCCAGCGATGCGCCCGGTCCAGTAGGTCTTCGTCCGACAGCGCAGATGGCTCGGTCATCATCGTTTGACCACTCTCCGTCGACAGTTCTAGTCGCTCGCGGTTCCAGAGATCGCGGCGCTGCATGGATTTGGCGCGAGACGGCACATCTGCAACTTTGTTCTTCGTTCTACCGCGTACGACGCCTGCGCGTCACTTGTCCTTCAGCGGGTCCATCGTTGGGGTCCAAGGCACCTGAGGCGCGAAGTCGTTAGCTTGGAATTTGCCGCACTTTTGCAAGAGCTCGGTCTGCGCAGAACGCTACCTTGGCAACTTCTTCACGAAACCGTGCGTTCAATTCGGCCGCAAACGCCGCACGCCGCTTCGCGCGCGAGGATGATCGCGCCGCCGTCGGAAATCGAGACGCCGCCTCATGGGTGGAGACGAATCTGGACTTACTAGCGGCGAAGGTCGACTTGCACCCTATCAATAAGAAGGAATCGGATGAAGGCACTGTTGCTGCGCGCCCGAGGGCGAATGTTTGTCACCACCACCCTACTGGCCATCGCCGCGCAGTCCAGCGTGGCTGCAACCGTTGTCGTTGGACAGGTCGCGCCAATATCTGGGCCCGAGGCGCGCCAGGGCCGGGACTATGGCACAGGCCTTCAGATGTACTTCGATGCCGTCAACAAGGAGGGCGGTATTAACGGCCATACCTTCACCTTGGTGCGCAAGGACGATCACGGCCAGCCCGCAGAGACCGTGGCCCTCACCCGCAAGATGGTGTCCGAGGACAAGCCTCTGGTGCTGGCAGGCTACTTCGGCAGCCGCAACATCTCCGATCTCGCCGCCTCGGGCCTCCTGGAGAACGAGCGCCTAGCCCTGGTAGGCTACCGCAGCGCCGAGATCCGCGACGATTTGCCGATGCTCTACAACGTACGCGCCAGCCTGCGCGACGAACTCACGCGCATCACTGCGCACCTGGCCACCGTCGGCATCCGCAAGCTGGGCTTGTTCTACGAAGACGGGCCGAACGCCCAGGCCTTGGTCGCAGCGGCTGATGCCGCAGCAAAGAAGGCGGATACCAGCATCGTCTCGCGCGCCTCGTACGCGCCCAACACCACCAAGGTAGCCGCTGCCGTCGACCAGTTCATCACGACCAAGCCCCAGGCCATCGTCATGGTCTCCAGTGGCGCTGCGGCAGGTGCCTTCATTGAAGCCTATCGAAGCGGCGGAGGGAGCGCACAACTATTGGCTCACTCAGGCACCGAACTGGAACAGCTCTCAACGCGCCTGGGCGAGGAGCAGATGGCCGGCCTCGTGATCGCGCAAGTCACACCCAATCCCTACCGGATCAATGGCCGGCTCACCAAGGAGTTCATTGACTCCGCCAAAGCCCAGAAGATCGAGGCGCCGAGCTACGCGATGATGGAGGGCTATATCGCCGCCCGCGTCATCGTGGAAGCAGTTCGCCGCCAGGGCGCCCGCCCGACGCGCGAAGGTATGGCACCAACGTTAAACAGCATGGACAACCTCGATCTCGGAGGCTACAGCCTAGCCTTCAAGCCCACCCAGCGCACCGGCTCGCGCTATGTCGAACTGTCCATCGTGAACAGCACTGGAAAAATCCGGCAGTAGCGGTCCCAGCCCCCTTCGGTGGATTGGAGAGCGCGAGCCGCGGCTGGTCCACTATCTCCACGCAAGGGGCGCTTGGCACCCGCGAAATTGCCGAAGGGATCGTTGCCAACGACCGCTTCAACAGCCAGAGCAGCAGTTCATTGAATGCGACGGAATGACCGCAGCTGGTCGAACTGTGTCGATGGCACCTACTTGCGCTTGACGAAGATACTGGTGCCGACCGCCGAATCAGTGCGCCGTGTTGTGCCCGGGGAAAGCGAGTGCCCCCGACAAGGAATGCGGTTTTTCCCCACTCCCCAATTCGACGAGATGGTGATGAAGCCGATGACCGCTCGCCCTCGCTGACAGGCCCGGTTATCGATTCACAAATATCTGAAGACGGCCCGTGGCCAACCCCAAGCAGCTAAGAAGGCGCCGCGAGCGTTGGCCGAAGCATCGCTACGTCTCCTTTTGGGCGAACGGTGCATTCGTTGCACTCAGTCCGCTCACAGCCGAGCGCCGCTGTCACTGTGGCAGCACCGTGCCCTGCGGGGACGGCCTGATTCGCCAAGAGCGGACCTTCTGCACGCCCCAGGGCGGCCTGTCGAAGTCAGGCAAGCCTAGGAAACAGCTTCTCCGCATTGGCGCGGTTGATGGCGCGACGTGCTTCCGTCGAGAGCTTGAACTCGTCGAGTAGTTGCGCAAAGTGCAGCGAGCGCGACTTCGGCGCATACGGCCAATCGCTGCCAAACGTGATTCGCGTAGGGTCCGCGAACGCAAGCAATGACGGCAATGCGTAGGGACTGCTCGACAGCGCCGTATCGAAGTAGAAGCGATGCAGGTTCTCAACGCCCGTCGCTGCAACCCCATCGGCCGAGCACATACGAGCAATGCGCTCAGCTGCATATGGGATGAAGCCGCCGCCATGCGAAAGGATGATTCTGACGTTGGGGTATCGTTCCATCCATCCTTGACGGCACATGTTGATACCAGCACGGGTCGTGTCCAGAAGGAAGTCCGCGACAAAGGGGGGAATCCCCGGCACCGGAGGGGCGGGCAGTTCCGATGGATGAACGAACACTACGGCCTCGCGGCGATTGAGTTCCTCCATGAGCGGGTCGATGGACGAGTCACCGAGGTAGACGCCCCGGACGTTTGTGAGCAATACGACTCCATCTGCACCCAGCGCATCCAGCGCATGTGCGGCCTCCGCGATGGCGCCGTCGACATCTGGAAGTGTCAGCGTGGCGAAGAAGCCAAAGCGTCCCGGATGGGCCTTCGCGACACCAGCCGCGAATTCGTTGACCGAGCGTGCCATCGCGCGGGCCTCGGCATCGATTCCCAGATGCGCTCCGGGGGTGGATACGGACAAGATGCCGGCAGCAACGCCGGCGCTTTCCATAAGGTCCAGTGCGCCTTCTGCGCTCCACTGAGGAATGGGCAGGCCGCCAGCAAGTACACCGTTCTTTGCTAGCCACGAAGCGTACTCGGGTGGGACGATGTGCTGGTGGGTATCGATGCGCCTTGCGTCGGTTGCCATAACTTAAGTTTTGGTGAGTTTGAGTTGGTTCATTCGGCCTTGAGGCCGGCTTGCTGAACGGCGAGGGCCCACTTTTTCTTTTCTGAGTCGAGGAACTTGCGCGCCTCGGCAATCGAGCCGCCTACCGGATAGTTGGCGGTCGCCTGCAGCTTTTGGACAAGCTCTGGCGACTTCAGCGCAGCGTTAACGGCAGCGTTGATTTCATTCAGGCGAGCCGCCGACGTCCCTTGAGTTCCGAAAAGCATGAACCAGCCCGACAACTCCATTCCCGGCACGGTGTCGCGCGCAAGGGGCAGACCTTCCAGTCCGGGGAGTTGCCTGTTGGATGTCACGCCCAATGCTCGCAGACGACCAGACTTCACCATTGGCAGCAGCGGCGCCACGCCATCCACCGAAACGACGGTATCGCCTCCCAGCACAGCCTGAATGGCTTGGCCGCTGGTGCTCATCGGGATGTTGTTGAACTGCGTTCCAGTCAACTGGCCCAGTAGCACGCCAGCTAGATGCGGAATAGACCCACGAGCCGTACTGCCGAGAGCCACTGAATCTGGACCAGCTTTTGCCTGCGTTACTGCTTCTGCTAGTGACTTCGGCCCTTTGGCTTGATTGGCGACGAACATCATCGGCGTGTCCGCGACCGTCGCAATCGGCTCGAAGTCGGTCGCCAAGTCGAATTTCGCCGCGCGGTAGGTCAGCGGTGTGACGGTGGCCACCGCCGCATGCACGAAGAGCAACGTGTTCGGTCGATTCCCAGCGGACTTGGCCGCCATCACGGCAACAATGCCGCCCGCACCCGGCTTGTTTTCCACGATGAAAGGTTGGCCGAGTCGATGCTGCAACTCGTCGCTGAGCAGGCGGGCCACAATGTCTGGCGCGCTCCCTGCGGCCGCGGGTACGACCATCGTCATTGGCGTATGCGACGCCGGCGTCTGCGCCAGTGCGGAGTTAAACGCGATTGACAAGAGCGCCGCCACCGATACGGCCCTACTGAGCAGCATGAACATCGACGTGTCTCCGTTTTTTGAAGTGGACGGCTCAAGACTAAGTCGAGGTCGAGTTTCTGAATAGCGCAGGACACGAAAATCTAGAATCCATCGTATGGATATCAGGTCCGTCGACCTCAACCTGCTTCCGGTACTGGATGCGCTGCTTCGCCATCGCAGTGCGACGTTGGCCGCTCGCGATCTCAACATGAGCCAGTCCGCCCTCAGTACGGCGTTGGGGCGACTGCGCACCCTACTAGGAGATGAGCTGTTTGTCCGTACAGGACGAGGGCTTCGTCCCACCGCCCGCGCGAGCGAACTCGCTGAGCCGCTGGCCGATATCCTTGAGCGTGTACGCGACAGGGTTTTGCAAAGCCCAAGCTTCGACGCGCAATCCGCTCGAGTCGAGCTCCGTATCGCGCACTCTGACGTCGGCGCCTACGTTCTCTGGCCGCGGGTGGTGCGGGCAGTGCGAGCACGGGCACCTGGCGTGCGGCTGTCGCTGAAGACACTGCAGCAGTCGGAAATTGCTCTCGCACTTGCAGAAGGGCAGGTAGACCTGGCCATTGGCAGCTACCCCAGTTTGCCGGATTCTCTCTTTCAGCAGCGCTTGTTCGAGCGGGTCTATGTCGCCCTGGTCGCGGCAGGCCACCCACTTGCCCGCAAGGCGCTGACTCTGCGCAGCTTCGCGGCCACGCCACAAGTCGTCGTGCGAGCGCCATCGCGCGTCCAGGACCGCATCGATGAGGAGTTGGCAAGACACGGCCTTGCCCGGTTGGAGTGTGTTGAGTTGCCGTCCTACCTGATGATTCCGCCACTCCTTGAGGCAGGCGACTTCTTAGCCGTTGTTCCCGGCCAGCTAGCCGATGCCTTCTCGCGCCATGGCAACTTCGTGAGTCGCAAACTACCCGTGTCCGTGCCGGCCTCCGTCATACGCATGCACTGGCACCGGCGCTTCAACGAAGACCCAGCCAATCGCTGGCTGCGTGCATTGATGGCCGAAGAATTTGGCGGTGAGCTCGCTCCCACGCGGGGACGAGGGCTCTAGGCTTGCGCACCGCTGGACGCCAGGCAGCACCTGATACGCTGCGGGCGATGAGTACCCGCAAACTGCCCGGACGTCCCGGGCCCACACGCATCTACCAGTTGCGCATCGAGTTGCAGCACATCGAACCGCGCATCTGGCGCACGATCCTCGTGTCCGACACGCTCACGCTGGCGAAGCTTGATCGTATCGTGCAGGCCGCCATGGGCTGGACCAACAGCCACCTGCATGACTGGCATATCGAGGGCAAGCGCTATGGCGTGCCGGACCCCGAGTGGGACAACGAGGGCGACATGCTCGATGAGCGAAAGTTCACCGTGGGCAGCGTGCTTGCAGACAGCGTTGAGGAGTTTGGCTACCAATACGACTTCGGCGATGGCTGGGAGCATCGCATCTCGGTCGAAAAGCGCCTGGTGCCGCAGCCCGACTACAACACCTGGCCGATGTGCATCGCTGGTGCCAACGCCTGCCCACCCGAGGACGTCGGCGGCCCGCCAGGCTACCTGGACTTCGTGCACGCCATACGAACTCCCATGCACGAAGAACACCAGCAGATGTGGCTGTGGAACGGCGGCCCCTTCGATCCCGCCGCATTCAGTGCCAATGATGCGAATCGGGCGATCAGGCGTCTCCGGTAGCACGAGCCAGTATGAAGAACATCGAACGCTCATCGACTCGGGCGGCGACATCTCGATTGGACCCGCCGCTGACTTCGACTGCGTCGCGGCTGCCACCGACAGATCCACCTGCCTGCGCCGCCGTCTTGGCTTCGTGGCACACCTCGCCGTGTTCGTCGACGATGCAAATCGAGACAGAGCGCAGCGACACATCGATTCCGGTGAAGTACGTAATTCGATCTCTCCTTCGTCAAGGGGACTAAGAGTCCAGAGAGACAACTCTGCGGACTACTGTGCCCGCCCGATCACCGATCCTCCCGGTCGAGTTTTGCCAAAACATTTCCGCGCTCGCCCGCGCCGACGGGCGGAGGCAGCCATCTGACCAAGCGAGAGCCAGTGTCAAAGCAAGCCGGAATCCACGGCGGTTCGCCGGGCCTCACGCAGCAGCCGTCGCCCGTGCGGGCTCAAGGCGACCTGCCGTTTGTTCTCGCATCCCACAACACGCTCCAGTAGGCCGGTCTTCTCGAGCGGGAGTAACTGTTGCACCAACCGGGATGGCGGCACGCACAGGCTGCGTGCGAGTTCTGTGGTGAGTGGAGCGACTCGTCCAGCATCTAGCACCGCAAGCAGAACGAAGTCGGACCAGGACAAGCCGTGATGAACGCCGAGTTCGTCGTCGAGCCGAGATACCCAAGCCGCGTGTGCCAAGTGTCGGGCGACGCAGGATTCCAACAACTCTTCACTCACGACGCCAATCCCAACAACTCGCGATGAAGTTGCTCGAGCGCCTTCAACTCAGACTCGTAGTCGAAGTGCGCATCCTCGCGCTCTTTCACAACTTCCAGGACTTCGAACGCGAGGCCATCCGCGCCACTCCGGTTCCACTCGGCCTGCAGAACGCGGTCGCGATGCTTGCCCATGCGCAGTTCAAAGCGTGCGCGGTTCAGTGCCGCATGCACGTCGCGGCTTGCGCCAAGAAGCACGTGCCCGCTCGAGAGGTCCCGAATGGCGTAAATACCCATCGGCGGGAAAGCATCCCGCGCCTGGCGCGCTATCGCTCGCCGCGCAACGCGCGGCGATTCGTTTGATGAAGTGTCCATAGTTTCTTGTGTTGGCACCGCAGCAGGCAGACCACTAGGCACGCCCAGATGGCGGCAATCCCGCCGCATTGGCGACGGGCCCGTTCAGCTAATTTACCCTGATTAAATAGGGTGAGTCAATATACCCGGGCAAAACATCGGAAAAGGCATTCTTCGAGCGCCGGCGAGTTCTTTCATGGACGTCATGAACTCGCAGCTGAAATAGTGGTCATGGAGCATCCCGACAACGCCACGACGTGTAGTCGGCGTGCCAACACCGCGTTCATGCCAATGCGCGCGCCGGGGGAGCTAGCCCAGTCTTGGTACTTGGGTCGCGAGGACCCTCACCCCATGTCGAAAGAGCATCTCGCCAGGTCCGCGCGCACCTTGCCGACATGCTTTGAGAGCGGCGCCAGCCTCACTTGAACCATCTCTCGCGAGTTGAGCCTAGGCTCTTGAGTTGAGCGGCCTGTGTACGACCGCTCCCTGACTAGTCATGGGCAATCTGACGATGGCGACGAACGCCGCCCTGCACGACGCTGACCCGGCGGGTTTTGATCTATCTGCGCAGCGCTGTTGCGAAGCGAGGCAGTGAAGGCCCGCCCTACCTACTGCGCAATTCAATCCTCCTCGGGGAAGAAGCGCACGACCACGAGCGTCATCTCGTTGCTGACTGGCGCTTGCGGCAACAGGTTTCCGCTCGTTCGATCGGTGCCGTTGGCACCTAACCTGAAGCGGTAAGTCCCTTCGGCGCTTGGCGTGCCCGACACGTCACCGTCGGCGTTGAGACTCATGCCGGGAGGCAGCGAGCCGCCTCGGACCGACAGATGAACCGATCCGCGGCAACGCTCTGGCGTCATGGTGGGCCGCACAGTTCGCTCCTCCCCCAGCTGCAGGCCCAGGATCCGGGGTTCGAAATCGATCTTGATGGATGTCGAACCCGCGGCGCAACCGCCGTCCGACCGGCTCCATGCAGCCAGACTCCCGAGAGAGGCGACCAGGCACGCCAGCGCAAATAGCAGTGGACGAACCTTCATGGCGCCGTACCGAACTGCACGCCGTCGGCCTTGTAGACTTCGCGCCCGCTCACATAGGTAGCGGCAACCTTGACGTTCTTGATCTCGGCCTCGGGAATGGTCATGAAGTCGCTTCCAATTGCCACGAAGTCGGCGAACTTGCCGGCCTCGATGGAGCCCTTGCTGGCGGCCTCGTTGTTGAGCTTGGCAAAGTTGATGGTGTACATCCGTAGCGCCGCCACGCGATCGATACGCTGGTCGGCACCATATACGCCGTCGTTGATGGTGTCGCGGGTGATGAAGTGGTACATCGACACGAAGGGGTTCAGCACCAGGGGCGAGTCGGAGCCGCCGGTGAGTGTGAAACCCTCGTCCATGAAGGTCTTGACCGGCGTGACCTGTTCAGTCCGTGCCCGGCCCCACTGCTGCGCAATCACTGGCGCGGCGTAGTACAGGTGCGTCTGCACTGACAACTTCACCCCCAGGGCGCGCAGACGGGCGTACTGGTCGGGCCGCACCACGAAGGCATGCTCGATGGTCCAACCCTTGACGGCGCCTGGCTTGGCTTGATCAAGCTGTTCCCACACACCCAGCACCAGATCCAGCGCGGCGTCGCCGACGACGTGCACTGCCACGCGGTAGTTGCTCGCCGCCCAGTCGCTCACCACGTCCTTGTGCTCCTGCGCGGTCACCAGCGGCAAGCCATAGTAGGTGCCACCTTTGCCATAGGGCTCTGCATAGGGCTGTGTCATGAAGCCGCCTTCAAAGCCCCCGTCGATGTAGGTCTTCACGCCCCAGATCCGAACCCAGTCGTCACCCGAGCCCGCCGGCAGCTTGGCAGCAGTGCGGATCGCCTGGGCCTTGGCCGCCGTGTTGACGCGCGAGTCGAGCAAGAGCTGGAAGCGCAGGTTCAGTTTTCCGTCCTTCTGCAATTGGCGAATCAGACCGTACACGGTGGGCACGTCGGAGCCGGTGAAAGAACCCGGAACGCGGACGCTCGTCACGCCCAGCGCGTTGAGCTTGGACTGCCAGGTGGCCAGCGCAGCCGCATCGAAGGCCGGCGCCGGAGGCAGCGTCACCAGGTTCTGCGCCGCATTGATCAGCACGCCAGTGAGGTTGCCGTTGCCGTCCTTGTCGATGATGCCGCCCACGGGTTGGGGCGTAGCCGCCGTGATGTTGAACTGCGCCAGCGCTGCGGAATTCAGGATCGACGTGAGCCCACCGCGATGGACCACAAGCGGATTGTTGGGGGCTACGCTGTCAAGTTCCGCCAAGGTTGGCATGCGCCGCTCGTTGAGTTGCGCGTGGTACCAGTCGGGGTTGGACTCGAGAAGCTTTCCCGCTGGCGCCGCGGCGACTGCCACCCGGATGGCGTCGAGCAACTCCGCAATCGAACGCGTCTTCGACAAGTCGATGTTGGGGCCGCCGCCGGCGTCATGAATGTGCCCGTCGACTAGACCGGGCAGCACGGTACGCCCGCCCATGTTTACCACTTTGGTCGAGGGCCCGACAAGCTTGGAGACATCCGCGCTGGAGCCCACCGCCATGAAGCGCCCATCCTTGACGGCAAAGGCCTCGGCCAGCGAGTTCTTGTCGTCGACAGTCACCACCTTCGCGTTGGTGTAGACCGCGTCCGCCGCCTCCACCGCTGGCGCTGTCGATGCAGCATCGCCAGAACCTCCACAGCCGGGGATGACGACGAGCGATGCAATCGACGCAGCGACGCAAATCGCCAGGGCACTTCTTCTTGGCACGAGCATTGGAATGGTCTCCTAATCGTTGTGGGGCTGAAGGCAACCAAGGAGAAATCGAACCTCGGAAGGCCTTCGCCGCGCACTTTAGGTAACGATCATTCCAACGTCTAATGCATATTTTTTAGACTTAGCATGAGTTCAAGACAGACCTCTCCGAGGCTGAATGAGCTGCTTACCCTTGCATCAACTCATCCATCAACTGCTTTAGAACCGGGAGAGCAGGTGGCTCCGAGCGTCGACGCAAGGTAATCAGGCCGAAGCGCGCAAAGGCATTGAGGGCGGGCTCCATCTTCACTTCGACCAGGTCGGGCGCCGCGGCACGGATGGCCAACAGAACCGCGTTGCTGCGCCGAACCACGTCGACCAGGCTGGGCAGTTCCTCGCATTCCAGCGACACGCATTTCGAGGGGTGTGCGTCCGGGCCATAGCGCTCCATCAGTTCGCGCGAGATCTCGTCGCCCAATGGCGTTGACGCAATGGGATAACGGCGCAGTGCATTGAAGTCGACGCCCTTGCGCTTTCGCGCTAGCGGGTGGCCCTTGCGGCACATGATGGCGCCGCGCATATCGCGCAAAAGCGTGATCTGAAGATCGGTGGCCGGGCGCATGGACCGCGCTTCAAGCACCACCGCGTCCAGCGTCCGGTCTCGCAGCGCCTGCAGCAGTAGCTCGGTGCCGCCGCGCGACACCCGCACCCGCAGGTTCGGATAGTTCGTGGCGATGTGCATCAACAACGGCGTCATCAGGATCGCACCCGGGCCTGATGCCATGCCGACGCGCATCGAGCCAGCTTGACCCGCACGCATCAGCCGGCCGCTCTCCCGCAGGTCGCCGGCATCCAGCACCAGGCCCTGTGCGCGCTCGAGCACATCGCGACCAAAGGGAGTGACTTCGCTGTGGCGGCCAATACGATCGAACAGGGCCAGACCGAGTTCGTCCTCAAGCGCGCGAACGCTGCGGCTTAACGCCGGCTGCGTGAGGTGCAAAAGCTCAGCAGCCTTGCTGAAAGAGCCGGTTTCGGCAAGCGCGATGAAGTGTTTGAGTTGGACGAGCGTCATGGGGTTCTTGCCGTATCTGCCTGAAACCCACCATAGGTGGAGTGACTCGGTAGCTTGGCAACGATAGCAGTCGTCGTCCTCCTCAAGACCAGAGGCGTCCGATTGTGCCAAGAAGTCGACGTACCCGAATCGCGACTTGGCAACGAACTGATGGCCGGGATACTGGCTCAGACCCCAAAACCTCTACTAATCGGGGCACATACAAACAGGCCCCCGAGATAAGGGGCTCCAGGGTCGTCTGGCCCTCAGTTTCGCGGCCAACTCACGCCCGCACCCGAGGCGCTGAACACGCAGAACGCGCGACAGTCGACTTGAGTCAAACACACACATTCCAGCACGGTGCAGCAGGGTGTGCGCAGAAACGACTCGACAACATAGACAACTATGTTGACCATTTAGTCAATGCTGTGTACTATTTTCAAAACGACACGAGGCAGGATCGCTACTAGGTACGCCTGTCATCGAAGCCCGCATCCATCAGGAGACAAATCATGATCCGCACTGGCCTGTCGCGCGCACGGCGCACCTTGACCGCAGCCCTGCTGTGTTGCGCTATCCCAGCGCTCGCTCAGACCTACCCCACCCAGCCCGTGCGCCTGGTGGTGCCTTATCCCGCAGGCGGCTCCACCGACGCCATCGCCCGCCTCTATGCGGAGGGCATGGCCACGGAATTGGGGCAGCCGGTAGTCGTGGACAACCGCCCGGGCGCAGCCACCAACATCGGCAGCGAAACCGTGGCACGCGCCACACCCGACGGCTACACGGTGCTTTTCGGAGCGGGCGGCCCGACGCTCAATCAGGTCTTCGGCCCAAAGCCTTCGTTCGACCCAGCCACGGCCTTGCAGCCAGTGAGCCTGATTGCGCGCGTACCCTTCATGCTCGCGGCCAATCCGAAGGCGCCCTTCTCCACCGTGGCGCAGTTCGTTGCGGCCGCTAAGGCCAAGCCCGGCAAGTTCAGCGTCTCCAGTGCGCAGCTGAACGTGTATGTGGAGTTGATGAAGGCCCAAGCGAATGTCGATGTTTTGCACGTGCCCTATAAGGGCGGCGCCCAGGCTGCCACCGACGCAATCGCAGGGCAGGTCGACATGGTCTATGCGCTGGTCCCGGTGTTATTGCCACACGTTCAGGCCGGCAAGCTCAAGGCCATTGGCGTCACCTCGGTCGCACGGCAACGAAAGGTGCTGCCCAACACGCCATCGTTCACCGAAGCCCACGTGGGCTACAGCATCGACACCGCCTACAACCTCTCGGCGCCCGCCGGAACGCCCGCACCGGTGGTGGATCGGCTGACGCGCGCGACGAAGAAAGTGGTTGGCGATCCGGCCTTCGTCGAGAAGCTGGCATCCATGGGCGCCCAAGCGGCCAGTAGTGATCCAGAGTCGCTGCGGCGCGAGAACGCAGCCAACCTGCGCACCTGGACCGAACTTGCAGCCAAGGTCCCCAGCCTGATCCAGAGCGAATAGAAGCAGGAGCACACGCATGAAGAAGTTCGAGACGCAGGCGGCCGAGCACGCCCGTCGCACGCAAGCCGCCCTGGCCATGGGCGGCGAGAAGAAACTGCAGGAGCGGCGCGAGGGCGGTGTCCTCAACGCACGCGAGCGCATCGACAGGTTGGTCGATGACGGCAGTTTCCTGGAGGTCGGTCTGTTTGCCACTTCCATCCGTCCCGAGGCACGCGAGCGCTCGCCGGCCGACGGCAAGATCACCGGCTACGGAAAGATCGGCGGCCGCGAGGTGGCCATCGTCTCCAACGACTTCACGGTGATGGGCGCGTCGAGCAGCACCGTCAACACCGCGAAGGTCGGCCGCGTCAAGCGGACCGCAAGCTCGCGCGGCCTGCCCATGGTCTTCCTCGGAGAATCGACCGGGGCCCGCATGCCCGACGTGATGGGCGCTGCCGGCGTCGGCGCAGGCGACCGCCCCACACAGTACCGTCGCATCCGCGAAACGCCTTGGGTGTCAGCCGTACTGGGGCATTGCTATGGCTCTTCGTCCTGGTATGCGGCGCTGGCCGATTTCGTGGTCATGCGCAAAGGCGCGATCACAGCCGTTTCCAGCACCAAGCTGACCTCGATGGCCATCTCCGAAGCAGTGGACCCGGAGGAACTGGGAGGCTGGCGGCTGCACACAGAGGTCACCGGCATGGTGGACTTGGCAGTCGACACCGACGAGGAGGCTCTGGCCGCTGTTGCGAGGTTCCTGTCCTACCTGCCTTCGCACAGCAACGAAGCCCCACCCGTGCACCCGGTGCCGCCTGGCTCGGGCGAAGAGGCACACCGCATCCTCGACATCCTGCCCGAGTCGCGCACACAGGTGTACGACGTGCGCAAGATCCTGGCCCTGATCTACGATCAAGGCAGCGTATTCGAGCTCAAGCCGCGCTTCGGCAAGTCCATCGTCACGGCGTTGGCACGATTGAACGGCCGCTCGGTCGGCATCGTTGCGAGCAACCCCATTGCCAAGGGCGGTGCGATCGATCCCGAGTCCTGCGAGAAGGTCGTCAGCTTTCTGGTGATGTGCGACTCGTTCAACATCCCGCTCATCTTCATGGTTGACCAGCCGGGATTCCTAATCGGCGTGGAGGGCGAGCGCAAGGGCGCCATCGGCCGCGTCATGAACTGGATGAACGCACTGTCGCTAGTCACGGTGCCCAAGATCTCGGTGGTGATGCGCAAGAGCTACGGCCAGGCGGTGCTGAACATGGGCGGCGGCGGCAATGCCGACGAGGTCGTGGCCTGGTACACGGCCGAGGTCAACTTCATGGACCCGCGCTCCGCTGTCACCATCGTGCACGGTGTGCGCCCCGAAGAAGAGCCCGAACGCTACGAGCAGCTGCTGACCGAGATGACCAAGGGCACCACGGCCTACGACGCCGCGGCGGTCAATGCCGCGCACACCGTGATCGCACCCACCGAGACGCGCGCCCATCTCACGCGCCTGCTGGAGATTCACACGCTGCGCATGAGTGACGGCGTGGGCGAGCACCTGATGCACACCTGGCCCACCAGCTACTGAGCCCGCCACCCGCACATCTCCCGAAGGGAACCTCATGTTCAACAAAGTCCTGGTCGCCAACCGCGGCGCCGTGGCCCGTCGCGTCCTACGCGCGCTGCGCCAGCTTCGTATCAAGTCCGTGCTCGCCTATTCGGAGGCCGACGCCTCGCTCCCCTACCTCGCCGAGGCTGACGAGGTTCACTGTATCGGCCCGGCCGAGCCGAGGGCGAGCTACCTCAACCAGGAGGTGCTGCTCGACCTGCTGCGCCGCACCGGCGCCGACGCGCTGCATCCAGGCTACGGATTCCTATCGGAAAACGCCGACTTCGCGCAGCGCGTGCACGACGCTGGCGCAACGTTCATCGGCCCGAGCCCGCGCTGGCTCGAAGCCATGGGCCACAAGACGCGGGCGCGCGACCTGATGGCGCGCCACGGCATGCCCATGGCGCGAAGCTCGGGGCTGCTGCCCTCGGGCGAAGTGCCGGATGTACAGGTCAATGCCGCGCTGCAGGCGGCCTCCAAGCTGGGCTTCCCAGTGCTGGTCAAGCCTGCGACCGGTGGCGGAGGCATCGGTATGCTGGCCGCGCACTCCGAGGAACAGCTGCGCCAGGCCATCGGACAAGCCGCCAGCCTTGCGCAACGCAGCTTCGGCAATGCCGAGCTCTATCTCGAGGAGCTGCTGCTTCGGCCGCGCCACATCGAGTTCCAGATCCTGGCCGACCGGCACGGCAAAGTGCGCCACCTGTTCGAACGCGACTGCTCGGTTCAGCGCCGCCATCAGAAGGTGATCGAGGAATCGCCTGCGCCCCTGCTGCCCCGCGCCGTGGTCACGAAGGCCGCTCAAACCATGGCCGACATCCTCGCCGGCCTGCGCTACGACGTGATCGGCACGGTGGAGACGCTCTACAACAGCACGAGCCAGGCGTTCCAGTTCCTGGAGATGAACACGCGGCTGCAGGTGGAGCACGCGGTGACCGAGGAGATCACGGGCATTGACCTCGTGGTCTCGCAGATTCGGCTGGCGGCGGGTCAACCGCTGGAACAGGTGTTGCCCGACGAGACAGGCACGCACGGCCACGCCATCGAGCTGCGTGTGTATGCGGAAGACCCGGTGCGCTTCTACCCCTCGCCCGGCACGCTCAAGACCCTGCGCTTCGCCGATGCGCCCGGCCTGCGAATCGAGACCGGCTATGCCGAGGGAAGCACTGTCACGCCCTACTACGACCCGCTGATCGCCAAGCTAGTGATGCATGCCGAAGACAGGCCCCGCGCCATTGCGGCGCTGCTGCAGGTGATCGATAACTCCGAGATTGCCGGCGTGCGGCACAACCTGCCGTTCCTGCGGCGGGTGCTCAGCTCAACCCAGTTCCAGGAGGGCCGTGTGCACACCGGCCTGGCCGCCGAACTGCCGCCCATGGCGCGCTGACCCCTATCTTTTTCCAATCCCCCAATCGAGAACAGAACCCATGGCACAAACTGAAATCCGCTCCGAAGTCACCGGCAAGGTCTGGAAGGTCCTGGCCGCCCCCGGCGCCAGCGTCACGCCCGACGAGCCCATCCTGGTCGTCGAGTCGATGAAGATGGAGATCCCCGTCTTCGCCACCGACAACGGCGTGCTGCGCGAGCTGCGCGTGCAGGAAGGCGACGCCGTCGAGGACGGTCAGGTGGTGGCCATCGTCGAGGAATGACATGACGGGTGCACGCATTTCCCGCCCGCCCTCGGGCCTGCGGCGCCGCGACGCCCTCATCGCCCTGGGTGGCGCGCTGGCGAGTCTGGGCGCGCAGGCCGGCTGGCGCCCCACCGGCCAAGTTGAATACATCATCCCAGCGGCGGCGGGAGGTGCAGTCGACACCTATGGCCGCATCATGAAGAAGCACTTCGACAGCCAGAACGCACTCGCCGGCCAGACCTTCATCATCAGCAACAAGCCCGGCGGGCAGGGCATGATCGCCGTTGCACCCGTGGTTCAGCGCAGCGGCGACGGCAATGTCTTCACGATGTTGTCGACCGGCTTCATGCTGGGCCAGACGCTGGGCGAGTTCAAGCACGACCTGCTGCAGGACTTCACCATCGGGCCGATCTTCTTCGAAGAATCCCTGGCGGTGGCCGTACGCGCAGATTCGCCGCTGAAGACCGCGGGCGACCTGGTCGCGCGGCTGCGCGCCGACCCGACCTCGCTGCGCATCGCCGTGGCGCCAGGGCTCAACAATCACATCCATATCGGCATCCTCAAGCCGCTCAAGGCGGCCGGCATTGCCGTCGAGCGCCTCACCGTCGCCCCCTTCCGTTCGTCTGCCGAATCGGTGACGGCCCTGCGCGGCGGCCATGTGGACGTGGTCTCGGCCAGTTCCACCAACGTCGTGACCGGCGTGCAAAGCGGTGCATTGCGCGTGCTGGCGGTGTCGTCGTCCACACGGCTCGCGGGCGCGCTCTCCAATGTACCTACCTGGAAAGAGCAAGGCGTGGACAGCGTCTTCGTCTCCGTGCAGGGAACGCTGTTCCCGCGGGGGCTCTCGGCCGACCAGGTCACCTTCTGGGACGCCCGGTTCGCGGAACTGAGCAGCGCCCCCGAGTGGCTCGCAGCCCTGCAGCAGTACGACGTGACGCCGCGCTTCATGAACAGCGCCCAGGCCCGCGTCTTCGTCGAGCGCGAGCTCAAGGAATCGGCGCGCCTGATGCGCGAACTGGGAATGATCAAGTGACGACGCAAAAGCAAACCCCCTCGCCCGCGGCACTGGAGGGCATCCGCGTGTTGGAGATCTGCACCACCATCGCGGGTCCGGCCTGCGGCCGGCTGCTGGCGGACTTCGGCGCCGACGTCATCAAGATCGAGCCGCCGGACGGCGACCCCGTACGCCAGATGGGCTACCACGTTGGCGACGTGGCGCTCTATGCGGCATCGATCCTGCGCGGCAAGCGCTCGATCGCCATCGACCTCAAGAGCCCTGACGGCCTGGCGCTGGCACAGGCGCTGATTTCGCAGGTCGACGTGGTGCTGGAGAACAACCGGCCCGGCGTGCTCGAGCGCATGGGGCTGGGCTACGACACTGTCTCAAAGACGCGACCCCAGATCGTCTACGCCCGCATCAGCGGCTACGGGCAGGACGGACCCTACGCACAGCTGCCTGGCTATGGCGCCATTTGCGAGGCCTTTGGCGGTGTGCGCCACATGACCGGCGACCCGGATCGGCCGCCATCGCGCGTCGCACTGGCCACGACTGACTACCTCAGCTCGGTGTACGCGGCCTTCGGCATCCTGGCGGCGCTGCGCCACCGGGACCGCACCGGGCAGGGCCAGGTGGTCGACGTGGCCCTCTACGAGACGGCCTTCTCCCAGATGGAGTCGGTCGTGCCCGCACACGACAAGCTGGGCACCGTGCCGATGCGCCAGGGCCCGAACCTGCCCTCGATGGCACCCAACAGCCTCTACCCCACCCTCGGTGGCGGCTACATCCTGATCGCAGCCAACAGCAACGCGACCTACGACAGACTCGTGCGGGTCATGCAGCGCCCGGAGTTGCTGACCGACACTCGCTACGCAACTATCCGCAGCCGCGGGTTGCCCGACAACATGCGCAGCCTCGATGCCATCGTGTCCGACTGGACACGCGGCTTCGACGGCGCCGAGCTGGAGCACCTACTGCAGGAAGGTGGCGTGCCCGCGTCACGGGTGTTCGACATCGCGGACATCTTTGCAGATCCGCACTACGAAGCCCGCAACATGCTGCCGCGCGTGCCGCATCCGGTGCTGGGGGAGGTGCGCCAGATCGGAACCGTGCCGCGGCTGTCCGCCACACCGGGGCGCATCCGCCACAGCGGCCCCGACCTGGGCGCCGATACGGTGGCGGTACTGCGCGACGAACTCGCGCTGGATCCGGCCGCTATCGCACGGCTGGTTGACGCCGGCGTCGTGTGCGTGTCCACCTCCAATGCGACGAACACCCTCAAGGAAAAGCATGCAATCCAGTCATGAATGGCCTCAAGAGCTGGCCGAGCTGCAGTCCCGGCGCGACTTTGCCGCCGCGATGGGTGGCGAGGCCGCCCTGGCCCGCTGGAAGGACGTCGGGCGCTTGAATGCGCGCGAGCGGATCGACGCGCTGGTGGATACCGGCTCGTTCCAGGAGATGGGCGCGCTCACAGGCAAAGGTCGCTACGCCAGCGATGGCGCACTGGAATCGGTGACGCCATCGACCCAGGTGATGGGCCTGGCGCGCATCCAGACGCGCCCAGTGGTGGTGGTGTCGGACGATTTCACGATCCGGGGCGGCTCCTCCGAGGCTGCCGTATCGGAGAAATGGATCTACGCGGACCGCTACGCCTACGAGTACCGTAAGCCGCTGGTGCGCATGGTCGACACAGCCGGTGGCAGCGTGAAGCTGCTCAACCAGATGGGCCATACCAAGATCCCCGGCTATGCCTTCCTCCCCGGTGCGCAGTTGCTGGGCCGTTCGCCGGTCGTTGGCATCGCGATGGGCGCGTGCGCCGGCCTCGGCGCCATCCGCGCGGCCAGCGCCCATTTTTCGATCATGATCAAGGGCAAGAGCCAGGTTTTTGCCGGCGGCCCGCCCGTGGTGAAGCAGGCGCTGGGCCAGGACATCGACAAGGAGTCGCTCGGCGGGTGGCACGTGCACCGCATCAGCGGTGTGATCCACAATGCGGCGACGGACGAGGCAGAAGCATTCGCCATGGCGCGCCGCTTCCTGTCTTACCTGCCTGACAACGTCTGGGAAGCGCCGCCCACCGTCTCGTGCACCGACCCTGCGGACCGCGCCGACACCTGGCTCAACGATGCGATCCCCCGCGACCGCCGCAAGGTCTTCGCACCGCGAAAGATCGTCAATGCCATCGTCGACGACGGCTCGGCCTTCGAGATGCAGCCGCAGTTTGGCGCCTCGCTGCTTACCTTCCTGGCTCGGCTCAATGGCCATCCGGTTGGGGTGATGATCAACAACCCGGTCGTCATGGGCGGCGCTCTCACGCGCGCCGCCTCCATCAAGCTAGAGCGATTCGTCGACCTGTGTGACACCTTTCACCTTCCCATCGTCAACCTGGTCGACCAACCGGGCACCATGACCGGGCTCGAGGCGGAGATGGAAGGCACCATGGCCGCAACGCTGCGCGCGGGTGCGGCCATCGAGCAGTCGTCCGTGCCGTGGTGCGCAATCGTCATCCGTCGCTGCTTCGGCTTGGCTGGCGCGATGCTCAGCCCGAAGTTCGGCCCGAGCGGCACCTCGCTACCACATCGCTTCGCCTGGCCATCGGCTAAGTGGGGCTCGATCCCGATCGAGGGTGGCGTGGCGGCGGCCTACCGCAACGAGATCGAATCCGCGGACGATCCTTTGGCTCTGCGCGACGCGTTGGAGCAGGAGTACCACCAGCTCAGTTCACCCTTCCGTACGGCTGAGCGCTTCGGCGTAGTAGACGTGATCGAGCCTGCCCAGACGCGCTCCATCCTGTGCCGATGGATGGAGGACGCCCGCGCCCTCACCTTGCACAGCCTGGCCCCCAAGGGGCGCACGATGCGCTGAGACTGAAAACCGGTCCAGCCTTGCGTGGGGCCGATGCTATATTGCCGCGCATGCTTTCCAGGGCCCAACTCAAGTCACTCCAGGAATCCCGTCGCCACGGCCTCGGACGGTTGCTGTTGTTGGCCCGCCAGGATTTCATTTTTCGCATTGGCGAAGGGATGGAGCGCACCGGTAGCGATCCGACGCTGCAGGCCCGCAGCCGCCTGCTGCCCTACGTCGACGTGGAAGGAACGCGCAGCATTGACCTTGCGCGCCGCATGGGTGTGAGTAAGCAGGCTGTGGCCCGGATGGTCAAGGACCTGGAGGACGATGGCCTGCTCTGCCGCGATGCTGACGAAGCCGATGGCCGAGCGTCCCTGATCCGCTTCACGGACAAAGGCCTGGACTATCTGACTCGCATGCACCACGTGATCGAGCGGATTGAGCGTGAATACGAAGAACTCGTCGGCAAGCGGCAATTGGACGTGGTGCGAAAAGTGCTCGCGACCATTGCCTACCGAGATACCGACGACGTGCCCACTCGAATCAGCTGAATAGTCGTTCCGCAGCATTCCTGGATGGCCGAAGGCCTTCGGCCGCGACCTCGGCGCGATAGCGTCGTTGACGCCGCCTCCAGGATCCAAACGCCAAGGCGGCGATTTGGCAGTACCGCGCTTGACTTGTTGGGGAGGCCACTTTTCTGCGGAAGTCGTGCTGTGACTGGCTGCGCAAAGTGCTGCTGCCAGCTCACATTCGGCAGACTTGGACGGCGAGCGCGTGGCATACTGAATCGCCGTTCGGCGGGATTCGACCGCCGCAATCCGCCCCGAAGGAGACGCCGATGCTAACGATGGAAAAGACGGCCGACTACGTGAAGCGCTGGGTTGACGCGTTCGAGTCGAAGGACCTCGATCGCGTTCTGGCCTTCTATACCGACGATGTGGTCTTCCACTCTCCGTTGGTTGCGCGCCTAAGTCACGACCCCAGCGGCACCGTGCACGGCAAGGCCGCCCTGCGCGCCTACGTGAAAAAGGGTTTCGAGGTTTTCGACCACATCAAGTTCACCGTGCTCGACGTGCTGCGCGGCGTCGACAGCATTGCAATCCACTACAAAGGCATCACGGGCACGCATGTCGTCGAAGTGCTGTTCTTCGACAAGGAAGGCGCGGTCCGCGAGTCGTACGTGCACTACTCATCTCCGGAGTAGCAGCCAAATTCCCCGTAACTCAGCCTCTGAGCTCGCCACGCGCGGCGCTGGCGGAGCTCGAGTGCCGGTACCTCGTTCGACTGTAGCCATCTGCAGCTCAAGGCACCTACGCAGCGAAGACCGACGGACGTATACGTTCAATCGGCCGGCCCCTGCCGCTATCCTGCAGTGCAGGGTCCCGCATCCTAGTGGTCACTCGGCAAGTAGAGATGCTCCACTAGACTGACCACGGTAGCCCGGCCCGCAGCCCAATATCTCCGACCCATGACGCCGTCTACCCCGCCCGACCCAAAGCCGCAGCCTCCCCCGCAGCCGGATTTCGAGGACTGCTGCGGCAACGGGTGCGAGCCCTGCATCTTCGACCTGCACGACCTCGCCATGGAACGCTACCGACAGGCTCTGCGCGCATGGCGCGAGCGCCATCCCGAAGCGGCGCCGGGCAGCCAATGATCGGCCGCCAGTTCTGCTGTGGGCACTGAGCAGGGGCGCCGCTCTACCCGGGTCGCAGCGAAAGCCGCCCGCCCCTACCTGCAACGCGAGTACCCCAAATCCGGCGCTTTCCCGTCGTGCCCGTGGCCCTGCCTCGGCTGGCAAGGTCAGAAGTCGAGTTCGGGCCCTGAGCAGGTCCGCAACACGCCCTGCGGACATTCTCCGCGTGCCTTCGGCAGGATTAGATAAGAGGTAAGGCACTGAGCGCCCGACCTGCCTGACGCGTCCGACCGAAGACGCGGGCGCAAGCCTGCTGGTGGGCACGCTCTCTAAATCACCGTCGGAACCGCCGCTCCATCCATTGCCAGTACCGCGCCCGTCACATAACTCGCGCGTGCCGAAGCAAGGAACACGACTGCGTCAGCGATCTCCCGCGCTTCAGCCAAGCGGCCCATGGGCTGGCGCGCATCGGTGCGCGCCCGCGCTTCTTCGGGCGAGATCCCCTGCAGCCTTGCATCGGCCAGCAGCCCTTCTTGCAGGCGATCAGTCACCACTGGCCCCGGATTGACGACATTGACCCGCACGCCTCGCGCGGCATAGGCATTGGCCAGGCCCGCGCTTGCCAGCATCAGTGCTGCATTCGCAGCGCCGCCAGCCAGATGAATGGGACTGGCCACCTTGCCGCCTGCACCGACGACATTGACGATCACGCCGGCCCCGCGCGCTGCCATGCGCTTGATCACCGGGTCCATCACGTGGATGTAGGTGAAATACTTGGCCTGCATAGCCGCATGCCATTTGGCTGCGTCCAATTCATTGGGCGGCGAACGACGCGCGGCACCCGCCGAGTTGACCAGGACGTCGACCGCCCCGTGGGCCTGCTCGACGCGTTCGATGAGTTGAATGGCCGCCTGTGGGTCACCCAGGTCGCATGCATAGGTGGCAACCAGGCGCTCGGCGTCGGGCCGCGCATTGGCAAGACTCAGTGCCGCAGCGGCCAACGTCTGTTCGTCGCGCGCCACCAGGCTGACCCGCGCCCCCTCCTGAAGGAAGCCTCGCGCGCAGGCCAGGCCAATGCCCTTGCTGCCTCCTGTGACGAGAACGTGCTTTCCTGCGAGCTCGAGGTCCATGTGTGCCCTTGGTTGAGTTCCGGGGATAGTGCGACCTGATTGGCCGTGTGCGCCCCATTTTGATGCCACGGCGAAGCTAGAGGATAGCGGCAGGCATCTTCCAGTGAAGCCCAGGCCTCGGCGTCCGGGGCGACAGCGACGATGCCGCCAAAACCCATCTGCACCCGATGTCGGAAACTCCCATCGAAAGCCTTCACCATGACGCCGTCTGCCTAAGGGAGCCTGCCGGTGCTCTGCAGCGATTGCGGTCCCGCGCTGCGAACTCGTTGAACGTCGGGATAGCGCGCCGAAGTGGACGTTCCAAGCGCTACTTTCCAGCGACAACTTTCCTAAGGCCTTCCAAGTCGAGGATGACAAAGTGCGAGTACGTCATTCGGATGACCCCGTTGGCTTCCAACTGCTTCAGTTCACGGTTGGCCATGGGTCGCGAACACCCCACCATGTCTGCGAATTCGTCCTGTGAGAGCTTGAGCGAGATAGCCAGCCCATCGTCGCGAGGCAGTCCGTAGGGCTCGGCCAACTGCAGCAGCGCATTTGCGCAGCGCTGCGCAAGCGGCAGCAAGGTCGAGTCGGACAGGCCCGAGTAGGTCAGCCGAGCACGCAGGCACAGCAGGCGCATCAAGGCCGTGGCCAAGGCGGACTCGGTCTGCAGCGCCTCCTGGATCTGGGTGCGATGCATCAACAACACCAAAGTTGTCGAATGCGCCGTCGCATCATGAATCGCGGGCTGTTCGTCCAGCACGGGCACAAGGTTCATTAGCTGACCGGGCTCCAGGTAGCGCGCGACATGCCGCTTGCCAGTGCGGGTCGTGGTGCTGACGGCCAGGCTGCCGTCAACAACAAGGCACAAGTGCTCGACACCGCTGCCTTGCCTGCTCAGGACCTCGCCCTTTTGCAGCAGGCGCAGTACGCCGTGCGCCAGTAGCGAATCACGGGTGGCGGGCCGGCACCCGCCGAACCAGGCACTGCGCTCCAGTGTGGCTGCGGCAAGGGAACGCTGGCCATCACTCGGCGATGCCGAATCTGTTTGGTTCCTAACAGACTTACTCACGTTGGATTCCTAGACTCGGTCGCAAATCTATCAGACAGCAACCATCTTGAATGACTA
>JAFEEG010000019.1 GCA_018241225.1 Pseudomonadota bacterium
CGCGTACAGCGACGAGGCGTCCGCTGCCACCAGCGCGGGCAGGTTGGTTTCGCCCACGATGGTCACGCCGTGCTTGAGCACGGTCTTGTCGGCTTCCGAAATCGTGCAGTTGCCGCCCCCCATCCCGCCATTCGCGTCGGCGCCGCGGCCGGCAGCGATGTCCACGATGACAGAGCCCGGCTTCATGGACTTGACCATGTCCTCGGTGATGAGCGTCGGGGCGGCGCGCCCCGGGATGAGCGCGGTGCTGATCACCACGTCGGCGGCGGCCACGCGCTTGGCCACTTCCACCTGCTGGCGCGCCAGCCAGCTCGCGGGCATGGGGCGGGCATAGCCGCCCACGCCTTCGGCCGCTTCCTTTTCTTCAGCCGTTTCGTAGGGCACGTCGATGAACTTGCCGCCCAGCGATTCGACCTGCTCCTTGACGCTGGGGCGAACGTCGGAGGCTTCGATCACGGCGCCCAGGCGCTTGGCCGTGGCAATGGCCTGAAGACCGGCCACGCCCACGCCCAGGATCACCACGCGGGCGGCCTTGACGGTGCCCGCCGCGGTCATGAGCATGGGGAAGAAGCGCTGGTACTTGTCCGCGGCGGTCATCACGGCCTTGTAGCCGGCGATGTTGGCCTGCGAGGAGAGCACGTCCATGCTCTGCGCTCGCGTGGTGCGCGGCGCCGCTTCCAGCGCAAAGGCCGTCAGGTTGGCCGCGGCCAGGCGCTGCAGCCCGGGCGCGTCGAAGGGGTTGAGCATGCCCACCACGGCGGTGCCGGGTTTCATGAGGGCGATCTCGTTGTCAAAGGGCGAGCGCACCTTCAGCACGATCTCGGCGCCAAAGGCGCCAGCCGCATCGGTGATCTCGGCACCAGCGCCCTGGTAGGCCGCGTCGGTGGCCGCGGCCGTGAGGCCTGCGCCCGATTGCACGCGGACCACATGACCCAGCGCTACGAGTTTCTTGGCCGTCTCGGGGGTCACGGCCACACGGGTTTCGCCTGCCGTCGTCTCGGCAGGCACGCCAATCAACATACGTTCGTCTCCTCAGGCTGGGTTCAGCGCAAAACCGCGCGAGCTTACCCGAAGATTACAAAAGGTCACCCTGTTGGCGGCTGTTGATGCGCAGATGTGATGTGTTGACGCAATTTCCGGCCCGAGTCATTGACAGGCGCGCTCTATCTTGGTGCGGCAACCGTCGGGTTTTACGATGTACACGGACTATCGTGAATTTTCACTCGATAGTTCATCGCGGCACTCGACGATGATCTTTCTCAGCTCGAGCTGATTCAAAACACCATGAGTGGCATTCAACATGAATGCCATGTCTATTCCGAGGGCCAGGCCCTCCTGCGCGACCTGCGCCAGCAATCCTTCGACCTGCTGATCCTCGACTGGACGCTGCACGACATCTTGGGTCCGGCAATCGTCAAGTGGGTGCGCGAAGAACTCGCAAGTCGCATTCCTATCCTGTTTGTCACCAATCGGCGCGCCGAGGCGGACCTGGTGGCGGGCCTGTCGGCCGGCGCCGACGACTTCATGGTCAAGCCGATCAGCGTGGTCGAGCTCGAAGCGCGCGTGCATGCCCTGCTGCGACGCGCCTATCCGAGCCATCACGACGCCGAACTCGAGTTCGGCCCGTACCACTTCTTCCCGCAGGCGCGCACGCTGCACGTCAATGGCGAGGCAGTAGACCTCAAGCATCGCGAGTACGAACTGGCGCTGTTCCTGTTCCAGATCCTCGGGCGCCTGCTCTCTCGCGAGCATCTGCGCGAAGCGGTATGGGGGCGCGGCCCGGAAGAGCCTTCGCGTTCGCTCGACACCCATATCTCGCGCCTTCGCACCAAGCTGTCGCTGCGTCTGTCCAACGGCTTTCTGCTGTCTGCCGTGTATGGCCTGGGGTATCGACTCGAAACGGTGGAAGTGGCATCGCTGTCCACCTTTGGCCACGACCCTGACGCAACGCACGCGGAGTCTTGAGGGTGATGCGCCGACGCGCATTGGCCACCGTGCTGTGGGCATGCGCGCTCGCCGCGCTAGGGCCTGCCGGCGCGCATGCGCAAGTCGCATCGTCGCCGGCCGCCCGGCCTGACAACAGCGTCAGCCTGCGACTGGCCGACGGCAGCATCATCCGCATTCCTTGCGACAAGGCGACCTCGGGCTGTGCGAGCGGCTCCGCGCCCGAGAACGCCTGGATCACCGGCAGCGCCCGCCGCGCCCCGCTCAAGCGAGGTTCGAAGCTCTTCGACGCCGGCAAGCCCGGCGTGGTCGCCAGCATCCGCGGCTAGGCAAGTTTCACAAGCGAGTCCGGCGGCGCACCTGCAATGCCCTTCTCAACGTTGCCCTCCCCCTCAGGCCCGTCAGAGCGCTCCTGGCGCGCACGCCTGCTGGAGCTGGTGCGCCGGCGGCTGTCCTGGCTCCTGCTTGCCGCTGGTTCGCTCTTCGCTGGTGGCGTGGCTGACGCTGGGGCACCACTTCATGCGGGCCGACCAGGCGCTTCTGGACACCGTCCTGGACTGGGTGCGCCCCACGCCTGCCAGCAACATCGTGATCGTCGCCATCGACGATCCGAGCGTGGAGGCCATAGGCCGGCCGCTGGCCGTGGCGGCGGTCGCTGCATGCGGAACTTCTGCGCCGCATTTCGATGGACAGCCCACGCTGCATCGGGCTGGATCTGATCCTTGACGACGCCAATTCACTCTACCCCCAGGACGACGCGCTGCTGGCCCAGCGCATGACGGCCGCGGGCTGCGTGGTGCTTCCCGTGGCCATCCAGGTGCCGGGCAACAACGAACAACTGCAGTCCGAGGTACTGCCGACCCGTCCGCTCGCCGATGCGGCGACTGCGCTGGGCCATTCGCACCTGGCGATCAACAGCGAGGACGACATCCAGGGCGCCTACATCCTCGAAGGTTTTCCTGGCCGACATTGGCCCCAGTTCTCCCTGGCGATCCATCAGGCGGCCAGCGGTACATTGAAGCCGCCGCCCTCGCATGCCAGGGCGCACATACTTCGCCGCCCGAGGGCCGCTGGCAGCGGCTGCATGAAGAACTGCTGATCTACAACAAGCCGTCGGCCAGCTTCCAGACGGTGTCCTACGTCGATGTGCTGCGCGGCGATGTGCCGCCGGAGATCTTTCGCGACCCGTACGTGCTGGTGGGGCCTACGTCGGAAACCATCGCCGACATGTTCGCGCTGCGTTCGCCCGACTACCTGGTGCCGGGTGTGGAGTTGGCCGCCACCATGCTGCAGGCGTTCGACCGCAACCAGCACATCCATCCTGCAAAGGCGTGGCACCACCTGGCCTTCAACCTGATCCCGATGGTGATCGTGCTCTTCGGCCTTCTGTGGCTCAGTCCGGTGGGTGTCTTTGCACTGATCGGCTCCATGGTGCTCATGCGCCTGGGACTTCAGGCGGCGCAGCCCTTGCTGGGCATTCGCTTCAATGCGGCTGCGGGCCTGGGCGGACTCCTGCTGGTGTACCCGGTGTGGAGCCTGATGCGGCCGACGACCGCCTATCGCTTTTTGCAGCGCGGCACTTCGGAGCTCAAACACGGTGCTTGCAGGCCTGGCCATGCCCAACGCACCGGAGCTGTCAGGCGACTTCCTCGACCGCGAAATCGACGCAACGGCAGTGGCCGTGCAACGCGTGCGCAACTTGCATCGCTTCGTACGCGATGCCATCGACCACCTGCACGACGCCAATCTCGTACTCAATCGCAGCGGCAGGGTCTTCCTGGCCAATCGAGCAGCCGCGCGGCATTGGGATCGCGGGGCATGGCTGCTGGTGGGGCAGGACGCACACGAACTGCTCGCCGACATAAGCGCGCGCCACAACGGCCAGCCGATGATCGTGCCGGGCTCGTTCAGCTCGAGCCATGTCGTGCCGATCGCCGGCGAAGGCGAAGACTCGGCGGGTCGCATCCTGCTGGTGCGTTTCGTGCCCTTCTTCAATGCCGACGATGCCTACGCCGGGTGGATGGTCACACTGGTGGACCTGACGGAGATTCGTCGCGCGCAGGCGCAGCGCGACGAGGCCCTGCGCTTCATTTCGCACGACATCCGCGAGCCGACCGCGGCGATCCTGACCGTGCTGGAGCTGTCTCGGGCCGACCCTGCATCGCTGCCGCACGATGTGATGCTCAAGCGCATCGAGCAGCACGCACGCACCGGGCTTGCGCTGGCCGACGGATTCGTCAACCTTGCGCGGGCAGAGGCGCAGCCGTTCAAGCCCGAGGCGCTGGATCTGCTCGAACTGGGCATGCAAGCCGTGGACAACACCTGGGCCAGCGCTCGCCGCAAGGAGGTGAGCGTGGAGTTCGAGACCGAGCTGGAAGAAGCCCCCTTCACCGGCGATCGCGACCTTCTGTCGCGCGCCCTGGCCAACCTGTTGAGCAACGCACTGAAGTTCTCGCCCACCGGGGGACGCGTCACCTGCCGCGTGGCGCAGCGCGCATCCGACTGGACCATGGCGGTCACGGATCAAGGCCCTGGCGTTCCCAAGGATCTGCAGTCCAAGCTGTTCCAGCCCGTCCACCGACTGCACAAGGAGTCGCATCCCGAGGTGCATGGCGTCGGCCTTGGCCTGCTGCTGGTGCGCACGACCATGCAGCGACACGGCGGCTCCGTGGAAATCGAAAGCGCCGAAGGTGAGGGCTGCACCTTCGTCCTCGTGCTTCCCAAGCCGAGTGCGGATGTAATCTTGCAACCTGCGAACCACACGCAAGAACAGAACACATGACCAAGCATCGCTGGAAACCCAACGTGACGGTGGCAGCCGTGATCGAACAGGACGGCCGCTTCATGCTGGTGGAGGAACACACTTCCGCCGGCCTGATGCTCAATACCCCGGCCGGACACCTGGACCCGGGCGAGTCGCCGGCCGAAGGCTGCGCACGGGAGGCGCTGGAAGAAACCGCGCACCATTTCACGCCAACGGCATTGCTGGGCGTCTACATGGCCCGCACGCGCAGCGCTTCGCAAGACGTGACCTACATGCGCTTTGCCTTCTGCGGCGAACTGGGCGAGCGCGAGCCGGGCCGCGCGCTGGACCACGGCATCGTACGTACGCTGTGGATGACGCCCGAGGAAATCCGGGCGAGCGTCGCGCGCCACCGCAGCCCGCTGCTGCTGCAGTGCGTGGAAGACTACCTGTCGGGTCGACGTCATCCGCTGTCCCTCGTGCAGGTCGACCCGTCTGTGCACGGCTAGCGCGCACGCATTTCCCGTACGCAGGCGCCGGGGCGGCCGGCCTGGGACAATCGGGGGTCTATGAGCACGAAGAAGAAGCGCGTGGTGGTGGGCCTGTCCGGCGGAGTCGATTCCGCGGTGACGGCCTATCTGCTCAAGGAACAGGGTCATGAAGTCATCGGCATCTTCATGAAGAACTGGGAAGACGACGACGACAGCGAGTACTGCTCCTCCAACATCGACTTCGTCGATGCCGCCAGCGTGGCGGACGTGCTGGGGATCGAGATCGAGCACGTCAACTTCGCAGCCGACTACAAGGACCGCGTGTTCGCCGAGTTCCTGCGCGAGTATCAGGCGGGGCGCACCCCCAACCCCGACGTGCTGTGCAACGCCGAGATCAAGTTCAAGGCCTTTCTCGACCACGCCATGCGCCTTGGTGCCGAGCAGATTGCCACGGGCCACTATGCAAGGGTGCGCTTCAACCAGGGCACGGGGCGCCACGAGCTGCTCAAAGGGCTGGACCCGGCCAAGGACCAGAGCTACTTCCTGCATCGCCTGAACCAGCAGCAGTTGTCCAAGACGCTGTTCCCGGTGGGCGAGCTGCGCAAGACGGAGGTGCGGCGCATTGCCACCGAAATCGGCCTGCCCAACGCCAGGAAGAAGGATTCCACCGGCATCTGCTTCATTGGCGAGCGGCCTTTTCGCGAGTTCCTCAACCGCTACATCAGCAAGGAGCCGGGCCCGATCCGCGACGAGCGCGGGCGCGTGCTTGGCCAGCACCAGGGCCTGTCCTTCTATACGCTGGGCCAGCGCCAGGGGCTGGGCATCGGCGGCGTGAAGGACAAGGGCGCTGCGCGCGGCGGCGGCGACCATGCGCCATGGTTCGTGGCTCGCAAGGACATGGCCGCCAATACGCTGTGGGTGGTGCAGGGACACGACCACCCGTGGCTGCTGTCCAGCGCGCTCGAAGCCGACGACACCAGCTGGGTGGCAGGCGTGGCCCCCACCCCCGGCGCCTACGCGGCCAAGTCACGCTACCGGCAAGCGGATGCCCCATGCACGCTGGCCCACAGCGGCGCCGGCGGCGCCTTCCGGCTCGACTTCCCTGAAGCGCAGTGGGCCGTCACGCCCGGCCAGTCGGCCGTGCTCTATGACGGCGAGGTGTGCCTGGGCGGCGGCGTGATCTCCAGCGCCGCCTGAACCCGACTCAGGCCTGTGCGAGCTGCGCCAGCAGCTCGTACGAACGCAAGCGCGCCTGGTGGTCGAAGACCTGCGAGGTCACCATCAGTTCATCGGCGCCGGTACGTGCCACGAAGGCATCGACGGCCGCCCGAACAGTTTGCGGCGAGCCCACGGCGGAGCAGGACAACACCGAATCCAGCAGCGCTGCCTCGGCCGGACCGACACGCTCGCGGTAGCCTTCGACGGGCGCCGGCAACCTGCCTGGGCGACCGCTGCGCAGGTTGACGAAGGCCTGCTGCCATGAACTGGCGCGAAAACGCGCCTCTTCGTCGGTATCTGCGCAGAAAACGTTGAAACCGAGCATCACGTAGGGTTTGGCCAGCTGCGCCGACGGCTGGAAGGTGCTGCGGTAGATCTCGATGGCCTGCATGAGCTGCTGCGGCGCGAAATGCGAGGCAAAGGCATAGGGCAGCCCCAGATGCGCCGCCAGTTGGGCGCCGAAGGTGCTCGAGCCCAGGATCCAGATGGGCACTTCCAACCCGCGGCCGGGTACGGCCATCACGGACTGGCGCGGCTCCTTGGACATGAAATCCATGAGTTCCAGTACGTCCTGCGGGAACTGCTCGGAATTGGTGTCCAGGTCGCGGCGCAGCGCGCGTGCGGTGCGCTGGTCCGAACCGGGTGCGCGGCCCAGGCCCAGGTCAACGCGCCCCGGATAGAGCGACTCCAGCGTGCCGAACTGCTCGGCAATCACCAGCGGCGAATGGTTGGGCAGCATGACGCCGCCCGCGCCGATGCGAATGGTGGAGGTGCCGGCGCCCACGTGCGAGAGCAGCACCGCGGTGGCGGCGCTGGCGATGCCGGGCATGCCGTGGTGCTCGGCAAGCCAGTAGCGCTTGTAGCCCAAGCGCTCGCCATGCTGCGCCAAGGACAGGGAATTGCGGAACGACTGAGCGGCGTCGCCGCCCTCACAGATGGGCGATAGATCGAGGATGGAGAAGGGAGGCATGGCCGCCATCATGGCCAAAAGAGGCATCCCTTGCTGGCGTCGGGATGCGCGAGACAACGCGACGATAACCCGGGTGAAACCACTTGATTCGCGTGACTTTTCATGTGTTTTTGTTTGTCTTTCATAGAATACGAATCGTTCGCATTCTCTAATTCAGACCAAGAATCCAACCGAAAAGAACTGGAAATGAGCGCTCACTTTCGCCAAAATAGCACCACCGCCTTAGTCTCTTGCTTTATCGCGATTGGAGCTTCGCCGCAGTTCGCCACCGCACAAACCAGTTCCGGCGCCGTGCTGCCAGAAGTCCGGGTAGATGCCGATGCCACGCCAGAAACCGCCACGACGCCCGTGATCGGCTACCGTGCCAAGAACGCCGTCACCGCCACCAAGACCGATACCCCGCTGTCCGAAACGCCTCAATCGGTGACAGTGGTGCCGCGCGACCAGATGGTGGACCAAGGCGCAACGACCCTGCAGGACGCCCTCAACTACGCCGCCGGTGTTCGCTCCGACGCCTATGGCCTGGACGGACGGACCGACTCGGTACGCATTCGCGGCAGCTATCCAGACATCTACCTGGATGGACTGCGCCAGAACTACGGCTACTACACCAGCACCACCCGCACGGAGCCCTACACCCTGGAAAGACTGGAAGTACTGCGCGGCCCCTCGGGAATGCTCTACGGCTCGGGCACGGCGGCAGGCATTGTCAACATGGTGAGCAAGCGGCCTCAACTGGAAACGCAGCGCGAAGTGGGCGTGGAGTTCGGCAGTTACGGCCGCAAGCAGATCCAGGCCGACCTGACCGGCGCCCTGACCGATACCGGCGAGTGGTCCTACCGCCTGATCGCCTTGCAACGCAAGTCGGACACCCAGGTCGACTACGTGCCCGACGATCGCACCGTCTTGGCGCCCTCGCTCACCTGGCGACCGAGCGGCGCCACGTCCCTCACGCTGCAGGCGCTCTACCAGAAGGACAAGGCCGGCAGCACCTCGCAGTTCTTCCCGTGGGAAGGCACGCTGCTGCCCAACCCCAATGGCCAACTGCCCAGCAGCCGCTTCATCGGCGAGCCGGGCGACTACTACAACAGCGAGCGCAAGAGCTTCGGCTGGCAGTTCGAGCACAAGTTCACCAGCGACTGGGCTTTCCGCCAGAACTTCCGGTACGCCAAGAACGAAAACGACAACCGCTACCACTGGGGCGACTCGTTCACCATCCCGGGTGGCTGGGGCTCCGACCCCATCAACAAGCGCATCCTCGGCCGTTATCTCGACTACTCGCTCACGAAGAACGACATGTCGGTGATGGACAACAACGTCGAGGGCCATTTCGACACCGGCGGGCTCAAGCACACGGTGTTGATTGGCGCCGACTTCTCGCGCCAGAAGGAAAACGTCTACGGCGGCACCGTGGGCTACAGCGAGATCGACGCCTATGCGCCGGTCTATGGCAACCTGGAGCCGCTGCCGGCCACGCGCGACCCGCTGCCGCAGACGACCCAGCGCAGCATGGGCCTGTATGTGCAGGACCAGATGAAGCTGGACAACTGGGTGTTCCTCGCCGGCCTGCGCCGCGACTGGACTCAATCCACGGCAGAAGGCTCGCCCGACCAGAAGGACGACGCCACCACCAAGCGCTTTGCGCTGCTGTATGCGCATCCGAGCGGATGGTCGCCGTACCTGAGCTACGCCGAGTCCTTCACGCCCCAGGCGCCGCAGCTGGGCCAGATGCTCAAGCCGCTGCGCGGCGAGCAGTGGGAAGCCGGCCTGAAGTACGAGCCCAAGGATCGTCCTCTGGCATTCAGCGCTGCGGTGTACGACCTGCGGGAAAAGGACCGCACCACGTCGCCCGAACCCAATGTCATCACGCAGCTTGACGATACGAAGACCCGCGGCGTCGAGCTGGAGGCGCGTGGCCGCATCACCCCTGCACTGGACCTGATCGCCAACTACACCTACACGGATGTCGACCCGACGCTCGAGGGCCTGCCCGAAAACATGGCCAGCGTCTGGGCCAAGTACCGCTTCCAGATCGCCGGGATGCCCGGCTTCGCCGTGGGCGCCGGCGTGCGCTGGATGAGCGCGTTTCGCGATGTTTCGTACGGCATCGGCCCCGAAGTCCCCAGCCAGACTTTGATGGACGCGATGGTCTCCTGGGAAAATGCGCAGTGGCGACTCGCCCTGACCATCAACAACCTGACCGACAAGACCTACTTCAGCACTTGCCTGTCGCGCGGCGATTGCTGGTACGGTGCGCGCCGCAACGTCGTGGCCAGCGCCACCTACCGTTTCTAAGACCCCATGAACTCTGGACGCATCAAGACCTGGACCTGGATCCACAAGTGGAGCAGCCTGGTCTGCACCGTGTTCATGCTGCTGCTATGCCTGACCGGGCTGCCGCTGATCTTCCACCACGAGATCGGGCACCTGCTGGGCACCGAAGTCGAAGCACCCGAGCTGCCCGTCGACCAGGCCCGCAAGCGCGCGAGCCTGGACGACGTGCTCAAGGCCGCCAATGCGCTCTACCCCGAGCGCGTGGTGCAGTTCGTCTCGCAGGAGGAGAACAGCGACAAGGTCTGGTTCGTCACGCTCACGCCCACGCCAGCGCCCACCTACGACTTCAAGTCGGTGGCGGTGGACGCACGCACCGGCCAGGTGCTGGCGCAACCCAAGGTCGACGAGGGTTTCATGTGGGTCATGCTCAAGCTGCACGTCGACCTGTTCGCGGGGCTGGCGGGCAAGCTGTTCCTGGGCTTCATGGGCCTGTTGCTGCTGGTGGCCATCGTCAGCGGCGTAGTGCTGTATTCGCCCTTCATGCGCAAGCTGGAGTTCGGCACCGTGCGGCGCGAGCGACGTCCGCGCCTGAAGTGGCTGGACCTGCACAACCTGCTGGGCATCGTCACGCTGGTGTGGGCCTTCACGGTGGGCGCCACCGGCATGATCAACACCTGGGCCGACCTGGTGATCAAGTACTGGCAGTACGACCAGCTCAGCCACATCCTGCAGCCCTACCAGGGCCAGCCGCTGGTGGCCACGACCGAACGCGGCTCGGTGCAACGCTCGCTCGACGTGGCGCTGCAAAGCTCGCCGGGCAACAAGCTGTCGTTCATCGCCTTCCCGGGCACGGCCTTCTCCAGCCCGCACCACAACACCGTGTTCCTGCGCGGCGACACGCCGATGACCTCGAAGCTGCTGCAGCCGGTGCTGGTGGACGCCAAGACCAACGACATCACCGCCAGCCCGCACCTGCCCTGGTACCTGACGGCGCTGCTGGTGTCGCAGCCACTGCACTTTGGTGACTATGGCGGCATGCCGATGCAGATCATCTGGGCGCTGCTCGACGTCGCGACGATCATCGTGCTGGGCAGCGGCCTGTACTTGTGGCTCAAGCGCGGCAACCCGGTGCATGAGCATCACAGGGCCAAGGGTGGCGCGGCGCTCCAGGGCGCAACCGACCCGGCGCCTCAACCCGCTGCCGCCACCACCAAGGCGATGAGCTCGACATGAAGCCGCAAGAGCAAACCCCTTCGCATTTCTGGCGCGTGTGGGGCTGGCCCATTGCCCTGGGCCTGATGATGGCCCTGGGCCTGGTCTCCGCCCTGTTCAGCGACGGCGGGCTGGGTGACATGCTGGCCTGGGTGGTGCTGGGCATCCCCACCTTCGTGTGCTTCTGGTTCGGCTGGGGCCGACGCCGGTCCGGCGAGCAGTGCTGAGCGGCACGCGCCCAGCGCAACCGGGCCAGTCGGGCTAACCGGAAAAGGCCCAGGTCGACGTCGGCTTCTGCGTCGGCAAGCCACCTGGCTCACTGCAGGCAGCCAGGGCGGTTAGGGGCAACACCAGAACCTGCGTCAGCGTGGCGCCGGCTGCAACGCCGGCAGTGATGGGGCCGCTGACCGTGGAGATCAGCGAACCGCCCACCATGACCGGGTTATAGGTAAAGGTCCAGGAACTGGTCAGCGTGGTCGTACCGTTCCAGTACAACGTCTCGGTTCCTTGGCTGACGTTGGTCAGCGACGTGCAGGACAGCTGTCCTCCCCCGCTGAATGGCCCGACGAAATTCTGGAGCGTGGGATGGGTCAGGCTGATGCACAGGGTCGCACGGTCTTCCCCTGTGTACGTCACGGCCTGCGCCTGGTTGGTCAGCCCCGGTGAGTAGAGTATCTCGGTCTGCCCGGTGCAGTTGATCAGCGTCGTCGCCTGCGCCGGCGCGGGCGCCAGGGCGAGCAGGGAAACCAGGACAACGAGCACGGACCATAGCCCGGCTCGAGCGCGAGCAAGAACTTTCATGTGCACACCTCCCCTTGGGAACAATTTCCCAGGCACATTGATAGTCGAGGTTGGCGTGCTATTCAAGTCGGGCGTTCAAGCCCGGGGCGAAGAGGTGGGGCGCCCCCCAAAAAAAAGGCCTGCAGTAGCGTCACTGCAGGCCTGCTGGCTTACACCATCGGAAATTCCTAGAACGGAATGTCGTCGTCCATGTCGTCGAAGCCGGACGAAGAGCGGGCCGGCGCCTGGCGCGGTGCGGGCGCCGGAGCCTGGCGGGGCGCCGCAGCCGGGGCGCGCGAATAACCGCCGCCGCCGCCACCACCACCGCCGTAACCGCCGCCACCGCCGTAGCCATCGTCATCACCGCCGGCGGACGGGCCGCCCTGGCCCTGGCGGCTGCCCAGCATCTGCATCTGGTCGACACGGATGTCGGTGGCGTACTTCTCGACGCCGTCCTTGTCCTGGTACTTGCGGGTGCGGATCTGGCCTTCGACGTAGATCTGCGAGCCCTTGCGCAGGTATTGCGCGGCGATTTCGGCCAGGCGGCCGTTGAACACC
The DNA here is from genome assembly GCA_018241225.1 of Pseudomonadota bacterium. Lineage (GTDB taxonomy): Bacteria > Pseudomonadota > Gammaproteobacteria > Burkholderiales > Burkholderiaceae_C > Variovorax. Next base: position 12,191 of record JAFEEG010000019.1, read on the forward strand.
AGGCGGTGCCATTCGGTGGCTTCGCGCATTTCGCCGCTTTGCTTGTCCTTCCACTTGTCGGTGGTGGCCAGGGTCACGTTGCACACCTGGTCGCCACTGGGGAAGGTGCGGGTTTCGGGGTCGCGGCCGAGGTTGCCGACGAGGATGACTTTGTTGACCGATGCCATGGAGCGCTGCCTTGAGAGAAAGATGTAGCCGGGTTTGCCCGGCAATCCGACAAGTCTACCCGCCCCGGGCCGGCGGGCCACCCCCGGGGGACCCCGGGTGGCGCAACTTCCGCCCCAGGCCGGCCGAAGGCGCCCGGGAGCACCGGAATCGTCGGGCGTCTATCATGTCCGGTTGCCCGAAAGAGCCGCCAACTTGAACGCCGTCACCACCGCCCCCGTGGAAAAAGAAGCCTATCTAGGCGCCGTGCTGGCGCAGCAGCGCATCAGCATCCGCGGCGCCCGCACCCACAACCTCAAGAACATCGACCTGGACATTCCGCGCAACAAGCTGGTGGTCATTACCGGTTTGTCGGGCTCGGGCAAGTCCAGCCTGGCTTTCGACACGCTGTATGCCGAAGGCCAGCGCCGCTATGTGGAAAGCCTGTCGGCCTATGCCCGCCAGTTCCTGCAGCTGATGGACAAGCCCGACGTGGACATGATCGAAGGCCTGTCGCCGGCCATCAGCATCGAGCAGAAGGCCACCAGCCACAACCCGCGCTCCACCGTGGGCACGGTGACCGAGATCCACGACTACCTGCGCCTGCTGTACGCCCGCGCCGGCACGCCCTACTGCCCCGACCACCACCTGGCGCTGCAGGCCCAGACCGTCTCGCAGATGGTGGACGCCGTTCTCGCCATTCCCGACGAGCCCAGGCTGATGATCCTGGCACCCGTGGCCCGCGAGAAGAAGGGCGAGTTCACCGAGCTTTTCTCCGAGATGCAGGCCGCCGGCTACGTGCGCTTCCGGGTGGACGGCCAGACCTACGAATACACCGACCTGCCGCAGCTCAAGAAGACCGAGAAGCACGACATCGACGTGGTGATCGACCGCCTGCGCGCGCGCCCCGACATGCAGCAGCGCCTGGCCGAGAGCTTCGAGGCCGCCCTGCGCCTGGCCAATGGCCGAGCCATTGCGCTGGAACTGGGCGGCGACGGCAAGGAGGACAAGGAACACCTGTTCAACGCCAAGTTCGCCTGCCCGATCTGCCACTACTCGCTCAGCGAACTGGAGCCGCGCCTTTTTTCCTTCAATTCGCCCGTGGGGGCCTGCCCGGCCTGCGACGGCCTGGGGCATCGCGAGTTCTTCGACCCGAGCCGGGTGGTGGCCTTCCCGTCGCTGTCGATGGGCAGCGGCGCCATCAAGGGCTGGGACCGGCGCAACGGCTACTACTTCTCCATGGTCGAGAGCGTGGCCAAGCACTACAAGGTGGATGTCGACGCGCCCTTCGAATCGCTGCCGGCCAGCGTGCAGCAGGTGCTGCTCAACGGCTCGGACAGCGAGGAGATCAAGTTCAGCTACACCATGGAATCGGGTGCGCAGGCCGGCAAGAAGCTGGTGAAGAAGCACCCGTTCGAGGGGATCATTCCCAACATGGTTCGGCGCTACCGCGAGACCGACTCGGCCATGGTGCGCGAGGAACTGGCCCGCTACCGCAACGTGCAGCCTTGCCCCGACTGCGGCGGCTCGCGCCTGCGCATCGAGGCGCGCAACGTGTTCCTGGTGGATGAAGACCAAGGCTCTTGCGAGCGCATGGCCATCTACGAGATCAGCCGCCTCACCCTGCGCGAGAGCCTGGACTACTTCCAGCGCCTGCACCTCAAGGGCGCCAAGGCCGAGATCGCCGACAAGGTGGTGCGCGAAATCGGCCTGCGACTGAAGTTCCTCAACGACGTGGGCCTGAACTACCTGAGCCTGGACCGCAGCGCCGACACGCTCTCGGGCGGGGAGGCGCAACGCATCCGCCTGGCCTCGCAGATCGGCTCGGGCCTGACGGGCGTGATGTACGTGCTCGACGAGCCCAGCATCGGCCTGCACCAGCGCGACAACGACCGCCTGATCGGCACCCTCAAGCATCTGCGCGACATCGGCAACAGCGTGATCGTGGTGGAGCACGACGAGGACATGATCCACGCGGCCGACCACATCATCGACATGGGTCCCGGTGCGGGCGTGCACGGCGGGCAGGTGATGGCCCAGGGCGACTACCAGCAGGTGGCGACCAGCCCGGCCTCCCTCACCGGCCAGTACCTGTCGGGCGCCAAGAAGATCGAAGTGCCCGAGCGCCGCACGCCCTGGCTGCCTGTGATGAAGAAGGAAAGCGCGGAAGAGAAGAAGAAGCCCGTCTCGCGCTTCCCCATGAGCCCCGCGGCCGAACGCCGAGCGGCACGCGAGGCGCAGCACCTGGCCACGCAGGGCGCGCTGCAGGAAATCCGGGTGCTGGGTGCCACCGGCAACAACCTGAAGAACGTGAGCGTTGCATTCCCGGTGGGCCTGCTGACCTGCGTGACGGGCGTGTCGGGCTCGGGCAAGTCCACGCTGGTCAACGACACGCTCTATGCCTCGGTGGCGCGCACGCTCTACCGGGCGCACGAAGAGCCCGCGCCGCACGAGGCGGTGGAGGGCATCGAGTACTTCGACAAGGTCATCAACGTCGACCAATCGCCCATCGGCCGCACGCCGCGCAGCAACCCGGCCACCTACACGGGCCTGTTCACGCCCATCCGCGAGCTGATGGCCGAGACCAACACCGCGCGCGAACGCGGCTACGGCCCCGGGCGCTTCTCCTTCAACGTGGCGGGCGGCCGCTGCGAGGCCTGCCAGGGCGACGGCGTGGTGAAGGTGGAGATGCACTTCCTGCCCGACGTGTACGTGCCCTGCGAGGTCTGCCACGGCCAGCGCTACAACCGCGAGACGCTGGAGGTGCAGTACAAGGGCAAGAACATCGCCCAGATCCTGGACATGACGGTCGAGGCGGCGCACGAGTTCCTCAAGGCCGTGCCCACCATCGAGCGCAAGCTCAAGACGCTGCTGGACGTGGGCCTGAGCTACATCAAGCTGGGGCAGGCCGCGACCACGCTCTCGGGCGGCGAGGCGCAGCGCGTGAAGCTGGCGCTGGAGCTGTCCAAGCGCGACACGGGCCGCACGCTCTACATCCTGGACGAGCCCACCACCGGCCTGCACTTTGCCGACATCGAACTGCTGCTGAAGGTGCTGCACCAGCTTCGCGACGCGGGCAACACCATCGTGGTGATCGAGCACAACCTGGACGTGATCAAGACCGCCGACTGGCTGATCGACATGGGCCCCGAAGGGGGCGCTGGCGGCGGTACGGTGGTTGGCGAGGGCACGCCGGAAGACATTGCGGCCAACGAGGCGAGCCACACGGGGCGCTACCTGCAGCGGCTGCTGGCGCCGGCGGACAAGGTCAAGAGCAAGGCGACGGGCTGAGGGTCGCGGCGCCTTCAGGCCGCGGCGCCCGCGCCCCCGTGCAGGCTCCGATACGCGGCCGGCGCCTGGCCGGTCCACTTGCGAAAGGCCTTGCGGAAGTTCGAGGCCTCTGAAAAGCCCACGCGCTGCCCCACCTCCTCCACCGACAGCGTGGTCTGCGTGAGGTATTCGCTGGCCAGCGCGGTGCGAACCTCGTCCACCAGCTCCTGGTAGTTGCGGCCCTGTGCCATCAGGCGTCGCTGCAGCGTCCGCCCCGACAGGCCCAGGCTGCGCGCCATTTCATCCAGTGCCGGAAAGTCGCCGCAGCTGTTGAAGCATGCGGTGCGGATGCTGTGCTCCAGGGCCGATTCCTCGGGCAGGCTGCGCAGCAGGCGCTCGCACATCTGTGCGCACAACTGCGCAGTGATGGGGTTGGCATTCGGGCAAGGCGCGCCGAGCACCGCAGCGTCGAAATGCCACTCGAGCGCACCCGCATCGAACTGCACCGGACAGCCAAATGCCCGTTCGTAGGCCGCCGCGTGCGCCGGCGGTGCGTACGGCAGGCGCAACAGGCGCGAGGGCACCCGCGACTCCAGCACCAGGGTGGCCAGCCGCAACACGGAGCTGAACCAGTACTCGGTAACCAGCGGCAGCAGCTCACCCAGGGCCTGCATGTCCCGCCCCTCGAAGACTGCCGTGTCGCCCTGGACGCGAAACCGCTTCTCGATCACCGGCCCGATCAGCTTCACATGGCGCACGCCCAGCGCCACCGCATCGCCGAAGGTGGGGCTGCTGGCCAGCGCGTAGCCGTACACGCCGAAGTCGCTCAAGCGCTGGCGGGCCCCGGCGCGCAGCCCCACGTCCGGCCGCTTCGACAGTCGGTGCGCGTTGCGGAACACGGTGATCTTCTGCGCCCTCGACATGACGGCCTGCGGGTCATGCAGCCGGTCTGTCCTGATGCCGGTTCCCCGCAGCAGGGCTTCGGCCGGCACGCCCTGCGCCTGCATCTCGGCAAACAGCGCGCCCAGCGCCAGCAGCGAGTGGGCCGCGCCGGCCGGGCCATCCTCGTAGGTGCCGACGATGTCGTCGGCCGACCGATCCGCGCTCATCGTGGGGTTCCGGGTCAATACAATGTGGCGCATTTTCACCCCCCGTTGGCGCGATCCAACCTCGTGCAAACACTCAACCCGCCTCAAACTGCGACCCTCCTGCGGCATCCGTGTCGGGAAGGCGCCTGCCGTTTCGAATGCACTTTGAACAGATGAGAGACAAGCCCATGCAAGAACGTCCCTGGCTCGATACCTACCGCGAATTCGGCATTCCGGCGCAGATCGCGCCCGCCGGCCACAGCAGCGTCACGGCCCTGATGGAAGACGCGATGCGCCGCTTTCCCGGCCACACCGCACTGCGTTCGCTGGGCCAGGCGCTCAGCTATGCCGAGGTCGACCGCCTGTCGCGCAATTTCGCCGCCTGGCTGCAGGCCCAGGGCGTGAAGCCCGGCGAGCGCGTGGCGGTGATGACGCCCAACATCCTGGCCTTTCCGATTGCCATGCTGGGCATCCTGCGCGCCGGCGCGGTGCAGGTAAACGTCAACCCGCTCTACACCCCGCGCGAACTCGCCCACCAGCTCAAGGACGCCGACGCGCAGACGCTGGTGATCTTCAACGGCTCCACGCCCACGTTTGCAGAAATCGCTGGCGAAACGCCGGTGCGCCGCGTCGTCACCGCGGGCCTGGGCCTGGCGGCGGACAGCAAGCTGCCCAGCCCGCCCGTGGATGCACGCCTGGCCAATGCCCTGAGCCTGGCCGACGTGCTGGCCGCTGGCGAATCGCTGCCCTTCTCGCCCGTCACCTCCGGCCCGGACGACCTGATCTTCCTGCAATACACCGGCGGCACCACCGGCTTGTCCAAGGGCGCGGCCCTCTCGCACGGCAACCTGCTGGCCAACTGCGCGCAGTTCGCGCTGTTCATGCCCGCGGCCCGCATCGAAGGGCAAGAGGTGGTGGTCACTGCCATTCCGCTGTATCACATCTTCGCGCTGATGGTGAACTTCATCAGCTACTTCAGCATTGGCGCGGAGAACTGGCTGATCGCCAATCCGCGCGACATGGATGCTTTCTGCGAAACGCTGCGCCAGGCGCGTCCGACGGTCATCACCGGCGTGAACACGCTGTATGCCGGCATGACGATGCACCCCAAGCTGCGCGAAGTCGACTGGTCGCGCCTGAAACTGGCGGCCGGCGGCGGCTCGCAGATCGTGCCCACCGTGTCGGAGCGCTGGAAGACCATCACCGGCCAGATGATCCGCGAGGGCTATGGCCTGTCGGAGACCTCGCCCATCGTCACCTTCAACCCGGCCGCGGTGAACGAGTTCACCGCCACCACCGGCCTGCCCCTGCCGTCCACCGACGTGAAGCTGCTGGACGACAAGAACCAGGAAGTGGCGCTGGGCGAGGCCGGTGAGGTCTGCGTCAAGGGCCCGCAGGTGATGCGCGGCTACTGGGAAAAGCCGGAAGCCAACGCCTCGGCCTTCACAGCCGACGGGTACTTCCGCACCGGCGACGTGGGCGTGTTCGACACGCGCGGCTTCCTGAAGATCGTGGACCGCAAGAAGGACATGATCATCGTCTCGGGCTTCAACGTGTACCCCAACGAAGTCGAGGCCGTGGCCACCGCCATGGACGGCGTGGCCGAATGCGCCTGCGTGGGCGTGCCTGACGAGAAGACCGGCGAGGCGGTGAAGCTGTTCGTGGTGCGCACGGCCGGCAGCACCGTGACGGAGGCCGACGTCATTGCCCACTGCCGCGCACAGATGACCGCCTACAAGGTGCCACGCGCGGTGCAGTTCGTCGATGCGCTGCCCAAGTCGACGGTGGGCAAGATCCTGCGGCGCGAGCTGCGCGACGCTTGAAGGCGAACGCGGCGCCGGCTTACCCCCTCAAGTCGTCGTCTGCACGTGCAGGCGACTCGACTTGCACCGGTGCAGCGCCCGGTAATGCTCCAGCGGCCGACCGTTGGCGCCGTAGGCAATCGACTCGATGCGCAGCAGCGGCTCCGGCTGCGGTAGTGCAAGCAGGCTGCACGTTTGTGCATCCGGCAGCACCGCATCGATCCAGCGCTCGGCACGCACCAGGCGCAGGCCGTACTGGCGGCGCAGCACGTCGTAGAGCGAGCGGTCGTCCAGCCGCGTGCGATGCAGGCCAGGTGCCAGGTCGGCGGGCACCACGGTTTCCACCAGAAGGCGCAGCTCGCCATCCACGCTGCGAAGGCGCTTGAGCGCCACCACCTGCACACCCTCCATCAGGCCCAGCGCGCTGGCCTCCTGCTCGGTGGGTGCGCGCAACTCCTGCGACAGCACCTGCGTGCGCACCGTGATGCCCTTGCGCTCCATTTCGTCCGAGAAGCCCAGCACGGTGGAAACAAAATCCTCGTCGCGCTCGCGTGCCGAGACAAAGGCGCCGCGCCCCTTGATCTTGTAGATGAGGTTGTTGCGCACCAGGTCGGCCAGAGCCTCGCGCACCACGATGCGCGAAATGCCGTACTGCTCGCCCAGCTCGGCTTCGGAGGGCAGCTTGGCGCCCACCGGCAGCTCGCCCTGCAGGATGCGCATGCGCAGCGCGTCGCGAAATTGCGCCCACAGCGGGGACTCGGATTCCCGGTCGAGCGCGGGCGGTAGGTCGTTCGGGCGGTTCACGGTGTCGTCGTCGTCGAGTGAATCCAGAGAATTGGAGACGTCGGACATGCGGCTTGCTCTCCCCTTCACGGAACCAGAGATGATGCCTCGAAAGCCGAGGCTTCGTTGGCCGCCGGCTGCACGGCCGACAGGCGCACGCCATGGCGCTCGCGCAGCAGCCGCGCGCATTCGTGCAGCTCCTTTTCCCGCCGCTGCTCGCTCCAGCCCAGCACCTCGGCCGCCACGTTGGCCAGCTCGGCCAGCACGGCGTCGTCGACCTGGCCGCGGATGGCCAGCAGCGTGCGGCGGATGACCAGGTCGCTCAGGTGCACCACGCTGGTTTCCAGGCACAGGTAGCCGATCTCGGCTGCGGAGTAGCCTGGCGCATGCACCAGCGGCCGGTCGCCCGAGGCGGCAAGCCGCTGCGCCAGCACCGGGGCCCGGGAGCCATAGCGTGCAATCAATGCCGAGGCGCGCGCTTCCGGCAAACCCGATGCGGACACGATGCGCTGCACCAGTTGCTGGCACGCGGCCTCGTCGGCTGGATAGCCGGCGCCGCCGCCAATGGGCAGCTCGCGCGTGGAGCCCGTGCGCAAGCGGCCCAGCTGCTGCAGCACCCGGTCGCTCGCTTCCTCGGCCAGCGCACGGAAGGTGGTCCACTTGCCGCCGACCAGCCCCACCACCGGGATCTTGCGCCTGGCGTCGGGCGGGTCGACCACCACGGAATGGTCGCGCGAGATCTGGCCCGGCTGCTGGGCGTCGGAGCGCGCCAGCGGCCGCACGCCGACAAAGGTGTAGACCACGTCGCCATGGCCGAAGCTCAGCTTGGGAAACAGCTCGCGCAGCACGTCGAGCAGGTAGTCGACCTCCTGCGCCTCGGTCTCGACGCGGTCGGGGTCGACCACCGGAATGTCGGTGGAGCCCACCAGCACCCGGCCCAGGAAGGGATAGACGATGCACACGCGCCCGTCCACCGCCTCGAAGTAGGCCATGCGCCCGTCCAGCGCCCGGCGCAGCGGCTCGTGGTCGAGCACCAGGTGCGATCCCTTGGTGCCCATCACGCGTGGCGCGGCGCCGCCCAGCACTTCGCTGCAGCGGTCGAGCCAGGCGCCGCCGGCGTTGACCACGCAGTCGGCCGTGACGTGCACCACCTCGCCGGTCAGTTCGTCGCGCAGGCTGAGCATGTTGCCTGCGCAGGCGACGGCGCGGCAGTAGTTGATCGCGGCCGAGCGCGGCTGGTCCTTGCAGGCATCGGCGATGAGCTCCTGGATGAGCCATTCCGGATGGCTGATCCACGCATCGAAGTAGGTGGCGGCCCAGCGGATGGCATCGCGAAACAGCGGGCGGTCGGCGGCGGCCAGCCGCTCGATGCGGTGCCTGGGCAATGCGCGCTGGTCGCGGCCGAGCAGGTCGTACAGCATCAGGCCCAGCGCCACGGCCAGCAGGCCGCGGGTGCGCTTTTGCGGCGGGTTGCGGCCGAAGAAGCGCAGGGCGCTGCTGGCCAGGCCGCCGAACAGGCTGGACAGCGGCACCACCGTCTTGAGTGGGCGCACCAGGTGCGGCGCATTGCGCAGCAGCAGGTTGCGCTCGCGCGTGGCCTCGGCCACCAGCGAGAAGCTGCCGTTTTCCAGGTAGCGCAGGCCGCCGTGGATCATGCGCGACGGCGCGCTGCTGGCGCCGGCGCCGAAGTCACCCTTGTCGATGAGCAGGCAGTCCACGCGCTGCAGCGCCAGGTCGCGGAACACGCCCACGCCGTTGATGCCGGCACCGACGATGACGGTGGAGAAGTGGCGCCCCGCCAGCGCGGCGGGACGGAGGTAGGGCAGTTGCCAGGTCATGCGGTTTTTTGCCGCACGGCAAGCGCCGTGCTGCGGTCGATCAGTTCGTTGAAGCCGGCCATGAATGCGGCCTCGGCATTCGCGTTCGATGCATCGGGCTCGACCATGGCGCAGGGCGCGAGCAGCGGGCTCGTGGCAGCCTGGGCATCGGTCCAGCCCTGCGAGACGGCGGCGCACAGCGCGGCGCCACGGGCACTGGATTCGTCGTCGGCACAGCGCTCCACCGCGCGACCGAGAAAGCCGGCCAGCAGGCGCACCAGGCGGATGTCACCCGCACCCCCGCCCAGCACGGTGAGCGACGACACGTCCAGCCCGCAGGCGGCCAGGCGGCCGAGCTGGCGCGCGTGCAGCGCGGCCACCGCATCGACCACGGCCCGCGCCAGGTCGGCGCGCGTGTGCTGGCTGCGCAGGCCCACATAGCCGGCACCCGGCCCACCACCGTTCACGAACGGCAGGAATCGCAGGCCATGCGCACCCAGCGGCGCGGTCATGGCCAGGTCGAGCAGCGCCTGCGCGTCGGTCAGGCCCAGCGCGCCGGTGGCCCAGGCGATGTTGGCCATCGACGAAGGGCTGTTGTCCATGTACAGGCGCTGGCCCGCATCGCCGTAGTTGACGATGGCACCCACCGCCGGCTTGGGCTCGCGCACCGGGCCGCTCACCGCGTTCACGCACCAGGTACCGAGCACCGAGACGGCACGCCCGCGCCTCTGCGCTCCCACCGCACCCATGGCGGCGAGCAGGTCGATGGCACCCATGGCCACCGGCAGGCCGGCAGGCAGGCCGCAGCGCGCGGCCCGTGCGGGCAGCAGCTGGCCGATGACCTGGCCGCGCGGGCGCAGCGGCGCGAAGCTGTGCGCGCCCGCATCGGCCATGCCCGAGGCTGCGATGGCGCGCGGCGACCAGTCGCCACTGGCCAGCGAGAGCAGGCCGGCCGTGCTGGCGTCGCTCGCGTCGGTGGCGATTTCGCCGCACAGCAGCAGGCCGAGATAGTCCTTGGCAAAGAGCACGCGGTGCATGGCGCCGCGCTGGAAGGCATCCGCGCCCAGCAATTGCGCTGCCAGCAGCAGCGGCTGCCCGGCCCAGGGAGCGCAACCGGCCTCGTCGAACAGGGCCTGGCCTTGTTCGCGCGCCAGGGCGTCGGCCCGGGATTGCGCGCGCTGGTCGGTGGAGGCGACCGCGCGCCCTTGCACCAGCTGGCCCGTGCCGTCGAGCGCATAGAGCCCGGCGCCATGACCGGTGCAAGCCAGGGCCCGCACCTGCGCCACCCGCGGACCCAGCTGCTGCGCCACATCGCCCAGCACCTGGTCCAGTGCCGCCTCGATGGCGCCCGCGCTGACTTCGCAGCCCCCGCCCGCCAGCCGCTCGTATGGCAGGGGTTGCCGGGCGACGGCGGCCGCGCGACCCGTGGCGCCATCCACGGCCAGCGCCTTCAGGCTGCTGGATCCGATGTCGATACCGATGAAGAGATCACTGAACATGTCATAACATCTTCGCGGCATGGATAGCGACTTGCCAGTGGTGTTTCCCCTAGGTACATGAGCAAACGCAGCGCGATTACATTCCGCCTGTCATAACAACTGTTGTGGCGTAGCAAGCCAAGAACATGCGGTGGCCCACAGCCGGTTGCCGCCCACCGTCAGCACAACCAGAGGAGACGAGAGATGAGGCGCAATTTCCTGAAGTCCGCCGCTGCAGCGGGCATGGGCCTGGCCGGTGCCAGTGCTTTCGGTCAGCAGTCCGCGGCACCCGCCCCGGTCGGCCTGCACGGCAAGTCCAGCGACGTCTACGTGATGAACGTGATGGTCTCGGGCGTGGAGTACTGGTTCCCGGTGTACGAGATGATGAAGCAGCTCGGCCGCGAACTGGGCGTGAAGACGCGCTACTCCGGCACGCCCGAGTACGACGTGAACAAGCAGCTGGCCTCCTTCGAGCAGGAGCTGGCGCGCAAGCCGGCCGGCATCCTGCTGCACCCGATGAACCCGGACCCCTTCATCGAGCCGATCAACCGCGCGGTGGCGATGGGCATCCCGGTGGTCACTTTCGCGGCCGACTCGCCCAACTCCAAGCGTTCGTCCTTCATCACCTCCGACAACGACCGTGAAGGCAGCCAGGCGGCCGACGCCATTGCCAAGGAACTGGGCGGCAAGGGCGAGTACGCCGTGCTGGAGAACCCCGGCCAGGACAACCACGACCGCCGCATCGCCGCTTTCGTCAACCGCATGAAGACCAAGCACCCCGGCATGAAGCAGGTGGGCCGCGCGGCCAGCAACCAGGACCCGAACAAGGCCTACCAGGCGGTGCTGAGCATGGTGCAGGCCAACCCGAACCTGGGCGCGCTGTTCATGCCCGAGGCCAACTCGGCGCTGGGCGCGGCGCAGGCCAAGGTGGAGAGCAAGAAGAACATCAAGGTGATGTGCTGCGACGTGAACGCCAAGATCCTGGACATGATCAAGTCCGGCGACGTGTTCGGCGCCATCAATCCCAACCAGGGCATGCAGGGCTACATGGGCATGATGATGCTGTTCCTGGCCAAGAACCCCCAGCTCATCGACCCGATGAACGACGCCAAGCGCAACGGCACCAACCCCATGTCGGTGCCCTTCCTGGACAACGGCCTGTCGGTGGTGAGCAAGGCCAACGCCGACGACTTCTACTGGGACAAGTACCTGGCCCGCCGCGGCACCAAGGGAATCAACGAGTGAGCGCCTTGCCGCAGGAAGACAACGCATCGGCGCCGCCACTGCTGCAGTTGCGCGGCATCGGCAAGCGTTTTGGCGCCTCGCGCGCGCTCGCGGGCGTGGACTTCTCGCTGCGTGCCGGCGAGATCCACGCCTTGTGCGGCGAGAACGGCGCGGGCAAGTCGACGCTGATGAACATCATCGACGGCATCCACCAGCCCGACGAGGGCGAGATCTTCCTGGCCGGAGAAAAGGTGTGCATCGACGGCCCGGCGCATGCCATGCGCCTGGGCATCGGCCTGGTGCACCAGGAGATCGCGCTGTGCGCCGACGCCACCGTGGCCGAGAACATCTTCATGCCCGAGATCAATTCGGGACACCGGGCCTGGATGGATTTCGCCAGCCTGAACGAGCGCGCCACGCGCGTGCTCGCGCGGCTGGGACAGGACATCGACCCCGCTTGGCGCGTGGAGCAATTGCCCATCTCCAGCCAGCAGCTGGTGGAGATCGCCAAGGCGCTCACGCTCGATTGCAAGGTGCTCATCCTCGACGAGCCCACCGCCGCGCTCACCGAGCTGGAGTCGGCGGCACTGTTCAAGGTGCTGCACGACCTGAAGGCGCAGGGCATCGGCATCATCTACATCAGCCACCGCATGGCCGAGATCTTCACCCACGCCGACCGCGTGACGGTGCTGCGCGACGGCCGCAACGTGCATTGCGCCGCCACGGCGGACATGAACCCGGACGAGCTGGTGCGTCGCATGGTGGGCCGCGAACTGGTCAACTACTACCCGCCGCGCCCTGCTGCCAACGACGAGGCGCCACAGATCCTGCTGCAGGTCGAAGGCATTGCCGACGACGAGCGGGTGCATGGCGTGTCCTTCGCCCTGCAGCGCGGCGAGATCCTGGGCATCACCGGCCTGATGGGCGCGGGCCGCAGCGAACTGGCCGAGACGATGTGCGGCCTGCGCCGCGCGCGCCGTGGCACCTTGCGCCTGCATGGCCGCGAGCTTTCCATTCGCAAGTACGGCGATGCGCTGCGCCACGGCATGGCCTACCTCAGCGAAGACCGCAAGGCTGCCGGCGTGTTCCTCGACCTGCCCATTGCGCAGAACATCGCAGCCATGGCGCTGCGCCGCGTGGCTTCCCGCTGGGGCCTTTTGCAGCGCAGCGCCGAGCACGCGCTGGCGCAGCAGCTGGGCCGCCAGCTCAAGCTCAAGTCCGACGGCGTGGACATCGAAGTGTCCAGCCTGTCCGGCGGCAACCAGCAGAAGGTGGCCATTGCCAAGCTGCTGGCCACGCAGCCTTCGGTGCTGCTCATGGACGAGCCCACGCGCGGCATCGACGTGGGCGCCAAGTCCGAGATCCATCACCTGCTGCGCGAGCTGGCCAACCAGGGCGTGGGCGTGATCGTGATCTCTTCCGAACTGCCCGAGATCATCGGCCTGTGCGACCGCGCGCTGGTGATCCGCGAGGGTCGCGTGGCCGGTGAACTGGCCGCCAATGCCATGACCGAGGAGGCCCTGCTGCGGCTGGCCTCGGGCCTGGGAGAACTAGAGGTAAAGACCGCATGAACTATCCAGCCCAAGCCGACGCCGGGCACCTGCCGGCCGCGCCCGCACGTACCGAGCGCATGTCCCTGACCCACAAGCTCGTGCGCATGCGCGAGGCCGGCCTGCTCTTCATCATCGCGCTGCTGTGCGTGGGCATGAGCTTCGCGTCGCCGCACTTCCTCACTTGGGACAACATCCGCGCGATGCTGCTGTCGTTCTCCATCGAGGGCATCGTGGTGGTGGGCATGACCATCTTGCTCATCGTCGGCGGCATCGATCTGTCGGTGGGCTCGGTGGTGTGCTTCGCGATGGTCATCACCGGCAAGCTGTTCCTCATGGGCATGGACCCGTGGAGCGCGGGGCTGGTGGCCATTGGCGCCAGCGCGCTCATCGGCGCGATGATCGGCGGCTGCGTCACGCGCATCGGCCTGAACCACTTCATCGCCTCGCTGGCCTTCATGGTGATCGTGCGCGGCCTGTGCCTGGCGCTCACGCAGGGCACGCCGCAGTCGCTGTTCTCGCTGCCGGCCGAGTTCAAGTTCATCGGCCAGGGCACGCTCGGCGGCGTGCCGGTGGTGATCCTGATCTTCCTGGGCATCGTGCTGGTCAGCGACTTCGTGCTGCGCCGCTCCACGCTGCTGCGGCGCGTGTTCTACACCGGCAGCAACGAGAAGGCGGCGCTGTACTCGGGCATTCGAGTCGGCCGCGTGAAGTTCTGGGTCACGGTGCTGTGCGCCGCTTCGGCGGGGCTGGCCGGCGTGATCTACACCGCGCGCTTCGGCGCGGCCACGCCCACCTTCGGCGTGGGCATGGAGCTCAACGTGATCGCTGCTGCCGTCATCGGCGGGGCCAGCCTCAAGGGTGGCTCGGGCACGGTGCTGGGCGCGGTGCTGGGCCTGGCGCTGCTCTCGGTGGTGACCAGCTCGCTCATCCTGCTGGACGTCTCGCCGTACTGGCAGGACGTGATCAAGGGGCTGATCCTGCTGGCGGCCGTGACCATCGACCACCTGCTCAATTCCAGAAAGACCGCACGATGACCGCCACCATGAAGCAAACCACGCTGGGCCCTTCGGGCATCCGCTGCTCGGCCATCGGCCTGGGCACCTGGGCCATGGGCGGATGGATGTGGGGCGGTGGCGACGACGCAGCGGCGGTGGACGCCATTCGCGCATCGCTGGATGCCGGCGTCACGCTGATCGATACCGCGCCGGCCTATGGCCTGGGCCAGTCGGAACGGCTGGTGGGCCAGGCGCTCAAGGGCCGGCGTGACCAGGCCGTGGTCGCCACCAAGTGCGGCCTGGTGTGGCACACGCAGAAGGGCACGCACTTCTTCGAAGAAGACGGCCACCCGGTGCACCGCTACCTGGGGCGCGACTCGATCGCCTTCGAGGTGGAGCAGAGCCTTGCGAACCTGCAGACCGACTACATCGACCTGTACATCACCCACTGGCAGGACAGCACCACGCCAGTGGCCGAGACGATGGATGCATTGCTGTCACTCAAGCACCAGGGAAAGATCCGCGCCATTGGCGTGAGCAACGTCGACGCGCCCACGCTGGCCGAATACCTGCGCCACGGCCCGGTCGATGCCGCGCAGGAGCGCTACAGCCTGATCGACCGCGAGATCGAGCAGACGCTGGTGCCGCTGTGCAAGGAGAACGACGTGGCGGTCATGGGCTATTCATCGCTGGCGCTGGGCCTGCTGGCCGGGCCGATCGATCCGGCCCGCGTGTTCGGTGGCGATGACCAGCGCGCTGCCAACCCGCGCTTTTCCGCCGGCAACCGCGCAAGGCTCTCGGCCTTCTTCGCAGAGCTGGAACCGCTGCGCACGCGGCTGGGCTGCAGCTTCTCCGAAATGATGATTGCCTGGACGCTGGCGCACGGCGCGGTGTCGATGGCGCTGTGCGGCGCGCGCACCGCGGCGCAGGCACGCCAGAACGCGGCGGCCGGCGCGGTGTCGCTGGATGCAGATGCCGTGGCGCAGATCGAAGGCACCGCCCGAAAACACCTGGCCGAGCTCGGCTGAGCCGGCCCTCTTCCCCCTTCACCCATTCACTCTTTTCAAGGAGTCGCTCTCATGGCCAATGCCAAGGAGGCACGCCTGGCCCGGCTGCTGCATGCCGGCCGCTGCCTGGACATCGCACTCGACCACGGCGTGTGCAACGAACCTACTTTTCTCGACGGCCTGGAGGACATGCCGGCGCTGATGGATCGGCTGGTTGCCGCGCGGCCCGATGCGATCCAGCTCAACTACGGGCAGGCGGACCTGCTGCAGCACCGGCCCGGCCGCGAGCGTCCCGCACTGGTGATGCGCCTGGACATGGGCAACCCCTACAACGCGCAACGCCACCGCTCGATGTGGGCTGTGCTGCAGAACGAACACGACCCGGTGCTGCCCGCGGTGCAGATGGACGCGGCTTGCGTGGTGGTCAACCTGTTCATGCTGCCCGACGAGCCCGACCTGTTTCGCCAGTGCGTGCAGAACATCTCGCGCGTGCGCGCCGACTGCGACCGCTACGGCATGCCGCTGATGATCGAGCCGCTGGTGATGCAGCCGCACGGCCAAGGGCGCGGAGGCTACATGGTGGACGGCGATGCGCAGAAGATCGTCACGCTGGTTCGCCTGGCGCGCGAAATGGGCGCGGACATCGTCAAGGCCGACCCCACCGCGGACCCGCATGAGTTCCATCGCGCGGTGCAGGCCGCGCGCTGCCCGGTGCTGGTGCGCGGCGGCGGGCGCGAGAACCTGCAACAGGTGTTCGAGCGCTCGCGCGTGCTGCTCGACCAGGGTGCGGTGGGCATGGTGTACGGCCGCAACGTCTACCAGCACGCCAACCCGGCGGCAGTGGTGGCGGCCCTGATGGCCATGATCCATGAAGGCGCCAGCGCGCAGGCCGCCTGGCAGCTCTACGAGAGCCACAACAACAGGTAGTTCCGAGGACCGGGCAGGGCATCCGGCGGAGCGCCCTGAACCCATTTCCTTTCACGAAAAGGGACGCGCGAGCCGCGCCCCAGGCCCTTGCTCCGCCGGTTATCGAGACAAGCTGGAGACAAGAATGAAGAGAATCCGGTATCTCCTGGCGGCCTTGGCGCTGCCATTTGCGGCGCTGCTGACCCACGCAGCCGTCACCGGCCAGAGCCCCGTCACCACGCTGGAGCGCATGAGCTCGGCGGTGGTGGCACTGGTGGCGCCGCTGCCCATCCAGGGCCCCGGCCTGGGCAACCTGCAATACAACTCGAGCGAGTTGTTCAAGGCGGTGTCGATGATCCACCGCGACGACCAGGGCGTGCCCGAGACCTACCCGGGCCGCAAGGCCTACGGCCTGAACGTGGGGATCATGCACAAGGGCTACTTCCTCACCGTGTTCGCGCCCGACAGCGGCCTGGGGCCCGGCGGCTTCCTGCTGTACGACGTGTCGAACCCGCGCGCGATCCAGCTGGTCAAGCGCATCTACGAGCCCGAGGGCCGCACCGCCGAGTTCCGCGAGGCGCACGCCATCGGCACCGCCACCATCGGCGGCAAGGATTACATCGTGGTGCCCAGCACCAAGGGCATCGAGTTCTGGGACTTCACCGACATCAACGACGTCAAGCAGGTCAAGAAGCTCACCCTGCCCACGGTCAACGGTGGCGACTACACCAACGTGAGCTGGCAGCTGTGGTGGCAGGCGCCGTACGTGTACGTGGCCTCGGCCAACGACGGCGTCTACATCGTCGATGCCCGCGACCCGGCCAACGCCGTGCTGGCCAACCGCGGCGCGGGCAAGCCCAATCCGGTGCCCACGGGCGAGCTGGGGGGCTTTCGCGTCGGGCCGATCTTCACCATGGGCAACCACATGGTGCTCAGCTCGATGGACAACACCGACGGCTTTGCCAGCCTGGACATCTCCGACCCGCTCAACCCCAAGGTGCTCGACACCGTGGGTGCCAATCCCAACTACTACGCCACCTGCTTCGACGGCCGCAACCTGCACGCCTCGGCGCGCGGCGCGGGCGCGAAGATGTACAGCTACGACCTGTCCGACCGATCGCGCTTCGTGGCCGAGGACAACCGCCTGGTCATCGACGAGCAGCTGTACTGCGGCACGCAGGACAACTTCGTGTTCCAGGGCGCGCAGTTCAAGGTGCACAAGGTGGACGTGAGCAACCCGCTCAACCATGTCGAGGTGGGGCGCGGCGGCTTGTTCCCGGCCGGCTCGGAAGAAGAATCGCACTCCGACCACGGCCAGGTGGCGCCGCTGGGCAACCTGCTGTTCATCGGCAACGACCACGGCTCGGGCAGCGGCTTCATGGTGCACCAGGCCGCGCCGGACACCACGGCACCGGCGGTCAAGCAGGTCTCGCCCGTCAACGGCGCCAAGCAGCAGGCCTTGACCACGCGCGTGGGCATCGGCATGACCGACAGCATCCGGCCCGAAAGCGTGAACGCCAGCACCTTCATCGTGCGCCAGGTAGGCGGCAACACGCTGGCCGGCACCTACAGCGTGCAGCTGGGCATCATCAACTTCTTCCCCGACCAGCCGCTGGTCGCGGGCAACAGCTACGAGGTGTTCCTGCCGGCCGGTGGCGTGAAGGACTATGCGGGCAACGCGATTGCGGTGGACTACCACTCGGTCTTTCACACCGGCAGCGCCGCCGACATCAACCTCATGCACTATTGGCAACTGGCCGGTGGCCTGGTGGATGAGATCAGCGCCAACAACGGTACCGCATCGGGCGCCGACCGCTTCGAGAGCATCGGCCTGAACTTCGCGCAGCGCAGTGGCGGCGTGCAGCTCAAGAACGACGCGGTGGCCACCGCGCTGGGCGGCACCGCCTCCCTGGCCTTCTACATGAAGACCACGCAGGCCGGCAGCGCCAACGCATGGACGGCGCCGGGCCTGTTCGGGCGCGACCAGAGCGGTGGCGCCGACGACGTGTTCTGGGGCTGGCTGGACAACACCGGGCGCATCACGCTCTCGGTGGGCAATACCGGCACCGGCAACCCCGGCGTGCGTTCCACCTCGCCGGTCAATGACGGCAACTGGCACCACGTGGTGATGACGCGCGATGCCGCCTCGGGCGCACAGACGCTCTACGTGGACGGCGTGAAGACCACCGCCGCCGGCCTGACCGGCGCCAAGGGCCTGGGCAACAAGTTCAGCCTGCTGGGCCAGATCCAGGGCAACGCGGACTTCTTCCGCGGCATGCTGGCCCAGGTTCGCGTGTATGGCCGCGTGCTGGGCGACACCGACGTGGCCAACCTGCGCGCGCAGACCATCGTCGGCGACGCCGGCGTGAGCGGCGGGCCCAAGCTGGTCAACGGCCAGCTGAGCTTCTCGCCGGACCGACTGGGCAATGCCACCGGCGTGCAATACCGCTGGAACTTCGGCGACGGCACGCAAAGCGCCTTCTCGGCCCAACCCGGCATCAGCTACACCTACGCGCGCCCCGGCCACTTCACCGTGACGCTGACGGTGCGCGATGCCTCGGGCCGCGAGACCTACTACACCTACCAGGTGACCGTGGTCTACCCGATGACGGCGCAGGCACCCACCCACACCAGCAACATCGTGGGCGATGCCAACAGCGTGTATGCGCTCAACCCCGACAGCGGCACCGTGGCCGCCATCGACGCGCTGGCCCTGACCAAGCGCTGGGAAGTTCGCGTGGGCGACGAGCCCAAGACGCTGGCCGTGGGCCCGGACGGACGCATCTGGGTCACGGTGCAGGGCGAGGACAAGCTGGTGGCGCTCAACGCGGCGGACGGCAGCGTCTCGGCCAGCATCCCGCTGGCCTACGGCAGCGGCCCCTACGGCGTGACCTTCGCGCCCGGCGGCGCCAAGGGCCTGCTCACGCTGGAGAGCAAGTCGCAGCTTCTGTTCTTCGACCCGGCCTCCGGCGCCACCACCGGGACGCTGGCACTCGAAGGCAGCTTGCGCGGCATCGCCGTGGCCGCGGACGGGCAGACCGCCTACGTGACGCGCTTCAAGTCGAAGATGAACGGCGGGCAGCTGCACAAGGTGGGCGTGGGCACGATGAGCCTGCTGTCCACCATCGCCCTGCCGGTGGACACCACCACGGTGGACACCGAGGCCAGCGCACGCGGCGTGGCCAACTACCTGAGCCAGGTGCTGATCTCGCCCGACGGCTCGCGCGCGGTGCTGCCTTCGAAGAAGGACAACATCGTGCGCGGGCGCTTCCGGGACGGCAACGACCTGGTGCATGACCAGACGGTGCGCTCCATCCTCTCGCAGGTGAACCTGTCGCAGGGCCAGCACGTGCTGGCCGAGCAGATCGACTTCGACGACCGGGCGCCGGCGCGCGCCGCGCTGTTCTCGCCGGCGGGCGACTACCTGTTCGTGGCGCAGATGGAAGGCAACAATGTCGCCATCGTCGACAGCTACACGCGGGCGGTGCGCGGCGAGATCAACGCCAGCAGCGCACCCCACGGCCTGCACCTGGACGCCACGCGCAAGCGGCTGTTCGTCAACAACTTCCTGGCACGCTCGGTTACCGTGCACGACGTGGCGGACGTGCTGGCCTCCAAGAGCGCGGCGGCCACTTTCCTCTCGAACGTGAGCACGGTGGCGCAGGAGCCGATGTCGCCCGCCGCATTGCGCGGCAAGCAGGTGTTCTACAACGCGGCGGACCGGCGCATGAGCAAGGACAACTACATGTCCTGCGCCAGCTGCCATGCCGACGGCGGCGACGACGGCATGGTGTGGGACTTCACCCAGCGCGGCGAGGGCCTGCGCCGCACCATCAACCTGCAGGGCAAGCGCGGCATGGCGCACGGCAAGCTGCATTGGAGCGCCAACTTCGACGAGGTGCAGGACTTCGAGAACGACATGCGCAGCGCCTTCGGCGGCACCGGCTTCCTCAGCGACGCCGACTTCACCGCCACCGCCGACCCGCTGGGCACGCCCAAGGCCGGGCGCAATGCGCAGCTGGACGACCTGGCGGTCTACCTCACCTCGCTGGGCAAGTACATGCGCAGCCCGGCGCGTGCCGCCGACGGCAACCTGACGGTGGAGGCCGCGCGCGGGCAGACGCTGTTCGCCAGTGCGCAGTGCGCCACCTGCCATGCAGGCGGCACCTTCCAGGACGGGTTGCGGCATGACGTGGGCACCATCCAGCCCTCGTCTGGCAAGGGCAACAACCAGCCGCTGGCTGGCGTGGGTTTCGACACGCCCACTGTGGCCGGTAGCTGGACGGCTTCGTCCTACTTCCACAACGGCCAGAAGGCCAGCGTGCTGGACGTACTGGCCGGTGGACACGGCAACGCGAGTGGGCTGCCGGCCGCGGACCAGCAGGCGCTGGCGCAGTACGTGCTGTCGCAGGACACGGCCACCGAGCTGGTGACGCGGCTGCGCTCCAACCACAGCCAGCTGTGCATCAACATCCGGGCCGCATCGACCGCCAGCGGCGCGGCCGTGATCCAGTGGCCCTGCGGCACCGCGAGCAACGAGCGCTTCACCGTCAAGAGCCTCACCGGCGGCTACGTGCAGTTCGTGGCGCAGCACAGCGGCCTGTGCCTGGCGCAAAGCGGCACGGCCACCAGCGGTGCGCTGGCGGTGCAAGTGGCCTGCAATGCCGGCGACACCACGCAGTGGAGCCAGGTGGGTTCGAGCCTGCGCAACAAGGCATCGGGTGCCTGCCTGGACGTGCCCAACAACTCGACCACGCAGGACATCCAGCTGCTCACCTGGACCTGCAACGGCGGCAACAACCAGAACTGGACGCAGTTGCCGTAGCGGGCGGCGAAGCGGCGGCCCATGCGCCGCCGCGCTTCGCCTAGGCCGCCGTGTGCGGGTGGCGCGCGGCCTCGTACAGCTGGCGCGCCAGGGTGCGGTGGCGCTCCAGCAGCGGCACCAGCTCCACGTCCGTCATGCGGCCTTCGCGCACGCGCACGCGGCCGTTGATGACCGACAGCGCCACGTTGCCCGGCTGGCAGAACACCAGCGCGGCCACCGGGTCGTGGCCGGCTCCGGCATAGCCCACGCCGCGCAGGTCGAAGGCCACGAGGTCGGCCGACATGCCCGGCGCCAGGGCGCCGATGTCGTCGCGGCCGAGCACCTGGGCGCCGCCCAGCGTGGCAATTTCCAGTGCCTCGCGTGCCGTCATGGCGGCAGGCCCATGGCCCACGCGCGCCAGCAGCATGGCCTGGCGCGCCTCGCCAAGCATGTGCGCGCCGTCGTTGCTGGCACTGCCGTCCACGCCCAGGCCCACCGGCACGCCGGCACGCCGCATGGCGCCCACCGGCGCAATGCCGGAGGCCAGCCGCATGTTGCTGCAGGGGCAGTGCGCCACGCCCGTGCCGGTTCGCCCGAAGAGGCGGATGCCCGCCTCGTCCAGCTTCACGCAGTGCGCATGCCACACGTCGCGGCCGACCCAGCCGAGGTCTTGCGCATATTCGGCCGGCGTCATGCCGAACTTCTCGCGCGAATAGGCGATGTCGTTGTCGTTTTCCGCCAGGTGGGTGTGCAGCGACACGCCCCGCTCGCGGGCCAGCAGGGCCGAGTCGCGCATCAGCTCGCGTGAGACGGAGAACGGCGAGCACGGCGCCAGCACGATGCGGCGCATGGAGTGGCGCGACGGGTCGTGCCAGGCGTCGATGAGGCGCTGGCTGTCGGCCAGGATGTCCGCCTCGCGCTCCACCACCTCGTCGGGCGGCAAGCCGCCGCTGCTGCGGCCCACGCTCATGCTGCCGCGCGCGGCATGAAAGCGCATGCCCATGTGCTCCGCGGCCTCGATGGAGTCGTCCAGCCGGCTGCCGTTGGGGAACAGGTAGAGGTGGTCGCTGGTGGTGGTGCAGCCCGAGAGCATCAGCTCGGCCATGGCCGTCTGGGTGGACACGCGGATCATCTCCGGCGTCAGCCGCGCCCACAGCAGGTAGAGGTTGTTCAGCCAGCCGAACAGCTCCGCGTCCTGCGCCTGCGGCACGACGCGGGTCAGGCTCTGGTACATGTGGTGGTGGGTGTTGACCAGGCCGGGCATGAGCACATGGCCCGCTAGGTCGATGGCCTCGGCCCGGCCGGCGGCCAGCGCATCGGCGTATTGCGACGGCAGTTCGCTGGTGGCGCCCACCCAGGCGATGGCCGCGCCCTGCACCACCACCGCGCCATCGGCGATCTCGCGGCGCTGTTCGTCCATGGTGACGAGCACGTCGGCATGGCGCAGGATCAGCAACGTCGGCGATGAGGGGGCGGTAGTAGTGGAGTTCATTCTGTGGCGTGGGATGTGGCAGCAGCCATTGCGAGCGAGCGCTCGCGCGACTGCATGCCATGGTAGAAAAGATTGAGCAGCACGGCAGACACGGTACCAAGGACGATGCCGCTGTGGGTAATCGGATGCGTCCAGGCGGGCATGTGCTGGAAGAACGCGGGCGACAACGTGGGAATGAGCCCCAGGCCCACCGAGATGGCGATCACGTACAGCGCATGCCGGTTGGTCGCGTAGTCGACGCTTCCCAGGATGCGCACGCCGGTGGCCGCCACCATGCCGAACATCACGATGCCGGCGCCGCCCAGCACGAAGGACGGCACGCTGGCCACCACGTGCGCCAGCTTGGGCAGCAGCGCCAGCACGATCAGGAAGACGCCGGCACTCGCCGCCACGTAGCGCGAACGCACGCCCGTCACGGTCACCAGGCCCACGTTCTGCGAGAAGCTGGTGTAGGGAAAGGTGTTGAACACGCCGCCGATGACGCTGCCCAGTCCGTCCGCGCGAAGCCCGCGGGTGAGCACTTCCGGCGTGACCTTGCGCCCCGTGATGGCGCCCAGCGCCAGGAACATGCCGGTCGACTCCACCAGCGTGATCATCATCACGATGCACATCGACACGACGGCCGAGAACTCGAAGCGCGGCAGGCCGAAGTGAAACGGCGTGGTCAGCGCCAGCCAGGGCGCATCGGAAAAGCCATCGAAGCCCATGCGGCCGGTGGCCAGGGCCACGAGCATGCCCACGATCACGCCCAGCAGCACCGCCAGGTTGGCCACCACGCCACGGCCGAAGCGACTGATGAGAACGATCACCGCCAGCACCAGCGCCGCAATGGCCAGCCGGGCCGGATCACCGTAGTCCGGGTTGGTGATGGAATGCGCCACGCCATCGATCACCTGGGTGCTGCTGGGCTGGCCGCCGCCGGCCCAGTTGAAGGCAACGCCCATGAGCGACACGCCGATTAGCGTGATGACCGTGCCCGTGACCAGGGGCGGAAAGATGCCCAGCAGCCGTCCCATCAAGGGCGCGACCAGCATGCCGAACACGCCCGCCGCGATGGTGGCGCCGTAGATGGCCGTCAGGCCCAGCGACGGGTCGGTACCGATGGCGATCATCGGGCCCACGGCCGCGAAGGTCACGCCCATCATCACCGGCATGCGAATACCGAAGCGCCACAAGCCCAGCGCCTGGATCAGCGTGGCAATGCCGGCGGCCAGCAGGTCGGCGTTGATGAGAAAGGCGATATCGGCCTTGGACAGGCCCAGCGCCCCGCCGACGATGAGCGGCACGGCCACCGTGCCCGCATACATCACCAGCACATGCTGGACGCCCAGGGCAGCGCAGCGGGGAAGCGGAATTTTCTGGTCGACCGCGTCAGCCGCGGCCTGGTGTGAAGTCATCATCTGAACGCACCCTCTTGGACGGTTATGTCTTGTTGTCTCCTCGCGGCCCATGCACATGCACGCATGGCACAGGCCGCGCGGCAGTCTAGGAGCGAAGGGGTGGCGCAGGCGAGCGCAGAATTTCGCCTGGCCCGTTCAGAAAAAGTGGACGGTGCGGGGCTGGCCGCCCGGCCCGGTCAAGGCGCGAGCAGCAGCCCCTGCAGGCCTTCGACCAGATGGCGCACCAGCACGCTGGCTGCCGGGTTGACGTCGGTGCCGGGCCGGCAGACCAGGCGCAGCGTCTGCGGGCGCGGATGGGTGTCGCGCAGCGGCACGAACACCAGTTGACCGGCACGCCTTTCCTCGTCCACGTCCAGCCGGTTGAGCAGCGTGATGCCCGTGCCGCGCATCACCAGCTGGCGGATGAGCGCGGTGGAAGTGCTTTCCACCACCGGCGATACGCGCACCTCGCCCAGCTCGAAGGCGCCATCGAGCAGCGGCCGCAGCGACAGCGCAGGCGCCGGCAGGATGAGCGGATAGCCCACGCAATCGGCCAGCAGCGCCGTGGCCTGCTTCGACAGCGGATGCCCCGGCGGCACCACCGCGCCGATGGGCCACTCGCTGGTGAACAGGATGCGAAAGCCCGCGTTGTCGGGCACATCGAAGGCCAGGCCCAGGTCGCTGTCGCCGGCCTGCAGGCTCTTGAGAACGTCGGCCACCGGCGCATCGAGCAGCCTCAGTCGGATGCCGGGAAACTCCGCGCGAAAGTGCTGCACCCACGCCGGCAGGAAGGCGCCCGCCAGGCCCGGCGTGGTGGCCAGCGCCACCTCGCCCTGGCGCAGGCCCTGAACCGCTGCAATGCGGTCGCGCACGTCGTCGAAGGCATCGAGCGTGGCTCGCGCGTGCGCCAGCACGATCTCGCCCACCGGCGTGAGCTTGAGGGTGCCGCGCACCCGGTCGAACAGCGGCACGCCCAGCTCGTTTTCCAGGTTGAGGATCTGGCGGTTGATGGCAGTGGGCACCACATGAAGCTGCTCGGCCGCCTTGCGGATGGAGCCGGCGCGAACCACCTCCGCGAAGTAGCGCAGGATCTTGGCATGCATGCGCGGATTGTCTGTGCAAACGCAACGGGGCCGCGCCCCGCC
Organism: Pseudomonadota bacterium; assembly: GCA_018241225.1. Taxonomy (GTDB): domain Bacteria; phylum Pseudomonadota; class Gammaproteobacteria; order Burkholderiales; family Burkholderiaceae_C; genus Variovorax. The sequence goes on from JAFEEG010000019.1 coordinate 37,078, forward strand.
CATGACCTCTCACGTCATGGACCGCATGCAGGTGCGAAGCGACAGTAGAGCCAAGCCGCAACCGCAGGGGTTGCGGCAGCCACGGAGCCAGGCCACCCGGACGGTGTTGTCAGGGCTCCTCTTTCAGGAAAGCGATCATGACCGGCTTCGACATCCTTCCCCTCGCGGTGGCCCTTCTCATCGGCATTGCCGCCCTGGGCTCCTGCCTGGGCATCGGCAACCTGGGCGGCAAGCTGCTCGAAGGCACCGCCCGCCAGCCCGAGCTGAAGGACCAGTTGCAGACCACCTTCTTCCTGGCGGCGGGCGTGACCGATGGCGCCTTCATCATCGCCACCGGCATCGCGCTGTGGTTTGCGACTGCGAATCCGTTCTCGGGCTGACCGGCGCAGTGCCCTTCAGCGGCGCGGCTGGATCATCTTCCAGCCGTTGCCCGAAGGGTCGCGGAAGTTGGCGTCCACCGCGCCGTAGCGCTCGGTGGGCTCCTGCGTGAACTCGACGCCGGCAGCGCGCATGCGTTCGTAGGCGGCGCGGCAGTCGGTTACCGTCAGCAGCATGGGTGGCATGGCGCCCTTGGCCACCAAGGCCTGAAGCGCCTGCGCGGACTGCGCATCGAGCGTCGGCGGGCCGGGCATGAACAGGCCCACCTGCAGCGAGGGCTGCTCGGGATGCTGCACCGTCAGCCAGCGGTAGTCGCCGTTCTTCACATCGGTGTGGACGCGAAAGCCCAGCTTGTCCACGTAGAACCTGAGCGCTTCCTCCTGGTCGCGAACATACAGGCCCATCATCTCTACACCTTGAGTCATCGTCGGTTCTCCTTCGTTGTGTTCCGAACCCCGTTTGTATCGGTGGCGGTGCGCCGGCGCTTCTCCAAAACTGCGATGGTGAGATCGGGCCGCTGCGCCGCACTCAGGAAGCAGGCGGGCACCAGGCCGAGCTGGCTCGCGGCCGAGCGCTCGCGCTCGCGCAGCGCGCCGGGGCTCTGGCCGGTGATGTCCTTGAAGATGCGCCCGAAGGTGCCCAGGCTGGCCCAGCCGGTCTGAAATGCGATGTCGGTGATGGACAGGTCGGTGTCGCGCAACAGGGTCTTGGCCCGCTCGATGCGCCGCGTGAGCAGGTAGCGATGCGGCGGCACGCCAAAGGCCTCCTTGAAGGAGCGGGCGAAATGCGCCTGCGACACATGGCTGACTTGCGCGAGCCGCTCGACCGGCCAGTCTTCGTGCGAGGCAGCGTCCATGCGGTCCTTGGCGCGCAGCAGGCGGCGCAGCAGCTCGGGGGTCTGGCCCGGTGGTGGTGGCGAAGTCGTCATGCGGCGAGATCACAGTTCTTTAGGAAACGTCGATCGAAAGGCATGCAAATGTCCACCATTCCTTGAGTTGCTGTGTTCGACCTCTTTGGGTCTGTGCAATTGACGGTACTCACGACAGAATCTCCGCCTTGAGGTCGATGCCAGGGCAATCCGCATCAGGCCTTGGATAAAAGGGAGAAGAAAAAATGAACGGCAGCTTCTACCAAGCCGTGATGCGCGCTGCGCGTCGAACCTGTTTGCGCATTGTGCTGGGGGCGCTGGTGCTGGCACTGGGCGCCTGCACGGCTGCACCGAGCCAGAGCCAGCCCAAGCTGGTGTTTCACTCGTTTTCGTTCGATGGCAAGGGATCTGGCGACCAGTGGGGCGCCAGCATCGACCTGCTCGAGTACAGCTATGGCGACAAGTACCGGATGGTGCGGGACAAGGTCGAGCCGCCTCGCGAAAGGCTCGGTCCCCAATCCGGTGTCACTGGCGCGATGCCGGTAGGCGATTTCCTGTACGTCAAGTGGCGCGTCAAGGCCACGGGCGAGGTCCGAGAGGACCGGGTGGACTTGCGTCCGCTGCTGCCCGCCGACATGGACCACCACCGCCTGACCTTCGTCATTGAGGGGCGGCAACTCTACGTGTACCTGGTCACGCCGAAGCCCAAGCACGAAGACGACCCGCCGCTTCTAAAGACGACCAAGTCCAGATATCACGTCACCTACGAGATCTATCCCGCCAATACCTACAAGCACTAATCAAGGAGGAAATAAGGAATGGGAACATCAATCGAGCGCCATCTGTCACCTGCGGAAGTGGCGCAACTGCAAGCAACGAAGGAATCGGCCGAAAGGATGAGTTCAGGCACAACGCCCGGCAAGTTCGCCTTCTTCGTGGCCTTCGATGGAACGAACAACGATAAGTACAACCTGCCACAAGTCAACCCACCATTGTTGGACACCACCCACCAAACCAACATCGCCAATCTTCACGATCAGGCGAAGGTCAATGAGAGTGACACCTTCAAAGTGAGCTACTACCCCGGGGTTGGTACCGGAGGCGATCGTGGCAACTGGATCAATGCGAGCGTTTTTCCACCGAGCCGCTTCGCACGTCGGCGAGCGAAGCACTTCATGAGTTCGCAGAGCAAGCCCGCGACTACCTGAAGCACAACCCCGGCGCCACCTACCACGACCTCTCCGTCTCCATGGCCAGCTTCAGCCGAGGCGCCGCCACCGCGATGATCTTTGCGCACAAGCTCGAAAAGGAAGGCCTGGTGCTCGCCGACGGCACCCAGGTTGCGCCGCCGGGCGCCGTGTCCATCACCAGCAACGTGATGTTCGATCCGGTGACGCGCTTCGTGGATGAAGACCTGTCACTGCCTTCCAACGTTCGCGGCCAGACGCTGCTGATTGCAGCCCGCGACGAACTGCGCTCGGATTTCCGCCTGGCCGACTACGCACGCGATCCACGCGTGATGAAGGTCGAACTGGCGGGCAACCATTGCGGCATCGGCGGCGGCTACGACCTGCAGGGCACTGCGGCCGTCGCGTTGGAGATCAGCACCGCCTACCTGCAGAACAGCGGCGTCGAGGTAGCCAGCGTACGCCCCGAACTGCGCTTCGACCCGCACCAGCGCGTTGCGATCTACAGCGAAGCCCACCAGATCGCCCGCAACGGCGACGCGATGCAGTCCAACGTGTGGCAAGTGGAAACGAGCCGCGAACGCCACACAGCCCCCGTGCCCACCCCCATCGTCGTGCCCCATGCGCCGCAGTCCCGCCTGGACGAACCCGGCCACCCCGGGCACTCGATGTTCAAGCAGGCACAAGACGCCATGCGCCAACTCGACGCCCGGCACAACCGCGCCTCGGACCATCGAACCGACCAGGCAGCGGCCGCCATCACGGCGCAGGCCTACAAGGACGGATTGCGCCAGATCAATGGGGTCATGCCCAACGCGGATGGCTCCAGGCTCTTTGCCATCGATGGCACCCCAGGGTCGGTGCTCAGCAAGGTGTCGAACGTGCCCACGGTGCAGGCCCTGGACACGCCCGTCGAGCAAAGCACGCAGGCCTACGAGCAGGCTGCCGAGCGAAACCAGCAGCAGGCGCTCGAGCGCACGATGCAGCGAGACCTTCAGCAGCAGCAGCAGCAGCCGAGTCCGCAGGCCCATGGCGGCCCCGTGATGGCGCATTGAGCAGGCGCTCGCTGCGCCTGAACGCCTCAGGGCTTGACCGGAATGGCGATCGACGCGTCCACCGGCACCGCCGCCACCGCGTTCTGCGGCGAGCCCTCCACCAGCTTGTCCGAATAGGTGAGGTACACCAGCGTGTGGCGCTTGCTGTCCACCATGCGCACCACGCGCAGGCGCTTGAACATGATGGACTGGCGCTCGCTGAACACCTCCTCCTGCTGCGGCAGCGGCTGGGCAATGGCAATGGGCCCCACCTGGCGGCAGGCAATGGCCGCCTCGGCCTTGTCCTCGGCCAGGCCCAGCGCACCCGAGACCCCACCGGTCACGGCGCGCGAGACATAGCAGGACACGCCCTTGACCTTCGGGTCGTCGTAGGCATCGACCACCACCTTGTGGTCGGGGCCGATCAGCTTGAAGACGGTGTCGACAGCGCCGACGCGCTCGGCCTGCGCCGCGCCGGCGGCCGCGGCCAGGGCCAGGCATGCGGACGCCAGGCGCCCGGCGCTGGCGGACTTCTTGTGTGGCGGACGATGCGCGGCTGTAGACATCGGGTCAGTCCTCCCTGACGCGGATCATGCCCTCTTGCGCCGTGGAGGCAACCAGCCGGCCGTCCTGCGTGAAGATGCTGCCCCGGCAAAGCCCGCGCGCGCCGCTCGCACTGGGCGAGTCAATCACGTACAGCAGCCACTGGTCCATGCGGAAGTCGCGGTGGAACCACATGGCGTGGTCCAGGCTGGCCACGCGCAGCTTGTTGCTGAAGAAAGTCAGGGCATGCGGGTTCATGGCAGCGCGCAGCAGGCCGTTGTCGGAGGCATAGGCCAGCAGGGCGCGGTGCACCAGCGGGTCGTCCGGCAGCGGCGCAATCGCGCGCATCCAGATCTGCGACTTGGGCGGGCAAGGCTCGGGCGCCAGCAGGTCGGGCGCGTCGACCACACGAATCTCCAGCCCGGGCGAGAGCAGCGCCCGAAAGCGATACGGCGCCGGCACCCGGTCGCCCAGCGCAATGCGGCGCTCCAGTTCGCTGGGGGCGGACAGCGGGTCCACCGTGGGGGGCATGGGGTCCTGGTGGTCGATGCCTTCGTCGCGCGTCTGGAAGGACGCGGCCATCTCGAAGATCTCGCGGCCTTCCTGCTTGGCGATGACGTGGCGCGTGGTAAAGCTGCGGCCGTCGCGCGCGCGGTGCACGGTGTAGTCGATGGGCGCATGCTGGCCCGGCAGCAGGAAGTAGGCGTGCATGGAGTGCACGGCGCGATCGGGCGGCACGGTCAGGCCGGCCGCCGCGAGCGACTGGGCCAGCACCTGGCCGCCGAAGACAGCCGGCGTGCCGATGTTCTGGCTCTGGCCGCGAAAGCGGTCTTCGCCCGTGGGGGCCAGTTGCATCAGGGCAACCAGCTCCGAAACGTAGCGGGCCGCGGTGGCGGCATCGGGCGTGGGGTTGGGCGTGGGGGTCATGGGGCGCAGCGCACGAAAAGGATCGCAGGAACATAGCAAATCCTGCGCCCGGGCACTGTCCCCGGCCGGTCAGTGCTTTTTCAGTACTGCAGGCGCGCCAGCGAGCGCAGTCGTTCGGCCGAGGTGCTGGGCAGGCCGAAGAACTCGAGGTAGGCTGGAATCATCTCGAAAAGCATGTCGGTGCCCACCTGCACCCGGCAGCCACGGGCCTGCGCGGCTGCCAGCAGCGCGGTGGTCTCGCTGCGCATGACCACTTCGCCGACCATGGTGCCGGCTTGAAGACGTTCCACGTCGAAGGGCAAGGGGTCGCCCGGGTTCATGCCCAGCGGCGTGGCGTTGACCACGAGCCCGAAGTCCTGCGGGTCGGCGCTGCCGGTGCTGACCGGCAGCTGCGGGTATTCCTGGCGCAGCCGCTCGGCCAGCGCCTGCGCCGAAGCGGCGTTGACGTCGAACAGCGCCAGCTCGGCAACGCCGGCCTGGGCCAGGGATGCCGCAATGGCGCAGCCCACGCCGCCCGAGCCCACCACGAGCGCGCGGGTGCTGCCCAGCTGCACGCCCTTGCGCTGCATGCCGCGCACGAAGCCCGCACCGTCGAACTGGTCGCCCACCAGCCGCCCGTCGGCAAGGCGCTTGACCGCGTTGCAGGCGCCGGCCACGCGCACGGTGGGCGTGACCTCGGCCAGCAGCGCCAGCACGCTCACCTTGTGCGGCATGGTGATGAGCGCGCCGCGCACGTTGTCCATCTGGAACAGGCCGCGCAGGCTCTGCGCGAACGACTCCGGCCGGCTGGAAAACGGCACCACCACCGCGTTGATCCCTTCCGCCTCGAAGTACGGGTTGTAGATCATCGGGGACTTGAAGGTGTGGGTGGGGTAGCCCAGGTGGGCTATGACCTCGGTGCGGCCATCGATCTGCATGGCGGAATCTCCCTGTCCTGACTTACTTGCGGGCTTTTTCGAGCTCCGCGACGACGGCGTTGACGGTGGCTTCACCCACCGAGGCGCTGTGCTTGGCGATCACGGGCTTCATCTTCTCGCGCAGCTTGGTGACCTCGGCCGGCGAGAGCTCGGTGATCTGCATGCCGCTCTTCTTGAGCTCGGCCATGATGCTGGCCGCCTGCGCGCGCGACTGCTCGCGCTCGTACTTGGCCGACTCGGTCGCCGCCTCCTGCAGGATCTTGCGGTCGCCTTCGGACAGCGACTCCCAGAAGCGCTTGCTGATGACGACCGACTGCGGGTTGTACTGGTGGTTGGTGAGCGTCATGTACTTCTGCACCTCGTACAGCTTGGCGCCGCGGATGGTGGCCACCGGATTCTCCTGGCCGTCCACCGCACCCTGCTCCAGCGCAGCATACAACTCCGGGAAGGGCAGTGGGGTGGGATTTGCGCCCAGGGCATTCACCCAGTCGACATTGATCGGGTTGGGAATCACGCGCAGCTTCAGGCCCCCGATGTCTTCGACCTTGGCCACGGCGCGCTTGCTGTTGGTGAGCTGGCGAAAGCCCAGCTCGTAGTAGGTCAGGCCGACCAGGCCCTTGTCTTCCAGCTTCTTGTGCAGGCCGGTGCCGAAGGGGCCGTCGACCACCGCGTCGGCTTCCTTGGCGTTGCCGAAGAGGAAGGGGAAGTCGTAGATGGCGAAGTCCTTGACGATGCTGGCGAAGATGCCCGAGTTCATGGAGGCCATCTCCAGCGTGCCGCCCTGCAGGGCCGACACGTTGGCCTGGTCGCTGCCCAGCGCGCCGCCGGGGTACACGTTGACCTTGAGCTTGCCACCCGACTTGGCCGCCACGATTTCCGCGAACTTCTGCATGCCCAGAACAATGGGGTGGCCCTCGGCGTTCTGGTTGGCGAACTTGATGGTGCGGGTCTGCGCCTGGGCCAGGCCCAGCGCGCCCAGCGCAGCAGCGGCCAGCACGGTCTTGAGGAAGATGCGTTTCATGGTTCTCGTCTCCGTTCGTCGTCGTTGTTGGAAAGTGAAAGGGCTGGGTCAGCCGGCCAGCCAGCGCGCCGGCACGGTCACCAGGCTGGGGAAGAACACCAGCAGGAACATCAGCGCGAACTGGGCCACCATGAAGGGCCACACGCCCTTGGTCACCTCGTCCATGCTGACCTTGCCGACGCCGGCCACCGTGCTCAGCACCGTGCCCACCGGCGGCGTGATCAGGCCGATGGCGTTGTTGATCATGAACAGCACGCCGAAGTACACCGGGTCGATGCCCGCGGCCTTGACCAGCGGCATGAACACCGGCGTGAGGATCAGGATGGTGGGCGTCATGTCCATGGCCGTGCCCACCAGCATGGTGATGACCATGATGGCCAGCATGAGCATCGTGGGGTTGTCCAGCAGCGGCTTGAGCATGGACACCAGCTCGGCCGGCAGGTTGGCCACGGTGATCATCCAGGCCGAGACCATGGCCGCCGCCACCAGGAACATGATCACAGCCGTGGTCTGCGCCGCCGCGGCGAACAGGCCGAACAGCTGCGAGGGCTTGAGCTCCTTGTAGATCACGGTGGAGACGAACAGCGCGTACACCGCTGCGACTACGGCCGCCTCTGTGGGGGTGAACACGCCGAACTTCAGGCCCACCACCACGATCAGCGGCAGGACCAGCGCAAAGGTGGCGTCTTTCAGGGCTGCCAGCACCTCGCGCCGGCTGGCGCGCGGGGCGGCCTGGATCTTTTCCTTGCGCACCAGCCACGCCCAGGTGACCCACAGCGCCGCACCCAGCATGAGGCCCGGCGCAATGCCGGCCAGGAACAGCTTGGAGATCGACACGTTGGCCGCCACGCCGAAGATGACGAAGCCGATGGACGGCGGGATGATCGGCGCGATGATGCTGGCCGCCGACAGCAGGCCCGCAGAGCGCGCCGTGTCGTAGCCGGCGCGGTTCATCATGGGCAGCAGCAGCGCGGCCAGCGCGGCGGCGTCCGCCACGGCCGAGCCCGACAGCGCGGCCATGATCACCGCCGCCATGATGCCCACGTAGCCCAGGCCGCCCTTGATGTGGCCCACCAGCGTCATCGCGAAGTTGACGATGCGCTTGGACAGGCCGCCCGCATTCATGATCTCGCCGGCCAGCATGAAGAAGGGCACGGCCAGCAGCGGGAAGCTGTTGGCCCCCTCGATGGTGTTCTGCGCCAGGATCTGCGCGTCGAACATGTCCATGTGCCACATGAGCGCGGCACCGCAGATGAGCAGCGAGAAGGCAATGGGCACGCCCAGCGCCATGGCGCCCAGCAGCGCGCCCAGGAAGATGGTGATGGTCATGCTTGTTCTTTCGCAGCGGTATGGATGGCGACGGGGGCCGGCTCGGCGTGTGCCGGCTCGTCTTCGGATTCGCGAACACCCACCAGTTCGCTGTCGGCCAGCTGGCCGGTGAACAGGCGCCACAGGTCGAAGATGAAGATCAGCGCCGCCAGCACCGCGAACATCACGCCGCTGACGTTGAACCAGGCCATGGACACCTCCATCACGGCGCTGGTGGTGCCGTAGTTGATGACCGTCTGCTCCCACGCGCCGCGAAACATCAGCCAGCAGATGAACAGCATCAGCCCATGCGCAATGACGAAGCACACCTTGCGCCCCATGACCGGCAGGCGGGAGATGAGCGAATCGGTACCCAGGTGGGCGCGGTTTCGCACCGCCACCACCGAGCCGAAGAAGGTCATCCAGACGAAGAGCCAGCGCGACAGCTCCTCCGACACCGTGATGCCGGAATTGAAGCCGTAGCGAAGCACGACGTTGCCAAACACCATGACGACCATGAGCGCCAGGCAGGCAACCATGAGGATGACGAACAACCGGCAGATGCGGTCTATGAAACGCTGGATCACGACGAGTCTCCGTTGATATGAATTTTGTACGGACTGGTTAGTTTTTCGATTCAGGGCAAACCCCAGCCTGCGGCGCCACGCGATGGCGACGCACGAAGCAAAGGCAGGTGCGGAGGTCTACTTGCGCACGAAGCGCACCACCATCTCGGTGACGTTGGCGCGGCGCTGTGCGATGTAGCTGGGCGCGAGCATGTCCAGCTTGAAGATGGTGCCGAAGGTGTGGCGGTTGGAGACGTTGAAGAAGCTCAGCGCCGAGATGGACGCATGGATGTCCACCGGGTCGAGCCCCTTGCGGAAGGCCCCGGCCTTGACGCCGCGTTCGTACAGGTGCTTGATGGCGGCGATGGCCGGGATGTTCAGGTCCTGGATGCGCTGGCTCTGCGCCACGTACTGGCCGCGGTTGATGTTCTCGGACATCACCAGGCGGATGTAGTTCTCGTGGTGCAGGTGATGGTCGAAGGTGAAGGCCACCAGGCGGCGCAGCGCGTCCTCGGGGTCGAGGTCCTGCAGCTTGAGCTCGGACTCCACGTCGCGCACGCGCCGGTACGACTCCTCCAGCACGGCGAGGTACAAGCCCTCCTTGCTGCCGAAGTAGTAGTAGATCATGCGCTTGCTGGTCTTGGTCGCCTCGGCGATCTCGTCGATGCGTGCGCCAGCCAGGCCCTTCTCGCCGAACTCGGCCTCGGCCACTTCCAGGATGTTGGCCTGCGTGCGCTCGGGGTCGTTGGTGCGGCCCGGCGGCTTGCGCGCAGGGGCCGCGCTGCGGCTCTTGCGGCCCGCCGCACCATGTACCAGTTCGTTCATTCATGCAGTATATGCCGCACCGCAGTGCGGCATTTCCTACTCGCGCACCAGCTCCACCAGGGCGCGCAGCCCGGCCGTGTACGAGCGCCAGCCCAGCCCCTGGATGGTGGCTTTCACCGCCGGCGAGATGATCGAGTGGGCCCGCCAGCTCTCGCGCGCGGCGATGTTGGACATGTGGATCTCCAGCACCGGAAAAGGCATGGCCTTGATCGCGTCGTGCAGCGGCACGCCGTGCTGCGTGAGGCCGGCCGGATTGAGCAGCGCTCCGGCGGCGGTGTCGATGTTCTCGTGGAACCTGTCGATGAGCGCGCCCTCGTGGTTGGACTGGAAGATCTCCAGCTCCACCTTCAACTCGCCAGCCAGCGCGCTCAGCCGCTCGTTGATCTGCGCCAGCGTGGTGGTGCCGTAGATGTGAGGCTCGCGCCGGCCGAAGAGGTTGAGGTTCGGCCCATGCAGCACGAGGATCTTCGTCATGGGCGCGCTCACTTCGAAAGACGCGCCAGCTCGCCGTTGTAGAGCTTGACGATGGCCGGGTCGTAGGCCGCGGCGAACTTCTCGGTCACCGGCTTGGCCACTGCGCGCATGCGCGCCTGCTCGGCCGGCGACAGCTCGTTGAACTGCATGCCCTTGGCCTGCAGCTCGCCCACCGCCTGCGCCGCGGCTTCGCGGCTGACCTTGCGCTGGTAGCCGCGCGCCTCGTCGGCGGCCTCGTGCATCAGCTTCTGCTCGGTGGGCGAGAGCTTGTCCCAGAAGCGCTTGCTCACCAGCACGATGTTGGCGGCGTAGACGTGGTTGGTGGCGCTGACGTACTTGTTCACCTCGAAGAACTTGTTCGACAGGATCACCGCGAAGGGGTTCTCCTGGCCGTCCACCGCCTTGGATTCCAGCGCGCCGTACAACTCGGCAAAGGGCATGGGCACCGGGTTGGCCTTGAAGGCCTTGAAGGTGTCGAGGAACACCGGGTTGGGGATCACGCGGATCTTCAACCCGTCGAGGTCTTCCGGCTTGGTGATGGGCCGGCGGCTGTTGGTGACGTTGCGAAAGCCCAGGTCCCAGTAGCCCAGCGCCACCAGGCCCTTCTCGGGCAACCTGGCAATCAGCGCCTGGCCCAGCGGGCCGTCGAGCAGCGCGTCGGCCTGCGCGTAGTTGGACACCGAGAAGGGAAAGTCGACCAGGCCGAACTCCTTGACGATGCCCGCCAGCGAGGTGGTGGCCGGCGCCGACATTTCCTGCACGCCGCCTTGCAGCGCGGCCTGCTGCTGCATCTCGTTGCCCAGCTGGTTGGACGGAAACTCCTGCACCTTGAGCTTGCCGCCGCTCTTGGCCGCCAGCAGCTCGGCGAACTTCTTCACGCCCATGCTCACGGGGTGGTCGGTGTTGTTGAGGTGGCCGAACTTGATGACGCGGTCCTGCACGTCCTGGGCCAGGGCCAGGCAGGCGGATGCGGCAAGGGCGGCGCCCACGATGGCGCTGCGCATGAAGGTCTTCACGGGGCTTGTCTCCTTGTTGTGGTCGAGTCGATCACGTCCGCTTTTCGGACGTGCTGCGGCATGATAGGAATCGACTCAGAACAGCGTTCCGATCTGGAATCTCATTCCACAATGCCAAAAGAAAAGACACCGGCCATTGCTGCGCCCAGCGGCACCGTCGAGCGCGCGCTCGCCATCCTCGAGTTCCTGTCGCACCAGCCCGAAGGCATTGCCCTGGGCGAGCTGGCCGACGAGCTGGGACTGCCCCGCAGCGCCTGCCACCGCTTGCTGGCCGACCTGGTGCGCTGCGGCTACGTGCGACAGGTGCGCGAGCAGGGCGACTACGTGCTCACCACCAAGATGCCGGCGCTGGGGCTGAACTTCCTGGGCGGCGCGGGCATCGTCGACATTGCGCAGCCCATCATCGACCGGCTGGCCGAGGTCTCGGGCGAGCTGGTGCGCCTGGCGCTGGTCGATGGCGACAGCCTCATCTTCGTGGCCAAGGCGCAGGGCGCGCGCACCGGCCTGCGCTACGACCCCGACATGGGCATCGACGTGCGCCTGTCGTGCAGCGCGGGTGGCCACGCATGGCTCATGACGCTCAGCGAAGAACGCGCCACCGAACTCGTGGCACGCCAGGGCTTCGGCAAGCCCGCGCAGTTCGGGCCCACCGCGCCCACCACTTTCAAGGCCCTGATGAAGACGCTGGAGGAAGACCGGGCGCGCGGCTACAGCCTGATCGTGGAGTCGTATGCGCCAGGCATGACGGCCATGGCCGCGCCCGTCACGCGGCGCAGCCAGGGCACGATCGCAGTGATCACCATCGCCGGGCCGCTGCTGCGCCTGAGCCCCAAGCGCATGCAGGAGCTGGGGCGGCCGCTGCAACAGGCGGCGCATGAACTCGCGCTGGCCAGCGCGGGCTCGCCGCTGTTCACGCTGCGGCCCGCGCGCTAGGGCCGGGCACAGGCTGCACAATCGTCGCAGCCGGCCTCGGCAATCCGGGGGCCTGTCTCTTGCAACAACAACCCACATTACCCACAAGGCATACATGTCGGAATTTCCAGCAGACATCTACACCGAACCCTCCGAACTGGACGGCCATACCCTGGCCAACCTGGGCCCCCTGCGCCGCATGGCGGGGCTGTGGAAAGGAGAGAAGGGCGTGGACGTCAAGCCCAAGGCACAGGGCCCGAAGACGCAGGTCTACATCGAGCACTACGAGCTGCAGCCCATCGACCCGCAGACCAACGGCCCGCAGGTGTTCTACGGCCTGCGCTATCACACCTTCATCCACAAGCCGGGCCTGACCAAGATGTACCACGACCAGGTGGGCTACTGGCTGTGGGAGCCGGCCACCGGCACGGTGCTGCACACGCTGGCCATCCCGCGCGGGCAGGTAGCCATGGCCAGCGGCAAGGCCACGGCCGATGCGGACAGCTTCGAGCTTGCAGCCGTGCGCGGCAGCCTGCACAACGGCATCGTCTCCAACACCTTCCTGGAGCACGCCTTCACCACCACGGACTGGCGCATCAAGGTCGCGTTCAACGCCGACGGCACCTGGCACTACGAGCAGGACACGGTGCTGCAGATCCGCGGACAGGCAGAGCCCTTCCACCACACCGACCGCAACACGCTGACCAAGGTGGGCGAGCCTTCGCCCAACCCGCTGGCCAACGCCTGACGCAAACCCCAGGCGGCACGAATTGCCGGGCCGCAAGCACCATCACAGCGTCTACGTCGTCGAGCTGGACGACCGCGTATGGAACCACGCGCGCTTTCGCCGCGCCAACCCCGGCTGGCAACTGGGCCGGCCCTTCGTGTACGTGGGCATGACGGGGCTGGACCCTGACCTGCGATTTGACAAGCACAAGGCCGGCATCCAGGCCAACGGCTTCGTGCGGGACTACGGCCTGCACCTGCTGCCCGCGCTGTACGAGCGCTACAACCCGATGAGCTACGAGCAGGCCCGCGACATGGAGGTGGAGCTGGGCATTGCGCTGCGCGCCCGGGGCTACGGCGTCTGGCAGGGCTGACGCGCGCCGGCCTCGCGCCGGCAAACCCGTTCTGCCATGGCGGCCATATCGTTTGTATTCAAATGACTTTAGTACAATCGATACCATGGCCGCAGACAGCAACAGCACCGAACTCCACCGCCGCATCGGCATCCGCCTTGTCGGGCTCGCCCGGCGCTGGCGCCAGGCCCTGGACTCGCGCCTGGCCCATTCGGGACTCAGCGATGCCACCTGGGCGCCCCTGGTGCACCTGCACGAACTGGGTGGCGGCGTATCGCAGCGCGAACTCGCGTCGGCAGTGGGCCTGGACGGCTCCAGCCTGGTGCGCCTGCTGGACATCCTGGTCGACCAGGGCCTTGTCGAGCGCCGCGCACACGAGGTCGACCGCCGCATCAAGCGGGTCCACCTCACGCCGGCGGGCCGCCGCTCGGTGAGCACCATCCGCAAGCGCCTGGTCGCCATCGAGGACGAGTTGCTGGCCGACCTGGACGAAGACGAGGCCCGCGTCCTGCTCAGTGCGTTCGAGAAGATCGAAGCGCGCATCGCCGAGTCGGCCTGAAACCGCTGCACTTCCCATGTCCGCCCCGCTCCATTCTCCCGCCTCGCCGCCGCCATCCTTTGGCCGGCTCCAATCGCTGGGCCACCTGCTGGCACCGGCTCGCATTCGCGAAAGCCTTGCCGTTGCGCACTCGCCTCCGCTGCGCAATGCGGCGGTGGCCGGCCTGCAGGTGTCGGCCACCGCGCTGATCGCCGTGGGCCTCACGCACGTCTCGCCCTGGTCTCACCTGGAAGGCTTTCCGGCACTGGGTGCGCTGGCCGCGCTGTTCGGACGCTTTGCCCCTGCGGGCCGGCGCATGCGCATCGTCACGCTTGCCGCACTGCTGCTGGTCGGATCGGTCCTGCTGCCTTCGCTGGCGGCATGGGCCGGCGCTTCTTCGGCCACCCTGCTGCTGTGCCTGGCCGTGCTGGCCGGCTTGCTGACCGTCGCGGTCACCCAATGGGGGCTGGGTGGGCCGGGCGCGGTGATCTTCGTCTTTGCGGCATCCGCCGCATTGGGGCCGGTGCACGACTGGCACACCGTGGCGCAGCGCGCCGCGCTCACCGCCGCTGGGGCCGCGGTGGCCTGGCTGGTCTGCCGGCTGACGGACCGCCTGCGCAACACCGCGCCCGCGCCGGCCCCGGTCAATCGACACGCGCGTCGCCCGAGCCACTGGCTCATCGCCGCGGCACGCATCGCCTTCTGCGCTGCCGCCGCGGCGTGGCTGGCGCAGGCGGCCGGGCTTGCCTTTCCGGCATGGGCGGCCATTGGCGCGACTGCCGTGCTGCAAGGCGGGCATCTGCACATCACCATGCATCGCGCGGTTCAACGCATGATCGGTACCGTGCTCGGTGCTGGCGTGGCCGGACTCATCCTGTCGAGCCAACCTTCGTTCTGGACGGTGCTGGGCTGCGTGGTACTGCTGCAGTTCATCACTGAACTGGTGATCGGCTTCAACTACGTGTTCGGCCTTGTCGCGGTGACGCCGATGGCGCTGCTCATGAGCTCGCTCACGGCGCCGGCCGCGACAACCGTGATGCCGATGGCGCGGGTGCTCGACACCGCGCTCGGCGCTTTGGTGGGCATCGTGTTCGCGCTGGTGTTCTCGTCGCTGGACGACCGGGCGCATCTGGCCGCGCACCACGCCAAGGGTCTGGCAGCCGGGCGCTGACGGCGGCGCTACAGTGGCCCGCATGCAAAAGCAGCTCTCCACCACCACCGGGCCGCAGCGGCTGATCTACGGCGGCGCCATCGGCATCGTGGTGGGCCTGCTGCCCTGGCCGCACCTGGGCGGCATGGCGCGCGGCGTGCTGGGCTGGACGGTGGGGTGCGCGCTGTACCTGGCGCTGGCCTGGTGGCTGGCCCACACCTTCGACGCCCACCGCACGCGCGCGCGCCCAGTCGCTGGACCAGCCCAACCTGGTGCTGCTGGTGGTGATGCTCACCGCCGTGCTCTTCAGCGTGGTGGCCATCGCCATGCTGCTGCAGCAGGTGAAGGATCTCTCGGGCATGAACCGTGCCCTGCACGTGCTGCTGGCGTTCGCGGCGCTGGCGATGTCCTGGCTGATGATCCACACCGTCTACGCCTTTCACTACGCGCACTACTACTACCTGATGCAGAAAGGCGGGCGCGAGCCGAGCGAGCATGGCCTTGCCTTTGCGGGCAAGGCACCGCCCGACTACGCGGACTTCATCTACTACGCCTACGTGGTGGGCATGACCTCGCAGGTGTCCGACGTGCAGATCCTGTCGGCCGACCTGCGCCGCATCACGCTCGTGCACAGCCTGCTGTCGTTTGCCTTCAACATGCTGGTGCTGGCGTTGAGCATCAATGTGGTGGCGGGTGTGATCGCCTGAATCTGAACGTACACGGCCAGACCGTGGAGATCCTGCGCGTTTTCCACACCTCAAGGCGGCTACCGGTACGCTGGTAGCTCGACATGCGGCCCTAGCCCAGCCAGACCCCGTCCTTCACCAGCACCTGCTGCAGCGCCTTCACATCCACGTCGGCAAAGCGCCCCGCGCCCAACGTGGCCGCAGCCGTGCCGGCCGCCTGCCCCATCACGAAGCAGCCACCGCTGGCGCGCGCGGCCGACTGGCCCTCGTGCGTCATCGAGGCGCAGCGGCCCGCCACCAGCAGGTTGGTGGCGCCACCTTGCGGCACCAGCATGCGCCAGGGCAGCTGGTTGATGGCGTTGTCCGCATCGCGCGCAAAGCCCCAGTCGATGCGGCCGTCGCCGTGCAGCTCCATGGGCCAGGCGTTGACGCCGATGCTGTCGTCGAAACGCGCCGATGACAGGATGTCTTCGCCGGTGAGCGCGTACAGCCCCCGGATGCGCCGCGTCTCGCGAATGCCAACCTGCGGCGCGATGTCCACGATGGACGAGCCTTCGAACCCCGGCACCTCGGCCTTGAGGAAGCGGAAGTACTCGCGGATCTGCCGCCGGCCCTCGATCTCGCCGTCGCTCAGTTCCTGCGCATCCACGCCGCTCATGGCCTGCCCCTTGGCGTTGCGGATCTGCGTGACGTTGGCGCGCCATTCGCGCGGGTCGATCTGCGGGCGCAGGATGGCGCCTTCGCGCGGAAAGTCGTAGGCGCCGGGGCGCTCCTCGCGGGCCTTGTCCATCAGCTCGTTGATGGCCTTGAACTCGCCCACCGCCGCCAGTGCGCGCGGCGCCTCCACGTGGCCCACGCGGAACATCGTGGTGGGAAACAGGCTGCCGCCCTGCCCATCGCCCAGCTCGAAAGGCACGCCCGCAAAGGCCGCCACGTCGGCGTCGCCCGAGCAATCGATGAAAGCGTTGGCGCGAACGGCCTGGCGGCCGGACTTGGTCTCGACCACCAATGCCGTGATCCGATCGCCATCCTTGATGACGGCCGCCGCCCACGCATGAAAGAGCATGTGCACGCCGGCTTCCTGCAGCAGCGGGTCGGCCGCGCACTTGTAGGCCGAGACGTCGTACGAACGCACGCGAATGCGTCCGCCCATGCCGTCCTGCGGCTTGTTCAATCCGCCAGTGGCTTCGAGGCGCGCCATCAGTTCGTCGACCACGCCATGCACCACCTGGCGCATCTCGCCGTTCACCTTGCCATACAGGCCGGCGAAGTTGGTCACGCCGCCGGCCGTGCCCATGCCGCCCAGAAAGCCGTAGCGCTCCACCAGCAGCGTGCGCGCGCCGTGCCGCGCCGCACTCACCGCCGCCGCCATGCCGGCCGGCCCGCCGCCCACCACCACCACATCGAATCGCCCATACACCGGCAAGGCACGTGCGGGTTCAACCAGCTGCTGCTCAGTCATGCTCTTGGAACGCTTTCTCGTTTGAAGGAATGGAAAAAAGAAAAGCCGCCGGCCCCTTGTCGAGACCGGCGGCGCCGTGGCTTCTTACTGGAGCTTGATGCCCTTGGTCGAGATGATCTTCGACATGATGGCCGACTCGTCCTTCACGCGCACGCGCATGCCTTCGGGCGAGGTGCCCACGGCCTGCCAGCCCTGGTCGAACAGGCGCTTGCGCACATCCGGGTCCTTCATGATGATGGCCAGTTCCTTGGTGATGCGGTCCTGCGCAGCCTTCGACAGGTTGGCCGGGCCCAGCAGCGCGGTCCACACTTCAAGGTTGAAGTCCTTCACGCCGATCTCGGCCAGCGAAGGCATTTCGGGCACCAGCGTGCTGCGCCCGCTCGTCAGGCCCACGCCCTTGAGCTTGCCGGCCTTGATCTGCGGCATGGCCACGCCGGGCGGAATGAGGGCCATCTGCACCTGGCCGCCGATCATTGCGGTGACCACCTGCGGGTTGCCCTGGTAGGGAACGTGTTGCGCCGCCATGCCCGGCACGCGGGCCTGCAGCGCCTCCATGCCCAGGTGGCCGACCGAACCCACGCCCACCGAGCCGTAGTTCCACTTGTCGCCGGCCTTCTTGGCGGCGTCGAAGAAGGCGGCGCCCGAGGGCTCGCTGTTGGGCGTGACCAGGATCAGCGGCGCGGTGGTCAGCAGCGACAGGTAGCTGAAGTCCTTGGCCGGGTCGTAGGGCAGGTTCTTGTACAGCATCTTCGACGAGGTGAGGTTGCCGTTGATCACCACGCCCAGGGTGTGATCGTCGGTGGCCTTGGCCACCGTGTCTGCCGCGATGTTGCCCGAGGCGCCCGACTTGTTCTCGATGATCACCGGCTGGCCCAGGGCCTTGGCCAGCGGATCGGCAATGGTGCGCGCTGCGATGTCGGGCGTGGAACCACCCGGAAAGCCCACCAGGATGCGCACCGGCTTGGTGGGCCAGGCCTGCTGCGCAAAAGCGCCCGCCGCGGGCAGCAGGGTGCCGGCGGCAAGGCTGAGGGCGGAAAGAAGAAGGGTTCGCTTGGTGGTGGCGGTGCTCTTGTTGGTTCGCATGTCTTGGTGGTGGATGGTGTGGTCGTCAGTCAAGGCTGATGTTGCCCCGCTTCACCAGCTCGCCGTAGATCTTCGACTTGGCTTGTGCGTTGCGCGTGATCTCCTCGGGCGACCAGGCCAGCGGTTCGAACGCGAAGGTGTCGAAGCGGGCGCGGATTTCCGGGTCGGCGATCACTTTGGCTACATCGGCATTGATTTTCGCCTTGATTGTGTCCGGGACGCCCTTGGGGGTAAGAAGTGAAACAAACGAGTTAACTTCCAGCGCGGCCGGACCACCCGCTTCGGCCATGGTGGGCACGTCGGGCATTTGCGGCACGCGCTTGGTGGCGGCCACGGCCAGGTACTTGAGCTTGCCCGCCTTGTAGATGCCCTGGCTGGACGGAATGCTGGCAAAGGCCCAGTCCACTTCGCCGGTGCCCACGTGCGCATACAGCTGCGACACCTCGCGGTACGGAATGTGGTTCATCTGCAGGCCGGCCAGCGCATCGAGCTGCTGCCCGCCCAGGTGCCCCGGGCTGCCCACGCCCCACGAGCCGTAGCTCACCTGGCCCGGCTTGGCCTTGGCGGCGGCAATGAGGTCGCTCATGTTCTTCCACTTGGACTGGCTGCTCACCGCCACGAAGAAGGGCGTGCGAAACAGCGACGCCACCGGGTCGAAGTGGTCCAGCGTGTTGAAGTTCTTGGACTTGTAGAGGTGGGGCAGCGCAGCGATGTGCTCGCTATCGAGCTGCAGCAGCGTGTAGCCGTCGGGCGTGGCGCGCTTGGCCGCATCGATGGCGATGAAACCGCCGCCACCGGGCTTGTTGTCGATGGTGACGGTCTGGCCCCACAGCTTGCCCAGCTTGTCGCTGACCAGGCGCAGCACGGCGTCGGGGCCGCTGCCTGCCGCAAAGGGCGTGACGATGTTCACCGGCCGGCTGGGGTAGCTGGCGGCACCTTGCGCGAAGGCGGTGCCCAGGCAGAGCGCTGCGCTCAGGCCGGCGATGAGATGGCGTGCTTTCATGGTCCTTGTCTCCGTTCTTCTCTTTGGTTGGAAATTCGTACGGGCGCTCTCACGCCGCCTTGAGTGCGCTGGGCGCGTCGTCCAGGCAATGCTCGGGGCGCCAGGCGTAGAGCCACTCCACCGCGTCGTAGAAGCGCTGCTGGCTGCGGCCCGGCCACAGGCCGTTGCGCACCAGGCGCTCCACGCCCTTGGCGTGATACAGGCGCCCCATCTCGCGCACCGACAGCACCACGCGGGCCGTGCGGGCCACCCGGGCCGCCTCGTACAGGCGGAAGGCGCGCGGCAGGTCGAAGCCACCGTCTTCGGCTTTGCAGCGCTCGATGGCCGCGCCCAGCGTGACCGCATCTTCCAGCGCCATGCAGGCGCCCTGTGCCAGGTACTGCATCATGGGATGCGCCGCATCGCCCAGCAGCGTGGCAGGGCCACGGCCCCATTGCTCCACCGGGTCGCGGTCGGCGGTGCTCCAGCGGCGCCACGAGCTGGGCAGGCTCAGCAACTGGCGCGGACGCTCGTGGATGCCTTCGAAATACGACAGCACCTCTTCCTGGCTGCCCTCGCTCACGCCCCACTCTTCCGCCTCGCGGCTGTGGAAGGTGACGACCAGGTTGTATTGCTCGCCGCCGCGCAGCGGGTAGTGCACCAGGTGGCAGTTGGGGCCGGCCCACACCACCGGCGCATTCCAGCGCAGGTCGGCCGGCATCTGCTCGGCCGGCACCACGGCGCGGTACACCACATGGCCCGACACGCGCGGAGCATCGCCCAGCAACTGGGCACGCACCACCGACTTCACGCCATCGCAGCCGACCACGGCCTGCGCGCGGAAGGTGCGGCCGTCGCGCGTGATGGCCACGACGCCGTCATCGCCGATTTCCAGGTGCTCGACGGCAGCCGAGGTGTGGAAGCGGATGAGCGGGTTGGCCTTCACCGCCTCGAAGATGGCGCCGTGCAGGTCGGCGCGGTGGCTCACCGCATAGGGGTTGCGAAAGCGTGCGCGGAATTCCTCGCCCACTTCCACCGAGGCCACTTCGCTGCAGTCCACCGCATCCATCATCACCAGCCGCTCGGTGAACACGGCCTTGCTGCGCACCGCCTCGCCCACGCCCAGCGCATCGAGCGCTGCAAAGGCATTGGGGCCCAGTTGCAGGCCGGCGCCGATCTCGCCAATGGTGGCGCTCTGCTCCAGCAGTTCCACCTGCAGCCCCAGGCGCGCCAGGGACAGCGCGGCGGCCAGGCCGCCGATGCCGCCGCCCACCAGCAGCACGGTGTTTGCAGAGGAAGACGTTGACGATGCGGTGCTCATGGCAGGCTCCTTGACGGGTCAGGCGATGTCGACCGACAGCGCATCGAGGCCGTCGATGCGCACCTCGATGCGCTGGCCGCGCTGCACCGCGCCCACGCCCTCGGGCGTGCCGGTGAAGATCAGGTCGCCCGGCTGCAGCTCGAACAGGGTCGACAGGTTGGCGATGACTTCGCTCACCGACCAGATCAGGTGCGTGATGTCGCTCTTCTGCCTGGTCTGCCCGTCCACCGTGAGCGTGATGGCGCCCTGGTTGATTTCGCCGGCGTCGGCCAGGCGGCGCACCGGGCCGACGGGCGCGGAGTGGTCGAAGGCCTTGCCGATCTCCCAGGGCCGGCCGGCCTCGCGCATCTTCATCTGCAGGTCGCGCCGGGTCATGTCCAGGCCCACGGCGTAGCCGTAGATGTGCTGCGCCGCTGCCTCGACGGCGATGTTGCTGCCGCCCTTGCCGATGGCCACCACCAGTTCGGCCTCGAAGTGGTAGTTGCTGGTCAGGCCCGGATAGGGAATGCGGCCCGCCTCGCCGGCGGCAACCGGCACCACGGACGCGTCGTCGTTGGGCTTGCAGAAGAAGAAGGGCGGTTCGCGGTCGGGGTCGAAGCCCATCTCGCGGGCATGCGCCGCGTAGTTGCGGCCCACGCAGTACACGCGGCGCACCGGAAACTGGTCGGCGGTGCCGACCACGGGAAGGCCCACCACCTTGGGCGGGTTCACGACATAGGCCATGGAAATCTCCTGCCGCGCGTTGGCGCGCGGCTCAAATGGAACAAGGGAAAATCAGAGGAAGGCTTCGCGCAGCACGCCCATGGCTTGCTGAACGGGGCGGTCGGAGAAGCTGAACAGCACCACGTCTTCGCCAGCAGCGGCATCGAGCCGCAGCGGCGCCCACGAGGGCACCACGAAGGTGTCGCGCGGGCCGAAGTCGAAGGACTCGTCGCCGATATGCGCACGGCCCCGTCCTTCCACCACGCTGTAGACGCTGCCATCGGTACTGCGATGCACCTTGCCGGCAAAGCCCTTGGGCAGAAGCTGCAGGAAGGTCGCGATGGTGGGCATGGGCGCGCCGCCGGTCAGCGGATTGACGTAGCGCAGCTTGTGGCCTTGCCAGGCATCGGCCGCCTCGCTCTTGCGCAGTTGCTCCAGCGCCTCGCGGCTGCGGGCATAGGGGTAGCTGAAGATGGGCGAGGTGGGCGTGCTGTGGTCGTGGCGCACCGGCACCATGTTGTGGCCGAAGCGGGCGAAGCTGTTGCCCTCGGCGCGCGTCACGCCCTGCATGCGCTTCTCGTCGTTCTCGGCAAAGCCGGCGTCGAAGAAGCGCAGCATCGGGATGTCCAGGCCGTCGAGCCAGACCACCGGCTCGCTCTGCCCTTCGATGCCCTCGTTGCCATGGTCATGCCAGGCCCACGAGGGCGTGATGATGAAGTCGCCGGGGTACATGGTGGTGCGCTCGCCCTCCACCGTGGTGTAGGCACCCTTGCCGTCCACGATGAAGCGCAGCGCCGACTGCACGTGGCGGTGCGAGGGCGCCACCTCGCCGGGCATGATGAGTTGCAGCCCGGCGTAGAGCGACTGCGTGATGCTGGCGCGGCCGGGCAGCGCCGGGTTCTCAAGAATCAGCACGCGGCGCACCGCCTCTTCGGCGGTGATCAGCTCGGCCGACTGCATGAGCAGCGGGCGCACGACTTCGTCGTAGCGCCACAAAGCCGGCACGCAGGGCGTCTGCGGCTCGCGCGGCACCAGCGTGTGCAGCGACTCCCATAGCGGCGAGAGGTTGAGCGGGCGGATGCGCTCGTAGTAGGCGGCGCGCTCGTCGCTGTTGGTGCGGGCGGCGCCTTTTTGCAGGCTGGCTGTGCTCATGGGGCTGTCTCCTTGGGGCTGGGCGGATTGTTCGCCCACCCCACTATTTCCTCAAGACGCATTGGCCAATAGGGCAAATCTCGTTTTCAGATAATGCTCGGACAGCACCGAAGGAAAGAAGGAAGCCATGGCAGGCCTGGACCTGGACTGGATCAGCGTGTTCGACGAGGTCTATCAAGGCGGCAGCGTGTCGAAGGCGGCCGAGCGCCTGGGCCTGGCCCAGTCCGCGGCGAGCACGGCCTTGAACAAGCTGCGCCAGCATTTCGATGACCGCCTGTTCACCCGAACCGCCCAGGGCATGCTGCCCACGCCGCGCGCGCAGGAGCTCTATCCCGCCCTGCGCGAAGTGCTGGCCCAACTGGAAATCGCACGCGGCAGCCGCGTGGCCTTCGACCCGGCCACGGCCCAGCGCAACTTCCGCATCTGCCTGACCGACATCAGCGAGGTGGTGCTGCTGCCCGCGCTGCTGGGCCACCTGCGCCAGGCCGCGCCGGGCGTGCGCATCGAGACCGAGATCGTCTCCACCGCCAGCGCCCGCCGCCTGGAAGACGGCGAAGTCGACCTGGCGGTGGGCTTCATGCCGCAGCTGGACGCGGGCTTCTACCAGCAGACGCTGTTCAAGCAGAACTTCGTGTGCCTGGTGGCGCAGAGCCATCCACGCATCACCGGCAGCAAGATGACCGTCAAGCGCTTCTCGGCGGAGGCGCATGCGGTGGTGAGCTCATCGGGCACCGGCCACGCCATTGTCGACAAGACCATCGCGCGCCAGGGCATCGAGCGGCGCGTGGTCACGCAGCTTTCCAGCTTCCTGGGCGTGGCTCGGATCGTGGCGCGCACCGAGCTGCTGGTGATCGTGCCGCGCGTGCTGGGCGAGGTGCTGGCCACGCAGGAGCCGGTGAAGATGGTGGAGCCGCCCTTCGCCCTGCCGCCCTACGCGGTCAAGCAGCACTGGCACGAGCGCTTCCATGCCGACGCCGGCAACGTGTGGCTGCGCCGCACCATGGCGCAGCTTTTCGGCGGCGGCGGCGAAGTTCATCCCGATGCGGGCGCGGCGCTCGCATAATTTGCGGCACAAGATCCATACCGGCCAAGGAGGCCTCCATGTCCAGCATCACCCTGCGCTTCCTGGCCGAACCCAGCACCGTCAACTTCGGCGGCAAGGTGCACGGCGGCACGGTCATGAAGTGGATCGACGAGGCCGGCTACGCCTGCGCCACCAGCTGGTCCAAGCGCTACTGCGTCACCGTGTTCATCGGCAGCATCCGCTTTCATCGGCCCATCCGCATTGGCGAACTGGTGGAAGTGGAGGCCCGCATGGTCTTCACCGGCAGCACCAGCATGAACATCTCGGTGGAAGTGCGCAGTGGCGACATGAAGTCCGGCGGCGAACTGCAGAAGACCACCGAATGCCTGATCGTCTTCGTGGCGGTCGATGAAGACGGACGCCCGGTGCCGGTGGACACCTTCACGCCCGAGACGCCGCACGCCATGGCTTTGGCAGAGCGGGTGAAGGCCTATCTGGCGGCCAGCCGCTCGGCGGGCGGCTGACGCAGCGCCACCGGCCGCTCAGTCGCGCAGCAGCGAATCCGCCAGCTCGCGCAGGACGGGCAGTGCCGGCGCCTCGGTGCGCCGCGCCAGCGTGACCACCGCAAAGCGCGCCACGCGTTCGAGCGCCGGGCGCATGTCCAGCTCCACCAGCTTGGGCGCCGATGCGCGAATGGCCAGCAGCACCGCGTCACTGCTGCGCGCCACCTCGACCAGGCTGGGCAGTTCCTCGCACTGCAGGGTGACGCAGGCAGAGGGATGCGCCTGCGGCCCATACGCCTCGACCAGCGCGGCCGCCACCTGGTCGCTCAGCGGCGTGGAGGCAATGGGGTAGCGCTGCACATCGGCAAACCGCACCCCACCCTGGCGCTTGCGGCGCAAGAGCGGATGGCCGGGCCGGCACATGAACACGCCGCGCATCTCGCGCACGGTGTCCAGCTTCAGGTCGGGCGCGGGCTTGAGCGAGAGCGCATCCACCACCAGCGCGTCCAGCGTGCGGGCGCGCAGCGCCTGCACAAGCAGGTCGATGTGGCCGCGCGCCACCACCACCCGCACCTTCGGATGCCGCTCGGCCATGCGCATGAGCAAGGGCGTCATCAGCATGGCGCCAGGGCCCGAGCCCATGCCCACGCGCAGCTCGCCCCCTTCGGCCTGGCCCATCAGGCGGCTGCTGTCCAGCAGTTCGTCGGCATCGAGCACCAGGTGGCGCGAACGCTCGAGCACCCGCTTTCCAAATGGCGTGAGCTCGTTGCGCCGCCCCACGCGGTCGAACAGGGGCAGGCCCAGTTCATCCTCCAGCGCGCGGATGCTGCGGCTGAGCGCCGGCTGGGTGAGGTGCATGGCCTGCGCCGAAGCGCTGAAGGAGCCGGTGGCGGCCAGCGAGATCAGATGCCGAAGCTGCACCAGGGTCATGGGCACACACGCGTTCTCGAATGAGTTCGACTCATGCTAATGCAACAAACAATGCATTGGACGCAGCATTTGCCCGAACCTACGATGACTTGGCGCCCTTCTCCCCGGCCCGCGGCGCATTCAAGAACCACCACGGAAGAGACAAATGACCAAGCCCATGTTCCTGCGCAGGCGCGACCTGCTTGCCACCGGCCTGCTGGCTGCCACCGGCGCCGCGTCGCTGGCCCAACAGCCCTACCCTGCCAAGCCGGTGAGCCTGATGGTTCCGTACCCGGCCGGCGGCCCGTCCGACGCCATCGCGCGGATCTTTGCCACGCCCCTGGGCGGCGCGCTGGGTCAGTCGGTGATCGTGGAGAACCTGGGCGGCGCCAGCGGTGCCATCGCCGCACAGAAGGTGCTGGCCGCGCCGGCCGACGGCTACTACGTCTTCCAGGGTTCGCCCAACGAGGTGATCCTGGTGCCGCTGGTGAATGCGGCGGTCAAGCTCAAGACCGAGGACTTCCGCCTGGTCGCGCCGGTGGCCGATGCGGTCATGGTGTTCCTCACGCGAAAGGACCTGCCGGTCAGCAGCGTGGACGAGCTCATCGCCCTGGCCCGCAAGACGCCCGAGCGGCCGCTGAGCTACGGCAGCGTGGGCATCGGCTCGCTCTACCACCTGCTGCTGGAAAAGGTACAGCAGCAGGCAGGTATCAAGCTCAACCACATTCCCTACAAGGGCAACGCGCCGCTGCTGTCGGACATTGCCGGCGGCCAGGTCGACTTCGCGGTGCTGGTTTACAGCGCCGCCATGGGCACCATGGCCGAGCAGGGCCGCCTCAAGGTGATCGGCCAGCTGGGCGCGCAGCGCTCCGAGCTGCTGGCCAACGTGCCGGCCATGAGCGAGACCAAGGAGCTCAAGGACTTCGACTACAAGACCTGGAGCGGCCTGATGGTGCCCAAGAAGACGCCTGAAGACGTGCTGCAGCGCCTGCACAAGGCCATCGGCGCATCGCTGGCCGACCCGAGCGTGCGCTCGCAGCTGGCCGCGCAGACGCAGCTGGCTTCGGCGCCCATGTCGCTGGCCGACGCCCAGAAGTTCTTCGAGAACGAAACCACCCGCTACCGCGCCATCGCAAAATCGATCAACCTGCAACCCCTTTGAAGACCACCCGGAGCCAGCCGCACATGAGCAGCAACAGCAACGTGCTTGACGACCTGCAGCAGCAGGCCGAGGAATTCATCGGCATCCGCCGCGACATCCATCGCCACCCGGAGCTGGCCTTTGGCGAGCATCGCACCGCCGCCCTGGTGGCCGAGAAGCTCAAGGCCTGGGGCTACGAGGTGGAAGAAGGACTGGGCGGCACCGGCGTGGTGGGCCGCCTTGTGCGCGGCGACGGCAAGCGGCACCTGGGCATCCGCGCCGACATGGACGCGCTGCCCATCGACGAAGCCACCGGCCTGCCCTATGCCAGCTGCAACCACGGCGTGATGCACGCCTGCGGCCACGACGGCCACACCGCAATGCTGCTGGCCGCGGCGCACCACCTGGCCACGTGCGGTCGCTTCTCGGGCACGCTGAACATGATCTTCCAGCCGGCCGAGGAAGGCGGCGGTGGTGCGGTGCGCATGATCGACGACGGCCTGTTCGACAAGTACCCCTGCGAGGCGGTCTTTGCCATGCACAACATGCCGGGCATTGCGCAAGGCCGCTTCTCGCTGCGCGAAGGCGCGGCCATGGCTTCGTCCGACTACGCCACGGTGGTGGTCAAGGGCGTGGGCGGCCACGGCGCCATGCCGCACCGTACCGCCGACCCGGTGGTGGCGACGGCCAGCATCGTCATGGCGCTGCAAAGCGTGGTCTCGCGCAACGTCGATCCGCTGCAGATGGCCGTGGTGACGGTGGGCGCCATCCACTCAGGCAAGGCCAACAACGTGATCCCGGCCAGCGCCACCTTGGAGATGAGCGTGCGCGCGCTCGACCGCGAGGTGCGCAGCCTGCTGGAGGCGCGCATCAAGGCCATCATCGCCGCGCAGGCAGAGAGCTTTGGCTGCACCGCCGAGGTCGACTGGCGCAAGGGCTACGCGGTGCTGGTCAACACGCCCAATGAAACCGAGTTCGCCCGGCAGGTGGCACTGGAGCTGGCGGGCGCAGACCGCGTGACGCTGCAGGGCCCGCCGCTCACCGGCAGCGAGGACTTCGCCTTCATGCTCGAGAAGGTACCGGGCAGCTACCTCCTGATCGGCAACGGCGACGGCGACAGCGCCGGAGCCTGCATGGTCCACAACCCGGGCTACGACTTCAACGACGACAACGTCGCGCTCGGGGCAGCCTACTGGGTGCTGCTGGCCGAGCGCTTCCTGGCCTGACGCGCTGCCGCCTCAGGGCAGGAAGCTGAGCGTTTCAGGCAGCGGCGGAACGATCGGCATCTCGAACAGCTCGCCGGCACCGTCCGGATCGATCACCAGCGCGCCGTCGCTGGCAAAGAACAGCGCGATCTGGGTCTGCGCCTGCACCGCCAGCAACGCGCTGAACTGGCTGCCGCCGATGTTGGTCAGGAAGGTGTGCGGATTCTTCGGGACCTGCCCGCCGCTGGCCGCAAACGCCAGGTCGTTGCGATAGAACATGGCGCGGTCCGCCAGCCCGCCCGCGCGCAGGATGGCGGTGGCAGTCGGGTTGGGCACCGTCTGGTCGCCCTTGGCGAACTGCACGATCACCGGCTTGGGCGCGTTGCCCGGCAGCGGCTGCTTGCGGATGTAGGCCGCATAGCTCACTGGGTTGCCCGTCTGCTGCACCCAGGTGTTGTTCTCCAGGACCTGCTGGATGGCCACCGAGCCAGGCACGGTGTTGACCAGCGGCGCAAGGTTGCGCAGCGGAATGTTCTCGTTGAAGTTCACCGGAAAGGGCAGCGTTGCAGACGGCGGCAGGTTCAGCAGTTGCGGCTGCCGCGCGGCCAGCGCCAGGCCGGTGAGCGGGCGGAAGGCACCCAGCCGCGCCACCTCGGTGATGGAGCCGCCCGGCACGTTGGGCACCCCCGCGCGCACCGCGCCTTCCATGCCAAGGAAGATGGTGCCGTAGATGCCGCCGAAGGACTGGCCCGCGTAGTAGATGCGGCTGCGGTCGAAGTCGACCGAGCCGTCGCCATCCACGTCGATGCCGGCCTGGATCTGGCGCACCAGTTGCATCAGGTCCACCACCGTCTGGCGCAGGCCGTCGCGGCTGGAGACGATGGTCTGCGCGCCCACCGCACCCACGCCTTCGGTCGAGTCGATGGTGCCGTTGCCGTCCTGGTCGATGCCGCGTCCGCCCGAAGGCACCACGACCGCCGGCGCGCCGCCCTGCGGCGTGACCTTGAGCGTGCCCAGCGGCCCGCCGCCGTGGCCCACCACGCTGATCGCCACGGTGGCAATGCCGCGCGATGCCAGCACCGAGGCCACCGTCCACGGCGCGCCATACATGCTGTCGGTAAAGCCGTGCCCGAAGATGGCCACCGGCCAGCCGCCCGCGGGCCGCGGCGTGCTGGGCAGGAACATTTCCACGACCAGGTCGTTGCTGCCTTGCTGCGCCGGTTGCCCCAGCAGGGTGCCGGTGGCCGGGATGACGCGCTGCGCGTTCATGTAGTCGGGCGAGCGGAAGGTGCCGAAGGCAATGCGGCTCACGGCGCCCGGCACCACGCCCAGGGCCTGAACCGGCACTGCCGTGGGCGTGAACGCAGCCGTGCCGGTCTGGCGGTTCCACTCGATGCCGGCCACCTGCGCCAGCGGGAACACGGCGCGCACCGAGCCCGAATTGCCGATCACGAAATTGACCGGCCCGGGCGTGGAGCGGCGAATCTGCTCACGGATCTTGCGCAGGTCGGCCGAGATGCTCTGGGTGGTGAACACGCTGAGCGACACCACGTGGTTGCGCGGCGGCCGGATCCAGCGGTCGGCGTCCTGCAGCGAGCGGCGGTAGCCGGCCCAGTCACGACCGGGCGGCTCGTCCTTGGGGCCCGAGCCCTGGCGCAGGTAGGAGAAGCGGCCGCCCTCGATGGGGTCGCCGGTGGCATCGCGAATGCCGTCGGTCACCACCAGCACGTAGCGCGAGTGCTCTTGCAGCAGCTCGTCGGACTCGACCACCAGCACCTTGCCGGCCGGGTCCCAAGACACCTGGTTGATGCCCACCCTGTCGCCCGCGCCCCGGCCCGACAGCGTGTCGCCCAGGTTGAGCAGGTACACGGTGTCGCTGGTCACCGTGGCCGGGTCGATGTCGCCGGTGAACGGGATGGTGATGCGCGGCTGCGTGTTGAAGCCGTCGAGCGTGTTGATGACGTCGATGTCCTGGCAGTCAGACACCTGCACTGCGCAGTCGGGCTTGGGCAGCTTGACCCGCTTGTAGGTGTTCTGCGTCCAGTCGGGCACCGTGAAGCGGTCACTCGGGAAGGGGCTGGTGGCCGGGCTGTCGAAATCCATCTTCACGCTTACGCCAGCCGCCAGCGAAAGCATGGGAACGCCGGCAAGGACAAGCGCTGCAAACGACGAGCGGCACCACGCGTGGCGCAGTCCTGGGTGCAAAGCGGGCTGCTGCAAACGCGCAATGGATCGAACTTGCATCACACATCTCCTGGCCGAAGTGTTGGGATAGTTCTGGGCCGCAGCGAAAGGAACGCGAAAGGCGCGCGAGCCGGCTGCGATTGAGTCGCCGCCGGGTTATATCGGTTGGCAGGCGGTGCAGCCAGCTAGGGTTAGTCCGGCTGACGGCGCTGCGCCGCAGGTCTAGCCGCGTGAGGGGGCGCGCGACGAGGAAAAAGCGGCTACTGCGCCTTCAAGGCCATCGTCTGGATGATCGATTCGAGCTGCGGGCTCATTGGCAGATTGATGCTGCTGCCGGACGGAAGCTTGTCCAGGAACCAGCGGGTGTATTGCCGCTCGATCTCTGCGCTGGCCGCCATGGCCTGGAAGCTGTCTTTCACGACCTGGGCAAGAAGCGGGTCGTCCTTGCGGAACATCACGCCGTAGGGATCGTAGGAAAGGTAGTCGCCCAGCACTTCGAGCTCGGAGGTGGCGGAGTGCTGCGCGATCAGCCCGCGCAGCAGCACGTCGTCGCTGGCAAATGCCTCGGCCTCGCCACGCACCACCAGCGCAAAGCCTTGCGCCTGCTCGTCTGCATCCACGATGCGGATGCCCAGCTTGAACTTCTCCGACAGGTCGCGCACCGCCTTCTCGTTGGTGGTGCCGCGCGTCACCGCCACGGTCTTGCCGGCCAGGTCGCGGAAGTCGCGGATGGGCGAGTCCTTTCTCACCAGCACCTTGGTCCCCGCCACGAAGATGATGGGCGAGAAGGCCACGCGCTTGCGGCGCTCCAGGTTGCTGGTGGTCGAGCCGCACTCCAGGTCAACCTGCCCATTGGCCACGGCGTCCACCCGGGTCTCGGCCGTGACGGGAACCCAGCGGATGTCGAGCGGGCGGTGCACCGCATCGCCGATGGCAGCCATCAGCAGCTTGCACAGCTCCACCGTGTAGCCGATGGGTTGCTTGCGCGTATCGAGGTAGGAAAACGGCACGGAAGATGCGCGGTAGCCCAGGGCGATGCTGCCCGAGGCACGCACCTTTGCCAGCGTGCCGCTCAACTCGGCAGAGACGGCAGGCGCCTGCGCCGAGGACTCCTGCGCCAGGCATGCGCCGCCCAGCGCTGCGGACAGCACAATGGCCGGGGCCGCAAGCCACCAGGCGCACATCAGTCGGCGGGCGGACATGTCAGGAATGCCCCGGGTGCGCCAGTGAAGCCTGTGCCTCGGTGTCGAGGGCCAGCACGTTGGCCGCAGCCTCGTCTTCGGACAGCAGCTCACCCTCCCACTTGGCGACCACCGCCGTGGCAATGGAGTTGCCCACCGCGTTGGTGGCCGAGCGGCCCATGTCCAGGAAGGTATCGACGCCCAGGATGAGCAGCAGGCCCGCTTCCGGAATGTCGAACTGGTTGAGCGTGGCGGCAATCACCACCAGCGAGGCGCGCGGTACGCCGGCCATGCCCTTGGAGGTGAGCATCAGGATCAGCAGCATGGTGACCTGCGTGCCCAGCGACAGATGGATGTCGTAGGCCTGCGCGATGAACAGCACCGCGAAGGTGCAGTACATCATGGAGCCGTCCAGGTTGAACGAATACCCCATGGGCATCACGAAGCTGGAGATCTTGCGCTTGACGCCGAAGCGGTCGAGCGCGTCCAGGATCTTGGGGTAGGCCGCCTCGGAGCTGGCGGTGGCAAAGGACAGCATGAAGGCTTCCTTGATGAGCACCAGCAGCTTGAACACGCGCGGCCCCAGGAACAGCAGGCCGGCGAAGACCAGCGTGCCCCACAGCAGGAACAGGCTCAGGTAGAAGTCGCCCATGAACACCGCGAACTTGAGCAGGATCTCCAGCCCATTGACGGCTACCGTGGCGGCCATGGCGGCCATCACCGCCAGCGGCGCCAGCTTCATCACGTAGCCGGTGATCTTGAGCATGACGTGCGACAGCTCGTCGATGGCGGCCACCAGCGTCTTGCCCTTTTCACCCAGCGCCGCGAGCGCCACGCCGAAGAACATCGAGAACACCACGATCTGCAGGATCTCGTTGTTGGCCATGGCCTCGGCAAAGGACTTGGGCACCAGGTGGCTGACGAAGTCCTTGAGCGTGAACTTGGAGGTGGCCAGGTTGGCCGAGCTGCCGATATCGGGCAGCGGCAGGCCCAGGTTGGTGCCCGGCTGCAGCAGGTTGGCCATGATCAGGCCCAGGATGAGCGAGACCAGCGAGGCAGTCACGAACCAGGCCAGGGCCTTGCCGAACACCCGCCCCACCGAGGCCGCGTCGCCCATGTGCGCAATGCCCACCACCAGCGTGGAGAACACCAGCGGGCCGATCAGCATCTTGATCAGGCGCAGGAACACGTCCGACATGATCGAGATGTACCCGGCGATCTGCACCGCGGCCTTCTTGTCGGGGAATTCGACGAACACCGCGTAGCCCAGCGCAATGCCCACCACCATGGCGATCAAGATCCAGGCGGCTTGCGGAAGCTTTCTTTTCATTTCTCTCTGTCTCCCTGTGTTGAAACTCATGCTGCAGCGACTACTGGCGCTGAGAAACCGATGTCGCGCTGACCCTCTTCGAAGGCGTCGAGCGTCTGCGTCCAGGACTGGCCCGGCCAATGCAGGCTCGCTTGCCTGGCATTGGGCGAATAGGCAGCCGTGTAGAGCGTTCCGTAGCCGCGCTGCCAGGCAGGCTGGTAAAGCGGCTCGGTCAGCAGCGCACCGATGACCGCCGGCGCGCTGGCGCCGGAATCGAGCTGCCGCTGCAAGATGTCGAGCCGCTCAGGCGAGCGCGTGGCACGAGCGTGCTCAGGCCACTCCACCTGGTGCTGGACATTCGTGACCGCCTTGCGGCGGGTAACTTCGACTGGCCGATCGGGGTTGAGGAACACGGTGGCCCACTGCGAATGGCGGTCCAGCAGCGTGACGCTGTAGCTCATGTGGACCGGAATGCGCTCCAGGATGGCCACGGCCGACGCCGTGCTGCTGGCCGTCTCGAGCACGTAGCGCAGCACCAGCGGAATGCCGAAGCCGTCGCCCGACACCGTGCGCCCGCCAAACGACAGCGACGCCGCCAGGCCCGATTCGTTGATGCCGTCGAGTGCGCCCCACAGGCAGTCGCTCATGGCCATCACGCGCTGGCCTGCCCAGCGGGTGGACAGCCAGTTGCCTTCGAGCAGCGCGGGCGAGAAGTCGTAGTTGCGCAGCAGCATGGGCTCGTGCGCCAGGTCCGAATCGATCCAGACCGCCTGCGAGCAGCCCACGATGTAGGGCGGCGGACACCACAACGACAGGAAGCGCGCCTCCAGGTCGCCGCCCCCGGCCAGTTCGACCAGGCGTTCCCAGGTGGGAACGAGTTCTGGCATGTGCGTTCGCATGGCGCGCCGGCACTCCAGGAAGCTGGGCCGGGCCACCGCGCCACTGCGCAGGAACCATGCGCGATAGAAGGGCCACGCCGGATCGAACAGGGCCTTCCAGCGCGCATCGGGCCGGTCTTCCTCGATGGCCCGGAACTGAATGCTGGGCTGCATGGGCTCGAGCGGCTTCAGAGAATCTTGAAGGACCCCGGCGCCGGCGCCGCCTCGTTCTGCGTGGCCATGATGGGCTTGCCGCCGTAGTAGTTCTTGATGCCCCCGATCCAGTCGCGCGCACGGATGTTGAGCTTGAAGTTGTCGTCCATCGAGCGGCCGCGCGTGATGAGGATACCCAGGTCGGCGCCTTCGTAGCGGTAGTCGCCAGGCCCGGTGATGCGCAGGAAGAAGGCCTCGCGCTCGCTGTCGATGGCGCGGCGCTCGTAGTCGAAGCGCTGGTAGGCCACGCTGCCGTCCTCGGCCATGCGGTAGATGCCGGTGGCCGGCGCGTGGGTGACCTGGTCGACCCGGTCTTCGGTGAACTTGAGCACCACCTGCGACCACGAGTCGATAAAGTGCGGCTGCGCCCAGCGGTCGTTGATCTCGCGCACATTCAGGTCGAAGGGCACGCCGGAGAACTCGAGCAGGTGGAACAGGAACAGCGGCGCGTCGGCATAGGCAAAGGCCGCGTGGTTGGTCATGGGGCTGGCGCCGCAGATGCGCGGGTTGAGCTCGCCCAGGTAGACCTCGTTGTTGTCGGTGTCGATCAGGAAGTCGAGGTCGAAGTAGCCGCGATAGCCCTCGGCCAGCAGCTGATTGCCGAAGCGCTCGGCCATGTCGCGCGCCTTCAGGCGGACTTCTTCGGAGAAGGCGCCGGGGAAGACCTCGTTGCCGCTCCAACCGCCCTTGTAGGGCGTGAGCTCCTTGGCGCCCACCACTTCGGTGAGCAGCGGGCCGACCAGCGTGCCCGACTGCGTGGCGCACGCCTCGAGCGTGGCGCCGCGGCAGTTGATGCGCTTCATGATCTTCACTTCGGGGTCGTTGACGATCTCGTTCTTGTGCTTGTTGAAGTCGTCTTCGCTGGCGATGAAGAAGGTGGTGTGGCCCGAATCGCCGAAGGCCGACTGCACCACCAGGTCGCGGCCCAGCCCGGCGCGCTCGGCGATCTGCATCAGGTGCTCGTAGCTGTCGACCTTTTCCAGCGCGTTGGGCACCGAGAACACGCCGGCCTTGTTGCCGATGCGCACCGTTTCCATCTTGTTGTCGCAACGCGTGCGCAGCGTGGCGGGCGGAAACCACACCTCCATGCCCAGCTCGCGGGCCAGCTCCTCCGTCTTCTCGTCGAACATGAGGAAGGTGGCCACCGGCTTGCCGCCGCGCCGCTCGATCAGGTCGATGACTTCCTTGTGCTGCAGCAGGTAGTTGTTGATGTCCTCGATGGACTCGAACTCTGCATGCGGCGACTCGGAGGGCACGAACACGTTGGGGTGCCGCCCGTCGAAGCAGTCGATGTAGTTGATGTATCGAAAGCGGTTGACCCAGCGGTCCATGCCGAGCAGGTTGAAGTTGGTGGCGCTGATGAAATAGATGGGCCGCTCGTTGCGATGGAACATCAGCTTCAAGTCGGCAATGCTCTGGACCTTGGTGGTCATTCTTCTCTCCCTGTAGTTGTGTTGGCCGGCGCCGTCCTGGCTTTTCGGCTGGCCGGCTTTGTCTCGTTGTCGTTCGCCTGCGGCTGTGCAACCCGACCCGACAGCGCCACCGCGGCGCGCGCGGCGGTGGCCTGCGCGGCGCGGGCCAGCGCTTCGGCGTTGAAGATGCGAAAGCCCAGCTCGGGCCTGAAGCCATGGATCTCGCGCACGTCGAGTGCGGCCATGAACTGCAGGATCTCGGCGCTGATCACCTGGCCGGGCACCAGGATCGGAAAGCCCGGCGGATACGGAATGACGAACAGCGCCGACACCAGCTCGCGCCCACCCTGGATGGCGCGGGCGGCCTCGGCCATGTCGATGTACTCGCAGTTGGTGTCGTCGTAGGACAGGAAGAAGGCGCTGCGGATGTCTCCGTCGCGCGTGGCGCCGCGGCCTTCGACGCTGCGCCCGCGGAACGCGAAGTGGAAGCTGGAGAAGTCGGGCAGCGGCGGCTGCTCGAGCGTGAGCGAGCGCACCCGCTTTTCGTGGATGCGGCGCTCGATGGCGCTCATGTCGGCCACCCGATGGTCGACGTCCCGCGCGATCTTCACCAGCACCTCGATCAGGTAGGCCACCGCCGAGCGCGTGCTACCGATGTTGGTCATGAACAGCACGGTGTTGCGCGAGGTCTTGTTGATCTGGATGCCGTAGCGATCCATCAGCTCCTTGTTCTTGAAGGTGTCGCCGTCCATGCCGGCCGCGCCGATGGACAGCGTGGCACGGGTGGGGTCGAGCGCGAACTCGTCGGTGCGCCAGGCGGCCTCGAGGTTGTTCCAGCCGGTTTCGTCGTCGTAGTAGGACTGCACGCCCGATTCGCGGTACTCGGGCGGAACCACATCCTTCACGGTCAGGAAGCGGAAGTAGCGCCGCAGCAGCGGATGGGTGCGCACCTGCTCGCGCAGGCTCATGGCCAGCTCGAGCTGGCGCTGGATGAGCTCGTAGCCTTCCAGTTCCACCTGCCGGCGACCCACGTCGAGCGAGGCCAGGATCTGGTAGTTGGGCGAAGTGGAGGTGTGGGTCATGTAGGCCTCGTGGAAGGCCTCTTCGGCCTTGTCCTTGAAGTCCTGGTCCCACACATGGATCATCGAGCCCTGCCGCAGGGCCGTGAGGGTCTTGTGCGTGGAGTGCGTGGCATACACACGGATGCGGGCCTTGGCCGGGTCGGGCAGCAGTCGGTTGCCCAGCACCTGCTCCTCGTTGTCCCAGTCGATGCCCTTGCTGAACTCGGCGTGACGCGCTGCATAGGCCGGGTCTTGCAGCATCTCGTGCAGCTTGGCGGCGCTGGCCATGCCGGTGCGCTGCCGGTAGATGGGATGGCAGCGCGCAAAGGCGAACCAGGCCTCGTCCCAGAGGAACACCAGGTCGGGCTTGATGGCCAGGCATTCCATCATCACGCGCTCGACGTCGTAGACGATGCCGTCGAAGGTGCAGTTGGTGAGCAGCACCATGCGCACCCGGTCGAGCGTGCCGGCACGCTTGTAGTCCAGCAGCGTCTTCTTGATGTGGCGGATGGGCACCGCGCCATACATCGAGTACTGGTCGAGCGGGTAGCTGTCGAGGTAGGCCACCTGCGCGCCGGCCAGCACCAGGCCGTAGTGGTGCGATTTGTGGCAGTTGCGGTCGACCAGCACGATGTCGTCGGGCCGCACCAGCGCCTGCACCACGATCTTGTTGCAGGTGGAGGTGCCGTTGGTGGCGAAGTAGGTGCGCCGCGCACCGAAGGCGCGTGCCGCATATTCCTGGGCGAGCTTGAGCGGGCCCACCGGGTCGAGCAGGGAATCGAGCCCGCCCGAAGTGGCCGAGGTTTCGGCCATGAACAGGTTCATGCCGTAGAACTGCGCCAGGTCGCCGATCCAGTTGGAGTTCATGATCGACTTGCCGCGCGCCAGCGGCAGCGCATGGAACACGCCGGTGGGTTGCTTGGCGTAGTCGCGCAGCGCGTGGAAGAAAGGCGTGCGGTGGCGCTCGCCCACGCCCTTCATGATGGCGCTGTACAGCTCGATGTGGTCTTCCTCGCCGAAGAAGATGCGCTTGAACACCTCGCCCACCTGCGCCGCAATGGATTCGACGTTGACGTCGGTCACCAGGTACAGGTCGAGCTCGGGCCGCAGCTGCGCGATCTGCCGGCCCAGCAGCGGGCCACGCTCGAACTCGGCCATTTTTTCCACGCCCTCGTCCATGCCGTCGAGGAAGCGGCGCAGCAGGTCGTTGTGGTTGACCGAGCGGAACGGAAAGCCGTGGCGGATGACCACCGCCTGCAGGTTGAAGTTGACCAGCGTGGCGATCAGCGCGTCTTCGAAGCTGGGCACCACCACCACGTCGAAGATGAAGTCGTCGTCGCTGGTGCGCTTGCGCTGCACGCGGCGGCGCAGCGCATCTTCCTCGGCGGGCGACATCTCGTCGACGATGAGCACCTCGAAGTAGGGGCGCGCCAGCTGCGCCGCGCGTTCGCTCTCGGTCTCGATCTGCGAGGGCAGTTCGTTGTCGCTGTCGAGCGCGCTGACGTCGTGGCGATAGGTGCGCGCGGCCAGCACCCGGTGGATGCGGCGCGCGGCCTGGTGGGCGCGCGCGATTTCGTCGCGCTCGATCCAGTTCACCAGTTCGCCGAACACCCGCCCACCCGGAAAGGCCCAGTAGCTCTCGACCGGCGCCAGCTCTCCGACGATCTTGCGCACATGCGCCAGATGGCGTGCGCGGTCTGGATGGTCGGGTGCCAGCACGGTGAGCCGGCTGAGGTCGTCGACCAGGCTGATCCAGCCGTCGGCGCGCATTTCCCACACGCTGCGGTGGCGGCTCAGCGACGCGCTGCCGCGTTTTTCCGAAGCACTTGTTGGCTTCATTTTCGTCTCCCTGTTCAAGCCGTCGCCCTTGTTCGGCGCGGCCTTGTTCTCTTCAAGCTTGTCAGATGTTCGTGCGTGCTCAGTCGGGCTTTACCAGTGGCCCGAGGCTGTTCAGGTACGGATAACGGTCAGATGTCTCACGGTCATAAATGTCAAACGTGCATTCACGATCTCGGAAGCTCTTGAGCGGCTGGCCCAGGTTGCTGCGCAAGCCACGTTCGCGCTCCCTGCGCAGGCGCGCAAAGTCGACGTCGATGGTGATGATCTCGTTGCCGCCATCGGCCTGGTGCAGCACATAGCCCGAGGGGTCGCACACAAGGGAGCGCCCCACGCCGCCATCGCCCACGCCATTGATGTCGAAGAAGTAGACCTGGTTGGTGGCGGCCGAGGCGCGCGCAATGGACAGCTCGACATCGCGGTCGATGGTGTCGGTCATGGTCGGGTGAAGAATCACCTCGGCGCCCATCGCTGCCAGTGTGCGGGTGGTTTCCGGAAACCACATGTCATAGCAGATGGAAACGCCGAAGCGCCCGGCGCCTGGTACGTCGAACACGCAGAACTCGCTGCCGCCCGCCACGTCGCGCTCGTACGGACGGAAGGGAAAGAGCTTTCGAAAGCGCGCGACGACTTCGCCCGTTGGATTGATCACCGGCGTGGTGTTGTAGACCACCGGTCCGGCCAGGCCCTCGGCATGCTCGAACATCGAGCCGGGAATGAGCCACAGCCCGGTTTCGCGCGCCAATTCGCACAGCCTCGCCTCGGTGGGGCCGGGCAAGGGCTCGGCCTTGTCGTGCTTGGGACCCAGGGGGGCAAGTTCGGAGAACAGCACCATGCGGACCCACGGAAAGCGCTGGCGGATGTGGCGCAGGTAGTTGCCCATGCGCTCGACGTTGCTCTCGTAGGCCGACACGTTCATCTGCACGCCGGCCACGCCAAAGGTGCTGCTGGCGTCGCCAGCCGTATAGGCACCGCTCATTGATCCAACCCCGCCAGGCAGATGTACTTGATTTCGAGGAACTCCTCGAGCCCGTAGCGCGAGCCTTCGCGCCCCAGGCCCGATTGCTTCACCCCGCCAAAAGGTGCCTCGGCGGTGGAGATGAGGCCGGTGTTCACGCCCACCATGCCGGTTTCGAGCCGTTCGGCCACGCGCATGATCCGGCCGATGTCGCGGCTGTAGAAGTACGCGGCCAGGCCGAATTCGGTGTCGTTGGCCAAAGCAATGACCTCGTCTTCGGTGTGGAAGGAGAAGACGGGCGCCAGCGGTCCGAAGGTTTCTTCGCGCGCCACCAGCATGTCGCGCGTGGCGCCGCCGATGACGGTGGGCTGGTAGAACTGGCCGCCCAGCGCGTGGCGCTTGCCGCCAGTGAGCACCTTGCCGCCCTTGGCCACGGCGTCGGCCACGTGCTCTTCGATCTTGGCCACGGCCTTGTCGTCGATCAATGGCCCCTGGGTCACGCCCGGCTCCATGCCGTTGCCGACCTTGAGCGCTTCCACGCGCGCCACCAGCTTCTGGGTGAACGCATCGAGCACGCCCGACTGGACATAGATGCGATTGGCGCATACACAGGTCTGACCGGTGTTGCGGTACTTGGAGACCATGGCGCCTTCGACGGCTGCATCGAGATCCGCGTCGTCGAACACGATGAAGGGCGCGTTGCCGCCCAGCTCCAGCGAGAGCTTCTTGACCGTGTCGGCCGACTGCCGCATGAGCATGCGGCCGACCTCGGTCGAGCCGGTGAAGGTGAGCTTGCGCACCACCGGGCTGGCCGTCATTTCGCCACCGATCTGCGAAGCCGAGCCGGTGAGTACCGAGAGGAGGCCCTTGGGCAGCCCCGCGCGTTCGGCCAGCAGCGCGAAGGCCAGCGCGGAATACGGCGTCTGCAGCGCGGGCTTGACCACCATCGAGCAGCCCGCCGCCAGCGCCGGCCCCGCCTTGCGGGTGAGCATGGCAATGGGGAAGTTCCACGGCGTGATGGCCGCCGTGACGCCGATGGGCTGCTTGATCGCCAGGATTCGGCGGTCTGCGGCGGGCGCGGGAATGGTGTCGCCATACACACGGCGCGCCTCGTCGGCAAACCACTCGATGAAGGAGGCGGCGTACACGACCTCGCCCCGCGCTTCAGCCAGCGGCTTGCCCTGCTCGGTGGTCATGATGGCGGCCAGGTCTTCCTGGTTGGCCAGCATGAGTTCGTTGAGCTTGCGCAGGATGGCGGTGCGCTCCTTGGCGGGGCGTCGCGCCCACTCGCGCTGCGCCTCTTCGGCCGCAGCAATGGCACGCTTGGTTTCTTGGGCAGCGCACATGGGCACGGTGCCGATCTGCTCGCCGGTGGCGGGGTTGCGCACGACGGCGGTGGCACCGCCGTCCGCATCCGCCGACTCGCCGGCTACATAGGCCTGCTGGCACAGCAGCGAGGGATCTTTCAGGGTCAAGGACATGGCCGGGCGCCTCTTCTCAACCCTGCATGGCCGACAGCAGGATGTCGATGCCTTCGTCGAGCACCGAATCCTCGATGGTCAGCGGAAACAGGAAGCGCACCACGTTGCCATAGACGCCGCAGGTCAGCAGCAGCAGGCCCGCGTCGCGCGCACGGGTCTGCACCAGGCGGGTGAAGTCGGCATCCGGCTTGCCCTTGGCGTCGGTGAACTCGACGGCGACCATGGCGCCGAGGCCGCGCACCTCGGCAATCTGCGGGATCTTGGCCTGCAGCAGACGCTGCTTGAGGCGCTGCCCGAGGCGCTCGGCGCGTGCGGGAAGCTGCTCGTCTTCCATGACGTCGAGCACCGCATGTGCCGCCGCGATGGCCAGCGGATTGGCCGCATAGGTGCCGCCCAGCCCGCCGGGCATGGGCGCGTCCATGAGCTCGGCGCGGCCCACCACGCCCGACAGCGGAAGGCCGCCGGCCAGGCTCTTGGCGATGGTCATGAGGTCGGGCACCACGTCGTAGTGGTCCATGGCAAACAGGCTGCCGGTGCGGCCGAAGCCGGTCTGGATCTCGTCGGCGATCAGCAGGATGCCGTGGCGGTCGCACACCTCGCGGATGGCGCGCATGAACTCGGGCGGCTGGACGTAGAAGCCGCCCTCGCCCTGAACGGGTTCGAGGATGATGGCCGCCACCTGTTCGGGGTCGATGTCGGCCTTGAAGACGCGCTCGAGTGCCGCGAGGGAGTCTTCCACCGACTGGCCGTGCAGCGCCACGGGCGCCGGCACGTGGAAGATGCTGCCCGGGAAGGGGCCGAACCCGGTCTTGTAGGGCGCCACCTTGCCCGTGAGCGCCATGCCCATGTAGGTGCGGCCATGGAAGCCGCCGGTGAGCGCGATCACGCCCGGGCGGCGCGTGGCATTGCGCGCGATCTTGATGGCGTTTTCCACCGCTTCGGCACCGGTGGTGAAGAAGGCCGTCTTCTTGGCGTGCACGCCTGGTGTGAGCGCGTTGATGCGCTCGGCCAGCGAGATGGCGCTTTCGTACGGCACCACCTGGTAGGCGGTGTGCGTGAAGCGTTCGAGTTGCTCGCGCACGGCCTGCACGACGCGAGGGTGCCGATGCCCGGTGTTGAGCACCGCGATGCCCGAGCCGAAGTCGATGAAGCGACGGCCCTCGACGTCCCACAGTTCGGCGTTTTCCGCGCGCTCGGCATAGAAGGGAAAGCCGATGGCCACGCCACGCGGCGTGGCGGCGATGCGGCGGCTGTCTAGCGATTGATTGGACTTGGTAGCGGTGGCTGCGGGACGTGCGGCAAGGGTTGAAGTCATGGTGTGTGAGCGGCGCCTTGGCACGCGCTCGGAACTGGACATCGCCTCAGTCTATGGATAGATTGATCCCACACAAAGATCCAATTCATGCAGATTTAATGGGACCAATTTCGAAGACACACAAGGACACGGTCCTGCCCGATTTCGTACAACGTCATTTCCAGCGCGACGATGCTGAACACAATCATCGGCAGATCTATCGAATCCTGCGCGAGGGCATCCGGCAGTCGGCCTACCCTGCCGGATCGCGTCTGCCGCCCAGCCGCGACATGGCATCGGCGCTGGGTGTGGCGCGCAACACCATCGTGCAGGTCTACGAGCAGCTGGCGCTCGAAGGCCTGGTGCATGCGGGCGTGGGGCGCGGAACCTATGTCAGCGCGCTGGCGCCTTCCTGTTCCGGCAGGCGCGGCGATGGACGGCCGCGGCAAGGCGCGCCGCTGTCCGGCAGGGGCCGCGACATCGTCAAGGGCGCGCGGGCCAGCCCGCTGCAATGGGGCGCCTTCACACCCGGCGTGCCCGAGGTGCGGATGTTCCCCGCGGCCATCTGGAGCCGGCTGCATTCGCAAGCCTGGCGCGATGTCGATGCGACGCAGCTGAGCTATGCCACCGGTGCCGGCCACCCCGAGCTGCGCGAGGCCATTGCCGAGCACCTGCAGCACACGCGCGGCGTGGCCTGCTCGGCCGAGCAGGTGGTGGTGACCAGCGGCACGCAGCAGGCATTGCACCTGGTGTCGCACCTGCTCGCGGACCACGGCGACACGGTGTGGCTCGAAGACCCGGGCTACTGGGGCGCGCGCAGCGTGTTCCGTGCCGCGGGGCTGAACCTGCAGCCGGTATCGCTCGATTCGGAAGGGCTGGCGCCCACCGCATCGCAACGCGCAGCGCCGCCCCGGGTGATGTTCCTGTCGCCATCGCACCAATACCCCACAGGCGTGCTGATGAGCCATGGGCGCCGGCGCCAGCTGCTCGACTACGCCGCGGCGAACCGGGTGTGGATCGTCGAGGACGACTACGACAGCGAGTTCCGCTTTGCATCACGCCCCCTGCCCGCCCTGCAAGGCGCGGACGAACACGGCCGCGTGGTGTACCTGGGCACTTTTTCCAAGACGCTGTTTCCGTCGCTGCGCATCGCCTATCTCGTGCTGCCGCCAGAGCTGGTCGACAGCTTTTCCAGCGCGCTGGGCGAGCTGTTCCGCGAAGGCCAGACGATGCAGCAGGTGGTGCTGGCGCAGTTCCTGAGGCAGGGCCACTACGCGCGGCACATCCGCAAGATGCGGCTGGTCTACGGTGCGCGCCGGGCCGCGCTCATCGAGGAGATCGGCCGG
Organism: Pseudomonadota bacterium; assembly: GCA_018241225.1. Classification (GTDB taxonomy): domain Bacteria; phylum Pseudomonadota; class Gammaproteobacteria; order Burkholderiales; family Burkholderiaceae_C; genus Variovorax. The sequence continues at coordinate 79,144 of JAFEEG010000019.1, forward strand.
CGCTTCGGCGTGGCCCTGCCGGTGTTTGGCGGCGAAGCCGGGCTGCACCTGGTGCTGGGCCTGCCGGCGAATGTCGACGACGAGGAGGTTGCACGCCAGGCGCTCGCGGCCGGCGTCATGACGCGGCCGCTATCGCTGTACTCGCTCAGGAAGCCGGCGCCCTGGCGCGGGCTGGTGCTGGGCTACGGCGCGGTGGCCGAGCACGAGATCCGCGCGAGCTTCGACAAGCTCGCGGGCGTGATCCAGCCGCACCTGGGCTGACCCGCACGCGAAGCAGTTCAGCCGCCCAGGTACGCGTCCTGCACCTTCGGATTGCCCAGCAGCTCGCGCCCGCTGCCCTGCAGCACGATGCGCCCGGTCTCGATCACATAGGCGCGGTCGGCGATCTTGAGCGCCTGGCGCACGTTCTGCTCGACCAGGAAGATGGTGAGCCCCGACTGGTTGATGGTGCGCAGCGTGTGGAAGATCTCCTGCACGATGATCGGCGCCAGGCCCATCGAAGGCTCGTCCAGCAGCAGCACGCGCGGCCGGGCCATGAGCGCACGGCCGATGGCCAGCATCTGCTGCTCGCCGCCCGAGAGGTTGCCCGCCAGGCCGCCGGCGCGCTCCTTCAGGCGCGGGAACAGCGCAAACACCTTTTCCAGGTCTTGCGCGCGCGCGGCCTTGCCGTCGCGTCGCGAATAGGCGCCCAGTTCGAGGTTTTCCAGCACGGTGAGCGTGGTGAGCGTGACACGCCCCTCGGCCACTTGCACCAGCCCGCCGGCGACGATCTTGTGCGGCGCCAGCGCGCTGATGTCCTGCTGCGCGAAGCGCACGCGCCCCGCCGCCTTGGGCACCAGGCCGGACAGCGCCAGCAGCGTGGTCGACTTGCCGGCGCCGTTGGCGCCCACCAGCGTGGTGATCTCGCCTTCGCGCAGCTCGAAGTCGATGCCCTTTACGGCATCGACATGGCCGAACGAAACCTTGAGCCCCTCGACCTGCAGCAATGGAGTCTTTTCGCTGCTGTTCGTCATTGGCTGGCCTCGTCTTCCTCGCGGCCCAGGTAGGCCTCGATCACCTGCGGGTCGTTGCGGATCTGCTCGGGCCCGCCGCGCGCGATGATGCGACCGAAGTTGAGCACCGCGATGTGCTCGCACAGCCCCATCACGAAGCGCATGTCGTGCTCGATCATGAAGATGGTGTAGCCACGCGCGCTGATGTTTCGGATCTCGTGCATCAGGTCGGTCTTCTCGCTGGCATTCATGCCGGCCACCGGCTCGTCCAGCAGCAGCAGCTTGGGCTCGGTGGCCAGCGCCCGCGCGAGTTCGAGCTTGCGCTGCTCGCCGTACGACAGGTTGTCGGCCGCGTCGCTGGTCTTGTGGTCGAGCTTGACCCACGACAGCAACTCGCGGGCGCGCTCGCGCGCGCGGCGCTCCTCGCTGCGAAACAGCCCGCTGCCCGCCAGCAGGCCCAGCGGGCCATAGCGCATGTGCGCGTGCATGCCCACCATCACGTTTTCCAGCAGCGACATCTCCTTGAAGATGCGGATGTTCTGGAAGGTGCGCGCAATGCCGCTGCGCGTGATCTGGTGCGGCCGCATGCCGGCGATGTCGCGGCCCTCGAAGCGGATGGTGCCGCCGGTGGTGGGCAGCAGGCCGGTCGTGAGGTTGAACACCGTGGTCTTGCCGGCGCCGTTGGGGCCAATGAGCCCGAACACGCCGCCGCGCGGCACCTCCAGGTTCACTTCCTGCAGCACCTTCAGGCCGCCGAAGTGGCGTGACACGCCGTCGATCTGAAGCAGGGGGGAGGCCGTCGTCATGCGCGTCCTCCCTGCTGCGTTCCCTTGCCCCGGCCGAACCATTGCCGCAGCCGCGCCGGGTCCCACAGGCCCTGCGGCAGGAACAGCACGATCACCACCAGGATGATGCCGTTGGCCACCAGCCGGAAATCGCCGAAGGGCCGCAGCACCTCGGGCAGCACCGTGAGCAGCATGCCGCCCAGCACCGGACCGGCAAGGCTGTTGATGCCGCCCAGGATGGTCATGGTCAGGATGTCCACGCCGCGGTCGAAGCCGAACTCGCCGGGGCCGATGAAGAAGGTCAGGTGCGCGTTGAGCGTGCCCGCCAGGCCCGCGATGGCCGCGCCCAGCACGAAGGCCAGCATCTTGTGGCCGCCGACGTCGATGCCCATCAGGCCCGCCGCCGTCTCGTCTTCCTTGATGGCCTCGAAGGCACGGCCCACCTTGGAGCGACGCATGCGCCAGAGCACGAAGAGCACCAGCACCAGCGCCAGCCCCACGTGCCACCACTCGGTGAGTTGCGGAATGCCGTTCAGGCCCAGCGCGCCGCCGGTCAGCGATTCGGCGTTGAGCGCGACGATGCGCACCACCTCGCCGAAGGCCAGCGTCGCCATGGCCAGGTACACGCCCGACAGGCGCAGCACCGGCTTGCCGATGACGAAGGCGGCCAGTGCCGGCACGGCCATGCCCCCCGCGACGGCCACCGGAAAGGGCACGCCGTAGTTCATCGTGAGAATGGCCGACGCATACGCGCCGATGCCCATGAAGGCCGCATTGGCCATGGCCAGCATGCCGCAGGCCAGCGTGAGCCAGATCGACAGCGCCAACAGCGCGTTGATGCCCAGCGTGAGCACCAGGTTGCTGTAGACCAGCCAGAAGTTGTTGAGCGCTTCCATGCCTTCAGACCTTGCGCTCTTGCAGCGTGCCGAACAGGCCCTTGGGCCGGGCCAGCAGCACCAGGAACAGCAGGCCGAAGGCCACCGCGTCGCGCATGTTCGAGCCGATGTAGGCCACCGACAGCACCTCGGCAAAGCCCAGGAACAGCCCGCCCAGCATGGCGCCGCGGATGTCGCCCATGCCGCCCAGGATGATCACCGCGATGCCCTTGTGAAGCATGGGCTGGCCCATGAGCGGGAACACGGCGTTGGAATACAGGCCGATGAGAACGCCGGCCACGCCGCCCAGCGCGGCGGCGGCGAAGGAGGTCAGGTAGAACAGCCCCTCGACGTTCACGCCCACCAGGTAGGCCGCCTTGGGCGACTCGGCGATGGCGCGCAGCGCGCGGCCCAGTTGCGTGCGCTTGAGCGCCAGCATGAGCACCGCCATGAGCACGAAGGACAGCAGGATGATGCCCAGCTCCAGCCCCGTGACGTGCACGCCGGCCAGCGTCATTGGTTCGCTGGACACGCTGCCGTCCGGAAAGCGCCGGTTCTGCGCGCCGAACATGCCTTGCACGCCGTTGTTGAGGATGATCGCCACGCCGATGGTGGCGATCATCGGTACCAGGTGGGGCGCGTTGCGCTTGCGCAGCGGCCGCAGCACCAGGACGTCGATGACCAGGCCCAGCAGTCCGCAGAACACGAAGGCGAACAGCAGCCCGCCCGCCAGCGGCATGTTCAGCCGCGACATGAACTGCTCGGCTGCGTAGGCGCCCACCATGAAGACCGCGCCGTGCGAGAGATTGATGACGCCCAGTACCCCGAAGATAAGCGTGAAGCCCAGCGCGAAAAGCGCATAGACGCAGCCCAGGGACAGGGCATTGACGAGTTGTTGATCCAGCACGATCGCGGTCCGATTCCCTTGCTTACTTCTCGATGACGAACGCGTTGCCCTTGGTCACGCTGACGATGGGCTTTTGCTGTGCGTCGTAGCCGGCCGGCTTGCCGGCCTTGTCGCTGACCTGGCGGAACTGGAAGGCGCCGGTGGCACCGGTCCACTTGACCGCGGGCAGCGCGTCGCGCAGCGCGGCGCGATCGGCCGGCAGCTTGCCCGAGAGCTTGGTGGCCTTCAGCGCCTGCGCGGCGATGTACATCGCGTCGTAGGCCTGCGCGGCGAACTGGTCGGGCGCTGCCTTGTACTTCTCGGTGTAGGCCTTGATGAACTTGCTGTTCTCGGGCGTGTCGTTGGCGGCCGACCAGGGGCTGCCCACGTACAGGTTGTCGGATGCACCCTTGGCCAGGTCGAACACCTTGACCGAGTTCATGCCGTTGCCGCCGATGAAGGGCACGTTCAGGCCCAGCTGGCGGGCCTGCACCATGATGGGCGCGCCCTCGGCCAGCAGGGCCGACAGCACCACCGCCTCGGCGCCGCTGGCCTTGATCTTGGTCAGCTGGGCCTTGAAGTCGACGTCGCCCTTGGCGAAGGTTTCGGTGGTCGTCACCGGGATCTTCTGGTCTTCCAGCGCCTTCTTGAAGTTGTCGTAGCCGCTCTTGGTGAACACGTCGTCATTGCCGTAGAGCACGGCCACCTTCTTGAAGCCGGCCTTCTTCTCGGCGACCTTGATGGTCTCGGGCAGCACGTCCGCCTCGGTCACCGAGTTGCGGAAGACATAGTCGCCGATGGTGGTGATGCCGTCGGCCGTGTTGGAGGTACCGAAGGCCACGGTCTTGCCGGCCTGCGCGATCGGATCGGCGGCCTGCGCCGAGTTGGACAGGGTGGGGCCGAACACCATCAGCACCTGGTCCTGGAAGATCAGCTTCTTGAAGACGTTGATCGCCTCTTCCTTCTTGCCTTGCTCGTCGGCAACGACCAGCTCGATCTTGTTGCCGTTGATGCCACCGGCGGCGTTGATCTCGGCCGAGGCCAACTCGAAGCCGTTGCGGATGGCCACGCCGTACTGCGCGGCGCCACCAGACAGTGCCTCGGCAACGCCGATCTTGATGTCGGCTGCGTGGGCGGCCGACAGCGCGCCTGCCGAGACGAGCGCTGCAACGAGCGCGCTCAGTGATTTCTTCATGGAAGTCTCCTGGGGATTGCGGCCGGGTGAACCAGCCAAAGCGGGATGTGTCGATTCTCGCCGAGCAGGCAATACCTCACTCGGCCGGGGCCAAGATCATAAGGGGGTGCCCGCACGTCCCAGGTGCACGCGGCCCGCACGGGCCGCGGCAATGTCGGGATGCGGCCTGCCTAGCGCAGGACCGTGCCCACGGCCTCGCCCAGCCCGATGCGCACCGCGCCATCGCGCTCGCACCAGCCGCGCAGGATGAGCGTGTCGCCGTCTTCCAGGAAGGTGCGCTTCTCGCCATTGGGCAGCTCGATGGCCTGCTTGCCGCCCAGCGTGAGCTCCATCAGCGAGCCTGCGGCATCCGGCGTGGGACCGGACAGGGTGCCCGAGCCGAACAGGTCGCCCGGCTGCAGGTTGCAGCCGTTGATGGTGTGGTGGGCCACCAGCTGCGCGGCGGTCCAGTAGGCCGCCTCGGCCACGCGGCCCTTCGTCAGGCGATGCGGCGCCGCGCCGGCCTCGCGCATCTTCGCCGTCTGGATCAGCACTTCCAGCGTGATGTCGAGCTGGCCGCGTTCGCGGTTGCCGGGCGAGTCCAGATAGGGCAGCGGCTGCGGTTCGCCCGCAGCGCGCACGAAGGGCGCGCGAAACGGCGCCAGCGCCTCCATGGTCACGATCCAGGGCGACACGGTGGAGGCGAAATTCTTCGACAGGAAGGGCCCCAGCGGCTGGTATTCCCAGGCCTGGATATCGCGCGCCGACCAGTCGTTGAACAGGCCCACGCCGAACAGATGGGCTTCGGCTTCGGCCATGGGCACGCTCTGCCCCATCGCGTTGCCCGCACCGACGTAGAAGCCCAGCTCCAGCTCGTAGTCCAGGCGCTTGCAGGGACCGAAGCTGGGCTCGGCCGCATCGGGCGCCTTGGTCTGGCCGTGCGGTCGCTTGAAGTCCTGCCCGCTGACCACGATGGAGCTGGCGCGGCCGTGGTAGCCGATGGGCACCCACTTGTAGTTGGGCATCAACGGCTGGTCGGGACGGAACAGCTTGCCGATGGTGGTGGCATGGTGGATGCCGGTGTAGAAGTCGGTGTAGTCGCCCACCTTGCAGGGCACCGTGTATTCGCACGCGGACTGCGGCGCCAGCGCCTTGGACCATGCGCCCTGCTCGCTGCTGCCTTCGCGCAGGCCGTCGGACAGGCGCTTGCGCAGAGCCTGGCGTTGCTGCGGCGTGGCGGCCATCAGCGTGTTCATGTCGTCGGTGTCGACGATGCCTGCCGCGCGCAGGTCCAGCACCTGGTCGCCAATGGCCACGCCAATGCGCCAGCCGCCTTGGCTGCCGGCCGGGCGAAAGCGCCCGAAGGGCAGGTTCTGGATCGGGAATTCGCAGCCGGCCTGGTTGGCGACTGCGACCCAGCTCTTGAGCTTGGGGTCGTGGGTGGCGTCGATGTCGTACATGGCTATCTCTTGATCTTGCAGATGAATCTCAGGCGCTCTTGAACTGGTCCTTCAGGCCCGCCCAGCAGTCGGCATAGTCGGTATCGAGCGACGGGCTGTTCAGGGCGGATGCCGTGGGAATGAAGCGCATGCGGCTCTCGAACATGAAGGCCAGCGTGTTGTCCAGCTTCTGCGGCTTCAGGTCGGCATGGCTGGCCTTGTCGAAGGCTTCCTCGTCAGGGCCGTGCGGCACCATGGCGTTGTGCAGGCTGGCACCGCCGGGCTTGAAGCCGCCCGGCTTGGCGTCGTACTCGCCATACACCAGGCCCATGAACTCGCTCATCACGTTGCGGTGGTACCAGGGCGGACGGAAGGTGTCTTCCATGACCAGCCAGCGCGGCGGGAAGATGACGAAGTCGCAGTTGGCCGTGCCGGGCGTGTCGCTGGGCGAGGTGAGCACGGTGAAGATGGACGGATCGGGATGGTCGAAGCTGATCGAGCCGATGGTCATGAAGTTGGCCGTGTCGTACTTCACCGGCGAGAGGTTGCCGTGCCAGGCCACCACGTTGAAGGGCGAGTGGCTGGTGGGCGCGCTCCAGAAGCGGCCGCCGAACTTCTTGACCAGCTCGTAGGCCACCTTGCCGTCGCTTTCGGCATGCTCGTAGGCCGCCACCGGCGCCTGGAAGTCGCGCGCATTGGCCAGGCCGTTGGAGCCGATGGGGCCCAACTCGGGCAGACGGAACTGCGCACCGTAGTTCTCGCACAGGTAACCGCGCGACGGACCGTCGGGCAGCGCCACCTTGAACACCACGCCGCGCGGCACCAGGGCGATTTCGCCGGGCTTGATCTCCAGCACGCCCATCTCGCTGGTGATGACCACGCGCCCTTGCTGCGGCACGAACAGGATCTCTCCATCGGCGTTGACGAAGGCGCGCTTTTCCATCGAGCGGCCGGCCATGTAGATGTGCGCCGCCACGCCCTGCTGCGCGTCGGCGTCGCCGTTGGCACACACGGTGTGCACGCCGTCCACGAAGTCGATGTCGGCCAGATTGGCGGGCATGGGCGAAGGGTGCCAGCGCATCGGCTCGGGCGGCACGGCAATGGCGCGGTCGCCACCGGTGTGCCAGTGCGGCTGCGCGTAGGGCTGGTAGCGGCCCGCCACCACCGAAGGCTGGCGCCGGTACAGCCAGCTGCGGCGGTTCTCGTGGCGCGGCGCGGTGAAGGCCGAGCCCGAGACCAGCTCGGGGTACAGGTCGAACGGCGCGCGCTGCGGGCTGTTGCGGCCCTGCGGCAGCGCACCGGCCACCGCTTCGCTGGCGTACTCGTTGCCGAAGCCGCTCTGGTAGCGGCGCTCCATGGTGTGTGACGAACTCATGCTTCTTGCTCCCGGGATGAAATGGAGAAAACGACTCAGGCCTCGCGCGCCGCGGCCAGCGCCTCGCGCAGTACGGGCAGCGATCCGATGTGATTGGCCAGCAGCAGCACAAGGCGCGCGTTGAGCGCGTGGCTTTGCTCGGTGTCCAGGCCTTGGTGGGCTTCGATGAGCGCTTCGTAGAAGTCGTCGGGCGACTCCAGGTGCGCGTCGGTGATCAGGTGCTGTTGTGGTGTGCTCATGGCAAGTCCTTGGCTCAGGCCGCTGCGTGCGCGGGTGCCGGCACGCGGCCCAAGGCTCGTTCACGTGCGGCGCGGATGGCGTCGGCATCGACTTGGCGCCAGCGGGCACACACATGCTGGTCAGGCCGCAGCAGGTAGGCCGTGCCGGGCTTGGCGTCGTAGCGAGCGGCGGCCAGGGCGTGGGCCTCGTCCAGCGGAACATGCACCACGTTCACCAGGTCACCCAGCGCATCGGCCAGCCGTGCATCCGGCTGCGCACCGAACACCAGCAAGTTGAATCGGTCCGGCGCCAGCGAGCGCAGCAGCCAACCCGTGCTGCCATTCGTGCGCAGCACCGGCGCATCGGCAGCGCAGGCGCCGGGCACCATGGCGCCGGCAAAGCCCTGGGCGTCGGGCGCGCTCAGTGGCGAATCGCGCAGCACCGTGGCGGTGGACAGCCGCCCGCTGTTGACCAGTGTTCGCGCAAAGGCGTGGTTCTTCGACAGCGCCAGCACCGCGTCGCGGTACAGGCGGCTGACCTCGCTCTTGGGCGTGATGAAGTCGGTGGCGCGGGTGGAGTGGCGGATGTTTTCGTCGGCCGCGTACTCGCGCTCGCTGCCGTAGCTGTCCAGCAAGGTGGGCGGCGCCTCGCCGCGCAGCACGGCGGCCAGCTTCCAGGCCAGGTTGTCGGCATCCTGCACGCCCGAGTTGGCGCCGCGGGCGCCAAAGGGCGACACGCCATGCGCACTGTCGCCGGCGAACAGCACCCGCCCCTGGCGAAAGCGCTCCATGCGCTGGCAGGCAAAGGTGTAGACGCTGGCCCAGCCGATGTCGAACTGCACCTTCGAGTGCCCGATGCTGTCGAGCAATGCCTGCACGCGCGGACGGATGCGATCGTGCTGGCGCTCTGCCACGGGGTCGGCGTCCCAGCCCAGCTGAAAGTCCACGCGCCACATGCCATCGGCCTGCTTGTGCAGCAGCACGCTCTGGCCGGGATGGAAGGGCGGCGCGAACCAGAAGCGGCGCTCGGGTGCTGGTGCCCCCACGCTCGGCACTGGCGTGTCCTCGCTGCCCCCCGAGGGGGCGCTCGCCGCCTTGGGGCGGCCCGGCGGCGGCTCGGGCAAGTGCGCGTCCATCGTGATGTCGGCAATCAGGAAGCGGTCGCGGAAGATGCGGCCCTTGCTTTCCTGGCCCAGCAGCGCACGCAGTTGCGAGCGCGAGCCGTCGCAGGCGGCTACATAGTCGGCGTCCAGCTCGTAGTTGCCTTCGGGCGTCTCGATGGTCAGGCGCACACCGTCGTCCTGCTGCACCAGGCCCACCACCTTGTTGTGCCAGCGCAGCTCGATGCCCGGCACGCTGGCAGCACGTTCCACCAGGTAGCCTTCCACGTAGTACTGCTGAAGGTTGATGAAGGCCGGGCGCTCGTGGCCCGATTCGGGCAGCAGGTCGAAGCGGTAGACCTCTTCCGCGCCGAAGTACACGCGGCCCACCTTCCACGACACGCCCTTGTCGACCATGCGGTCCGCACAGCCCAGGCGGTCGAAGATTTCGAGCGTGCGCTTGGCAAAGCAGATGGCGCGCGAGCCGGTGGAAAGCGCGTGCCCGCCTTCGAGCACCAGCACCGGCACGTTCTTTTGCGCCAGGTCCAGCGCCAGCGCCAGCCCCACGGGGCCCGCGCCCACCACCACCACGGGGCGGCGCACCGGTTGGGGAGCGTCCTGGTCGGCGTGGCGCACGTAGTCGAACGCCACCTGTTGATAGTCGAGCGGTGCCGCCGCACTAGCGGCATTGGCGGCGGCCGCGAAGTCCTTCAGGTTCATAGCTGCAGGCCTTCTGGTTGCCGATCAGGACTCGAGCGCCTTCCACATCTCGATGTCGCGCTCGGCCGTCCAGATGCGCGGGTCGGCGTACTTCGTGGCCTCGTCGTAGCAGCGCGTGACGTCGAAGGGCATGCAGTGGTCGAAGATGACCCAGTGGCCGTACTTGGGCTTGAGGGCCGCGTAGGCGTCCTTGTAGACGCTGTTCAGGTCCTTGCCGGCGGCCACGCCCTTTTGCACGCTGGCGTACATGTCGGCGATGAAGTCGCGCGTCTCGCTCAGGCCCTTGGCCACGTCCTCAGGGGTCGTCAGCGCCGCGCCACGGCCGGGAACCAGCGCCTTCGGCTTGAGGGCGGCCAGGTTGTCGAGCGTCTGCGGCCAATCCTTGAAGTACGCATCACCCGCGTAAGGCGTGGCGCCGAATTCGACGAGGTCGCCCGACAGCAGCGCACCTTCGCCGGGCAGCCAGACGATGGTGTCGCCCTTGGTGTGGCCGCGGCCCACTTGCAGCAGTTGCACTTCCACCTTGCCCAGCCACAGGGTCATCTTGCCGGTGAAGGTCATGGTCGGCCAGGTCATGCCCGGGGGCACCGTCTCGACATTGCTGAACAGGCGCGGGAAGCGGCCGATCTCGCTGGCCTTGTCCTGCTCGCCGCGCTCGACGATCAGGTCGTAGGTGTCCTGGCTGGCAATGATCTGCTGCGACTGGTACGCACTGGCACCCAGCACGCGCACCGCGTGGTAGTGGGTGAGCACCACGTACTTGATGGGCTTGTCGGTCACCTCGCGGATGCGGCGGATCACGTCGGCCGCCATGGCGGGCGTGGCCTGCGTGTCGGCCACCAGCACGGCGTCGTCGCCAATGATGATGCCGGTGTTCGGGTCGCCTTCGGCAGTGTAGGCCCAGGCGTGCTCCGAGATCTGGCTGAAGGTGACCTTCTTTTCCTCCAGGTCGGCCTGGCTGGCAAAGGCTTTGGGCTGCTGGCTCATCGTGCGTCTCCTGTTTGTTTAAATCGAATTCGTTTGCTTTTGACGAATGCGCGCAGTTTAAGGGTTGCGATCAGATAATGTCTAATCCTTTTTGTATCAACGAATTCCCTAGGGGCAAGCGCCATGGCCACTGACAGCAACCAGCGCGGCATCCAGAGCATCGAGGTGGGCGGCCAGTTGCTGAAGGCGCTGGTGCATCACGGCCGGCCGATGGCGCTGAAGGACCTGGCCCGCGAGGCCGACATGGCGCCCGCCAAGGCCCACCCCTACATGGTCAGTTTCGGCCGGTTGGGCCTGATCGAGCAAGACCGCAGCAATGGCCACTATCAGCTTGGGCCCTTGGCGCTGCAGCTGGGCTTGATCAGCCTGCAGCAGGCCAATCCGGTACACGTGGCCACGCCGCTGGCAGCCGAGCTGTCTCAGCAGATCGGCCAGACGGTGGCCATTGCAGTGTGGGGCGCGCGCGGCGCCACCATCGTGCGGGTGGCCGAGTCGCCTTCTCCCGTTCATGTGAACATGCGGCACGGCACGGTGTTCTCGCTGGCCAGCACCGCTTCTGGCCGCATCTTCGGCGCCTACCTGGCGCCCGATGTGGTGAGGACTGTGCTGGAGGAAGACCGCAAGCGCGGCACCGGCGCCAGCGACGAGCCCGGCATGCCGCCGCCTCCGGCGATCCCGTCATGGCCCGAATTCGAGGCCTACCTCGCCGAGGTCCGCAAGCGGGGCATGAGCCGCTCGGAGGGCGAGATCATCCCGGGCATCAACGCCATGTCGGCCCCGGTGTTCGACCACACAGGCGACATCGTGTTGGCGCTCACGGTGATCGGCCCGGCGGGCGTGCTGGACACGACCTGGAACGGCCCCATTGCCGCCGCGATAGGGCGTTGCGCCCAGGAAATTTCGCAGCGTCTCGGCGCCCGCACCCGCTGAACGCGCGCCCGGCCGTCAGGCCGAGAAGACGTACTCGCCCTTGACCTTGCGGGGCGCCAGGAACGTGAAGTCGGGAAACAGGCACTGGCGCACGTACCAGACATAGGCCAGCAGCGCGACGTTCACCACGAAGCCGATGGACGTCGCGAACGGGTCGGCGGTGAAGCCGTCCAGGGACCTCGGAAGCTGGACGATCGCCAGCAGGATGTAGGCGTTGTAGGCGCCCACGCGGTGCGCGTGGAAGCCCCAGGCGAAGAGCAGCGAAACCAGGGCGATGCCGCCGGCGACGAGCCACTTGGCATTCGGGCCGAACTTCGCGCCCAGGCCCATGCCTGCCACGAACCCGACCGCGGCCAGGACGACCATGAGGGCAACCAGCACCTTCACCTTGCCCGCATTGAGCAGGCGGCTGGCCGGGTCGACATGGGACGCGATGAAATAGGCCAGCTGCTTGTCCTTCAGGCCACGACCGCGCAGGTGCGAAAAGACTTCGGTGCGCGTGATTCCGCGATTCAGGGCAAAGCGCGCGTGCGCTCGAACTTGCTTCTTGTTCAATTGCGTGAGACTCGATGTTCTAGGGATGGATGTGTGGATCACACGGCAGGCTGCATGAACCCGACGTCCGTCGGATAGCTGTAGTTCACGCTGCCGCCCGCGTCCGTGGCCGTCATCGAGCCACCGAAGTTCTTCAGGTTGGGCAGGATCTCGCGCAGCTGCGCATCGTTCAGGCCGAACCACTTGCCCAGCGTGGCACCGTACTGGTCAACCGAGGTGGTGGGAATCAGGCGCCCCTGCCCCACGTGCCCTTCGTAGCCGGCCACCTTGCTGTCGTTGTTGATGCTCACCGGCGGCGCATAGCCGTAGATCGCATTGCCCTTGACCGCACCGCCGACGACGAAGTGGTGGTTGCCCCAGCCGTGGTCGGTGCCGTCGCCGTTGGATGCGAGCGTGCGGCCGAAGTCGGAGGCGGTGAAGGCGGTCACGTTCTTGGCCAGGCCTGCGTCCGTCATGACTTGCTGGAAGCGGGCGAGCGCATCGCTCAGCTGCGACAGCAACGGGCCCTGGTTGGCGATCAGGTTGTCGTGCAGGTCGAAGCCGCCCATGGACACGAAGAACACCTGCCGCTTGATGCCCAGGTTGCTCTGGCTGCCGCGAATCAGCCGCGCCACCATCGCCAGCTGGCGGCCCAGGCCGGTGGCCGGAAACTGCCCCAGCGTGCCGCCGGCGTCGAAGGTGTAGGAGCCGGCCGCGGAGAGTGCACCGCTGATGTCTGCATAGGCATCCACCGCGCGCTTGGTCACCCGGTTGTATTCGTTCTCCAGCGTGTGGCCTCGCGACTGCTGGGCCAGTTGCGCCATGGCGGCGCGCAGCGTGCTGGTGTTGCTGCCGTAGATGGTGTTGGCACCGTTGACGCTGCCGATGCTCACCGCACCGCCGGTGCCCACCTGGTATTGCAGCGCGTTGTCGCCCGAGAGGAACACCGCGTTGCCCGACACCGAGATGCAGGTGAACAGCGACTTGCCGCCGTTGCCGCCCATCACCAGGTCGCCGATGTTGCCGCCCCAGCCGATGGTCGAGCCCTCGGGCGACGACGACTGCCAGGTGGACTGCTGGTCGTTGTGCGAGAACAGCTTGGGCGGCACCGGGTAGAGCTTCTTGTTGGCGTTGTTGTAGAGCGTGCGCGACAGCGGCACCACCAGCGGCCCCACGTTCAGCTGCACTGCCGCCGTGCCGGCGTCGAACAGGCTCTTGAGCGGCGTCATCTGCGGATGCAACGCGAACTGCCGCTGGTTCGCCAGCGCCACCGTCGGGTTCAGTGCCGTGGCAGCCAGCATGTCCTTGGCAATGGCGATGCCGCCCGAGGCCAGCGGCACGCGGATGGCGCTGTAGCTCGCATGGCTGGCGTCGTCGTACGGAATGACGGTGTTCGAATAGTCGCAGCCGCCAAACAGGAAGACGCACACCAGCGCCTTGTAGTCGACTGCCGTTTGCGCCGCCGCATCGCTCATGGCGGACAGGCTCAGTGCGAATGGCGCGGCGGTGCCGGCCACGGCCAGCGCGCCGGAGCGCCGCAGGAAGGCGCGGCGGGTGTGGCCCTTGGGATCGATGTAGTGCATGCGATGGCGCCTTGTTATTTCTGGATGAGGTACTCGGGGCAGCCCATCACCAGCAGCACGGCCGAATACAGCCGGTTGGCCTTGTTGGCGTCGGTGCTCGCCGCGGTGAGCGCGGGTGCGGCCAGCGCGTTCTTGATGATGTCGGTCGTGGCGGCCGACAGCTGGCCCGCGCACAGCAGCAGGTTCAGCCGATCCACCAGCGCCGCGATGTCCAGCACCAGTGCCTTTTCCGGCGCGTAGGCCGCCACGACGTCCTTGTTGCCAAAGCCGTTCTGGATGCAGCCCTGCATGAAGTTGAGGTAGGCGCCCACGGTGGTCTCGTTCACCAGCTGGAACTCGGGCGCCACCATGCCCTTGCCGGCCAGGGCCGTCGATGGCGGCACGTAACCCGGCCGATAGAAGTTGAACACCGAGGGCGAGCGCAGCGGGCTCTGGCCCAGGAAGCTGGTGCCGCTCGGGCTCGTCGTGTTGCCGATGGGCCAGGTGCCCAGTGTCGACGTGGCGCCAAAGGTGCGTGCCCACTGCACCAGCCGCAGCATGGGCTCGCGCAGCCGGCCGAAATCCGGGTTCGACAGGCCCGCGGGGCTGCGCGCCTCGTTGTCCAGCACCACGGCGGCGAACACGCTGCGCATGTCGCCGCGCACGCCGGCGCCGTTGTTGTCGAACACCGCCGCAACGCGGCCCACGTAGTCGGGGCTGGGGTTGCTGGTAACCAGCCGCTGGATGAGCTGGCGACAGATGAACGGCGCGACGTTGCCGTGGTTGGCCAGCGTGTCCAGCGCCATCTTCAGCGCAATCTTGCCGTCGGTGTTGGCCGGCACCGAGGCGCCCAGGAAGTTGGCGGCCAGCGTGGAATGCCGCGCGGGGAACAGCGCCATCGGCCGGCTCGTCCACCTGTTGCTGATGCTGGCGTTCTCCTCGCCTGCGGCCACGTTCAGGTCATAGCCGGTGAACACTCGCGCGAGGTTGGTCACGTCGTCCTGCGAGTAGGTGTCGAGCCGGCTGCCGTCGGCCGCCTGCCGGGGTTGGCCCTTGCTGTCCAGCTGCACCAGGCCGATGGTCATCAGCTGCATGACCTCGCGCGCAAAATTCTCGTCGGGCTGGCGGCCCTGGTTGTTTTCCTTCTGGTTGCCCTTGGTGTTGAGGTAGTAGCCCATGGCCGGGTTGAGCGTGATGGCCTCCAGCAGGTCGCGGAAGGTGCCGGTGACGCCGGCCACCAGCGTGTCCCAGTACTGCGCCATCATGTGATTCGGCCAGCTCGAGCCGATGTCGGTGCCCGAGACCACGAAGATCTCCGACAGCGCCAGCGCCATGCGCTTTCGCATGGCGTCGGGCGAGCCCATGAGCTGCGCCCAGATCATGTTGTCCAAGCCGATGCCCGACTGGCCGGTGCGCGCGTTCATCCAGTCCCAGCCGGTTTGCGTGCGGCCGGCGTCGAACTGCTGCGCCAGCCATGGCAGGTAGCCCAGCGAGCGCACGGCGGCGATGTCGCTGTCGCTCGCATGGCCCTGGGCATGCAGCAGGAAGCGCGCAGCCTCGGCGTCGCTCTTGGCGCTGGTGTAGGCGTAGCCGCCCGCGGTCTGCGTGCTGGCCAACGGGGCCAGCGAGCCCATTCCATTGCCTGTTTGTTGCGCGTTGCCGCCTTCGCTGCCGCCACCACCGCCGCCACCGCAGGCGGCCAGCAGCGCCGAAGCGGCCAATGCGGCACCCAGCGCCGGTGTCAGCCCATCGGCGGCAGGCGCGGCGGCCAGCAGCCGCGCGCCCTCGTCAGCCGTGCCCGCCGGGCCGGCCATTGCTTTTTCCTCGACCATGGTGTCCCCACTCCTCGGCGCAGGTCGCGCCGGCATCGGGGAAGGCAAGGGCCGTGCCGCCACGCCGCTGCCCATTTGCGGCGGCTCAAGTGCGGAAGAAGGTATGCGATCTGGCCGGGATCAGTGACTTTTTGTGTCCGTTGTCCAGCGCCGCGTGACACGAATTGTCGAATGCAGCTCTATGTGAAACTCACGCACTCACCCGCCTGGCAAGCCGAGGCCGGGTGTGCGTATCAGCCGGCCTTGGCTTGTTCGAGCGCGTCGCGCGTCTGGGTGGCCACGCGCCGCGCGGCCGCTTCGAAGTCATCGCCCGACGAGGCGTAGCAGATGGCCCGCGAGGAATTCACGATGATGGGCGCGTCGGGGCGCCAGCCGGCCTTGACCGTGGCCACCGCATCGCCGCCCTGCGCGCCGACGCCGGGAATGAGCAGCGGCACGGTGGGTGCCAGTGCGCGCACCCGCTCGATCTCGTTCGGATAGGTGGCGCCCACCACCAGGCCGAGCTGGCCATTGAGGTTCCACGGCCCCTGGGCCATGCGCGCCACGTGCTCGTACAGCAGGGGCTGGCCTTCCACGCTGGCCAGGCGCTGCGCCTGCAGGTCGTCGCCGCCCGGGTTGCTGGTGCGGCACAGGAGGAAGGCGCCCTTGCCCTGGTATTTCAGGTACGGCGCGACCGAATCGAAGCCCATGAAGGGCGACAGCGTGACCGAATCGGCGCCGTAGCGCTCGAAGGCCTCGACCGCGTACTGCTCGGCGGTGGAGCCGATGTCGCCGCGCTTGGCGTCGAGGATGGTGGGCACGTGCGGCGCATTGCGGCGCATGTGCTCCATGAGCTTTTCCAGCTGGTCTTCGGCCCGGTAGGCGGCGAAGTAGGCGATCTGCGGCTTGAAGGCAATGGCCAGGTCGGCCGTGGCGTCGACGATGCGGGCGCAGAAGTCGTAGATGCGGCCTGCGTCGCCTTGCAGGCTGCCTGGAAAGCGCTTGGGTTCGGGGTCGAGGCCAACGCACAGCAACGAGCGGTTTGTCTGGGCCGCCGTGCGCAGCTGGTCGAGGAAGGTCATAGCCGTGATTTTAGTTGGGGCTTGCCCCATCATTTAGACTCGGTGACGCGAGCCCTGGCGGCCTCGCATCTCCCTTTTCTCATCAAGCCCAGCCCGCTTCAGTTTCTCCGGAGCCAGCCAGCGACTGTCAGGGAACATTGCGTTCCCCTTCTCTTGCATGCTGCGTATCCGACTGAGAGGCCTTTGGCTCAGTGCTCATCGCTGGACTGGACTCACCCTCGGGCTCATCCTGGCCCTCACCGCACTGCTCGGCGCCGTGTTGGTGGCCTCGCCCGCGCTTGATCGCTACGCGAATCCTCACCTCTTCATCGCTCGCGACGCGAATGAAGCTCGCACTGCACCCGACGCACTACCGCTGGAGGCATTGCGCCAGCGCTTGGCCAATGAATTCGGCGCCGCAGCGAGCTTCACCCTGCGCCCGCCGCGGCAGCCCGGCGACACGCTGTGGGTGCTCGTGCGCAGCAGCAAATGGGAGGGCACGCTCTATCTGGCCCCCCAGTCCGGCACGGAGCAGGGGCGGCGCGGCACGCACGAGGGCCTGCGCAACCTGATCTTCGAGCTGCACAGCAGCCTGCTGCTGGACGACACCGGCAAGGGCGTCCTGGCGATCGTTGCACTCGCCTATCTGCTGTTGCTCGTCACCGGCGTTGTTCTCTGGTGGCCAAAGCGCTGGCCGCCTTCGCTGCGGATCGCGCTGGGCCGCGGAACGCTGCGCGCGCTGTTCGACCTGCACCGCACGGGCGGCGCCGTTCTCGGCCTGCTGATTGCTGTGTCGGTCGCCACGGGCGCATACATGGCGTGGCGGCCGCTGGGTGACGTCATTTCCGGGCTGGCCGGGCAGCAAGCGCTGAAGCCACCGGCGATTGCCAAGGGCGCGGCACAAGGGCCGCGCCTTCCGCTGGATGCCCTGGTTGCCCGTGCGCAGCAGGTTTTTCCAGGCCAGCCCATTGGCTATGTCCAGGTGCCCGGCAAGCCCGAGCGCCCGATACGCGTGCGCTTTCGACTGCCCGACGACCCGCACCCGAACGGCATTGCCTCGGTGTGGCTCAACCCGGTCACCGGCGACGTGCTGGCCGCACGCAAGTGGCAGGACATGGACGTCGGCAACGGCATCGTGGCGTGGGTCTACCCGCTGCATACCGGCCAGCTGGGCGGCCTGGCACTCCAGACCCTGACCGCGCTCACAGGCGTGGCGCTCGGCTCCCTGGGGTTGACCGGCATCTGGCTCTGGTGGCGCCGCAGGCGCGCCAGGGCGCCAACCGAGCGCGTTCGCGCATTGCCGCAGGCGCCGAGCTGAACGGCGCGCGGCATTTCTCATTTCGTTCAACAAAAGGGGAGAAGAGCATGACTACCAATCGCAAGCACAAATACCGGCGATCGGCCGTCGCCATCGCACTGCTGCAACTGGCGTTGCCCAGCCTTGCGGCAGACGAAGCCGAATCGGCCAAGTCGCTGGGGACGATTCAAGTCTCCGGCGACTGGCTCGGCAGCCCGAGCGAGACCAAGGTGCTCGAGCATGGCGGCGCGCGAACCATCATCGAGCGAAAGCAGATCGAGGAAAGCGGATCGGCCAACGTGCTGGACGTGCTGCGCCAGGTGCCCGGCGTGCAGGTGCAGGAAAGCAACGGCACGGGTGGCAGCGACCTTTCGCTCAACATGGGCGTGCGCGGCCTGACCTCGCGCCTGTCGCCGCGCTCCACGGTGCTGCTCGACGGCGTACCGCTGGCCTATGCCCCCTACGGGCAGCCGCAACTCTCGTTGGCGCCGCTTTCCCTGGGCAACCTCGAGGCGGTAGACGTGGTGCGGGGCGCAGGCTCGGTCCGCTACGGCCCCCAGAACGTGGGCGGCATCATCAACTTCGTGTCGCGCGCCATTCCGACGCAGTTCACCGCGCAGGCCAATGTCGGCGTTGAAAGCTCCAGCCACACCGGCAACGTCAAGACGACGCCCAGCCTGTTCGTCGGCGGCACCAACGAGAACGGCCTGGGCCTGGCCCTTCTCTACTCAGGCACGCACGGCGACGGATGGCGCGAGGCCAACGACCACACGAGCATCGACGATTTGATGCTCAAGGGTTCGCTGCGCCTCTCGAAGACCGACGACATTGCCTTGTCGGCCCATCACTACAACGGCAAGGCCGACATGCCCGGCGGCCTGACCACTGCCCAGTACGCGGCCGACCCATTCCAGTCGGACCGCCCTTTCGACGACTTCACGGGCAGGCGCAACGACGGATCCATCAAGTACACGCACAACGACGGTGTCAACAAGGTCGAAGTGCTGGGCTACTACATCGACTCGTTCCGCGGCAGCCACATCGAGCAGGAAGGCACGGGTGCCAACGCGGGCAAGCGGCGCCTGACCGCAGCTCCGCGCGACTACACGACCGCTGCAATCGAGCCGCGGTATTCCAGGCTCATCGACTCGGGCAGCGTGGTGCAGGAAGTCAGTGTCGGTTACCGCTACCTGCGGGAAGACACTTCAGAGACCGCCACCCGCAGCACCTACTACACGCCGCGCCCCGGGTTCGACGCGCGCAGCCTCGCGCAGCCGGCCTACCAGACGAGCCAGGGCGGCACCACGGCGAATGCCTTCTACATCGACGACCGCATCGACTTCGGCAACTGGACCGTGACGCCTGGCGTTCGCTACGAGTCCATCAACACGCACAACGACGTGACCAACCTGTCCAACGGCGCCGTGACCAGCACCCTGTACCCAACGGCCGATGCCAACGAGGTGCTGCCCACATTGTCCGTTCTCTATCGCGTCAACGAAGGCTGGGCCTTGTTCGCCAATGCCGGCGAGTCCTTCGGGCCGCAGCAGTACGCACAGCTGGCGCAGTCGACCAACGGCCTGCATCCAGAGAAGGCGACGACCTACGAAGTGGGAACCCACTACAAGAGCCAGGCGATGAGCGGCGAGCTGACGCTGTTCAACATCGACTTCGACGAAGAGCTCCAACTGGCCCGCTCGATCGTGGGCGAAGGCCAGTGGACCAACCTGGGTGCCACGCGCCATCGCGGCCTGGAGTCCGCCTTCCGCTACGAACTGGGCGAGCTGAGTTCGTCGCTGCGGGGCTTGTCGATGTCTGCGACCTACACCTACACAGAAGCCATTTCGATGGCGGGCGTGTTCGCCGGCCGCGACTTGCCGTTCTACTCGCGCCACGTGGCCAACCTGGGGCTTCGCTACGCCACGGGCCCGTGGATCTTCAATGCCGACGTGTACGCCCAGTCCAAGCAGCATTCGCCCGGGTCGCCCGACCCCGGCGCAAGCTACGTCACGCAAGAGGATCCGAGCGGCCGGCTTGGGGACATTCCGGGCTACGCGACGATGAACCTTCGCGCCGCCTACGACGCAAGCCAGTACGTGCGCAACCTCAAGGTGGCGGTGGGCCTGAAGAACGCATTCGACCGGCGCTACTTCACGCGCTCGGTGGACAACAACGGCGGCAAGTACGTCGGGCAGCCGCGCACGGCGTACGTGCAGGCTTCGATCGCGTTCTGAGCATGGGGCCGCACGCTCCCGGCTAGCCGGCCCGAAGGAGCATCAGCCGACCTGGGCCGCGGCCTGGCACAGGTCGGCCCAGGCCTTGGCCTTGTCGGCGCCGTTGCGCAGCAGGTAGGTCAGCGGATAGCTGGCCACAGCCGGAACGCCGGCCAGCGGGCCTTCGGGCAGCGGCTGGGCTTCGCCGCGCAGCTTGCCGATGGGGCCCGTGCGGCGCAGCAGTGCCTGCGCCGCCAGCGGCCCCAGCGCCAGCACCACGCGGGGAGCCAGCGGTGCGCATTGCGCACCGAGTTGATCGTCGAACGGGCGCGGCATGTCGTCGCCACCCGAGGTGTTGCCGGTGCCGCGGTGCACGCGCACCAGGTGCACGGGCTGCTCGCCGGTGTCCAGGCGCAGGGCGCGCAGCATGTTGCCCAGCAGTTTTCCCTCGTCGCCAGCCAAGGGCTCGGGATAGCTGCCCAGCATGTCGGGCGGCAGGTCGGCCACGATGAGCCAGCCGCCGGGACCGGCCTGCCCGTGGACAAGGCGCGGCGCATCGGCCAGCAGGCCTTCGGCGCCGCTTGCGCGGGGGTTGGCCGTTGCAGGCTCCGCGACGGACGGCGCGGGCCGTGAGTCCGTGGCCGGCGCGGCGGCTCGCGCAGGGGTCGGGGGCGCGGCAGCCGGCGAGGATGCATCGCGCATCGCAGGCGCCTCGGCCTGGCGCGGCGCCTGCGACTGCGGCGCGGGTGCCGGCTCGGCACGCTCACCTGGCTGCGGCTGCGCCTTGGCTTCGGGCCACCACAGCCGCACGCCCATCAGCTCAAGCATCTCGCGCCGGCGGGCGTCCAGTTGCAGCACCGCGCGCTGCTGATCGTTGTCTTGCGTTTCGTCGGCCACCGGCAGCTCGCTCATTTCAGGCCGCCCCAGGCGGTGTCGCTCTCGTTCAGGCGCAGGCTCATGACGATCGCGTCCTCGCGCTTGTTGTCGAATGCAGGGTAGTAGCCCTTGCGCACGCCCACGCGCCGAAAGCCCTTGCGGGCATACACGTCCATGGCGCGCTGGTTGCTCGCACGCACTTCGAGCCACAGCCATTGCGCGCCCTGGGCCCGCGACCAGCCGCACAGCGCCTCGAGCATGAGTGGCGCCCAGCCCTGGCGCTGGTGCTCGGGCGCCACGGTGATGTTGAGCAGGTGCACTTCGTCCACGCCCTTCATGGCCACGAAGTAGCCCAGCAGGGTGTGGCCGGCCACCAGCATCTGGCAGTGATAGCCCACGGCCAGCGAATCGATGAAGTTGCCGCGCGTCCAGGGGTGGGTGTAGGCGCGCTGCTCCACCGACACGACCGCATCGACCCAATCGGTCGTGATGGGCTCGAGCCGGGCTTCGAAGGAATGCAGGACGGCGCTCATTTGCGTGGTGGCGGCAAGTTCAGGTGGCTTGTTGCTTGGCCGCGGCCCGTTCGGCCGTGGTCTGCGCCACTTTATCGCGAACGTAGAGCGGCCACGCGTCGGCGGGCGCCACGGTGCGTCCTTGCGCCAGCAGCGCGGGCGCCAGGCGCAGCATGGCCGCCGCCGTGGGCATGGCCAAATGCCGCGCTGCCGCGCCTTCGGGCAGACGATTGCCGTAGGCTTCGAAGGCATTGCCGGCCAGCGCAAAGCCGGGGGGCAGCACCAGTTCTTCGGGCGCACTCAGTTGCGCCTCGACCACCGGCGCGGCCTGGGCGCTGAAATCGTAGGCGGCGCTGTAGACCTGCTCCATGCGCGCGTCCAGCACCGCAAGCACCTGCTGCGCGCCAAAGCGATGACGCGCCTCTTCGGCCACGGCCAGCAGCGTGTCCACCGGCAGCAGCGGCACGCCCGCGCCAAAACCCAGGCCCTGCGCCACCGAGCAGGCGGTGCGCAGGCCGGTGAAGGAGCCGGGCCCGCGGCCGAAGACGATGGCGTCCAGCTCGCGCAGCGTCAGGCCGGCTTCGGCCAGCAGCGATTGCACGAGCGGAATGAGCGTGGACGAGGCCTGCGCCCCACCCGCACTGGTGCGCTCGATGATGAGCGCGTCGCCATGGCGCACGGCCACCGACAAGGTTTCGGTGCTGGTGTCGAATGCAAGAAGTCGCGCCATGTCGATCACGCCCCCGATGCGCCGCCGCGCGTCGCGGCCAGCGGCGGGCTTGTGGCGGCCGGCGCGCGCTGCACGCCGAACAGGATGCCCGCCGTGACCAGCAGCAGGCCGGCCATCAGGTTCCAATACAGCGGCTCGCCCAGGAAGACCACCGCGCCCAGCGCCGACAGGCCCGGCACCAGCGCCGTGATCATGGTGGAGCGCACCGGCCCGAAGTACTGGATCATGCGGGTGAAGGCGATGCCCGAAACCACCACGGAGCCCACGCCCTGGAAGAGCATCTGGAAGGCGAATTCACCCCACGGCGCGGTGCCGATGTTGGAACGCACCCAGCCCGCCAAGGCCAGCAACGCATAAACCGGCACGTAGGTCATAACGGCGAACACGGTCAGCGCGATGGTGGCGCGCACCGCATCGAGCCGGTGCTTGCGGGCCAGCACGCTGTAGCAGGCCCAGGAAAAGGCGGCGCTCATGAACAGCAGGTCGCCCTTCCACATCTCGCTGCCTTCATCGAACGCATGCAGCAGGCTGCGCCCGCCCACCAGCAGGTCGCCGGCCACGATGAGCGCCAGGCCCACCGCACGCAGCGGCGTGATTCGGTCACGCAGCACCCAGGCGGCCAGCAGCGCCGTCCACAGGGGCAGGCTGCCGGGCATGAGCACCGAGGCATGCGCCGCCGGCGCGAAGAAGAAGCCGGCATAGGCCAGCATGGCGTAGCCCACGCCGGCCAGCGCGCCGATCACGGCCGTGATGCGCAGCGGCAGCGGCGACAGCCCGAACAGCGAGCCGGCAGCGTGCTCGCCGCCGCGCCGCGCCTGCGCCACCAGCCAGGCGCCCCAGGGCAGCAGCACCACGCCGGCACCCAGGATGCGTGCGAAGGTAATGTCGAAAGGCGTGAGCGAGCGACCCGCCGAGGCCCGCGCGATGACAATGAAGGCCGTCCACACCACCACCGTGACGACGGCCGCCCCGATGCCCATCGCTTTGGGGGAAAAACGGGGGGCGGATGCAGGCGGCGCGGCGGGCGGGGACATCGCCTGATTATCGAGGCCCGGATAATTCGGGGCATGCCCACGGCCTTTCAGACCGCCGCGCGCCTGTGCGTGGCCGCATCGCTTTCCCTTTTCTACCTTGTCTTTTCACCGGACGCTGCTGCCGCCCCTGGCGACGGCATGCTGCCGCGCGAGGTCGAGGCCGCACTCGCCCGCGCGAAGGTGCCGCGCGAGGCCGTTACCGTGCTGGTGGCCGATGCCGAGGGCCAGCGCCCGCCGCGCCTGGCCTGGCGCAGCCAGGAGCCGGTCAACCCCGCGTCGGTGATGAAGCTGGTGACCACCTATGCGGGCCTGGACCTGCTGGGCGCGGCCTACACCTGGAACACGCCGGTCTACATCGACGGGCCGGTGCGCGGCGGCGTGCTGGAGGGCAACCTCTACATCGAGGGCCGCGGCGACCCCAAGCTGGTCATCGAGCGCCTGTGGCTGCTGCTGCGCAAGGTGCAGGCGCTGGGCATCCAGCGCATTGCGGGCGACATCGTGCTGGACCGCAGCGCCTTCGACACCGGCGCCTTCGACCCCGGCGCCTTCGACGGCCGGCCGCTGCGCGCCTACAACGCGGGGGCCGATGCACTGCTGGTCAACTTCAAGTCGGTGCAGCTGAGCTTCACGCCCGACGCCGCCGGCCAGGTGGCGCGCGTCGACGTCACGCCGCCGCTGGCTGGCGTGGCAGTTCCGGCCACCGTGCCGCTGGCCGCGCCAGCCAATGGACAGCAGGGCTGCGGCGACTGGCGCACGCAGTTGCGCGGCGACTTCCAGGGCGCTCAGTTCCAGTTCGGCGGCGCCTACCCGGCTGGCTGCGGCGAGGGCAGCTGGGTCGTGGCCTACCCCGACCCCGACAGCTTTGCCGCGCGCGCCATCGCCGGACTTTGGGCGCAGATGGGCGGGCAGGTGCAAGGCACGGTGCGCGATGGCCGCGTGCCCGCGGGCCTGGCGCCGGCCTTCGAGCTGCAGTCCCCGCCGCTGGCCGAGGTGGTGCGTGACATCAACAAGTACAGCAACAACGTGATGGCCGACCAGCTCTTTCTCACGCTGGGCTTCACGCAAAAGCGCAAGGGCACCTTCGCCGCCTCGCGCGCCACGATGCGCCAGTGGTGGAACGAGCGCATCGGCACCGGCGAGGGCCAGCCGGTGTTCGACAACGGCTCGGGCCTGTCGATGGAAGGCCGCGTCACCGCCGCCGGGCTGGCGCGCATGCTGCAGGTGGCCTGGCGCTCGCCGGTGATGCCTGAGCTGATGTCCTCGCTGCCCCTGGTGGGCGTGGACGGCACGCTGAAAAGACGCCAGCTGCGCTCGGGCGCGGGAGCGCATCTCAAGTCGGGGACCATGCCTGAATACGGCGTGGCCGGGCTGGCCGGCTATGTGGACGGCGCCAGCGGCAGGCGCTACGTGCTGGTGGCCATTGCCAACCACGCCAACGCCGCCGCCGCACGCAGCGCGTTCGACGCGCTGGTGGACTGGGCAGCGCAGGACTGATTGGCGCGCCTACGCCGAGGCGATCCGCTCTGCCGCAGGAATGGCCTTGGCCAGGATTGCAGCAAGAGCATCCGCCTCGGCCCTGGACACGGGAGGGAAGGGGGACTGGTAAGACGTGGCATTGCGCCTTGCATGTGCCCGGCTGACGATCTGGAATTCGGGCGCACTGAGTTGAAGATCGACGCAAACCCGCTGAATTGCCAGATTGCGACCAGCCTCCTTGGTTCGCACCTGATGAAACTCGAGCACGGCTTGCACCACCTGAAAGAAGCCTTCATAGGCCATCGTGAAGGCCTGCATTGGCATCTTCGCGTCGAGTTGCGCAGCCGCCGCCAGGTAGTCCCTGGCATTTTGCAGATGCCCGGCAATGGCACCGGGCGTGGGTCGAACCTCCTCGAACGCCTTGGTCTTGATCAGGTTTTCGTATTCAGGTGGACGCGCCATGGGGCAGAACGCTCAGCTTGGAAGATTCCGAAATCTGGGCGAGGACTGGATCGCTCCTGCGCAGCCCGGCCCACTCCTGCGCAGTGTAGACAGCCAGGTGCACCTGGCGCCCGAGCCGGCTCTCGACATCTGCCAGAGACTGGGTGAGGTCAAGCAGCGGCGCACTGCCGACAACGATCAGGTCGATGTCGCTTCGGTGCGAGTCGGAGCCTGTTGCAACGGAGCCGAAGACGAAGGCCTCGTCAATGCGATCGGCAAAGGGCGCCAGTGCGTCGCGCAGAGGCTCGACGAGAGCGAACGACTTCAGCGCGATGGTGCGCAACTCGGGGTATAGAAAATGAGCAGTGTTTGCCTTGATGGCGCGCTGTCGACCGCGGCGGGGCCCCTCTTCCAGGACTCCCGCCTTGATCAACTGCTCGATGTGGCGTTGGCTGTTGCCGTTTCCTGCCCCCGCTCGATCGAGCAGATCCTTGAGAGTGAATTCCTGCTCCGGCCGCGAGAACACCAGTCCCAGGACTCGCTGGACGCCCGGAGTGAAAAGGAAGTCTACTGCGCTCATTCCTTATTTTAGGGATTAAAAACCCTATTTTAGGGATGATGCTGCGCCTGCAGCACCGCTTCAGGAGGCCGCCGCCCGCTGCAGCCGATCGCGCACGCCTTCCCAGTCGTGGTCGTCGGGCGGCGTCTCGACCCAGATCAGCTTCACGCCCTGCGTGTCGAAGTCGCGCAGGGTGGCGAACAGCACCTGGGCGGCGGCGGCCGCGTCGTCGGGCATGCGGCGCAGCACGAGCTGCGACGAGCGGCTCTTGACCGCGGTGCGCGACCACACGGCGATGTTCTTCGCCTGCTCGCCCAGCAGATCCAGCCCGGTCTGGATGGCCTTGGCATCCATCAGCCGCACCTTGGCGCTGGGCGCGTAGTGCGCCTCCAGCGTGCCCGAGGCGCGGGGATCGGGCGCCGAGAGGTCGTGCCGGTCGCGCAGCTTTTCGCCGCAGGCCGCCTCGATCTGTGCGCGGGTGATGAGCCCTGGGCGCAGCAGTACCGGCACGCCGCGGCTGCAGTCGACGATGGTGGATTCGATGCCCACCTCGCACGGGCCGCCGTCGATGATGAGCAGCTCGTCGCCGAACTCGCCCTGCACATGGCCGGCGGTGGTGGGGCTCACGCGGCCGAAGCGGTTGGCGCTGGGCCCCGCCAGGCCCGCCACGCCGCGCTCGGCACAAGCGCGCAGCAGCGCCTGCGCCACCGGGTGCGACGGGCAGCGCAGGCCGATGGTGTCCTGCCCACCGGCCGCGGCGGTGGCCACGCCCATCTGGCGCGGCGCAATGAGCGTGAGCGGGCCGGGCCAGAAGGCATGCACCAGTTTCATCGCGAATTCCGGCAACGGCAGGGCAAAGCGCGCCAACGCCTCGTCGCCCTTGGCGCCCGAACACACGTGAACGATCAGCGGATGGTCGGCCGGCCGGCCCTTGGCCGCAAAGATGCCGGCCACGGCCGCGTCGTTGGCGGCATCGGCGCCCAGGCCGTAGACCGTCTCGGTGGGAAAGGCGACCAGCTCGCCCGCGCGCAGGCGACGGGCGGCTTCCTCGATGGCCTCGCCCGAATGTCCGTCCAGGATCATGCGGCGAAGGGCGAAGGCAGGCCCAGCAGGGCGGCGGCCTGCTGGGCGGTCTGGCGCAGCTGGGCCACGGTGGGGCTGGTGATGTTGAGGTGCCCCATCTTTCGACCGGCGCGCGCCTCCATCTTGCCGTACAGGTGCAGTTGCGTGCCTGGCAGCGCCAGCACCGAAGGCCAGTCGGGCTCGACCGGCTTGGCGCCATGGGTGAGCCACAGCTCGCCCAGCAGGTTGAGCATGACGGCCGGGCTGTGCTGGCGCGGCGTGACCAGCGGCAGGCCCGCCAGCGTGCGCACCTGCAGGTCGAACTGCGAAAGGTCGCAGGCGTCGATGGTGTAGTGCCCGCTGTTGTGCGGACGCGGCGCCATTTCGTTGACCACCAGCGAGCCGTCCTTGAGCACGAAGAACTCGACGCACAGCACGCCCACGTAATTGATGCCGTTGGCAATGGCCAGGGCCGACTCGACCGCGCGGGCGGCCGCCTCGGCCGGCACGGCCTCGTCGTGCGCCTCGGTCACGGCCAGGATGCCGCCGCGGTGCAGGTTGCGCTGGGGCTGGTAGTTGACCGCCCTGCCGTCCTGGCCGCGCGCCACGATCACCGAGCATTCGAAATCCAGGTCCAGGCGCTTTTCGAGCACGCAGCGCACCTGGCCGGCGGCCGCCCAGGCAGCGCCCAGCTCGCCCCGGGTGGCCACGCCCTGCTGGCCCTTGCCGTCGTAGCCCATGCTGGCGGTCTTGAGGATGCCCGGCAACAGGTTCTCGTCCACCGCGGCCAGGTGCTCGGCCGTCTCGATGACGGCATACGGCGCGCATGCCACGCCGCAGCGCACGAAATGCGCCTTCTCGCGGATGCGGTCCTGCGCGATGGAGACGGCCTCGGCGCCGGGCGCCACCGGCACGTCGCCGGCCAGCGAGGCCAAGGCGCGCGCCGGCACATTCTCGAACTCGGTGGTGATGGCATCGGCCAGGCGCGACAGGCGGGCCAGGCCGTCGCTGTCGAGGTAGTCCGTGTGCACATGGTGATGGCTCACGCGGCCGGCCGGGCTGTCGGCGTCCGGATCGAGCACGGCGGTGAAGTAACCCGCCTGCTGCGCCGCGTGCACGAACATTCGGCCGAGCTGGCCGCCGCCCATCACGCCCAGCGTGGCACCGGGCAGCAGGGGGCTCTTGACCACGGCCGCGTTCACAGCGCACCCCCGCCTTGCGGCGTGAAGGGCGACACCGGGGCTTCGCCTTCCTTGGGGGGCGGAAGCGTCATGGCGCTGGCCGCCTCGGTCTGGCGGGCCCGGAAGGCGTCGAGCTGGCTGCGCAGGGCCGGGTTGCCCACCGCCAGCATGGCCACCGCGAACAGCGCCGCGTTGGCCGCCCCGGCGTTGCCGATGGCAAAGGTGGCCACCGGCACGCCCTTGGGCATCTGCACGATGCTGTAGAGCGAATCCACGCCCTGCAGGTGGCGGCTGGCCACCGGCACGCCCAGCACCGGCACCGTCGTCTTGGAGGCCAGCATGCCCGGCAGGTGCGCCGCGCCGCCGGCCCCGGCGATGATGGCAGCCAGGCCGCGCGGCCCCGCACTTTCGGCATAGGCGAACAATTCGTCGGGCATGCGGTGGGCCGACACCACCCGTGCCTCGTGGGCAATGCCGAATTGCTGGAGAATCTCGACCGCGTGGCGCATCGTCTCCCAATCGGAGTTCGAGCCCATCACGACGCCGACCTGAATCATTTGGTTCATGGGTTGAATTTTACGTACCGCCCTTCAGCTTCATCAGATGATTGACATCACCCTCGACAACTTCCAGGCCGACCTGATCGAAGCCTCCGCCGTGCGCCCGGTTCTGCTGGACATCTGGGCCGAATGGTGCGGGCCCTGCAAGCAGCTGGGCCCGGTGCTCGAAAAGCTGGAGGTCGAATACGCCGGTCGCTTCACCCTGGCCAAGCTCGACGCCGACAAGGTGCCGCAGATTTCGCAGCAGCTGTCGCAGATGTTCGGCGTGCGCAGCATTCCGTTTTGCGTGATGTTCTCCGGCGGCCAGCCGGTGGACGGCTTCGTGGGCGCCATTCCGGCCGAGCAGATCCGCGAGTTCCTGGACAAGCACGTGCCCGGTGCCGACGAACTGGAAGCCGCCGAGCACGAGGAACAGGCCGAGGCGGCCCTGGCCGAAGGCGACACCGAGGGTGCGCTCGAAAAACTGCAGCACGCCGTGGCCACCGACCCGGCCAACGACGACGCCCGCTTCGACTACATCAAGCTGCTGCTGTCGCAAGGCCGCGTAGACGATGCCAAGGTGGCGTTTGCACCGGTCATCGCCAAGGCGCCCGGTGTTCGCCGGCTCGACGCCCTGCAGCGCTGGATGAACGCCATCGACTTCGCCGCGCCGCCCACCGGCAGCGCCCCCACCCTGGGCGACTTCGACGACAAGATCGCGGCCGCCAAGCGCGACTTCGATGCCCGCTTCGGCCGCGCCCAGCTGCTCATGGCCGGCCAGCGCTGGACCGATGCCATGGACGAGCTGCTGGAAATCCTGATGCGCGACAAGGCCTGGAACGAGGACCTGGCGCGCAAGACCTACATCGCCATCCTCGAAATCATCGAGCCGCCCAAGCCCAAGGTCGCCGACGGGCAGATTCCGCCGGACGACCCGACGGTGGCGACCTATCGCCGTCGCCTCTCGAGCGTCGTGCTGTCCTGAAGCCCCTTGGCTTGTCGAGCGCACGGCTGGCAAGCCCGGTTTGCGGCCTGTCGCTGATCGCCAACGCCTGCGTCGTCAGGCATGCGGCAGCGGCTACCATCGCGGCCAACACTCGGGATCAAGGAGGCTCGCCATGCAGTTTTTTCCCCGTTTCGCGATCGCTCGAATGGGCCTGCCCGCGCTCGCCATGGCCGCGGTCGTGGCCGGCTGCAGCAGCGTGAGCCTGGACCAGCCGATCGAATCGCGCACCTGGCGCCTGGCGAGCATCGACTCGCAGCCGGTCATTCCCAGCGACGACCCGCGCCAGTCTGCCCAGATCGTGTTCGACGGCGGCGCGCAACGGGTCAGCGGCTCAGGCGGGTGCAATCGCATCTCCGGCACCTACCAGCGCAGCGGTGCACAACTCAAGATCGGCCCGCTGACCTCCACCCGCATGGCCTGCCTGGATGCCTCGCGCGGCCAGCTCGAAACGCGCTTTCTGGCGGCCCTGCAAGCCACCGCCAGCTACAGCCTGGCCGGCAGCGAGCTGGTGTTGATCGACGCACGCGGCCAGACGCTGGCCAAGCTCGACAGCAGCAACAAGTAGGGCCTGCTCACAGCGGCTGCGTTGCAGCCGTTTCTTGGTCTTGCGCCGCCAGCCAGCGCAGCGCCGTGAGGCTGGGCGCGAAGAAGTAGCCGCCGCCGCGCACCGTGGTGAAGCGCGGCAGGGAGCTCACGCGCTGGCCCACCGGGCAGCCCTGCACGGTGAAGGCGCGATCGGGGTCGGTGCCCAGCAACGGGTCCTGCTCGTCGGCCAGGTCACCGAAACGCGGGCCGGCGATCCAGCTCTTTTGCACGAACTCGAACTGGCGCTCGAAGTCGGTATTGAGCGCCACGAACATCAGCCCGCGACCGCACGGCGTCTCGCCCTGGCGGCCTTCGGCATGACCGGGGCAGACGTGGGCGCCGCCCGCTCCCTGCGAACAGCTTTCGGCATAGACGCGGCCACGCCGCAGCAGGCGATGCAGTTTCGAGCTGGCGACGCCGCCCTTTGCATCGAGCGCCAGCGCGTCGCGCGGATTGGCCCGGCGTGCGTGAGCGCCGCGCGGGCACTCCAGGCCATCGGCATCCAGCGTCAGGTAGCGGAAGGCATCGATTTCCGAAGGCGGGCGGGCACTGTCCAGCACCGAATAGCCGGCGGCATCTTTCGGACAATCGGCACCGGGCTTGCGCCGCCCGACCATCATGTCGCCCAGCATCGGCACCGCATGCCCGGCGGTGAACTGGTTGAACACGGCCACATGCTGCTCGATCTGGCGCACCGCCAGGTAAGTGCCGTTGCGCGCGAACCCTTCTGCGGCGGTCGCGTCGCGGGGCCACCCTTGCACATTGGGGCAGTACGAGCGCTCGCCGTATTCGTTGAGCTGCCCGAGCACGAATTCGCCGGGCTGGATCAGGCGGTCGTCGAACATTGCGCCCGAGGCCACTTTCGACTTCTTCTCCGCGCTGGACAGGCCCATGCCTTCGACCACCGGCTGGCCGATGCCGTCGCGAAAGCCGAAGGGCTCGAACACCGCGGGCTCGGGCGAATCGGGCGAGGCGATGTAGCTGGGGCAACTGCTCCTGCTCAGGGCGCGCAATCCGGCAGGCAAGCGGGCCGGATCGAGCAGCGCCAGCGGCTCGCCCGCGAGATGCTCGCTCCAGTAGTGCGCGATGAAGATGTGGGTTTCGAAGCCGCTGTCGGCGCCGCCCACATCGCCCCAGTGCCAGGCCGGCTCCTGCGCGTCTCCCAGCAGTTGCCTGCGAAGCGCGCTGGCGCCACCCGCGCGAAAAGGCGTGGGAAAGGGAAAGCGCGCGTCCTCCTCGACCCCCAGGGCCAGCAGGCCCGCGTGGCTGAAGGCGACCGTCACAAGCTGGGTCACGTCGCGCGATGGCTTGGCTGGCGCCGGCTCGCGGCCAACCCGCTTCTTGGGCTGGTTCCTGGCTCGCACCCGCGCCAGGCTGTGCACCACGTCGCTGGCCATCAGCTCGCGCAGCCACGACCGCGCCGCACGCGCATCTTCGACTTGAACGAGCAGGTAGCGCGCGCGCCGCAGCTGCGGCAGGCCGGTGCCGACGATGGCGGGGATGTCGTCGAAGCCCTGGCGAAAGCTCTCCAGCGGCTCTTGCTTCTTCTTGAACATCATCATGATTCGAGCGCCCTCGCGATCTGGTCGTCCTTGAGCGCGGTGCGCGTTCCACGCAGCGCCTCGCGCAGCCGGGTGGCACGTTCGATGTCCTGGTTGGACAGGCAGTAGGCCTCGAAGCGATGCAGGTGGGGCAGCATGCTGGCGCGCGTGTAGGCCTTGAAGACCTGCTCTGCCTTGCAGCCGCGGTAAAGGCCCAGGCAGGTCGGCGGAAAGCTGCGCGCCATCTCCACGCCGGGCTGGCCTTCGCCCGCAGCAGGCCGCGGCAACACCTCGCTGTTGCGCCAGATCAGGTTCACGCCTTCGGTGGCACCCTGGATGAATTCATCGAGATAGCCGCCGAAGGCGCTGTCGAAGTTGCTGCAGAACAGCAGCCTGCGGCCCCGCCCGACGATGTGCCAGTGGCCGAACTTGATGCCATGCGCACGCCCCAGCACGCCCTCGGTGAAAACATAGTGGCCCAGCACGCTGAAGAACCACAGCCAGAAGCGCAGCACGTTGCGGTAGAGAAAGTACGGCCGCCGGATCTCGGTCAGGCTGATCATGTGGCTGGTGCGGTCGGTCAGTCGCGCCTCGCAGGCCTGGATGCTCGGATGCACCTGGTGCGCCGGCAGCGGCGGCATCGGGCCGGGTCGGCCCAGCTTGTCCGCCTGGCGCAGCAGCGCCGGTGCCCAGCGCGTGGCAAAGACCAGGATGAAGCTGCAAACGCCCAGCACGGACGCCATCGCCGCGCCGCCCCAGGCCAGGCTGGCCAGCGGCGCGGCGTCGCGCATCAAGGTCCAGGACTGTGCCTTGCAGGGCACGTGCGCCTCCATGGCGCCGAACATCAGGCGGCTGAACACCCAGCCCAGGCCCAGCGCCACGAGCATGAGCGCACCCACCGCCGCCATCGGGAAGAAGGACGGCGCCCGCAGCTTGAGCAACACGGGCGCCAGCGCCAGGAAGGCGGCCGATGCGGCAAAGGCCAGCACGCCCGACAGGCCCAGCAAGCCCTGGTTCACCGAACAGCTGGGCCACAGCAGGCTGGCAGCGCCGACGGCCTCGTAGGTGCCCGCGACCAGGATCCACACGGCCACCGCCGAATAGATGAAGAAGAGCGTGCCCAGCGCAACGATGCCGCCACCCGTGAGCAAGGCGCCCAGCAAGGGCAGCAGTGCCAGCAGGATGGTGATGGAGGCCAGCATGACCGCACCCGAGAGCTCGCGCGGCAGGTTGATTCCCAGCCCGTGCAGCGTTTCGGCCGACAGGAGCGTGGCCCAGCCGAGCGCGTAGAGAAAGCCCAGGAAGGCCAGCACGGGCACCACCAGCCGCGTGGACAACGCGAGCACATCGCCCAGGCCGAAGTCCGGCCCCTTTCGCCAGCGCGAGCGCGGCGCCGGATCGGCCACCCACGCAAACCCGCTGTCGCGCGCCCAGCGCGCCATGTGCTCGCCCAGGGCGCGAGCGTCACGCGGACGCTCGGCGGGCGGCAACGATTGCACGTGGGCGCGGGCCGAGCGGAACAGGCTGTTCTCGGCCTGCACCTGCGCAACGCTGCGGTCGCGCGCGCCGACGAAGCCGCCGTCGGCGACATAGGCCCAGCGCATCAGAAAAGCGCGCAGCCAGGTCTTCTTGGTGCCAGGGTCGGCCTGGTCGGGGCCGCGCCAGTTGGGCTTGTAGAGCTGCCACAGCGCGGCAAAGGCATGCTCGAGCATGAGGTCTACCAGGTCCGCGAGCAGCAGGTCCTCGTCGACCACGATCTCCAGCATCAGCGACGCCGCCGCACCGGGCGAGGCGTCCGGTGTCGGCGGCAACAGCGCCAGCGTGGCGAAATGAATGCGGCCGATGCGCGCGCACATGCCGTCGATGCGGCGCGTCACGCTGGGCGACACCCGCGCCGGCGCGGCAGGCGTGACAAAGCAGATCATCTGCGCGATGGCCATCGGCGCTCCTCAGCTGCTCTTTTTCTTTGCGGCCGAGAAACGCAGCCGCATGCCCGAGATGATCGGCCCGTCGAACTGCACGCGGCGCCACCAGGGCGAGGCCCATTGCAGCTGCGGCAACCGCACGATCCCCAGCAGCGCGCTGGCCAGGATCTCCACCACCGGATCGCGGCCGGGGCACTGGCGCGCGCCCCAGCCGAACATCAGGTAGCGGTCTTCCTCATGCTTGAACTTGCGGCCCGGCCGGTACACCCGCGGCTCGCGCATCGCGGCCGGATCGGACATGGCGCCGATGCCCATGACGGTGTAGCGGCTGCCGCCGCGCACGCTGCCCTCGCCGCCGGCGCCGGTGAGCGTGTCCCGCCGGACGTCGCGCGTGAGAATCGGAAAGGGCGGCCGCATGCGCAGCGCTTCAAGCACATGGCCCTTGGCCTCGTTGCGCAATTCGGCGTCGGCCCAGGGGTCGTCGTGGCGGCGAACGCGGTTCACGAAGGCGGACACCCTGGGGTGGTGCCAACGCGCCAGCAGCTCCTGCATGATCAGTGCGCCGCTTTGCGCCGTGGCCGGGTGCCCCACCCACAGCATGCCCACCACGTTGCGCGCCACCTCTTCGCGCTCGGGCGCGAAGCTGCCGTGGGTCCAGGCCTGCTGCAGCGGCTCGATGTTCGCGCGGACCCAGGCGTTGACTGCCGCCGCGCTCTCGCGGGCGCGCTTTTGCACGCTTTCGGTGGCCACCGGGCCGACGATGAGATGCGCGCCCAGGTAGCGCAGGTTCATCAGCATCGGCTCGTTTGCCGGCAGGTCCGGCAGACGCGCGCCAAACGCGCCGCTGATGGCCTGCCAGGCCAGCGGCACCATGTAGTCGTCGATCAGGTCGAACTCGCGGGCATCGCCGCCAAGCAACGCGTCGCTGCGCCTGCGCGCCTCTTGCGCAGCGTGCACCCCGAAGTCTTGAGCGGGCGGAAACTGAGCGTCGATCAGCCGGCGCTCGGCACTGTGGCGCGCACCCGTTTCCATGCCGATGACGAAATCGCCGGCAATCAGGTTGGGGCGGTGCGACGAGCTGGAAAAGGCCGCCTGGCGCTCGAAGGTGCTCACCACGTCGGCGCGCGTGGCCGCCGACTTGATCATGCGGCCGAACCACGGCTGCCCGCGCGCAACCCATGCCACCAGCCTGAGCATGGCCGGCTGGTGGATCATGGCGCTCACGCCCCGGTAGCCCAGCGACCGGATGGCCCGCGCCGGGCAGCGCTCACGCATGGGGCTGCAGCAGCGCCGCCTGGTCCATGAAGTCTTCCATGCCGCATTCCTTGGCCAGCGCCTGGGCCTCGGCCAGGTGCTGCTGCGATTCGCGCTCGCGGCCCAGGCGCTGCTCGACCATGGCCAGCAGCAGCAGGGCGCGCGCCTCGTGCCCGCGCTGCTGGAACGAGGCCGCGGCATCGCAGGCCTGGCGTGCTGCCGCCAGCGCCTCGTCGATGCGCCCGGCCTCCTGCAGCGCAATGCCCAGGAAATAGGGGAAGTAGTACTCGTTGTAGCGGCCGCCTGCGCGCGAAAGCTTCTTCGCCACCGCCGGCTCCAGCAGCGCCAGCGCCTCGGTCGGCTTGCCCGCCAGGGCCAGCGCCCCGCCCAGGTGCGCCAGGATGGCGGGGTACATGTTGGACACCTCGTGCACCCGGCACAGCTCCAGCGCCGACTTGAGCAGCCGGGCCGCTTCGGCGGGCCGCTTTTGCGCCAGCAGCAGCTCGCCCTGCGAGAAGTCGAGCAGCACGCGCGAGAAGGGATGGTCCTGCTCCTCGAGCTCGGCGTAGCCGGCATCGCAGGCCGCCTGCGCCGCCTTCAGGTCGCCGCGCAGGGTCATGATGTCGGCGATGAAGACGTGCAGGTTGGTGGAGGCCATCACGGCCCAGCCGGGGAACAGGCGCCGGGCCTGCAGTTCGACCTCGAACTCGCGCGCCACCTCCATGGCCACCTCGGTCGCCTCCAGGTAGCGGCCTTGTCCGTGGTGCAGCATCATGCGCGCCTGCATCGCGGCCATGTGCAGGCTGCGGCTGCCCGCCGCTTCGGCGGCCTTGCCGGCCTGCGTGGCCACCGACAGCCCCTGCTGGTAGCTGCCGCAGGCCCACAAGGTGACGGCCAGTTGCAGCGACACCGCCGCCTGGCGCCGGGTGTCGCCCAGGGTCAGCGTGATGCTCTCGGCCCGCTCCAGGTTGGAGACGATGGCGTCGAACTCACCCAGCGCCATCTGCGCGCCCAGCGCTTCCACGCGCAAGGCCAGCTCGGAGGGCAGCATGGCCGATTCGGTCGGGACGCGGCGAGCGGCCTCCAGGCCCAGCTCGAACACGCGCAGCGCGTCCTTGTTTTCTGAACGTTCGATGGAGCGCGCCATGGCGCGCAGCGCGTACTCCGCCGCCGGCTGCCACTGCTCGCCATGAAATGCGTGATGGGCCAGTACCGCCGCATGCGTGTGCGAGCGCGAATGCTCGCCGGCATGGTTGCGGTAGGCCTCGAAGGCCGCCTGGTGCAACTGCCGCCGGCGCATCCGGGTCAGGCTGGCCAGCACCGATTCCTGCACCAGGCCGTGCCGGAAGGAATAGCCCGAGGCTTCGCTCGCGGCCGCCACCAGGCCGCCGGAGACCGCATGGCGCAGATGGCGCTCCGCATCCGCCTTGGCAATGCCGCACACCGCGGCCACCGTGTCCAGGTCGATGGGCTCGCCGACGATGGCGGCCGCCTCCAGGCTGGCCTTGGCGCCTTCGGGCAGGCGATCGACGCGCGCACCAATGATGGTCTGGATCGACGCCGGCACGCGAAGCGGCATATCGGTGGACGCGCGGCGGTAGGCGCCGGGTGAGCCCAGCAGACTGCCCGCATCCACCAGCGTCATCACCATCTGCTCGAGAAAGAGCGGGTTGCCGCCGGCGCGCTCGAGCAGTGCGGCGCGCGCTTCACCCAGGCTGGCGTCGCGCCCCAGCAGTTCGTCGGCCAGGGTGGAAAGGTCGTCGGACGCCAACGGGCCGACCCGGTGCTCCACGAACCACGGCGACTCGGCCCAGCGGTGCACGAAGTCGGGGCGATAGCTCATCAGGATGAGCAACGGCTGGTCCTGGATGCGGCGTGGCAGTGCCTCGAGAAGGCGAACGCTGCTCTGGTCGGCGAGGAACACGTCCTCCACCAGCAGCACCGCCGGCTTGCCGCGCATGCCGTTGCGCACCAGGCGCACGAAGGTGTTGGCCAGGTGCTCGCGGCGCTGGTTGGGCGTGAGCGCGCGCCAGGCGTCGCCCGGCTCGCCGCCCAGCAGGTCGGCCAGCGCAGCGGCATGGTGGCCTTCGGGCTGTGTGTCGCCGTCGTCGGCAGCAGCCAGCAGCGCATCGGTGCCGCCTACCACGACCTGCAGGGCACGCACGACATCGGCCACCAGGCTGTAGGGCGCCTGGCTGGCATAGCTGCGCGCCACCACGGACACCGTGGCAAAGCCTTGCTGCGCCAGGCGCTGTGACAGCTCGGCCAGCAGGCGCGACTTGCCAATGCCGGCATCGCCGCGCACACCGACCGCGCGCAGGCCCGAGCGACGCACGCCGTCGGCCAGTTGCAACAGTTCGGCCAGAGCCTGGGAGCGTCCGACCATCGGACCCAGGAAGCGCCGCCGCCCCAATGGGCCGGCAGCCGAATCCTGCAGGCTGCCTACAAGTTCATGGATCTCGACCGGTGTGTCGAAGCCGCGCAAGGTGAAGGAACCCAGGGCGCGTGCCTCTACTTGCCCGTGCATCAGCTGCAGCGTGTTGCCGCTGATGTAAGTGCTCGCTGGCGGCGCCAGCTTTTCCAGCCGAGAGGCCATGTGCACGGGCGCGCCGTCCACGCGGTAGCTGGTGGCCAGGTGGCCGCTGCCTGGACCGGCGATCACTTCGCCCGAATCGATGCCGATGCGCACCGCCATGGGCGATTGCGGCGAACTCTGCGCCTTCATGCCCTCGACGATGGCGATGGCGGCCAGGCAGGCACGCAGGGCGTGGTCTTCCTGGGCGACCGGTGCACCGAACAGGGCCAGCAATTCGTCGCCGCGCCATTGGATCTGGGTGCCGCCGTAGGCGTTGACGGCCTCGGTCATGATGCGCAGCGCCTGGTCGAGATAGGCCTGCCCGCCCTCGGCATCGGTGCGCACCACCTGTTCGGTTGAGCCGCACAGGTCGGCCAGCAGCACCGTGGCCTGCTTGAGCTCGCGCTGGGCATCGAGGCGGGCGCCGCAATTGGGGCAGAAGCGATGGTTCGCGTCGCGCGCAGCGCCGCAATTCGGACAAGCGCTCACGGACTTCCTCTTGGAGACATGCCGCTCGAGCAGGTCGGCACCGGTTTGCTCACATTCTTCTGCTCGTGCAGGGGCCGGCTTCAGCGCAAACGACCCGGGCAAATTGTGTCAAATAGCCACCAAAAATGCCAGACGCTTGATCGTGAATGCAAGCTGTACGGGCCGGCAGGATGCGGCGCGGCAACACTCGGGGCGACGCGAGTGCTTGCTACCAGCGCGCCGGCAGGTCGCGCATGAGCACCAGGTGCCGATCGACCACCGCGAGGTAGCGGCCCTCCTCCAGGTCCTTCAGCAGCCGGCTCACCATTTCGCGCGAGCAGCCGATTTCGCTGGCAATGGCCTGGTGCGTCAGCCGTTCGGCGATCAGCCGCGTGCCGTCGCTTTGCGGCTGCGCACGGCGTTCGAGCATGGCGCGCAGCCGGCTGTAGACGTCGAGCAGGGCGATGCTGCGGGCGCTTTCCGTGGCCAGGCGAGCGCGGCGGATCAGCCGCTGGATCAGGCCCTGGGCGAATTCGGGGTCGTCGCTCACATGGCGCAGCACGGTTTCGCGGGTGACTACCGAGCACACGGTGGGCTCCACCGCCTGCACGCTGGCCGAGCGCAGGCCACCATCGAGCGACATCTCGCCCACATACTCGCCCGGGCCGTGCAGGCCCAGGGTGACTTCGCGGCCACGCGAATCCGAGACGTAGGCGCGCAGTTGGCCGGAAACGACGATATAGATGGAGTCGCCCGAGTCGCCTTCCTCGATCAGCACCGTGTTCTTGCGATAGCGCCGCTGGGTGCCAAGGGCCGCCAGGCGGTCGACCTCGGGGGCAAAGACGGCAAGGTGCGCCGAAGGGTTCGGGGCAGGACGGCGCAGGGCGGACGACGGCATGGGGCGACTATAAAGCCGCCGCCTTGCGCGATCCTGTCGCCGGCGCGGCCGGTGGGACCGGCCAGCCGTGGGGAAATTTCAGGCCTGTTCCTGGATGCCCATGCGCACCGCCGACACCACCTGCGGCATGCGCGCCAGGCGGTGGACGATTTCGCGCACGCTGTTGGAGCCCGTCTTTTCCCGCACGCTCTTGATGTGCGTGCGCACCGTCGAGACGCGGATGCCCTGCAGCCCGGCGATCTCCTCGGCCCGATGGCCGTCGCACAACTGGCGCAGCACGTTCTGCTCGGCGCGGGTCAGGCGGTTGGCCCTGGCGAACATCTGCATGGTCAGCGTCGCGCAGTTCTGGCGCTTGCTGCACATGATCAGCACCGTATCGATGCGACCACCGGGCAGCGAGGCCATGGGGATGAAAGCCAGGGACAGCGGGGTTTCCTGGTGCTCCAGTTCGACGATGCTGCGACCGTCGTGGGCGGCGTCCTTCAGGGCCTGGCGGATCTGGCGGTGACGGTTGTCGTCGCTGCCCCACAGCATGCCGTCACGCTCGCACAGTGCGTGGGCCGAAGCCAGTTCGCACCGGCCAGGGTGGTTGGAATGCAGGATCCGTCCAGTCAGGTCCACCAGCACTAGGCCGTGGTCGATCTCGTCGAGCACTCGCGCCAGCATGGCGGCCTGCAGTCCGTCGGGCGGCGGCGCGCTGACCCTTCCAAGTCCGAACGCTGCACGGGAGACCTCGATCACGCTGTTTGCTTCCATCACTTTCTCCTCATCCATCTAGATGAGGAAAGTATGGAAATTTGCTGTTCTAGTTGGCGGTGAGTATTGCCGCGAGTTTTGTGATCTATTTACATTCCTGCGCGCGGCCGGCTGACCGAATTCAGGCGGTCAGGCGCTCCAGGGCCTCGCGGTACTTGGCGGCCGTCTTCTCGATGACCTCGGCAGGCAGGCGCGGCGCAGGCGGCGTCTTGTCCCAGGGCTTGCCGTGGATGCGGGCCGCCTCCAGCCAGTCGCGCACGAACTGCTTGTCGTAGCTGGGCGGGTTGGCGCCCTGGGCCAGGGCCGCTTCGTAGCCTTCCACCGGCCAGTAGCGCGAGCTGTCGGGCGTAAGCACCTCGTCCATCAGCACCAACTGGTTGTTCTCGTCCAGGCCGAACTCGAACTTGGTATCGGCAATGATCATTCCCTTTTGCAGCGCGATCGCCGCGGCCGCCTCGTAGATGG
Organism: Pseudomonadota bacterium; assembly: GCA_018241225.1. Lineage (GTDB taxonomy): Bacteria > Pseudomonadota > Gammaproteobacteria > Burkholderiales > Burkholderiaceae_C > Variovorax. The sequence goes on from JAFEEG010000019.1 coordinate 118,986, forward strand.
CGATGCTGGTGTCGCGGATCTGCTGGGCCAGCTGCGGGCCGACGACCTCGACGACGCGCTCGTAGGGAATGTTCTCGTCGTGCTCGCCGGCCTGGGCCTTGGCAGCCGGCGTGAAGATGGGCTGGGGCAGCTTGGCCGCGTTGGTCAGCCCCTCGGGCAGCGGCACGCCGCACACCGATCGGCTTTCCTGATACTCCTTCCAGCCGCTGCCGGCCAGGTAGCCACGCACCACCGCTTCCACCGGCACCGGCTTCAGGCGCTTGACCAGCATCGAGCGGCCCTGCACCTGTGCCACTTCCTCGGGGCGCACCACGCTCTCGGGCGCTTCGCCCGTCAGGTGGTTGGGGCACAGGTGACCCAGGCGGTCGAACCACCACAGGGCCATCTTGGTCAGGATCTCGCCCTTGCCCGGAATGGGCTCACCCATGATCACGTCGAAGGCCGACAGCCGGTCGCTGGCCACCATCAGGATGCGGTCGGTGCCGACCGCATAGTTGTCGCGCACCTTGCCGCGCGCGAGAAGAGGCAGGCTCTGGATGGAGGAGGTGTGGACGGTGGTCATGGCAGGAGAAGTGTGTGACAGGCGAAATGCGGATTTTGCGCGCGGAAAAGTGAACCCCCGAGCTCCCCACTGCGTGTGGTCGCGCCCCCAAGGGGGCGTTCTTGCCTTGGGGCGGCCCGGCGGCAAAAAGCCACCGCGAACGGTGGCTCGATGAGTTCAGGCTGGCTCTTCAGACCACTTCTTGGGCCAGGTCGCCCTTGGCGTACTTGGCGGCCACGACCTGCAGGCTGTCGCCCTTGATCTTGCCGGCCTGGCCTTCGCATCCGAACTCGATGTAGCGCTGCTTGCAGACCTGCTTGGCTGCTTCGCGGGCCGGCTTGAGCCACTCGCGGGCGTCGAACTTGTCGGGGTTCTCGGCCAGGAACTTGCGCACCGCACCGGTCATGGCCAGGCGGATGTCGGTGTCGATGTTGATCTTGCGAACGCCGTGCTTGATGGCCTCTTGAATCTCTTCGACCGGCACGCCGTAGGTTTCCTTCATCTTGCCGCCGTACTGGTTGATGATGGCCAGCAGGTCTTGCGGCACCGACGAGGAGCCGTGCATCACCAGGTGGGTGTTGGGCAGGCGGGCGTGGATTTCCTTGACGCGCGAGATCGACAGGATGTCGCCGGTGGGCTTGCGGCTGAACTTGTAGGCGCCATGGCTGGTGCCGATGGCGATGGCCAGCGCGTCCAGTTGCGTGGCCTTGACGAATTGAGCGGCTTCTTCCGGGTCGGTCAGCAGGGCCGAGTGGTCCAGCTTGCCTTCGGCGCCGATGCCGTCTTCCTCGCCGGCCATGCCGGTTTCCAGCGAGCCCAGGCAGCCCAGCTCGCCTTCGACGGTGACGCCCACCTTGTGCGCCAGCGCCACCACCTTGCGGGTGACGTCGACGTTGTAGTCAAAGTCCGCCGGCGTCTTGCCGTCCTCGCGCAGCGAGCCGTCCATCATCACCGAGGAGAAGCCCAGGTCGATGGCGCCCTGGCAGATGGCCGGGCTCTGGCCGTGGTCCTGGTGCATCACCAGCGGAATGTTCGGGTACTGCTCGATGGCCGCCGAGATCAGGTGCTTGATGAAGGACTCACCAGCGTACTTGCGGGCGCCCGCACTGGCCTGAAGGATCACCGGCGCGCCGGTTTCCTTGGCCGCTTCCATCACGGCCTGGACCTGTTCCAGGTTGTTGACGTTGAAAGCCGGAATGCCGTAGCCGTTGGCGGCGGCGTGGTCGAGCAGTTCGCGCATCGAGACGAGTGCCATGGGATTACCTCGCGGGAAAGTTGGAATCAGTCAAAACTGACACGATTCTATCAAATTCCTTGCTATTTCCTAACGATTGTCCTACCGGTGACCCTGCGTACAGATTTTGCCTTGTGCGCCGCGCATTCAATTGATCCCAAATAAATTGACTGCCATACTGATTATGGGCACATCAATTCCGGATGCGCTCTTTGTTTTAATAAATAAATTCAATCCAATTACAATTCAGGGAGAATTGATGCTGAAATTTATTCCATTGTTTGCGATTGCTGTCACGATCGCGGCTCAGGCAAAAGAACCAAGCGCCCCCGGCATGGATTTCGGGCCACTGACGAAACTGGTAGGAACGTGGAAGAGTGTAGAAACCGGCGGCGTCGACGTCGCACCGGCTCAAGCCAAATCCCCGGCCGGAAAAGGGCAGCCCGCGGTGTCACCTTTTTACGAAATAATGACCTTCGAACCGGCTGCAGATGCGACGAATGCCAGTGAGCAGTATCTGGTCGCGCTGTACTACAAGCAGGAAGTTTTTCGAAAATCAGACAACAAGAAATTTCACGATCAGCGCGGCTACTTGATTTATGACAAACAAAATCAAATGGTCTACAACTCCTTTTGCGTTCCACGCGCAGCGTGCGTGGTTGCAGAAGGAAAAGCCGGCAACAAAATGACGCTCAAGGCGATGCCTGGCGGCATTGCCGAGTCCGAGTACCTGGCAAAGAACGGCCGGACCACCGCCTTTTCGATGACGCTGGATTTGTCGGGCGACGACCTGAAGTACTCCCAACAGACCGGGCTGCAGATCTACAACAAGTCTTTCGAGCACATCGATTCAGACGCGCTCGCCCGGGCCAAATAGGCTTCACCGGCAGGGCCCGCCATCCTGTCGAAAGGACGGCGTGGGCCCCAGGCGCCTTCAGGCCACCTTGCAGATCTTCAGCATGTTGGTGCCGCCGGGCTCGCCCATGGGCTCGCCGCAGGTGATGGCGTAGACGTCGCCGGTCTGCACGATGCCGCGGCGCTTGAGGTGCGCCTCTGCCTGGGCCAGCGCGGTGTCGCGGTCGGTTTCCGTATCCATCAGCAGCGGGCGCACATTGCGGTACAGGGCCATCTTGCGCTGGGTGGCCAGGCGCGAGGTCAGCGCGTACATGGGGATGTGGGCGCGGTGGCGGCTCATCCACAGCGGCGTCGAGCCCGATTCGGTCAAGGCCACGATCGCCTTGGCGCCCAGGTGGTGGGCGGTGAACAGCGCGCCCATTGCAATGGACTGGTCGATGCGGCTGTAGGTGCCGCTGAAGTCGGCGTCCAGGCGCTTGTCTTCGGCAGATTCGGCTGCCTCGCAGATGCGGCTCATTTCCTGCACCGTTTCCAGCGGGTACTTGCCCGAGGCAGTTTCGGCGGAAGTCATGACGGCGTCGGTGCCGTCCAGCACGGCATTGGCCACGTCGCTCACCTCGGCGCGGGTGGGCACCGGGTTGTTGATCATGGATTCCATCATCTGCGTGGCGGTGATGGTGATCTTGTCCATCTCGCGCGCCATGCGGATCATCTTCTTCTGCAGCGCCGGCACCGCGGCGTTGCCCACTTCAACGGCCAGGTCGCCGCGGGCAACCATGATGCCGTCGCTGGCGGCCAGGATCTCTTCCAGGTTCGGAATGGCTTCGGCGCGCTCGATCTTGGCGATCAGGCCCGGGCGGTGGCCGAACTCGGCAGCCGCCACGTTGCACAGCTGGCGCGCCATTTCCATGTCGGTGCCGTTCTTGGGGAAGCTCACGGCCACGTAGTCGGCCTGGAAGCTCATCGCGGTCTTGATGTCTTCCATGTCCTTGGCCGTCAGGGCCGGCGCCGTCAGGCCGCCGCCCTGCTTGTTGATGCCCTTGTTGTTGGACAGCACGCCGCCCAGGCGCACGGTGGTGTGCACCGCCTCGCCCTTGACGGCATCCACGCTCAGCACGATCAGGCCGTCGTTGAGCAGCAGGCGGTCGCCCGGCTTCACGTCGCGCGGCAGGTCCTTGTAGTCCAGGCCCACGGCGTTGATGTCGCCCAGCTCGGTGCGGGCGGCGTCCAGGATGAACTTGGCGCCGGCTTCCAGGTGCACGCGGCCTTCGGCGAACTTGCCCACGCGGATCTTCGGGCCCTGCAGGTCGGCCATGATCGCGACCTCGCGGCCGGCGCGGCGGGCGGCTTCGCGGATCATGGCGGCGCGCTCGATGTGGTCCTGCGCCGTGCCGTGGCTGAAGTTGAGCCGCATGCAGCTCACCTTGTGATGGACCATCTGCTCGATCAGCTCCATCGTGTTGGTGGAGGGGCCGAGCGTGGCGACGATCTTGGTGGCGTGGCGGGGAAGGCGGACGGCGTCCATGGTGCAGGGTCTCCTGGGGTGAGTCGTTGTGGCTATCTCATATGGAAATATAGCATTGCACCATGTGAGATTTATGTCGAATAACTGAAATTCCCGCACCGAATAAAGCCCTCCGGACCCTCGCAACCGGCCCCTTTTGGGTGGAATGCGAAGGCCCGGCCGGCTTCATTGCGCAGCGCGGCGCTCGAGGATCTCGAAGGCCGGGAGCGTCTTGCCCTCCAGCACTTCGAGGAAGGCGCCACCGCCGGTGGAGATGTAGCCCACGTCCTTCTCGATGCCGTACTTGGCAATGGCCGCGAGGGTGTCGCCGCCGCCGGCAATGGAGAAGGCGCTGCTGTCGGCAATGGCACGGGCGATGGTCTCGGTACCGTTGGCGAATGCGTCGAACTCGAAAACGCCCACCGGGCCGTTCCAGACGATGGTGCCGGCCTGGCGCAACTGGGCGGCCAGCAGCTCGGCCGTCTTGGGGCCGATGTCCAGGATCAGGTCGTCTTGCGCCACGTCGGCCGCGGCCTTGACGGTGGCCGGCGCATCGGCCGCAAAGGTCTTGGCGCACACCACGTCCACCGGAATCGGCACCGCCGCGCCGCGCGCGCGCATGGCCTCGATCACCGACTTGGCCTGGTCGAGCAGGTCCGGCTCGGCCAGCGACTTGCCGATAGGCAGGCCCGCGGCCAGCATGAAGGTGTTGGCAATGCCGCCGCCCACGATGAGCTGGTCGACCTTGGAAGCCAGGCTGTTGAGGATGGTCAGCTTGGTGCTGACCTTGGAGCCGGCCACGATGGCCACCAGCGGGCGCTTGGGGTCACGCAGGGCGCGGGAGATGGCGTCGATCTCGGCCGCCAGCAACGGGCCGGCGCAGGCGACCTTGGCGTACTGGGCGATGCCGTAGGTCGAGGCCTCGGCGCGGTGCGCGGTGCCGAAGGCGTCGTGCACGAAGATGTCGCACAGCGCGGCCATCTTCTGGGCCAGCGCCGGGTCGTTCTTTTTCTCGCCCTTGTTCAGGCGGCAGTTTTCCAGCAGCACCACCTGGCCCGGCTTCACGTCGACGCCGTTTTCCACCCAGTTGGAGACCAGCGGCACCTCGCGGCCCAGCAGCTCGCCCAGGCGGGCGGCCACGGGCGCCAGCGAATCTTCCAGCTTGAACTCGCCCTCGGTGGGGCGGCCCAGGTGCGAAGTGACCATGACGGCCGCGCCGGCATCGAGCGCCTGGCGGATGCAAGGCACCGAGGCGCGGATGCGGGTGTCTTCGGTGATGCGGCCGGCATCGTCTTGCGGCACGTTGAGGTCGGCGCGGATGAACACGCGTTGCCCGGCAGCCTTGCCTTGGGCACACAGGTCGGTGAAGCGAATGACGTTCATTTTTTAATGCGGCGGGCAGCGAGCCCCCTGGAGAAGGAAAAACAGCCTTCATTCTAGTTTTTGCCCCCTGAATGCCCAGGCGCCGGGTGGGTGTCGCAATCGCACGGTCGATTCATAGTGTTTGCTTATGAATCCATGAATCGATTTCGTTGGATTCATGAGCGGCATCGGCGTCCAATCCCGCCCCATGAATGCTTTCCCTGCCCCATCGCCAGTGCCGGTGCGTGGCCTGCACCACTTCGCATGGCGCTGCCGCGACGCCGAGGAAACCCGCCGCTTCTACGAAGACCTGCTGGGCCTGCCGCTGGTGCACGTGATCAAGTCCGACCACGTGCCCAGCACCGGCGAATACTGTCCCTACGTGCACATCTTCTTCCAGATGGCCGACGGCTCCTACGTGGCCTTCTTCGACCTGGGCGACAACGTCAACGCCCTGCCCTCGCCCAACACGCCGGCCTGGGTCAACCACCTGGCGCTGCGGGTGGATTCGGTCGAGGCGCTGCTGGCCGCCAAGGCGCGCCTGGAAGCCGCGGGCGTCGAAGTGCTGGGCGTGACCGACCACCACATCATCGAGTCGATCTATTTCTTCGACCCCAACGGCATTCGCCTGGAGCTGACCACGCCCACGGTGCCGCAGTCCACCATGGACGCGCATGCACGGCGTGCGCACGACGACCTTGACGCGTGGACCGAGAAGAAGGCCCGCCTGCTGACCGAAGGAAAGGCGCCGCGCCATGGCTGAGCTGAACCTGGCCGTCATCGACGTGAAGCCCGGCGCCGCCATGGAGAGCCAGTCGGGCCTGCAGATGCTGCGCCCGCGCATCTATGGCGCCTACATGGCCCCGCAGGACAGCGGCAAGAAGGTCGCCTGCATCGTGATGCACCCGACCAGCAACTTCATGGGGCACTACCTGATCGCCCCGCTGGCCGCGCGCGGCATCTGCTGCATGGGATTGAACTCGCGCTACGCAGGCAACGACACGGTGCTCTTGATGGAGCGCGCCATCCAGGACCTGGGCGCAGGCGTCCAATACCTGCGCAGCCAAGGCTACGAGAAGGTCTTCCTGGTGGGCAACTCCGGCGGCGCGGCGCTGGCGAGCTTCTACCAGGCGCAGGCCGAGAAGCTCACAGCCACGCATTTCGCCGACGGCGACCCGACCTACCTTCACCCGAGCGACCTGCCGCCAGTGGACGGCATTGCGCTGTGCGCCGCGCACCTGGGCCGCTCGCGACTGCTGCGCGACTGGATCGACCCCTCGGTGACCGACGAGCACGACCCACTGTCGGTCGATCCCGAACTGGACATGTACGACCCGCGCCACCGCATGCCCTACGACAGCGAGTTTCTCGCGCGTTTTTCGGCCGCGCAGAAGGCGCGGCTGGACCGCATCGAGAACTGGGCGCTGGAGCGCCTGGCCCAGCTGCGCGCCACGCCCGGCGCGCCGCGCGACCAGAGCTTCATCGTCTATCGCACGCATGCCGACCCGCGCTGCATCGACCTGTCGCTGGACGTGAACGACCGCGCGCCCGGCAGCGTGTGGGGCGATGCCCGTGCCGTGAACTACTCGTGCAACGCGATGGGGCGCACGACCTCGCTCACCGCCTTTCTCTCGCAGTGGTCCTCGCGCTCGCAGGCAGACGGCCCGAACAACCTGGCCCGCACTTCGGTGCCGCTGCTGCTGCTGACCTACACCGCCGACCAGTCAACCTTTCCCAGCACGCGCGACACCTGGCTGGCAGCCGGCGGCTCGCGCATCCGCAACGTGGACATCGTGGGCGGCAACCACTACCTGGCCGGTCAGCCCGAACTCGTGCCGCAAGCGGCAGAGGCCATCGCCCAATGGGCGCATGCGCTCTGACGACGAGGCGGGATCAACGATGAGAGAGACATACACATTCGCGCCGGCGTATGAACTGCCAAGCTGGCCATTCGTGCCACCGCCCGAACTCGACCATCCGGGCAAGACGGTTCGGCACCCGATCGTGATCGTCGGCGCCGGCCCGGCCGGACTGACGCTGGCCTGCGACCTGGCCAGCCGCGGCGTGCGCTGCGTGCTGCTGGACGAGGACGACACCGTGGGCGTGCGCGGCGCTTCCTCGCGCGGCATCTGCTACGCACAAAAGAGCCTGGAGATCTTCGCTCGGCTGGGCATCTACGAACGCGTGGCGGACAAGGGCATTACCTGGTCGTTCGGGCGCACCTTCTCGGGCGAGCGCGAGGTGTACAGCTTCAACCTCAAGACGGATTCGCTCTCGCAGCAGCCGCCCTTCATCAACCTGCAGCAGTTCTACGTCGAGTGGTTCCTGGTGGATCGCATCATGGAGCTGGGCCACACCGACCTGCGCTGGAAGAACAAGGTGACGCAGGTCGCGCACCTTGACGATGGCGCGCGCATCGAGGTCGAGACGCCCGCAGGCCGCTACACCATCGAGGCGGACCATCTCATCGACGCCACCGGCGCCAACAGCCCGATCCGCACCCAACTGGGCATCGAGGCCCACAGCTCGCGCAGCACCGACCGCTGGTGCATCAGCGATGTGCGCTTCAAGAAGCCGCTGCCGGTGGAGCGCTGGACCTGGGTGGATGCGCCCTTCAACGAAGGCCGTGGCGTGTGGCAGCACCTGATGGCCGATGGCGTATGGCGCATCGACTACCAGATGCCCGAGAACTGCGACGCCGAGCACATCAGCAAGCCCGAAGTGGCCGGCGCACGGCTGCGCGAGCAGCTGGGGCCGGACGTGGAGTTCGAGTTCGTGTGGATCGGCCCCTACGGCTATCGCGACCACCTGCTCGACAACTTCCGCCACGGCCGCATCCTGTTCATCGGCGACGCGGCGCACGTGGTGAGCCCGTTTGGCGCGCGCGGCGGCAACACCGGCATCCAGGACGCGGCCAACCTGGCATGGAAGCTCGCGCTGGTGACACAAGGCACCGCGCGCGACGCGCTGCTGGACAGCTACCACGACGAGCGCCGACCCGCCGCGCAAGAGAACCTGCGCGTCACCAGCCGCTCGGCCCGCTTCCTGGCGCCACGCAGCAGCGCGGAACACACGATGCGGCGCGCGGTGGTCGACCTGGCGGCACGCTTTGCCTTTGCCCGCGCGCTGGTCAACACCGGGCGCATGTCGGTGGCCAACGCCTACCCCAGCGCCGAGCACCTGCCCGAAGGCGCCTGCACGGTGCAGAACCTGGCGCTCGCCTGGCAGGGCGGACGCGCCACCAGCGTGGCCGAGCTGCTGGGCGAAGGCGGCGCCAGCAACTGCCTGGGCCTGTGGTTCGCGCCAACGCGCATCCAGGCCGCAGCAGCCATCGACCTGTCGCCGGACCTGCCGCTGCGCCTGGTGGCCGTGGGCGCAGACAGCGCGCTGCCCACGCTGCAGGCCGACGAAACCCTGGCACGCCATCTTGGCAATCCGCCCTCGGGCAGCCTGGTGCTGGTGCGGCCCGACGGCTATCGCTCAGCGTGCCTGCGCAATCCCGACCCCACTTCCATCGCCGCCCTCCTGCGCACGACCCTGTCGCTGCGCTGAGCCTATCCGCCTCTCGAAAAAACATGATAACCGACCCCCACATCCCCGATGCCGACGGCTTCTACGAAGCATGGCTGCGCGCCCACGAGGGCCTGAGCGAGACGCAAAGCGCAGACCTGAACGCCCGCCTCGTGCTGCTGCTGGCCAACCAGTGCGGCGAGCAGGACGTGCTGCTTTCCTGTGTGGCCGCGGCGTCGGAGGGCATCCGCGCATGAACACCCAAGTCTCCTTCGCCTCTGCTTGCGACACGCGCGAGCAAAAGCCCCGCGTGCAGGAACTCGCGCCCAACGTCTACGGCTACATCAGCGACTTCGACCCCAATTGCGGCTTCATCGTGGGCGACGATCAGGTGGTGCTGATCGACACGCGCCCCACGCCGCGCATGGCGCGCGACTTCCTGGCCGACATCCGCAACGTGACGGACAAGCCGGTGCGCACCATCGTGCTCACGCACTACCACGCAGTGCGCGTGATGGGTGCCAGCGCCTTCGAAAAGGACGCGCCCGCCATCATCGCCAGCCAGGGCACCTTCGACTGGGTGCGCGAGCGGGGCCAGGCCGATTTCGACTCGGAAGTGGGTCGCTTCCCACGCCTGTTTGCCGGCGTGGAAGAGATCCCGGGCCTGACCGTGCCGCACATCAGCTTCGAACGCGAGATGAGCCTGTGGCTGAACGGGCGCGAAGTGCGCCTGATGTGCCTGGGCCGCGGCCACTCGGGCGGCGACACCGTGGCCTGGCTGCCCGACTGCGGCGTGCTCTTCTGCGGCGACGTGGTGGAAAACCACTGCGGCGTCTATGCCGGTGATGCCTACATCCAGGATTGGGCCGGCACGCTGGATGCGGTGGCCGCGCTGGATCCGCGCGTGCTGGTGCCCGGACGCGGCGCGGTGCTGCAAGGCGCATCGGCCTGCACCGAAGCCATCGGCCTCACGAAGGCATTCCTGTCGACGCTGCTGGCCAGCGTGCAAGAAGGCATTGCCGCCGGCGAAGGGCTGCGCGGCTGCTTCCAGCGCGCCGAAGCCGCCATGACGCCGCGCTTTGGCCAATGGCCCGTGTTCCAGCATGTGCTGCCCTTCGACGTGGCACGCGCCTTCGACGAACTCAGCGGCATGGAGCACCCGCGCATCTGGACCGCCGAGCGCGACCGCGAGCTCTGGCAAGTCCTGCGCGGCTGAGCGCATTCATTTCTAACCCTGGAGACAAGCGATGAAGAAATTCCTGCGGCTGATCGCCGCCGGCCTGACCCTGGCCGCCACCATCCATGCCCCTGCGCAAGCCCAAGGCAGCTACCCCAGCCAGCCCGTGCGCTGGATCGTGCCCTACGTGGCCGGCGGCGGTACCGACAACCTGGCACGCGCGCTGGCCGATGCCATGACGCCTTCGTTGGGCCAGCCCATCGTCATCGACAACCGACCCGGCGCCTCCACCAACATCGGCGTGTCGGTGATGATGCAGGCCAAGCCCGACGGCTACACCATCATGCAGGCCGAGAACGCGGCGCTGCTGTTCAACGAGCACATGTTCGCCAAGCTGGCCTACAAGCCGGCCTCCGACTTCACCTACATCGGCGCCATCGGGCGTTTTCCGGTGGCGCTGGTGGTCAACCCGAACTTCCCGGCCAAGACGGTGGCCGAGTTCGTGAGCTACGTGAAGGCGCATCCCGACCAGGTGAGCTACGCGTCGCCCGGCAACGGTTCGCCGCACCACATGGCCATGGAGTTGTTCAAGCAGAAGGCCGGCATCAACGTCCAGCACGTGCCGTACAAGGGCGCCGCGCCGGCCATGACCGACGTGATGGGCGGCCAGGTGCCCACCATGATGCTGGACTTGGCTTCGGGCCTTCCGGCCATCAAGGCCGGCAAGGTGCGGGTGCTGGCCATTGCGCTGCCGCAGCGTGCCGCCGCCCTGCCCGACGTGCCCACCTTCGCCGAACTGGGCTTCCAGGACATGAACGCCTACGCCTTCCACGGCCTGATCGGCCCGGCCGGCATGCCGGCCGAAGCGGTCAACCGCCTGAACAGCGAGTTGAACAAGGCCATGAAGGCGCCCAAGGTGGTCAAGCTCTTTGCCGAGTTCGGCTTCGAGGCACTGCCCGGCACGCCGCAGGACTTCTACAAGCTCTCGCGCGCCGAGAGCGAGCGCTGGGGCCGGATCATCAAGACGGCCGGCGTGCAGCTGGATTGAGCCGGAAGGCTCCAGTTACCAGGCCAGGCGCAGGTGCAGGGGCAAGTACACCGCCATGCCCACCAGCATGGTGCCCAGCACCCCGCGTCGCCAGAAGTAGTAGGCGGCGCCCGCCAGCGCGGCGTAGATGCGCGCGTCGTGCAGGTTGGGCACCAGGTGCCCGCCGGTCATCACGATCTCAGGGATGACCACCGCCGCCAGCGCCGCGATGGGTGCGTAGTGCAGCGCGCGATGCGCCCAGTCCGGCAGGCCCCAGGGCCGGTCGAGAATGAAGAAGAAGCAGCGCGTGAGCACCGTGACGCCGGCCAGGCCGACGATGACGCCCAGCGTCCACCAGTCCGTGCTGCCCGCTACCGTGCTGGCTCCGGTCATTCGAAATCCTCCGGGCTCATGCGTCGTCCTCCATGGCCGGGTTGGGCACAAAGCCCTTCTCGATCCAGAAGCAAAGCAGCACGGCCACGCCGATGGCGACCACGATGTTGAGCTTGAGCGGCAGCGCAAACGCCGCCACGGCCGTGGCGCCGGCGATCAGGCCGGCCAGCACGCGCAGGCGCGAAGTCGCCATGGAGCACAGGATGCCCACGAGGCTGAGCACGCCCGCAAAGCCCAGGCCCCAGCCTTGCGGAATGAGATTGCCCAGCGCAATGCCGATCAGGCTCATGCCCATCCAGGAGAACCAGGTGACGCAGTAGCCGCCGGTAAGGTAGGCCTCCTGTGCGCGGCGCTGCTCGTCGGTGGTGGCCGGCTCGGGGTATTGGCTGGTGAACATGGCATAGCTCATGTCGGCCGTGAGGTAGCCATGGGTCATGCGGCGCCAGCGCGGCATGTGCATCAGGTAGGGCCGCAGGTGCAGGCTGAAGACCACGAAGCGCAGGTTCACGCAAAAGCCAGTGGCCAGCACCACCCAGAAAGGCGCACCGGCCACCAGCAGCGGAATGGCCGCCAGTTGCGAGCTGCCGGCATACACCAGCAGCGTCATTGCCACCGACTCGAACACGCTCATGCCCGACTTGACCATGGCCACGCCGGTCATCAGGCCCCAGGCGCCGATGCCCATGGCCACGGGCGCCATGTTGCGCACGCCCTCGCGAAAGGTCGGCTCGCGCCGGATCGAAGAGAGAAAGAACATTCCTTGGCTTCAGTTTTCGAAGACCTGTCCGGCCTTCAACTCGAAGCCGCGCAGAAAATCAGCCGCCGGCAGGCGCTTGCCGCCGGGGCGCTGCAGCTCGGTGGCCACCAGGCACCCACCGCTCGTGGCCACCACGATGCCTTGGGGCGAAGCCTCCAGCACGGTGCCGGGGGCAGCGCCCGTGTCGCCATCCTGGACATGGGCTGCCCATATCTTGACCACCTCGCCACCTACGGCGCTGCTTGCGCCGGGGAAGGGGTCGAAGGCGCGCACGCGGCGCACGAGCACCTCGGCCGGCTGGCTCCAGTCGATCTTCGCTTCGTGCTTCTCGATCTTGTGCGCGTAGGTGATGCCGTCGGCCGGCTGCTTCACCGGTTTGAGCTGTCCAGCCTGCGCGGCGCGCAGCGCGTCGACGATGAGCCGTCCGCCCATGTCGGCCAGGCGGTCGTGCAGGCGTGCGGTGCTGTCGCTGCCGATGTCCAGGCGCTCTTCCAGCAGCATGTCGCCGGTGTCCAGGCCGGCATCCATCTGCATGATGGTCACCCCGGTCTGGGCGTCGCCCGCCTCGATGGCGCGATGGATGGGCGCCGCACCACGCCAGCGCGGCAGCAGCGAGGCGTGGATGTTCAGGCAGCCAAGCCGCGGCGTATCGAGCACCCACTGCGGAAGGATCAGCCCGTAGGCGGCCACCACCATGACGTCGGCCCGCGCGGCCAGCAATGCTTCGCGCGCGGCGGCTGCGTCTTCAGGGTACTTGCCGTCCAGCCGCAGGCTGCGCGGCTGCGCCACGGGCCAGCCATGCGCCAGGGCACACTGCTTGACGGGCGAGGCCTGCAGCTTCATGCCGCGACCGGCGGGCCGGTCGGGCTGCGTGAGCACCAGCACGACTTCGAATCCGCCCGCGGCGGCAATGGCTTCCAGCGCCGAGCGAGCAAACTCCGGCGTGCCTGCGAATACGACTCTCACCAGCGGAACCGACGGTCGTCGTAGCGAAGATCGTCTCCCACGTTGTAGCGCCGCACGATGCCTTGCGGATCGATGTAGATGTAGAGGAAGCGCGGGTTGTTGACCTGCAGGTAGCGCCAGGCCCAGACGTTGCCGTTGAACGAGGTCACCTGGCTGATCTCATAGGGGCGGCCGTAGGTGCGCACCACGTCTTCCACATGCCACTTGTCGATCAGGATGGTCTGTGAGAAGTAGCGCTCGTCCATCTCCTGGATCACCGAGACCACGTGGCCGTTGGCGTCCAGGTCGATGTTGTTGACCTCGAAGCCCATCGGTGCGCGCGAGTACTGCAGGCGTTCTCCGCCCTGCGCCAGCGGGTACACCGAGGTCGGGGCGCCAACGCGCTGCAGCACCTCGGTGCGGGTGGCACCCAGCGGAACGTTGTACGGGTCGGACGCGCAGCCGGCAAGCATCGCCAGTGCAGCGGCAACGGCCATGAAAGAGGGCAGGCGCAGGCGCGTCATGGCGTGGCTCCGGTTCAGGCCCGCTGCGTGCGCTGTTGCGCGTCGCGCAGGTCTTCGCGCTGCTGCTTGAGCAGCTTGCTCTTGATTCGGTTGCGCTTGAGCGGCGACAGGTATTCGACGAACACCTTGCCCAGCAAGTGATCCAGCTCGTGCTGGATGCACACCGCCAGCAGGCCTTCGGCCTCGATGTTCTGCTCGTTGCCGTCGGCGTCCATCGCCTTGACCTTGACCGAGGTGGAGCGCTCCACGCCGTCGTAGATGCCGGGAACCGACAGACAGCCTTCCTCGTTGATGACTTTCTCGTCGCTGGCCCAGGTGATCTCGGGGTTGATGAGCACCAGCGGCGCATCGCGCTCTTCGGAGGTGTCGATGACCACCACGCGCTCGTGAACGTCGATCTGGGTTGCGGCCAGACCGATGCCGTTGGCGTCGTACATGGTTTCGAGCATGTCCGCCGCCAGCGTCTTGATGCGCTGGTCAATCTCCTTCACCGGCTTGGCCACCGTGTGCAGGCGTGGATCGGGGTAACTAAGAATGTTTCGTTTCGCCATGAAAGAACCGCAGGTTGTGGGTATTTTCGCCACTTCCGGGGCTTGACGCGCCCGCCAAGGCCGATAAACGTTGCCCCCTCAAGGGCTTCAGCGCAGAATTCGTTGCAAATTGTGAGGATTTGTTCGACGGGCAAGCCCTGCCCAGCGCATGCACATCATCCCATCCATGAAGACATCTAGCCCCGGCCACGGCCGCCCCTCTCGACCGAATTTTCGACCGGTGACGCGACCGAGCCTGCTGGCCGGCCTTGCCGCTCTGGCCGTGCTCGGCGCAGGGGTGCAATCGGCCCATGCGCAAAAGTACCCGATCACCGAGCAGCAGCGCGCCACGGCCCAGTCCACGTCCCAGGCCGGCATTCCGGTGAGCGAGCTCGCCCCCGGCGCGCCCGACGAATACACCGTCAAGCGCGGCGACACGCTGTGGGCCATCTCCCGCATGTACCTGCGCAGCCCTTGGCGCTGGCCGGAGCTGTGGGGCATGAACATGTCGGACATCAAGAATCCGCACCTGATCTACCCCGGCCAGGTTCTGTACCTGGACAAGTCCAACGGGCGCGCGCGCCTGTCCACCCGTGCCGGCAGCGGCTCGGGCGGCACCATCAAGCTGTCGCCGCGCACGCGCTACGAGTCGCTGGCGGGCATGGCCCTGCCCACGCTCAAGCCCAGCCTCATCGAGCCCTTCCTGAGCGAGCCGGTGGTGGTGGACGAAAACACCCTGGCCACCGCACCGCGCATCGTGGCCGGCAACGACAACCACGTGCTCCTGGCCCGCGGCGACCGCGCCTATGCCATGGGCGGTGCAGAAGGCGAGCTGATCGAGCAATCCGGGCCGATCAAGCAGTTCCGCGTGTTCCGCAACGCCACGCCGCTGGTCGATCCGGCCACCGGCGAAGTGCTGGGCTACGAGGCTCAGTACCTGGGCCGTGCCCAGCTCCAGCGCAGCCAGGCCATCGAATCGCAGATGCAGGACGGCAAGATGGTCACCAACGTGGTGCCGGCCACCATCGACCTGATCTCGGCCAAGGAAGAAATCCGCGCCGGCGACCGCCTGCTGCCCGAGCCGCCGCGCCAGCTGGTGAGCTACGTGCCGCGCGCACCTTCGGGCCCCATGGACGGCGGCCGCATCATCTCGGTGTACGGCAACGCCGTGACCTTTGCGGCACAAAACCAGGTGGTGGCGATCAACAAGGGCCTGCGCGACGGTATCGAGAGCGGCAACGTGCTGGCCATTCTCAAGAACGGCGAAGTCATTACCGACCGTACCAACGGCGGCAAGGAAACGCTCAAATTGCCCAATGAACGCATCGGTTTGCTGATGGTGTTCCGCCCCTTCGAAAAGGTGTCGTACGCTCTGATCCTCGAGATCAGCGATGTGCCGAAAGCCGGTGACCTGCTGGTCAATCCGTAGGCACATTAATTCACCTTTCCTTGGGTTCTCTTTCTCGCGACGAACTTCAACACTGGCTGCGACTGACGCTGCCCCCTGGGGTCGGCGACGGCACCTCTCGCAAGCTGCTTGCGGCCTTCGGCCTGCCTGAGGCGATATTCGCCCAGTCGCAGGCCGCGCTGCTGCAGGTGGTTTCGCAGGCCCAGGCCAACGCCCTGGCGCAGCAGCCCCCTGAACTGGACGCCCTGGTCGAACAGACCTGGCTGTGGCTGCAGGCCGCGCCCGAGCGCAATCGCATCGTGACGCTGGCCGATGCGGCCTATCCGGCCTCGCTGCTCGAAACCGCCGATCCGCCCTTGCTGCTGTACCTGATGGGGCCGGCGCAATTCGACCTGACCCAGCTGGGCCGCAGCCTGGCGGTGGTCGGCAGCCGCAACCCCACGCCGCAGGGCGCGAGCAATGCACGCGCTTTCGGCCGAGCGCTGACCGAGTCTGGCGTCTCGGTGGTGTCGGGCCTGGCGCTGGGCATCGACGGCGCGGCGCACGAAGGCGCGCTCGATGGCGCCGCGGGCAACGACAAGTTGCTGGCGACGGTCGCCGTGGTCGGCACGGGGCTCGACCGGGTCTACCCGGCGCGGCATCGCCAACTGGCGCATCGCATCGCACAGCAGGGTCTGCTGGTGAGCGAGCTGCCGCTGGGCACGCCGCCGCTCACCCAGAATTTTCCAAAGCGCAACCGGATCATCGCGGGACTCACCCGCGGCACGCTGGTGGTGGAGGCTGCGCTGCAGTCGGGCTCGCTCATCACCGCGCGGCTGGCGGTGGAGCAGGGCAAGGAGGTATTCGCCATACCTGGCTCGATCCACGCGCCGCAGGCACGCGGCTGCCATGCGCTGATCCGCCAGGGCGCCAAGCTGGTGGAAACGGTCAAGGACATCTTCGAGGACCTGCGCCTCGAACCCGCACCCACGAAGCACGTCGCACCTTCCAGCGCTCGCACGCAAGAAGAGCCGCCCCTGCTCGCTGCAATGGGGCACGACCCGGTGAGCCTGGATGCACTGGTGGCCCGCACCGGCTGGCCCGCCGCACAGTTGCAGGCGCAGTTGCTCGAGATGGAGCTATCGGGCGAAGTGGCGCGACTGCCCGGGGGGTTGTTTCAACGCGTCGGTCACGCCTGATACCGATTGCCACGACACCTCAGTCCGGTATATTGGCTCCATGTATGACGTGCTTGTATTCGTTTACGAAAACTACTGGCGCGGCGACGCTTGCCCCGAGGCCGAACAACTGGGCCGCAAGCTCAGTGCCAATGGCTTCGAGGAAGACGAGATACGCGACGCGCTTCAGTGGCTCGACGGGCTGAGCCTGGCCACCCAGGGCATCCAGCTCACGCGCAACGAAGATGACGACGACGACGCGAGCACCAGCGTCACCGTCGGCACACCCGTTTCATTCGATCAGGCACTCGAGCCATCGCGCAACGCCATGCGGGTGTACTCGGTGGCCGAGCAAGACCACCTGGGCGCCGAGTGTCTTGGCTTCCTAACCTTCCTGGACAGCGCGCAGGCCCTGCCTGCCGGCATGCGCGAAGTGGTCATCGAGCGGGCCATGGCCGCGCCCGGCGATCCGCTGGCGCTGGAAGAGCTGAAGATCATCTTGCTGATGGTGCACTGGAGCACTGGCATCGAGCCCGACACGCTGGTGCTCGACGAGCTCTGCGACGATCCGGCCGACCGGATCGCGCATTGACTGAAGCCCCCCGGGCTTCCACTTCGCTTAGCTGCGTGTAATTCGCCGCCCCGTGGGCTACGGCCTCGGGCCCATGCCTAGTCCAGCAGGCGCTCGGGATTGGCGTCGAGCTTGGCCAGCGCTTCGCGCGTGGCGCGCACGGTCAGCGACTCTTCTTCGGCCGGCACGAGCAGGCCTGCCTGCAGGTACGAGGCCAGGCGGCCGGCCTGGATGAGGAAGCTCCGGCCGCCAGGGGCGGCAAACAGATGCAGCTGCTTGCGGTCGCTGCGCCACACGAACTGCACCTGCGTGGGGCGGTTGTTGTGGTCCAGCATGAACCAGTTGCCCACCTGCAGGTCGTGCGCCCAGGCCAGCATCTCTTCGCTGACCTTGGCACCGGTGTCGGGCACCACTTCGATGGAGGCGGCGTCCACGCCCAGCAGGAGTTCGATGCTGGCGGCGTCCAGCGGCAGGTCGGTGGCGCCCTCGTCGCTGACGAAATCTTCCAGGTTGGCCAGGCGCTTGGCCATGGCGTCGATCTGGGCCGACGGAATGGCGTCGGTCTTGGACATGAAGGCGTCGGCCAGGGTCTGGCCGATGGTCTTGATGTGCTGCTCCTGCGGATCGCCCTCGATTCCCAGCAGGGCCATGCCCTGGCGCAGGCGCTGCAGCAGGTTGGGCAGGTCCTGGATGACGCGGGTGCGATCGTTGCGGTTGGGCTTGGCACTGGCCGCCCATACCAGGTCGGCGGCGGCGCGCTTGAGGGTGACGGTCTGCTGGTCTTGTGCGCCGTAGCGCAGCGCAGCCAGGGCCAGCACCTCGGCCCACACCTTGAACAGGAACTCGCGGATCTCCTCGCGCACGGGGATGTCGTTGAGCATCTTGCGCAACTCGATGGTGTACTGGATCGCCATCGTCTCCTTCTGCTCCACCTGCTGCGCCACGCTCATCAGGCGCTGGGTGGCATCGCTTTGCGTGAGGTACTTGGAGAGAAAAGCGACGAATTCGTCGTACACCAGCTTGAACACGCGCTGGCCGGTTTCGGGATACTGCTCGATGACCTGCACCACGCGGCGGATCTCGCCTTCGAGCGCACTGCCGGAAATGGCCGCGGCGTCGAAACCCATCACGCACGAACCCATGCGGTCGATGAGCATGCGTGCGGGGTGCTGCAGCGTGCCGAAGAACTCGGGCTCGGCAATGGCCACCCGCAGCACAGGCATCTGCAGGCGCGCAAACCACACGCGCGCCGAGAACGGAATGCGTTCCTCGGACAGGATGGCCTGGAACATCAGGGCCACGATTTCCACCGTGGCCTTGTCGGCGGTGGTGGGCGCCTTTTTCTTGAGCTCGGCCGCGCGGCGGCGCATGTCGACCGCGCTTTGCTGGATGGCCGTGGCCTCGTCGCCCACCACATATTGCGAGGAAGCAGCGCGGTAGGCCACCTCGGCATCCATGATGGCCTGCACGAACACCGGCGAGGCCGCGCCCAGCGGGACGCTGCGCGGGCCACCGACGCCACCGGCAGCATTCGCTGCCATGGCGCTGCTGCCGCCGACGAATTCGCTGCCGATGCGCGCAGTGACGAATCGCTTGAGGCTGCTGAGCACGCCCTGCGCCCGTTGGGCCGCAATCATCAAGGGCGTGCCGAGGAAGGGGAAGTCGCCCGCGCCCATTGCAGCGGCGGGCCGGCTGACGCCCGCCGGGTTCTGCAAGCCGATGGCCGCGGGCGCGAACACCGCGCCGCCGCCATGCAAGGGAGCGTCCATCGTCATGCCGCGGCCGGAAAAGCCCATCGGCACCGAGGAGGGCGCCCCATGGGCGCGCTTGACGAAGCCCTTGAGGTCGATCTCGGGCATGATGCCGCGGCTGACCAGGAAGGCGTTGGCGTCCTTGTAGGCCTTCAGGATCACGTCGAGCATCTGCTGCTGGACCACGTCCTGCACCTTGGTCCACAGCGCCCGGGTCAGGCCCGCCGCCAGCCACTGGTCGACCAGCAACTTGGCCAGCACTTCAGGCCGCAGCACGTCCTTGGGACTGAGCTCGCCCGTGTTCTCGAGGTACTGCATGCGCAGGCGCAGGTCGTTGAGCTCGAAGCTGGCCTTGTCCTGGATCACCAGGGCCAGGCGCGACGACAGGATGTTGTTCTCCACCACTTCGTCGCCGATGAGCTCCAGCCCGCCGCTGAGCGACTGCAGCGACGAGCTGCCGGACTGCATGCCCTGCAGGGCCCTGCGCCAGCCAGAGGCCGTCAGGTTGACCCAGCGCGACTCCTGCTCGACGAAGGCGACGAAGTCATCGCGGTGCTGGTGCATTTCGCGGGCGCTGCCACCACCCTGGCTCGACAGGGAACTGAGCCGCTCGCGAATGGCGTGCGCGGTGGGCGCGATCACGCCTTCGGTAGCGACAACGAAGCGCTCGCGCGTCTCGCGCGCAATTTGAACGGAAGATGCGTTGGAACGCTCTGGGCTGCTCATGGGAGGTCAGGTCCGCTGGACACCGGCGGCACCGCCGAGCTTGCCCTGTGCGCGCAATCCGCACAAGTGTCGCAGCATGCTCGGCAACCCCAACGTCGCGTCCGGCCCACGGCTATCAGACGACTGCGCCGGCGTTCGGATCGTCCGGATCGCCATCTCGCTTGGTGGAGCCCTTGACCAGGTCTTCGCGCTTGACGCCCAGCCACATGGCAATGGCGGCGGCCACGAAGGCGGAGGAGTAGATACCGAAGCAGATGCCGATGGTCAGCGCCAGCGCAAAGTAGTGCAGCGTGGGGCCGCCGAAGAAGAACATCGACAGCACCACCAGCTGCGTGGAGCCGTGGGTGATGATGGTGCGGCTGATGGTGGAGGTGATCGCGCTGTCGATGATCTCCACGGTGCTCATCTTGCGGTAGCGCCGGAAGTTCTCGCGGATGCGGTCGAAGATAACGACCGATTCGTTCACCGAGTAGCCCAGCACCGCCAGCACCGCCGCCAGCACCGCCAGCGAGAACTCCCACTGGAAGAAGGCGAAGAAGCCCAGGATGATCACCACGTCGTGCAGGTTGGCCAGCACCGTGGCCAGGGCGAACTTCCACTCGAAGCGGAAGGCCAGGTAGACCATGATGCCCACCACCACCATGGCCAGGGCCTTCAATCCGTTGGTGGTGAGTTCGTCGCCCACCTGCGGGCCCACGAACTCATTGCGGCGCAACTGCACCGACGCATCGTCGGCCTTCAATGCGTCCATGACCTGGGCGCTTTGCTGCGAAGAGCTCACACCCTTCTGGGCCGGCAGGCGGATCATCACGTCGCGCGAGGTGCCGAAGTTCTGCACCTGCACGTCCTGGAAGCCCAGCTTGCCGATGGCCTCGCGCATCTTGCCGAGGTCGGCCGTCTGCTGGTAGGCCACTTCCATGACCGTGCCGCCGGTGAACTCCACCGACAGGTGCAGCCCGCGGTGGAACAGGAAGAACACGGCCAGCACGAAGGTGATGACCGAGATGGCGTTCAGCACCAGCGCGTGGCGCATGAACGGAATGGTGCGGTGGATGCGGAAAAATTCCATGACGCGTCCTGCTCTTACTTGTTTTCCACCACGGCGGCGGTGTCAGGCCGCCACACGGTGCCGATGGACACGCTCTTGAGCTTCTTCTTGCGTCCGTACCAGAAATTGACCAGGCCGCGCGAGAAGAACACGGCCGAGAACATCGAGGTGACGATGCCGATGCAGTGCACCACCGCGAAGCCGCGCACCGGCCCCGAGCCGAAGGCCAGCAGCGCAATGCCGGCAATGAGGGTGGTGACGTTGGAGTCCAGGATGGTGTTCCAGGCGCGGTCGTAGCCGGCATGGATGGCCGCCTGCGGCGAAGCGCCGGCGCGCAGTTCTTCGCGCACGCGCTCGTTGATCAGCACGTTGGAGTCGATGGCCACGCCGATGGCCAGCGCCATGGCGGCAATGCCAGGCAGCGTCAGCGTGGCTTGCAGCATCGACAGGATGGCCACCAGCAGCAGCAGGTTGACCGCCAGGGCGATGGACGAGAACAGGCCGAACAGCGCGTAGTAGGCGCACATGAAGATCATGATCGCCAGGAAGCCGTAGGCCACGCTCTTGAAGCCCTTCTCGATGTTGTCCGCGCCGAGCGTGGGGCCGATGGTGCTTTCCTCGATGATCTCCATGGGCGCGGCCAGCGAGCCGGCGCGCAGCAGCAGGGCCAGGTCGCTGGCCTCCACCACGCTCATCGAGCCCGAGATCTGGAAGCGCGTGCCCAGCTCGCCGTTGATCGACGGCGCCGTGAGCACCTCGCCCTTGCCCTTCTCGAACAGCAGGATGGCCATGCGCTTGCGGAAGTTCTCGCGGCTGACGTCGCGCATGATGCGACCGCCCTTGGCGTCCACGGTCAGGTCGACCTTGGGCTGCTGGGTCTGCGAGTCGAAGCCGGGCTGTGCATCGGTCAGGTTCTCGCCGGTGATGATCACCTGCTTCTTGACGATGACGGGGCGGCCCTGGCGGTCGGTGAATTTCTCCGAGCCGAAAGGCACCGGGCCGCTGCCTGTTTCGGCGGCGCGGCCCTCGGCCGATTCGTCCACCAGGCGCAGCTCCAGCGTGGCGGTGCGGCCCAGGATGTCCTTGGCCTTGGCGGTGTCCTGCACGCCGGGCAGCTGCACCACGATGCGGTCGATGCCCTGCTGCTGGATCACCGGCTCGGCCACGCCCAGCTCGTTGATCCGGTTGTGCAGGGTGGTGATGTTCTGCTTGAGCGCCGCGTCTTGCAGGCGACGGGCCGCCTCGGGCTTGAAGGTGGTGGAGAGCTTCCACTCGGCGCCTTCCTGGCTGGTCGTGGCGACCAGGTCGGTGAACTGGTCCTGCACGATGCGCTGGGTGGCTTCGAGCGACGCCTGGTCACGGAAGCGCACTTCCACCGTCTGGCCGTTGCGGCTCACCGCCGTGCCGCGGATGCCCTTGTCGCGCAACGCCTGGCGCAGGTCGCTGGAAATGGTCTCGGCCTTCTTGTCCAGCGCGCCCTTCATGTCGACCTGCAGCATGAAGTGCACGCCGCCGCGCAGGTCCAGGCCCAGGTACATCGGATGGGCATGCAGCGCGGTGAGCCACGAGGGCGAGCGCGACACCAGGTTGAGCGCAACCACGTAGGGTGCGTCGTTGGCGTCGGGCACCAGCGCATGCTGGAGCACGTCGCGGGCCTTGAGCTGGTCGTCGGTGGTGACGAAGCGCGCCCGCACCGAGGTGCCGTCCAGCGTGAGCATGTCAGGCTGCAGGTTGGCCGCCTTCAACGCGGCCTCGATGCGGGTGCGGGTGCTGTCGTCGACCTTGACGGTGGACTTGGCGGCCGACACCTGCACCGCAGGTGCCTCGCCGAAGAAATTGGGCAGGGCATACAGCAGCCCCACCAGCAGCACGATCACGATGATCGCGTACTTCCAGACCGGGTAACGGTTCATGATCGCGCTCACGCGGCAGCGTTGTCCGCCGCCGCCGAAAAGAGAAAAACTGCTTGCTTACTTGACGGTGCCCTTGGGCAGCACCTGGACCACGGCGTTGCGCTGCACGCGCACGTTCACGCCAGCAGCGATTTCCAGAGTCATGTACTGGTCGCCGAGTTCCGTGATCTTGCCCAGTACGCCGCCAGCGGTGGCAACTTCGTCACCCTTGGCCAGGGCGGACAGCATGTTGCGGGTTTCCTTCTGGCGCTTCATCTGGGGGCGGATCATGACGAAGTACAGCACCACGAACATGAGCAGCAGCGGCAGCATGCTGCCGATCGAGGACATCATGTCGCCGCCGGCTGCGGGGGCGGTTTGTGCGAAGGCGGAAGAAATGAACAAGAGGGTTCTCCAACAGGGGGATCGACAGGCCGCGGGCATCCGCCCACGATTCCAGGTGGCCGCCGCGTCTATGCGCGGCCACGCGGCGCGGGCCGAAGCCCCCGCACGCCAACCGCGCATTGTAGGACGCCCCCAGGCGCCAATATCCCCCTAACCCGGCTGCCGGACCGGGGTTTTCACCGGGGATGAAAACCTCCGGCTACTCGCCCACGAGCCAATTCACGCAGCGGCGCGGGGGGCGGCCTCAGGGTGGCGCCACTTTTCCATCAGCGCGCTCCAGCGCCCGCGGGCGGCCGCCAGGTTGCGCTCCTTCACGTGGCCGTAGCCGCGGATCTGCTCGGGCAGGCTGGCGATTTCCAGCGCCAGCGCATGGTTGGCGGCATTCAGGCCGCGCAGCACTTCCTCGATGCTGGCGCGGTATTCGCCGATCAGGGCGCGCTCGGTCTTGCGCTCCTCGGTGCGCCCGAAAATGTCCAGCGCCGTGCCGCGCAGGCCCTTGAGCCTGGCCAGCACGCGGAAGCCCTTGAGCATGGCCGGGCCGAACTTCTGCTTGACCAGCTCGCCCTTGTCGTTGCGCTTGGCGATGATGGGTGGGGCCAGGTGGAAGTTGAGCTGGAAGTCCTTGCCCATCTCGCCTTCGAACATGCCGCCCACCTTGGCCAGGAAGGCCGGGTCGGTGTGCAGGCGGGCCACTTCGTACTCGTCCTTGTAGGCCATCAGCTTGAACAGGTAGCGGGCCACGGCCTCGGCCATGCTGCTCTTGCCGGTGGCCTGGGCCTCGGCCTCGCGCACCTTTTCCACGAAGGCGCGGTACTGCTCGGCATAGGCGGCATTCTGGTAGCCGGTGAGGAACTCCACCCGGCGCGCCACCAGGCTCTGCACGCTGTCGCGCTTCTTGAACTCGATCACCGTGCCGGGCGATGCGATCTTGTTCAGCGAGGCCGGGTCATGCGCGGCGCGGCGGCCCCACTCGAAGGCAGCCTTGTTGTTGTCCACCGCCACGGCGTTGAGCTCGATGGCGCGCATGAGCGATTCATGCTCCAACGGCACCCAGCCCTTTTGCCAGGCATAGCCCAGGATCATCGGGTTGACGTAGATGGAGTCGCCCATCAGCGCCGTGGCCAGGTGGTCGGCGTCGAAGGTGCCCAGGCCCTGCTCGCCCACTGCCTTGGCAATTTCCTCGGCGCAGGCGTCCTGCGGGTTCTGCCAGTTGGCGTTGCGCACAAAGGCGGCCGTCGGCGCGCCGTGGCTGTTGAGCGCCACATGCGTGCGGCCCTCGCGCATGCGCGCCAGGGTCTCGGCATTGACCGCCACCAGCGGATCGCACGCCAGGATCAGGTCGGCCGCCGCCGTGCCCACGCGGGTGGTGCGGATGTCCGCCTGCGTGGCGCCGATGAGCACGTGGCTCCAGGTGGCGCCGCCCTTTTGCGCCAGGCCAGCGGCGTCCTGCGTGACGATGCCCTTGCCTTCCATGTGCGCGGCCATGCCCAGCAGCTGGCCGATGGTGATGACGCCCGTGCCGCCCACGCCGGCCACCACGATGCCCCAGACCTGCGAAGCCGCCAGCGGCGGCACCACCGGCTCGGGCAGCGCGCCCAGCGACGAAGGCGCCGGCACCTTGGCCTTGTCCTTCTTCTTCAGCTTGGCGCCGTCCACGGTGACGAAGCTGGGGCAGAAGCCCTTGAGGCAGCTCATGTCCTTGTTGCAGCTGCTCTGGTTGATGGTGCGCTTGCGGCCGAATTCGGTCTCCAGCGGCTCCACCGACAGGCAGTTGCTCTGCACGCTGCAGTCGCCGCAGCCTTCGCACACCAGGTCGTTGATGACCACGCGCACCGCCGGGTCCACCATGGTGCCGCGCTTGCGGCGGCGACGCTTCTCGGTGGCGCAGGTCTGGTCGTAGATGATGGCGGTGGTGCCTTCGATCTCGCGGAATTCGCGCTGGATGGCGTCCAGCTCGTCGCGGTGGCGCACCGCCACCTTCTTGCCGTCGTAGGCGCCGGGAATGTTCACGCCCTCGTACTTCTCGGGCTCGTCGGTGACCACCACCACCTTCTTGGCGCCCTCGGCGTGCAGGCTCTCGGCAATCTGCAGCACCGAGTGGCCCTCGGGCCGCTCGCCCACGGTCTGGCCGCCGGTCATGGCCACCGCGTCGTTGTAGAGGATCTTGTAGGTGATGTTCACGCCCGCGGCGATGCTCTGGCGGATGGCCAGCAGGCCGCTGTGGAAGTAGGTGCCGTCGCCCAGGTTGGCAAACACGTGATTTTCAGTGGAAAAGGCCTGCTGGCCCACCCATGGCACGCCCTCGCCACCCATCTGCGTGAAGCCGATGGTGGAGCGGTCCATCCAGGTGGCCATGAAGTGGCAGCCGATGCCGCCCAGGGCGCGCGAGCCCTCGGGCACCACGGTGCTGGTGTTGTGCGGGCAGCCCGAGCAGAACCAGGGCAGGCGGCCTTCGCTCACGCCACCGGTGGTCAGCACCTGCATGGAGCGCTCCTTGGCCTCCAGGATGGCCATCTGCGATTCCACCCGCGCCTTCATGTCGGCGCCGGCGGCTTCCAGGATGCCGGTCTTGCGCAGGCGCTGCACGATGGCCTTGGCGATCAGCGCCGGGTTCAGGTCGGCATTGGCGCGCAGCAGCGTGTTGGCCGTGGGGTTGGGCATGGCCCATTCGCCGCCGGAGTAGTCGCCTTCGAGCTCGTTGAACTTGCCCAGCACGTTGGGGCGCACGTCGGCGCGCCAGTTGTAGAGCTCTTCCTTGAGCTGGTATTCGATGACCTGGCGCTTTTCCTCCACCACCAGGATTTCCTGCAGGCCGGTGGCGAAGTCGCGGGTGAGCTGCGCCTCCAGCGGCCACACCACGGCCACCTTGTGCAGGCGGATGCCCAGCTGGCGGCAGGTGGCGTCGTCCAGGCCCAGGTCGATCAGGGCCTGGCGAGTGTCGTTGTAGGCCTTGCCGCTGGCCATGATGCCGAAGCGATCGTTGGGGCCTTCGATCACGTTGTGGTTCAGGCGGTTAGCGCGGATGTAGGCCAGCGCCGCATACCACTTGTAGTGCATGAGCCGCGCTTCCTGCTCCAGCGCATGGTCGGGCCAGCGGATGTGCAGGCCGCCGGGCGGCATCTCGAAGTCGGTGGGAATGACGATGTCCACGCGCTCCGGGTCGATCATGGCCGTGGCGCTGGATTCGACGATTTCCTGGATGGTCTTCATGCCCGACCACACGCCCGAGAAGCGGCTCATGGCAAAAGCGTGGATGCCCAGGTCCAGGATTTCCTGCACGTCCACCGGGAAGAACACCGGCGAGCCGCAGGCCTTGAAGATGTGGTCGCTCTGGTGGGCAGCGGTGGAGCTCTTGGAAATATGGTCGTCACCGGCCACCGCGATCACGCCGCCCCACGGCGTGGTGCCCGCCATGTTGGCGTGCTTGAAGACGTCCGAGCAGCGGTCCACGCCCGGGCCCTTGCCATACCATATGCCGAAGATGCCGTCGAACTTGTTGGTGCCCGCAGGCGCAAAGCCCATCTGCTGGGTGCCCCACAGGGCGGTGGCGGCCAGCTCCTCGTTCACGCCGGGCTGGAACACGATGTTCTGGCCCTTGAGGAACTTGCTGGCCTTCCACAGCGCCTGGTCGTAGCCGCCCAGCGGCGAGCCGCGGTAGCCGCTGATGAAACCCGCGGTGTTCTTGCCGGCCAGGGCATCGCGCTGGCGCTGCAGCATGGGCAGCTTCACCAGGGCCTGAACC
Organism: Pseudomonadota bacterium; assembly: GCA_018241225.1. Taxonomy (GTDB): domain Bacteria; phylum Pseudomonadota; class Gammaproteobacteria; order Burkholderiales; family Burkholderiaceae_C; genus Variovorax. The sequence goes on from JAFEEG010000019.1 coordinate 146,045, forward strand.
CCGCTCATGAAGGCGCGTCCGTAGTCGAGGCTGTACTTGTCGTCTAGCGTGACGGTCTCTAGCGCCTTGCGGATGTGCTCGGGCAGCGGGGCGTTCATATTCGTAGTCTCCGTGGGTGGCTGATGCCTTGTGGGCATGGCGTGCACAAATGGCATCCCGATGAGGACACCTTCCGCCATGATTGCACGCAAAGTGTATGCCTGCTGAGCAGATAGGTGTTTGCGTTCTGTGTCCTGAAAACCCCCAATCCGGAAAGCTTCTTTCCTAAAATGCCTGGATATGGAAAGCATCGATAAGTTTGACCTGGCGATCCTGCAAGAGCTGCAAGCCGATGCCCGCCTCACGAATGCCGAGCTGGCGCAGCGCGTGGGACTCTCGGCCGCACCGTGCTGGCGCCGGGTGCGCGCACTGGAGGCGGCGGGCATCATCCGCGGCTACCACGCCGAGATCGACCGCCACAAGATCGGCCTGGGCGTGCTGGCCTTCGTGCGGGTCGACACCGAACGGGTGAGCAACGAGGCCACCCGCAAGCTGGAAGACGCCATCCGCAAGATGCCCGAGGTGGTGGCCTGCCACTACATCAGCGGCACCGGCACCTTCGAGCTGCAGGTGGTGGCGCAGGACCTGAACAGTTTTTCCGCCTTTGCCCGCCAGCACCTGATGAACCTGCCCAACGTGAAGGACCTGCACACCAGCTTCTCGCTGGGCGAGGTCAAGTCCAGCCACGCGTTGCCGCTGTCGCACCTGGGCCAGAAGAAGTAGGCGCCACCTAAAATCGCCCTGCTGCCCGTTGGGCGGCGTCCAGCCCCAAAAAACCGCCACAAGAACACCCACCATGAACCGCATCCGCCGCGCCCTCTCCCTCGGCCTGGCTGCCGCCAGCCTTGCCACGCTTGCAGTGAGCAGCCACGCCCAGGCGCCTGCCCGCGAACTGGTGGTGGCCTCCAGCGCCACCTACGCGCCCTTCGCATTCGAGAACAAGGACAAGCAGATCGTCGGCTTCGACATCGACATCATCAACGCCATCGCCAAGCAGCAGGGCCTGAAGATCAAGATCGTGAACACGCCCTTCACCGGCATCTTCGGAGCGCTCAACAACGGCGACGTCGACCTGGTGATCTCGGGCGTGACCATCAACGACAAGCGCAAGCAGAGCTACGACTTCACCCCGCCGTACTTTGCCGCGCGCCAGCTGATCGCGGTGCCCAAGAGCAGCACCGTCACCTCGCTGAAGGACCTGACGGGCAAGAAGATCGCGGTGGTGAGCGCCTCCACCGCCGACGACATCGCCTCGCGCGAATTCGGCAAGACCAGCCCCAACATCCGCCGCTTCGAGAGCACGCCGCTCATCATCTCCGAGCTGGCCGGCGGCGGCGTCGATGCCGCCATGGGCGACAACGGCGTGATCGCCTACCGCGTCTCGCAGACCCCGGGCCTCAAGACGGTGGACGACAAGTCCTTCCCCGAAGAAGGCTTCGGCATCGTGGTGAAGAAGGGCGACAAGGCCCTGCTGGACAAGCTCAGCGCCGGCCTGGCCGCCATCCGCGCCGACGGCAGCTACGCCACCATCTACAAGAAGTGGTTCAACAAGGAACCGAGCTGAGAGGCAGCCAGGCGAATTGCCGCACACGGCCGCCCCTGCGCGGCCGTTTTCATTCATTGATGGTCAATCGAGATAGAGAAGAAGCGAGGAGGACGACATGGATCAACCCGTGACGCTGTTCGGCTGGTTCCGCTGGGACATCCTGGTCGAATACAAGGACCTGTTCTGGCAAGGCGCCTGGATGACGCTGCGCATGACGGTGGCCTGCGTGCTGCTGGGCATCACCGGCGGGCTGCTGCTGGCGCTGGCGCGGCTGGCGCAGGCGCGCCATGCGCCCTGGACCTGGGTGGCGCGCTTCCTGCTGCGCTGGCCGGCCACGGTGTACGTGAGCTTCTTTCGCGGCACGCCGCTGTTCGTGCAGATCCTGCTCATCCATTTCGCGGTGATGCCGGTGTTCATCCATCCAGTGGACGGGCTGATCATCAGCGGCGAGCTGGCGCGCACGCTCAAGCAGGAGCACGGCGCGCTCATCTCGGGCGTGGTGGCGCTGTCGCTCAATTCGGCCGCCTATATCTCCGAGGTGTTCCGCGCGGGCATCCAGTCGATCTCGCGCGGGCAGTTCGACGCCGGGCGCTCGCTGGGGCTGACGCCGCCCCAGGTCATGCGCTACGTGGTGCTGCCGCAGGCCTTTCGGCGCATGCTGCCGCCGCTGGGCAACAACATGATCGCGCTGCTCAAGGACACCTCGCTGGTCTCGGCCATCGGCCTGGCCGAGCTGGCCTACGCCGCACGCACCGTGGCCGGCGCCTATGCCCGCTACTGGGAGCCCTACCTGGCCATCTCGGTCATCTACTGGCTGATGACGCTGGCGCTGACCACCGGTTTGCGCAGGCTGGAGCACCGCCTGGCACGCAGCGATAGAAGTTGAGCCTGCCGGTATCCATCTGGTAGCGCTCACAATCGGGGGCCGATGCCGCCCATCTCCACAGAAGAAGCCCCCCTCGCCGCGCCGCCCGCCCGCGTCGGCGCCCTCGAACCCCTGAGCATCCCGGTCTTTCGCATGCTCTGGAGCACGTGGCTCATTGCCAATGTGTGCATGTGGATGAACGACGTGGCGGCCGCGTGGATGATGACCACGCTGAACAACTCGCCCATCTGGGTGGCGCTGGTGCAATCGGCCTCCACGCTTCCGGTGTTCCTGCTGGGGCTGCCCAGCGGCGCGCTGGCCGACATCCTGGACCGGCGGCGCTGGCTGATGGCCACGCAGTTCTGGCTGGCCGGCACCGCCGTGGTGCTGTGCGGCGCCATTGCGCTGGACATGATCACCGCGCCGCTGCTGCTGGCCCTCACGTTTGCCAATGGCATCGGCCTGGCGATGCGCTGGCCGGTGTTCTCGGCCATCGTGCCCGAGCTGGTGCCGCGCACGCACCTGCCATCGGCGCTGGGGCTCAACGGCATCGCCATGAACGCCTCGCGCATCATCGGGCCGCTTTTGGCCGGCGTGCTCATCGCCGGCGCGGGCAGCGTGTGGGTGTTTGCGCTCAATGCGGTGCTGTCGGTGGTCTCGGGCTTCGTGGTGGTGCGCTGGCGGCGCGAGCACACGCCCAATCCGCTGGGGCGCGAGCGGCTGGTCAGCGCCATGCGGGTGGGCGTGCAGTTCGTCTGGCAGTCGCAGCGCATGCGTGCCGTGCTGCTGCGCGTGGCCATCTTCTTCCTGCACTCCACCGCGCTTCTGGCGCTGCTGCCGCTGCTGGCCCGGGGCTTAAAGGGCGGCGACGCGGCCACCTTCACGCTGCTGCTGGCGGCCATGGGCTCGGGCGCCATCGTGGCAGTGCTGCTGCTGCCGCGCCTGCGCCAGGCCATGGGGCGCGACGCGCTGGTGCTGCGCGGCGCCATCGTGCAGGCGGGCGCCACCGCGGTGATGTCGGTGGCGCCCAATGCCTGGGTGGCGGTGCCGGCCATGTTCATGGGCGGCATGGCGTGGATCACCACGGCCAACTCGCTGTCGGTGTCGGCGCAACTGTCGCTGCCCAACTGGGTGCGCGCGCGCGGCATGGCCACCTACCAGATGGCCATCATGGGTGCGAGCGCTTTCGGTGCCGCGCTGTGGGGCCAGGTGGCCACCATCTCCAGTATGCGCAACGCCCTGCTGGTGGCTTCGGTGAGTGGCGTGCTGATGATGCTGCTGGCCCTGCGCCTGGTGACCGACCCGCAGGACGAGGACGACGTGAGCCCCGCGCACGAAGGCTGGGCCGCCAACCCGCCGGCCATCAAGCCGGGCGAGGAAGGCCGCGTGCTGGTCACCATCGAATACCACATCGACCCGGCCCGCGCGGACGCCTTCAAGAAGGTGATGGAGGAGACCCGCCGCGTGCGCCTGAGCCAGGGCGCCATCGAATGGGCGCTGCTGCACCACGTGGGCGAGCCCAGCCGCTACGTGGAGCAGATCGTGGACGAATCCTGGACCGAGCATCTGCGCCGCTTCGGCCGGGCCACGGCGGCCGACATCACGCTGCGCGAGCGGCGCCTGGCCTTCCACGTGGGCGATGGCGGGCCGCAGGTCAACCGCTACATCGTGCAGCGCTGACCGGCGCCGCCAACCCTTACCACCCGATCAAACTTGACTGGCGCTCCGGCGTCGGTACACACGCGCTTTCAATCCTGACGCGGTTCCGGGGGTAAATACCGAGACCTCATTTTTGACCACATGGATAATTTAGGCTCGTCGCCCCACCCCGCGAAAGGCCTGCCTGATGAACCCGCCCCGCCTCCGCAGCCGTTTCTGGTCCGACCTGACCAGTGAAGAGTTCTCCCGCCTCGACCGCTCCCGCCTCATCGCGGTGCTGCCGGTGGGCGCCACCGAACAGCACGGCCCGCACCTGCCCATGTCCACCGACACCGCCACCATCGACGGCATGGTGGCGGCCAGCCTGCCGCACATTCCGGACGACCTGCCGGTGCTGTTCCTGCCCACCGTGCCCTACGGCAAGAGCAACGAGCATTCGCGCTACCCGGGCACGCTCACGGTGTCGGCCAACACGCTCATCGCCATGTGGAAGGACATCGGCGACTGCGTGGCGCGCGCCGGCGTGAAGAAGCTGGTGCTCTACAACAGCCACGGCGGCCAGATGAGCGTGATGGACATCGTGGCGCGCGACCTGCGCGAGGCGCACGGCATGATGGTGGTGGCCGCCAACTGGTACACCCTGGGCCTGCCCGAGGGGCTGTTTACCGCGCACGAAGGCAAGCACGGCGTGCATGCCGGCGACCTGGAAAGCTCGGTGATGCTGCACCTCACGCCCGACTACGTGCGCCCAGACCAGTTCCGCAACTTCCGCTCCATGACCGAAGACATGGCGGCGGAGAACAAATTCCTGTCCATCAGCCCCAGCGGCAAGCTGGGCTGGCAGATCCAGGACATGAACCCGATGGGCGCGGCCGGCGACGCCACCCGCGCCCGGGCCGACAAGGGCAAGGCCGTGCTCGACCACGTGGGCCAGCGCTTTGTCGAACTGCTGCAGGAAGTGGACCGCTTTCCGCTGGAACGCCTGGCCAACGAGCCGGCCTGGCGCTGAAGCGCAAAGGAGCCACCCCGATGAGCACCGACTCCACCGCGCCGCTGGTCAGCCTGCGCAACGTCAGCAAGCGCTTTGCCAACGGCACGCTCGCGCTGCAAGGCATGTCGCTGGACTGTGGCGAGCATGACTTCATCAGCTTCCTGGGCCCCTCGGGCTGCGGCAAGAGCACCGCGCTGCGCCTGATCGCCGGGCTCACCCGCATCAGCTCCGGCGAAATGAAATGGTCGTCCGCCGCCCAGGGCGGCGCCGGCAAGGTCGACCGCGACCTGGGCTTCGTGTTCCAGGAGCCCACGCTCATGCCCTGGGCCAAGGTCTTCGACAACGTGTGGCTGCCGCTCAAGCTCACCGGCGTGAGCCGCGACGCCGCAGCCCCGGTGGTCAAGCAGGCGCTGGAGATGGTGGGCCTGTCGCGCTTTGCCGATGTGTACCCGCGCGAGCTCTCGGGCGGCATGAAGATGCGCGTGTCCATTGCCCGCGCACTGGTGACGCGCCCGCGCCTCTTGCTCATGGACGAGCCCTTTGCCGCGCTGGACGAGATGACGCGCATCAAGCTCAACAACGACCTGCTGGCCATCTGGCGCGAACACCGCTTCAGCGTCATCTTCGTCACGCACAGCGTGTACGAGTCGGTGTACCTCTCCAACCGCATCGTGGTCATGGCCGCGCGCCCGGGCCGGGTGATCGACGAGATCCGAATCGACGAGCCCTATCCGCGCGGCGAGGCCTTCCGCACCTCCACCCGCTACAACGCGCACTGCCAGGAAGTGTCGCAAGCCCTGCACGGAGCCCTCCATGACGTCGATCACTGAAGCCGCATCCGCCAGCACCGCCATGCCCGAGGCCGACCGCGCCCCCACCACCGAAGAGCTGAAGGCGCGCGAAGACGCCCTCTACCGGCGCGACGCAATGCTGCGCGTGGCCGTGCCGGCCGCCGTCGTCCTGGGCCTGCTGCTGATGTGGGAAGCGGTGGTGCGCATCAACCAGATTCCGCACTACATCCTGCCGGCGCCTTCGCTGATCTTCACCACGCTCATCGAGAACTGGGAGACGCTCTCGGGCGCGCTGTGGTTCACCGTCAAGCTCACCTTGCTGGCGCTGTTCGCGGCCATCGTGGGCGGCGTGCTGCTGGCGGTGGCCTTTGCGCTGTTCAAGTGGGTGGAGATCGGCCTCTTCCCGATCGCGGTGATCCTGCAGGTGACGCCCATCATCGCCATTGCGCCGCTGATCCTGATCTACGTGTCGAGCACCACGGCGGCGCTCTTGCTGTGCGCATGGATCGTGGCCTTCTTCCCGATCCTGTCGAACACCGTCATCGGCCTGAAAAGCGCCGACAGCAATTTGCGCGACCTGTTCACGCTCTACAAGGCCTCACCCTTGCAGACCTTCCGCTACCTGCTGGTGCCCAGCGCCCTGCCCTACTTCATGGCGGGCCTGAAGATCGCCGGCGGCCTGAGCCTGATCGGCGCGGTGGTGGCGGAGTTCACCGCCGGCACCGCGGGCCGCGAAACGGGCCTGGCATCGCGCATTCTCGAATCGAGCTTCCGCACCGAGATCCCGATGATGTTCGCGGCGCTGTTCCTCGTGTCCTTGCTGGGCATCGTGATCTTCCTCGTGTTCGCCGGCTTGTCCCGCATGGTGCTGGGCCACTGGCACGAGAGCGAAATGAAGAAGGAGCGTTGATGAGCGCGCTGCCCAAGACCGTGCAGGCCGGCAACGCCAGCGTCGACTGGGACGCGGTGCGCCGCGACCTGGCCGGACTGAACATCATCGAGTCGCGCGGCCAGCGCAAGCAGCTCTCGCGCGACTTCTACTGGTACAGCCCCATCCTCAGCGCGCAGCTGGACAGCTGCATTGCCGAGCTGGTGGTGAAGGTCTCCACCGAAGACGACGTGCGGCAGGTGGCCGCCACCGCCGCCAGGTGGAAGCTGCCGCTCACCGTGCGCGGCGGAGGCACCGGCAACTACGGCCAATGCGTGCCGCTGGAAGGCGGCCTGGTGATGGACGTGACCGCCATGTGCCGCGTGCTCGACCTGAGCGAAGGCCGCATCCGCGTGCAGGCCGGCGCCCGCATGCACGACATCGACCTGACGGCGCGCGAGACCGGCCAGGCGCTGCGCATGTGGCCCTCCACCTGGCATGTGGCCACAATCGGCGGCTTCATCGCGGGCGGCTTCGGCGGCATCGGCTCGTTTCGCCACGGCATCCTGCGCGACACCGGCAACCTGCTGCACATGCGCGTGATGACGGTGGAGCGCGAGCCGCGCATCGTCGAGCTGCACGGCGACGAGATCCAGCAGGTGCAGCATGCCTTCGGTACCAACGGCGTGATCCTGGACGTGGAGGTGGCGCTGTCGCCGGCCGTCGACTGGGTGCACTGCACCGTGCTGTTCCCTGAATATCGGCAGGCGCTGGACTTCGGCATCGCCGCGGCCTCGCCCGAGCTGGACCTGTTCCTCTTCACCACGGTCGAAAAGCGCTTCTCGCCCTACTACACCTCCATGGGCGATCGCTTCCCGGCCGACCGGCACGCGGCCTTCGCGATGGTGGCACCGGATTCGATGCAGGCCTTCCGCACGCTGGCGACGCAGTACGGCGGCAGCATCTCGGTGGCCGGCACCGAGGAAGAGCTGCTGGCCCAGGGCCTGCCGCCGGCCTACGAGTGCGCCTTCAACCACACCACGCTGCAGGCGCTCAAGCTGGACCGCAGCTGGACCTACCTGCAGATCGCGTATGCGCAGCCCTTCGACCCCGCGGTGGTCGAGCGCCACCTGGCCATCTTCGGCGACGACGTGCTGCAGCACCAGGACTTTGCCCGCGCGGGCGATGCGGCAGGCACCTTCGGCATCCTGCTCGTGCGCTGGAAGGGCGAGGCCCACCAGTACGAGGTGATCCGCGAGATCGAGTCGCAGGGCGGTTGCCAGGTCTTCAACCCGCATGTGTTCACCATCGAGGACGGCGGCATGAAGACCATCGACGACACGCAGATCCAGTTCAAGAAGCGAAGCGACCCGATGGGCCTGATGAACCCCGGCAAGACCCGCGGCTGGACGCCAGAAATGGCCAGAGAAGCCTGATCCCCCGATATCAAACCACCACCGACCCCACCCCAAGGAAGACCGCCATCATGAAACTCAACGCACCCTTCGCCGCTCGCGGCCTGCTTGCCGCGCTGCTGGCCGGCACCGCCTTTGCCGCCATCGCGCAGGACAAGGTGGTGATGGCCACCAACTGGCGCGCGCAGCCCGGCCACGGTGGCTTCTACCAGGCGCTGGCCGACGGTACCTACAAGAAGTACGGGCTGGAGGTGGACATCCAGCAGGGCGGCCCGCAGGTCAACAACCGGCCCATGCTGCCGGCCGGCAAGGTCGACTTCCTGATGACCGGCAACATGCTGATGGCCTTCGACAACATCAAGCAGAAGGTGCCCACCGTGGTGGTGGCGGCCTACTTCCAGCGCGACCCGCAAGCCATCATCGCGCACCCGGGCCAGGGCATCGACAAGTTCGCCGACATCGCCAAGGCCAAGACCGTGCTGCTGGCCAAGGACGGCCAGATCAGCTACTGGCAGTGGATGAAGAAGGCCTACGGCGTACGCGACGAGCAGGTGCGCCCCTACAACTACAGCCTGTCGCAGTTCCTGGCCGACAAGCAGTCGGTGCAGCAGGCCTATGCTACCTCCGAGCCGCTGGCGGTGGAAAAGCAGGCCGGCTTCAAGCCGGTGGTGCTGAGCCTGGCCGACGCCGGCTGGTCCACCTACGGCATGGTCATCGAGACGCGCCAGGACCTGGTCAAGACCAAGCCCGACGTGGTGCGCCGCTTTGTCGAGGCCACCAACATCGGCTGGGTGAACTACCTCTACGGCGACCGCAAGGCGGCCGACGACATGATCAAGAAGATCAACCCCGACATCAGCGACGAGTACATCGACAAGTCCATCCCGATCCTGCGCGCGCACATCGACGTGGGCGACGCCAAGACGCAGGGCATCGGCGCGATGAGCGATGCGCGCATGAAGGACTTCTACGACAAGAGCGTGGAAGCGGGCCTGTACAAGCCCTCCGATTTCGACTACCGCCAGGCCTACACGCTGCAGTTCGTGAACAAGGGCGCCGGCGTGGACCTGCGCAAGTCGCTGGCCAAGAACTGAGCGAGGCAAGGCGATGGTGGAGCGCACCCTGACCGTGCGTGTCGCGCGCATCCGGCGCGAGACGCCCGAGATCCTCTCCTTCGAGCTGGCGCACCCGTGGGGGCGCGAGCTGCCCGGCTTCGAGGCGGGCGCGCACATCGACGTGAAGATGCCGGGCGGCTTTGCCCGCCAGTACTCGCTGGCGCGCGCACCCGGCGTGGGTGGCGCTTGCGACCGCTACCTGATAGGCGTGAAGCGCGAAGGCGCCAGCCGCGGCGGCTCGGCCAGCATGCACGAGCGAGTGCGCGAAGGCGACCTGCTGCCCATCAGCGCGCCGCGCAACACCTTCCCGGTGCAGGCCGGCGGCCGGCGCCACCTGCTGCTGGCCGGCGGCATCGGCATGACGCCGCTGCTGGCCATGGCCCAGCACCTGGCGCGCCAGGGCGCCGACTTCGAACTGTGCGTGTTCGCCCGCAGCCGCGAGCACCTGGCCTTTGCCGAGGCGCTGACGGCGCCGGAACTCGCGCCGCATGTGCGCCTGCACCTGGATGACGGTGCCGAGAAGATCGACCTGAAGGCCCTGCTGCGCGAGCATGCTGGCGGCACGCACCTGTACGTGTGCGGCCCGGCCGGCTTCATGAACGCGGTGCGCAAGGCCGCAGCTCATTGGCCCGATGACGCGGTGCATGCGGAGTACTTCGCCTCGCCCAACGACAGCAGCGTACCGGCGGGCAAGGCCTTCAGCCTGCGCCTGACGCAGCGCGGCTTTTCGGTGCCGGTGGCGGCCGACCAGACGGCAGTGGATGCGCTGCACGACTTCGGCATCGACATTCCCGTGTCTTGCGAGCAGGGCCTGTGCGGCACCTGCGTGGTGCCAGCCGAAGGCGAGAGTGCGGAGCACCGCGACTTCTGCCTGACCGGCGCCGAGCGCCAGCACAAGGTGGCGCTGTGCTGCTCGCGGGCGCGCGAGCAGGAGCTGGTGATCCATCTCTGACGACTGGCGGCTCTGGCACCATCCGCATTTCCATGACGACGAGCACCGGCAGCACGATGAGCACCGAGATCCCCGACGAGGCCGAGGCTCCCGCCTTGCCCACGCGCGGGCGATCGCGCAAGTACACGCAAGTGCTGGCGGTGATCTACCAGGCCGCCATCGAGGTGTTCGCCACCGACGGCCCGCAGGGCGCCACCACGCAAGCCATCGCCGACAAGGCGGGCCTGTCGAAGGCGCAGCTGCACTACTACATCGAGAGCAAAGACGCGCTGTACGCGCAGGTGCTGCAGGACATCATCGACGACTGGATCGGCGTGTTCGGCTTTTCCGACGAGGCCTTCGGCGCGCGCCGCGTGCTGTCGGACCTGATCCGGCGCAAGATGCTGTTCTCCTTCGAGCAGCCGCTGCGCTCACGCATCTTTGCCGCAGAGATGATGCGCGGCGCGCCAGTGCTCAAGCCGATGATGGCGCTGCAAAGCAAGCGCCGCACCGACCAGGCGGTGGCGGTCATCCGCAACTGGATGAACCAGGGGCAGATGGGGCCGGTGGACCCGCTGCTGTTTCTCTTCCACCTGTGGGCGGTCACGCAGTTCTATGCGGACCATGCGGCGCAGGTGAACTTCTTTCGCGAGGGTGCTTCGCTCGATGACCCGAAGGAGCGCGAATACCTCATTGCGCAGGTGACCGAGTTCCTGCTGCGGGGCGCGGGCGTCAAGTAGCCGTCAGTCGTCAGTGGAAGAAGAGCGTACGCGTCAGGAACGTATGCCCGCCCTCCAGCGCCATCAACCCCACCAGCACCAACAGCGCCAGCGGCGGCAGCAAGATGGCATACACCAGCGCCAGCCGCTCCCATGCCATGTGCATGAACACGGCCACGATCAGCCCCGCCTTGAGCAGCATGAAGGCGATGATCAATGTCCAGCGCAGCAGCCCGTGGAACTGGAAGTAGTCCACCATGTAAGAGCAGGCGCTCAGCACGAAGAGCAGGCCCCACACGACGAGGTAGAGCTTGATCGGGTGCTCCTGGTGCCCGCCGTCCTTTGTCGGTTGCAGTTCGGTTTGCATGGCCGCGCCTCCGCTCGTCACCACAGGTAGAACAGCGCAAAGATGAACACCCACACCAGGTCGACGAAGTGCCAGTACAAGCCGGCGATCTCCACGATCTGGTAGTTGGCCGCCTTCTCATAGTCGCCGCGAATCAGCTTGAAAGCGACAGTGAAGAGGTAGATCACGCCGCAAGTCACGTGCAGCCCGTGAAAGCCGGTGATCATGAAGAAGGCCGAGCCGAACTGCGACGCGCCCATCGGGTTGCCCCAGGGCCGCACACCTTCACCCAGGATGAGCTTGGACCACTCGAAGGCCTGCATGCCGACGAACAGCTCGCCCAGCGTGCCGGTGACGATCATCAGCGTCGCGGCGTTGATGCGGTCGCGCCGATAGGCGAAGTTGACGGCCATGGCCATGGTGCCGCTGCTGCTGATGAGCACGAAGGTCATGATGGCGATGAGCAGCATCGGCACCTCGACCCCGCCCACGTTCAGCGCGAACACCTCGCTGGGGTTGGGCCAGCCGACCGTGGTGGACACCCGCACCGTCATGTAGCCGGTGAGGAAGCAGCTGAAGATGAAGGTGTCGGACAAGAGGAAGATCCACATCATCGCCTTGCCCCACGAGACCTTGAAGGTCTGGCGGTCGCCCGACCAGTCGGCAACCAGCCCGCGCAGGCCACCCACGGCAGCGCCGGCTTGCTGTTGCGCGGTTGCAGGTGAGGGCGGAACGATGACGGCGCTCATGGTGAATTCCTTTTCTTGTTGTTCTGCGATCAACCCACGCCGCAGATGAAGCGCGCCGCTTCGGGCGTCATCCAGTGCAGCAGGGCGTACAGGCCCAGCCATACCGCCAGCATGAAGTGCCAGTAGCGCGCCACCAGGCCGATGCGCCACGCACCTACCGCCGGTTGGCGCCACGCCAGGTACGCCGTCCAGGCCCAGCCGATCAGGCCTCCGGCCAGGTGCAGGCCGTGCATGGCCGTCAGCACATAGAAGAAGCTGCCCGCCGGGTGCGAGGTGGGCATGACCCGCGCCGACAGCAGGGCATGCCAGGCCCACAACTGCGACGCCAGGAAGGCCAGCGCGCACAGCCCGCCCGCCAGCAGCAGGCGATGTGCGCGCCCGACGTTCGACGCCGTGGGCACCAGGTCGCATTCGCGCGCCACGCCGTGCGCCAACTCCAGCGACACGCTGCCGGCCAGCAGCAGCGCGGTGCTCAGCAGCAACTGCTGCGGCAGCGCCAGGGGCACGGCATCGCCCTCGCTCATGCGCATCACATAGGCCCAGGCAAAGAGCAGGAAGAGCGAGGTCGCCACGCCCATGAACACCCACAGGCCGATGCTCGCGGCCCGCGCCCGCGGCTCGCGCGGCGGCGGTCCGCCATGCGCCACGCGCGGCACGTTGGTCGAGACGGGAATGACGGCACTCATGCCCTCACCCCCTCGCCCGCGTGACCCCGATGATCCGGCTCGATGCCGCCGGCCTCGGGCGGCGCGTTCTGCGCGATGAAGTCATCCGGCCCGCCGTTGGCGCCGTAGGCATAGGCCCAGCGGTACACCACCGGCAGCGCCTCGCCCCAGTTGCCGTGTACCGGCGGCGTCTGCGGTGTCTGCCATTCCAGCGATGCGGCGCGCCATGGGTTGGGGCTGGCCACGCGCCCGTGGCGCAGGCTCCAGGCCAGGTTGAAGATGAAGACGAACTGCGTGGTGGCCACCACCAGCGCCATCACCGTGATCATCTGGTTGAGCAGGTGCGCCGACGGCGGGATGAAGGTATAGCCCTCGAAGTGGTGGTAGCGCCTGGGCATGCCCAGCACGCCCAGGTAGTGCATGGGAAAGAAGATGAGGTAGGTGCCCACGAAGGTCACCCAGAAATGGATGTGCCCCAGCCGGTCGTCCAGCATGCGCCCAGTCACCTTGGGGTACCAGTGGTAGATGCCGCCGAAGATCACCAGCAGCGGCGCCACGCCCATGACCATGTGGAAGTGCGCCACCACGAAGTAGGTGCCCGACAGCGGAATGTCCACGCTCACGTTGCCCAGGAACAGCCCGGTGAGCCCGCCGATGACGAAGGTGCACAGGAAGGCGATGGCGAACAGCATCGGCACCGTGAAGTGGATGTCGCCGCGCCACAGCGTGAGCACCCAGTTGTAGACCTTGATGGCCGTGGGCACCGCGATGATGAGCGTGGTGGTGGCGAAGAAGAAGGCGAAGTACGGGTTCATGCCCGCCACGAACATGTGGTGCGCCCACACCACCACGCTCAAGAGGCCGATCACCACGATGGCCCACACCATCATGCGGTAGCCGAAGATGCTCTTGCGCGCATGCACGCTGATCAGGTCCGACACGATGCCGAAGGCCGGCAGCGCCACGATGTAGACCTCGGGGTGGCCGAAGAACCAGAACAGGTGCTGGAACAGCAGCGGGCTGCCGCCCCGGTAGCCGCTCACCTGCCCCATGGACACCAGCGCCGGCATGAAGAAGCTGGTGCCCAGCGTGCGGTCCAGCAGCAGCATCACGCCGCTGACGAACAGCGCCGGAAAGCCGATGAGCGCCAGGATGGTGGCAATGAAGATGCCCCACACCGTCAGCGGCATGCGCAGCAGCGTCATGCCCTCGCAGCGCGCCTGCAGCACGGTGGTGACGTAGTTCAGGCCGCCCATGGTGGTGGCCACGATGAAGATCAGCAGCGACACCAGCATCAGCACGATGCCGAGCCCGTGCCCCGGCGTGCCCGGCAATATCGACTGCGGCGGGTACAGCGTCCAGCCCGCGCCGGTGGGCCCGCCTTCCACGAAGAAGCTGCTCAGCAGCACCACCACCGACAGCAGGTAGACCCAGAAGCTCAGCATGTTCATGTACGGGAACACCATGTCGCGTGCCCCCACCATGAGCGGAATCATGTAGTTGCCGAAGCCGCCAAGGAACAGCGCCGTGAGCAGGTAGATCACCATGATCATCCCGTGCATGGTGATGAACTGGTAGTAGCGCTCGGCGTTGATGAACTCGAACACGGCCGGAAAACCCAGCTGCAGCCGCATCAGGTCGGACAGCAGCACGCCGACCACGCCCACCGCGATGGCGGTGCAGGCGTACTGCACGGCAATCACCTTGTGGTCCTGGCTCCAGACGTAGCGCGTCCAGAAGCTCTGGGGCGCGTGCGCATGGCCCTCGTCGTCGTGCGCGTGCGGATCGAGCGTGTCGGCATGGGCCATGGCGTTTCCTTTTTCTTCTTCGGGTTCAGCGCTGAGCCTTCTGCTCGCCTGCGGCGGGTGGCCCGCCCAGGCTCTGGATGTAGGCCACCAGGGCCGAGATCTCGTCGTCGGTGAGCGGCAGCTTGGGCATCACCGGCGGGAAGCCCTTCACCTTCTTGGCCTGCGGATCGAGGATGAAGTTGCGCAGGTAGGTTTCGTCCACCTTCTCGGTGGAGCCATCGGCCATGGTCTCGTCCTTGCCGTACAGGCCCTTCCAGGTCGGGCCGACGCGGGGCGATCCGTCGACGGTGTGGCAGGCGGCGCAGCCCTTGGCATCGGCCAGCTGGCGGCCGGTCTCGACCAGCGGATTGGCGGCCACGTCAGGCGCGGGCGGCGGCTTGCTCGCCACCGCGAAGCTCACCAGGGCTTGTTGCCAGGCGGCGTAGTGTTCGGCGTCTTCCACCACCACGAAGCCGTGCATATCGGGATGGCCCACGCCGCACAACTGCGCGCACAGTGCCTCGTAGCGGCCCGGCACCTCGGGCGTGAACCAGAAGCGGCTCACCTGCCCCGGCACGGTATTCATGCGCGAGCGGAACTGCGGCACGAAGAAGTCGTGCAGCACGTCGTTCGAGCGCAGCAGCACCACCACCGGCTTGCCCAGCGGCAGGTGCACCTCGTTGCCCATGACCAGCAGGTCGTCCTGGCCGCGCGGATCGTCCGGGTCCAGCCCGAAGGGATTGGTGGCGGAGATGAAGCGCGGGTCGCTCGCGCCCAGCTTGCCGTCGGGCCCGGGCAGGCGAAAGCGCCATTGCCACTGCTGGCTCATTACCTCCAGCAGCAGTGCATCGTGCGGCTCGTTGACGTACTTGGCATACACCAGCAGGCCCGGCGCCAGCAAGGCGGCCACGCCCACGCTGGTGCCCACGATCAGCCAGCGCTCGAGCTTCTTGTTGTCAGGCTCGGGCTTGGCATGCGGCCCGCCTTCGCGGTGCCGGAAGCGCAGCAGCGCATACACCACGAAGAGGTTGATGGCGACAAAGAACAGGCCGGTGATGACCACCGTGATGTCCAGCGTGTCGTCCATCGACTTCCAGTTGGAGGCCAGCGGCGTGACCCACCACGGGTTGAAGACATGGAACAGCACCGAGCCGACGACGATGACAAGCAGCACCCAGGCCATGATCATTGGTGCCGCCCTTCTTTGTCGCCATCAGAAGGCCGGCAGGGCATCCTCGCCCTCGAAATGGGCCTCCGGATGCGTTGTCGCCAGCAGGTTCTCGATGGCCCGCACGCGCTCGGGCGGCAGGTCTACCATCAGCAGGATTCGCCCGGCCGCCAGTGCGCCGGCAAAGCGCTCCAGCCGCTGGCTTGGAATGGAGATGCCCACCAGGCTGGCCGACCAGGCGCCCATGATCCCGCCCATGAGCGCCAGCATGGCGCTCAGCTCCCAGGTGATGTCGTCTTCCACCAGCGGATACAGCGCCGCTGCCAGCAGGCCCACGAAGGCGCCCAGCGCGCAGCCGATGAGCAGGCCGTTCTTGGCCGCGCGCACCACGTCGGAGGTCTGCCAGATGTTGGCTTCGTGCAGGTCCGCCAGGTCGGCGCCCTCGGCACCTGCAAAGTGAATGCACGCACTGTCCACGCCTGCCTCGAACAGGTCTTGCATGACCCACCTGGCGCTCGCCAGGTGCGGCATGAGCCAGTAGATGCGTCGCTTCACGCGCCCTCCTTTTATTGCTCCATTCGTTCCAGGAGCCGGCCAAGGAAAACTGCTGCTACTTATAGGCCAGCGGCGCACCGCTTGCAAGCCGGCCGGCCAAGCCCCTGGCGTCAGCGCACCTGCAGCAGCAGGCGCAGCAGGCCCTGGGCGCTGACGAAGGCGCTGGGGTCCTGGGTCTCGTCGAGCACGCCGGCCAGGCGCGCCAGCAAGGCCGGGCTGCGCCGCGCGCGCCACATCACCAGGTCGACCATCCAGGGGTACTCGTTGAAACGGTTGGCCATCTCGTAGGCGGCAAAGCGCGGCTGGAGCAAGGCGAGCTCGGCTTCGTAGGCGGCGCGGACGCTGCCATCGCCCCCGCCGCTGCCCGACTGCACGATGGCCTGCGCCGCCGCCATGCCGCTTTCCATGGCCTTGCCGATGCCCTCGCCGGTAAAGAGGTAGGTGCTGCCGGCCGCCTCGCCGACCACCAGCAGGCCGGGGCGCGAAGTGCGCGCGCCGCCCAGCGAGCAGCGAAGCGGCGCACCCTTGAGCTGCTCCAGCATGTCGGCGCCGCCTTGCAGCAAGGCCCGCGCCGGCTCGTGCACCCGGCTGAAGGTGGCCAGCAGTTCGCGCAGGTTGGGCGCGCCCTGGCGCTCCCGCTCGGCGCCCTGGCGGTGCAGGTAGCCCACGCCGACATTGAAGCGCCCGCCGCCAGCCGGAAAGATCCAGCCGTAGCCACCGCGCAGGGCCTTGTGCCACACCACCTGCAGGCCGCTGATCTGCCCGGCCAGGTCGGGCCGCCGTGCATAGCCGCGCAGGGCCATGCCGCTGGGGGCACGGCGCCCGCACATGCCGGCGGCTTCCAGCGCCGCGCCGTCGGCACCGGTGGCCAGCACCGTCCAGCGGGCCCGCATGTCGTGCATCGCTTCCCCAGTGCGCAGGCGGGCGCCGATCACGCGGGCGTTTTCGTCTTCAAGAAGGGATTCGAGGCGCAGCGGCGCCTGCCAGCGTGCACCGGCCGAGACGGCGGCCTGGCGCAGCATCTCGTCGAGCTCGCGGCGCGGCAGCACGGCCAACTGCGCCGGCACGACCAGCTTGCCGCCGCGCGGGGCAAAGCAGTCGAGCCGGCTGGTGCGGGCAGCGCGTGCCAGCACGGTGTCGGCCAGCCCCAGGCGGGCCAGCGCGCGGTGCGCATCGGGAATCAGGCCGTCGCCGCAGGCCTTGTCGCGCGGAAACTCGTGCCGGTCGCACAGCAGCACGTCCAGGCCGGCGCGCGCCAGCATGTGGGCGCAGGCGCTGCCGGCGGGTCCGGCACCGATCACCAGCACGTCGCAACTCGGGGTGGCGGTGCCGGTCATGCGGTCCTAGCTCCTGGTTCAGCCCTGCCGGGGCGGCAGGTACATGGTCGCCTCGACCTCCACCAGCACTTCGTCGCCGGGCAGGAAGCGCGACACCTCCACCACCGTGCTCACTGGCGGCGTGCCCGGATAGAACAGGCCGCGCACCCGGTTGTAGGGCGCGTAGTGCTCCAGCCGGCGGAAGTACTGCACCAGCTTCACCACGTCTTCCATGGTGCCGCCATGTTCGGCCGCCAGGGTGCGGATGCGCTCGAGCACGTACCAGCTCTGAGCCACGATGGGCGCTTCGAACACGTCCACCGACATCTGGCCGGTGCAGTAGCCCAGGCCCTGCAAGGCACTGCGGGCGCCGTCGGGCAGCACCTCGTAGCTGGACACCGCGCGGCGGGTGGCCGGGTCGACCGCCACCACGCCGCTCATGAAGACGAAGTCGCCGATGCGCTTGGCCGCGGCGTAGTTGGCCATCGGTTGACCCATGGTGCTCATTGCACTTGTTCCTTTTGTTCTTGTTGCTCCAGCACGCGGCCGGACCGGATCACGGTGCGCGCGCGGCCTTGTGGGTCGAGCAGTTCGTATTCGTCGCCGGCTGCCAGCACCACCAGGTCGGCCGGGCAGCCGGGACCGATGCGGCCGTCCCACGAAAGGCCCAGCGCCGCGGCGGCATGGGTGGTGATGGCGCCCAGCCAGTCACCGGCGGGCGCCAGGTGCGCCATCTGCACGCCCAGGCCGAAGGTCTCCAGCAGGTCGTAGCTGCCGTAGGGGTAGAAGGCGTCCTGCACGTTGTCGGTGGCCAGTACCGGGCGCAGCCCCGCGCCGGCCGCTTCGCGCAGGCGGGTGATGCCGCGCGGCACGGGCGTGGCGTCCCACTCGCCCTGCAGGTAAAGGTTGGTGGTGGGCAGCGCCACCAGGTGGATGCCGGCCTGCGCGCACAGCGCCAGCGTGTCCTGCGCCTGCGCCGCCGGCTGCACCGACAGCGAGCAGGCATGGCCGCACACCACGCGCGGCCGGAAGCTGCCGCGGGCGATGGTCAGCTGCGCAATGGCGCGCAGGCCGGTGGCGTCGGCATCCAGCCCTTCGTCCACGTGGAAGTCCAGCGCCAGGCCGTGCTCCTGCGCCAGGTCGAACACCCGGCCCAGCTTGTGCACCAGGCCTTCGTTGCGAAAGACGAAGGCGCCCAGCACGCCGCCCGATTGGCGCACCGCCCGCGCAATGCGCCGGCCGGCATCGGCGTCGGCAAACACGTCCAGTGGCGTGAGCGAGACGAACTGCAGTTCGAGCCGGCCGCGCCAGCGCTCGCGCAATTGCTCGAAGGCCGGCAGCGAGCGCGGCGCCTCGGGCGTGGTCCAGTCCAGGTGGGTGCGCAGGGCGCGCGTGCCGCAGCGCCAGGCCTGCTGCGCGGCGCGCTCCATGCGCTGGGCGATGTGCTCGACGCTCCACTGCGCGCGCCGCTCTTCCATGCGGCCGATGGCGGCGAACAAGTTGCCGTTTGCCGGGCCGACTTCGCGCACCGAATAGTTCTTGTCGATGTGCACGTGCGCATCGACCGGGCAACTGATGAGCGTGCCACGCGCCACCGCATTGCGCGCCGGCAGCACCGAGGCCACGCGGCCTTCGTCCAGCGTGATGTCGAAGACCTCGGCCTGCGCGAGCCCTTCTGCGCGCAGGCCGCCCGGAATGTGCAGCGATTCCAGCTTCATGCCGCCGGCTGGCCTTTCAGCTTGCGCAACCAGCCCAGGCCGTCGGAGGTGCCGTTCTTCACAGCGCCGCGTGCGGGCTTGTACTCGCAGCCCACCCAGCCCTGCCAGCCGCAGGCGGCCGACACCTCGTCGATCACCTCGAACAGATAGTCGTGGTTGAGCTCGCCCACATCGGGCTCGAAGCGCTGGGGCACGCCCGCGATCTGGAAGTGGCCCACGCGCCCGGTAGGCAGGTACTTGCGGATCTTCATCTCCACATCGCCCTCGACGATCTGGCAGTGATAGAGGTCCATCTGCACCTTGATGTTGGGTGCGCCCACCGCTTCCACGATCTCGTGCGCGTGGTCTTGCCGGTTGAGGAAGAAGCGCGGGATGTCGCGCGTGTTGATGGGCTCCACCAGCACGTCCAGACCCGCCTTGGCCGCCTCGGCCGCGGCCCACTGCAGGTTGGCCACGTAGCCCGGCTGCAGCGCCTCGCGCTCGATTCCTTCGGGCAGCAAGCCGGCCATGAGGTGGATGCGCGGGCAGGCCAGTGCCTGGGCGTAGTCGACGGCCTTCTTCACGCCTTCGCGAAATTCCGCCTCGCGCCCGGGCAGGCAGGCCAGGCCGCGCTCGCCGCCGTCCCAGTTGCCGGGCGGGGCGTTGAACAGCACCTGCTGCAATCCGTTGGCATCGAGCCGCGCCTTGAGCTCGCGCGCTTCGTAGGCGTAGGGAAAGAGGTATTCGACGGCGGCAAAGCCATCGCGCGCGGCCGCTTCGAAGCGGTCCAGGAAATCGAGCTCGGGGTAGAGCATCGACAGGTTGGCTGCAAATCTTGGCATGGGGTCTTTCTCTTGCTACCAGTGTGCGCCGAACTGGCGGCGCAATTCTTCGATACGGGCCTCGTCGAGCGGCGCAGGTGCGCCCTGCGGCTGGGCGAGGCTCATCCAATGGAGCCTGGCAGTCTCCTCCAGCTCCTCCAGCACCGCCATGGCGGCCGCTGGCGAGTCGTGCCAGACGTTGGGGCCCAGGCGCTCGAGCATCACCGCGCGAATGGGCGTGCCGCGCTCGCCGTAGCGGGCAATGGCCTGCGCCACCGCGTCGGCCGCCTCGCTCGCGCCGGGACGGCGGTAGCCGATGCGCGGCACGTGGCCCACCTTCATCACGAAATAGGGCGTGATGGGCGGCAGCAGTTCTTCTTCGCCGGGCCCGGCCTCGCGCAGGGTAAGGGCCACGCAATGCGTGGAATGGGTATGGATGACGCAGCGTGTGCCGGCGGTTGCCGAAACCTGCGTGGCGGCAGCGTAGATCCGGCTGTGCAGCGCAATGGTCTTGCTGGCGCGGTCGCCGCCGGTCTGCTGCAGCGTGGCATCGAGCCGGGCCAGGCGGGCCGGATCGAGGTGGCCAAGGCTGGCGTCGGTGGGCGTGATGAGGTAGCCGCCGTCGTCCAGCCGCACGCTGATGTTGCCGGCGGTGGCATGCACATAGCCGCGCTCGAACAGGCTGCGGCCCACGCGCACGATCTCGTCGCGCAGTTGGACTTCGTTCATGCGCCGCTGTCCTGTGCCGCGAAGGCCTTGGTGAAGAAGTCCTCGGTGCCGAAGTTGCCTGACTTCAACGCGATGCGGATGCCCGAGCCGCCAGCGGCAGGCGCCTGCGCGTGGCACCACGGCACGCCCGGGTCGATCTGCGCGCCGATCTGCATCTGCACGATGCCCAGCGCCTGCACGCAGGCGCCGGAGGTTTCACCGCCGGCCACCACCAGCTGGCGCACGCCCAGCTCGGACACCAGGCCGCGCGCAATGGCGGCGATGCAGTGCTCGACCATGGCGCCAGCCTCGGCCACGCCCAGTTGCCCCTGCACCGCCTTCACCGATTCGCTTTCAGCGGTGGAATAGACCAGCACCGGGCCATTGGCCAGCAGCGGTTTCGCCCACGCGAGCGCCTCGCGCGCCACCGCCTCGGCGCCGTCCTTGGCAATGCGCATCGGGTCGAGCGCCAAGGCGGGCCGCCGGGCTTGTTCGATGAAATGGCGAACCTGGGCGTTGGTGGCGAGCGAACAGCTGCCCGACACCACGGCCCGCAAGCCGGGCGCCGCGGGCAGCGCGCCGGCAGTGGACGAGGGTGCCAGGCCGAAGTTGGCCGGCAGGCCGATGGCCACGCCCGAGCCGGCCGTGACCAGGGGCATGTCCGCCAGCGCTGGCCCCAGGCGCAGCAGGTCGTCGTTGGACAAGGCGTCCACGATGGCCACGCCCACGCCTTCGGCACGTAGGCTCGCAATGCGCTCGCGAACGGCCTGCTCGCCGCGCGCCACCACCCGGTAGTCGATGAGCCCCACCTTGTGCCTTTTCGTCTGCGCCTGCATCACCCGCACTAGGTTGGCGTCGGTCATGGGCGTGAGTGGATGCTTCTGCATTCCGCTTTCGTTCAGCAGCACGTCGCCCGCGAACAGGTAGCCCTTGAACACGGTGCGGCCGTTGTCCGGAAAGGCCGGCGTGGCAATGGTGAAGTCGGTGCCCAGCGCGTCCATCAGCGCCTCGGTGACAGGGCCGATGTTGCCTTCGGGCGTGCTGTCGAAGGTGGAGCAGTACTTGAAATAGAACTGCTGCGCGCCCTGGGCCTGCAGCCAGTCCAGCGCAGCCAGCGACTGCGCGATGGCCTCGGCCGGTGCAATGGTGCGCGACTTGAGCGCCACCACCACCGCATCCACCTCGGCGGCCAGCGGCGCGGTGGGCACGCCGATGGTCTGTACCACGCGCATGCCGGCGCGCACCAGGTTGTTGGCAAGGTCGGTGGCGCCGGTGAAGTCGTCCGCGATGCAACCCAGCTTCATGCCTTCCCCTCCGGCAGCTCGATGCCCGGAAAGATCTTGATCACCGCGCTGTCGTCTTCCTTGGCAAAGCCGGCGGTGGAAGCCTGCATGAACATCTGGTGCGCAGTGGAGGCCAGCGGCAGCGGAAACTTGCTGGCGCGCGCGGTGTCCAGCACCAGGCCGAGGTCCTTCACGAAGATATCCACGGCCGACAGCGGCGTGTAGTCGCCAGCCAGCACGTGCGCCATGCGGTTCTCGAACATCCAGCTGTTGCCCGCGCTGTGGGTGATGACCTCGTACAGCGCATCGGGCGCCACGCCTTCTCGAATGCCCAGCGCCATGGCCTCCGCCGCGGCGGCGATGTGCACGCCGGCCAGCAGCTGGTTGATGATCTTCACCTTGCTGCCGGCACCGGCCTGGTCGCCCAGGCGGTAGACCTTGCCGGCCATGGCGTCCAGCACGTCGCCGCCCCTGGCATAGGCCTCGGGCCTTGCGGAGGACATGACCGTCATCTGCCCGCTGGCCGCCTTGGCGGCGCCGCCGGAGATGGGCGCGTCGATGTAGTGGATGCCTCGCTCGGCCAGCCGGGCTTCGAGCGCAATGGACCAGTTGGGGTCGACGGTGGAGCACATGATGAACACGCTGCCAGGCTTCATCGCATCGGCCGCGCCATTGGGGCCGAAGAGCACGGCCTCGGTCTGCTGCGCGTTGACCACCACGCTCACGATGGTGTCGCAATGGGCGGCCACCTGCGCGGGGTTGTCATGGGCGGTGCCGCCATCGCGCGCAAATGCCGCGGCCGCTTCGGGGCGGGCATCGCACACATGCAGCTGGTAGCCGGCGCGGCGCAGGGTGGCGGCAATGCCGGCGCCCATGGCGCCCAGGCCGACGAGGCCTGCGCGTTTGTTCGTTGTCGTTGTCTCCACATCGATCCTTTCTTTGTATGTCGGTTGCTGGGCCTCGTCAGCCATCGCCGTCGGCGCGCGGCAGCGAATCGCAGATCTCGTACCAGGGCGCCTTGGAAGCCACATGGATGTGCCGCATGCCAGCCGGCATGGGCAAGGGCGTTTCCAGCGTCCCCAGCGTGAAGGCCACGTAGTCGGGGTGCTGGTGGCTCGTCCAGGTCAGGGGCGAGCCGCAATGCTGGCAGAAGCGCCGCTCGACACCTGGCGACGAAGCGAAGGTGCGCACCACGTCGTTGCCGCGTGTGAAGCGGAACTTGTCCGAGGGAACGCCGCCATAGCTGCCGAAGGCCGCGCCGTGCGCCTTGCGGCACATGCTGCAGTGGCAATGCGAGGCAAAGAGGATGTCGCCGTCGACCTCGTAGTGCACGGCGCCGCACAGGCAGCTGCCGCGATAGGTCGCTTTTGAAGGCAAGTCTTGCTGGCTCATGGGGATGTCGCGAAGGGGACGCTGCTGCACGTCGCGCGTGCAAGGCAGGCACGGCATTTTGCGGCATCGCGCATCGCCGCGTCACCGAAGTGATTGCTCGGCACCGCGCGTGGTGAGACGCTGGCGCCACCACTTCCCTCCTGCCAGGAGTCACGCATGACGATGTCCATGCCCGAAGCCGTTCGCAGCGCAGTGCTGGCCATGCCAATGGCCAAGACGCTGCAGCTGGCATTTCGCCGCATCGAGGCCGGCGCCACCGAAGTCGAGATGCCGGTGCTCGACGCCTTCTGCTTCCGTCCGGGCCAGCTGCAGGCCACCGCCGTGTTCGCGGTGGCGGATTTCGCCGCGGTGTCGGCGGCCGGCACGCTGCTGCCGTCCGGCTGGATCAACGCCACCATCGACGGCACCCTGAAGCTGCTGGCACCCGCTCGCGGCACGCACCTGCGTGCCAGGGGCCGCGTGGTGGACGCCAGCCGCCTGCTGACCATCTGCGCCGCCGAGGTGTATGCGGTGGGCGACGACGGGCAGGAGCAGCTGTGCGCAACGCTGCTGGGTACCGCGCGCAACATCGACGCGGCCGCGCCCGCAAGGACGCAGCCGCCCTTGTCTTGAAGCGAGCGCCCCGGCGCGGGCCGCGCACGGCCCGCCGCTGCGATCAGCCGGCCAGGGCGCGGCGGGCCGCAGCCGCGATGCTGTGTGCATCCACGCCGAAGAAGCGGCGCAATGCCGCTCGCGTGTCGCTGCGCCCGAAGCCGTCCGTGCCCAGCGTGACGTAGCGCCGGCCTTCAGGCACGAAGGCACGGATGCTCTCCGGCACGGTCCGCACGTAGTCGGTGGCGGCGATCACCGGCACCTGCTTGGCGCCCCCAAGTTGCTGCGTGATGAAAGGCGTGCGCTCGCCCGACTCGCAGGCCTGGCCGTCGCGGGCCAGCTCGCTCCAGCTGGTCACGCTGAACACCTCGGCAGCGATGCCTTCGTCGGCCAGGACCTGCGCGGCCTTGATGGTCTCGGTAAGGATCGCGCCCGAGCCCATCAGCGTCACCTTCTTCTTGGCCTTGTCCGGGCCCCAGCTGCCGAATCGGTAGCAGCCGCGCAGCACATCGGCATGCGCTTGCGGCGGCAGGTCGGGCTGCGCGTAGTTCTCGTTCATCAGGGTGATGTAGTAGAAGCAATCTTGCTGCTCGACCAGCATCTCGCGCATGCCGGCGTCCACGATCACCGCCATCTCGCCTGCGAAGGCCGGGTCGTAGGCCTTGCAGTTGGGAATGGTGGCGGCCACCAGGTGGCTGCTGCCGTCCTGGTGCTGCAAGCCTTCGCCGCCCAGGGTGGTGCGACCCGATGTGGCGCCCAGCAGGAAGCCACGTGCGCGCTGGTCGGCGGCGGCCCAGATGGCATCGCCCACGCGCTGGAAGCCGAACATCGAGTAATAGATGTAGAAGGGCAGCATCGCCAGGCCGTGCACGCTGTAGCTAGTGGCTGCGGCCGTCCAGCTGGCGATGGCGCCGGCCTCGCTGATGCCTTCTTCCAGTATCTGCCCGTCGGTGGCCTCGCGGTAGCTCAGCACCGAGCCGATGTCCTCCGGCGCGTAGCGCTGTCCCACGCTCGAGTAGATGCCCACCTGCTTGAACAGGTTGGCCATGCCAAAGGTGCGCGCCTCGTCGGCCACGATGGGCACGATGCGCGGGCCCAGCTGCGCGTCCTTCATCAGGTTGCCCAGCATGCGCACGAAGGCCATGGTGGTGCTCATCTCCTTGCCCGCGGCCGCAACCGCGAACTGCGCGTAGTTGGCCAGTTCGGGCACCGGCACCGCGTCGCAGGTGGTTTCGCGGCGCGGCATCGAGCCGCCCAGGGCCGCACGGCGCTCCTTCAGGTAGCGCATCTCGGCGCTGTCCTCGGCCGGCTTGTAGAAGGAGAGCTGCGTGGCCTGCTCGTCCGACAGCGGCAGGTTGAAGCGGTTGCGAAAAGCCAGCAGGTCCGCCTCGTCCAGCTTTTTCTGCGAGTGCGTGGTCATCTTGCCCTGGCCGGCGCTGCCCATGCCGTAGCCCTTCTTGGTGTGGGCCAGGATGACGGTGGGCTGGCCGCGGTGCGCGGCAGCGGCTGCATACGCGGCGTGGATCTTCACGATGTCGTGGCCGCCGCGCTTGAGGCGGTCGATCTGCTCGTCGGTCATGCCCTGGGCCAGGCGCGCCAGCGAATCGTTCTGGCCGAAGAAATGCTCGCGGTTGAAGCGGCCGTCCTTGGCGGCAAAGGTCTGCATCTGGCCGTCCACCGTGTCGGCGAAGGCACGCGTCAGCGCACCGGTGAGGTCGCGCGCGAACAGGCCGTCCCAGTCGCTGCCCCACACCAGCTTGATGACGTTCCAGCCGGCGCCGGCAAAGAGCTTCTCCAGCTCGTCGATGATGCGGCCGTTGCCGCGCACCGGGCCATCGAGGCGCTGCAGGTTGCAGTTGACCACCCACACCAGGTTGTCGAGCTTCTCGCGCGCGGCCAGCGTCAGGGCGCTCATCGACTCGGGCTCGTCCATCTCTCCGTCGCCGAACACGCCCCACACCTTGCGGCCTTCGCAGTTGAGCAGGTTGCGGTGCGAGAGGTAGCGCATGAAGCGCGCGTGGTAGATCGAGCTGATGGGCCCGATGCCCATGGAGCCGGTCGGGAACTGCCAGAAGTCCGGCATCAGCCAGGGGTGCGGATAGCTGCACAGGCCGCGTGCGCCGTCGGTCACCTCGATTTCCTGGCGATAGTGCTGCAGGTCCTGCTCGCTCAAGCGGCCTTCGAGGTAGGCCCGCGCATAGACGCCCGGCGCACTGTGCGGCTGGAAGAACACCAGGTCGCCCTTGCTGCTGTTGTCCCGCGCATGGAAGAAATGATTGAAGCCCACCTCGAACAGGTCGGCCGCGCTTGCATAGCTGGCAATGTGCCCGCCCAGTTCGCCGTACGCCTGGTTGGCTCGCACCACCATGGCCAGCGCGTTCCAGCGCATGAGCGAGCCCAGGCGCTCCTCGATGGCGAGGTCGCCCGGGAAGGCCGGCTGCGCCTCGACCGGAATAGTGTTGACGTACGGCGTGTTGAGGTCGGGCTGCCAGCCGATCTGCTGGCGGCGCGCCAGGCGCGCCAGCTCGTCCAGCATGAAGCGCGCACGCTCGGGGCCCTGCGACTGCACCAGCGACAGGAAGGCCTCGCGCCATTCGGCGCTTTCGGCGGGATCGGCGTCATGGTCTGGAGACGGAGCGGTCATGGCCAGCAGGGCACGCAGGTGCTCAGGATGCAGAGGGGCGTTCATGTTGCCGCACTTTAGGCGGCAAGGTCCAGAATAGGCTGCCGATTGAGCGAAGGTTTGGCGCCATCCTCGGCATAAACTGCCGCCATTTCAAGAATTTCTGGAACTATTTCTTCCCCATGAAACTCGACGCGATAGACCTGCGCATCCTGGACGAACTGCAGCGCGACGGCGCGCTGTCCAACGTGGAGCTCGCGCGCCGGGTGCAGCTGTCGCCCTCGCCCTGCCTGGCGCGCGTGAAGGCGCTGGAAGCGGCCGGCGTCATCGACCGCTACGTGGCCATTGCCAGCGCGCAGGCCCTGGGCCTGGGGCTGAACGTGTTCATCTCCATCAGCCTGACCTCGCAGAACAAGGCGAGCCTGGCCGCCTTCGAGCAGCGCATTGCCGAACATGAGGAAGTGATGGAGTGCTACCTGATGACCGGTGACAGCGACTACCTGATTCGCGTCGCAGTGGCCGACATCGCGGCGCTGGAGAAGTTCATCCTGGAGCAGCTCACGCCCATTGCGGGCATCGAGAAGATCAGGTCGAGCTTTGCGCTCAAGCAGGTGCGCTACAAGACGGCGCTGCCGCTGCCGCGCTGAAGGGCGACCAGGTCACCAACTATCAGGCCGCTGAACGACCTTCCGGCAGGGCCACCGTTGCGCTCGCCTACTGCTTACGCAATATAGGCTGTATATCGCGTTTACAAACTATCGACTGTGGAAGCGCCTTGGTCACAAGCCCGCGGATGCATGCAACCGCGGGCTTGTAACCATCGGGACGCCTGGCTTACTTCGCCAGCTTCGGCTGCACCGGATCGGCCGTGAGGTAGCCCACCGCGGCCGCGTAGCGGTCCTTGTAGTTGGCGCGCACCAGCGGGTCGAGCGTGGCCTGCACCTTCGAGTGGATGCTGCCCCAGTCACCGGCGTGCTGGAAGTTGCTCATGATGTAGGTCCAGCCATTGATCTCGTCCACGGCATGCAGGCCGGTGGATTCGCCGCCGGCGGGGATCGACATCAGGCGCGACAGCTTCTTGGTGTCCACGTTGTAGGCCCACAGGAAGTTGTTGACGTGGCTGCTGCTGTCCTCGCCGATGAAAAGCGTGCGCATCTTTTCCGAGAACTTCAGGTTGTCGGGGTTGCCGACCTTCTCGGGGTTGGAGGTGTTGCCCAGCGCGTCGGCGGTGATGTCCTCGCCCACCAGCAGCGCCTTGGTCTGCATGGGCACCCATTCGCTGTTGATGGCGTTGCCGCCGGTGTCCTTCTGGCTGCCGCCCAGGTTGTGGGCCATCACGCCGCCAGCGCTGAGCTTCTTGGCCAGGGCGACATTGGTGCTGGCCGTCCAGCCCTTGCCACCGTTGACCATCGAGTCCTGGATGTTCTGCAGGGCCGAGTAGGCGACCTTGTCCTTGATGTTGACCGTGGTGCCTTCCATCTTGGTGAAGGCCATGCTGGCGCCCTTGAGGTTGGCGTAGCGGTGGGTCTCCAGGAAGGCGGCGGCCTTCTCCTTGCCTGCCTTCAGGCGCACCCAGTTGGCCTTGCCGTCGCAGTACATCAGCGTGTAGCTGCTGTCGACCGCCGTCACGGGGGTCAGCGGGGTGGCGTCGTTGGTGCCGTTCTGCACGGCATACACCACATCGACGATGTCCGCGGCCGTGTTGCTGTTGGCCAGGGCCTCGATCTCGGCGCTGGTGGCGTGGCCCAGGTTGATCCAGCTCATCTTGGTGGCGGCACCGGCCGGGTCGATGTTGTAGCCCGCGTCGTACTTGGCCACGTACAGCGTGCCGGCCGACAGGTCCTTTTCCTTGTCGGCGACGAACATGAAGAAGCCGCCGTTGGTGTAGTCGTCACCCATGATGACGGTGCGCATGTCGGGCATGACCTGGATCAGCTCGTGCGAGATGCGGCCCAGGCAGTAGTGCTTCTTCACGCTGCCGGTGCCGTCGGCGTTGACGGTGATCTCGGGCAGGTGGCCGTAGTGGTAGGGGTTGGCCGTCGTGGTGTTGCCGAACACGTTCTTGCTGTAGGCCTGGAACATGGTGTTGGTGGCAATGGAGGCCGCGTCGGGTTCGTACTCCTCGCTCGACAGGTGGGTGCCCCAGGGCGACAGGCTCGCGCCGCAGGTGATCCACAGGCCGTGCGCGCTCGACATGTCGACGTTGTGGTACTTCACCAGGCTGAGCTTGCCGGTGGTCTGGTCCTGGTCCAGCGTGAGCACGGCGATGGGCGAAGGCAGCGTGCCGTAGGCGTTGGCGCCGGCCAGGTCGCGGGTGGTGTATTCGAACTGCACCACGGCGAAAACGGGCTTTCCCTTGACGCCGGCCACTTGTGCATTGGCCACGGTCAGCAGCGAGGTGCCGTCCGGGCTGTCAGAGAAGAACTGGCGTTCCTTGCCGGCCACCGACGCGTCGATGATGGACTTGTTGTTGATGTCGTAGTAGCCGCCGGCCAGGATCGTGCCGCCCTTGCCGTCCGGCACCATGTCGCCGGTGGTGAAGAAGGGCTGGTAGGCCAGCTTGTATTCGGTGGAGGTGCCGTTGTCGAAGCTCACCTTCATCGTCGAGCCGACGCTGGTGGTGGCCATGGCGGCGGCGTTGGCCAGCGTGGGCGCGGCCATGCCGGTGAACTCGGTCGATACGTAATTGGCCGCGGGTGCCGGGGCAGGCGCTGCCGCAGCGGGGCTGTCGCTGCCGCCGCCGCAGGCGGTGAGGAAGGCCACGCCGCCCAGGGGCAGCATGGGCGCGGCGCTCAGCAGGCGCAGGGCGTGGCGGCGGGAGGCGTCGGTCGGCGCCTTGTTCTTGTCGGTACTCATGGGGATCCCCTCGGAGATGTCGTTGGTTGGAGCGCACGAAACCTGAGACCGGTTTCGCATCAGGTGCGAGACCATAGGGGCGCCCCATGACAGCACCATGCATCGCCCATGACAGAGCGATGACATGGGCGCCCGTGCATCAGGGCTGCGCGAGCTGGCGCGGCCACAGCGCCCACAGGCGCAGCGGCTGGTCCATGCGCGCGGCAAAGCGCCCGGCGTCGGGGCCGGTTCCCGCGAAGTAGTCGGCCCGCACCGCCCCCACGATCGCGCTGCCCGTGTCCTGCGCCACTACCAGCTTCTGCAGCTGCGCGACGGGGCCGGTGGAAGCCAGCCACACCGGCGTGCCGTAGGGAATGCTATCGCGGTCCACGGCAATCGATCGGCCGGCCGTGAGCGGCACGCCCTGCGCGCCGCGCGGGCCGAAGGCGGCGTCGACCTCGGTCATGGTCTCTTCGCGGAAGAACACATAGCGCGGGTTGCTCCACAGCAGTTGCGGCAAGCGTTGCGGGTTGGCCGCCACCCAGGCCTTGGTGGCGTCGGGCCAGGGGTTGATGCGCGTGACGCCCTGGCTGAGCAGCCACTGGTTGACGCTGCGGTAGGGCTGCTCGTTGGAGCCCGCGAAGGCCAGGCGCACCATGCGCTGGCTGCCATCGGGCTCGGTGATGCGCAGCCGCCCCGAGCCCTGGATCTGCAGCATGAGCGCATCGATGGGGTCGCTCATCCACGCGATCTCGCGACCGCGCAGCTGGGCCTGCACTTCGGGCAGGGTGTCGATTTCCTGGCGCGTGTACCAGGGCCGGCGCGCAACCAGGCCGGCCGGCGGCGAGTACAGCGCGATGGTGTTGGTGGCCGTGGGGCGGCGCGTGGCCTCGTAGACGGGCTCGAAGTAACTGGTGAGCTTGCCCTCGCTCTGCCCCGCCAGCGACTCCACGCGATAGGGCTGCAGGCGCTGCATCATCCAACTGCGCTGGCCGGCCGCGTCGGACAGCGCCATCTGCCGCACTTCGGCGCACAGCGGCGCGAATGCGGCGTTGGGCCTTGCGCAGTTGGCCACCAGCGCAATCCACGCCTCATGCAGGGCGTCGTCGCCGAAGCCGGGCAACTCGCTCCAGTTGGCGGCCACCCAGCGGCTCTTGGGATGGGCGAGCGATCCGGTCAGCGGGGGCAGCATGTCGGGGCGTGCCTGCGGGGTGGGTGTGGGCGGCACCGCATCGGGCGGTGGCAGCGAGCGGCTGGCACAGCCGGCCAGCGTTGCTACGATCACGGCTGCACACAGCGCAAGGAATCCACTTTTCATATGGGCCTGATTTTCCTCGAAGCACTCGCAGCCCTGGTGGTGCTGCTGCTGATCGTCTGGTGGACCATGTTCTCGGGTCGCAAAGGTGGCGAACTCGACGCTGATGTGAAGGGCAAGTCCGATACCGAGTCGGATGAAACGAAGAGAAACACCTGAGCCAGCCGACAAGACCATGAAATTCCGATCCCCATAATCGGCGGCTTACAAGCTTTCTGTCACATGAGGATCAACATGAAGAAGTTCGCACTGTCCATCGTCGCTGCCGGCATCTTGCTTACCGGCTGCGCCGACATGTCGCAAACCCAGAAGAGCACCGGCATCGGCGCGGGCGCAGGTGCGCTGGCCGGAGCGGCCATCGGCTCGCTCACCGGCGGTGACCGCGGCGCCATTGCAGCGGGCGCGGCCATTGGCGCAGCCGTTGGCGCGGGCGGCGGCTACCTGTGGTCGCAGCGCATGGAAAACCAGAAGAAGCAGATGGAGCAGGCCACCCAGGGCACGGGCGTGGCGGTCACGCAAACGCCCAACAACGAGCTGAAGCTGCAGATCCCCAGCGACGTCTCCTTCGACACGGGCCGGGCCGACATCAAGTCCAACTTCGCCCCGATCCTCGACCAGTTCGCCACGGGCCTGCGCAACAACCCGAATGCCGAGGTGCGCATCATCGGCCACACCGACAACACCGGCACCGACGCCATCAACAACCCGCTGTCGATCCAGCGCGCTGCCGCCACGCGCGACTACCTGATCGCCCGTGGCGTGCGCTCCAACGCCTTCAACATCGACGGCATGGGCTCGCGCCAGCCAGTGGCCGACAACAATTCGGCATCGGGCCGCGCGCAGAACCGCCGCGTCGAGATCTACGTGGGCGAGCGCCAGCCGCAAGGCTGAGCCCGGCTGCGCCAACCCTGCACGGCCGCCTGGCGTTTCAGGCGGCCGTTTTTTCTTGCGGCCTAGGCAGACCAGTTGCCACGCAGGAGATTGGCCAGCTCGACCGCGGACTTCACGTCCATCTTCTCGAACACGCGGGCGCGGTGCACTTCCACCGTGCGCACGCTGATCGAGAGCTGGTCGGCAATGAGCTTGTTGGGCAGGCCCTCGACGATGCGCTGCATCACCAGGCGCTCGCGATCGGTGAGCTCCGCCACGCGCGCGGCAATGCCGGCACGTTCGCGCTGGGCCTCGATGGCGCGCACCGACGCGCCCAGGGCATGCTCGATGCGGTCGACCAGTGCGTTGTCGGAAAAGGGCTTCTCGCAGAAGTCGAAGGCGCCGCGCTTGACCAGATCCACCGCCGTGGGCACGTCTGCGTGGCCGGTCAGAAAGATCACCGGCATAGCTGCCAGCCATCCGCGCTCGGCCAGGCGCTCGTACAGCACCAGGCCGCTGGTGCCGGGCATGCGCACGTCCAGCAGCAGGCAGCGCGGCTGGGTGGGCGCGGCGGGGTCGACTTCGCTGCCCAGGCGCGCCTCGAAGTCTTCGGCGCTGGCAAAGTTCTCGCTCTGCAGCCGACGCGAGCGCAGCAGCCAAGCCAGGGCCTCGCGCACGCTGGCGTCGTCGTCCACGATGAAGATCAGGCCATCGATCAAGGGTTGCATGGTGGCAGTGTTCAATTAGGGGCGGGGGCTCGCGGCAGGCAAGGTGAATCTGAAGATGGTGCCATGCGGGCGGTAGGGCTCGTAGGCGAGCACGCCGCCGTGCTGCTCCACCACCGTGCGGCACAGGCTCAGGCCCAGGCCCATGCCGTCGATGCGGGTGGTGAAGAATGGGGTGAACAAGCGCTCGGCCACCTCGGGGTCGATGCCCAGGCCCAGGTCGGCCACAGAGAATTCCACCCAGCGCCGTGCCTCGGCGCTCACGATCTTGCTGCCCGGGGCGCGCGCGGCGCGCAGGTAGAGCACGCGCTGGGTGACCTGCGGTGTATCCATCGACTGCATGCCATTGCGCGCCAGGTTCAGCAGCACCTGCTCGACCAGCGTGCGGTCGCACTGCACCGGCGGCAGCGCGGGCTCGATGTCCAGGTCGATGCGCACGCCCAGCTTTCGCGCCTGCAGTTGAACCAGCGGCAGCACGGCCTCGAACAGCTCGTGGGCGGGCGCGCTTTCGCGGGTGCGCTCGCGCCGGCGCACGAAGTCGTGCACGCTGCGGATCACGCGGCCGGCGCGGCTGGCCTGCTCGGCAATGCGCGCCAGGGCCATCTGCAGGTCGCCGCGTGCCTGAACGTCGCGGGTCGCATCGTGCGGCCCCTCGCCCTGCTCCAGCAGATTGAGCGAGCCGTTGGCATAGCTGGAGATCGCGGCCAGCGGCTGGGTGAGCTCATGGCTGAGCAGCGAGGCCATTTCGCCCACGGTGGCCAGACGCGCACTGGCCTGCAGGCGCTCCTGCGTGGCGCGCGAAAGCTCCTCGGCGCGGCGCTGCTCGCTCATGTCGACGAAGGCGCTCATCCAGCCGGTCTGCACCTTCTGGGCATTGATCAGCGGCGCCTCGAAGATCATGACCGGGAAGCGGTGCCCGTCCTTGCGCATGAAGATCGACTCGAAGCCCTCGGGCGGTGGCGTGTCGCCACCGGCCAGCCGCTCGGCCTGGCGCTGGCGGTACTCGGGCGCCAGCTCGGTGGGCCAGTAAGGTGCGTTGGTGATGTCGCTGCCGGCCAGCTCCTCGGCCGAGAAGCCCACCATCTTGCAGAACGCCGGATTGACGTAGGTGATGCGCCCTTGCAGGTCGCGCGCGCGCAAGCCGGTGATGACCGAGTCTTCCATGGCCTTGCGAAAGGCCAGCGAATCGGCCAGCCCGCGCTCGGCCTTGATGCGTCGCTTGGTGTCCCTCGCCAGCAGGACGAGCACGGAAACGAGCGCGATCGAGATGAAGGTGACCAGCCCGGTGAGCACGTTTGGAAAGAGGTCGGGCTCGGCACGCCAGCCGTCGATGCGCATCATCATGGCCAGGCCGGGCAGGTCGACCGGCTGCAGCGAGCTGAACACCCGCGTGCCGCTGCGCCGCTGCGCGCCCACGGCCGCCAGGCGGGTGCCGTCGACTTCCACCAGCGCCACTTCCTGCCCGCGCCGCAGGCTGGGGGTGACCAGCTCGATCAGCGTGTCGCGCAGAGAATAGGCGGCCACCAGGTAGCCGCCCTTGTCGAGCTCCAGGCACATCTCGACCACTTCCAGGCCGCCGCCTTCGGACAGCGCGACGAAATGGCTAGGTGAATAGGCGGCGCTGCTGAGTTTGCGTGCACTGGCGCAGGACATGGTGACGTCGGACTGCTCGACCGAATTGCGCGCGGCGCGCTCGAAGGCAGGCGCACGATAGGGCGTGTCCGCCGAGGCCACCACCCGCATGGCGGCGTCGCGCCACTCCAGGCGCACCCATTCGCGATGCCCGCGCAGCAACTCCCCTGCCCGCTCCTCCCATTGCGCCAGGTTCTGCGGCCCGACATTGAGGGCGCGCAGGCTCTGAGCGTTGCGTTGCAGGCCCCCGCGCAAGTCGGCCACGGCGTCGAGCGTGTCACGGTCGAGTTGCTCCTGCACCTGCTGCACTTCGTGGCGGCCGGCCAGCCAGACCACGGTGCCCACCAGCGCCAGGACCAGCGCGGCCAGCAGTACCCAGAGAAACCATCGCTGCCAGGCCGAGCGCAGGCGCGCCAGCGGCCGCGCGACGCTGGCAGGCATGGACAGCAGTTCCTCCAGGCCTTCGGGCGTGGGCGCGTCCATCGTCCCGGAAGAAGACTGCTCCTGTGTACTCACGTTTCCCGCTGCGCTTGCTACAGCACCCGGTGCGACAAGGCCGGCAACTGCGTGCGCACGCGCCCGGTCTGCGCCGGGTCGATGTCGCACAGCACCACGCCTTCGCCCATGTCCTGCTGGGCCAGCACGGTGCCCCAGGGGTCGACGATCATGGAGTGGCCCCAGGTGTTGCGGCCGTTCTCGTGGGTGCCGCCCTGCGCGGGCGCCACCACCCACGACAGGTTCTCGATGGCGCGGGCGCGCAGCAGCACCTCCCAGTGGGCCGAACCCGTGGTGCGGGTGAAGGCGCTGGGCACCAGCAGCAGTTCGGCGCCGTGGCGCGCCAGCGCGCGGTAGAGCTCCGGAAAGCGCAGGTCGTAGCACACGCTCAACCCCACGCACCAGGTGTGGCCGTCGCGCGAAGGCAACTCGAACACCACCGGATGCACGCCGGGCGTGATGACGCGCCGCTCGTCGTAGCGCTCCACGCCGTTGTCGAAATAGAACAGGTGGATCTTGTCGTAGCGTGCCACGCACTGGCCCTCGGGCGAGAAGGCCATGGAGCTGTTGAAGACGTGGTCTTCCTCTTCGCTCTCCAGCGGCAGCGTGCCGCCCACGATCCAAAGGCCGAACTCGCGCGCCGCATCGGCCAGAAAGCCCTGCACCATGCCGGCCTGGTCGCGCTCGCGCAGCGCCAGTTTGTCGGTGTCGCGCTGGCCCATCACGCAGAAGTACTCGGGCAGAACGGCCAGCTCGGCGCCCGCCTCGGCGGCCTGCGCCAGCATGCGATGCGCGCGCGCCAGGTTGGCTTCGCGCTGGGTCGCCGAGACCATCTGGATGGCTGCGACTTTCATGGCTTGTTCTCCGTTTGCGCCTGGCGCGGCGGCGCCTGCTGCTGTTGCTGTTGTTGCTGCTGCTGGTCCAGCGCGGGCCGGCGCGCCACCTTGGTGATCTGCGGGTCGGCCCAGCTGCCTTCGATCTGGAACTCCTGCGTGGTGGCCGCCGACAGCGGCTTGCTCAACGCATATTGGGCCAGAAAGGTGGCCAGCCCGATGGCGGGGTTGATGGCCGTCGCCACCAGGGCCGCGGTGCCGGCATTGATCTCGGGCACCACCACCACGCGCAAGTTGGTGGTTTCGCGCGCCAGGTCGGCCGAGCCGTCCATCAGCACCGCGGCGTTCACGCCCTTCATCTGCAGGTTGTTGGTGCTGGCCACGCCCTTGGCAATGGCGGCATCGCCGCGAACGAAGTCGAAGGCAAAGCCCTGGCTGAACACGTCGCGGAAGTCCAGCGTGAGCCGGCGCGGCAGCGCTTGCAGGCTCAGCACGCCCAGCAGCTTGGCAATGCCAGGCTCGGCCTTGAGGAACTGGCCCTGCGTCACGTCGATGTGGAGCTTGCCGTCCATGCTCGGGTAGTCCACCGAAAAGGGCGAGCCGCGCCAGGCGATATCGCCCTCGAGCACGCCACGGCCGCGCCGCAGCACGTCCTGCATGCCGAAGCGGTTGAGCAGCGCGCCGGCATCCTCGATGTCGAGCTTGAAGCTCATGCTCGTGCGGCGCACCTCGGCGCCGCGCGCGGCAGCCCAGCTGCCCTGCGCGGCAAAGGTGGCATCGGGCGTGCTGAGCTTGAGGCGGCTCAGCCGCCACTCGCGCGTGCTGCCGCTGCCGCGGTTCACGGCCTCGACCTCGGCGCGGCCCAGCTTGCGCCCGTACAGCTCGAAATCGTCGACCACCACGTCCAGCGCGGGCAAGGAGCTGGACTGCTCGTCGAGCAGGGACTCGACTTCGCTGGCCTCGCTGCGCGCGATCTTCAGGCGCGCCAGCCGGGCCATGACGCGCCCGGCCTGCGCCTGGCCGTATTCCACGTAGCCGCTGAGTTCGTCGGAATCCACGTTCATGCGCCACAACTGGCCTTCGCGGCTGCCGCCGAGCACCACGTTGCTCATGTGCCGGCCGCCAAATCGAAGTTCCTGTGCGCGCACCGCGATCACGCTGGGCAGGTAGGGCGAGGGCTCGGCATCGGCGCTCTCGGGAGCCGATGCCGACGGCTCGTTCGTCGTCTCGCGCAGCAGTGCACGCCAGGCACTGATGTCGAAGCGCGCCAGGTTGAGGTTGGCCAGCACGGCGCGCTCGGGCGAGACCAGACCCTGGCCCGGTTCCTGCCCCATGGCGATGCTGCCATTGACGATCTTCGGGACATCGCCCGACAGGTCGCGCAGCCAAGTGGCCGAGGCGATGCGGCCCAGGCCGACGCTGATCCGGTCCTGCAGGCGCGCCGGCGCCGACCCCTTGGCAGCATCGCGCACCACCACCTTCTTCTCAACCGAGAAGGCCAGGCTGTCTTCCGGCGCCTTGGCCAGCGGCGCGGGCAACTGCATGCCCAGGCCCTGAAGGTTGCTGCTGAGGGCAATCTCGGAGACGCCGTCACGCGCGCCGTAGTCCAGCTGGTAGGCGGTGCTGCCGCTCATCTTGCGGCCCAGCCTGGACAGCCAGCCGAATTCGCGCTGGCTGCGAAAGCCCTCGGCCGTGACCACGCCCTGGGCACGAAAGCTCATGTCGTTGCCCACGCCCGCGTAGCGGCCCTTGCCTTCGAGCCGCACGTCGCCACCGAGCAGTTGCCCGCGCACATTTGCCAGGGAAAAGCCGCTGTCGGTGAAGTTGAGCACGCCCCGGGCCTGGGTAAAGGGCGGCACGCCGGGGGCCAGTTGCAGCTCGTTGTCCTGCAGAGCCACGCTGGCTTGCACCTTGGCCTTGTCCATGGCCGACAGCGGAAGCTCCAGCTGCAGCTTGTAGTCGGCCCGGCCGCCCGCGCGCACCTGTGCCGCCATCTCGCGCGCCGGCCCAGCCAGCGGCGCCGCCACCTTCAGCAGATCGCCCAGCGGGCCGCCGGCCTGCAAGTTGAGCTTGAGCAGCGTCTCGTGGTGCATGAAGTCGGCGATCTCGGCCTCGCCGCGCGTCACCTCGACGGTGGTCGCACCCGCGACCTTGCCCTTGGCATTGCGGACCTTCATGCCGGCGCGCTCGAACACCAGTTCGCCGCTGGCCGCGGTAAGCGCAGGCCACACCGGCTCGGCGCCAGCACCGTTGGCGGGGTGGCTCGTGTGCGGCGGCACGTAGGCGTAGTTCACACCGGCCACCTTGGCCACGATGCGGAAGTCGCCCTGCTTCGGGTTGGGAAACGGCATGTCCCACAGATCGCCCTTCACGCGGAAGTCCACGCTGCTGGCGGTGCCCGCGGCGACGGCATCGCGAACGTAGTCGCGCGTTTCCTTCGGGATATGCAGTGGCAGGTAGCGGAACACCCTGGTTCCGTCGGCGCGCGTGAGTTTGCCTTCCAGGTCGAGCACGCCGGGGAAGCGGTCGTGACTGGCGGACGTGGCCGGATCGCTGGTGTTCCAGGTCATGCGCGCCTCGCCCTGCGCGTCCGCATTGGCAAAGCGCAGGGTGGGCAGTTGCACCTGCACGCGCTGGCCGTCTACCTTCCATTGGGCGCGCGCGGACAACTCGTCGACCTGCACCAGCGGGTCCTCGAATGCCCCGGGAAAGCTCAGCGTGCCGCGCGCCATGCCGATGGTGGCCGAGCCGCCGCCCTGGTTGGCATCGAAATCGATGGTGGCACCGGTCAACCCCGGCCGCCCCGGGTGGTCGGGCTGCTCGGCCGGCTCTGATGCGACCGAGAGGCCGCTGATGCGGCCGCGCGCCTGGTAGCGGCGCGGCGACTCCAACGAGCCCTCCCATTCGGCGTCGACCCGCTCCACCAGGCCCTGCGGCGCGCGTTTGGCGAGCCCTTCGTGCAACTTCTCGCCCAGGGGCAGGCGATTGGCGATCTGGGCGAGCATGGCCAGGTCGAGCCGATCGGCCTTGATGGCGCCGCGCTCGGAGCCGCGCCCGGTGGGCGGCGTATGCGACAGCCACAGGTTGCCGCCGGGCCAGCGTACGCCGTCGTGGGTCTCGAACTCCAGGTTGGTTGTGGTGACTTCGACAGCGCGGGAGTCGAAATCCTGCCGCACCGCCAGGCGCCCGCGCACAGAGCGCAACATCAGTGGCTGCAGCTTTTCCTGCAAGGTGACGTCGACGCTGTTCAGGCCCATGTCGAGCGCCACGCCGACGATCTGCCCCTGGCGCACGTCGCCCCAGGCGCGCAGCGCGCCGCTTCCCTCGCGCACGCGGGCATCGAGCGACACATAGCGGCCGATACGGCTGATGTCGATGCGCGGCAGGTCGGCGTAGACCTGGCCATCCCATTCGTGCCAGTTGCCGCTGCGCGTGGACAGCAGTGGCTGGCGGAAATCGCCGCGCAGCGTCAGGCGCTCGCCCCAGCCTTCGGGCGGCGTCGCATCCAGGCCGAGCGCATGCCGGCGCGCACTGTTGCGAGCGAAGAAGTTGACGTCGGTGAGCAGGAGCGGCGGCGCGCCGCGGCGCTCGTCGGTCCAGCGTACCGTGCCGCCTTCCACCGCGATCTCGCGCTGCGAAAAGACCCAGTCGGCCGAGCGGGGTTCGCCGGCGGTCTCGGTACCCATCGACAGGCCCGCCACGTGCAGCTTGCCCAGTGCGTCCAGCCGCACGTCGAGCTCGGGCCGCTCGATGTACAGCCGCTCGAAGCTCAGGCGCCAGATCGAGCGCGGCGACACCACGGCCACCACGCGCGCCAGCTTGAGCGCCTCGCGGCCCTGGGCGTCGTGCAGCGCCACGCCGCGCAGCTCGAAGGTGGGAAAGAAAAGCCCACTAAAACCCTCGGCCTGCGCGCTGACCGAAGCTATGCGAACCTCTACCCCGATGGACCGTGAGGCCTGGGCTTCCAGCACCCCACGGTATTCGCCGATTCGCGGCACAATCCAGCCGTGTAGGACCAGGACCACAAGTGCCAACAAGAGCCATGCTGCAACCAGCAGACCCAGCGCCCAGCGCGCTGTCACAGCGGTGATCTTGAGCAGATGCGAAGGGGGAGACGCTGTGACATTCATTGAGGACCGCGCTGTGCTTGGAATTATGACTGGCAGTGCTACCACCGGTTCCGCCACGTCGGCGGATTCATCGGCCCGCAAGACGCCACCGGCCCTGTCGTCCTATTCCCGCTTCGTGCAGCGGCTTCGCCGGCGCTATGCCGACGAGCTGGCCCTGCTGCCCGCCGGCGCCCCCGAGCGCCCCCAGATCGAGCAAGCCTATGCCGCCCTGCTGGGGCGTGGCCATGCGGTGGGCGACGCGCTGCGCATCACGCGGCAGCTGGTCATGGAGCGCCTGGTGGTACTCGACTGCGACCAGCAGGCGCCGCTGGCAGTGGTCACCACCGCGGTCACGCAACTGGCCGAGTTCGCCCTCGACACCGCCTGCAGTCACGCCGAGCAGGAGCTCGAGCTGGTGCACGGCGCCCCCATCGGGGCTGACGGCCAGCGCTCGCGCCTGTGGGTCATCGGCATGGGCAAGCTGGGCGCGCGCGAGCTCAACGTGTCCAGCGACATCGACCTGATCTACGTGTTCGACCAGGCCGGCGAAACGGCCGGCAACGAGCACCGCATGAACCGCGTCTCCAACCAGGAGTACTTTGCCGCGGTGGTCAAGCGCATCTATGCGCTGGTGGGCGACGTGACCGAGCACGGCTTCGTGTTCCGCGTCGACCTGGCACTGCGGCCCAACGGCAACTCGGGCCCGCCGGTGGTGTCGCTCGATGCACTGGAAGAGTATTTGCAGGTGCAGGGGCGCGAGTGGGAGCGCTTTGCCTGGCTCAAGAGCCGCATCGTGGCCCCGCGCGATGCCGTGAAAGACCCTTCCGCCCAGGGCTTGCGGCAGGTGGTGCTGCCCTTCGTGTTCCGCCGCTACCTCGATTACAGCGTGTTCGATTCGCTGCGTACGCTGCACCAGCAGATCCGCGACCAGGCGGCGCGCCGCAGTGCCGGGCGGCCCGAGCGCGCCAACGACGTGAAGCTCTCGCGGGGCGGCATCCGCGAGATCGAGTTCACCGTGCAGCTGCTGCAGGTGGTGCGCGGCGGCCAGTTCCCCGAGCTGCGCACCCGCCCCACGCTCGACGCCCTGCAGCGCCTGGCTGCTGCCGGCCTCATGCCGCAAGCCACGGCCGACGCGCTGGCCGCGGCCTACGTCTTCCTGCGCAGGGTCGAGCACCGCATCCAGTACCTGGACGACCAGCAGACACATGTGCTGCCGGTGAGCGATGAAGACCAGCACTGGATCTCCGCCGCGCTGGGCTACATGGACTGCTGCGACTTCCTCAGCCAGCTGGACACGCACCGCGAGTTCGTTGCGCAGGAGTTCGACAAGCTGCTGGGCGGCAACGAGAAGACGAACGGCAAGTGCAACGGCAAGCGCTGCAGCACCAACGGCAAGCAGGTCGCGCCTACGCCGCAAGACCTGTCCGAGTTGGTGGACGAGCTGCCACCCGCCTTTGGCGAACGCGTACGCCAATGGTGCGACAGCCCGCGGGTGCTGGCCATGCGCGACGAAGCCCAGGCACGCCTGCGCCAGCTGGTGCGCCGCACTGGCCAGTGGCTGGGCTCCGAACCCGATGGCGATGCCGCGGGGCAGACGCCCAACCATGTGGATGCCGCGCTGCGCTGGGCCGACTGGATCGAGCCGCTGTTCCGCCGCGAGAGCTACCTGGCGCTGCTGGTCGAGCGGCCTGCGGTGCAAGAGCGCCTGCTGCGCATACTGGGTGCGGCCAAGTGGCCGGCGCGCTATCTCATGAAGCACCCGGGCGTGATCGACGAGCTGGCGAGCAACCAGATGCTGACCAGCCGCTTCAGCGCCGCCGAGTTCGAAGTCGAACTGGAGCAGCGCCGCTCGGCCCTGCACAGCACCGGCGAGGCCGACGAGGAAGAGCAGCTCAACATCCTGCGCCGCGCGCACCATGCCGAGATGTTCCGCACGCTGGCGCGCGACGTCGAGGGCCGCATCACCGTGGAAGAAGTGGCCGACGACCTGAGCGCGCTGGCCGATGCCACCCTGCGCACCACGGCGCGCTGGTGCTGGGAGCACGTGCGCAAC
This sequence comes from Pseudomonadota bacterium, assembly GCA_018241225.1. Lineage (GTDB taxonomy): Bacteria > Pseudomonadota > Gammaproteobacteria > Burkholderiales > Burkholderiaceae_C > Variovorax. The sequence goes on from JAFEEG010000019.1 coordinate 187,552, forward strand.
CGCCATCGCGAGTCGCCGCAGTTCGCCATCATTGGCTACGGCAAGCTGGGCGGCAAGGAGCTGGGCTACGGCAGCGACCTGGACATCGTGTTCGTCTACGACGACGAAGACGATCGCGCCGCCGAGGTCTATGCGGCCTATGTGCGCAAGTTGATCAATTGGCTCACGGTCAAGCTGCGCGAGGGCGACCTGTTCGAGATCGACACCGCGCTACGTCCCAACGGCAACTCGGGCCTGCTCACCACCAGCTTCGAGGCCTACGAAAAGTACCAGCTGGGCCGAGGCAGCAACACCGCCTGGACCTGGGAGCACCAGGCCATGACGCGTGCGCGCTTCGTTCTCGGTGCGCCCGAATTGGGCGAACGCTTCGACAAGGTGCGCGAGGCCGTCATTACCGCGCCGCGCGACGTCGCGTCGCTCAAGGCCGAGATCGTGGCTATGCGCGAGAAGGTGCGCGCGGCCCATCCGGTCAAGCCCGACCGCTTCGACGTCAAGCACAGCACGGGCGGCATGGTGGATGCCGAGTTCGCGGTGCAGTTCCTGGTGCTGTCCGAATCGGCCCGGCACCCCGAACTCATTCCCAACGTGGGCAACATCGCCCTGCTCTTGCGCGCCGAGCAGGCCGGCTTGCTGCCGGCGGGCGTGGGCCAGCGGGCGGGTGCAGCCTACCGCGAACTGCGGCGCCTGCAGCACCGGCTGCGGCTCAATGAAGAGTCGACCCAGCTGCCCCTGAGCACGCTGGTCAGCGAGCGCGAAGCCATGCTCGCCCTGTGGAAGGCGGTGTTTGGCTGAGGCGCTGCACCCCGACAGCGGTTCGTCCAACCTGCGCGCCGCCAGGTTCGACGCTGCGGCGGGGTTCGCGCTGACGGTTGCATTGGGCTTGCTGCTGGCTGGCTGCGCCAGCGGTCCGCGTGGTGGGCGCGACAGCGGCCCCGCGCAAGCACCGGCCGACCTTTCGCAGGTGCAGGACGCGCAGCCGCGGGTAGAGAACATCCGCAGCAGCGGGGGCACCGCCAAGCCCTACACCGTGCTGGGCCGCAGCTACGTGCCCATCACCGACGACCAGCCTTTTCGCGAAAGCGGCCTGGCCTCCTGGTACGGCACCAAGTTCCATGCGGGTGCCACCGCCAGCGGCGAGCCCTACGACATGTACGCCATGACGGCGGCGCACAAGACCCTGCCGCTGCCCAGCTACGTGCGCGTGCGCAACCCCGCCAATGGCCGCGAGGCCATCGTCCGCGTGAACGACCGCGGGCCTTTTCACGACGGCCGCATCATCGATCTGAGCTACGCGGCAGCCTACAAGCTCGACCTGCTGCGCGGCGTGGCGCCGGTGGAGATCGAGCGCCTGACCAACGACGAAATCCGCGCCGGCACCTGGCAGCGCAATGGCTCGCAGGACAGCGCTTTCGCCGTCGCGCCTCGACCGTTGCTGCCTGCGCAGCCGCAACAGCGGCCGGTCGACGCCGGCAGTGTTGCGGTGCCCGCCGCCATGGTGGCATCTGCCGTAGCCACCGCGCCGGTAGTGGCTGCTGCGCAACCCGAGGGCACGCCGCTGCCCGCGCTTGCACCGCTCACGCCTGCTGCGACGCCCGAGGCTTCGACGGCGCCAGTCGGCGACCTCCCCAGCGCCGGCTTCTGGGTGCAGTTGGGCGCCTTCAGCCAGGCCGGTGGCGCCAGCGGCCTGCGCGATCAGGCCGCGCACGGTCTGCCTGGGCTGGGGCCGCAGCTCAAGGTGTTCAACGAGCGCGGGCTGTACCGCGTGCAGGCCGGGCCTTTTGCATCGCGCGACGCGGCGCAGGGCACGGCCGAACAGTTGCGCGCCAGCCTGCAGCTCTCGCCGATGGTGCTGGAGCGGCGCTAGCGGCTCAAGCGGGCTGCAGCGCCTTGGGCAGCACGGGCATTCGAATGCCCACGCCCATGCGGTTCCAGGCATTCATCATCGCCACCACCAGGGTCAGCTCGGCGATCTCGCGATCGTCGAAGTGCGCACGCAGTGGCTCGAAGGCGGCATCGGGCGCGTGGGTGTGCGCCACCTGCGTGAGGCTCTCGGCCCACTGCAAGGCAGCGCGCTCGCGTGCATCGAACAGGCTCACTTCATGCCAGGTCACCAGGCTGTTGATGCGTTGCAGGTCTTCGCCCACCTTGAGCAGGTCGCGCGCATGCTTGTCCACGCAGTAGGCGCAGCCGTTGATCTGCGAGACGCGCAGCTGCACCAGGTCGATGAGGCGCGTGCCAAGCGTGGAGTCCGCGAGCGCGGCCGCGACGCCGCCCATGGCCTTGTAGGCCTGCGGGGCCAGCTGGTGCCAGGGAAGGCGCGCCTTCGTATTGTTGCTGATTTCGTTGGTGGTCATGGTGGATGTCCTTTTGTTGAGCTACATCCACAAGACGGCCCGGCGGCCCGGGGTTGTGACAGCCGGTTGGCTCAGATCGTCCGCACGCGCAGCAGCTTGTCGGGGTTGCGTTGCGAATGGATGCGCAGGATGTGCTGGCCGTCCGTCTCGAAGGACTGCACCGATTCAAGCTCGCCATCGACGTAGCGCAGCAGGCCCGGTACTCCGTTGACCTCGGCCAGAACCATCTGCAGCGACCCGCGGGCCCGCCGCGTCACCGCGTAGTACAAGTGAGCCAGCCGGTCGCGCCCGCACAGCACCTTGCCGAAACTGGGCACCTTGCCGCCACCGTCGCCCACCAGTTCGACATGCTCGGCCAACAGTGCCTTGATCTGCTGCAGGTCGCCTTTCATTGCCGCCTGCGCGAAGCCTTGCAGCAAGCGCTCGTGCGTGGCGCGGTCGACCGCAAAGCGCGGGCGCTCGTCGCGCAGCTGCGCCTTTGCGCGATGCACCAGTTGCCGACACGCGGCTTCGCTCTTGCCCAGAACGCGGGCGACTTCGTCGTACTCCGCATCGAACACCTCGCGCAGCAGGAAGGCGGCGCGTGCCTCGGGCGTGAGCCGCTCCATGAGGGCGAGAAAAGCGACGGAGAGGTTGTCGGCGCGTTCGAGCAGTTGCTCGGGCGACGCGGGCGCATCGCTCACCAGGGGCTCGGGCAGCCACGTGCCCACATAGTGCTCTCGCCGCACCTTGGCCGCGCGAAGACGATCGATGGAAAGACGCGTGACCACCGAAACCAGCCAGGCCTCGGCGCTCTGCACCGCGTCCTTGGCGGCTTCGTGCCAGCGCAGCCAGGCGTCCTGCACCACCTCTTCCGCCTCGGCCACGGAGCCGAGCATGCGGTAGGCAATGCCCATCAGGCGCGGGCGAAGACTGTCGAAGGTTTGGGTAGCGGCGTCCATGCGTGCAAGACGTTTGCAGGTGCCGCGTTGTGACAGCCGGCGAGCGCGCTCGCCGGCCCGGGCAATCAGGCGCCTTGGTAGACGGCCTTGGGCGCCAGCGTGGCGGCCAACTCCTTGCGGTAGCGGTTGAGCTCCTGCACCGTCTTGAAGCTGCGGTTCATCAGCAGGCTCAGGTTGTGCAGGATGCGTTCGCCGACCTTGCCTTCCCAGACGGCATCGAACTTGATCTGCTTGTCCAGCCAGTGCTCGAGCCAGTTGGGGTCGGGCATGCGGCTCTGGATGGTGTCGTTGGGGAACAGCGCCTTGTTCACGTGCAGGTTGGTCGGGTGCAGTGCCTGGGCCGTGCGGCGCGCGCTGGCCATGAGCACGCCCACCTTGGTGAAGGCGCCGCGCGCGTCGTCGCCGAACTTTTCCAGCGCGCGCTTCATGTAGCGCAGGTAGGCGCCGCCGTGGCGGGCTTCGTCCTGGCTGAGCGTGGTGTAGATGTGCTTGATGACCGGCTCGGTGTGCCATTCGGCGGCGCGGCGGTACCAGTGGTTCAGGCGGATCTCGCCGCAGAAATGCAGCATGAGCGTTTCCAGCGGCGGGGCCGGATCGAAGTCGAAGCGCACTTCATGCAGCTCCTGCTCGGTGGGCGCATGCCGGGGCGCGAAACGCTTGAGGTATTCCATCAGCACCAGCGAGTGCTTTTGCTCCTCGAAGAACCAGATGGACATGAAAGCGGAAAAATCGCTGTCGTGCCGGTTGTCGCGCAGGAACATCTCGGTGGCCGGCAGCGCCGCCCACTCGGTGATGGCGTTCATCTTGATGGTTTGGGCCTGCTCGTCGGTCAGGCGGCTGGCGTCGAAGGACTGCCAGGGGATATCCCGATCCATGTCCCAACGGACGGATTCGAGTTGCCTGAAGAGTTCCGGATACAGCATTTTGGGTCTTTCGTAAGCTAACGGATTTTAAACTGCCGCAATCTGCCTTTCTGAAGGCTTTCCAATCGAATTTGCTTCCCGTTGGAGATTTGCCATGCCAAGCCCATTCCGACTGCCCGCCGTCGCCGCTGCCGCGGCCGTGCTGACCCTGGCCGGTACCGCCCAGGGCCAGGCGGCAGCGCCGACCCCAGCCACTGCCAGCGCCACCGAGTACCCGGCAAGCTGCCCTGCCCTGCTGCGCCAGAGCTTCGACCGGCTGCAGGACGAAAAGCCGCAGTCACTGTGCCAATACAGCGGCAAGGTCCTGCTGGTGGTGAACACCGCGAGCTTTTGCGGCTTCACCCGCCAGTACGAGGGCCTGGAAGCCCTGGACAAGAAATATCGCGCCGAAGGCCTGGTGGTGCTGGGCTTTCCGTCCAACGACTTCGCCCAGGAAACAGGCAGCAACAAGGATGTGGCGGACTTTTGCGAGAACACCTTCGGCGTGAAATTTCCGATGTTCGTCAAATCCGCCGTTCGCGGCAGCGACGCCAATCCGCTGTTCAAGGAACTGGCCCGCCAGACCGGCACCACGCCCAAGTGGAACTTCTATAAATACCTGGTGGGCCGCGACGGCAAGGTGGTGGCAGCCTATTCGAGCCTGACCGAACCGGACGACCGGAAACTGCTCGGCGCGCTGCAAAAGGAACTGGCTCAGCGTACCAATTGAAGCATTCAGGAACGATCCGTTCCCGTCTGACATTTCGGTAGCATTTCCTTACCACGCAAGCGGGAACCGTCAAAAGATTGCTGCCTCATACTGTGCAAGCAGCCTCGCTGCGACGGTTTTCGTGCCGCGAAGTCTTCCGGAGCATCTACGCGTCCGGTCGGAATCCTGAAGCGACTCTTCTCCTCCTCCCTCCCTCCCTCCTTCGTTTCGGGGCGCTTCGCGGCACTCTTGTATTGGTGGCTTGGCCACCCACATGAAACAAGAAAAAGAAAAGGCGCCCAAGGGCGCCTTTTTCATTGGAGCCGCGGCCGCTCAGGCCGGCTGGGTGTCGGCAAAGCTGGGGCGCTGCAAGAGCTTTTCATGCAGGCGGTCCAGGTTGGCGAACTCGACTCGCCAGTCGATTTCCGGAAAACGGAAGCTCACCCAGCCCAGGGCGCAACCCACGGCGATGTCCGACAGGCTCAGGTGGATGCCGCTGCAAAAGGGCTTGTCGCCCAGGCCCTTGGACATGGCGGCAATGCCGCCCAGGACCTTGGCGCGCTGGCGATCCATCCAGGCACTGCTGCGCTCGCCATCGCCCCGCTTGGGCCAGGTGGCCTCCAGCCGCCAGAGAACGCCTGCGTCCATCACCCCGTCGGCCAGCGCTTCCCAGGTCTTGACCTCGGCGCGCTCGCGCCCCTGCGAGGGAATGAGCTTGCCTACCGGCGACAGCGTGTCGAGGTATTCGACGATGACGCGCGAATCGAACATGGCTTCGCTGCCCTCCATGATCAGGCAAGGCACCTTGCCCAGCGGATTGGAGTGGCTGATGGTGGTGTCGTCGGCCCAGACGTTTTCCTGGACGAACTGGTAGTCCAGGCGCTTTTCGGCCATGACGACTCGGACCTTGCGTACGTACGGGCTGGCGGCGGATCCGATCAATTTCATGCGTTCTCTCTTCTCTCCGGGACGTCTCGTTGACGGTCTTTAGCGCTTTGATTCTAGGTGGAACGCCCGATACATAAGCCGCAACTTAAAATTGGGACATGAGTCTTTCCACTGTTTCCGCCCTGTCCCCCCTTGACGGCCGCTACGCCGCCAAGCTCGCCGCCCTGCGGCCCCTGATGAGCGAACAGGGCTACATGCACCGCCGTGTCCAGGTGGAAGTGGCCTGGTTCATCGCCCTGTCGGACGCCGGCTTTGCCGAATTCAAGCCGCTCACTGGTGGCGCCCGCAAGTACCTGCTGGGCCTGGTGGCCAACTTTTCCGAGACCGATGCCCGGGCCATCAAGGAAATCGAGAAGACCACCAACCACGACGTGAAGGCGGTCGAGTACTGGATCAAGTCCAAGTTCGAGGCCCGTCCCGAGCTGGAATCCGCAGCCGAGTTCGTGCACTTCGCCTGCACCAGCGAAGACATCAACAACACCAGCCATGCGCTGCAGATCAAGGCGGCGCGCGAGGGCGTTATCCTGCCCGCACTGGACGGCATCCTGGCCACCCTGGGCAACATGGCGCGCGACTTCGCCGCCGTGCCCATGCTCTCGCGCACCCACGGCCAGACGGCCAGCCCGACCACCGTGGGCAAGGAGATTGCCAACGTGGCGGTGCGCCTGGCCAAGGCCCGTGCGCAGATCGCCTCGGTTCAACTTCTGGGCAAGATGAACGGCGCCGTGGGCAACTACAACGCACACATCGCCGCGTGGCCCGAATTCGACTGGGAAGCCTTCAGCCGGAAAGTGATCGAGACGCCGGCGCCGCTGGGCCTGGGCCTGACCTTCCAGCCCTACAGCATCCAGATCGAGCCGCACGACTACATGGCCGAGCTGTTCGACGCGGTGGCACGCGCCAACACCATCCTGGTGGACTTTTCGCGCGACGTGTGGGGCTACGTGAGCCTGGGCTATTTCAAGCAGCGGCTGAAGAAGGGCGAGATCGGCTCCTCCACCATGCCGCACAAGGTCAACCCGATCGACTTCGAGAATGCCGAAGGCAACCTGGGCCTGGCCAACGCCATCCTGCGCCACCTCAGCGAGAAGCTGCCCGTGAGCCGCTGGCAACGCGACCTGACCGACAGCACCGTGCTGCGCAACATCGGCGTGGCGTTCGGCTACGCCACCCTCGCCTATGCCAGCCTGGCCACCGGCCTGGGCAAGCTGGAGCTCAATGAAGAAGCGCTGGCCGCCGACCTGGACGCTTCGTGGGAAGTGCTGGCCGAGCCGATCCAGACCGTGATGCGCCGCTTCGGCGTGCAGGGTGCCTACGAGCAGCTCAAGGAAGTCACGCGCGGCAAGACGGTGACGGCCGAGGCGCTGCACGGGCTGATCCGCTCGCTGGAAATCCCGCAGGCCGAGAAGGACCGGCTGCTCGCCATGACCCCTGCGAGCTACACCGGCAAGGCGGCCGAACTGGCACGGCGGCTCGAAGGCTCCAAGTAAGGCGCCCGAACCGCACATGGCACTCAAGTCCACGGTCTTCAAAGCCAGTCTCGCCGTCGCCGACATCGACCACGGCTACTACGCCGACCACGCACTGACCCTCGCGCGCCACCCCAGCGAAACCGACGAACGGATGATGCTGAGGCTGGTGGCGCTGGCCCTGAACGCGCACAAGCTGCAGGACGTGTGCGCGGGCGACGGCACGCTGGGCTTCGGGGCGGGCCTGTCCAACCCCGACGATCCCGACGTGTTCCTGCGCGACTTCACCGGCCGCATGCGCGTGTGGATCGAAGTCGGCCAGCCCGAGGAAAAGCCGCTGACCAAAGCCTGCGCGAAGGCCGACGAGGTGCTGCTGTATACGTACGGGCACGCCGCCGAGGTCTGGTGGCGCGGCATCGAGAACAAGGTCAGCCGCCTTGGCAACCTTCATGTGTATCGCGTGCCGGCCGCCACGGCGCAGGAGCTGGCCGCATGCGCCCAGCGCAGCATGCAACTGCAGGCCACGATCCAGGAAGGCGTGCTGATGCTGGGCGATGCGTCGCGCAGCATCGACATCGAGCCGCTGCGCTGGAAGTAGCCGAACCTCTTCAGCCCGTCGGCATCATGGCGCCGCAGCGCCAGCATTGCTCGAAGCCGCCCTCCACCAGCTCGCCGCACACGCAGTGCCAGCGGTGCTGGGCGGGCTGGCGCAGTTCTGCCAGCAGTTGCTCGGCACGCTGAAACTGCTCGTCCTCCTCTTCCACCCAGATCTCGGGCAGGCACTGGTCGGGCGGCAACTGCCCCGCCGCCGCCGCCAGGAATTCGCGCTGGACCGAGGCGCTGACGCCCTGCGCCCGCAAAGCATCCGCCCACAGCGTGGCAATGGCCAGGTTGGGTGCTTGGGCGAGACGCCGCATCGTGTGCGCCCTCTTCCTTCAGTCGCCCGATTCGGGCGCCGCGGCCAGCTTGTCGGACTCGCGAGCGCGTTCCGAATAGCGGTTGAAGCGCCATGCCGTGTCCTGCATGGTGATACGGCGCCAGGTGACGCGTTTTTCCACCGGCGTCATGGCGGGCCAGTGCTGCACTTCGTCGAAGGTGCGCCCGCAGCCCTTGCATTCGTCGTCGCCTTGGCTGGTGGAGCAGATGGCAATGCAGGGCGTGTCGGGGGTGGTGTGGTACCAGGCCTCCCAGGCTGCCCAGGCCTTGGCCGGAAAGCCGAACTCGTCGGCCTCGTCTTCGTGATGGAAGACCATGAGCGCGTAGACCTCTGCCAGCGCACGGATCTCAGGGGCCAGGGTGACGCCGTCAGGCGAGGGCTTGCGCTCGCGCCAGTAGTTGATGGCGGCCTCGATGTCGGTGATGTGAATGGCGGCCATGATGGGAAAAAAAGCTGGGCGCGAATGATAAGGCGGCGACGCCAGTACTTTCGATAGCTACTGTTTTTATAGCATCACATCGAATAATCATCGGCCTTGCAGAGCCATTTCGCTCAAAGCCGCCGAGTTTTTCCGCTTGCAAGGCCATCTTGCCGATGCTTTAATCCATGATTCCGAAGGGGAGTAGCTCCCGTCCGGGTATCGGCTGCACAGAAACTTTTCTTGGCCGGCACCGGGTATCGGCAGGTCGTCAATACGGAGCCATGTGCTCCCGGCCTGCTGGGTAGGTCGCAAGCAGTTTTGAGCTTGCGGCAGGCTGAGCGAGACCTTCGATTGAAACCTGCGCCAGGTTTGGTCGAAGTGTTGCCCCCTTTCGAGGTCCCGGACTCCATCCGGCCGCCTCGCAGCAGCGAACACTCCCACTGACCCGGCGCAGAGATCGAAAAGCATCTCGTCAAGTCACTACAACGGAGTTTTCTTCAATGGAATTCATGAGCGCCCCCTGGTGGTCTGCCCTGCTGGCCATCATCCTTATCGACCTGGTCCTGGCGGGCGACAACGCCATCGTCATTGCCCTGGCCGCACGCTCGCTGCCCAAAAACCTTCAGAAGAAGGCCATCGTCTGGGGCACCGTGGGCGCCATCGTGGTGCGTTCGGTGATGACCATCGGCGTGGTCTGGCTGCTCAAGGTGCCCGGCCTGCTGCTGGTCGGCGGCCTGGGCCTGCTGTGGATTGCCTACAAACTGGTGGCCAACAGCGACAACCACGACGAACACGGCGTGGCCGCCACCACCTTCTGGGGCGCCATGAAGACCATCATCGTGGCTGACGCGCTGATGGGCGTGGACAACGTGCTGGGCGTGGCCGGCGCGGCGCACGGCTCGTTCGACCTGGTGGTCATCGGCCTGCTGATCAGCGTGCCGATCGTGGTGTTCGGCAGCTCGATGGTGCTCAAGCTGGTGGACCGCTTCCCGGCCATCATGTACATCGGCGCCGGCGTGCTGGCCTACACGGCCGCCAAGATGATCGTGACCGAGCCGATGCTCGCCGATGTGTTCGGCACCAAGGAAAACCCTGTCATGGCGCTGCGCTACGCTGTGGAAGCTGGCTGTATCGTATTGGTACTGGGCCTGGCCTGGCTGGCTACCCGCAAGAAGTCGCGCCATGAAGAGCCGGCGCAGATTGCGGCAGCTGCGCAAGAGCCGTCGCGAGAGCACTGAACTACCGACAAACCATTTCGTCGAAAGCACACCTTGGAAACCATCATCCTGTTCGTCGACGATGCGACCTATGCCCGAGATCAGCTCAGGCTGCACGTGCCCACCAATCCGGCCCCGTCCGGCGCGGTGCACTGGATCCTGGTGGCGTGCGCGCCGCGCATGACCCACCGCATCAGCAAGTGGGTCAGTCACAGCGCACGCGAGAACTGGCGTGCCAAGTGGTTCGCCAAGACGCAGGAGCAATTGCTGCCCCTGCTCAGCCAGGGTGACTACCAGGTCACGCCAGTGCTGGCCAAGGGGCCTCTGAGCGAACTGGCGCGCGAGCTCAAGCTGCGCCACGGCGCCGCTGCCACGGTGGTGGACGCGCGCCGCCCAAAGGTCGGCATCGCCCTCGAGCCGCTGGCCCCCACGCAGGCACCCAGCCCCGCGCCCGCGCACGGACGCTGGAAGGGCGCGCTGGGCGGCATCGGCGGCCTGAGCGCCCTGTTCATGCTGGCACTGCAGTTCGGCGAATAAACCGCCTCCCTCGCATCGGTGCTGCTATCCTGCGCCGATGCGACTCGTCCTCAAATGGCTTCTCAGCGCCGTGGCGCTGCTTGCGGTGGCCTACGTCTACAACGGCGTGCAGGTCAACAGCTTCGGCTCGGCGCTGATCGCGGCGGCCGTCATCGGGCTGCTCAATGCCGTGCTCCGGCCGGTGCTGGTGGTTCTGACCTTGCCGGTCACCATCGTCACGCTGGGGCTGTTTCTGTTCGTCATCAACGCCCTGATGTTCTGGTCGGCGTCGGGGCTGCTGACCGGCTTTCACGTGGCCGGGTTCTGGGCCGCACTGCTCGGCTCGCTGATCTACTCCGCGCTCGGCCTCATCATCGACGCGGCATTGTCGAAGTCACCCGCCTGAACGGCGCCCCGGCTACTTGGGAAGGTCGCGCTCGTCCAGCATCTGCTGGCGCAGTCGCGCATCGATTTCGCGCGCGCGTGTGTCGATGATCGATGCCTCATAGTGGTCCAGCGGGGGCAGGCCCGGCTTGCCCTCGGCCATCTGGCGCGCGAGATCCTGCGCGGCCTTGAAGCGGTCGCGTGCGGCCGGGTAGTCGAGCATGGCCACGTTGGATTCAGCCTCGGCACGGATGGCGCGCAGCGGCTCGTTCTGGGCGTTGTACAGCATCGAGAGCGTGCGCCAGGCGCTGATGTCGCCGGCATCGCGAGCAACGCGGTCGCGCAGGCCCTGGACGATGGGCGCCATCTGGGCGGCACTTTGCCGGCTCGCCACTGCCCACTGCGCAGCCTGGATCTGCTCGGGGCGCTCCTTAGACTTGGCGTCGATCCAGGTCGTGGCACGCGCCGGCGTACCGGCGGCCAATTCGATCTCGGCCGACAGCAGCCGTGCCAGCCGGGAGGCAGACGCATCGCCGTTCGTGCGGGTCACCAACCGGGCGGCCAATGCGCGCGCCTGGTCAACCTCGCGCAGCTGCGAGGCTGACATGGCGGCCGCGTACAAGATGCCCGCTTGCTGCGCAGGGGGGTTCTTCTCGAAATCGGAGTCGCCGGCCGCGTTGACCCACAGGCGCAGCTGATCGATGCCCGAGCGGGCCAGAACGCGTGCGCGGGCCGAGATCATGGCGTGGTCCATCACCAGGGGCAGCGCGGCCGAGGCGCCGGGCGTGAGCTGGAAGCGCGCCTGCATGTCCGCGATACGCTCCGAGGTCAGGGGGTGGCTGCGCAGATAGGGGTAGGAGCCGTTGTCGTTCAGGCGAGATGCGTACTGCAGCTTCTCGAACATGGCGGCTGCGCCCTGCGGCGCATAGCCGGCCTGGGTCATGACGCCGAAGCCCACGCGGTCCGCCTCGCGCTCCATGTCGCGCGAAAAGCCCAGCTGCGAGTTCATGGCGTAGGCCTGCGTGCCCATGATCATCGCCTGGCCCAGGTCGCCGCCGCTGCGCCCGCCAGCGCGGCTGGCCGCAATGGCGCCCAGGATCATGCCCGCCAGCATCCAGGGGGTTTGCTTCGATTGCTTGTCGAGCATGCGCGCAATGTGGCGCTGCGTGACGTGCGACAACTCGTGGCCCATGACGGTGGCCAGTTCGTCCCGGCTACCGACCGCTGCGATCAACCCCAGGTTGATGCCCATGTAGCCGCCCGGCAGTGCGAAGGCGTTGATTTCGCTCTCGCGCATGAGCACCACCCGCCAGGCAAAGCGCTCTTCCATCTCGGACGAGAGCTCGCCGCGCGTGCGGGCGGCGGCCAGGAGCTTCTTGAAAATTGTCGTGACGTATTCCTGCAGCACCGGATCGTCGATGTAGGAGTTGTCGCGATACAGCTCGCGCCCGATGCGGTCCCCCAGCTGGCGTTCGGCCGAGATGCTCATTTCGCCGCCATCGCCCATGCCGGGCAACTGGGCGCGCGCCAGGGATGGCAGCAGCAGCAACTGCGCCACGATCAGCAGCGCGGCCAGGACGGATCGGCAGCGGGTCGAGGTGGATGATGGAGTCATCAGCATGGGCGAATCATCGCGCAGGGCGGACACACCGTCTGCGGCACTTATGATCAACTTTCGTGTCCATCCAGCATCCATGAGTTCCCTCACCCATTTTGACGAACGCGGCCAGGCCCACATGGTCGATGTTGCCGCCAAGCCCGCCACCCATCGCGTAGCAATTGCCACCGGGCGTATCGAAATGCTGCCCGACACGCTGGCCCTGATCGAATCGGGCAGCGCCAAAAAGGGCGACGTGCTGGGCATTGCCCGCATTGCGGGCATCCAGGCCGCCAAGAAGACCAGCGACCTCATTCCGCTGTGCCATCCACTCGCATTGACGCGTGTGGCGGTGGAATTTGCCACCCAGTCGGGCGACGAGGCCGCCGGGACGCTGCCGCAGGTGCTGTGCATGGCCACGGTGGAAACCGTGGGGCCCACGGGCGTCGAAATGGAGGCGCTGACGGCGGTTCAGGTGGCCCTGCTGACCGTGTACGACATGTGCAAGGCGGTGGACCGGGGGATGACCATTACCGGCGTGCGCGTGCTGGAGAAGCACGGCGGGAAGTCGGGAAGCTTCGTGGCCGACTAAGCAGGTGAACGGTGGCAGGGGATCGATCCCCGCCGCATCAGGGAACAAGCGTCAGAACGGTGGCTCAACCACCGGGCGCCAACTGCGGCGCCAACCCTTGGCCGCACAGCCATCACCCACCTTCTGCGTACCGCCCACGCCGGTCAGGTAGCCGGTTTCGTTCGTGCAGTCTTGATCGGGCCGGAGGTCCGGCCGGCCTTCGTTGGGCTGGCCGATCATGTTGCGCGAGCTCACGGTGCCGCGGGTGAAGCCGCCAACCGGAATCGACACGACCGAGAAGGTGTCGAAGGTGCCGTTCGAATCGACGTCGAAGGAGTTCTTGTTCTTGCCGGTCAGGGCGTCCAGAACGTAGATGATGTTGGGCAGGCTGCCGGTGGCAGTGCACGACTCCAGGCCCAGGTTGCGGTCTTCCGGCAGGAAGGACGTGATCATGACGCTGCTGCCGAGGTTGGACAGGTCGCCCACCACCCGCTCGCCGTTTGCCATGGCGCCGGTGTATTGGATCACGCCAAGATTCAGGAACCAGCCCTTCTTGGTCTTCCAGTCCACGGCATTCGCGCTGACTGCGTAGAACTTCTTGCCGTTTTCGAGGGTGCCCGATCCGTCCTTGGCCGAGTTCAGGTCGATGGTCTGCTCCACCAGGTCGGCGGCGGCCACCTTGGTGAAGGCGGCCTTGTCGTCGCTCCCGATGGGTGTCTGGTCCCAGATGCCGTAGATGCCCTGCTTCGTGGCCGGCGACGCCAGGTCGTCCTCGTCCAAGAGGATACCGGTGCCCACCACCACGATTGCGCCGCATTGCGTCGAGGTGCTGTAGGTGCAGACGCTGGCCGCCCCTGGGTGAGCCTGCCAAGTCGGCGCGGCGTAGATGGGTTGGGTCTTGCCGCCCGGCGTGGTGAACAGCGGCCGGCCGTAGGACACCGCGAATTTCGAGGTGCGCAGGTCAAAGCGCCACAGGTTGCCGTTCGCGTCGCCGGCATAGGCCGCCACGATCCGGCGGGTGGTGTCGCGCACCGCGACCACGCCGCCCAGGCCGCGATTGCCGCCGTTGGCCGTGTCGTCGTTGCCAAAACCGGTTGGCAGCGGAATGAATCGCTTGAGCTTGCCGGTAAGCGCCTCCACCAGGTACAGCCCGACCTTCTTGCCCGAACCCGCGTAGTGGCCACTGCCAGTGAGCATGACCCACGTTCCGTCGTCCAGCTGGCCCGCGGCGGGGTTGTTGGTCACGTTGGCCAGGTCGGTATAGCCGCTGGTCTTGTTGTCCAGTTCCCAGAGAAAGTGGTTCTTGGTCGGGGTCCGGTTCGACGTGTTCATGGGCGACTCCATGCCGTACATGAAACTGCCGGCACGACCGCCCGTGCCCAGCACCAGCTGTCGCCAGGTTGCCGAGCCAGTCGCCGGAGTGTCGCCGTTCTTGTCGTAGATGTCCTGCTCAACCAACGGGCCGTCCAGCGTGTAGCGGAAGCGGTAGTTGGGGTTGGCCAGGTCGATCTGCGCGGCCATGGACCCCTTGGGCATGAACTCGGCCAGCTCCGTGCCCGATGGAATGCCCGTCAGAGCCGTGTCGGTCTTGGCCGCGTTCAGGACGTGGACCTTGCCGTTGTTGGTCGCGGCAAAGATGGTAGCCGGCAGCGTGGTCTTGCTCGTCTTGTAGGTGGCATACGTACCTTTGCCATCGACCGAGCCATAGGTGTTGTAGCCCATGTCGATGCGCCCGCCCACGAACACCGGGGGAGAGTTGACCGAGGCGCCGATGGGTTGCTTGCGTGTGCGGTAGACGGCGCCGTTGACATCCGTCTGCGGGTCCTCGCCCAGCAGGTAGCGGATGAAGCTGTTGTCAGTCTTCTGCAGCTTGTTTGCATTGAGCAGTGCTTGAAGGTCTGACGGCAGGCCGCTCAGTGTCGTGCTGGAGTTCAGCTCTTGGCGCAGATTGGCGGACTTGTCGGGCGAACTGGCGTTGTAGCCCGACAGCGCAAAAATCTTGCGGCTCGCCAGTGCCGGCATATTGGCGTTGGCGGACCAGGCCGGTGTGGGCTTGCCGGTAGCTTGGTCAACCTTGGAATAGCCGCCATTCGTATTCAACGCAAAGGCCTTGATATCGCCGCTGTTGTCTGACGTTTGATATTCGGTGGTGTACTTGAACTGGTTTTCCAGGGTCTGGAATTCGCTGCTGTTGCCCGACACTGCCACGCCGGCATCGTTACCGGAGCCCACCATGCTGCTCAAGGCGTTGTCGATTGCGCGTCGTACGTCATCGCCCGAATACACGCTATAGGCACGTCCGCCCCCTGTAAAGCCGGCGCGGATGAAGTCGTTGACCCGGAGCGAATCGCTTGTTTTGGAGTCATCCAGGTTCACGCTTGTCTTGCCATCCGCCCATGAAGGCTTGGTGAGTGTGGTGCTTCCGGACAACCAATCGTTGTTGTATTTGTTGATCTGCGCCCAGGTAAGCCCGCCTGTGGTGCCTGCATCCCCTGACGGCGTCAAGCCCCAACCAATGGTGTAGGTGGTAATGTTTTGCCAGAACGTCGGATTGTTCTGCCCATCCAGCGGGAGGATGTTGTTATCCAGCGTGACGGACAAGTCCAGATTCCAGAAGAGATTGGCGGACAAATCTGCCAAGCCGTTGGAACTGATCTTTCCATCGCTGTACGGAATGTATAGATTTCGCGCCTTCAGCCTTGTCGCCAAGGTCGTGTCGCTCCAGCCAGTCGCACCCGCGGGATCATATTTGAGAGCTGCGGTATTTCCGCCAGGATTCCCACTTTGATTGGCTGTCCCCACGACGCTGGCTGTTTGACCGCCTGCGTTCTTGCTGGTGCCGCTATTCCATGCTCCGTCCGATAGGACAATGGCGAATGAGCGGCGGCAACTCAAATCCTGCGTGTCCTCCGCGCCAGTGCTCGTTGGATCGTTTTTCCACGGATTTCCAAAGGACCGCGGATTGGAACTGCCGGCGTACTTGTTGCTGCCCGAATAGTAGTCGGCAGCAAGAGAAAGCGCCTGATGGGACGGCGTGCCCCCCGCTGGCACGATGCCGTAGAGCCATGAGTAGAGATCTGTTTTCCAGTTGCCGTTGCCGCCGGCATCATTTCTGAAGTACCTGACACCCTGCCTGATCGACGAAGATGGCAGGTACTGGTAACTGCAGTTTCGCCCATCACACACGTAGGTCTTGCCGGCATTGAATTGCAGATACCCAATGCGGAATTTATTCTCGTAACTCTGCAAAGCCTGGCCGATGGCCGTTCCGACCGCCATCGAACGGTTTCGGTACCAGTAGTACCAGTTGAGAATATTCTTGAGTTCCACAGCCTGGGAGCAGGTTGTTGCATTGGCTCCGCAATCCGTTCGATTATTCGTTGCAGGCAGGGCAATGGTCGCCGTCCCTGTTGGCGTGATGTCAACTTGTACCCTTTTGGATGCCGAGCAATCGCCACCGGGGCATCGTACATAGGTAAACGTTCCCGTGGAGCCTTCCGTATATTGGGGAAAGCGATCACTCCCTGAATTGATAGTGTAATCTCCGCTTGAAGCGGAATAAACGAATTGACCAGAAGACTGGTTGTCAACGAATTTTACCGGATTGACTTGAGGCGTTCCGTCCGGATTCAC
Organism: Pseudomonadota bacterium; assembly: GCA_018241225.1. Taxonomy (GTDB): domain Bacteria; phylum Pseudomonadota; class Gammaproteobacteria; order Burkholderiales; family Burkholderiaceae_C; genus Variovorax. Next base: position 204,151 of record JAFEEG010000019.1, read on the forward strand.
TCGCGGCAAATACCTAATTGCCGGGTTGTAGTACTGCAAATTGAAATCGCTCGACCGCATCGAATACCAGCCGAAGTACTGGTCTTTTCCGTTCCTGCCTGAGCAATTCTTCCAGTCGCCGTCGATCAACACCTGGCCGTCATTTCCCTTGCAGCTATTTGTCAGCGTATAGCTGTCTGGGAATTCATAGCCCATCGAGCCCGAGTTATCCAGGGCAAGCATCAAATTGGGCTTGGCGCCCGGCACGGCGCTGTACAGCGGGACCTGGCTTGGCGCGGTGGCGGCTCGCACGTCGGCCGTGGGCAACAGGGCAGCAACCCATGCGGTGAACAGGCCAACACTCGTCAGTAAGAGGTTCTGCGTGGCGCGCGCAGTCTTAGCCGGCGCGGAGGCAGAAGTTCGGGGCGAAATTTTCATGTTCTCGTCCTGTCGAGAGGAGGCTTCATGGATGTGTTGCTGCTGCGCCGATATGGCGCATGCGTGCTGCTTATTTCCAGCAGTCCGCGGCGGAAAGCGAGGTTGTCGAGCTATCCACGCCCTTGGTGCCTTGGCTGTCCAGCGTGAGCGTTCCGCACTTGTCGCTGCTCATGCTTCCAGTGCGGGTGGCTGTGAGGGTGTAGGAGGGCGGGTTGTCACGCGCGAGGACGGCAATGGTGTAGTTGGCGCCAGCGGTCGGCCTGGGCGACTGGCGCAGGCTGTCTGGCAGCATGCTGACGGTCGTGCCGCCGGTGGTGACGGTCTGCTCGGACTCGGTGTTGGTGGTGCCGCCGGTGCTGGTGTAGCGATCGTTGGCCGAATAGAAGCGCTGCATGTACTGCGCAGCCTCCATCAAGATGCCCTGCGCTTCGGACCGCTTGCTCCGGCGGATGTGCTCCTGGTAGCTGGGCAGGGCGATGGCCGACAGGATGGCGATGACGGCTACGACGATCATCAACTCGATCAGGGTGAAGCCAAGATCGAATCGACGTGAGCCGGTGCTGGTTTGGCGTGGCATGGCGGCGTTGGGCATGTGCATGGTTGTTCTTCTTTGGCGCTCAACTTCCGCGCGTCAGCACGGACTGCATCCACGATTCGGCGCCCCGGGTTGTCTTGCCGGTAGAGCCCGTGAACGTGGCGTTGTTGGCAAATCCGCGGGCCGTGATGAGGTAGCCCGTGAGCTTGGGCGTGGAGGTGGTCTCGATCTTCTGGATGAGGCAGACCGGCGCGGTCTTGAGTTGCACTTCGGTGGTGTTGCCGGCGATGTCTTTCTTGTAGTAGCCCGTAGGAACGCTGATGACGTTGCTGCCGTCGATCCAGTTGGCGACGCTGCGCCATGCAGCCAACGGGTCAGACTCAGACGCGATGGTGGTTCCGATGATCTTGGCGCGCAGGCCGCTTTGGCCGTACTCGGTGTAGTCCTTGCCGTCGCCGTCGAAGATCGCCACCTGCTCGCAAAAGCGCAGGGCAGTTTCTGCCGCCTCGCGCGCGACTTCTGCCGAGCGGATGCCGTTGATGCTTCGGTCGGTCTGGGTTGCGTTGCGGATTGCAAAAGTACCCAGCAGCGAAAGGATGACGACCAGGATCAGCGTGATGATCAGCACGACGCCGCGCTGTTGCTGCCCGCGCCGGCCACGGTAGGCGTGGTGTTGGATGTTGCTCATTGGATGACCACGCGGTTTCTCAACAGCACCGTGGTGGTGTAGGTCCTGCGCAGGTAGCCGTCGTTGCCGGTTACGTCGACGTTGCTGCAGTCCTTGTAGGCCATGGCGCCCGGGGGCGCGTCTCTCACGGGTTGATCGCTGCGCATGAGCAGGCACACGCGCACGCTCAGCACACGGCTCCAGCGGTCGTCGGCGGCGTTGGGTAGCGTGCCCGTGCTGGTCAGCGCGTCGACACCGCTCGCGCTCAGGTAGCTGACGATCTGATGCTTCATCGGGTCGTAGTTGGCTGCCAGCTCTGCACTCGGGCGGCTGGCCACGCCGTAGAGCACCTGCATGCTTTCGACATTGGCCAAGAGCGGCTGCGACGTGCCGATGACGTTGGCGGCCCCGCTCTTTTCCGACCCTTGGCAAGACAGCATGGGCTGTGTGTTGGCACCGGTCACCGAGTAACGGTTGTCGGCCAGGGCGTAATTGCCGGCCGGGGGCGTGGGGGCAGGTGCGGCCTGCGACGCAGTGGCGACGTTGATGCCATGGCCTACGCAGTTGGTTGGCAGGGGCGTCGCATCGGTCGTGGCCTCCGTATTGAAGGTGTTTGCCTCGTAGCGGATGGCAATGGCGTCGCTGCCGCTGCCGCCCGTGCACGCGAGGGCGTCGAACGCAGCGGCGGCATCGGTAAAGCCTCCATCGCATCCGCGTACCGCTGAGCCCGCGAAGTTTCCCATCACCGTGGAGCCGCTGACCGGGATGACCTGCCGGGAATAACCGGCCTGCTTCAGTTGCTGCTGGATCAGGTTGACGGCCAGGATGCCGTCCTCGTTCATCTGCGTCTCGACCTGGGACAGCTGGCTGCCGCGGCTGGACGCGACATACAGGGACAAGCCTGCTGCCAGGATCACCAGCCCGATGACCAGGGCGATCATCATCTCGATGAGGGTGAAGCCATCGAGCGAGCGGCGCGTCGGCAGCGCCGTTGTTGTCGAATGAGGACGCGTCGCTTTCATAGCGTGACCCGGAAGTACATGCACGTCGCCGAGTCGTCGGCCCCGACGTTGGCGCCGTCGGGACAAGACCGCTTCTGCTCGAAGCCGTCGCCTTCCTTGACCACAGTCCAGATGAGCCAGATGTTGAGCACGCGCGTGGCCGGCAGGCCGCTGACGCCCGCAGGTGCATCGGTCAGTTCGGTGGTGACAAATGCCGTGCCGCCCGGCAAGCGATTGGCAACGTTGGTGCGCCACTGGCTCTTGTCGTAGTCGGCGATGGCCGTGCCACAAGTATTGGTGGGGCTGGCGGCGTTGGAGGTATCGACAGTGCAGGCAACCGGGGCGGCGGTGGGGTCTGTGGTGGCCGCGGTACGGGTGCTTGCGGTGTAGGCGCCGGTGTAGGCGTAGTTCGCAAAGCCTGCGAGATTGGCGCGCGCACGCTCGGCATAGTCGGCCACCAGGCTCAGGCCAGTGGCCCGCATGCGCGACATCTGGTTGTACTTGATGGCCGAGGAGGTCAGCCCGGCCATGCCGAACAGCGCAACGGCCAGGATGAAGACCGCCACCATGGCCTCGATGAGGGTTGCGCCTCGTTGTGTGCTGCGTGGCTGCGCAGCGACAGCGGCGGGGTGGGGCGTATTCATTTTTCGTAGTCGGCGCAGCCGGATGCATCTGCCACCGGGCGAACGCGGCCGGGCTTGGTAACGCAAAGGCCCTTGCGCGCCCACGGTGTGGCGCTGGCGCTGGTGAAGCCGCTGGCGTCGATGTTGATGCCGTTGGACGTGTCGTTGAGCAGGCCGTTGGGAAGGAAGACGAAACGGCCTGCGTTGGTCAGGCTGATGTTGATGATGCCGGGCGGCGTGTCCTGGCGCAGCAGAATCTCGTCGGAGGCGGCGGCGTAGTCGCTATTGGCGTCGCGGTCGTAGTTGACGAACACGATCCAGCCGCTGCCAAAGCCATTGGTTCCCATGGCGGACAGGCAGGTGGTGGAGGTGCTCGAAGCCACCCTGCACACGACGACCGGGCGGGAGCGCGCAATGGCCTCGGTACGGGCGATGCGCAAGGAGCCGGTCAGGGCGTTGACCGCATTCGAGACGCGCCACTGACCGATGAAGCGCGTCATCGAAGGTGCCGCGATGCCGATGAGGATCGCCAGGATCACGAGCGTGACGAGCAGCTCGATGGCGGTCAGGCCGCGCTGGCGGCGCTGCGGTGCCTGCAGCGGCGGCGGCTTCTGCTCCTGTCGAAGATCGGATCGGGTCGTGCGCATGGGTGCGGGTGATGCTTGAGAGCCGCGAGGCTATTCCAAGCTTTGTCACCCAAGTCACGATTGCCGACAGTCGGTTAACTGGGGCTGATGGGCGGCAACATTTCGTTGCATTCAGGCAAGGCGCCATTTGACTGGGAGAAGCGCCCGGCGCGAGATCAGGCTAGGAGTGAGCCTTATCGGATTGACCGGTCGTCAAACCAGGCCGATGCAGCCGCCAAAGACGCGAGCCAAGTGTGCTCGATCCAACGTGTGCACTTTGGCACCTGCGCTTGAGTTCAGACGACGCGAATCAACTCAATTTCCCACCCCTATCAAGGGCCACTCGCATCGGCCTGACTCGGCCTGCCCTTCGGATCGAGCGCTGCCTGGCGCGTACAAGATGGCGTTCGATCCGCGGACTGCCAGTCGGCAATATTGCCCAAATATATATCGTCAAAGACACTCTTCTGCCGAATCGAAACAGTCGATCCATCTGTCATTAGACGGTTGTTCGAATTGAAATAGGTTCGCATCCACCCCCCCCCGCCGTGCATTGTTTGGGTCCCTTTGGGATTAAGAAGGTCACCACATACAGCCTCCACTCGATTAAATACTCTGTCGATCTCAGCGAGTTGTTCTTGAACGATTTTGACTCTTTCCGGGGTCTCTTTATCGACACTGCACACGGCCAAGATTTGCTTTTGTTTGGCCCCGGGCGTTGAAGACAAACGGGAAAAACCCTCAAGAGACGCCCACTCCATATTGACAAATTCACAAGGACCCTGACCGAGTCTTAGGCCGTATATTGATAGGATCGCGTTAACGTCTTTGACAGCCGATTCCGAAATCTGTCCTTCAATTTTTGCGGTGAACATCACCTTCAAGCCAAGGTCAGAGTCGAGAAATCTTCTCGCACGAAGAGTCATTCGATCCGCAGCTGGTTGCATGTGTTGACCAATCAGGTTCATAAAGCGTGCGTCTTTGTTGAAGAAAGGTATGAGCACCGAATTGCTCAGCGTCCCCATGGTCAAATAGGCGTACGGTACGTCTCGCAGTGGCTTAGGAATGGCGACAGATATCCATTTATCACCCCACTCTGTAGGAGCCCATCGCGGATTGCCGTTTGAATGCAAGAATAGCAGTTGCACCAATACCGTACAAATAGCGCCCCCGAGTGCTGCGCGCCTCCACGGAATCCTATAAAGTACGCCAATCAGCAATGGGCCAACCAGCAGCCAAAGGACATGGGCATAACGTCCAATGCGACTGGCTTCTGCCCATATAACGTAGAACGCAATAGCAAAAACCAGAAGCGCCCTGAAAGCTGGGCGAGAAGAATCATTGTCAGCGTTCAACGGATCTCGTCGCTTTGACCACACACGATATCCAAGCAGCAGGCAGAGTGCAATCCCTAGCACCAAGGGCCGGACATCAGCCACTACGTTCTCTGAATAAATCCAGCTGCGATGATCTAGAAGTGCAAATGGAAGCGTAAAAACGGACGTGGCGTTGCCGTTCAGGAAACGCCTATCTTGATATGCAACGAATGGAAAATCAGGCGACTGAAATATGTTATTGAACAATGGGAAGACCGGATTGCCCATTTCCTTCCAAAGTTCGTAACTCCAATAACCATTAGTCAGTAGAAATCCGGCGACAGCAGCAACCGAAAACAATGCCATTCGACGCAAGAATGATCTCAACGAGATCTCGCTAATCGACTCGATCGCCAATACTGCGGCAGGCAACAACAGCAGATTGGTGAGCTTCAGGCCCGCCGCCGCACCTAAAGCCATACCAACGAAAGCTATATGGCGCCCACGAAAGCTTTGAGCATGCTTTACCAGCAAATACAGCGCGGCAATAGCTGGAAGTGCAACAATGGAATCTAGAAAACTACTTCCGAGAATCGCCAATTGCAAAGGAGACAAAAAAGAAAGGAAAACCGCAACGAAGCACGCGAGCCCACGGCGTGGCGTCGACTCCGGGAGAATTCGTAGCGTGATTAACCAGAGCAAGGCAAATGCAATGGAATGGAGTAACGCAAGTGCGGCGCCAATAAGCAGGGGATGCCAATCACCCACGACCATCAAGTAGAGCGGGATGTAGCCCATCGGATTTAAATAGGCCTGAAAGCTCCCGGCAAAATAATCTGACCCCAGGCGATGCTCCAGCAGCGAATAGGGACCATAGAGATGGTAATTGAGAAAATCCCAATTTAGATCCTTGCCGGAATACCAAGTCCACGCAACCGAGAGCACTGCAAAAAAAAGCGCGCCCCAACGATATTCGTTCCGTGCCATTTGCATCAATCGGGAATGAAAAAGCGGCGCCGTGCGCCGCTTTATTCTTATTTAATGGTTGATCTTGAAATTCAGCCCATCGACAGTTAAATCGAATGGGCTATTTCAATAGAATGCGCGTTAAGAACCGCGGCAGGAGCCGGGCAGGTACTTGGCATCCATGGCGCTCGACGCAGCGGGACCGCAAACCCACTTGAAGACAGTCTTCGCGGTGGAGCCATTGGTGAATTTCGTGGTTTCAGTCTCATAAGGCGTCATGACGATTGCCTTGCTCTTGGCAGCGCCGAGGCTGTTGTCGGCAGAAGTAGTGATGGTCACTTCGCCGGCATCGGACGTGGTGATGCTCTGGACATACTTCGTCGCAGCGATCGTTGCACTCGGATCGGTCTCGCAACCCCACTTGCCACTTGCCGGAAGCAGCGACGCGGAGTTGCTTTGGATGACTTCAGTAATGGCCGTCCGGCACTGCGAGCCGGCCAGAATGGCTTCCGACACCTTAGCGCGGATCGTGTAGTCCTGATAAGCCGGCAGAGCCACAGCAGCCAAGATACCGATGATCGCGACAACGATCATCAATTCGATAAGGGTGAAACCCTTTTGCACGGAACGTGCGATAGAACGACGGTTCATTTGGATTACTCCAGTTTGGTTCAGAGACAAATTCAAGCCCGGGAACCTCCCCGGAGCCGAACTTGTATCCGCACCAACCGTGCCACCCTCGGTTTCTGGCCCCTGAGGGCTCTTCCGGCGCGACTTAGTTCACGTTCGCGTTACAGTGTGTGACATTTCCCGTTGTCGGCTCGGCGGCGACACTGACAATTTTTGTCAATTGCGCCGCGAAATGTCGGGCTAGAGGACCAGGATGTCGTCCGCCTCGAGCCAGCGGATGTCGTGCTTGGCCGCACTGCCGCCGATCTGGCTCATGATCTCGGCCGTTTCGGCCGGCTTCGTATGCGTGATGTAGATGGGGTAGTGCTTGTCCGCCCCGATGCGGCCCAACTCTTCGATCAATGTCGCAGGCGAGAGGTGACGGCTGCGCTGTGCCAAGGCCTGTTCGCGGTTGCTGAAGGCGGTCTCGATCACCAGCGCACCCACATCCAGCTGATTCACGCGGTTCCAGAAATGCTGGTTGCGCTCGGTATCCCCGCTGAATACCCATTGGCGGCTGCCCTGGGCACAGCTTACGGCGTAGCCGCAGGCCGGCACGGTGTGAAAGGCCGGCAGCACTTCTACGTTCTTCAGCTTTTGCGTGCCCAGGCGCAATGTCTGGCCAATGGCTATTTCTTCAAACACGACAAACGGCGCATCGCGGCTCGGAATGGCGGCGAAGTCGGGCCAGATGATGTTGTTGAAGACATGGGTGCGCAGCGCCGCAATGGTTTCGGGCAAGGCGTGCACACGCAATGGGCGGCTGCGCCGGCTGGCCACCGCGTCGAGCATCAGGGGCAGGGCGGCGATGTGGTCCAGGTGCGAATGGGTCAGCACCACATCGTCGATTTCGATCATCTCGCGCAGCGACAAATCGCCCACGCCGGTGCCGGCGTCGACCAGCAGGTCGTCGTCGATGAGGAAGGAGGTCGTCCGGCAATCCTTGGCAATGGCGCCAGAGCACCCCAATACCCGCACCTGCATTTGGCTGCGCCCTATTTCTGATGGCTTTTGATTGAAGTAGTGACTACTTGGACTCGAACCGGGTCGCGCCGCCCCACTCGGGATCGAAGGGGCGCGATGCCATTGAGGCTAATCGCTCTGCATACAGCCGGTAAAGGACTTTTTTGGCATCTGTGGCCAACAGCGTATCCAACAAAGGTTGTACTTGGGCGGGTTGCTGGGTCCGGTAGCCGGCCAGCACGTCCGCCCACGAGTCGAGCGCCCCAGCCTGCTCTTGAGTTAGCTCCGTTCGCAAGGCGACGGGCGTGAAGATGGTCACCGCCTTGCTGCGCCCCTTGACGCGGACGCGATCCAGTTCCTGCCAGGCAAACTCCGGCACGGCGCGGGCAGTGGCCTCGGACGCAACCACCGAAACGCCGTATGCACCGCTGAGGCTTTCCAGGCGGGCCGCAAGGTTCACGGCGTCGCCGATCACGGTGTAGCTTCTGCGCTCGGCCGAACCCATGTCGCCAACGCTCATCAGGCCTGTGTTGAGACGGATGCCAACGCTTACTTCCGGCAGCCCGGTGGGCTTGTTGTCCACGCTCAGCTCCTCGACGGCCTTGGCCATTTCGATGGCGGCGCGCACCGCCAGGGTCGCATGCAGGGGGTTGTCCACCGGCGCCCCCCCAGAAGGCCATGACGCTGTCGCCCATGTATTTGTCCACGGTGGCGCCGTGCCGGCTGATGATCTCGGAGAGCCGGCTGAAGATGCGGTTGAGAAAGGCCTGCAGTTCCACCGGCGCAAGGTTCTCCGACAGCCGGGTAAAGCCGCGCATGTCGCAGAACAGTGCCGTCAGCTCCTTGCTTTCGGCGCGCGTGCTGTAGCGCTTGGTTGCTCCAGCATCTTCTCGACGGGTTGGGGCGGCACGTTGGTGCCGAACAACTCGGCCAGGCTGCGACGCTTGCGCGCCTCCACAAAGTAGCCCCAGCCCATGTTGGTGACAAGCGCCAGCACCATGGCGACCAGCGTCGACGCCATCGGCAACACGAGGCCGTGGACCTTGAACAGCCAGGTGTTGAACCCCACGACCGCGCCCAGCACCGCCAGGAAAAGCAGGCCGCCCTGAGCCACCGGAATCAGCGACAAGCCCACCGCCAGCACCAGGCCCGTCAGCACCAACATTTAAAATTCGTAGCCTGGGGCGTAATCGGGCAGCGAGATGAAGCGCTTGTCCAACAGCGCCGAGACCACGTTGGCATGCACCTCCACACCAGGAAAGGTTGCGCCGACGGGCGTGGCGCGCAGGTCCTGCAGGCCAGGGGCGGCGGTACCCACGAGCACGATCTTTCCCTCCAGCTCGCCAGGCGGCAGTTCGTGGTTGAGGATCTCCTGCGCGGAAATATAGAGAAAGCTACCGCCCAGCGGCCCGCGGGAACAAGGAAGGGGACCAGCCTGCTGGTCCGGCTGGACATCGGCACGCGCAGTGCATTGGCACCCTGGCCCAGTTGCAGCGCCTGCACGACTGCCGGGGCGCCGTTGCCACTGGAGGGAACCAGCACCGGCACGATGCTGTCGACGCCCGCGGCGAGGCGATACACCGCCAGGCCGAGCGACTCGTAATACCCGTTCTCGCCGTGCGCGCCACCGCAGTAGCCAAGCAACGGAGCGGCACGCAGCAGGCCGTCGCTGCGCGAACTGATGACGGCATTGATGAAGCCGGCCGACTTCGCCGCCTTGGCCAACGGCGCGATGTTGCTGCCGTAGCGTCCCAATGAGTCGCATAGATGCCCAGGCCAGCCGGCAGCGCCGTCGCGGGCAGGACGGGCGGCGGGAGAACACCTCGCGTCAGGGGCAGGTCACCTTGCGTCAGGTAGAAGCCCAGGGCAATGCGGTGGTTCTGCATCGCGCGGGCGAAGGCGCCGTCGTGATCGAGCGAGGGCGCAAGCCGGTCGAGCTCCGACTGCAGTGCGGCGTTTTCGCGCAATGGGCCGTCGGCCAGTTCGCGCAGAGTGACCAGGCCCGAACTGCGATCCGCCTCCGGAAAGACCATGTCGAAGCCCAGCACGGCGGCCTTTTGCGCACCATCAGTTCGGTGGTCAGCGTGGCCAGTCGCAGCCCCACGGCCACTGGCCCACTGCCTGCAGGCTGGCGTCGTCGATGTCGACGATCACGATGCGCGGGTCCAGCCGCCCAGGCAAGGTCAGGCGCAGGCGCCAGTCCGCAATGTAGAGATCCAGGCCGTCGAGCACGGGCCGCCGCGCGTGCTGCCCACATGCGCCAGCATCAGCACCACCGGAACCAGGGTGATGAGGATGCACGGCCAATGCCTCTGCACGGCCGCCATTGGGCCTTTCGGTCAGGCGAAGACGAACTGCATCCGCGTGCCACCCAGCTCGAGCGTGTCGCCGTCTTGCAGGGCCACGGCCTCGCGGCCGAGGGGCTCGCCGTTGAGCAGGGTGTCGCCATCGACCGGCGCCACCACGTAGCCCTGGAGCCGCCGGGTGACGGCGGCCACCGCCACGCCCGGCTTGCCGATGGTGGTGACCACCTTCTGCAAGGAGACTTCGCGGCCGGCACCGGCGCCGGAGAGCACGCGCAGCACCGCCGCGCCGCTTGCGCCCGCCAGCGGCATTTGCGCAGTGGGTGCAACGGACAAGGGCACATTGCCCGAAGGCGTGGTCTGGGGTTCGCCGGCATACGACGAATCTACAGGCTCGCTGGAGGTGCCGCGAGCCAGATAGCGAATCTTGTACTTGCCGACCTCGATGAGGTCGTGATGCTCCAACGCCTGCTTCTTGATGGCGGTGGCGTTGACGTAGGTGCCGTTGGTGCTGTGCAGGTCTTCGATATAGACATCGCCGCCGATCATGTGCAGCACGGCGTGCTCGCCGCTGACGGCGAGATTGTCGATGACGATGTCGTTGTAAGGCCGCCGACCAAGCGTGGTGCGGTCCTTCGCGAGCGTCACTTCCTTGATGACGACTCCATCAATCGAGACGATCAATTTAGGCATGGCACCCGCTCCTCGCTCCAACGAGACAGTTGTTGTTGTTGTTTCCCGGCGACAAGAAAAAGGCGGCAGGAAACCGATTAAACCCGTTCTTCCACAACGCCGGAGCCCGAAACCCCAGCGGCTTGCGCAAGAACAACAGAAATGTTGTCCTTGCCGCCATTGTCATTTGCAATTGCAACCAAAAGTGTTGCTTTTTGAGAAAGTTCGATATCTTGTAACAAAACTGTGAAAAGGTCCTCGTCAGACACCATTTCACTGAGTCCGTCCGAGCACAGCAGATAGAGGTCGCCCGGCTCGGTATCGAATTCGTGCATCTCGAGCAAGACCTGCCGCTCGATGCCCACGGCCCGCGTGACCAGGTTGCGAATGGGCGAGCGAAGAGCCTGTTCCGGCGTGAGCACCCCGGCGTCGATCTGCTCCTGCAGGAGCGAGTGGTCGTGGGTGAGCAGCTCCAGCGTCTGCCCGCGCAGCCGGTAGCAACGCGAATCGCCAATGTGGCCGACCACGACCTTTTGCGGCCCGAAGACGGCCAGCACCAGCGTCGTACCCATGCCCTGGAGTTGCACGTTGGCCTCGCCAGCTTCGAGGATGGCCAGGTTGGCCTCGTCCACGCCAGCCTGTAACGCGCGGCGCACACCTCGGCTGTTGGCCTGCGGGCCGGCATGCGCCAACCAGCGGCCGATACTGGCCTGCAACAGCGCAATGGCCATGCCGCTGGCCACTTCGCCGCCGTTGTAGCCGCCCATTCCGTCGGCCAGAAGCGCAAGCCCCAGGGGCGCATCGAATGCGACCGCATCTTCGTTGTTGGCGCGAACGCGCCCGGCATCTGAAAGCGCGACGAAGTCCCAGGGCTGCTGCACGGTGGTCCGTTGAATTGTTGTGTTGTGCTTACATTGAAAAAGCGCCCGGACCTTTCAGTGCGAGCGCTTTTCGAGGCGGGAGGCCGGGCCTGATATTACAGGCGCGACTTCAACAGTTTGCCCAATTCCGAGAAGTTGCGGGTGATGGTGAACCCGCATTCTTCCATGATGGCCAGCTTGGCTTCGGCCGTGTCGGCACCGCCGGAGATCAGCGCGCCGGCGTGGCCCATGCGCTTGCCGGGAGGCGCGGTGACACCTGCGATGAAGCCGACGATCGGCTTCTTCATGTTGTCCTTGCACCAGCGGGCAGCGTCTGCCTCGTCGGGGCCGCCGATTTCGCCGATCATGATCACGGCGTCGGTGTCCGGATCATCGTTGAAGGCCTTCATCACGTCGATGTGCTTCAGGCCGTTGATCGGGTCGCCGCCGATGCCCACGGCGCTGGACTGGCCCAGGCCGATTTCGGTGAGTTGCGCCACGGCTTCGTACGTGAGCGTGCCCGAGCGGGACACCACGCCGATGCGGCCCTTGCGGTGGATGTGGCCGGGCATGATGCCGATCTTGATCTCATCGGGCGTGATCAGGCCGGGGCAGTTGGGGCCCAGCAACAGCGTCTTCTTGCCGCCCTTGGCTTCCTTGGCCTTCATCTTGTTGCGCACTTCGAGCATGTCGCGAACCGGAATGCCTTCGGTGATGCAGATCGCCAGGTCCAGGTCGGCTTCGACGGCTTCCCAGATTGCGGCGGCAGCGCCTGCCGGCGGCACGTAGATCACCGACACGGTGGCGCCGGTTTGCTGGGCGGCTTCCTTGACCGAGCCGTAGATTGGAATGTTGAAGATCGACTCGCCGGCCTTCTTCGGGTTCACGCCCGCGACGAAGCAGTTCTTGCCGTTCGCGTATTCCTGGCACTTCTCGGTGTGGAACTGGCCGGTCTTGCCAGTGATGCCTTGCGTGATGACCTTGGTGTCTTTGTTGATGTAGATCGACATGACTGTTCCTTACTTGACGGCCGCAACCACTTTTTGAGCCGCTTCGGCCATCGTGTCCGCGCTGATGATCGGCAGGCCCGACTCGGCCAGCATCTTCTTGCCCAGTTCTTCGTTGGTGCCCTTCATGCGCACCACCAGCGGCACTTGCAGGTTCACCGCCTTGCATGCTGCGATCACGCCGGTGGCGATGGTGTCGCACTTCATGATGCCGCCGAAGATGTTCACCAGGATGCCCTGGACGTTCTTGTTCTTGAGCATGATCTTGAAGGCTTCGGTCACCTTCTCGGGGGTGGCACCGCCGCCCACGTCCAGGAAGTTGGCCGGCTCGCCGCCGAACAGCTTGATGGTGTCCATGGTGGCCATGGCCAGACCGGCGCCGTTGACCAGGCAGCCGATGTTGCCGTCCAGGCTGATGTAGGCCAGGTCGAACTTGCTGGCTTCCACTTCGGCCGGGTCTTCTTCGTCGAGGTCGCGCAGGGCAACGATCTCGGGGTGGCGGAAGAGGGCGTTGGAGTCGAAGTTGAACTTGGCGTCCAGGGCGATCAGGTTGCCCTTGGAGTCGCAGTTCAGCGGGTTGATTTCAACCAGCGATGCGTCCGTGTCCATGTAGCACTTGTAGAGCTTGGCGAACAGGTCGACGGCCTGGTCCACCGAGCCGCCGGTCAGGCCGATGGCCGCGGCGATCTTCTTGCTCTGATCGGCGGTGATGCCGGTCAGGGGGTCGATCATCTCGGTGATGATCTTCTCGGGCGTGGAGTGGGCCACTTCCTCGATGTCCATGCCGCCTTCGCTCGATGCGATCACGGCAACCTTCTGCGTGGCGCGGTCGGTGACCAGCGAGACGTAGAGTTCGTTCTTGATGTCGGCGCCGTCTTCGATGTACAGGCGGCGAACCTTCTGGCCTTCGGGGCCGGTCTGGTGCGTCTTGAGCTGCATGCCCAGGATCTGGCCAGCCAGTTCCTTGACCTGGTCGATGCTCTTGGCAACCTTCACGCCGCCGCCCTTGCCGCGGCCACCGGCGTGGATCTGGGCCTTGACGACCCACACGGGGCCGCCGAGCTTCTGGGCGGCTTCAACCGCCTCCTGAACCGTGAATGCCGGGATGCCGCGCGGAACGGGCACGCCGAACTTGGCAAGAATTTCCTTGCCTTGGTACTCGTGAATCTTCATGAGGAAATCTCTTAGGGCGGGAGGTTGGACAGGGACCTGGGATGGCGCTGTTGTCCACTGGCCACTAAGCCAGATGAGGCGTGGGCGGGGGACAATCGTTGACTGTATCATGTTGCGCTGCACCAACCTGGGGCGCCCGCTTGCGGGAACCACGTAGCCCACCCCACACGAAAGTACGCCATGGCCAAGGTCTTCATTGATGGCGAAGCCGGCACCACCGGCCTTCAGATCCGCGAGCGCCTCGAAAAGATGCGCGGCGAAGTCGAGCTCGTGAGCATCGCCCCCGAGCTGCGCAAGGAGGTGAACGCCAAGCGAGAACTGATGGCTGGCGTCGACCTGGTGGTGCTGTGCCTGCACGACGATGCCGCGCGCGAATCCGTGGCGCTCATCGACCAGCTGCCTGGCAAGAAGCCCAAGATCATCGACGCCTCCACCGCGCACCGCGTGGCGGCGGGCTGGGTGTTCGGCTTTCCCGAGTTGGTGGAAGGCCATGCCAAGGCGGTGGCAACAGCCGCACGCGTGGCCAACCCCGGCTGCTATGCCTCCGGCGCCATTGCCCTGGTGCGTCCGCTGGTGGACGCCGGCATCGTGCCGGCCGACTACCCCCTGAGCCTGCCCTCGGTGAGCGGCTATTCGGGCGGTGGCCGCACCATGATCGAAGCGTACGAAGGCGGCAATGCACCCGCCTACGAAACCTACGCGCTGGGCCTGAAGCACAAGCACATTCCCGAGATCATGAAGTACACCGGCCTGACCACGCGGCCCGTGTTCATTCCCTCGGTAGGCAACTTCAAGCAGGGCATGCTGGTGAACCTGCCGCTGCACCTGGACCTGCTGCCCGGCAAGCCCAAGGCAGCCGACCTGCAGGCGGCCTACGCGGCGCACTACGCCAAGAGCAACACGCCCGAGCAGTTCGTGAAGGTGCTGCCGCCCACCGAAGACGGCAAGCTCGATGCGCTGGGCCTGAACGACACCAACGTGCTCGAGATCCGCGTGTTCCCCAACGAGGACCATCGCCATGCGGTGGCCATCGCGCGTCTGGACAACCTGGGCAAGGGCGCCAGCGGCGCGGCGGTCCAGAACCTCAAGCTGATGCTGGGCCTGTAAGGCCGCAGCGCCGCACGGCCGCTACTCGCCGTAGTTGTAGCCGCCGGCGCCCATCAGGGCTGACAGCCGGCCCGAGATGTTGGCCACGATCTCGCGCACCTGCTCCACGCCGGGCCCGACCTTCTGGTCGATGCGCTCCAGGTGCGGCACGTTGATCGCGGCAATCACCTGGCCTGCCACGCCCACGATCGGGTAGGCGATGTTGGTGATGCCGCGGATCTGCTGGCTGGGCGTCGTCGCGTA
This sequence comes from Pseudomonadota bacterium, assembly GCA_018241225.1. Taxonomy (GTDB): domain Bacteria; phylum Pseudomonadota; class Gammaproteobacteria; order Burkholderiales; family Burkholderiaceae_C; genus Variovorax. Next base: position 219,299 of record JAFEEG010000019.1, read on the forward strand.
GCCGCGCTCGCGCACCTCCTGCAGCATGGCGAACAGCTCGCCCGGATCGATGGTGCGCTCGCCCTCCACCAGAACATGTGCCGCCAGCATGCGGGCACGGTCCACTTCGTCGCGAAAAGCCAGCAGCACATGGCCTGACGAGGTGTCGGTCAGGCCGATCGTCACGCCCACCTTCAGGCCGAAGGACCAGCGCTCGGGGCTCTCGATTTGTGCGATGACCACCACGCGCCCCGCCTGGTACATGGCCAGGTGGCACGACTGGCGCGAGCGATTGGCCAGCTCGCGCAGCAGCGGCAGCGCCACGGCCACCAGGCTCTTGAGCGGCTGCTGGCGATGCGCCAGCTCGAACATGCGCAAGGTGAGGGTGTAGCGGTCGTTCTCGTCGACACGCACGTAGCCGCGCCGCTGCAGGGTGACCGCCATGCGGAAGATCTCGCTGACCTTTCGCCCGACCTTCTGCGCCAGTTCGTTGAGCGTGTAGCCCGACGCGCTGTCGGCCAGCACCTCCAGGATGTCCAGGCCTTTCTCGAGGGCCGGGGCAGGGTAGCGCTGCCCGCCCTGGGCCTCCGGCTCGGCGTCACCGTCCGATTGCTTGTCTGGCGCCTGGGGCGCTGGCGGCTGATTCATTGTTGCTCTTCGTTCAGTTCGTCCATCCACCGTCGATCATATGGATGGTGCCGGTGGTGAACGCGGATTCGTCGGATGCCAGGTACACCACCAGCGCCGCCACCTCTTCCGGCCGGCCCACGCGACCCAACGGCTGGCGCGCCACGAAGGCGGCGCGGATCGCGGCCTCGTCCGCGCCTGCCTGCTCGGCTTGCACCGCGATGCGGTCGCGCAGCGAGGGCGACTCGATGGTGCCGGGACAGATCGCGTTGCAGCGGATGCCCTGCTGGATGAAGTCGGCCGCCACCGCCTTGGTCAGGCCGATCACCGCCGCCTTGGAGGCGCCATAGACGCAGCGATTGGGCACGCCCTTCACGCTGGAGGCCGCCGAGGCCATGTTGATGATCGAGCCGCCGCGCTCGAGCATGGCCGGCAGGAAAGCCCGGATGGTGCGGTACATGGCCTTCACGTTGAGGTCCATGCTGAAGTCCCAGTCGGCCTCGCTGCATTCGAGGATGCTGCCGGCCGCCACGAAGCCGGCGCAGTTGAACAGCACGTCCAGCCGGCCACTCTGGACCTGGGCAAAGGCCTGCACGGCCGCGCTGTTGCGCACGTCGAGCACCGCCGTCTTCAGGCCGGCCAGCCCTTCGTCCCGCGCCTGCGCTGCCAACGCCGCCAGCGCGGCCTCGTCTACATCGGTGGCCCACACGGCAGCGCCTTCTCGCGCCAATGCCAGCGCACTGGCGCTGCCGATGCCCTTGCCGGCCGCCGTGACCAGGATGTTCTTGCCCTTTGCGCGTTGGTTCATCTCGTCTTACCTCGTGTTGGATGTTCAGCTTCAATCACTGATGACAGTGATTTTTATGTATGAAATTGACTTTAAGCGAAGAGTCGGGGATTTCAATCCCTTGAAACTAGGATCTGCTGGCGATTTTTCCTAGGTGAATACCCGGAAGCAGGGGCAATCCACCAACCGAATGAGGACCATGTGCTGCTAATCTCCGCTGCAATTTGATTTCATAGATGAAATTGACCATGCCGAACTCAACCACTCCGCTGCTCACCCGACTGCAGGCCTGCTACACCGGCATCCTTCACGACGTCATGCGTGCCGGCGGCATGCGCGACTTCACGCTGCCGCCGACGCTGCGCCCGCTGATTCCCGGCAAGAAGATCTGCGGCCCGGCATTCACCGTGAACGGCAAGGTCGACACCAGTGCCGACCCGCACGAGACCCTGCTGGCCTGGACCGGCTTTCTCTCGCGCGCCAAGCCCGGCCACATTGCCGTGATCCAGCCCAACGACTCGGTGGTCTCGCACATGGGCGAGCTGTCGGCCGAGACGCTGGGCCTCAAGGGCGTGCTGGGCGTGATCGCCGACGGCGGCGTGCGCGACGCCGAGTTCATTCAGGCGCAGGGCTTCCAGGTGTGGCACCGCTACTTCACGCCGCGCGACGTGGTGGGCTACTGGCTGCCCGAGGCGATGGACGTGCCCGTGCGCATCGGCGAGGTCACCATCAACCCCGGCGACCTGCTGATGGCCGACACCGATGGCGTGATCTGCATTCCCCTGGCCCAGGCCGAGGCCATCGTCAGCGAGGCCGAATCCATGATGGCCCGCGAGAACCAGGTTCGCACCGCCATCCTCGCCGGCACGGACCCGCAGCAGGCCTACCTGCAGTACGGCAAGTTCTGACGATGGCGACGCACGTGGACACTCAAGCCTCCCTCGATGCTCGCCTGGTCCTGCTGTCGCCCGAAGACAACTGCCTGGTGGCCTGCAGCGCATTGCCCGCCGGCACCACGGTGCAGCTGGAAGACACCCGCGCCACGCTGACCCACGCCATCGGCATGGGCCACAAGCTGGCCCGCCGCAGCCTCGGCGCCGGCGAGAAGGTCATCAAGTACGGCGCCGTCATCGGCAGCCTGCGCTGCGCCGCACAGGCGGGCGAACACATCCACACGCACAACCTCGACAGCGACTACACGCCCACCTACACGCTGGACGAAGGCCACACCTTCGTCGGCCATTGACCATCACAGGCAGCCCCACGAGATGAGTTCCGCCAATACGCTCCCCCTGCAAGGCTACCTGCGTGCCGATGGCCGCAAGGGCATCCGCAATGCGATCGTCGTTGCCTACCTGGTCGAATGTGCGCACCACGTGGCGCGCGAGATAACGCTGAACTTCCGCGGCCGCGAGGATGCCGAGGTGCAGCTAGTGGGCTTTCCCGGCTGCTACCCCAACGAATACGCCGAACGCGTGATGGGCGCCATTGCCACCCACCCGAACGTGGGCGCGGTGCTGCTGGTGTCGCTGGGCTGCGAGAGCATGAACAAGCGCAAGCTGGAGCAGCTGGTTGCGGCATCGGGCCGGCCTGTGCACACGCTGACCATCCAGGAAAAGGGCGGCACGCGCAGCACGATCCGCGAAGGCACGGAGTGGGTCGAGTGGGCCCGCGACGAGTTGGCGCAGCAGACGCGCGTGCCGATGGCAATGGACGAGCTGATCGTGGGCACCGTGTGCGGCGGCTCCGACGGCACCAGCGGCATCACCGCCAACCCGGCCGTGGGCCGTGCCTTCGACCAGCTGATCGGCGAGGGCGCACGCTGCATCTTCGAAGAAACGGGCGAGCTGATCGGCTGCGAATTCCACATGAAGCGCCGCGCCGCCACGCCGGAGCTGGGAGAGGCCATCGTGCAGTGCGTGAACAAGGCTGCGCGCTACTACAGCATCATGGGCCACGGCAGCTTCGCGCCCGGCAACGCCGACGGCGGCCTGTCGACCATCGAGGAGAAATCGCTGGGCGCGTACGCCAAGAGCGGTGCCTCGCCGATCAGCGGCATCGTCAAGCCTGGCGATGTGCCCACGCAAGGTGGCCTGTACCTGCTGGACGTGGTGCCCGATGGCGAGCCACGCTTCGGCTTTCCCAACATCAGCGACAACGCCGAGATCGTGGAGCTGATTGCCTGCGGCTCGCACGTCATTCTCTTCACCACCGGGCGCGGCTCGGTGGTGGGCTCCGCCATCTCGCCAGTCATCAAGGTGTGCGCCAACCCGGACACCTACCGGCGCCTGGCCGAGGACATGGACGTCGATGCCGGCCGCATCCTGGAAGGCCGCGGCACGCTGGCCGAGGTGGGGCAGGAGATCTACGACACGGTCTGCGCAGTCGCCAACGGCGCAGCCAGCAAGTCCGAAGAACTGGGCCACAGGGAATTCATCCTGACCTACAAGGCCTTCGAGCCGATCGGCCCGGCCTGCCTGCCGGTGCAGCCGCTGGTGCGCGCAGCCTGAGCGAAAGAGCATTGACTTGAAATACCAGTTCGACTTCGCGCCCGTGCTCGAGCAGTGGCCGCTGCTGCTCGAGGGCGCATGGACCACCGTGCAGCTGTCCTTCCTGGCCACCGTGCTGGGCTTCGTGCTCGGCACGGCCTGCGCGCTGGCGCGCAACAGCCGGCATGGCTGGCTGCGGCGCCTGGCTGGCGGCTATGTGGAAGCGATCCGCAACACGCCGCTGCTGATCCAGAGCTACTTCCTCATCTTCGGCCTGTCCAGCGCCGGCGTGACCATGCCGATCCTGGTGGGTGCGGTGCTGGCACTGGTGATCAACATCGGCGCGTATTCCTGCGAAATCATCCGGGCCGGCATCGAGTCCATCCACAAGGGGCAGCTGGAAGCAGCGCAGTGCCTGGGCCTGTCGAAGGCGCAGGTGTTCTGGCACGTGATCCTGCGCCCGGCGGTGGAGCGCGTGTACCCGGCGCTGGCCAGCCAGTTCGTGCTGTTGATGCTGGCCTCCAGCATCATGTCCTCGGTGGGGGCGGAGGAACTCTTTGGCGTGGCCAACCGCATCCAGGCCGACACCTTCCGCAACTTCGAGATCTTCGTGGTGCTGTGGGTGGTGTACCTGGCGCTGTCCTATGCCATGCGCCTGGGCTTCTGGCTGCTGGGCCTGATCGTATTCCCACGCCGGCGCAAGCTGGGCACGTCGCTGTGAAGAAGAAGGAAGCCACGACATGACTTCTTCCTTTTTCATGCCGGCCGAGCACTTCGGCTTTCTGTTGCAGGGCGCCTGGGGAACGCTGCAGCTGTCGGCGCTGTCCTTCGTGGGCGGCGGACTGATCGGGCTGGCGATTGCACTTGCGCGCGTGTCGCCGAGCAAGGCCGTGCGCATGGCCGCGGCGGGCTACATCCAGGTGATCCAGGGCACGCCGCTGCTGGTGCTGATGGGCGTGTGCTTCTTCGGGCCCAACATCTTCGGCTTCGGCTCGGTGCCTGCGCTGGCGGCCGCGGCGCTGGCCATCACCGTCTATGCCAGCGCATTTCTCGGTGAAATCTGGCGCGGCTGCATCCAGGCGGTGCCGCGTGCGCAGTGGGAAGCCGCCGAGTGCCTGGCCCTCACGCGCTGGGAACGCATGCGCCGCGTCATCCTGCCGCAGGCACTGCGCATCGCGACGCCACCTACCGTCGGCTTCCTGGTGCAGATCATCAAGAACACCTCGATCGCATCGCTGGTGGTGGGCTACGCCGAGCTTTCCTACAACGCCAAGATCCTGAACAACTCGACCTTCCAGCCCTTCATGTACTTCGGCTGCGCGGTGGTTCTCTATTTCATTCTTTGCTACCCGCTCTCGCGCTGGAGCCGAACGCTCGAAAGGAAGCTCAATGCAGCCCGTGGTTGAACTCAAGGACGTCCAGAAGCACTTCGGGCAATTGCATGTGCTCAAGGGGGTGTCCTTCTCGGTCGAGCGTGGCCAGGTGGTGGCCATCATCGGCCAGAGCGGCTCGGGCAAGAGCACGGCGCTGCGCTGCATCGACCGGCTCGAGACCATCGACAGCGGCACCATCCAGTGCTGCGGCCATGCGGTGCACGACGCCTCGCTGGACCTGCGCAGCCTGCGCAAGGACGTGGGCATCGTGTTCCAGAGCTACAACCTGTTCCCGCACCTGACGGTCAAGCAGAACATCACGCTGGCGCCACGCTCGGTCAAGGGCCTGGGCGCTGCCGAGGCGGACGCGCTGGCCATGGACGTGCTGGCCCGCGTGGGCCTGGCCGAAAAGGCCGGCTCCTACCCCGAGCAGCTGTCGGGTGGCCAGCAGCAGCGCGTGGCCATCGCACGCTCGCTGGCCATGCAGCCGCAGCTCATGCTGTTCGACGAAGTCACCTCGGCGCTGGACCCGCAGCTCACCGGCGAAGTCCTCAAGGTGATGGAAAAGCTGGCCGCCGAAGGCATGACCATGATCCTGGTCACCCACGAGATGGCCTTCGCCCGCGGCGTGGCCGACAAGGTGATCTACATGCACCAGGGCAAGGTGTGGGAGGAGGGCGACGCCAGCATCCTCAGCAACCCGCAAACGCCCGAGCTGCGCCAGTTCGTGGGCACCGGCCTGTAGCCGCCGGCCGACCCTGCTTCGTTCCCGTCCAAGTCAACACAAGGAGACCTCCGATGACCCGTTCCCTCATCTCGTTCAAGCGCCGCGGCGCGCTGCTGTCGGCGCTTGCGCTGGCCCTGCCGCTGGCTGCCTTCCCGGGCGCCGCCCAGGCCGACCAGCTCGACACCATCACCGCGGCCAAGAAGATCCGCGTGGCCATCGACCTGGCGGTGCCGCCCTACGGCATGAAGGACGAGAAACTCAACGCCACCGGCTCCGACGTGGAAACGGCGCGCCTGCTGGCCAAGACGCTGGGCCTGGAACTGGAGATCGTGCCCACCACCGGCGCCAACCGCATTCCCTTCCTGCAGACCGACAAGGCGGACATCGTGATCTCGAGCATGTCGGTGACGCCCGAGCGCGAGAAGGTGGTCGACTTCTCGGTACCTTATGCCGCCATCCTGGCGGTGGTGGGTGCGCCCAAGAGCATGACCATCACCGGCCCGGCCGACCTGGCCGGCAAGAAGGTGATCGCCACGCGCGGCACCACCAACGACCAGGAGCTGACCAAGATCCTGCCGGCCGGCGCCACCGTCGTTCGCTTCGATGACGACGCCACCTCGATCACCGCGGTGGTCAGCGGCCAGGCCGACATCTTTGCGACGGCGCCGCCGCTGCTCAAGACCATCAACGAGAAGAACCCCGCCAAACAGATGGAGCCCAAGTTCACCATGAAGGTGAACATGCTGGCCATCGGCATGCGCAAGAACGAACCGCGCCTGAAGGCCAAGCTCGACGAGTTCGTCAAGAGCCAGCTCAAGAGCGGCGAGCTCAACACCATCTACAAGAAGTTCCACGGCGCGGACCTGCCGGCCGACGTGATGCACAACGCCAGCTGATGTCCATGGCAAAGATCGACCAGGTCGAGATCTCGCAGATCGACATCGCGCCCAAGGTACTGCGCACCGACGCGATCCAGTCCTTCGTGACGCAGGAGACCGTGATGGTCACCCTGCGCTGCGATGACGGCTCGGCCGGCACGGGCTACACCTACACCATCGGCACCGGCGGCTCGTCGATCGTCGCGCTGCTACAGGACCATCTCGCACCCCGGCTGATCGGGCGCGACCCGCAGCACTACGAGGCGATCTGGCGCGACTTGTTCTTCCACACGCACGCCACCGCGGTGGGCGCCATTACCAGCCTGGCGCTGGCGGCCGTCGACACCGCCGTGTGGGACCGCAATGCGCGCGCTTCGGGCCTTCCGCTGTGGCGCCTAGCCGGCGGGGCGCAGCCTCGCGTGCCGGTCTACACGACCGAGGGCGGCTGGCTGCACATCGAGCCGGCCCAGTTGGTCGAGCAGACGCTGGCAGCCAAGGCCGAAGGTTTTCTGGGCGCCAAGATCAAGGTCGGCAAGCCGCACGTGTCGCAGGACATTGCACGCCTGTCAGCCGTGCGCGAAGCAGTGGGGGCCGGTTTCGAGCTGATGGTGGACGCCAACCAGAGCTTCACCACCGCCGAGGCGATCCGGCGCGCACGCCAGTACGCGCCGCTGGACCTGGCCTGGTTCGAGGAGCCCATGCCCGCCGAGCACGTGCGCGGCCATGCGCAGCTGCTGGCCAGCACCAGCGTGCCTGTGGCGGTGGGCGAGTCGATGTACCACCTCTCGCAGTTCGCCGAGTACATCCAGCAGGGCGCCTGCTCGATCGTTCAGGCCGACGTGGCGCGCGTGGGCGGCATCACGCCCTGGCTCAAGATTGCACACCTGGCCGAAGCGCACAACATCGCGATGTGCCCGCACTTCCTGATGGAGCTGCACGTCAGCCTGTGCGCTGCGGTGCCGAATGCGCGCTGGGTGGAATACATCCCGCAGCTGGACGACCTGACCACGAGCCGGCTGCGCATTCAAGATGGCCACGCGATTGCACCCGAATCGCCCGGATTGGGCATCGACTGGGATGCCGAGCAGTTGAAGGCCCGGCGCAAGTTCGAGCCGATCGTGGTGCGCGGCTGACGGGGCGAACAGCGGCGCCTGTCAGGCGTTGCCGTCAGCCCCCGCTTCGTCTTCATCCTCGAAGCCGCCACGCAGCACCTTGGCGGCAACGGCGCCGGAAAATCCACGCGCCAGCAGAAAGCGCATCTGCCTGGCGCGTTCCTTCGCATCGCCGGGGGGCGCGTCGAAGCGTTTGCGCCACAAGGCCGCCGCACGCTCCAGCTCGCTGTCCTGCAACATTGCGACCGCTTGCGCTATGGCCTCTGGCGCGATGCCCTTGGCCTGCAATTCCTGCTTGACCTTGAGCGCACCGGAGCGCGACGCGCGCTGGTGCAGCACCGAGGCCACCACGCGGGTCTCGCTGATGAAGTCCTTGGCCGCCAGCTCGTCGAGCGCGCGAGCCAGCGTGCCGGGCTCTTCCTCATGCCTGGCCAGCTTGCGCTCCAGCTCGGCGCGCGAATGTTCGCGCTGGCTCAGCATGCGCAGCGCGCGGCCTTTGAGGGATGGGGCAGGAGATGCCATGGTTCGGTGAAACGACATGCCCGCCGCCGGCAAGTGCACGGTGGCGGGCAGCTTCATTCATCCAGGCTACTTACTTGTCGCCCTTGTCGCCCTTGTCGGCCTTGTCTGCCTTCTCGGCCTTGGCAGACTTGGCGGCGGGCGCAGCTTCCTGCTCGCCCTCGGCAGCCGGCAGCAGCGGAATGCCCAGCGCGTCGCGCACCTTGTTCTCGATCTCGCGGGCCAGCTCGGGGTTCTCGCGCAGGAACTCGCGGGAGTTGTCGCGGCCCTGGCCGATCTTCTCGCCGTTGTAGGCATACCAGGCACCGCTCTTCTCGACGATGCGGTTGTTCACGCCCATGTCGATGATCTCGCCCTCGCGCGAGATGCCCTCGCCGAACAGGATGTCGAACTCGGCCGTCTTGAAGGGCGGGCTGACTTTGTTCTTCACCACCTTGACCTTGGTCTCGTTGCCGATGGCCTCTTCACCCTTCTTGATGGTGCCGATGCGGCGGATGTCCAGGCGCACCGAGGCGTAGAACTTCAGCGCGTTGCCGCCGGTGGTGGTTTCGGGCGAGCCGAACATCACGCCGATCTTCATGCGGATCTGGTTGATGAAGATGACCATGCAGTTGGTCTTCTTGATGGTTGCGGTGAGCTTGCGCAGCGCCTGGCTCATCAGGCGGGCCTGCAGGCCGGGCAGCGAATCGCCCATTTCACCTTCGATTTCGGCCTTGGGCGTGAGCGCGGCCACCGAGTCGATGACGATGAGATCGACCGCGCCGGAGCGCACCAGCGAATCGACGATTTCGAGCGCCTGCTCGCCGGTGTCGGGCTGGCTGATGAGCAGGTCGGGCAGGTTGACGCCGAGCTTGCTGGCGTATTGCACGTCGAGCGCGTGTTCGGCATCGACGAAGGCGCAGGTGCCGCCCAGCTTCTGCATGTTGGCGATGACCTGCAGGGTCAGCGTGGTCTTGCCGGAAGATTCCGGGCCGTAGATCTCGACGACGCGGCCGCGCGGCAGGCCGCCCACGCCCAGCGCGATGTCCAGGCCCAGCGAGCCGGTGGAGACCACCTGGATGTCCTCGATCTGCTCGCCTTCGCCCAGACGCATGATCGTGCCCTTGCCGAACTGCTTTTCGATCTGGGCCAGGGCTGCCTGCAGGGCCTTGGCCTTTTCGCTGTTGGCACCGGCGATGTTGGCACCCTTGACGACTGCGTCCATGAAAATCTCCTTGAAAATCAATAGGTTGGTGTTTGGCCACCGGCCTGTTTTGAATCACAGGCTGGATGCTTGAACAGTAGTGTACGTGGCTGTCTTGGCGAGTAAAAGCCGTTATTTAGTCAGTTTGCTTTACCATTTAGGCCATGCCTCATCCTCCCGACGACGCCTGGCGCCAGACCCACCTGGGCCGACTGCTGGGCCATGCCATGCGGCGCTTCGACGAGCGTGTGCTGTCGCTCATGGCGCATGACGTGGAGGTGCCGCTGGCGCTGTCGAACCTCGCCGCGCGCGCGCAAGTCAGCGCGGCGCACATCCACATCACCCGCCACCTGGCACGCGGCGGCTCGCGCCTGACCGAGCTGGCCGAGCGCGCCGGCATGAGCAAGCAGGCCATGGGCATGCTGGTGGACCAGTGCGAAGCCTGGGGGTTGGTCACGCGCGGGCCCGACCCGATCGACGCACGGGCGCGGCAGGTGCAGTTCACCGCCGACGGCCTGGCCTGGCTGGAAGCATTTCGGCTCGCCGTCGCACAGGCCGAAGAGGAGTTTCGAGCCGCCGTTGGCAACGAGATCGCCACCGTGGTGGCGCTGGGGCTGGAGGCCTACGCCGGCGAAGCCGGCGAGCCTGCCTGAAAGGGCGGGCAAGCCCTGATTCGCCCTGCCACCAACACGGCGTCGCGACTTCTTAAAATCGTGAAAGGAGACGAACGCGATGCGCATTTTGATTGCCGAGGACGACCAGGTGCTGGCAGACGCACTGCTGCGCAGCCTGCGCACCTCGGGCGCGGCGGTAGACCATGTGGCCAGCGGCAACCAGGCCGACGCGGCACTCATGACCAACAGCGAGTTCGATCTGCTGATCCTCGACCTTGGCCTGCCCGGACTGCATGGGCTGGAAATACTCAAGCGCCTGCGCGCGCGCGGCCAACAGATGCCGGTGCTGGTGCTCACTGCGGCCGACAGCGTGGAAGAGCGCGTCAAGGGCCTGGACTTCGGTGCCGACGACTACATGGCCAAGCCCTTTTCGCTGCAAGAGCTGGAGGCGCGAGTGCGTGCCCTGACGCGACGCGGCATGGGCGCCACCAGCAACGCCATCCGGCACGGCCCGCTGGTCTATGACCAGGCGGGCCGCGTGGCCACCATCGACGGCAAGATGGTGGAGCTGTCGGCGCGCGAACTGGGTTTGCTCGAAGTGCTGCTCCAGCGCGCCGGGCGGCTGGTCAGCAAGGACCAACTGGTGGAGCGCCTGTGCGAATGGGGCGAGGAAGTCAGCCTCAATGCCATCGAGGTGTACATCCACCGGCTCCGCAAGAAGATCGAGAAGGGCCCCATCCGCATTGCGACGGTGCGCGGGCTGGGGTATTGCCTGGAGAAGATCCAGGGCTGAGCCCGCACGCCGTCGCTACTGCTTGCGCAGAGCGTTGGTGAGTACCGCCAGGGTGTCCGTGGCCGAGTGGAAGTAGAAGGTCCGGTAAGCGCCTTCTTCCGGGAACTGGCTAGCCGGGACCATGACGACGCCGCCCAAGCCGGTCAAAGCCTTGCCGTCCGGCAGGAAGCATTGCCGCTCGCTGCATTGATGACCGTGAAATCGATGTTGAAGAGATTTCGAGAGGTCCCGGGTTCCGTCTGCACGACCGTTCCGCTCAAGCTGCACTTGCCAATCGAGAAACCGGTGGTGCGGCCAGTAAGGGTGCCTTTGCCATCCAGCTCAATCGACATCTCCAGCCCATCGACCGCCGTGGTGCTCCACGTTCCGGCCATGGACTCCTGCGTGACCGCCAGCGCATTCGCCGCGTCGTACTTGAGAAGGCTCAACGGCGTCGAGCGAAGTTGTCCGTCCTTGGTATAGGTGCCGCTTACGGTCTTCCTGGCCTCGATCGTTCCCGAACCCGTGATCAGGTCGAAGCTGTCGAGAACGCTATCGCGCGAAGCGCTCGGAAGCGAAACTTCCAGCCTGTGTCACTGGTTTTTTCGATCGAGTCAAAGATCCACTGGCGAGTGTCCTTGTACATGAAGCGCCCCTCGGACGAGATGAAGGAATATCCACTCGGGGTCTGGTAGATCCCTTGCTTGTCGTCGCCAGTCAGCATGGTCGAACCGGCCTGGGCCGCTTCGAGCGTGGGGGGCAGTTCGGCGCCCGGCGCCAAGGTCCTGACTGGAGGCGCCTCGGGCGTGCTCGGGGCAGGCGTGGTCGACTCCGGGTTGGTTGAAGCGCTTGGGGCTGTGAAGTCGTTGCCGCCGACCCCACCACTGCTGCCCCCGCCACCACACGCCACCAATACGACGCTGGCTGCCATGGTCAGCATGGCCGAGCAAGGAATGGCGCGCGCGAACGCGCACCCGATGTGCGAATCATTTTTTCTCTCTCCCTGAGTATTTACGGATCACAAGCGACCCGCCACGAGGATAAAACGTCGATGCGAGATGTCGCTGGCAATATTGCCAACCCAGTTCACCGAGATGGTCGAAGCGTCCAGCAACCTTCACATTCCAGGAAAAAGATCACTTGAGACTCTTCCAACGCGGCCAACGCTCACTGTTCGGCGAAATCCTCGACTGGATGCTCACGCCCCTCCTGCTGCTGGTGCCGGTGAGCATCGGCGTGACCTGGCTGGTGGCACAGGGCATTGCCAACCGGCCGTTCGACCGGGCGCTCGAATTCAATGCGCGCACCCTGGCCCGCATGGTCGTCATCCACAACGGCCAGGCACAGTTCCAGCTGCCTGAATCGGCCGGGCAGATTCTTCGCGCCGACGGCACCGACCGCGTCTACTACCAGGTGCTCGGCGCCGACAAGAAGCTGCTGGGTGGCGATGCCCAGGTGCCCATGCCCGAGGAAGAAGAAGCGCCAGGCGAAGTGGCGCTGCGCGACGACAAGCTGCGCGGCGAGGCAGTGCGCGTGGCCAGCATCTGGATCGAGCTGCCGCGCGACGACGGGCCCGCGATCAAGGTGCTGGTGCAGCTGGCCGAAACGCGCGAGAAGCAACAGCTCCTGGCCGCCGAGATCATTAAGGGCGTGCTGCTGCCGCAGTTCGCCATCCTGCCGTTGGCGGTGCTGCTGATCTGGCTGGCGCTGGCACGCGGCATCAATCCCTTGGCGGAGCTGGAAGACCGCATCCGCAAGCGGCGTCCCGACGACCTCAGCCCACTGGACGACAGCGCGGTGCCGGTCGAGGTAGCGCCACTGGTGGCCTCGGTCAACGGCCTGCTGATGCGGCTGAAGGATTCGCTGGCCACGCAAAAGCGATTCCTGGCCGACGCGGCCCACCAACTCAAGACGCCGCTGGCGGGCCTGCGCATGCAGGCCGACCTGGCGCAGCGCGAAAACGCCAACGCGGACGAGCTCAAGCAGTCGCTCAAGCAGATCGGCCGATCGAGCATGCGCGCCACCCACACGGTGAACCAGTTGCTGGCCCTGGCCCGCGCCGAAGGCGGCGGCGGCGCGCTGGCGCCGCAGGGCTGCGACCTGGCGCGCCTGACCATCGAGGTGGTGCGCGAGGCCGTGCCGCGCGCCATGGACAAGCGCATCGACCTGGGCTACGACGGCCACCAGCCCGGCGCGCCCGGCGTTCAGCTGGAGGGTTTCCCCACACTGCTCAAGGAGCTGATCCGCAACCTGGTGGACAACGCAATTGCCTACACGCCGTCATCGGCCGACAAGCCAGGCGTGATCACCGCCCGGGTGCTGGGCGACCCCTTCGGGCACGTCGTGGTGCTGCAGGTGGAAGACTCGGGCCCGGGCATATCCGAGGCCGACAAGGAGCTGGTATTCGAGCCCTTCTACCGCGTGCTGGGCAACGATGCCGATGGTTCGGGGCTGGGCCTGCCCATCGTGTGCGAGATTGCCCGGCAGCACAACGCGACGGTGTCGCTGGAAGACGCCCACCCGGGAAAGAAGCCGCCCGGCTCGCGCTTCAGCGTGCGCTTTGAGGCGCGGGAGACGAAGAAGCGGCCGGCTTGACCTGGAGTGCCCCGGGACGCACCTGGTTCTCCAGGCGTTGCGGTTCGCGCTCGCTGTACGAAGCCGGCAGCCAGCCAAAGGCAGCCAGCGCGCCGTGGCTCCAGGCGAAGTACAGGCCGTTGGCCAGTACGAGGGCGGTCAGCAGGATTCGCACGTTGGAGTCTTTGTTGGCGCTGGCCCTGTTCAGCTCTTGCGTGGGCGCACGCTGACTTCGGAACTGGTGATGGATTGAATGCCCGCCGCAGTATGCACGAGCAACTCTCCGGTCCAGCCCACGCCCTCGCACAGGCCCGCGGTGCCGTCGCTGAGCTGCACCTCGCGCCCGCGCAGGGCGTCACGCGCGGCGAAACGGGCGGCCAGCGGGCCAAAGCCGGTCTCGGAAAACTCGAGTACGGTGCGCAGCAGGGGCGCTGCGATGTCAGCCAGCGCGCCAGCGGCGGTGGCCTGCGGCTGCCATTCGCGAACGCTGGCCGGCGGGGTGTTCATGCCTTGCGGATCGCGCGGGCCGATATTGATGCCGATCCCGATCACCGCATAGCGCGTGGCTGCCGATGTTTCGCCAGGCAAGGTGGCGGTCTCGATCAGGATGCCGGCCAGCTTGCGGTCTTGCAGCCACAAGTCGTTGGGCCACTTCAGCGCCAGGCCTGCGCCGGCTTGCGGATCCAGCGCTTCGGCCACCGCCACGCCCACCGCGAGCGACAGGCCCGACCAGTCGCGCGGCGCCAGTGGCAAGCCCAGCGAGAAGGTGAGCGTGGGCGCGGAATCGGCCGCGCCCACCTGGCTTTGCCAGGGCCGGCCCATGCGCCCGCGGCCGGCGTTTTGGCGCAGGGCCACCAGCAGCACCGATTCGTTGCCGCGGCCGGCGCGCGCGCGCCGCATCAGCTCGGTGTTGGTGGAATCGATTTCCTCCACCAGCTCCACACGGCAACCCGGCAACAGCGCATCGAGCTGTGCACTGAGTTCAGCCAACGGCCAGGCGGGGGCGGCGCTCGGGGCAGTCATGGCAGGGCGCTCAATCCTTCTTCTTGGCCTTCTTCTTGGCCTTCTTCTTGTTCTTGGCCTTTTTCTTCTTCTTTTTCTTCTTGGACTTCTTGTCTTCGTCCTCGTCGTCCTTGGGCGAGAGCAGCGTGCCGCGGCAGGCCTCGGAACCGCACCAGCAGGGGAACTCGGCCAGCAGCTTGGGCGTGTATTCCTCGTCGATGATCAGGCCGTAGTCGTAGTTGAGCTCTTCGCCGGCCTTGATGTTGCGCAGGGCCTTGATGAAGATTCGGCCGTCCTGCTCGTCGGCCTCGCAGTTGGGATCGCACGAGTGGTTGATCCACTTGGCCGAGTTGCCGTTGACCTTGCCGTCGATCACACGTTCGTCATCGACGTGGAAGTAGAAGGTGTGGTTGGGCTGCGACGGATCGTGGGGATGGCGGCGCAGCGCCTCTTCCCAGTTGATGACCTCGCCCTTGTACTCGACCACGGTTTCGCCCTCGGCAATATCCTGTACGGCAAACACGCCGTTGCCATGGACGCCGGAGCGCCGCGTCTGGATGCGGCGACCGCTGATCGGGGTGGATTTGGAAGGCATCGCCGAAGTCTGTTAGTTTGAATATGTACGCCTGCGCGTGCGCGCCTACGTGTACGTACGTACGTGCGTGCGCACGCGAGAGAAGCGCCAGATTATGTATGTAGAGAGACCGTGATGACGAAGACATTGGTGATTGCAGAAAAACCCTCGGTGGCCCAGGACATCGTGCGGGCGCTCACGCCGGTGGCTGGCAAGTTCGACAAACACGACGAGCACTTCGAGAACGAGAAGTACGTCGTGACCAGCGCCGTGGGCCACCTGGTGGAGATCCAGGCCCCCGAGGAATACGACGTGAAGCGCGGCAAGTGGAGCTTTGCCAACCTGCCGGTGATCCCCCCGCGTTTCGACCTGAAACCGGTGGACAAGACCAAGACCCGCCTGAACGCGGTGGTGAAGCAGGCCAAGCGCAAGGACGTGTCCGCGCTGGTGAACGCCTGCGACGCGGGACGCGAGGGCGAGTTGATCTTCCGCCTGATCGAGCAGTACGCCGGCGGCGCAAAGCCCCTGGGCAAGCCGGTTCAGCGGTTGTGGCTGCAGTCGATGACGCCGCAGGCGATTCGCGACGGCTTCGATAGCCTGCGCAGCGAAAAGCAGATGCAGGGCCTGGCCGACGCAGCGCGCTCGCGCTCGGAGGCCGACTGGCTGGTGGGCATCAACGGCACGCGTGCCATGACCGCCTTCAACTCGCGCGACGGGGGCTTCTTCCTGACCACCGTGGGCCGTGTGCAGACGCCCACGCTGTCGGTGGTGGTGGAGCGCGAGGAGCAGATCCGCAAGTTCGTCAGCCGCGACTACTGGGAAATCCACGCGACCTTCCAGGCCGAGGCCGGACAGTACCCGGGTAAATGGTTCGACCCGAACTGGAAGAAGGCCAATGCGCCCCTGCTGCCCAGCGGCGAACCCGACCCCGAACAACGCGCCGACCGTGTCTGGAACGAGCGTGACGCCCTGGCCATTGCCGACGCATCGCGCGGCAAGCCCGCCACCGTCACCGAAGAGAGCAAGCCCACCACGCAAGCCTCGCCGCTGCTGTTCGACCTGACTTCGCTGCAGCGCGAGGCCAACAGCCGCTTCGGCTTCTCGGCAAAGACCACGCTGGCGCTGGCGCAGAGCCTGTACGAGCGGCACAAGGCGCTGACCTACCCGCGTACCGATTCGCGCGCGCTGCCCGAGGACTACCTGCCAGTCGTCAAGCAGACCATGGGCATGCTTGCCAACAGCGGCATGCGCCACCTGGCGCCCTTCGCGCAGCAGGCCATCGACGGCAACTACGTCAAGCCCAGCAAGCGCATCTTCGACAACGCCAAGGTGTCGGACCACTTCGCCATCATCCCCACGCTGCAGGCGCCCACCGGCCTGTCCGAAGCGGAGCAGCGGCTGTACGACTTCGTGGTGCGGCGCTTCCTGTCGGTGTTCTTCCCCAGCGCCGAATTCCAGGTGACCACGCGCATCAGCACGGTGGCGCACGAGGGCAGGAACTACGCCTTCCAATCCAACGGCAAGGTGCTGGTCAAGCCGGGCTGGATGGCCATCTACGGCAAGGAAGCCGTGAGCGAGGACGACGAGAAGGACGGCAAGAACCTGGTGCCGGTGAAGCCCGGCGAGAAGGTGCTGACCGAATCGAGCGACGCGAAAGGCCTCAAGACCCGCCCGCCGGCACGCTATTCCGAAGCCACGCTGCTGGGCGCCATGGAAGGTGCGGGCAAGCTCATCGACGACGAGGAGCTGCGCGAGGCCATGCAGGAAAAGGGCCTGGGCACGCCGGCCACGCGTGCGGCCATCATCGAAGGCCTGCTGGCCGAGAAGTACATGTTGCGCGAAGGCCGCGAACTCATTCCCACCGCCAAGGCCTTCCAGTTGATGACGCTGCTGCGCGGCCTGGGCGTGGAGGAACTGTCCAAGGCCGAGCTCACCGGCGAATGGGAATACAAGCTCTCGCAGATGGAGCACGGCAAGCTCAGCCGCGACGCCTTCATGCGCGAGATCGCCGAAATGACGGAGCACATCGTCAAGAAGGCCAAGGAGTACGACCGCGACACCGTGCCGGGCGACTACGCGACGCTTTCCACGCCGTGCCCCAATTGCGGCGGCATCGTGCGCGAGAACTACCGGCGCTATGCCTGCACCGGCAAGAGCGGCAGCGGGCAGGACGCCTGCGGCTTCTCCTTCACCAAGTCACCCGCCGGCCGCACCTTCGAGGTGGCCGAGGCCGAGGCGCTGCTGCGCAACAAGCACATCGGCCCGCTGGAGGGCTTCCGCTCCAAGGCGGGCTGGCCTTTCGTGTCGGAGATCATCCTCAAGTTCGACGAAGAGTCGAAGAATTTCAAGCTCGAGTTCGACTTCGGCGACGAGAAGGACCCGGCCGAGACGGGCGAGATCGTCGACTTCAGCGGCCAGCAGTCGCTGGGGCCCTGCCCCAAGTGCGGCAGCCGCGTGTTCGAGTACGGCAGCAATTACGTGTGCGAGAAGTCGGTGCCCACCGCTGATCAGCCCACGCCCAGCTGCAACTTCAAGTCCGGCAAGATCATCCTGCAGCAGCCGGTGTCGCCCGAGCAGGTGCAAAAGCTGCTGGCCGAAGGCAAGACCGACCTGCTGGACAAGTTCGTCAGCATGCGCACGCGGCGCGCCTTCAAGGCCTTCCTGGTGTGGAACAAGGACGAGGGCAAGGTGACTTTCGAGTTCGAGCCGCGCACTTCCAAGTTCCCGCCGCGCAAGACGCTCGCAACCACCAAGACGCCGACGGTGACCGCGGCCAAGAAGGCGGCTGCGAAAAAGGCGCCGGCCGCCAAGAAGGCCGCGGCGGCCAAGGAGCCCAAGGCGCCCAAGGCACCGCGCAAGCCGGCTGCCGGCCTCACGCCCAGCACCGAGCTGGCCGCGGTGGTGGGCAACGAGCCCGTGGCCCGCACCGAGGTGATCAAGAAGCTGTGGGACTACATCAAGGCCAACGGCCTGCAGGACGCCAAGGACAAGCGATCCATTAATGCCGACGCGAAGCTGCGGCCCGTGTTCGGCAAGGACCAGGTCACGATGTTCGAGTTGGCCGGCATCGTCGGCAAGCACCTGAGCTGACCCACGCAACGAAGGGGAAGAACCCATGAGCACACTGGCGACACCGGGCTTCGAGGACGTGAAGGCCGCCGCCACGCGCCTGGCGGGCCAGGCGCACCGCACGCCGGTAATGCGCTCGCGCACGGTGGACCGCACCACCGGCGCGCAGTTCTTCTTCAAGTGCGAGAACTTCCAGCGCATGGGGGCCTTCAAGTTTCGGGGGGGCTTCAATGCGCTGTCGTGTTTCGATGCAGATCAGCGCCGCGCTGGCGTGGCGGCCTTCTCGTCGGGCAACCACGCGCAGGCCATTGCGCTGGCGGCGCAGATCCTGGGCATTCCGGCCACCATCCTGATGCCCACCGACGCGCCAGCCATGAAGGTCGCGGCCACGCGCGGCTACGGCGGCGAGGTGGTTCTGTACGACCGCTACAAGCAAGACCGCGAAGTGCTGGCGCGCAACCTGGCAGAGCAACGCGGCATGACGCTGATCCCGCCCTACGACCATCCGCACGTCATCGCAGGGCAGGGCACGGCGGTGCTCGAGCTGCTGGAGGAAACCGGGCCGCTCGATGCGCTGTTCGTGCCACTGGGCGGTGGCGGCTTGCTGTCGGGATCGGCGCTTTCTGCCCGCGCGCTGGCGCCGCAGTGCAAGGTCTACGGCGTGGAGCCGGAGGCCGGCAACGACGGGCAGCAGTCTTTTCGCGCCGGCCGCATCGTGCACATCGACACACCGCGCACCATTGCCGACGGGGCGCAGACGCAGCACCTGGGCGAGCACACCTTCGCCATCATCCGGCGCGAGGTGGACGACATCCACACCGCCACCGACGCCCAGCTGGTGGATGCCATGCGCTTCCTGGCCGAGCGCATGAAGATGCTGGTGGAACCCACCGGCTGCCTGGCCTTTGCCGCCGCGCGCCGCCTGGCCCAGCCGGGGCAGCGCATCGGCGTGGTACTCAGCGGCGGCAATGTCGACCTCCAGCGCTTCACCCAGTTGCTGAGCGAAGCGGGCTGAGCCGCCTCAGTTGCGCAGCAGGGCCTGGCGCAGCAGGCGCGCAGCGCGGTCGCGGATCTTGCCCGGTGCCACGTGCTGCGGCGCAAACGAGCGCGCGCGGGTGGCCATGCAGGCACCCAGGAAGTCGTCCAGGATGGCCCGGTCGTCCACGGTGCTGATCGGCGTGCCGGGCTGATGGAACTCGGGGTGCCATTGCGTGGCCGCGATGTAGCCGCGCCCCGGCACCGGCGTGCGCCGGATGGCTTCGGGCACGTGGTCCGGATAGCTCCACGCCTCCACCTCGAAACCCGGCGCCAGGTGCTTGATGCCCTGGTGATGGATGCTGTTGACCCGGGCATGGACCATGCCCGGGTACATCTGCGACAGCCGCGTGCCTTCCACCATCACGATGTCGTGGAAGTTCTGGTCGTAGCTGACCGGGTCGCGGTGCTGCAGGGCGTGCGGGTGCTGGGTGGCGATGTCTTGGTAGAGCGTGCCGCCAAAGGCTACGTTGATGAGCTGCAGGCCGCGGCACACGCCGAAGATGGGCTTGCCCGCCTGCTCGAAGGCCTCGACCAGTGCCAGGTCGTACAGGTCGCGGATGCGGTCGCCCATCCAGGCCTCGCGCAGCGGCATCTCGCCGTAGCTGCCGGGCCAGACGTCCGCGCCGCCGTGCATCACCACGCCATCGAGCCACTGCGCGTAGTGCGACAGGTTGGTGTCGCCGCGCGCGGTCTCGCCAGTCGGGCAGGGCACCATCACCACCATGGCTCCGGCCGACATGAGCCAGTGCGCAATGGATTGCTCCACATACTGCAGCGTCTTGTTGGTGAACAGCGAGCGGCCCGGGTCGGCGTGCTGGAAGCAGGCCGACAGGCCGATCTTGAGGCGGCTGGCTACGGTTTGTGACATCCCTGGCTGGGCGCGCCCCGCAGGCGGCGCCTGAAGTCATACATGCAAACCATTGTGGCGCTTCCCACTGGTGCTTGCTTCGGATTCACGAGGAAATCAGACTTCGGACTGGACGCGGTGTTGCTGCCGCACACAATGGTTGTCGCAAGACGAAAAAGGAGACTCCGTTCATGAAGACCATCCAGGGCCCGGCCATCTTCCTGGCCCAGTTCGCTGGCGACGAGGCCCCATTCAATTCGCTGGACGCCATCGGCGCCTGGGCCGCGGGCCTGGGCTACAAGGGCGTGCAGATTCCAAGCTGGGACGCGCGCCTGTTCGACCTGAAGAAGGCCGCCGAGAGCAGGACCTATTGCGACGAGGTGAAGAGCACGCTGGCCCGGCACGGGCTGTCGATCACCGAGCTGTCGACGCACTTGCAGGGCCAGCTGGTGGCGGTGCACCCGGCCTACGACGCAGGCTTTGACGGCTTTGCCGCACCGGAGGTGCGCGGCAATCCGGCGGCGCGGCAGGCGTGGGCGGTGCAGCAGCTGCACTACGCGGCGCAGGCCTCTGCCAACTTGGGGCTCACTGCGCATGCCACCTTCTCGGGTGCGCTGGCCTGGCCGTACCTCTACTCGTGGCCACCGCGCCCGGCCGGCCTGATCGAAGAGGCATTCGACGAACTGGCGCGCCGCTGGAAGCCCATCCTCGATGCCTTCGACAAGGTGGGTGTGGACGTGGGCTACGAGATCCATCCCGGCGAAGACCTGCACGACGGCGTGAGCTACGAGATGTTCCTGGAGCGCGTGGGCAACCATCCGCGCGCCTGCCTTCTGTACGACCCGAGCCACTTCGTGCTGCAGCAGCTGGACTACCTGGCCTACATCGACCACTACCACGAGCGCATCAAGATCTTTCACGTGAAGGACGCGGAGTTCAATCCGAGCGGCAAGCAGGGCGTGTACGGCGGCTTCCAGAGCTGGATCAACCGGGCAGGGCGCTTTCGCTCGCTGGGCGACGGGCAGGTGGATTTCGGTGCCATCTTCTCCAAGATGGCGGCCTACGACTTTCCCGGCTGGGCCGTGCTGGAGTGGGAGTGCTGCCTGAAGCACCCGGAAGACGGCGCACGCGAAGGCGCGGCCTTCATTGCCGATCACATCATCCGCGTGGCCGACCGGGCCTTCGACGATTTCGCCGGCGGCGGGGTCAACACCGCGGCCAACCGCAAGATCCTGGGCATCGACTGATCGCGACACAATCGCAGGGGCCATCAGGCTCGAACGACATCAGGGAAGGCAGACAAGATGGATCTGGGCATTGACCTGGGCACCTCCGAAGTCAAGGTGGTGCTCGTGGACGACGCGGGCAGCGTGGTCGGCCAAAGCAGTTGCGCGTTGAAGATCTCGCGCCCGCACCCGCTGTGGTCCGAGCAGGACCCCGCCGCCTGGTGGCAGGCCACGCAATCCGCGCTGGGCGAACTACGCGCCGCGCACCCCAAGGCCTGGGGCGCGGTGCGCGGCATCGGCCTGTCGGGGCAGATGCACGGCGCCACGCTGCTCGACGCACAGCACCGCGTGCTGCGGCCTTGCATCCTCTGGAACGACGGCCGCAGCCATGCGCAATGCGAAGAACTGGACCGCGAGCGGGCACCGGGCAGCCGGCGCATCACCGGCAACATCGCCATGCCAGGCTTTACCGCACCCAAGCTCATGTGGGTCGAGAAGCACGAACCCGATGTCTTTGCCCGCACCGCCCTGGTGCTGCTGCCCAAGGACCACCTGCGCCTGACGCTCACCGGCGAGGCTGTGTCCGACATGTCCGATGCCTCGGGCACGCTGTGGCTGGACGTGGGCGCACGCCGCTGGTCGCACGAGATGCTGGCCGCGACCCACCTGACGCCCTCGCACATGCCGCGGCTGATCGAAGGCTGCGCCGCCAGCGGCGTACTGCGCAAGGACCTGGCCGACGAGCTGGGCCTGCCGAATGGGGTGGTGGTGGCGGGGGGCGGTGGCGACAACGCCGCCAGCGCGGCCGGCATCGGGGTGGCGGCGCCGGGCACTGCGTTTCTTTCGCTGGGCACCTCCGGCGTCTACTTCGTGGCCAACGACGCCTTCTCACCCAACCCGGCCGACGCGGTGCACGCCTTCTGCCACGCCTTCCCCGACACCTGGCACCAGATGACGGTGATGCTCGCCGCGGCCAGCTGCCTGCGCTGGCTGCGCGGCGTGACCCATGCCGACAGCGAAGCCCAGCTGGTGGGCGAGGCGCAGGCGCTGCCAGAAAGCGAAGCGCTGCCTACCTTCCTGCCCTACCTTTCGGGCGAGCGCACGCCGCACAACGACCCGCATGCCAGCGGCGTGTTCTTCGGCCTGACGCATGCGCACGGGCGCGGCCACCTGGCGCGCGCCGTGCTCGAAGGTGTTGCCTTTGCGTTTCTCGACGGGCAGCGCGCGCTGCTGGGCGGCGGAGCGCGCATCGACACCGTGACGCTGGTGGGCGGCGGCTCGCGCAGCGCCTACTGGGCCCAGTTGCTGGCCGACGTACTGGGCCGGCGACTGGACCGCCGCACGGGCTCGGAAGTGGGCGCCGCCCTGGGCGCCGCTCGGCTCGCACGGCTGGCACGCACCGGCGAACCGGTGGCCGAAGTCTGCGTGGCGCCGCCGCTGGCCGACAGCTTTGAGCCGGACATGGGCCGGCATGCGGCATTTGCCGAAAAACATGCGCGCTTTGCCCGCCTGTACGGTGCGCTGCGCGACGAGATGAGGCGGTAGGGCTGCTCTAGATTCCCTGCGGCTTGCGCAAGGTTTCCAGGCGATCGACCGCCTGGATGCGAATCTTGCGCACCGCCTCGCCCGAGCGCACGGTGAGTTCCACTTCGGCCGTCGGTGCGGGGTGGGTCCAGACTTTCTTGTAGAAGCTCTCGAGCGAATCGACCGGCGCGCCGTCCACTTCCAGCACTTCGTCACCCGCGCTCACGCCGGCCAGCTGCGCCGGGCCGCCACGCTCGACCCGCATGATGCGCACCCGCCCGTCCATGAATTGCGACGAAACGCCCAGCCACGGCCTGTGGCTGGCCTGCGTGCTGCCCGTGGCGCGCATTTCCGCCAGCACCGGCACCAGCAGGTCGACCGGCACGAACATGTTGCCGGGCACCACGCGACCGACGGCCGGCGCGTCCGACACGAACAGGCTGCCTATACCCACCAGCTCGCCCTTGCGATTGAACATGGCTGCGCCGCTGTGGTTGGGCACCGGTGGCGCGGTGAACAGCGCCTGGTCGATGTGGTATTCCCAGTAGCCCGAGAAAGCGCGGTGGCCGACCAGGCGCACCACGCCGACCTCGGCACCGCCTTTGCCGGAAGTCGAGACCATCAGGGCTTCGCCGATTTCGAGCTGCGCCGCACTGCTCATGGGCGCCGGCTCGATGCGCGGGCGCAGCGGCACCAGCGGCTGTACCAGCCCGAAGCCGGTGGCCTGGTCGTAGGCCACCTGGCGCGCGGGCATGCGGCGCTCGTCCTGGGTGATGACCTCGATTGTCTGCGCCTCCAGCAGCAGGTAGCCGATGGTGAGGATGAGCCCGTCCGCGTCGATGACCACGCCGCTGCCGCTGCGCTCGTCGCCCAGGCTGCGGGCGGTCGATGCACCCTCGGTGGCGCTCACGTGCAGCGCCACCACCGCGTTGAGCGCGCGTCGCAGGGCGGCAAGCTGGGCTTCGCTGGCGGGGGCATCCGAGGCTTTGGGGGACGGTGACTGACGGTGGGGCGCCGCCGCGCGCACATCGCTGCCAGCCGCAGCCAGCACCAGCAGCAACGCCACCGAAGCCAGCATGGGGAGCACCCGCCGCACACGCGCTGCGGAATGCGCGAAATCCAGGGCTCGCATGGGGCGCTCCTCGCCGTCGGCAGCAACGGATGCTTCATCGTGCGCCTTCGCGCCCGGCTTCGCAACGGGCGTACCGTGGCGCGGGCCGCGAGCCTCCCCTTGAAAGTCCATTCAGGGCCACCAGAGCAAGGCGCATGCCTGACAAGTTACAATCGAGGGTTCGCTTTTCGACGGGTGCCTTGCGGACAGGGCGGCCTCCTTGCATTCGAAGAAGGAAAAAGAAGAAGCGAATGGCCGGGGGCACATCTGTCATTGCCATGTCCGCTGCGGGGTGCTCAATCTGGACATTGGGGCCCCAACAGGCGCGAAAGCTGGCCCGGCCATGGGCAAGAACGCCCGGTTTTTGATTGAATCCAATATGCGTGGCTGGCCTAGCCGAGGCAGCCGCGCAACCATTCGCAAGAAGGTACTGAATGCCAAAGGAAGAACTGATTGAAATGAGCGGCTCGGTGACCGAAGTCCTGCCCGACTCGCGCTACCGCGTGACGCTGGACAACGGCCATCAGCTGATCGCCTACAGCGGGGGCAAGATGCGCAAGCACCACATCCGCATCCTGGCGGGTGACAAGGTGTCGCTCGAGCTCTCGCCCTATGACCTGACGAAGGGCCGCATCACCTTCCGTCACCTCGAGCGTCGTCCGCCCGGCCCCGGCGGCTCGCCGACGCCCGGCAACAACAACCGCCGCTAAGGCCTGCGCCAAGCCGGCCCGATGAGCGAACGCGCAGCCCAGGCGGCAGCGGCTGGCGGCTTCGACACGCTGCCGCTGGCGCCCCACTTCCTGGCCAACCTGGCCAGCCTGGGGTACGCGCGCATGACGCCCATCCAGGCGGCGAGCCTGCCCGCGGCCTTGCTTGGCAAGGACCTGATCGCGCAGGCCAAGACCGGCAGCGGCAAGACCGCCGCCTTTGCCCTGGCCCTGCTGGCCAACCTCAATCCCCGGCGTTTCGCGGTGCAAAGCCTGGTGCTGTGCCCCACGCGCGAGCTGGCCGACCAAGTCAGCACCGAGATCCGGCGCCTGGCACGCGCCGAAGAGAACATCAAGCTCGTCACCTTGTGCGGTGGCGTTGCGCTGCGCGGCCAGACCGCCAGCCTGGGCCACGGCGCGCACATCGTGGTGGGCACGCCCGGGCGCATCCTCGACCACCTGGAGCGGGGCAATCTCGAGCTGTCCGCCCTGAACACCCTGGTGCTGGACGAGGCCGATCGCATGCTGGACATGGGCTTTGCCGAGGACATCGCGCAGGTGGCCCGCCAATGCCCGGCGCAGCGCCAGACGCTGCTGTTCTCCGCCACGTACCCCGACGGCATCGCGCAGATCGCCAGGCAGTTCATGCGCGATCCGCAGCAAGTCAGCGTGCAGGCCCAGCATGAGGAAGGCAAGATCGAGCAGCGCTGGTACGAGGTGAAGGACAGCGAACGGCTGCACGCCGTATCGCGCCTGCTGGAACATTTCCGCCCCGAAAGCACCCTGGCTTTCTGCAACACCAAGCAGCAGTGCCGCGACCTGGTGCAGGTGCTGGTGGCCCAGGGCTACAGCGCAATGGCGCTGTTCGGCGAGCTTGAGCAGCGCGAGCGCGACCAGGTGCTGGTGCAGTTTGCCAACCGCAGCTGCTCGGTGCTGGTGGCCACCGACGTGGCGGCGCGCGGGCTGGACATTGCGCAGCTGGCGGCGGTGATCAACGTCGACGTGAGCCCCGACCCCGAGGTGCACATCCACCGCATCGGCCGCACCGGCCGGGGCGACGCCCAGGGCCTGGCGCTGAGCCTGGCCGCCATGGACGAGATGGGCAGCGTGGGCAAGATCGAGCAATTGCAGGGCCGTGAATCCGACTGGCATCCGCTGGCTGAGCTGGTGCCTGCCAGCAAGGAGCCGCTGCGCCCGCCCATGGTCACGCTGCAGATCGCCGGTGGCCGCAAGGAAAAGATCCGCGCCGGCGACGTGCTGGGCGCGCTCACCGGCGAAGCCGGCTTTGCCAAGGAGCAGGTGGGCAAGATCAACATCAACGACTTCTCGACTTATGTCGCGGTCGACCGCGCGATTGCCCAGGAAGCGTTACGCCGCCTGTCCAATGGCCGGGTCAAGGGCAAGAGCGTGAAGGTGCGCCTGCTCGACGCGATGTGAGCAGCGCCGGGGCCGCGCCAAGCAAGACCACACCCGCCTGGGTGATGCTGGCGGCCCTTTGCAGCGCCTTTGCGCTGAGCCAGTCCTTTCGCACCATGGCAGCCATCCTGGCGCCGCCGCTTCAGCGTGAATTCAGCCTCTCGGCCCAGCAGCTGGGCCTGTTCGCCGGGGCCTTCCACTTTGCCTTTGGCGCCCTGCAGTTCTTCATGGGCATGGGTATCGATGTGTATGGCCTGCGGCGCACGGTGCTGTTCGCCTTTCCCTGCGCCATCGCCGGCTCGCTGCTGTCGGCCATGTCGCATCACTTCGGCGTGCTGCTGATCGGGCAGGTACTGATCGGCATCGGCTGCGCGCCGGCCTTCCTGGTTTGCACCGTGTTCATTGCGCGCCACTTTCCGCCCGAGCATTTCGCGGCGGTGTCGGGGCTGGTCCTGGGCCTGGGCTCGGTGGGCATGCTGCTCACCGGCACGCCACTGGCCTGGCTGGTGGATGCGGCTTCCTGGCGCGCGGGCTTCTTTGCGCTGATGCTGTGCTCGGTGGCGGCGTGGCTGCTGATGGCCTGGAAGGTTCACGAGCCGCCACAGCCCGGCGCGGGCGCACATGCGCCGCTGTCGATGTGGCAGGCACTGCTGAGCTACGGCGCGTTGTTTCGGCTGCCGCACACGCTGGGCATCCTGCTGCTGGCCTCGGTGACCTATGCTTCCTTCATCTCGCTGCGCGGGCTGTGGCTGGGGCCGCTGCTGGTGGAGCGGCACGGTTTCTCGCTGGTGCAAAGCGGCAACATCGCGCTCCTGGTGTCGGTGGTGGGTATGTTCGGCCCGCCGCTGTTCGGGCGGCTCGATCCGGGTCCGGGCAAACGCCGCCAACGCATCGTCGCCTGCACGGTGGCCGTGGCGGCGGGCTTCTTCCTGATGGCCTTTGCGCCCTCGGCCACCGTGGACGTGGCGGTAATGGTCGTCTCGGGTCTGCTGTCGGGCTACATCGTGCTGCAGTACGCCGACACGCGCGGCGCCTATCCGGCCGAGATGACCGGCCGCGCCATGGCCCTGTTCACCATGGCCATGTTCCTGGGCGTGGCATTCATGCAGTGGTTTACCGGCGCCGTGGCGTCCATGGCCACCGCGCATGGGCTGGACCCGTTTGCGCTGGTGCTGGCCACCATCGGCATCCTGCTGGCAGTGGGCGCCGCCGGCTTTGCCTGGCTGCCCAAGCCGCCTCGCGCGGCCTGAACGGTTACGCCGCCGCGGCCACCATCATCGGATGGCCCATGGCCTGGGCAATGCGCAGGAAGTCTTCCTGCGACACACGCAGCTGGCCGAAGCGGAAGGCCGAACCCCAGTGGGTCTTGTCCTTGATGAACGAGAGTTGCCCGATCAGCGGCTTGATGGGCGCGTCCTGGCACGAGTGAAAAGTCACGTCCATGCGAAATGGCTTGAAGTCCGGCGACATCTCCACCTGGTAGACCTCGCCGCTCACGACGGTGCCGATGGCAGTGAACGCCTGGAGTGCTTCTCCATCGGGGTAGTCGGTGCGGGGCGAATACATGGCCAGCATGTCGCCCGCCTTGAGCCGCTGCACGGCCGCCTTCTTGCCGTGATTGAGCTGGATGAAGCCGCCGCGAACGCCTCTTTGCACATGCGACTTCGAGACCACACCAATCCAGTAGTTGTTGCTCATGGCTGCGCCTCATTTCTTGGAGATATTTGGCGTGCCAATGCTAGGGCCGGGCTCCTGACAACGCACTGTCAGCAGCCGGAAACGGCTTGCTCAGAAAGCGCGAACCCTTGAGGCCGAAGCGCCAGGGCACGTCCATCGCCTTGGAGATGCCGATGCGCGGCCCCACCACCAATTCAATGCCGTCGCGCTGCGCGGCCAGCAGCCGAAAAGGCGGGCGATCCAGCCGATGGCCGCCAAGGCTGCCGTCGATGCCAAGCGCCTGGCCGACTCGGCCCGGCCCCGAGCACAGCAGGCGCTCGTCCTCAACGCCCCGACGCTCGCGCATGCGCGGCAAGCCCCGTGTGGGCTCGATGGCGCGGATCAGCACCCCGGCGCCGTGCCCTTGCTCGCGGCAGACGAAATTCAGGCACCAGTGAATGCCGTAGGAGCGGTAGACATAGCTGCAGCCGGGCGGGCCGAACATCACAGCATTGCGCGGCGTGGGCCCCGCAAAGGTATGCGAAGCCGGATCGGTGCGGTCGTAGGCCTCGGTCTCCACGATGATGCCGCCCACGCCGTCGACCAGCACCGTCACGCCGATGAGTTGCTGCGCCACCTCCTGGACATCGGCACCGAAGTCGATACGGGCCAGGACTTTCACGACGAGGCTCGCAGGGCCGGCTTGGACATGCCGGCCGAACGCGCTATAGGCAAAGGTTGCATAGACGCCATTAATACTTTGTACCTAGCATTGCCGCTTTTGAATGCTGTCCCCAATTCTGGGCCCTCCAATTCGAAGCGAGATTTGCCGTGACCATCTGCACACGCCCTGAACGCCTTGACCCCACCGGAGTTGCTCAATGAGCCGCGGCAAGACCTGGCTCAAGCGCATCGGCCTGGCGCTGCTGTTCCTGGTCGCCCTCGCGGCGGCCGCGCTCTTTGCCGGCAACCACCTGGCCACGCAGAAAATGCACCGCAGCGTCGATGTACAGGTGCAGCCGGTGGCCTACAAGGACGATGCCGCCGCCATCGAACGCGGGCGCTACCTCTTTTCCTCCCGCGGCTGCGTCGACTGCCACGGCGCGCAGGGCAACGGCCACATGTTCCTGGACGACGGCAAGGGCATGCGCATCGCCGGCCCCAACATCAGCCCCGGCCCCGGCAGCGTGGTGAAGGACTACCAGCCGGCGGACTGGGTGCGCAGCATCCGCCACGGCGTCAACCCCAAGGGGCGACCGCTGATGATCATGCCCAGCGAGGACTACAACCGCTTCACCGACGAGGACCTGGCCGCTCTGGTGGCCTATGTCCGCCACCTGCCGCCGGCCGAGGGTGGCGGGCCGGTCGTCGACCTGCCCTTGCCGGTACGCGCCATGTACGGCTTCGGCCTGATCCACGACGCCGCCGCGCGCATCGACCATGCCAGGCCGCCCGAGAAGCCGGTACCCGACGCGGTGACGGCGCAGCACGGCGCCTACGTGGCCAACATGTGCATCGGCTGCCACGGCGCCAAGCTGGCCGGCGGCAAGGTGCCCGGCGGTCCGCCCGACTGGCCGCCCGCCGCCAACCTCACGCCCGGCGAAGGCACGGTGATGACGCGCTATCCCGATGCGGAGTCCTTTGCGCGGATGTTCAAGAGCGGCAAGCGCCCGGACGGCAACGACATCAAGGTCATGCCCTTTGGCTCGCTGCGCGAGATGAACGATACCGACGTGCGGGCGCTGCACCTGTACCTCAAGGGCCTGGGGCCGCAACCGCACGGCTGACAACCCCGTCCCCGGCGCGTCCGGGCGCGCTCTGGGACAATTGCGCCCCTATGCAAATCACCAAAGACACCGTCGTTACCCTGCAATACAAGGTGAGCGATGCCAACGGCAAGCTGATGGAGCAGAGCAAGGACCCGATGGTCTACCTGCACGGCGGCTACGACAACACGCTGCCCAAGATCGAGGCTGCGCTGGAAGGCCAGGAAGCGGGCTTCCAGACCACCGTGGCGCTGGCCCCCGAAGATGCCTTCGGCGTGCGCGACGAATCGCTGGAGCGCACCATCCCCAAGGCGGAGTTTCCCCCGGGCGTGAAGGTGGGCAGCCAGCTGCAGGGCACGCTGGACGACGGCCAGCCGCACATCTTCTGGGTGATGAAGATCAAGGGCGACAAGGTGCTGCTCGACGGCAACCACCCCTGGGCCGGCATCCCGCTGCGCTTTACCGTGAAGGTGACTGGCGTGCGCCCCGCCTCGGCCGAGGAAATCGAGCATCGCCACGTGCACGGCGAGCACGGCCACCACCACTGACACTGCGCGCCGCCGCGGCCCCGTCGTTCCATCGCTGGGCCACTGTGTCGCGCCGGCCGGCGCTTTTCATGGGGCGCGGCGCCCCCACATGCTCCGGATCGCAGCCCTTTGCCTGCGCCCCACGCCACAAGGAGACTTGCCGTGTCCGCCGATCCCGTCCTGAAGCTTCATCCGCTGGGCTTTCCCTGGCCCACCATCGACCCCTTCCTGTTCTGCGTCCATCATGACGACGCCTATCCGCAGGGCAACGCGCAGATGGGCCCCGACGCCAGGCTGCTGGCCGGGCGCCCCATCGGCCAGGACTTCAGCCGCAAGGACGGCTGGAGCATGTACCACGGCGAGGTGGTGCCGGGCTTTCCGGGCCATCCGCACCGCGGCTTCGAGACCGTGACCATCGTGCGCCAGGGGCTCATCGACCATTCCGATTCGCTGGGTGCGGCCGCGCGCTTCGGCGGCGGTGACGTGCAGTGGCTCACGGCCGGCGCCGGCATCGTGCATTCGGAGATGTTCCCGCTGCTCAAGGCCGATTCGCCCAATCCGCTGGAGCTGTTCCAGATCTGGCTGAACCTGCCTGCGCGCAGCAAGATGGCCGCGCCGCACTTCACCATGTTCTGGGGCGAAGACATTCCGCGCCTGCGCTCGCTCGACACCGAGGGCCGCGAGACGCAACTGGCCTGCATCGCCGGGCGATTGCCGCTGGACGCCGGCACGGGCGCGAGTGCAGGTGAATTGCAACCGCTGGCGCCACCGCCGGCCTCGTGGGCCGCACAAGACGACGCCGACGTGGCCATCTGGACCGTGCGCATGGCGCCCGGCGCCCGCTGGACGCTGCCCGCCGCGGCGGGCCAGGGCACGCAGCGCATGCTGTACTTCTTCCAGGGTGCGTCGGTGCAGGTGGCCGGTCGCACCATCGACGGCCATGCGGCCATCGAGCTGGACGCCCATGCCGACGTCGAACTGGTCAACGGCGAAGCGGCCGGCGAATTCCTCGTGCTGCAAGGCCGCCCGATCGGCGAGCCGGTGGCGCAATACGGCCCCTTCGTGATGAATACGCAGGCCGAGATCGTGCAGGCCATGAACGACTACCGCCGCACCCAGTTCGGCGGCTGGCCCTGGCCGGACGGCGCTCCGGTGCATGGACGCGACCCGGCCCGCTTCGCCCGCCATCCCGATGGCCGCGAAGAACGACCGCTGGATCTTCTGCAGCCGGCGTGATCCCGCGGGGAGGCGCACACCCACGTCTCCCCTGTGTTGGTCATTTTCATTTCATTCTGAGCGACTAAGCTTGCAATAGACAGTCGCGCGGCGCTGGTAGGAGTAGCCTCGGCAGCCGCCCGCTCGGGCGGTACTCCGATGCCCGCGGCTGTCCTCGAATCCGAGCACGCCGGGACACGCACCGCAGGTGCAAGCTGGCCAGAATGGGGCCATGAACGCGCGCCCCAGTCCGACCCGGCTCCATGCGCCACTGCGCTACCTGGAGCTGCTGTCGCGTGCGGCCAGCCACGTGAACGCACACCTCGACACCGATCTGGACGCGCAAGACCTCGCGCAGCGCGCGGCCATGTCGCGGCACCACTTCCACCGGATCTTCCACGCCTACTTCGGCCTGACGGTGGGCGGCTACCTCGGCTGGCGGCGGCTGCGCCGTGCCTGCGAGTTACTGGCCGAACCGGGCGCAAGCGTGCTGGACGTGGCCCAGTCCGTGGGCTTTGCCTCGGCCCAGGCGCTGGCCAAGGCCATGCGGCGCGAACTGGACGCCACGCCCACTGATGTACGCGCGGGCTTTCGCCCCGACTGGGACGCCTACTTCCAGCGCCGCAGAATCCCAGACAGCGCGCCAGCTTGCGGCGAAAGTGCCCCGCCCCTGCATCCCCGGTGGACCGCCGCGCCGGCCTTCGACGCGCTCTGCGCCACCGGCCGGGGCATGCATGCGGGCACCATGGTGCGAGCGGCAGGCGAGGGCTTCGGCCAGCTGCTGCCCGCGCTGGAGGCCGCCAACCTGACGCAACGGCTTACCCATTGCATCGCGGCCATGCCCGAGGAACCGCAGGGCCCGCAGGACGCGCACTGCCGCATCTGGTGCGGTGCCGTCTTCGGGCTGCGGCTGCCCGACGCGCAGGGCGAATCGCAACGGCCGCGCATGGGGCGGCGACCAGCGCAGCTTCATTGGCGGCACTGGCCGGCGGGGCGCTACGCCGTGTTCACCCACGCAGGCCCCTACGATGGCCTGCACAACCTGTGGAAGTCGATCTATCGGCATTGGGTGCCGGCCACTGGTTTTCGGCTGCGGGACGTTCCGGGCTTCGACCTGTACCTGAACGACCCGCGCGAGACGCCACCCGAACAACTGCGCACCGAGCTTTACCTTCCAGTGGAGTGAACACCGCATGACAAAGTCCAGCCAGAACTCTTTCGAAGAACTGATCGCCCAAGGCGCCAGCGCCTGCGCCCAGGCCGTGGCCGACGGCCGCGCGAGCGCGCTGGAGCTGTGCGACGCGGCCATCGGCCGCATCGAGGTGCTCGATGGCGCCATCAACGCCGTGGTGCTGCGCGACTTCGACCGCGCCCGCGAACAGGCCCGCGCCGCCGACGCCGCGCGCGCACGCGGCGAGCGAGCACCGCTGCTGGGCGTGCCGATGACGGTGAAGGAATCCTTCAACGTGGCGGGCCTGCCGACTTCATGGGGCCTGCCGCCCTTCAAGGACTTCCGTCCGCAGGAAGACGCCGTGGCCGTGCAGCGCCTGAAGACCGCCGGCGCGGTCATCCTCGGCAAGACCAACATCGCCATGGCGCTGGCCGACTGGCAAAGCGCCAATCCGGTGTACGGGCGCACGGTGAATCCACTGGATGCCTCGCGCTCGCCGGGCGGCTCCTCCGGCGGCGGTGCCGCGGCACTGGCTGCCGGCATGGTGGCGCTGGAGCTCGGCTCCGACCTCTACGGTTCGGTTCGCGTGCCGGCGCACTTCTGCGGCGTGTACGGCCACAAGCCCAGCGTGGGCGTGCTGCCCACGCGCGGCCACGACTTCCCCGGCACCCGGATGGAGCCGGGCGACCGACCGGCGGTGATCGGGCCACTCGCCCGCAGCGCCGAAGACCTCGACCTGGTGCTGGGCGCGATCGCCGGCCCCGAGCTGCCCAATGCCCAGGCCTGGCGCCTGGCGCTGCCGGCGCCGCGCCACAGCCGGCTGCGGGACTGGCGCGTGCTGGTGCTGGACCAGCACCCTGCCTGCATCACCTCCGAGGCCATGCGCGGCGCCCTCGACACGCTGGCTCACCGGCTGGAGGGTGAAGGGGCGAGGGTGGCACGCAGCAGCAGCGAACGCCTGCCCAACCTGCAGGACATCTGCGATCGCTACGTCACCCTGGTCACCACGCTGCTGGGCGCCTGGGAGCCTGGCGGCAGCACCACCCTGAGCGCGCACGACTGGATCCGGCTGATGGGAACGCGCGACCAGTATCGCGTGCAGTGGCGCGCTTTCTTCGAGGAGTTCGACGCCCTGCTGTGCCCGCCCTTCGGCTGCGCTGCCTACCCGCACGAGGAGAACCCCGACTGGAATGCGCGCCGCCTGCTCATCGATGGCCAGTCCACGCCGTATGGCGCGCAGGGTGCATGGGCCACCCTGGCCTCGATGGCCGGCCTGCCCGCCACGGTGGCGCCCCTGGCGCGTGACGCCGACAGCCTGCCACTGGGCGTGCAGATCATCGGCCCCTACCTGGAAGACCGCAGCACCATCGCGCTGGCGCGCCAGCTTGGCGAGCTGGCCGGGTGATGCACACGCGACGGCGCATCGGCTGCAAAGTGCTTAGGCTTGCGCCCGAACCCTGTTCATTCAACACCACCACTTGCTGGAGACCAATTCAATGATCCATGTCGTCGCCGTCATCACCGCCAAGCCCGGCCAGCGGGCCGCCGTGCTCGAAGCCTTCCAGGCCAACGTTCCGGCCGTGCTGGCGGAGCAAGGCTGCATCGAGTACCAGGCCACCATCGACGCCAAGGGCCTTCCGCCGTCCAAGGGCAGCGTGGGCGATGACACCTTCGTGGTGATCGAGAAATGGG
Organism: Pseudomonadota bacterium; assembly: GCA_018241225.1. Classification (GTDB taxonomy): domain Bacteria; phylum Pseudomonadota; class Gammaproteobacteria; order Burkholderiales; family Burkholderiaceae_C; genus Variovorax. Next base: position 253,474 of record JAFEEG010000019.1, read on the forward strand.
AGTCGCTCGCCGCCTTGCAGGCGCACGGCGTGGCACCGCACATGCAGGCCTACGGCGCGAAGGTGAAGGATCTGCTGGCCAGCCGGGCAATCCACGTGCTGGAAGCCGCCTGACCCACGAGGCGGATCGATCCTGGCGCCCACTGAGGTAGGGCCTGGCCGGCTCGCGGGCTATCATGCGGCGGCCTTTTGTTCCCCAACGCGTTCCACCTTTCAGGAGAGGAAGAAAAAAGTGAACATCGACAGGATCACCACCTTCGCAGGCGCTGTTGCCGCCGCCGCTGCGCTTGCTGGCTGCGCGGGCACCGCACCCGGCAGCACGAACGCGGCCGGCACGCAGGCCCAGGGCCAGCTCATCCAGAAAAAGGTCGCCTACGTCATGTCGGCAGGCGATACCGGCAGGCAGGCATACGCGCCAGGCACGAGCGGGGACATCGCCAGTCGCCAGCTCGAGCAGTCCGGCCTCGATGCGTTGCGCGCCGTGTATGCCGACGTGGTGGTCGTGCCCTCGGCCAAGGACACCGCCGGCATCCAGGCTGCAGGCATTTCCTATGTATTCACGCCGCAGATCAAGGCCGACTTCAGCGCGCCCTCGCCCTTTCGCCAGCCATTGACCGTGTTCAACACCGAGGTCGTCTGCATCGTGACCAACCCCGCGGGCTCCGAACTCACGCGCGTGAAGGCCAACGGCGCGGGCAAGGCGGAGTTCGACGAGTTCCGCTACGACCCCGGCCTGGCCGCGCGGCGTGCTTCCTCGGACCTGTCGGCCAAGCTCAGCGACGAGATCCGCAACAACACGCTGCTGCGCTGAAGAAGCCTCGCAAGACCCACGCAAAAAAAAACGCGCCTCGAAGGCGCGTTTTTCGTTGGCAGGCAGCTTGTCGATTTACTTGGAAACGACGCGAACCATTTCCAGGCACTTGTTCGAGTAGCCCCACTCGTTGTCGTACCAGCTCACCAGCTTGACGAAGGTGCCGTCCAGTGCAATGCCGGCTTCGGCGTCGAAGATCGAGGTGCGCGGGTCGCCGCGGAAGTCGGTAGCCACCACCTTGTCTTCGGTGTAGCCCAGCACGCCCTTGAGCGCGCCTTCGCTTTGCGCCTTCATCTCGGCGCAGATTTCCTTGTACGTGGCTTCCTTGTTCAGCTCGACGGTCAGGTCGACCACCGACACGTCGGAGGTCGGCACGCGGAACGACATGCCGGTGAGCTTCTTGTTCAGCTCGGGAATCACCACGCCCACCGCCTTGGCCGCGCCAGTGCTGGAGGGGATGATGTTCTCCAGGATGCCGCGGCCGCCGCGCCAGTCCTTGTTGCTGGGGCCGTCCACGGTCTTTTGCGTGGCGGTGGCAGCGTGCACGGTGGTCATCAGGCCGCGCTTGATGCCCCACTTGTCGTTGAGCACCTTGGCCAGCGGGGCCAGGCAGTTGGTAGTGCACGAGGCGTTGGAGACGATGGCTTCGCCGGCGTACTTCTTGTCGTTCACGCCATAGACGAACATGGGCGTGTCGTCCTTCGACGGGGCCGACATGATCACCTTCTTGGCGCCAGCGGCCAGGTGCTTCTCACAAGTTTCCTTGGTCAGGAACAGGCCGGTGGACTCGAGCACCACGTCCGCGCCAACTTCATTCCACTTGAGGTTGGCCGGGTCGCGTTCCTGGGTCAGGCGGATCGGCTTGCCATTGACGATGAGCGTGTTGCCGTCAACGCTGACCTCGCCCTTGAAGCGACCATGCACCGAGTCGTACTGGAGCATGTAGGCCAGGTATTCGGGCTCGAGCAGATCGTTGATGCCCACGATCTCGATCTCGTTCTTGAAGTTCTGCACGGCGGCGCGCAGGACGTTGCGGCCGATGCGACCAAAGCCATTGATACCGAGTTTGATAGCCATCTGTCTGCTCCTAGGGATAGTTGAAAAAACTTGTGCGAACGCGCGAATCAGCGCTTGAGCGCCGCTTCCACCGTGGCGGCCACGTTTTCCGCCGTGAAGCCGAAGTGCTTGAACAGCACGCCTGCCGGTGCCGACTCGCCGTAGGTGTCGATGCCCACGACGGCCGACGCGCCGTACTTCCACCAGCCGTCGGTGACGCCCATTTCGACTGCGACTCGCGTGATGCCCTTGGGCAGCACGCTCTTCTTGTAGGCGACATCCTGGCGGTCGAAGGTGGTGGTGGAGGGCATGGAAACCACGCGCACCGCGATCTTCTTGGCAGCGAGCAGCTCCTGCGCCTTGAGCGCCAGCTGCACTTCGGACCCGGTAGCGATGATCACGGCCGCGGTCTTCTTGCTCTTGAGGCCCACGCGCTCCGGCTCGGCCAGCACGTACGCGCCCTTGCTGATGTCGGACAGGTCGCCCTTGGGCGAATAGGGCAGGTTCTGGCGCGACAGCAGCAGGGCGGTCGGCTTGTTGGCGTTCTGCAGCGCCACGGCCCAGGCCACGGCGGTTTCGGCCGTGTCGGCGGGGCGCCAGACGTCCAGGTTGGGGATCAGGCGCAGCGAGGCGGCGTGTTCGATCGACTGGTGCGTCGGGCCGTCTTCACCCAGGCCGATGGAGTCGTGCGTGAACACGTGCACCACGCGCTGCTTCATCAGCGCGGCCATGCGGATGGCGTTGCGGCTGTAGTCGCTGAACGTGAGGAAGGTGCCGCCGTAGGGGATGTAGCCGCCATGCAGGGCCACGCCGTTCATGATGGCGGCCATGCCGAACTCGCGCACGCCGTAGTTGATATGGCGGCCCAGCAGGCCGTCGGGGTTGCGCTCGTTGCCTTCGCCGCGCAGCACCTCGCCCTGGCTGCCGAAGCGCAGTGCCGGGGTGCTCTTGGTGTTGGTGAGGTTGGAGCCGGTCAGGTCGGCGCTGCCGCCCAGCAGCTCGGGCAGGGCCGCGGTGAAGGCTTCCAGCGCGATCTGCGAGGCCTTGCGGCTGGCCACGGTCTCGGCCTTGGTGTGAGCCGCCACCACCGCATCGAAGGCGGTCTGGTGGAAGTTCTTGGGCAGCTCACCCTTCATGCGGCGGGTGAACTCGGCGGCCAGGTCGGGGAAGGCCTTGGCGTAGGCGGCGAACTTGTCGTTCCAGGCGGCTTCGGTCTTGGCGCCAGCTTTCTTCGCGTCCCACTCGTCGTACACGGCGGTGGGCAGTTCGAAGGGGGCGTGCTGCCAGTTGAGTGCACTGCGCGTAAGGCCGATCTCGTCGGCGCCCAGCGGCTCGCCGTGGGCCTTGGCGGTGTTGGCGCGGTTGGGGCTGCCCTTGCCGATCTGCGTCTTGCAGATGACGAGGGTGGGCTTGTCGTTCTGTGCCTTGGCTTCGGCAATGGCCTTGGACACTTCGGGCGCGTCGTGGCCGTCCACCGGGCCGATCACGTTCCAGCCGTAGGCCTTGAAGCGCTCGGCGGTGTTGTCGATGAACCAGGGCTTGACCGGCCCGTCGATGGAAATGCCGTTGTCGTCGTACAGGGCGACGAGCTTGGAGAGCTTCCAGGCGCCGGCCAGCGCGCAGGCTTCGTGGCTGATGCCTTCCATGAGGCAGCCGTCGCCCAGGAAGACGTAGGTGTGGTGGTCGACGATGCTGTGGCCGTCGCGGTTGAACTCGGCCGCCAGCAGCTTCTCGGCCAGCGCGAAGCCGACCGCGTTCGTAATGCCCTGGCCCAGCGGGCCGGTGGTGGTTTCCACCCCGGGGGTGATGCCTGCTTCCGGATGGCCGGCCGTCTTGCTGTGCAACTGGCGGAAGTTCTTCAGCTCCTGGATGGGCAGGTCGTAGCCCGTGAGATGCAGCACCGAGTAGATGAGCATCGAGGCGTGGCCGTTCGAGAGCACGAAGCGGTCACGGTCGAACCACTGCGGGTTGACCGGGTTGTGGCGCAGGTGGTCGCCCCACAGCGCAACGGCCATGTCGGCCATGCCCATTGGCGCACCCGGATGGCCGGAGTTGGCGAGTTGAACGGCGTCCATCGCCAGCGCGCGGATCGCGTTGGCCATCAAGGCTTGGTTGGCCATCTTCTTGGCTTTCTGGGGGGAAAAGTTGGGGAGAACCCGTAATTTTAACGGCCCGAGGCCGACTGCTAGAGTTGACGGCCTATGCATGGCCTGCACCTCACCGCCGATCTGCACGATTGCCGCTGCGCAAACCAATGGTTCGTCGACGCCAAGGCACTGGGTTCCGCGTGCCGCCAGGCCGTTCTCGCCGCCGGGCTGCATCCGGTGGGTGAGCTGTTCCAGGCCTTTCCCGCCACGGCCAGCGGGCCGGGCGGCGTGACCGCCACCGTGCTGCTGGCCGAGTCGCATCTTTGCGTGCACACCTGGCCCGAATTGCGGGCTGCCACGCTCGACGTCTACGTCTGCAACGTCGGCGCCGACCAATCACCCGCCGCACATGCCTTGATGGATTGCCTCGTCTCCCTTTTCCAGCCGCAGCGCAGCGAACGCAACGCGCTCCAGCGCGGCTCCCTCACTGCGCAGGTGGCCTGCTGATGGGCGCGCGCGCCCAGGCCATGGTGCTGGCCGCCGGACGCGGCGAGCGCATGCGCCCGCTCACCGACAGCACCCCAAAGCCGCTGCTGCGCGTGCAGGGCAAGCCGCTCATGCAATGGACGCTGGAGGCGCTGGCGCGCGGGGGCTGTCGCGACGTGCTGGTCAACACCGCCTGGCTGGGCGAGCAGATTCCGGCGCATTTCGGCGAACGGTTCACGCCTGACTCGCAAGGCGACCTCGCGCTTTCGTATTCGCACGAAGGCGTCGACTTTGGCGACGCGCTGGAGACTGCAGGCGGTATCGTGCGCGCGCTGCCGCAGTTGGCGGACGTTTTCTGGGTGGCGGCTGGCGACGTGTTTGCCCCCGCATTCGAATTCACGCAGCAGGCCATGACCCGATTCGCCGCAAGCGGCCGGCTGGCCCACTTGTGGCTGGTGCCCAACCCGGCGCACAACCCGCGCGGCGACTTCGGCATCGCCCCCGATGGCAGCGCCCTGTCGCAGCCTGCAGACGGCAAGCCGAGCTACACCTTCTCGACCATTGCGCTGTACCGCGCCGAGTTCTTTGCACCACCGCGCTGCGACATCGCCGCCGGCAACGCAACGGGCGTGAAGGCCGCACTGGCCCCCATGCTGCGCCTGGCCATGGCCCAGGGCCTGGTCAGCGCCGAACTGTACGAGGGGGCCTGGACCGATGTCGGCACCCCGCAAAGACTTGCGGCGCTGAACGAGCCCGAAGGCCGCGCAGCGCCGCAATGAAGATGAGTGGAGCGGTCAGGCGAGCATTGCGCTCACCTGTCGCGCTCCGGATGTCACGGCACGTTGGCGCCAGTGACCATGAAGGGCTTGCCCGGCAGCACCGTGGCGCCCCCGTATTCGAACTTGGCCTGGTTGTCCGCGCCCATCAGGCAGCCCGTGGGCGGGTTGCACGCGCCGCCCGGGTTGGTGTTGAAGACCACAGCGCCCCAGCGATAGCTGCGCACTGCCTTGCCGCCGTAGTCGGCCATCGTCAGCATCAGGAAGGTGGTGCCGTGGTTCTCGTTGTCCTCGATGGCGATCGGGTCGACGATGCGCGAGTCGCGCAGGACGTTCGGGCGCACGGTGCCGCTATTGCGGTCAGCCGACAGGTCAACCCAGCGAACGGCCCCTTCGGCGCGCGACAGCACCATCAGGTTCTCGTTGATCTGGTTGCCGGAGTTGCCCTCGCCCGAACCCCTCACATAGGCGATGCTCGTCGGATTGCGGCCAACCGCAACGGAACCCACCTGGGCGATGGCATCCACGTTGGCGCCGCTGCCGTTGCCGTAGCCACCCAGGTTGAACAGGCGCAGGTTGCCTTCTTGCGTGGCAATGAAGGCGCGCAGGTTGCTGCCCCACATGGTGGCCTTGACGGCCGTCGGGCGTGCACCCAGGTCCAACACCTTCACCACCTGCGGACGCGCGCTGGCGGGCATCTGCGAGAAGGCAAAGGGCCACTGGTTGTCGGCCTGGCCGAGGGCGGCGGTCTGGTCGAAGTTGCTCTTGGCGCCGAAATACATCGAGCGGTAGTAGCTGAACAGGGGCTTGAGGTCGACGAAAGCCGCGCGCTGCTCCGACTTGGACACGACCACGGCCACGCCGCCGTTGGCGTAGGCGCCCACGTTGTTGCCCGACACATAGGTCTGGCGGATCGTCTCGTTGGTCAGGGGCGTGGCGTAGTGGTCGACGAAGTTGCCGTTGGAATCGACCGGACGGCCGTCCCAGGGGTTCCAGCCGGTGGTCGCGGCGATCTCGGTGGGCGCGCGCATCGTCTCTGGCAGGTCCACGAAGCCCAGCAGCTTCATGAAGCCGATGTTGCCGCGGTTGGGCAGGCCAGGATAAGTGGCACCCCACTCACCCCAATAGTTGCCGGACGACGGCTTGAGCGGGTCGCATCCCTGGCAGATGCCGGCCAGCGCGATCACGGCGATTTGGCCCTTTTGCGCGGCCGTGTCCCAGACCGTGATAAGCGCGAACTCGCCACTGTTGGTCTGCGTCACCGCCGTCGGCACCTTGTTGGCCGGCAGTTTCAGCGACGCTTGATTCGAACCCGTGTTGCTGCCCCAGGCGGTAGACACCAGGCCGTTCTGGTAGGCCACGACGGGCTCCAGGCACCAGCCCGGATTGCCAAAGCAGCGCGCGCCCGCCACCGGGCGACGGGCGCCCAGGTCCTGGCCATGGAAGTCGTCCAGGCCACCGAATTCGACGCCGGCGTAGTCGCTCTCGACCTGCGCCTGCGTATAGATGCGGCCCTGCATCAGCGGAATCGGCTGGGGCCGTTGCATGAAGGTGTTCCAGGTGGTGGTCGCCGTCACCAGGCTGGCCACACCCACGCGCGTGTCGGGCGCATCGGCCACGAACAGCGTGTTGTAGAAGTTCTGCATGTAGTCGCCCAGGTTGGACGTCTCGGGGCCGCCCACTTGCCAGTAGCCGCCGTCCGACGCGTTGGTGCGCACATGGTCGGCACGCTGGTAGAGCTGCGCGACGTTGCCCTTCTGGATCGCTGGCGCGGCCGGATCATCGCCATATCGGTATGCAATTCCGTCCGCAGCGCCCATTTTTGCCGCCATCGCGACGTAAGCTGCCGGATCGACAAGATTGTTCGTGGTGTTGGTCACCTGTCCGCCGCTTGCCGTGCCCGTGTTGCCCAGCGGCGCAGTGGAGTTTGCAACGGTGGGGGACGTGGCTGGGGGAGTACTGGTCGCGGTATTGCTCGGGTCGGAACCTGAAGCCTGGGTGCCACTGCCACCAGCGCTGCCGGTACCACCACCTCCTCCACCACCACCACACGCACCGAGCGCCAGAAGCGCTGCCAGCAAAACGCTGCTCTTAATTACTTTCAAGGCCATATCCTTCTTTCGACATAACCAATTCTTTCTATTGACAGCTGTTCAGGCAAACAATCTTGCAAACCTTTTCATGAACTGCGTGCCCGCAACAAGCGCGTGTTACAGACGTATGGCATCGTGACGCCCATGACAAACCACTCTCCCTTTGCTGATCGACGTGCTCGCCTGGCTGCCCAGCTGGGTCCCGGTGGCATCGCGATCGTCCCTACGGCGCCTGAGCGCCAGCGAAACCGTGACAGCGACTACCTGTTCCGTCACGACAGCTACTTCTATTACCTGACCGGCTTTACCGAGCCCAACGCCTGGCTGGTGCTCGAGGGAAACGGCCGCAGCACCCTGTTCTGCGCCCCCAAGGATCTGGAGCGCGAGATCTGGGACGGCTATCGACTGGGACCGGATGCCGCGCCGCAAGCCTTGGGCGTGGACGCCGCATGGTCCATCGAGGAGCTCGACAAGCAAATGCCGCGCCTGCTGGAGAACCGCTCGGTCGTCTGGTACAACTTTGCGACTCATAAAGGCCTCGAAACCAGGGTAGACCAGTGGTTGCAGAGCGTCCGGGCCAGGGTGCGCTATGGCGCGATTTGTCCGGAGGAGCAGCGCGATCTGTGCGGCCCGCTTGACGAAATGCGGCTCGTCAAGGACGGCCACGAGCTGGATGTCATGCGAAAAGCGGCCGGCATCAGCGCCAAGGCCCACATCCGCGCCATGAAATTGTCAGCGCGCATGTTGCGTGAAGGCAACGATGTGCGGGAATTCCATCTTGATGCCGAGTTGTTGCACGAATTTCGACTCAACGGCTCGCAATACCCCGCATATGGCTCGATCGTCGCGGCAGGCGCCAACGCTTGTGTGCTGCACTACCGGGCGGACGTTGCGCCGGTAAAAGACGGCGATCTGGTGCTGATCGACGCTGGTTGCGAACTGGACGGCTACGCCAGCGATATCACCCGCACTTTCCCGGCCAACGGCAGGTTCACCGCCCCGCAACGCGCGCTGTACGACGTGGTGCTGGCCAGCCAGGACGCCGCGGCGGCCGCCACCAAGCCCGGCGCGCGCTTTACCGACCCGCACGAGGCCGCGGTGAAGGTGCTTGCTCAGGGCCTGCTCGACCTGAAGATCCTGGACACCAACAAGGTGGGCTCGGTGCAGGACGTGATCGATCGACGGGCCTACTTCCCCTTCTACATGCATCGAACCGGCCACTGGCTGGGCATGGATGTGCACGACTGCGGCAGCTATGTGGAGCCGAGCCAGATCGGCGAGACCAGCGAGCGCAAGGACCCGCTGTCGGGCGAAGTCATCACCAACCGCCCCAGCCGCATCCTGCAGCCGGGCATGGTACTGACCATCGAGCCGGGGCTCTATGTTCGACCGACGGAGGGCGTGCCGCAGGAGTTCTGGAACCTGGGCATCCGCATCGAGGACGACGCGGTGGTCACCGGGGCCGGATGCGAGCTCATCAGCCGCGGCGTGCCCGTGAAGGCCGACGAGATCGAAGCGCTGATGAAGGGCTGAGGGCGCATGGGCTTCGGCCCATGCCTCTCTGGTCAGGCAGATGGCCGGCCCGCGACCGCCAGGCCGGCCCAGTGGCCGCGGCTGAAGGCTTCCTCGAAGATCGAGTAGCCGGACCAGTCGGCGTGCGCGAACGCCAGGCGGCCTTCGCGCACCAGGCGCTGCGGCTTGCCGCCCAACTGCGCGAGCAGGCCGGGCGTCGGAATGGCCATCGCGTGGCCGTAGCGGGTCACCTGGACGCGCGTGGCCAGCTCGGCCAAGTCGGGATGGGCCGCCGACAACTCAGCCAGCAATTCGTCTCGCCAGCCGCCCCACGGGCGCTCCAGCAGCAGGCGCCGACCGTCGACGCCAGCGTCGTACCGGCTCGGGCCCAACGGGCGATACCAGCTGATCACCGTCTCGCGCGGCGTCGGGTCCAACCGCTGGTGGCCGGCATCCACATAGCCCAGGCCGCGGGTTCCGTACAGGACGCTGTCCCAGCTCGGCGCGGCGCCGGGCCGGTCGGCCAGCGGCGCACGCAGGTGCACGTTGGCGACGGTCCAAGGCGCGTGGCGCAGGCTGGCCGCCGCCTGACGCAGGAAGTCGGGCGGGCTTTGCACCACCCGCGCCGCCACGAAGACGGGCAGCGCGACGATGCAGTGTTCGGCCTGCCAGCGCACCAGCGCGCGCCGGACCGCATCGAAGGCATCAATCTCCACGCCAGAGCGGGTCTGCGCGATACGCGTCACCACCTGGCCGCACAACGCGCGCCGAGCCTCCAGGGGTTCGGCCAGCCGGCGCGTCAGCCAGCCGTTGCCTTCGGGCCAGGTGAGCACCGCATCGCGTTCGGGCGAGTCGTCCGCTGCGCCGCCAGGCGCGTGAAAGCCATGGCGGCTGGCGAAGTAGTGGATGCCGGCCCAGGCCGAGACCTCGCCGCTGCCGGCGCCGTAGTCGTCCCGGCAGCAGTAGTCCAGGTACCAGCGCAGATGCGGATCGTCCAGCCCTTGGCGGGCCAGCCAGGCATCGAAGGGCTGCGCATCGAGCGCCAGCTGCTCTGGGCCCAGCACCGACCTGGCCATGGGAATCGCGAAATGCCCCTGCTGGCGCAACGATTCCACCAGGGCTTCGAAACACCGGTATTGCTCCAGCGTGCGGCCCGGCACGCCCTGGACCGGCAGCAGGCCTTCCTGCCACTGGCCCTCGAAAAACAGGCGCTCCTGCGGGCTGTGGCACAGGTGACGCTCGTCGTATTCCCAACGGCCGGCCACGCGCCGGCGCAGACCCAGTTCCTCGAGCAGGTCCTGTACCTCGGGCGCGTCGTCGCCGGGCACGGGCAGGTAGTGCGCACCCATGGGGCAGGGCAGTCCCTTGACCATGGTGCCGCGGCTGTTGCCGCCCATCGCGTCCTCCAGCTCGAGCAGGACGAAGTCTTCGACGCCAGCCAGCCGCAAGGCGCGCGCCGCCGCCAGCCCCGCCACGCCGCCGCCGGCGATCAGCACTCGCGTGCGGCGCGACTCGTCCGGCGCCTTGCCGGCCAGGCTGCCGTCACGAAGGGCATGACCGCGCGCCATGTCGATGCCGTCGAAGCCACCCTCGATATGCGAAGCGGACGATGGTGCCTGGCAGGCCGCAAGCGCCAGGCTCCCGGCCGCCGCACCCAGGAAGCGGCGGCGACCGATCATGGCTTGCCCCACTCGTGCTCGTAGGTTGTGACCAGCACCTGGTTCGACAGCCTGTTCACCGGCGCAGGCAGGCGCGCCATGTCGGGCGGAAAGGCGAACAGTTGGGGCAGCGTGTCCAGCGTGAGAAAGCGCAGGCCGGCTGGCAACGCTTCAGGAATGCGCCAGGGCCGGCGACTGGCAACGATGAAGCCCCATTCGCCGAAGCTGGGCACGTGCGCGTGGTAGGGCACGGCCGTCAAACCCACCGACTCGATGGTGGCCACCACGGTCCAGAAGCTCTTGCGCGCGATGAGCGGCGAGGTGGTCTGCACCACTGCGTAGCCGCTGGCGGCCAGGCGCTTGTCCAGCAGCGAATAGAAGGAGTTCGTGTAGAGCTTGCCGATGGCGAAATTGGTCGGATCGGGAAAGTCCACCACGATCACGTCGTAGGTGTCGGCCGGCTCCTGCTGCAGCCACTGGAAGGCATCGGCGTTGACGATGCGCACCTTGGGCGAAGTCAACGAGTGGCCATTGAGCGCGGCCAGCGTCGGGTGGCTGGAGAACAGCTGCGTCATGTTCGGGTCCAGCTCCACCAGCGTGACCTGCTCGACAGAGGGGTACTTGAGGATCTCGCGCACGGCCATCCCGTCGCCGCCACCCAGCACTGCCACCTTCTTCGGCGCACCGTGGGCCGCCATCACCGGATGGACAAGCGCCTCGTGGTAGCGGTATTCGTCGCGCTCGGCAAACTGCAGGTTGCCGTTGAGGAACAGCCGGTGCCCCGCGCCGCCTCGCGTAACGACGATGCGCTGGTAGGGCGAGCTCGCGCTGAAGACAACGCGGTCCTGGTAGAAGCGGTCTTCCGCCACGCTGGTGATGCGCTCCGCCCCTGCAAAGGCCAGGCCCAGCAGCACCAGCGTCGCCCCGCACGCCAATGCATGGGCATGCAGGCGCCGCAGTTCATGCCGGAACAGCCACAGCGCCCACACGGCCACCGCCGCATTCATCCAGCCGAACAGCAGGCCCGTGCGGATCATGCCCAGGTGCGGCACCAGCAGCAGCGGAAAGGCCACCGACACCGCCAGCGCGCCGAGATAGTCGAAGGTGAGCACCTGCGACACCAGGTCCTTGAGCTGCACATGGCGCCGAAGAATGCGCATGACCAGCGGAATCTCCAGGCCCACCAGCGTACCCACCACGACCACCAGGCCATAGAGCAGCAGCCGGAAGGCACCCGGCACCCACGCATTGGCCAGGTACAGCAGGGCCGGCATCAGCCCGCCGACGCAGGCGACGAGCAACTCGATGCGCAGGAAGTGCGCCGGCAGCTGTCGCTCCAGGAAGCGAGAAAGCCACGAGCCCAGCCCCATGGCAAACAGGTAGGTACCGATGACGGTGCTGAACTGCAGCACCGAATCGCCCAACAGGTAGGAGCTCAGCGCCGCGGCGGTGAGTTCGTACACCAGGCCGCAGGCGGCCACGACGAAAACGCTGGCCAGCAGGGCCAGGTCTACCGGGCCAGGGCGCCGTGCGGCGGGGTTCAATGGATCGCGGCCGCCACGATGATCGAGATGCCCAGGGACATGGCGGCCACCACCAGCGCGAGCGCGCGGTTCTGCTTCTCGACGATCTCGTTCCACAGGTCATAGGGCGTGAGCTTGTCGATGACGACGAAGCACACGCAGAACACCACCACGCCGATGAACGCATACACCAGCGACCCCAGCACCACCGCCGGCTTCAACCATTCGATTCCCATGACGACCTCCTTTGAGGGTGAGTGAATTATTTGTGGCCCCCGCCGCTCGAATAGCCCCCATAGGAGCCGCCCGAGGTGCGGTAGGACGAAGAACAGTTCTCGTAGCGCGGGTCGCAGCGCGAGCTGCAGGTGCTCAGCAAGAGCAGCACCACGATGAGCAGGACCAGGATCAGGATGACCATGCCGCAGCCCAGGCGCGGCGCCGTGCTGATGGGCGCGGCATCGTTGCGCTTGAACAGGGCGTTCTTCTCCGCCAGGTTGAAGGCTGCCGCCACCGAGGCACTGCTCAACTTCGAGCCGCCCGACCAGGTCTGCTCGCTGCGCGACTGCTCCAGCGACAACAGCGAGCTGCCGAGCGCGAAGTCGCGGTTGAAGGTCTGCTGGCCGCGCTCGACGCGCCAGTAGAACTCGCCGGCCACATAGCTCGTGGTTGCGTTGTAGCTGTACTGCAGCGCGTACTGCTTGCCCTGCGCGGTGGCAAAGCGCCCGTCCTTGGACAAGGTGGCGCCCCCGGTGAGTGGCCGCACCAGGCTCCATCCTTCTTCCGAATCCACCAGGAAGGAGAAGCCGCGCTGCTGGTTGTAGAGCAGGTACTCGCTCCAGCCGAACTGCTCGTCCTCGCCAGGCACCTCGCCCATGCGGTGCTGGAAGCCCAGCACCTGCCACTGCACGCCCTGCAATTGCCCGGTGGTGCCCAGCGCAATCAGTGGGCGCACCGGCTCGTCCTGCGTGGCGTGCCTGAGTTCGCCGCCAATGCCCTGGCTCAGGTCGATGATGCTGCCGCAGCTTCGGCACGCAATGGACTTGCTCTCGGCCAGCACCGGCGTGACCGGCGAGCCGCAATTCGGACAGGCGAAGCTGCGGCCTTTTTCTTCCTTGGCCGATTCGCTGCGCAGGCCCGTGAGATTGAGTTCGTCCAGCGCAACGCCGCGGCCCAGGTAGGCCGTGGGCGCCTGCGCCTCGTATTCCAGGCTGAGCACCAGGCCTTGCTCGTTGCGCAACTCCACCACGGCAAAGGTCTGGCCCAGCGCGGGCAGGCGCGGCAGCTCGCCCTGCGCGGAGACCAGCGTCACCTGCTGGTTGGAACTGACAGTGAACGCCCGCCCGTCGATGGCCGTGGTCAGGCCCAGCCGCAGGGCGTCCGCAGGCGGCGCTGCGCGCTTGAGTTCATAGGGGAGGGCGAAGACATAGGCGCCGTTGTCTTCGGCCAGAACGCCGATGCGGCCGTCGTCGAGCGCCGCGATCCATTCCGTCCAGTGGCCGCCTTCGTACTGGTACTGCAGTCGTCCGACGATGGTGAAGCCCCGTTCCTGGACCCGGCCCGCGGCAAGAAGCTGCAACGGACTGAAGTCGTCGAAAAGCTCGGCCATCTTGCCGATGCGCGCCAACGTGTCGCCCTGGCGCACCACGGTGCTCTGGCAATAGGCGCAAATGGCGTGTGTGGATTGCGCCGAGCGGAACTCGACCGGCGCGCCGCATCCGGGGCAGGGCGCCCGATAGGCACGCTGGGGGCTGCCGGCGCCCTCAGCCATTCGGAGACGACGGCGTCATCTGAAAAAAGAAGAAAAAGCTCGGCGCTGTGCGCGTCAGACCAGCTTCTTGAGCAGCTCGGTCTTCTTCGCGTCGAACTCTTCCTGCGTGAGGATGCCCTTGGCCTTGAGTTCGCCCAGTTTCTCCAGCGTGGCCATCACGTCGGCCGGGCTGATGGCAGCCACGGCGGGAGCAGCCGCAGGCGCTGCGCCGCCACCCTGGCCACCTTGCAGCCCCTGGGCGAGTTTCTGCGCCAGCACCTGGCCCAGCGCTACGCCGGCGCCCAGGCCCATGGCGTCACCGGCCACGCCGCCACCTTGCGAAGCGCCCTCGGCAAACTTCGGGATGGCCTGCGCCGTCTGGTACTGCATGAACTTGCCCATGTCGTTGCCGACCATGCCCATGCCGATCTTCTGGTCGAGGATCTTCTGCAGCTCCTCGGGCAGCGAGATGCTCTGCACCGTCATGCCATCAAGTTGCAGGCCGATCTTGGCGAACTCGGGCGCCAGCTGGCTGGCCAGCGCCTGCGCGAACTGGATCTGGTTGGCCGCCAGGTCCAGGAAAGGCACGCCGCTGGCGGCAATGGCGTTGCTGATGTTCTGCAGGACCAGCCCGCGCAGTTGTCCGTCCAGGTCTTGCACGGAATAGATGTCGCGCGTGCCGGAAATCTCGGTGTGGAACTTCTTCGCGTCGGCCACGCGGTAGGCATAGTTGCCGAAGGCCCGCAGCCGCACGGCGCCGAAGTCCTTGTCGCGGATGCTGATGGGCTGGGGCGTGCCCCACTTCTGGTCCACCTGCTGGCGGGTGCTGAAGAAGTAGACGTCGCTCTTGAAGGGGGACTGGAAGAGCTTGTCCCAGTTCTTCAGGTAGGTGAGAACCGGCAGCGTCTGCGTGCTGAGCTTGTACATGCCCGGCCCGAAGACGTCGGCCACCTGGCCTTCGTTGACGAACACGGCCACCTGCGACTCACGCACCGTGAGCGAGGCACCGGTCTGTATCTCCATGTCCTGCATCGGAAATCGCCAGGCGAGCGTGCCGTCGCCGGACTCGGTCCACTGGATGATGTCGATGAACTGCTTCTTGATGAAATCCATCAGCGCCATGTCGCTTCTCTCCTCGAATTGGACGGGTTCCCGCTCCTCATGCCAGTTTGCCATAGCGCCGCAGTGCGGTGAGTTTGGGCCTCCTCCCGTGCCGATGCGGACGAGGCATACAATCGGCGCCCCCTATAACGATGCCGCGGGGCCGGACCTGCAACCGCGGCAGCAGGAGTCAACACGTCCATGTCCGAAAACCCGTCCACCAGCAACTCGGCAACCCCGGCAATGAGCGCCGAAGACAAGCGTGCGCAACTGCGCCGTGCAGCGCTGGAGTATCACGAGTACCCGACCCCCGGAAAAATCGCCATCGCGGCGACCAAGCAGGTGCTCAACCAGCGCGACCTGGCTCTGGCCTATTCCCCCGGCGTGGCGGCACCTTGCGAGGAAATCGTCAAGGACCCGGTCAACGCCTTCAAATACACCTCGCGCGGCAACCTGGTGGCCGTCATCACCAACGGCACCGCGGTGCTGGGCCTGGGTGACATCGGCGCGCTGGCCTCCAAGCCGGTGATGGAAGGCAAGGGCGTGCTGTTCAAGAAGTTCGCCGGCGTGGATGTGTTCGACATCGAGATCGACGAGAAAGACCCGGCCAAGCTGGTCGAGGTGATCGCCGCGCTGGAGCCCACCTTCGGCGCCATCAACCTGGAAGACATCAAGGCCCCGGACTGCTTCTATGTCGAGCGCGAGCTGCGCAAGCGCATGAAGATCCCGGTGTTCCACGACGACCAGCACGGCACCGCCATCACGGTGGCCGCCGCCATGGTCAACGCCCTGAAGGTGGTGGAAAAGGACATCGGCCAGGTCAAGCTCGTTGCCTCGGGCGCCGGCGCGGCCGCGCTGGCTTGCCTGAACCTGCTGCTCAAGGTGGGCCTCAAGCGCGAGAACGTATTCGTCACCGACCTGGCGGGCGTGGTCTATGAAGGCCGCACCGAGTTGATGGACGAGGACAAGGCCAAGTTCGCGCAAAAGACCTCGGCGCGCAAGCTGGCCGAAGTCATCGAAGGCGCGGACGTATTCCTGGGCCTGTCGGCCGGCGGCGTGCTCAAGCCGGAAATGGTCGCCAAGATGGCCGCCAAGCCGGTGATCTTCGCCCTGGCCAACCCCAACCCGGAGATCACGCCCGAAGACGCGCGCGCCGTGCGCGAGGACGTGGTGATGGCCACCGGCCGCACCGACTACCCGAACCAGGTCAACAACGTCCTGTGCTTCCCCTACATCTTCCGTGGCGCGCTCGATTCGGGCGCCACCACCATCACGGACGAGATGGAAATCGCAGCGGTGCATGCCATTGCCGATCTGGCGCAGGCCGAGCAGAGCGAGCGCGTGGCCGCCGCCTATTCGGGCGAGAAGCTCAGCTTCGGTCCTGACTACCTGATTCCCAAGCCCTTCGATCCGCGCCTGATGATCAAGATCGCGCCGGCAGTGGCCCAGGCCGCCGCCGACAGCGGCGTGGCCCTGCGCCCGATCAAGGACATGGATGCCTACCGCGACAAGCTGCAAAGCTTCGTCTACGCCTCGGGCACCACCATGAAGCCGATCTTCGACGCGGCCCGTCGCGCCCCGAAGAAGCGCGTGGCCTACAGCGAAGGCGAGGAAGAGCGCGTGCTGCGCGCCGCCCAGATCGTGGTGGACGAGGGCGTTGCCCGCCCCACGCTCATCGGCCGCCCGGCCATCATCGCCCAGCGCATCCAGAAGTTCGGCCTGCGCCTGAAGGAGGAGCTGGACTACGACGTGGTCAACACCGACTTCGACCACCGCTACCGCGACTTCTGGCAGACCTACCACCGCATGACCGAGCGCAAGGGCATCACGGTGCAGGTGGCCAAGATCGAGATGCGCCGGCGCCTGACGCTGATCGGCGCCATGCTGCTGCACAAGGGCGACGTGGACGGCCTGATCTGCGGCACCTGGGGCACCACTGCGCTGCACCTGCGCTACATCGACCAGGTGATCGGCAAGCGCCCCGGCGGCTGCGCCAGCACGCCGCAGGACGTGCCGATCTACGCCTGCATGAACGGGCTGCTGCTGCCCGACCGCCAGGTCTTCCTGGTCGACACCCACGTCAACTACGACCCGACTGCCGCCGAGCTGGCAGAGATCACCACCATGGCGGCCGAGGAAATGATGCGCTTCGGCATCAAGCCCAAGGCAGCACTGCTGTCGCACTCCAATTTCGGCACCAGCGAGAACCCCAGCGCCGTCAAGATGCGCCAGGTGCTGGCCTTGCTGCGCGAACAGGCGCCGTGGCTGGAAGTTGACGGCGAAATGCACGGCGATGTGGCCCTGGACGGCAAGCAGCGCACCGAAATCATGCCGCACAGCGCCCTGGCCGGCGACGCCAACCTGCTGGTGTTCCCGAACATCGACGCGGCAAACATTTCTTACAACCTGCTCAAGACGGCGGCAGGCGGAAATATCGCCATCGGCCCCGTCCTGCTTGGCGCGGCCAAGCCGGTGCACGTTCTGACGGCCAGTGCCACGGTCCGTCGTATCGTCAACATGACGGCCCTCACGGTCGCGGACGCAAACGCCGACCGCTAAGGCCTGAGACCGAAGCGTCCACCAACTTCGCTTGGTGGACGCAACCTGAATGCCTGCTCAACATTTGGGCAGGTGCTTGCTATTTGCGCGCGTCTGGTGCACACTGGCGGGCTTGAATTCGAGGGTAAACCCCAAGGCTTGGAGATGTGTCCAGGCTCGGTTTTTTGGGTTTACCTACCGAATCGGCTCATTGGCCCACCCGCTCTTTTAGTTCGCGTTGTCCCATCGTGGCGTTCGCCTTCCTCAGGTCAGTTGTTTCAAAACTAGCGCTTACCGGGCTTGTGCTCACGGCGCTTTCGACCGGGGCTCAAGGCTTCGAATGGCCTGGTGCCGCTACGAAGCAAACGCAGGCGACCACCATCGCCTTGACCGAACTGCCGGCGGAAGGGCAACGGACCTATCAAGCCATATTCAATGGCGGACCGTTTCGGTACGACAAGGACGGCAGCGTGTTCGGCAACCGCGAACGGCAGCTGCCACGCGAAGCGCGCGGCCACTATCGCGAATACACGGTCGAAACCCCGGGTGCGCGCAACCGCGGTGCACGGCGCATTGTGTGTGGTGGCGTGCAGAAGGCGCCGTCGGCCTGTTGGTATACCGCAGACCACTATGCGAGCTTTCGCCGCATCGTGCCATGAGCAGAGATTTGGCCAGGATATGTATTGGAGAGGTGCCAGGACGCACCTGACGATGAAATGTTGACGACAACCATGGAAAGACCTCCGGAGATGAACGTATCCCTTCGCGGCGTGCGCCCGAATATCGTGCAGTCGATCCGCGCGTTCCGCGTGAGCGACCTGCAGGAGGCGGCGCATTCGGCGGGCCAGCACTTCCTGTACGCCAACCTGGGCAATGCCCAGAGCAAGCAGGACGTGCTCGACCTGATCGCGCAGCAGTTCATGTTCCCCCAGCACTTTGGCAAGAACTTCGACGCGCTGTACGACTGCATGACCGACCCGCTGCACAAGTCGGGCCCGCAGCCCGGCTTCGTGGTGGTGCTCGAGCAGATTCCGGCCAACGCCAAGTTCGACAAGGAAGCGCGCGAGCAGCTGCTCGACATCTTCCGGGACGCCTCCGACTACTGGGGTGACCGCAAGATCCCCTTCCGGTGCTTCTATTCTTTTCTGTAGCCCGTTCTGCACAAGCCAGCCAAGCAGAACGGGCGAACGAGGCTAACGACGGCGCCACGCTCGAAGCAGCATCCGCGCCTGCCGCCGAGGTCGCCGAAGACCCGAACGCCGAGAAGATGCCCACGGACAAGCTCCTGGACGTGTCGCCCCTGGCGCTGCGCATGAGCAGCCCCTTCAACGCCGGTTATTGGCTCGCCGCTGCCTGATCGCAGCCGCGGCCGAACCCAAGAAAAAACCCGCCTCGGCGGGTTTTTTTTTGTGGCCGCTGGGTTGCGGTACCTGCCCTACAGGCTCAGCGCCAGCGCGACGTATTCCTCCACCGGCACCTCCTCGGCGCGCCGCTGGGTGTCGAAATTTCCCGAGAAGCCCTTCGCGTCCAGCCATTTGCCCAGGGTATGGCGCAAGAGCTTGCGCCGTTGGCTGAAGGCGGTCTGCACCAGCTCCTCCAGCACCTGCGGCCGTACCGCTGCTGGCTCTGCGCGCGGCACCATGCGCACCACGGCGCTGTCGACCCGCGGCGGCGGATCGAAGCTTTCGGGCGGCACGAACAGGACGTTCTCCATCGCATAGCGCCACTGGAGCATCACGCTCAGGCGCCCGTAGTCTGCTGTGGCCGGGGCTGCCACCATGCGGTCGATCACTTCCTTTTGCAGCATGAAGTGCTGGTCGGCGATCTGGCCGGCATAGCCCAGCAGATGAAAGAGGATCGGCGTGGAGATGTTGTAGGGCAGGTTGCCCACCACCCGAAGCGCGGCGCCTTGGCCGGGCGCGAGCTCTTGCGCCAGCGCACCGAAGTCCACCTTCAGCACGTCCGATTCGATGACGCGCAACTGGCCGTGGCTGCGCAGGCGGGCGGCCAGATCGCGGTCGAGCTCGACCACCGTGAGGTGTCCGAGCCGCTCTACCAGGGGTTGCGTGAGTGCCGCCAGGCCTGGGCCGATTTCCACCATCGGGTCGCCCGGCCTGGGCGCGATTTCGCGCACGATGGCATCGATGATGCCCCCGTCGGAGAGGAAATGCTGGCC
Organism: Pseudomonadota bacterium; assembly: GCA_018241225.1. Taxonomy (GTDB): domain Bacteria; phylum Pseudomonadota; class Gammaproteobacteria; order Burkholderiales; family Burkholderiaceae_C; genus Variovorax. The sequence goes on from JAFEEG010000019.1 coordinate 273,037, forward strand.
GAAACGCTTGCGGGGAATGTGCTTCATTCAGCGGCGCCGTGCGATCAAGCGAGCCTGCGGATAGGCAGCGACCATCAGGATTGCGGCGCCTCGCGGTACTCGACGTAGGCGCGGGCGCGCAGTTCCTGGGCCCAGGTGCTGTAGGCCTCTTCCAATCGCTTTTCGCGCAGCACCGCACGGGCGGCGTCACGCTGCTCCGCCTGCGACAGCTTGGCCTCGCGGCGTTGCTCGACCTGGATCAGGTGCACGCCGAAGCGCGACACCACCGGATCGCTCACCTGGCCGGGCTGCAGCCGATCCATGGCTTCCTCGAACTCGGGCACGAACATGCCAGGGCGCGACCAGCCGAGCTCGCCGCCATCCTTGGCGCTGCCGTCCTGCGAGTTGTCGCGCGCCAGGCCGGCGAAGGTGGCAGTGCCTGCTTCGATTCGCTTCTTGAATTCTGCAAGCTCCTTGGCCGCCTGGGCCGTGCTGCGCTTGTCGTCCACGCGCAGCAGGATGTGGCGCACCCTGGTCTGCGTGACGGTGCCGCCGACCTCGCCCGGCTGCGACTTGGCAACCAGCTTCAGCACATGGAAGCCCGCGCCGGAACGCACCGGTCCGGCGATGCCGCCGACCTGCAGGCCCTGGGTCGCGTCGGTGAACAGCGGCGGATAGCGGTCGGCACTTCGCATTCCCAGGGCGCCACCATTGAGGCGGTCTGGTGCGTCCGACATGTCGCGCGCCAGGATCGCGAAGTCTTCCCCGGCGCGGGCGCGCTGTGCAATGGCCTGGGCCTTCTTTTCCAACTCGGCCACCTTGGCGTCCGGTGTCCCATCAGGCACGGCAACCAGCACGTGGGCGATGTTGACGTTCGGGGGGGCCTTGGAGGCGCTGCTCTGGTCGCGAAGGTACTGATCGACCTCCAGGTCGCTGACCTTCACCTTCGGCTCGACCTCGCGCTCGCGCAGGCGCGACAGCGTGATCTGGGTGCGCAGCTCGGCGCGGTACGCATTGCGAGAGATGCCTTCCTGGGCCAGGCGTCGCCCCAGTTCGGTGACCGTCATCTGGTTCTGGCGGGCCACGCCTTCTTCGGCCTGGTCCACCTGCAGGTCATCGACCTTGATGCCGATTTCCTTGGCCTGCTGCAACTGCGCCTTCTCGACAATGATGCGTTCCAGGGCCAAGCGGTTGAGCTCGGCGCGCGGCACGCGCTCGACCTCCTGGCCCCCCTGGCGCAGGGCGCGCTGCACGCGCGAAAGCACCTCGGTGTTGGTCACCGGCTCGGAGTTGACCAGGGCCACGATGTACTCGGCCACCCGCTGCCCGCTGGGCGTGGTGGCAGGCGCAGGCGTGGGCAACGGCGTTGCGGCCGCCGGGGGCTCGATCGCTTGAGGGCCTGCACGCATGATGTCGGTGATGCCGCGCGGCGCCGGGGCGGCATTGCTCTTCTGGCGCAAGCTGCTTTGAGCCTGCGCGGTGCACGTTGCCCCCAGGGCCGCGAGAAGGGTGGCGCAAAGGAGGATTCTGGAGTGGCTCATGGCTGGCCTTCAGGTGGAAATCAGTCGTATTGGGTAAACCGGCTCGGCGAATCGAACCGTTGACGCAGGGGCTGGTAAGCGCGAATGTTGCTCTGCAGGCTGCGCAGCGGGCTGGTGCCCACGGCGGCGAACCCGACAAACTCCAGTTGGAACATGATGCGCGTGTTGGCGCTGGCCAGACCGGTTGTCAGGCGCTCCAGCACGACGCGACCGATCCAGCAGCACGCATCGTATTCCAGTCCCACGATGCCATCGGTGAGCTTGTTGTCTTCCATGCTGTAGTTCAGCCGTCCGACGGCGTACCAGCGTCCGCCGCCCTGGCCGCGCCCAGGGCCCAGGTCCTGGCCCTTGTCGCCCCACAGGTCGTTCAGCGGCCACTGCCAGGCCAGGTCGATGGATTGGCTGCCGTCGTTGGCCTGGGGCGTGGTTTCGCGCTGGTAGCGGTAGGCCGCATACAGCGAACGATACGGCCCTGGCTGGTAGCGCCCGCCCAGGGTGGTGCGGTTGGAGCGCTGCGTATCGGGGTTGTACTGCACCGTGCCCTCGGTGCTCCACTTGGGCGTCCAGTTGATGGCCCCGCCCAGGAGGATGTCGCTGAAACGATCGGTCACCGGCACCTGGCCGGGCAGCACGACTTCCTGGTCCTTGAAACGGATGCGCTGCGCGATGCCCACGCGCGCCGCTTCGGCGCCGGTATCGGGGTCGATCAGCCGCGACGTCACGCCCACCGTGGCCATGTTGGTGTCGGCGATGCGGTCGTTGCCCGAGAACACGTTCTCGGTGTAGATCGTGGCGAAGTTGAAGTCGTTCTGCGCCGTGTCGTAGATGGGCAGCTGGTTCTGGTCCTTGAAGGGCGTGTACGTATAGAACGCCCGGGGCTCCAGCGTCTGGGTGAAGGCGCGCCCGAAGAAGCTGGTGTCGCGCTCGAAAATCATGCCCGAGTCGAGGCTGAAGGTGGGCAGCACCCGGGTCGCACTGGCACGGCCGAAGTAGTCGGCATCGAACTGGTAGGCGGTGCCGTTGAGCATCAGCTTCGGAATCACGAAGGTGCCCGGCGTCAGGAACGGCCGGCTGATCGCGCCCACGGCGAACATGCGCTCGGCGTCGGGCTGGTCGGGGCGCCCCGGATACAACAGGCGCTGCAGGGCCGGATCGCCATGAAAGCGCGTGTAGTCCGCGTCGAAGGTGAAGTCGAAGCCGCCCGGCAGGTTGAACTTGTTGTAGCTGGCCGTGAGCTGCGGCAACCGGTCGTACGGCGGCACGATGATCGAGTCTTGTGCCTGCAGCGTCTGGTAGGACAGCGCCCGCACCTTGCCGCTCCAGTCGCCCGAGCCCCAGTTCAGCGAGGCGTCCGATGGCAGCAGGCGCTGCGTGATCGCAGGCGTGCGGTTGAAGTCGCTCCAGTAGTTGTCGTCGCTGACCCGGTTGATGCTCAGCGAGCCGGCGAGATAGTCCAGGCCCAGCGATTTCGCGTCGAAGTTCTGCTGGTGCTGTGTCCAGATGCCCCAGCGGTCTTCGCCGTCGCGCAACCTGTCGTTGGGCATGTAGTCGAGCCGCAAGCTGCCGCTGTAGGTGCTCTCGAGGTAGCGGAACTCGTTGCTCAGGTTGATCCCGCGCTTGCTCATGACCGTCGGAACGAAGGTCAGGTCACGGTTGGGCGCGATGTTCCAGTAGTAGGGCAGGGACAACTCCAGCCCGTTGGTGTTGTCCAGCCCGATGATCGGCGGCAGCAGGCCGCTCTTGCGGGCACCCGACAGCGGAAAGCTCAGCGAAGGAAAGGCCGGCGTGCTGAAGCCCATGAAACTCAGGCTCGCATCCTTGGCGATGCCCACGTCTTCTTCCTTGTCGGTGTGGATCGAGGCGGCGTTCAAGACCCAATCGGGAGTCCAGCCGGGGAAGTCCTCGCGCCGGCAGGTGGTGTAGCTGGCGTTGTACGCAATCGAAACGTTTTCGTCGATGAAGTCGATACGGCTTGCTTCGCCGTGGCCGCCGGTGGCCAGGAAACGGTAGCGCACCCGCTCGAAAAATCCCTCGAACGTCTCCAGCTTGAGTTGAAGCGCAGGGCCTTCGTAGATGTTGCCGGCCTGGTTGATCCGCACGTTGCCAGTGGCCTTGGCGGTGTCGTCGGGCTGGTAGTACTCGAGCCGGTCGGCATTGATGACCGTGTCGCCCTTGCGCAGCTGGGCGTGGCCTTCGACCACGGCCTCGAGGTTGGGGCGGCCGGAGATCTTGTCGCCCGAAATGAAGCTGGGCAGGTCGCCACTCTGGGTGCGCGGCTCGGATTCGGCCAGCATCGGCGTGCGACGCAGCTGCAGCGGGCTCGACAGCGGATCGGGCGCCGCGCCCTGCGCGTCCTGCGCCATGGCCGCCTGCGCGTGCAGCAGCGCAACGGTGAGCAACGCCAGCGGGAGAGGCGGGCGACACCGACGCCAGGTGGCACGTGACAATTCAAGCATCGGCAGCGGAAAGTTCTTTTTTGTATGCGGTGAAACAAGACGCGCGGCATTGTTGCCAGCGCATGGCACGGGTCCCGCCGGCCTGCCGCTGGGCGGCCGCCGCCCGGGGCGGATTTGTAGAATCGATTATCCATGACAGCACCTTCGACCCCGGGCCTTGACGTCCACACGCCCGCCGGCATCCCCTGGAACGACGCAGGACGCGAAAGAGCTTTCGCGCAATGGCTGGCACGCGTGACCCCCGTGCATGGCTTGCAGCCAGCAACCGTGCGGCTGGCATCGGCCGATGCCAGCTTCAGGCGCTACTTCCGCATCGACACGGACGGCACCGCCGCCACGACCCGCATCGTGATGGACGCCCCGCCCGACAAGGAGGACAGCGCCCCCTTCGTGAAGGTGGCAGACCTGATGTCGAAAGCCGGTGTGACCGCCCCGCAAGTGCTCGATTGGGACCAGTCCCAGGGCTTCCTGCTGCTCGACGACCTGGGCCACCAGACCATGCTCGAGCGGATCGACCCGGCGCAGCCCGAGGCGGCGCGGCCCATGTACGACGCGGCCATCGACGCGCTGGTGCGCTGGCAGCTTTCGTCTGCGCCCAACGTGCTTCCTGCCTACGACGAGGCGTTGCTGCGCCGCGAACTGGCGTTGTTCCCCGACTGGTACGTTTCCAGGCACCGCGGCATCGCGGTGGAAGGCCCGCTGGCCGAGACGCTCGCGCGCACCTTCGAACTCATCGTGAAGAACAACCTGACCTCGCCCAGCGTGTACGTTCACCGCGACTTCATGCCCCGCAACCTCATGGTGAACCCGTCCAGCGGCGAGCTGGGCGTACTGGACTTCCAGGACGCCGTGTACGGCCCGATCACCTACGACATTGCCAGCCTGATGCGCGACGCGTTCCTCAGCTGGGACGAGGAATTCGTGATCGACGTGACGGTGCGCTACTGGCAAAAGGCCCGCAAGGCAGGCCTGCCCGTGGATGACGACTTCGGCGCGTTCTATCGCGCGGTGGAGTGGATGGGCCTGCAGCGCCACCTGAAGGTGGCCGGCATCTTCGCCCGCCTGACGCTACGCGACGGCAAGCCGCGCTACCTGGCCGACACGCCGCGTTTCATCGGCTACATCCGTGCCGCCGCCGGGCGCTACCGCGAGCTTGCGCCCCTGCTGCGGGCCATCGACCAGATCGAGGGCATCCAGGCGGCCAGCGGGTACGCCTTTGGCCGCGTCTAGCGGCACGCACGTTCCGGCCCATATGCCGCGATTCCATTGCCCGGTTGCCCTGCAGGCCGGACTTTCCTTCGACCTGCCCGCAGGCGCCGCACGCCATGTGCAGGTCCTGCGGCTGCAGCCAGGCGACGAGCTCACCCTGTTCAACGGCGAGGGCGGCGAGTACCAGGCCACCATCGATCGCATGGGTCGCAGTGACGTGGGCGTCACCGTGAACGCCCACCATGCCGTGGAAAGGGAAGTGCCGCGCGCCATTCACCTGGCCGTGGGCATGCCGGCCAACGAACGCATGGACTGGCTGGTGGAAAAGGCGACCGAACTGGGCGTGGCCAGCATCCAGCCCCTGATGACGGCGCATGCCGTGCTGCGACTTAGCGGCGAGCGTGCCGACAAGAAGCGTGCGCACTGGGAAGCCATTGCGGTGGCCGCCTGCGAGCAGTGCGGGCGCAATCGCGTGCCGCAGATACACCCGGTGCAATCACTGTCGAAGTGGCTCGAACATGAATCCTCCGGCGCGCGCCGCCTGGTGCTGAGCCTTGCGCAAGGCACGCGGGGCATCGCCCAGGCTGGCGCGGGCGCCGCCGATGACGCCGTTCTGGTTCTCAGCGGACCGGAAGGCGGCCTGAGCCGCGACGAAGACGAACTTGCACGCACGGCCGGATTTGCTCCTGTAACCCTGGGCGCGCGAATTCTGCGCGCCGAAACTGCTGCGTTGGCCGCGCTAGTGCTGCTGGCCGGCCAGGAGCCGGGGCCTGGTGAGCCAGGCGAGCGCTGAATCCCATTCTTCACCCGACTTTTGTGCATAGTCCTGCACAATGCTCGCCTGTGCCATTTTGAGGAGTGCGTCATGGGATTGCTCGATTCGGTTCTTGGTCAAGTGTTGGGCGGCGCCCAGCAGCAGCCTGGAGGTGCGGCCGGTGGCCTCGAGGGCCTGGGCGGTTTGGCAGGCCTGGGTGCGCTACTCGGCGGCAACGCGGGCGGCGGCGCTGGTGCCAATGCCGGGGGCGGCGGCTTGGCCGATGTCCTGGGCGGCCTCCTGGCCAACGACGGCCAGATGGGTGGCCTGGGCGGTCTGGTGTCCAAGTTCGAACAGGCTGGCTTGGGTGACGCGGTCGGCTCGTGGGTCGGCAACGGTGCCAACCAGCAGGTTTCGCCGGAACAGGTGCAAGGCGCCTTGGGCAGCGACGCCATCTCGGGCATGGCTTCCAAGCTGGGCATCAACGCGCAGACTCTGCTGCCGTTGCTGGCCACCGCGCTCCCGCTGCTCATCAACCACCTCACGCCGCAAGGCAAGGTGCCGGAGCAGGGCGCGGGTAACCAGCAGGACCTGATGGCATCGCTCAGCGGCCTCTTGCGCGGCTGACGCAAGCTCCAAAAGGGGCGCCGCCACCTGCATGAATCGCCACCTGCTGCTGCTCACGTTCTGCCAGGGCCTGTTCCTGACGAACAACGTCGCCTTCATGGCGATGAATGGCCTGGTCGGACTGGCGCTGGCGCCAGCAGCCTGGATGGCGACGCTTCCGGTGATGGCCTACGTGGTGGGGGGCGCGCTTTCCACCGGGCTGGTGGCGCGCACGCAGAAGCGCTTTGGCCGGCGCATTTCCTTCCAGATCGGCCTGGCAGTGGCGTTTGCCGCGGCGCTGATCTGCGCCGCGGCCGCGCTGATGCACGCCTTCTGGCCGCTATGTGCAGCCACCCTGGTGGCGGGCTACTACAACGCAAATGCCACGCTCTATCGCTTTGCCGCCGCCGAACTGGCAGCACCGGCCTGGCGCGAGAAGGCGGTGTCGCTGGTGATGGCCGGCGGTCTCATCGGCGCCGTGGTCGGCCCCAACCTGGCATCGGTCACCCGCAATTGGCTCGACGCGCCCTTCGCCGGCGCCTACGTGGCCCTGGCCGTGGTGGCATTGCTGGCCATGGCCCTGATGCAATTCATCCGTTTTCCCGCTGCGCCCAGCGCCAAGGAAAGCCAAGGCGGGCGGCCGCTCTCGGAAATCGCGCGCCAGCCGGCCTTCATCGTGGCCGCCATGGCGGGCGCCCTGGGCTACGGCGTGATGAACCTGCTGATGGCGGCCACGCCGCTGGCCATGCAGGTGTGCAGCTTTCCCTTCGAGGACGTGGCCTGGGTCCTGGAGTGGCATGTCATCGGCATGTTCGCGCCCGGCTTCTTCACCGGGCATCTCATCCGGCGCTTCGGCGCGGTGCCGGTGATGTTCGCGGGACTGCTGCTCAACCTCGGATGCATTGCGGTGGCGTTGTCGGGCGTGGACCTGCATCGCTTCCTGATCGCGCTCTTCCTGCTGGGCATGGGCTGGAACTTCCTCTTCACCGGCAGCACCACGCTCTCGTTGTCGGCCTACACGGCGCAAGAGCGCGATCGCGCGCAGGGCGCCCTGAACTTCTGCATCTTCGCCACGTTGGCCGTGACCTCGCTGGCCTCGGGCGTGCTGGTCACGACGCGTGGCTGGCAATGGCTCAATCTGGGCTCGCTGCTTCCGATCCTTCTGACCGGCGCGGGTCTGCTCTGGCTGGTACGGGCAAAGCGCCTGGCACCCAAGGCAGCCTGAAGGCGCTAGGCAATGGCGGCGGCTCGCCGCGTATCGAAACTGAAGCGGGCGGCCAGCCACTGTTCAAGCGCCTCGAACACCGGCTGGGCATCCAGCTCGTTGAACAGTTCGTGGAAGTGCTCCTCGAAAGCCATCGCCTGAACATTCCCGCTGGACGCAGCCGCGGCGGCAAAGTCACGACTTCCCTCGGGGCGCACCAGGCGGTCTGATCCGGCATACAGCAGCAGCGTGGGCACCGGCCATTGCGGCGCGACAGCCATCACCCGTGCGCCTTCGTCAGCCATGAAGCGCGCCAGGCGAGCGCCGATGCGGTCGTGATTGAGCGGATCGGAAAGATAAGCCGGCGCCACGGCGGGGTCGTGCGAGAGGTCCTGGGCGTCGAGGCCATTTCCAACGCGCAGGTTGGGCGCCAGCCTCGACAGCACCGCGATCAAGCCCTTCTGCGCAGCGCTGAGCGTGGGTGACAAGGCCGGCGAAGACAGCACCAGCGCTTCGACCGGACGCAAGCCACGCGCCACGAAGCTGGCCGCCACCAAGCCGCCCATGCTGTGACCCAGCAGCACCACCGGCAGGCCTGGATGGGCCGCCCTTGCATCGTCGATCACCAGCGCCAGGTCATTCACCAGGCGCAACTCGTGCGGCAACCCGCCCCTCGGGCCGGTGGAAAGGCCATGGCCGAAATGGTCGTGTGCCTGCACCGCGAAGCCCAGCGCGTTGAGCCGCCGCGCCACATGCGCGTAGCGGCCCGCGTGCTCGCCCAGCCCGTGGGTGATGTGGACCAGCGCCAGCGGCGCGGCCGGTGTGGCCAGCCACTCGCGCAGCGCCAGGGTCTGGCCGTCCGCGATGCGAATCGCGCGCGACGACGGGCTCTGGCTCACGCGGCTACGGACTGCTGCTGCTGTGCGGCGCGCTCCACCGGCAGCGCCGCAATCACTTCGGCCACCGCCGCAGTGAGCTTCTTGGCATAGGGCACGTGCAGGAACTCGTTCGGGCCGTGCGCGTTGCTCTTGGGGCCGAGCACGCCGCAGACCATCATCTGCGCCTTCGGGAAGCCTTCGCTGAGCATGTTCATCAGCGGAATGGTGCCGCCCTGGCCGATGTAGCCGCAAGGCGCGCCAAAGTGCGCCTGCGATGCGGCGTTGAGCGCGCGCTCGAACCAGGGCGCGGTGGTGGGCGCATTCCATCCGGTGGCGCCGCCGTTCGATTCGAAGGTGACCTTGGCCTGGTAGGGCGCGTTGTCCTCCAGCAGCGTCTTGAGCTCCGCGATGGCGCTTGCCGCATCCACCAGCGGCGGCAGGCGCAGCGACAGCTTGAACGCGGTGTACGGACGCAGCACGTTGCCCGCATCCTTGAGAGCCGGGAAGCCCTCGGCGCCGGTGACGCTCAGCGTGGGCTTCCAGGTGCGGTTGAGCAGCGCCTCCACCGGTTCGGTGGTGACGGGCAGGGCGAAGGCGGTAGAACCACCGCAGTCGTAGTGCGCCCAGGGGAAGCGCTTGTACACCTCTTCGCCCAGGATGGCGGCCGTGGCCCTGGCTTGCGCCACGCGTTCGGCAGGCACTTCGCAGTGGAAGCTTTGCGGCAGCAGGCGGCCTGTCTTGCTGTCTTCCAGGCGGTCCAGCACCTGTCGCATGATTCGGAAGCTCGAGGGCACCAGGCCAGAAGCATCACCGGAGTGCACGCCTTCGGTCAGCACCTCGACCTTGAGCGTGCCGCTGGCCATGCCGCGCAGCGAAGTGGTGAGCCAGAGCTGGTCGTAGTTGCCCGCGCCCGAATCAAGGCAGATCACCAGGCCCACGTCACCCAGGCGCCCGCGCAGGGCATCCACATAGGGCAGCAGGTCGTAGGAGCCCGACTCTTCGCAGGTCTCGATCAAGCCAACGATGCGCGGATGGGCCGCGCCCTGCGCCTTCAACGCCTGGATCGCCGCGGTGCTGGCATACACCGCATAGCCGTCATCGGCACCGCCGCGACCAAAGAGCAGGCCGTTCTCATACTTGGGTGTCCAGGGACCGAGGTCGTTGCGCCAGCCGGTGAACTCGGGTTGCTTGTCCAGGTGCCCATACATGAGCACCGTCTCGCGCATGTCCGTGCCGGTGGCCGGCACTTCGAAGAACAGCACCGGTGTGCGGCCGGGCAGGCGCACGATCTCCAGCTTCAGGCCCTGCACCTTCTGCGCCTCGACCCAGCTGGCCGCGTTGCGCAGCACCGTCTCGAGGTAGCCGTTGGCCTCCCACTCCTTGTCGAAGCCGGGCGACTTGGCCGGAATGGCGATGTAGTCGGTGAGTTGCCTGACGATGTCGCTGTCCCATTGGCGGGTGACATCGGACAGGGCGCGCTGGGCATCGAGGAAGGCGGCCGGCATTTCGCGGTGCAGGGGGGCGTTCATCGTGGTTCTCCGTGCAAAGGCGTCAAAAGACACATTTTGCGCCTGCAGCGCCGCGCGCGTAGAGTGCGCCCCGAACAACAGCAAAGGTGCACCTCGTGAGCAACACTGGCATTCACGTCGGCGTGGGCGGCTGGACCTTCGAGCCCTGGCGCGACAACTTCTATCCCAAGGGCCTGGCGCATGCCCGCGAGCTGGGCTACGCCAGCCGGCACCTGAGCGCCATCGAGATCAACGGCACCTACTACAGCGGCTTCAAGCCCGAACACTTTCGCAAATGGGCTAGCGAGACGCCCGACGGCTTTGTGTTTTCCATGAAGGCCACGCGCTTTGCCACCAATCGCAAGCTGCTGGCGACCGCAGGCGATTCGATCAAGCGCTTCATCGACAGCGGGCCAACCGAAATGGGCACGCGGCTCGGCCCCATCGTCTGGCAGTTCATGCCGACCAAGAAGTTCGAGCCCGAAGACTTCGAGGCCTTTCTCGCACTGCTGCCGGCCAAGGAGGGCAGCCATGTGCTGCGCCACGTGATGGACGTGCGGCATGCGAGCTTCGTCACACCCGAGTACCAGGCGCTGGCGAAGAAGTACGGTGTGTCCACGGTCTTCACCGACTCGGACAAGTACCCCTCGTTCGAGGAGCCCGACGGTCCGGTGGCGTATGCGCGTCTGATGATGGCGCAGGCGGACGAGGCCACCGGCTACGCGCCCGAGGCGCTCGATGCATGGGCCAAGCGCGCCAAGGGCTGGGCCGCCAAGCGCGATACCTTCGTCTACTTCATCAACGGCGCAAAAGAAAAGGCACCGGCGGCCGCCGGTGCCTTGCTCGAGCGGCTCGGCTGGAAGCCGGCACCCGATTGAACCTGGGGCGCGCTGCTTGCGCTCAGGCCGCCGCTTGCAGCGGCGCGGCCGGCTTGCTGGCCGACTTGTCGGCGGACGAGGTGCCCACGCTGACTTCGCCGGACAACTGACCGCCTTCTTCGATCACCAGCTTGCCGTAGCGGATCTTGCCGCTGACCTTGCCGGTGGCGTGGATCACCAGCTTTTCGCGCACGGTGAGGCTGCCGTCGAAGACACCGCGGATCTCGGCGATGTCGATGCCGGCCGAACCCTTGAAGGCTCCGGTCTCGGCAATCTGCATCACGCGCGAGTCCATCGTGGCCTCGACCAGGCCCTCGACCACCAACGTGTCGCAGTCGGTGATCTCGACGCCCTTGAGCTTGATGTTGGGGCCTACCGTCAGCTTGGCGCCGCTTTCCTTGGCAGCGTTCGCAGCGGTGTTGGCAACCGAAGCGGGAACCGGGGAGGGAGTAGAGCCGACAGGCGATCCGGAGAGATTGGTACCGGAGCCCATCAACGGTGCGGGACGAGAGGTGAGCGAGTCGGAGTCGCGATCGCGCTTACCGAAGAAGGGGGACTGTGATGCCAATGTGAACTCCTGCAAAACGCGCATAGTAGGAGCGCATTCACATCGCTTGCGACTTCATTACGCAAGAGACGTAACCAAATAAGGCCGCGCCTGCGCAATGCGTGTACTTTCAACTGAACTTGAGCGCCAGGAGCGTCAATCCGAGCTGGCGTCCCATACCACGCGGCCTTGCGTGACGTCTTGGATTCGGCTTTTCAATGCCTGTGCGCGATCGGCCGGCAGGCTGAAGACGAAGTGCACGAGCGACTCGTGCCGCACGTCGTTCAGGCTGGCCGATGCGCCGGCAAGTTCACGTCGCACCACGCCCTCGGCATCGTAGGCCACGGCGCATCTCAATTCGCTTTGCACGACCAGCGGCTGCAGCGGCGCGTCGATCAGGGCCTGGGCCACCGCATCGGTATAGGCGCGCACCAGCCCGCCTGCACCCAGCTTCACGCCGCCGAAATAGCGCACCACCGTGGCCAGCACGCCTTCGAGTTGCTGGTGCCGCAGCACTTCGAGCATCGGCCGGCCAGCGGTTCCGCCGGGCTCGCCATCGTCATTGGCCGCAGACTGGCCGCCAGCCATCAAGGCCCAGCATACGTGTGCGGCGGTGGGGTGCTGGGCACGCAAGCCGTCCACGATAGCTTGCGCCTGCGGCCTGCCGTCCACCGGTTGCACGCACCCGATGAAACGGCTCTTCTTGATGAGAAGCTCGCTGTGCACGAGGTGCGCGAGGGTGAAGGCCACGTCAGCCTCGGCCGATCTGGCGCGTCAAGCGCCGCTGCGTTCGAACTTGAACACCGCGGTGCCGGCACGTGCGTTGGGCAGCCAGCGCACTTCACGCTCACCCTGCAGCCCGAAGGCGTCGAGCACGCGCAGGTTGTTCTTGCCCGCCAGGACTTCGAAGTCCTTGAAGGTGCCCACGCGGATGTTGGGCGTGTCGTACCACTGGTAGGGCAGGCGCCGGGTCACCGGCATGCGGCCGCGCGCGATGCTGATGCGGTTGGGCCAGTGCGCAAAGTTGGGAAAGGCCACGATTCCGATACGGCCCACGCGCACCGTCTCGCGCAGCATGACCTCGGCATTGCGAAGGTGCTGCAGCGTGTCGATCTGCAGCACCACGTCGAAAGAGGCGTCCTGGAACAGCGCAAGGCCTTCATCCAGGTTCAGCTGGATCACGTCCACGCCACGGCGAATGCACTTCAGGACGTTGCCGTCGGCAATCTCGACGCCGTAGCCGGTGCAGCCACGCTCGCGCTGGAGCAGGTCGAGCAGGCTGCCGTCGCCGCAGCCCAGGTCGAGCACGCGCGAACCGGGCGGCACCAGCTGGGCAACCAGGCGCTGGGTGCTTTCGTCGCTCATTGAGGCAACTCCAAGGCGATTCGATCGAAGTACGAGCCCACCACGCCGGTGTATCGCACGTCGTCCAGCAGGAAGGCGTCATGCCCGTGAGGCGCGTCGATTTCGGCGTAGCTCACGTTGCGGCGGTTGTCGAGCAGGGCATTCACGATCTCGCGGCTACGCTGGGGGGAAAAGCGCCAATCGGTGGTGAAGCTCACCAGCAGGAACTTGGCCTGGGCGATCTTCAGCGCCTCGCTCAGGTCGCCGCCGTGCTCGCGCGCCGGATCGAAATAGTCGAGTGCACGCGTGATGAGCAGATAGGTGTTCGCGTCGAAATACTCGCTGAACTTGTCGCCCTGATGGCGCAGGTAGCTTTCGATCTGGAACTCCACCTCTTGTGTCGAGTAGCGGTAGGCGGCGCCCGACGCCGCGGCATCGCGCAGTTGCCGACCGAACTTCTCGTTCATCACGTCGTCGCTCAGGTAGGTGATGTGGCCGATCATGCGGGCGATGCGCAGGCCGCGCTTGGGCAGCACGCCGTGCGCATAGAAATGCCCGCCATGGAAGTCCGGGTCGGTCACGATGGCGCGACGCGCCACTTCGTTGAAGGCGATGTTCTCGGCCGTGAGGTTGGGCGCGCTGGCCACCACCACGGCGTGCCGGACCCGCTGGGGATACTGCAGCGTCCACGACAAGGCCTGCATGCCGCCCAGGCTGCCGCCCATCACGGCGGCCAGGGTGTCGATGCCCAGTGCATCGAGAAGGCGCGCTTGCGCGTCGACCCAGTCTTCCACCGTGACCACCGGGAAGTCTGCGCCCCACACGCGGCCGGTATCCGGATTCACGTGCATCGGCCCGGTCGAGCCGAAACACGAGCCGAGGTTGTTCACGCCGATCACGAAGAAGCGGTTGGTGTCTACCGGCTTGCCGGGGCCGATCATGTTGTCCCACCAGCCTTGCGACTTGGGCTGACCCGCATAGGTGCCTGCCACGTGATGCGATGCGTTGAGCGCATGGCACACCAGCACGGCATTGCTGCGGTCGGCATTGAGCGTGCCGTAGGTCTCGTAGGCAAGGGAATAGCCGGCAATCGACGCTCCGCTTCGCAAGGGCAGGGCCTGTGCAAAGGACATCGACTGCGGCGTGACTTCGAAGGAAGACATGTGGAAAAAGAAAAACCCGGCCTCGCCAAAAACGAGCCGGGTTGGGCTTCCGTCTTTAGCTGAACTTGTAACGCGCCCGCAAGCTGGAGCAAATCGGCGCGAGGGGAGTATAGCCCCCAGTGGCAAAACTCAGCCGACGATCATCAGGATGCCCAGCACCGCGAAGATGGCCGCCGAGATGCCATGGACCCACTTGATGGGGACGCGCCGCATGATGCGGTCGCCCAGGAAGACCACCGGTGCATTGGCCAACATCATGCCCAGCGTCGTGCCGGCCACCACCCAGAAGTAGTCGTTGACGAAGCGCGCGGCCAGCATCACGGTCGCGATCTGGGTCTTGTCGCCCATTTCGGCCAAGAAGAAGGCCAGGACGGTGGTGCCGAACACGCCGAAGTGGCCGCGCGTGGCGCTGTCTTCTTCGTCGAGCTTGTCAGGAATCATCATCCACACCGCCATGGCCAGGAAGGAGCCGCCGAGGATCCAGCGCAGCACGGTGGGACCGAGCCAGTGCGTGAGGTAGTTGCCCACGGCGCCGGCCAGCGCATGGTTGACAATGGTGGCAACAAAGATACCCGCCACGATGGGCCAGGCTTTGCCTCGAAAGCGGGAGGCGAGGACGAGCGCCAGAAGTTGCGTCTTGTCGCCCATCTCGGCCAAGGCGACGACGCCCGTGGCAACGGTGAATGCTTGCATGAAAAAGGTGCTCCCGGCCGAAGGACGCGATTGACCATGCAGCCCTTCGGCCATATTCCCGAAGCTGCATAGTCAATGGTCTCGCCAGGTTCTCACTGCGCGCGCCATGTCCCGTTGGGGTGGGACAAGTCTGTTGACGCGGGCCCTTCTCGAAGTCGGAAGGCGGCTACTCCCCAATGACGAGGAGGATTGTAACCGCATCGAAGCGCCCGGTCCACGCCCCGTTTGTTGTGAGCAAGCACAAACTTCCAGTATTTTTTGGCACTGTGCGATGCAAGCGTCAAAAAATTGCTTGCAATTTCCATAAATCACCCATAATGCGCGAGCCTACCGCTTGATTTTGGCGGGGGTTATCGGTGATCGGGCAGTTTCGCGAGGCTTAGCATTGGCATGTGCGAGTCACGCTCTCGGGACTCCATCGCTTTTATTGATGTGTTTATAGGAGTCCCTTGATGGGCAACAAACTCTACGTCGGCAACCTGCCTTACTCGGTGCGTGACGGTGACCTGGAACAAGCCTTCGGCCAATTCGGTTCCGTGACCAGCGCCAAGGTGATGATGGAGCGCGACACCGGCCGTTCGAAGGGCTTCGGTTTTGTCGAGATGGGCAGCGACGCGGAAGCGCAGGCAGCCATCAATGGCATGAATGGCCAGCCTCTGGGCGGCCGTAGCGTCGTCGTGAACGAAGCTCGCCCCATGGAAGCGCGTCCCCCCCGTAGCGGTGGCTACGGCGGCGGCGGTGGTGGCGGCGGCTACGGTGGTGGCGGCGGTGGCTACGGCGGCGGTGGCCGCAGTGGTGGTGGCGGCGGCTACGGTGGTGGCGGCGGCGGTGGCTACGGTGGTGGCGGCCGCAGCGGTGGCGGTGGCGGCGACGGCGGCTTCCGCAGCCCGTACGGCGCTGGCCCGCGTGGTGGCGGCGGCGGTGGCCGTGGTGGCTACGGCGGCGGCAACGGTGGCAACAGCGGCTACTGATCCCTGTTCAAACAGCAAAAGGGCTCCCTAGGGAGCCCTTTTTGTTTTGCCCGACGGTTGTGTTGTTCTTGCCTATTGCTCGCCACGGCGCTTCTTGCGGCCCCGTCCCTGCACACCACGATCGAACAGGCTGTTGGGTACCAGCCGCAGCAATTTGGCAACCACGCCCATCTGCCAAGGAATGACGCGGTAGCTGCTGCCTTCCTCGATGGTGCGAAAAGCACGATCGGCGAATTCGGCCGGTTGCAGAAGAAAGGGCATGCCATAGCGGTTGCCCTGGGTCAGCGGGGTGTCCACGTAGCCGGGGCAGATGGTGACGACCTTCACGCCACTGCTTCGCAGTTCGCACCGAAGGCTTTCGCAATAGCTCACCACACCCGCCTTGCTGGCGCAATACGCGCCGTGCCCCGGCAGGCCACGAATGGCGGCTACGCTCCCGATGCCCACTAACCGGCCAGTGCCGCGCGCGCGCATCGGCCCGACAAACGGATGGAAAGTCGCTGCCAGCCCCAGGTTGTTGATGGCGAATGTCTGGGCCATCACCTCGAGGTCTTCGAGTTGCTCGGTGTCCATGCCGATGCTCACACCGGCATTGGCAATCACTACGTCGGGCAGGCCCTGCCGGGCGATGCAGTCGTGACCAGCAGAGACGATGCTGCTGACCTGCGCGACATCAGCGCCGTAGATCTCGACGCGGCTGCGATCGAGCGCTTGCGCCAAGACCCAAGCCTCGATCTCCGCCGTACGGCGCGCGCTCAGCGCCAGCCGGAATCCGGCCGCGTAGTAGCGTGCTGCCAGGGCCTGGCCAATTCCACTCGAAGCGCCAGTGATGAAGACCAGCGGCGCGTCCTTGGGCGCCAATGCGCCACTCATTGCTTCTTGCCGGCGGGCTGCGCCGGCTGGATCACACCGCGCACGCGGCCCTTCAGATTGGCAACGCCGGAAATCTTGTCGTAGTCCATGGAATCGGCCGTGAAGCGATCGTCCCCGCGCATCAGCGTGACGGGCTTGTTGGAAGTCACACGCTCCGTGTCGGTATACGCGTGCAGGAAGTCGCCTCGAAATTCCAGGCGCGGGATTTCCTCGCCACTGGGGGTGCGGGCCGCGTCGCGCACCACGATGGCATTGCCGAACAACTGTACTTCGCTGGCATCGCCGTTGGACAGGCCGCGGTTGGCCGTTGCATGCGTCACCAGCCCCTCGGGCGAGATGGTGCGCATGCGCACCTCGTCGATTTCCATGGTGTCCGTGTCAGGAAAATGCCGGCCTTCCTTGCCACGCAATTCGCTGCGCAATTCCCCGTTGGGGAAAAAGCGTTTGACGACAAAGCCGCGCATGAAATAGTCGGGGTCATGCGTGACCGGCGCGGGTGGCTTGGGCTCCATCAACCGCGGCGCATTGCGCACGAGCCAGTAGGTACCAAGTGCCAACACGGCAGCCAGAATGATTGGCAGGTAGATCGTGACGCGATCGAAGCCGACGCGCAGCCATTGCAGCAGTCGGCTCAAGTCGGCGTCCCTCGCGCGGCATCCAGCATGCGGCGGTAGTGCCCACCCGCGGTGAGCAGCAGGTCGCAGAACTCTCGCGCCGCGCCTTCGCCGCCACGCGCCTGCGTCACATGGTGTGCAATGGCGCGCACTTCGGCATGCGCATTCGCAGGCGCGACCGCCAATGCCGCGCGCATCAGCACGGGCAGGTCGGGCCAGTCGTCGCCGATGGCCGCGGCCTGGGTCCAGTCGAAACCCAATTGCGCCAGCACCGCTTGGGCAGCGGGCAGCTTGTCTTCGGTGCCGTAGCGCACGTGTTCGAGACCCAGCGCCTCCAGCCGCACGCGCAGCGGCTTGGAGTCACGGCCGGTGATCACCACCGGCGTGATGCCTGCACGGCGCAGCAGCTTGAGGCCGTAGCCATCGAGGATGGAAAAGCGCTTGAGCGTTTCGCCATGCTCACTGAAGTACACGCCGCCGTCGGTCAGCACCCCGTCGACGTCGAAGAACGCCACGCGCAGGTCTTGCGCGCGCAAAAGGGTTTCGGTCGGAAAAACTTGCGCCGCCATCTCAGATGACCTTGGCGCGCATCAGGTCGTTGGTGTTGAGCGCGCCGACGATCTTGTTGTGCGCGTCCACCACGAACAGGCGGGTGATGCCGTGCTGCTCCATGAGCTCCGCCGCCTCCACCGCCAGGGCGTCGACGCGGATGGTGCGGGGGCCGCGATGCATCACGTCCTGGGCACGGGCCGTGCGTAGGTCGACGCCAGCCTCGATCAGGCGACGCAGGTCGCCGTCGGTGAAGATGCCGGTGGCCTGGCGGTCGGGCTCAATGATCGCGGCGGCGCCGAAGCCGCCGGTGCTCATGGCGCGCATGAGCTCGCTCACATTTGCATCCGGCTTGGCCGTGGGCACCTGGTCACCCGAACGCATGACATCGCTGACATGGGTGAGCAACTTGCGGCCCAGTGCGCCACCGGGGTGCGAGCGGGCGAAGTCCTCGGTGCCGAAGCCGCGCGCGTCAAGCAACGCGACGGCCAATGCGTCGCCCAGCGCCATCTGCGCCGTGGTGCTGGCCGTGGGCGCCAGGTTGAGCGGGCAGGCCTCTTTCTCGACACTGCTGTCGAGCACGATGTCGGCATGCTGGGCCAGGGTGGAATCGGCGCGGCCGGTCATGGCGATGAGGGGCACGCCTTGGCGCTTGACCACCGGCAGGATGGTGGTGAGCTCTTCGACCTCGCCGCTGTTGGAAATCCCGAGCACCAGGTCGACCGCCTTGATCATGCCCAGGTCGCCATGGCTGGCTTCGGCCGGATGCACGAACATGGCCGGCGTGCCCGTCGACGCCAGGGTGGCTGCGATCTTGCGGCCCACATGGCCGCTCTTGCCCATGCCCATGACCACTACGCGGCCGCGCACGGCAAGAATTCTTCGCACCGCCTCGACGAAGCTGGCGCCAACGCGCGTCTTCAGGCCCAGCACGGCCTGCCCCTCGATGTCGAAGGTGGCGCGTGCGCGGGCCAGCATCGCTTCAGGATCGAGGGCCGGGGGAGTGTCGGGCGTGGGCGTGCTCATCGCGGGGATTTTAGGCGCGCGCCACATTCGAGCCCACGTCGCCGGACTTGCCCGCTTTTGGTACAGACCCCGGGCGAATTCGCGTGGGGTGTCGAATAGGATCGGACCATGTCCTCCTTCGACCTCACGCTGTTGTATCTGCTTGCCGCAGTCATCGGCGTTGTGGCCTGCCGATCGCTCAAGCTGCCGCCCATGCTGGGCTACCTTGCAGCCGGGGTGCTGATCGGCCCGCATGCGCTGGCGCTGGCGCAGAACTCCGAGGCCATTCGCCACCTGGGCGAGTTCGGCGTGGTCTTCCTCATGTTTGCCATCGGACTGGAGTTCAACCTGCCCAAGCTTCGTGCCATGCGCAAGCATGTGTTTGGCCTGGGGCTGCTGCAGGTGGTACTGACCATCGTGGTCGCCACCGCCGGCGCCTTGCTCCTGGCCAAGCTGCTGCCGCCGCACTGGCGCTTTTCCTGGCAGACCGCGGTTGCGCTTTCGGGCGCGCTGGCCATGAGCAGCACCGCGATCGTGGTCAAGCTGATGGCCGAGCGCCTCGAGCTGGAGAGCGAGCACGGCAAGCGCGTGATGGGCGTGCTGCTGTTCCAGGACTTGGCGGTCGTGCCGCTGCTGGTGCTCATTCCGGCGTTGGGTGCACCGCCCGAGTTGCTCATCAAGGCGCTGAGCTTTGCACTCTTGAAGGCCGGTGTACTGGTCACGCTGCTGCTGTTCGGCGGGCCGCGGGTGATGCGCTGGTGGCTCACGCTGGTGGCAAGGCGGCGCAGCGAAGAGCTCTTCATGCTCAACCTGCTGCTCATCACGCTCGGGCTGGCCTGGCTCACTGAATTGGCCGGGCTGAGCCTCGCGCTGGGCGCCTTCATTGCCGGCATGCTGGTCTCGGAGACCGAATTCAAGCACCAGGTGGAAACCGACATCCGTCCGTTCCACGACGTGCTGCTGGGCCTGTTCTTCATCACCATCGGGATGTCGCTGGACTGGCACGTGGTGATCGAACGCTGGCGCCTGGTGGGTGTGCTGCTGATCCTGCCGCTGGCGTTCAAGCTCGGGTTGGTGACCCTGCTGGCGCGCGGCCTGGGCGCCAGCACCGGCGTGTCGCTTCGCACCGGCCTGTACCTGGCCCAGGCCGGCGAGTTCGGCTTCGTTCTGCTGAGCCTGGCGGGGCAGCGCGACCTGATGCCCGAGTGGCTGGTCAACCCGGTGCTGGCCTCGATGGTGGTGTCGATGCTGGCCACGCCTTTCATCATCCTGTACAGCAACACCATCGTGCGCAAGCTGGTGGCCAGCGACTGGCTGCTGCAGTCCCTTCAGATGACCACGATTGCACGCAAGACGATCAACACGACACAGCACGTGATCATCTGCGGCTACGGTCGTTGCGGACAGAACCTGGCACGCATCCTCGAGCGCGAAGGCATTCCCTACATGGCGCTGGACCTGGACCCGGATCGCGTGCGCCAGGCCACCGCGGCTGGCGACTCCGTGGTGTTCGGCGACGCGGCACGCCTGCAGGCACTGATGGCGGCCGGCCTGGCGCGTGCCAGTGCCGTCGTGGTGACCTACCTGGACATCCCTGGCGCGCTCAAGGTGCTGGCAAACACCCGGGCGCACGCGCCGCAGGTGCCGGTCATCGTGCGCACGCAGGACGACCGCGACCTCGAGCGGCTACAGGCCGCTGGCGCCGCCGAAGTGGTGCCCGAGGCCATCGAGGGCTCGCTGATGCTGGCCAGCCATGCGCTTGCGCTGGTGGGTGTGCCCATGCGACGAGTGATTCGCGTGGTGCAGGACCAGCGCGACGCCCGCTACAACCTGCTGCGCGGCTACTTCCATGGCGCGGACGACGACAACGCGGACGAGGTCGATCACGAGCGATTCAACAGCTTCACCTTGAGCACCGGTGCGAGCGCGATTGGCCGCGTGGTTTCCGCGCTGGACCTGGGCGAGATGGGCGTGCGAGTGGCCAGCCTGCGCCGACGCAACGGCCAGCGCTGCGAACTGGCAGAAGACACGCTGCTGGAAGACGGCGACACGCTGGTGCTGTCGGGCAAGCCGACTGCGTTGGCCGTGGCCATCGACCGGCTGCAAAAGGGCTGAGGCACCCGACGGCGGCGATCCCCGCGCGTCCTTACCCGGCCATTGTCGGATTGCGCTTTTCTTCTTCGATTCGCTGCTGCTGTCGCACCGCCTCGCACTGAGGGTGGCGCGCCAACTCCGGTCGGGCGCATTGGTCCGCCATGCACTGGGCCCGCGCGATGAAGTTGCGGCCGGCGCAACTCTCCTGCGGCGTGGGGACCCGTGCGGGTTCGGGCGCAGCCACTGGTGGCGGAGGTGGCTCGGCAGCGACTGTCGGCGCGGACGGAGGCGGGGCCTGCTTCTTGGCTGCTCGCTTGGTCGGCTTGGGGCTGGCCTGCTGCTCCTGTGCCACTGGCGCCGATTCTGACCGGGCAGGCGGTGCCTCCACGGGTGCGGATGGGGGCGCCGGTGCAGGCATCACAGCTGGCGCGGACTCGGAGGTGCGAGCTTCCGCCGGTGTCGGCGCGGGAATGCCGGGTGCCTTCAAAGCAGGTTGAACCGGCTGGGCGATCTCCTGGCTCCGGTTCTTGTAGCCCCACCATGCAACGGCCAGCACCAGCAGCACAACGCCGACTCCCAGTCCGACGATCCAGCGCCCGTTGCCGATGGTGGCTCGTGGGGGCGCGGGCGTTGGCCGCACGTCTTTGGGGGCTGCCGCGGGTCGGGAGAGGGTGGACGCCCCGATGTCCGGCAGGGCTTCAGCGCCGGCCGTCGAGACAACAGGTGCCGCCTGCGGCCAAGCCTGGGCGATCTTGCGGCCGCAGCCCTTGCAGAACTTGGCAGCGTCGCGGTTCTCGGCGCTGCAGGCGCCACACAGGACGGGCACTGTGCCTGCCCCTCAGGTGACCGCGACCCGCTTGGGCTTGTTCACCATCCGTTTGGCAATGACCGAGCCCAGGGCCATGGTGATTTCGAGCGCCAGCGCGGGTTGCCGATTGGCCATTTCGGAAAAGCGGATGGAGGTCATGCGCCACAGCTGGGTGGGGCCCGTGGCAATGACGTTGGCCGAGCGCGGCAGCCTCGAAAAGAAAGCGCCTTCGCCCACCACTGATCCGGCATTGAGGATGGCCAGTTGCATTTGCCCGGACGAGTGGATGACGTGCACGCTGAGCGTGCCCTTCTCGATGAAATAGACCGTTCGGTCCTGTGCGCCCTGATCGATCAGGATCTGGCCTGGGGGCACGTCGAGGGGCTGGAGATATGTGGCCAGCATCTCCCACTGCTGAGCGCTCAGCGCAGGCGCAAACGCGTCATAGCTGGTGTTTTGCGATATTGCGCGGCACAGGTCCTGAATCGTGGAGGACATATCGGGGAATTCCTGACGTGACCCCCAAGTATGAGCGATTGCTCGCTCAATTGCTTGTAAATGCTACAAGAGTAACCAGAATGTGCTATTTGCACATTTGCTCTTTGTTATTTACCGATGCAAAAGCGCGAAAAGATGACCCCCAGAAGATCGTCGGCGCCGAATTCACCCGTGATCTCATTGAGGGCGGTTTGCGCCAGACGCAACTCCTCGGCCAGAAGGTCCAGCTTCTGGTCCTGCATGGCCAGGTGCTCGGCGGCAAGCGCCAGATGTTCGCCAACCCGCACCAGTGCCTGCACGTGCCGCGCGCGAGCAAGGTAGACGCCTTCGGGCACCGATTGCCAGCCGGCCAATTCCAGCAGACGGTCGCGTAGTGCCTCCAGGCCTTGGCCATTCTTGGCCGAGAGCGAAATGCCCCCCTGAAGCGTGACCAGGCGCTCGGCCGCGACGGCATCACTCTTGTTCCAGATATGCAACACCGGAACACTGGCCGGCAGCTTGGCGGTCAGCAATTCGGCAATGGCCGCGTCGCCAGCGACATAGTCGCTGGCCTGCGAGCGGGTCAGGTCGTGCAGGAAAAGAATGGCATCCGCCCCCTCGATCTGGCCCCATGCGCGTGCGATACCGATCTGTTCGACCTCGTCGCTGCTTTCGCGCAGGCCTGCGGTGTCTGCCACATGCACCGGCACGCCGTGGATCTGGATGGTCTGCGCCACCACGTCGCGGGTGGTGCCGGCCACGCTGCTCACGATGGCAAGTTCGGCCCCGGCCAGTGCATTGAGCAGCGAGCTCTTGCCCGCGTTGGGCTGACCGGCAATCACCACCTTGATGCCCTCGCGCAACAGCGCGCCCTGGCGCGCGCGCCGTTGCACGGCTTCCAACATGTCGCGCAGCCTGGTCAGCTGTCCACTCGCATCAGCCTTTTGCAGGAAGTCGATTTCCTCTTCCGGAAAGTCCAGCGTCGCCTCGACCAGCATGCGCAGGTGGATCAGCGCATCGCGCAGGCCATGGATCTCGCGCGAGAACTCGCCCGACAACGACCGGCTCGCGCTGCGCGCTGCCGCTTCGGTGCTGGCATCGATCAGGTCTGCAATGGCCTCGGCCTGCGCCAGGTCCATCTTGCCGTTGAGGAACGCACGCTGGCTGAATTCGCCCGGCTGCGCCACTCGCAGGCCCGGCAGGCGCTCGTCACCGGTGACCGGATCACGCTCGGCCGCGGCCTCCAGGCAGCGTGCCACCAGAAGTTGCAGCACCACCGGGCCACCGTGCGCCTGCAGCTCCAGCACGCCTTCACCCGTGAACGAGTGCGGGCCCGGAAAGTGAATGGCCAAGCCGTGATCCACCGCACCACCATGGCTGTCGAGAAAGGGCAGGTAGTGGGCTTCGCGCGGACGCAGGCTTCGGCCGCACAAGGCCTGCACCAGCGGCGCCAGGTCGGCACCCGAGACCCGCACGATGCCCACCGCGCCGCGACCGGGCGCGGTGGCAATGGCGACGATCGGATCGGAATTGCGCACGAGCATGGAAACCCCTTTTAGCAAAAAGGGCCGCGAATGCGGCCCTTGATGGTTGATGGCGCCAATGCGCCTACTTCTTCTTGGGCTCGCCCACGACGCCCAGGCGCTTGTTGATCACGTACTGCTGCAGGATCGACAGCGCGTTGTTGGTGATCCAGTACAGCACCAGGCCGGCCGGGAAGAAGATAAACATCACGCTGAAAGCCAACGGCATGATCCACATCAGCTTGGCCTGCATCGGATCGGGCGGCGTCGGGTTGAGCCAGGTCTGGATCAACGAGGTGGCCGTCATGATCACCGGCAGGATGAACCATGGGTCGGGTGCCGACAGGTCGTGGATCCACAGCACCCAGGGCGCATGGCGCATTTCAACTGACGAGAGCAGCACCCAGTACAGCGCGATGAACACCGGGATCTGGATCACGATGGGGAAGCAGCCGCCCATCGGGTTGACCTTCTCCTCGCGGTAGATGCGCATCATCTCCTGCTGCATCTCCTGCGGCTTGTCCTTCAGGCGCTCGCGCATCTCCATGATCTTGGGATTGATGGCCTTCATCTTGGCCATGCTGGCGTACGCCTTGGCATTGAGCCAGTAGAACGCGGCCTTGAGCAGCACCACCAGCGCCACGATGGACCACCCCCAATTGCCCAACATGCCGTGCAGTTGGTTGAGCAGCCAGTACAGCGGCTTGGAAATGATGGCAAAGATGCCGTAGTCCTTGACCAGGTCCAGGCCCGGAGCCAGCGCCTCGAGCTTCTTTTCTTCCTCGGGGCCGGCGAAAAGATTGCTGTCCAGCGTCTGCGTGGCGCCGGGCGCCACCTGGGGCAGGTGCAGCACCATGGCGGCCGAATAGAGGTTGTTACCCAGGTCGGCCACGCGGAACTCGCGCTTGACCTTCTCGCTGCCCGGCACGTTCAGCAGCCAGGCCGATGCGAAGTAATGCTGCACCATCGCCACCCAGCCGTTGTCGGTGGTCGGGGGCACTTCGGCCTTCTTCTTGGCAATGTCCTCGAAGGTGACCTTGTGGAACTTCTTCTCGTCCGTATAGAAGGCCGGACCGGTGAAGGTGTTGGTGCCGAACATGGTGGTGCCCGGCACGGTGCCATGGCGCACCAGTTGCAGGTACAGCTGCACGTCGCGCGGCTGGTCGCCCACGTTCACCACCTGGTGCTTGACCTGGATGGAGTAGTCGCCGCGCTTGAACACGTAGGTCTTGACGTACTTCAGGCCGCCTTGCGGCTCGGACTCGAAGCTGACTTCCAGCACGTCCTTGCCGTCGGCCAGCGTCAGCGGGCCTTCCTTCAAGCGCATCGGCGTCAGGTGGGTCGGGAAGTGCGGGCCCTTGTCGTCAGGGTTCAGCAGGCCGGTCTGTGCCACGTAGCGCGTGGCGGGCGAGCCGTCTTCCATCAGGGTGACGGGACGGACTTCATCGGTGGGCACCGGCTGGCCGATGAGGCGCTTGAACAACTCCACCAGGCCGTGCTGGCTGGTCTGGTCGAGGTACTGCGACAGCTCCAGGCGCGACAGCGTGCCGCCATCGCTGTTGATGACGGCCTTGAAGACGTCGGTCTTCACTTCGACCTTGAGGCTGGCCGCCGCAGTCGCGGCCTGCGCCGGGACGCCGGACGCCGCGGTGGCGGAAGTGCCCGCAGCAGCTGCCGGCACGCCGTTGCCGCTTGCGGCTTCAGGAGCCACCGGCTGCTTCTTGGCATCCTCATGCGCAACCTGGGACGAGGGCATGAAAGTCGGCTTGCGGCCGTTGTAGACCTGCCATTGGTCCCACAGCAACACCAGCGAGAAACCAAAGATCACCCAGAGGATGGTTCGGCGGATATCGTTCATGGAGAAGACTTCTTGTCGGAAGAGAGAAAAGAGAACAGCGCGCCTGAAGCAGGCGCGCCGTCCCCGGTCTTGGCAGGGACCGGGTCATGGCCGCCATCGCACCACGGATGGCAGCGAGACAGGCGGCGCAAGGTGAGATAGCTGCCATGCGCGGCGCCGTGCGTCTGCAGCGCCTCGATGGAATAGACCGAGCAGGTAGGCTCGAATCGGCAGGCCGAGCCCAGCCAGGGACTCAGCAAGAGGCGATAGCCCTTGACCAGGAAGACGAGCGCGCGCGCCGGCACCGAAAGGGGGGCGGCATCGGGCGGCGCAGCGTTCATGATGCGGCCCCTTGCCGACCACCGAAGCGCGCGAACAACTGCAGCAATTCAGTGCGAACAGCAAGCTTGAGCGCCTCCGAGCTGGCGCTTGGGAATGCCTTGCGATCAAAGCCCGAGCGCAGGCGCACCACATAGGCAGCCTGGGGCAAGGTGGCATCGAAGCTGGCGCTCACGTTGTAGATCTGGCGCTTGATGGCGTTGCGGGTGACCGCGCGCCGTGCCCAACGCTTGGGCACCATGGCGCCGAGCCAGGTTGACGCCGGCTCGAACAACGCGGCTGCCGGCTTCTCACCGGCGCGCGAAGACACCTCGAGTGCACAACGGTGCAAAGCGAAGTGAGGTGTGCGCGCCACGGTGGAGCCTGCGAGTACAGCCTGGAACTGCGCGCGGGATTGGAGCCGCTGCATGGAGTCCGGGCGCAGATCGGCAGACGACTGCAGCGATGCCGGCAAGTTGCCAGTGATCGATGCGTCGCTGCGGCGAAAAGTCCCGGTGGGGTCGCTCAGACGGCCAGGCGCTTGCGGCCCTTGGCGCGGCGTGCGTTGATGACGGCGCGGCCGCCACGGGTCTTCATGCGGACCAGAAAGCCGTGGGTACGGGCGCGGCGGACTTTGGATGCTTGATACGTGCGTTTCATGATGACTTTCCTGAATGTGCCTTGGCGACGGCCTTCAGTTCGCTCTGGAAAGCGCGAAACCGCACGGACGCCCTGCCAAATCTACTGGCTCTTTGTCGCAGCTCTCACAAGCCCGCGCCCTCGATCAACTCGAGGCACTCTGGCGTGCAAGCACGAAACTGCGCGGCCATTTGGTTATGGCCGAAAGGGGAACCTGCGATTATCGCAAACATTTGCCCGGACGGCAATTTCTGGGCTTTGTCCTCAGTCTTTTCCCGTACCGTTCAGCGGTGTGGATAAGGTTTTGACAAGTTAGAATGCCAAGCGCATGGCGCTAGCAACTATCCACATACCAAGAACGAAAATGACCGAGGGACGAATCCTGATTTCGCGCGCCCATGTCCAGTGACGGAATCGGCGACAGCCTGTGGCAGGCCTGCGTCGACCAGCTCGCGCAGGAGCTGTCCGAACAACAGTTCAACACCTGGATCAAGCCGCTGACCGCACAGGTCGCGGACGACCTCTCGCGGGTCACCGTCTTCGTTGCCAACCGCTTCAAGCTCGATTGGATCCGGGCCCAGTACGCGGGCAAGATTGCCGCCCTGGCGGAAAAGCTCTACGGCCAGCCGGTCGTCATTGAGTTAGCGCTCGCTCCGCGCGAAGCCCCCGTACGTCCTGCGCCTGTTGTGGCCATGGTCGAAACCGACGTGCCACGCGAAGTGGGCGGCCTCGGGGAAGAGCCGGTGGCTGCGGGCTTCAAGAATCGTCTGAACGCCAGCCTGACATTCGACAACCTAGTGGAGGGCACGGCCAACCGCATGGCACGCGCCGCGGCCATGCACGTGGCCGGCATGCCGGGGCACCTGTACAACCCGCTGTTCATCTACGGTGGCGTCGGCCTGGGCAAGACCCACTTGATGCACGCGGTGGGTAACCGCTTGCTTGCAGACCGGCCCGACGCCAAGGTTCTCTACATCCACGCCGAGCAGTTCGTCTCGGATGTGGTCAAGGCCTACCAGCGCAAGACTTTCGACGAGTTCAAGGAACGCTACCACTCGCTCGACCTGCTTCTCATTGACGACGTGCAGTTCTTCGCCAACAAGGACCGCACGCAGGAAGAGTTCTTCAACGCCTTCGAAGCTCTGCTGGCCAAGAAGTCGCACATCGTGATGACCAGCGACACCTATCCCAAGGGCCTGGCGGACATCCACGAGCGGCTGGTCTCGCGCTTCGACTCCGGGCTCACGGTGGCCATCGAGCCGCCCGAGCTGGAAATGCGCGTGGCCATCCTGATCAATAAGGCACGCGCCGAAGGCGCCGAGATGCCCGAGGAAGTGGCTTTCTTCGTGGCCAAGAACGTGCGCTCGAACGTGCGCGAGCTCGAAGGCGCACTGCGCAAGATCCTGGCCTATTCGCGCTTCAACCAGAAGGAGATTTCCATCGTTCTGGCGCGCGAGGCGCTGCGTGACCTGCTGTCCATTCAGAATCGGCAGATCTCGGTGGAAAACATCCAGAAGACGGTCGCCGACTACTACAAGATCAAGGTCGCCGACATGTACAGCAAGAAGCGCCCGGCCTCCATTGCGCGGCCGCGCCAGATTGCCATGTACCTGGCCAAGGAGCTCACGCAGAAAAGCCTGCCCGAGATCGGCGAGCTGTTCGGTGGACGCGACCACACCACCGTGCTGCATGCCGTTCGCAAGATCTCTGGCGAGCGTCAGCAGCTGACCGAACTCAACCAGCAGCTGCACGTGCTCGAGCAGACGCTCAAGGGCTGATGCCGCAGCAAGGCCAGCTCGACATGCGCCTGCCCCGCCCGTGCGTTACGGTTGCCTGTTTGGCAAATGAAACCGGTTGGCGTGGCACGCAGCTGCTCGGCCATTGAATCGAATCTGAAGAAGAAACCGAAGGAAGAGAAGAGGTACACATGATCGTCCTGAAGGCAACACAAGACAAAATCCTGGCCGCTCTGCAGTCGGTGGCAGGCATCGTGGAGCGGCGCCACACACTGCCCATCCTGGCCAATGTGCTGATCCGCAAGGCCGGCGGCCAGATCCAGCTGACCACGAGCGACCTGGAAATCCAGATCCGCACCACGGCCGAGCTCGGCGGCGACGAAGGCTCCTTCACCACCACGGTGGGTGCGCGCAAGCTGGTGGACATCCTGCGCACCATGCCGGCCGACCAGACGGTGAGCCTCGAGTCCAGCCAGAGCAAGCTGGTGCTCAAGGGCGGCAAGAGCCGCTTCACGCTGCAGAGCCTGCCGGCCGAAGACTTCCCGCTGGTGCAGGAATCGGCCAACTTCGGCCCCGCCTTCAGCGTGCCGCAAAAGGTGCTCAAGGATCTGCTGTCGCAAGTGTCCTTCGCCATGGCAGTGCACGACATTCGCTACTACCTCAACGGCATCCTGTTCGTGGCCGAAGGCAAGCAGCTGAGCCTGGTGGCCACCGACGGCCACCGCCTGGCCTTTGCCAGCGCCACGCTCGACGTCGAAGTGCCGCGCCAGGAAGTGATCCTGCCGCGCAAGACGGTGCTCGAAATGCAGCGCCTGCTGTCCGACGCCGAAGGCGCCATCGAGATGCAGTTTGCGAACAACCAGGCCAAGTTCAGCTTCGGCGGCATGGAGTTCGTCACCAAGCTGGTCGAGGGCAAGTTCCCCGACTACAACCGCGTGATTCCCAAGGGCCACAAGAACAGCGTCACGCTGGGCCGTGCGCCGCTGCTGGCCAGCCTGCAGCGCACTGCCATCCTCACGTCCGAGAAGTTCAAGGGCGTGCGGCTGAACATCGAGCCGGGCACCCTGCGCATTGCCTCGAACAATGCCGAGCAGGAAGAGGCGCAGGACGAGCTGGACATCGACTACGGTGGCGACGCCATCGAGATCGGCTTCAACGTGAGCTATCTCATCGAGGCGCTGGCCAACATGAGCCAGGACATGGTTCGCATCGACCTGGCGGATTCGAACAGTTCTGCGCTGGTGACCATCCCCGAGAACGCGAACTTCAAGTACGTCGTGATGCCGATGCGGATCTAGGGTCCGCCCGCCCTCGCCACCGGCGAGGGCCCCTGCGCGCGGCCGATGTCCGTCGTCGCCGCGCCGCAGTCCTTGTTTTGCATGTAGTGATGATGAATGGCGGCAGTGCCCGAGTGGCACGCCCCAGAGAGTTTGAGGAAATTTGATGAGCAGCGAAGAAATCAAGCCGGAAGCACCGCACACCGAGCCGGTCTACGAGGCTGATATCGAAAGCGCCATTCCCGTGGAAATCACGCCGCCTTCGGCCGACTCCTACGGCGAGGGCTCGATCACCATCCTCGAAGGCCTGGAGGCCGTGCGCAAGCGCCCCGGCATGTACATCGGCGACACGTCCGATGGCACTGGCCTGCATCACCTGGTGTTCGAGGTGGTGGACAACTCCATCGACGAGGCGCTGGCGGGCTTTTGCGACGACATCGTCGTGACGATCCACACCGACAACTCGATCTCGGTGGTGGACAACGGCCGCGGCATTCCCACCGGCGTGAAGATGGACGACAAGCACGAGCCCAAGCGCTCGGCGGCCGAAATCGCGCTGACCGAACTGCACGCCGGCGGCAAGTTCAACCAGAACAGCTACAAGGTCTCGGGCGGCCTGCACGGCGTGGGCGTGTCCTGCGTAAACGCGCTGTCGAAGATGCTGCGCCTGACGGTGCGCCGCGAAGGCAAGGTGCACCTGCTGGAGTTCAGCCGCGGCTTCGTGCAGAACCGCATCGTCGAGAAGGATGCCAACGGCATCGAGATCTCGCCGATGAAGATCACCGGCGAAACGGAAAAGCGCGGCACCGAAGTGCACTTCCTGCCCGACACCGAGATCTTCAAGGAAAACAACGACTTCCACTACGAGATCCTCAGCAAGCGCCTGCGCGAACTGAGCTTCCTGAACAACGGCGTGCGCATCCGCCTGGTGGATGAGCGCAGCGGCAAGGAAGACGACTTCTCCGGCGCCGGCGGCGTGCGCGGCTTCGTGGAGTTCATCAACAAGGGCAAGCAGGTGCTGCACCCGAACGTGTTCTACGCCTCGGGCGAGCGGCCAGCCGACACTTACGGCGGCATTCCCGGCACGCACATCGGCGTGGAAGTGGCCATGCAGTGGAACTCGGGCTACAACGAGCAGGTGCTGTGCTTCACCAACAACATTCCGCAGCGTGACGGCGGCACCCACCTCACCGGCCTGCGTGCCGCGATGACGCGGATCATCAACAAGTACATCGAAGAGAACGAGCTGGCCAAGAAGGCCAAGGTCGAAGTCACCGGCGACGACATGCGCGAAGGCCTGTGCTGCGTGCTGAGCGTGAAGGTGCCCGAGCCCAAGTTCTCCAGCCAGACCAAGGACAAGCTGGTCTCCAGCGAGGTGCGCGCGCCGGTGGAAGACATCGTGGGCCGGCTGCTCTCCGACTACCTGCAGGAGCGCCCGCAGGACGCAAAGATCATCTGCGGCAAGATCGTCGAGGCCGCCAGGGCCCGCGAGGCCGCGCGCAAGGCGCGCGAAATGACTCGCCGCAAGGGCGTGCTCGACGGCATGGGCCTGCCGGGCAAGCTGGCCGACTGCCAGGAAAAGGACCCGGCCATGTGCGAGGTCTACCTGGTGGAGGGTGATTCCGCAGGCGGCTCGGCCAAGCAGGGCCGCGACCGGAAATTCCAGGCCATCTTGCCGCTGCGCGGCAAGATCCTGAACGTGGAGAAGGCGCGCTACGAGAAACTGCTGACCAGCAACGAAATCCTCACCATGATCACCGCCCTGGGTACCGGCATCGGCCGGACCAACGACAGCGGCGTGGCAGGTGCGGACGACTTCGACGTCAGCAAGCTGCGCTATCACCGCATCATCATCATGACCGATGCGGACGTGGACGGCGCGCACATCCGCACGCTGCTGCTGACCTTCTTCTACCGCCAGATGCCCGAACTGGTCGAGCGTGGTCACATCTACATTGCGCAGCCGCCGCTGTACAAGGTCAAGGTCGGCAAGGAAGAGCAATACCTCAAGGACGCAGCGGCGCTCGACGCCTTCCTGCTCAAGGTGGCGCTCAAGGACGCGAGCATTTCCACCGGTGGCGCCAACGCCAGCGTCATCAACGGCGACACGCTTGCCGAGCTGGCTCGCAAGCACCAACTGGCCGAAGCTGTGATCGCCCGCCTGGGCGGTTTCATGGATGCCGAGGCGCTGCGCGCCATTGCCGATGGCGTGGCCATCGACCTGGACAGCACCGCGGCAGCCGAAGCGTCGGCTGTGGCGCTGCAGAACAAGCTGCGCGAGCTGAACGTCACTGGCGTGCCGGCGGAAGTGGCGAGCGAATTCGATGCCCGCACCGACAAGCCGCTCCTGCGCATCAGCCGCCGCCACCACGGCAACATCAAGAGCAGCGTGCTCACGCAGGACTTCGTGCACGGCGCCGACTACGCTGCGCTGGCCGAGGCCGCCAACACCTTCCGCAACCTGCTGGCTGAAGACGCCGTGGTGCGGCGTGGCGAAGGCGAGAAGGCCAAGGAAGAAAAGGTGAGCGACTTCCGCAGCGCCATGCGCTGGCTGATCGGCGAGGCCGAACGCGCCACCGCGCGCCAGCGCTACAAGGGGCTGGGCGAGATGAACCCCGAGCAGCTGTGGGAAACCACCATGGACCCGAACGTGCGGCGCCTGCTCAAGGTGCAGATCGACGATGCCATCGAAGCCGACCGCGTGTTCACCATGCTGATGGGCGACGAAGTGGAACCGCGCCGCGAGTTCATCGAGACGAACGCGCTGCGCGCGGCAAACATCGACGTTTGAGACGCGTAGTCAAGAGGCGAGGGCGCACGCCCTCGCTCTTCAGGAACGCGGCGACCCTCGCCGCCGCGCTTCGTAGAGGCCCAGCCGCTTGGCCAACCGGATCAGGTTGGCCCGATCCATCTGCAGCTCTCGCGCCGCGCTGGCCCAGTTGCCATGGTGGCGCTGCATGGCGTCCTTCACCATCTGGTGCTCCAAAGACTGCACGGCCTCGCGCAGGCCACGCGCCTCTGGCAAGCTGACCGGGCTTGCGCTGGGTACCGCGCCAGCTTCCTGCCTGGCTTCGGTTTCCTTGGTGCGCTGCTCGCCGCCCACATCCAGCGCAAGATCGATTGCCATCACCGTCAGGATCCGCGGCTTCGGCTGCTGGCGTCCCAACGCCTTGAGCACGCTGCGGCCGATCAGGTGGTCGAGTTCGCGCACATTCCCCGGCCAGTCATAGGCCATGAGCGCTGCCTGCGCATCGGCATCCAGGCGGATGCTGCCCAGGCCCAGGCGCGAGCGGTTCTCTTCCAGAAAACGTCCGGCCAGCAGCAGCACGTCGCGCCCTCGTTCACGCAGCGGCGGCACCCGTAGCGGGTACACGCTCAGGCGGTGATAGATGTCGGCCCGCAACCTGCCCGCACGCACCTCCGCGGCCAGGTCCCGGTTGGTGGCCACGATCAGGCGCACATCGACGTGATGCTCCACATCCGAGCCCGGCCGCTGCACCTGTCCGCTTTGCAGCACGCGCAGCAGCTTGGCCTGCGCTGGCAGCGGCAGCTCGCCCACTTCGTCCAGGAACAAGGTACCGCCATCGGCCAGTTCGAACTTGCCTTGCCGGTCGCTCACGGCCCCGGTAAACGCACCGCGCACGTGGCCGAAGAGTTCGCTTTCCACCAACGTGTCGGGCAGGGCGGCGCAGTTGATGCTGACCATGGGACGGTCTGCCCGGCCGGAACGCGCATGCAGCGCCTGTGCCACCAATTCCTTGCCCACGCCGGTCTCGCCGGTGATGAGCACCGTGAGATCGCTGGCGGACACCAGGTCGATCTCCTTTTGCATGCGCTTGATGGCCGGGCTCTGGCCCACCAGCTCGCGCCCCGGCGCAGCGGCGGCCAGCTTGTAGGACTCGGCACGCAGGCGTTCGCTGTGCGCCAGGTTGGTCAGGCGGTTGATGCGCAATGCCGCGCTTACCGTGGCCGCGGCCAGGCTGCCGAAGGCATTGAGGATATCCAGGTGCGTATCTGAAAAGCTGCCGTGCGTGAGTGAATCCAGGGTGAGCAAGCCCCAGGCCTGGCCTTCGACCTGGAGCGCGCAACCCATGCAGTCATGCACTTCCAGCTCGCCGTGCACGCCCTCGACCAGGCCGTCATACGGGTCGGGCAGATTGCTGTCGGCCGCAAATCGCCACGGCCGACCTGCCTCCAGCAGCGTCTGGAACCTGGGGTGCTCCGACACCTTGAAGCGGCGGCCCAGGGTGTCACGGCTAAGGCCATCGATGGCCAATGGCACGAGGGTGTCGCCTTCGAGCCGCAACAGGGCTGTGGCATCGCAGGGAAACAGGCCACGCAAGGCGTTGAGCAGTCGACGGTAGCGCTCTGGCTCTGCAATTTCCTGCGGCAGGTCGTCGACCAGCGGCACCAGGGTGCGCAGCCATTCGGATGTTGTCAGTTGCACATGAATTCGAGTCTTTTGGACCCTGTCAATGAGTGTGTCGATATGACATTTTCACCGCTAACCAATTGATCTATATAGAACATGGAATTGGCACGGCTGTTGCACTGCAATAACGTTGGCAGACCAACACCTTTATTCCCAAGGAAGGAACCACAGTGCTCACCGAATCGCAACGCGCCATCGTCAAGGCCACCGTCCCACTGCTCGAAACCGGGGGAGAGGCGCTGACCACGCACTTCTACAAGATCATGCTGGGCGAGTATCCGCAGGTGCGTCCTCTCTTCAACCAGGCGCACCAGGCCAGCGGAGAACAGCCCCGTGCACTGGCCAACAGCGTGCTGATGTACGCCAAGAACATCGATCGCCTCGAAGGCCTGGGCAACCTGCCGGCCCAGATCATCAACAAGCATGTTTCGCTGCAGGTGCTGCCGGAACACTACCCCATCGTCGGCACCTGCCTGCTGCGCGCCATTCGCGAAGTGCTGGGTGCGGAAATCGCCACGGACGAAGTGCTGGCCGCGTGGGGTGCGGCCTACCAGCAACTGGCCGACATCCTGATCGGTGCCGAAGAGCAGGCCTATCGCGCCAGCGAGGAACAGACGGGCGGCTGGCGCGGTGCGCGCTCGTTCCGCGTGGCCCGCAAGACTGCCGAAAGCAGCGAAATCACTTCCTTCTACCTGGAGCCGGTGGATGGCAAGCCCGTGGTGACGCACCAGCCGGGCCAATACATCGGCCTGTGTATGTCCATCGACGGACAGGAACAGCGCCGCAATTATTCGCTCTCGGCCGGTGCCAATGGCCACGACTTGCGCATCAGCGTCAAACGCGAAGCGGACGGCCTGGTCTCACGCCACCTGCACGACAACATCCAGGAAGGCGATGTACTGGATGTGTTTCCACCCGCCGGCGCGTTCACGCTGGAGCCGGGTGACAAGCCGCTGGTGCTCATCAGCGGTGGGGTCGGCATCACGCCCACCCTGGCCATGCTCGGTGAAGCGTTGAAAAAGAGCGACCGGCCGGTCCACTTCATCCACTGCGCACGCAACAAGTCCGTGCATGCCTTCCGCGATACGGTGGACGCACTGGCGGCCAAGCACCCGCAGCTGCAGCGCTTCTACTGCTATGAACAGGCCGACGAAAGCGCCGACGACGTGGGCCTGATCGACCAGGAGCGACTGGCCAAGTGGCTACCCGCCACCCGCGACCTGGATGCCTACTTTCTGGGCCCGAAGCCTTTCATGGCCGTCGTCAAGCGCAGCCTGAAGGAGCTGGGTGTGCCTGAAACACAGGCACGCTACGAGTTCTTCGGACCAGCAGCAGCCCTCAACTGAAGACCAGGAGGGAGCGCCACCGCATCCAGTGTGATGCGGTGGCGTTTTTTTTTGGATAACTCGAGCTTCTCCCCACAAATTCTGGGCAACTCTGTTAACAACTCTAGGACTACTGTGTAAGGCGAGTGCAAGTCGTTGATTTTTAAGAATAAACGTTAATCTGCTTAAATACTAGGCAGGTGAATATCGGCACCCGAAATCCGCTTTAACGCCTCTGTCACACGCTGTCAAAGCACAACTCTGGGGACAGTTTTGGCACAACAACCCCCTTGTCCACAGGGCCGGTGAAGTCGCCCATCTTGTTCCCTGTATGGAAGCATTTGCGAAGCAGGGCTGCGCACAGTAGTCAGGGCACGCCAAGTGCTTGAAATGACTGAAAAAAATCGACATTTCCACAGCGGAGGCCGACCCTTACTACTACTACTAATTTGAAATAGAAGAATAAGAAGAGATAGCAAGAACAAACGTGCCCCGTGGACAGAATCTGTCGCTTTGGAAAAGCCCAACAGCTGTATGCCCGCGAAGCGTGCGTTGGCAAGCGCGCTTTTCGCATACAGCTGTATGGATCACCCCTGGATCCGTGTCAGGGGTTTGTCCTCTCGCTGCCAGTGCAGCATCGAGATACAAACGTGTCCTCCTTCACAGCCGTGAAACAGGCTGCTGATGGAATGGAGGGAAGTGCGCATCGGTCTTGCTTGGACGGAGCACGGACTTCCCCGGGTCGAATCGAATGGGTGCAGATTGAAACCGTCCATGAAAACAGCCAGCTCGCCTTGGCGCCACCTGTGGCTGGCAATTCCCTTGTATGTCCTCGCGGCGCATGCCAGTGCCGCAGTGGTGAGCAATCCGCCGATTCGCATGGCACCAGACGGTGTCGAGTACATGTGCGGTGGCAGCGGGCAGGCCGAGGCGGCTTTCATGGAGACGGTCGCGCCCCGCTGGGCAGCGAGCTTCCAGTTCGCGATGAACCAGGCCGGCAACGAGCGCGCCAGGGTGACTGGCGTGAAGTTGGTGGTCACTGACGCCTACAACGGCTACCGCGTTCTGGACGTGATGGCAGATGCACCGCATCTGCTGGCGCGCCTGGCGCCCGGCAGCTACAAGGTGGAGGCCACGCTGGATGGCCTGACCCTGATCCAGCCCTTGACGGTGGTCAGGGGCATGGGCGCCAGGGCCACGTTCGTCTGGCCGTCCAACCTCATGGCGCCGGAGCCCGCGCAGGCCTCCCTGCACTAGCCTGGGCCCTTGCCTTAAGGGCGCGCTAAGCCGCCAGGCGCAGAGTCATCGCCGTGGCCCGAGGATGGGCCACGTTCTTCATGAAAGGACTCGACCATGACTGGGCATCTGACGAAGAAGAAAAACCCGGCCTATGTTGCGGCCATGCTGTGCACGGGCGTTGTGCTGTCATTGGCTGGCATCGGGGCACAGGCTGCCGCCTTCAACCCGCCGATCTACGTGGCGCACGGCATCGAGTACATGAGCGGCGGCATCGGTTCGGACGAGGCGCAGCTGATGCGAGTCGTCGAGCCTCGCTGGCCGGCTGTCTTCGAGTTTGCTGTCAAGGATGGGAAAAGCGCGGACTTTGCCGCCGACGTGGTGCTGACGGTGCGCGACGCCCAGGGCAAGGTGATCCTGGACCAGGTCCATTCGACAGGCCCCTACCTGGTGGCTCGCCTCGAGCCTGGCCGCTACACGGCCGAAGCGGTGCTGGGAGGCCAGAAGATCCAGCGCGAGATTTCGGTTCTGGGCCCCGGCACGTCGACCAAGAACGTGTTCGAGTGGCCGCAAGGCACCGACACCTCGAAAACCGCCAGTACGAGTTCCTGAGACTGCGTGCATCGCCAATCCGGCATTCGAGACGAATGACAGCTTGCGATGCACGTTGTCGCGTGCGCTTCAAGCAAATATTGATGCACTGCAGCATACTTGTCTGAATGGCGCTTCTTCCGATCACCACCATCGTTGCACTGCTGCATGCGCTGCTCGCGGTGCGCTTGCTGCCGGCGCTTGCCGAGCGCACGGCCGCATGGCCGGTGCTGGCCGTCGCGCTGGTGATTTCTGCGCTGAGCATGCCCTTGCCCTTCCTGGCTCGCAGGCGCTTGCCGATACCGGGCTGGCTCAAGTGGACAGGCCTGGTCAGCATGGGGTGGTTCTCCTCGCTGTTCGTGCTGAGCGTGCTGCGTGACCTGCTCCTGCTGGGCCACTGGCTGTTTGCCCAGGCAGACGTGGCCGGCGGCAATGCGTGGCGCACGACAAGCGCGCTGGTGGTGCCTGTGGCGGCGACCTTCATCACGCTGGTGGGCTATTTCAACGCGCGGCGCACCGCACGGGTGCGACGGGTGGACATTCCGATTTCGCGCCTGCCAAGCCAGCTCGAAGGTTTCACCATTGCGCAGCTGAGCGACATCCACGTCGGGCCGACCATCCGGGTGCGCTACATCGAGCGGATCGTCAATGCTGTCAACCGCCTGGGGGCGGACATGGTGGCCATCACCGGTGACCTGGTAGACGGCACGGTGGCCGA
The DNA here is from genome assembly GCA_018241225.1 of Pseudomonadota bacterium. Taxonomy (GTDB): domain Bacteria; phylum Pseudomonadota; class Gammaproteobacteria; order Burkholderiales; family Burkholderiaceae_C; genus Variovorax. The sequence goes on from JAFEEG010000019.1 coordinate 310,820, forward strand.
GCTGCGCACGCACGTGGCGCCGCTGGGCAGACTCAAGGCGCGGCACGGCACCTACGTGGTCACCGGCAACCACGAGTACTACGCTGGCGCCCACGCGTGGGTCGACGAGTTGCGCCGCCTGGGCTTGAACGTGCTGATGAACGAGCACGTCGTGCTGCAGACGCAGAACGTGAGCGGTGCCCAGACGGACGAAGAAGTACACGAGAGCGCTCTGGTGGTGGCCGGCGTCACCGACTACACCGCCGGCCACTTCGACCAAACCCATGCGAGTGACCCCGAAGGAGCCGTGCGTGATGCCCCGCCGCAGGTGCACACGCGCGTCTTGCTGGCGCACCAGCCGCGCAGTGCCATTGCTGCGGCGCAGGCAGGCTACCAGCTGCAGTTGTCGGGCCACACGCACGGCGGCCAGTTCTTTCCCTGGAACCTGTTCGTTCCTTTGCAGCAGCCGTTCACGGCAGGGCTGCACCGCCTGCACGACATGTGGGTGTACGTCAGCCGCGGAACAGGCTACTGGGGCCCTCCAAAGCGTTTTGGGGCCCCGTCGGAGATCACCCTGCTTCGCCTGGTGCAGGCGGCCTGACAGGCCTGCGAGCGCCTCCTGGCGATGACCGGATGCGCAAGCTCCGGGCGCGCATCTCGGTCAGCGCGTAGGCCAGGCTGGCCAGCATGAGCGGCAGCAGGTAGTAGATGCCGCGATAGGCCAGCAGCGCCGCCAGCAACTGGTCTGGCGCAACCCGGTAGGACAGGAGGGCCACGAAAACCGTCTCCAGAACGCCCAGGCCGCCTGGGATGCGGACGATCAGCGTCGCCATGGCGGAGGTCAGCAGCACGGCCAGCACGTGCGGATACGCCACCCGGCCCTGCAGCAGCACCCAGACCACGCAGGCGACCAGCGACCAGTTCAGGCCAGCCACGAGCAGTTGCAGCGCCGCCATTCGCACCCCCGGCGGCTCGATGGCGTGGCCGCGCACGTTCCAGCGGCGTTCATGGGCCCAGGCACAGAAAAGCACGTAGCCAGCCGCAATGGCAAGGGCCAGGCAGCCGACGATGCGCAAGCCGCCGCTGTCGAGCTTCCAGTCCGGCGGCAGGTCCGGAGGCCAGAACAGGAAGGCCACCCCCGTCACCATGAGGTAGCCGGTCCAGTTGGTCAGCAGGCTGACGCCCACGATGCGCGTGATGTCCGAGGCCTTCAGACCCAGACGCGAGTACAGGCGGAAGCGAAAGCCGATGCCGCCGACCGTCGAGCCCAGGTTGAGATTGAAGGCATAGCTGATGAGGGCAACGCCCATCACCGTGCCGGTGGCCAGCGTATGACGGGTCAGGTGGCGGCCCAGCAGGTCGTAGGTGCTGTAGAGCAGGTGGCTGCACGCTGCCACCACCATGGCGGCCACAACGACGCGAAGCGGCAGCTCGCGGATGGCGTCGATGACCTGCGACCAGTCGATGGTGCGCGCCTGGCGAAAAAGAAGGGCGGCCACGGCCAGCACGAAGACCAACGCCGCGCCCCGTCTGGCCCAGGGCCACCATGCGCGCTGCGCGAGTTTCAGGGGAGGCGGTGCGCTCTCATGGCGCCTGCGTTCGCGTGGGTCCATTGCGAAGCAGCGCCTCGGCCGGCTGCAGCCGGGGGGCATGCCGAGGCAGCCAGGCGGCCCAGCGCGGATACCAGCGCAGGAAGTGGAAGATGAAGAAACTGCGCACCAGGCGCCAGGCGCTCCACTCGGTCAGATCGGCGGGATCGATCTTGCGGCACGACTCACGCATCAATTGGTCCAGCCGATCGGCCAGGGTCCGGTTGAAGTTCTCGTCGCGCACGATCACGTTGGCCTCGAGGTTCAGCGACAGGCTCAGGGGGTCGAGATTGCTCGAACCCACCGTGCTCCACGCGTCATCCACCAGCGCCACCTTGCCGTGCAGCGGACGCTCGCAGTATTCGTAGATCTGCACACCGGCGTGCAGCAGGTGGTGATAGAGCATGCTGGCCGCGGTTTTCACGATGGGCATGTCGGGTTCGCCCTGGAGCACCAGGCGCACGTCCACGCCGCGCTGCGCGGCGCGCCGCATTTCCTTGATGAGGCGATAGCCAGGGAAGAAGTAGGCATTGGCAATCACGATGCGCCTGCGGGCGCTGCGTATGGCCGCGCGATAGTGCCGCTCGATGTCCTGCGGATGGCGGCGGTTGTCGCGCGAGACGAAGATGACATCTGCACTGCCCTTGGCTTGGCCAGGAACACCGGCTTGCTCGTGCTCTTGCACGCGCCTGCGGAACCAGCCGGGCTCCTGTTTGCCAAGGGCGATTTCTCGCAGAACGAAGCGGTGGATCTGCGCAACCACCGGGCCGACCAACTCGGCCGCATAGTCCTGCTTTCCCTTGGGCCCGTAGCTGCGCAGGTGGTCGTGCGAGAAGTTGATGCCGCCAACAAAGGCCAGCTCGCCGTCGATCACGATGACCTTGCGATGCATGCGTCGGATCATGTTCAGCCGTTGGCCGAGGAGGCGAAAGCGAATACCCGGATCGAACACGCGAAGCTTCACGCCTGCACGGGTCAGGGAGAGCACGTAGTCGTCCGAGAGGTCCGGCGAGCCGAATCCGTCGACCATGAGGTCCACGCGCACGCCGCGTCGCGCGGCATCGATCAGGGCTGCCTGCAAGGCCAGCCCCACTTCGTCCTCGAAAAGAATGAAGGTTTCGATGATGACTTCCCGCCTGGCGTTGGCGATGCACTCGAACACGCGTGGAAAGAACTCCTCGCCGTTCTCGATGAGCCGGACGTCGTTGCCCGGCACCCAGCGTTCGGTCATGCGCAAACCTCCGTGCGCCAGCTCATAGCGTGATCTCCGCCACCAGGGGCGCGTGGTCCGACAGGTGCGACCACGGCCTGCGCGCAAGCACGATGGGTGCATGCACGCCCGCATTGCGCACATAGATGCGGTCCAGCGGCAGCACCGGAAAGCGTGCCGGAAAAGTGCGTGCTGCATACCCGTGCGCGTGAACGAACACCTCGTGCAGCGCAGCGCCTTCCTTGAGCACCCTGTGCGCGCGGCCGCGCCAGTCGTTGAAGTCGCCCGCCACGATCAGCGGTGCATCGGGTGGCACTTCGTCGCGCACGATGAGGCACAGCAGTTCGAGCTGCTGCCCGCGCTGTTCTTCGGAAAGACCCAGGTGCACGCAGATGGTGTGCACCTGCAGCGAACGCCCGGGAAGACTCAGCGTGCAATGCAGGAGGCCACGCTTTTCCACGCCATTGAGGGACACGTCGTGGTTGCGGTACTCAACGATCGGAAACTTGGAAAGCAGGGCATTGCCATGGTGGCCGCGCGGATAGACCGCGTTTCGCCCATAGGCGAACTGCGGCCACATGGTGTCGGCGAGAAATTCGTAGTGCGGCGCCTGCGGCCAGTTCTGGATGGTTTGCGAATGGCGCGAGTGCGTGCCCAGCACTTCCTGCAGGAACACCACGTCGGCACCAACCGTTCGCACCGCTTCGCGCAACTCCGGAAGGATGAAGCGGCGGTTGAGAGCGGCGAAGCCCTTGTGCGTGTTGACCGTCATCACCTTGAGCGAAAGAGGTGATTCCTGCACGGCTGCTGCGGGGGATACGCGGGTGTCTTGCACCCTTCGTGTTTTAGTGCTCCCGCGCCGCCTTGCCTGTAGGACGTGCACCGAGTTTTACAGGCACCGCCTTCGCACAAGCCTGGAAGCTTCCTACACCTGTGGCCGCGATGGCACTACGTGGCTGCCGTGCAGGGCTACCTAGCATGGACTCGTGCGCCAGTTGAAGGCGCAAGGAGACCAACATGAACGCAAACATCTGCATGAAGAGTGCGCTGCTTGCCTTGCTGCTGTCGGCAGGCGCTGGCGTGGCACTGGCCCAGAAGCCCGACAGGCCGCCCAACACCGGCCAGGCGCCGGTTTCACGCGAAGCGGTCAAGCAAGAGGCGCGGCAGGCCTCGCGCAACACGGCCAACACGAACGTGCCGGCCGTCGGTGGCGAGGCCAGCACCATGACCAATCACCAGCCGAACATGCAACCGGTGCCGATCAGCGGCAAGACGCGCGCCGAGGTGCGGCAGGAGACATATCACCAGAAGCCGCACTTTGGCCAGCCGGGCGAGAAGACCGGCATTCCGACCAATCCGCCGGGCAAGATGGGCACGCCTGAGTAGCAGAAAGCCCGCCAGGAGGCGGGCTTTTTCTGGGGCCTGGGTGCCGCGGCTCAGCTCTTGGCGGGCGTCTGCGAGTGGCCGTGGCCGCCACGCGGACCATGGTGGCGTTCGCCGCCCGGGCCGAAGTGCACGGTTTCCGTATCGAAGGTCTTCTGCTGCTCGGGCTTGAGCGCGGCATAGAAGCTGCGAGTGGCATCGGCGCGCTTGGCAAAGGCGGCACTGCGTTCAGCCTGGTGCTTTTGCATCATGTCCAGGCGCTCGGGCGTGGTCATCTTGGCGATGTCCTCGCGGCTGGGGCGCTGGGCGGGTGGTGCCGGTGGTTGCTGGGCGGCTGCAAAGCTGCTCCAGGCCGACTCCTGCGAGGCGTCGAGCTTGAGCTTGTCCTTGAGCTCGGCCAGGCGCTTGTCGCGGCGCTGCTGCATCTGCTCGAAGCGCTTGGCCGGATCGCCGCGTTCCATGCGGGGAGCGCCGGGCGCGGCGGCGGTTGCGGCCGGTGCCGCGGGAGCCGGCGGCGGGGTTTGTGCAGAGGCTGCGAAGGCCACGCTGGCCAGCAGGCCGATCCACAGGATTTGACGAGTCTTGTTGGCGATCATGAACAGGATTCCTTCCTTCAAAAACCGCTGCCAACGAGCAGCAGGTGAAGCGAAGTTTGAGCCCGTCAGGTGTACGGTCTGTGAGCGGCCGATGAGCCTGCGTAAAGATGCGTGAAGGCGCGGCTATTTGGGACGGGGCGCGTGCAGCCCCTTGGCCGGCTGGGGCAGGCGCCCTTCGCGCAGCAGCTTCACGCCGCGTGCCACGGCGAGCGCCACGTTGCGCGTTTCCTGCTGTACGTCCACGTCGCGGTCGAGGGCCTCGTGGCTGCTGGCATAGGGCTCGTAGTAGCCGATGTAGCGGTCGAGCCGGGCCTGGCTGCCGGCGTCGAGCAGGCCCATCCAGTCCAGCCAGTCGCACAGGTTGCGGCGCAGGCTTTCCACACCGGCCACGTCGCCCTGCACCACCACGCCGTAGACCCGGCCTGCCAGGTGCTTGGGGTAGGCCCAGCCCTTTTCTTCCAGTGCCTTGGCCTCGGCGGGTCGCTTGCCATGGGTGGTGGTGGGGTCGGGGTTGCCGCCGTCCGCGCAGACCAGCCGATCGATCATGAGCTTGAGGGCGCTGCTGGCCTGGTACCAGTGGGTGGGCGTGAAGACGATCACGCCGTGGGCGGCCACCCAGCGTTCATAGATCTCGGCCATCCAGTCGCCGGTCTGCCCCAGCGCGTGGTTGGGGTAGCAACTGCACGGCCAGTGGCACAGCGGCATGGCGGTGGAGACGCAGCCCTTGCACGGATGAATGCGCAGCGCGTAGCTGGAGGTCAGCAGGCTCAGGTCCAGCACGTCGGCGCGCAGGCCCTCGGCTTCGATCTGCTCGCGTGCCAGTTGCAGCAGCCGGTGGGTCTTGGAGATCTCGCCGGGGCAGGTGCCGTCGTTGCGGGGCGAGCCGTTGATGAGAAGGACTCGCGATGGGGTGGCCGGATCGCTCCATGCCGACTGGGCCTTCAGCAGCCGGTCGCGGGTTTGCGTCCACTCGATCGAAAGCTCATAGCCCGGGTCGGCAAAGCCGGCACCGGCGGGCCGGGTTTGCGGGGCCTTGCGGCCCTCGTCATAGGCCTCCCAGGCGATGACCTCGATGCGCGACAGGGCATCGGCTTCCTTCGCGAAAGCCGGGTCCTGGAAGGACTGCTGGAAGCGTGTGTGGAACTCGGCGCGCGAAAGCGGGGCCGGCGCCTGGCCCTTGCGAACGGAAGCCATGTGGCCATCTTGGCCGGCCCGGCCCGGGGACGCGATGGGCCGGCTTGCCGATCCGCCGTAGGCCGGCGCCGCAACTGTCCGGATTCTTCTGCTTCTAGCGCAGCTTGCCGTTCTGGAAGTCGTGAACCGCCTGCACCACCTGTTCGCGCGTGTTCATCACGAAGGGGCCGTATTGCGCGATGGGCTCGTGCAGGGGCTTGCCCGCGATCAGCAGCACCCGTGCCGGGCTGTGGTTGGTGCGTGGTGCGCGCAGCATGACGCCGTCGCTGTCCGGCGTGTTGGCCAGGATGGCCATGCGCTTGGTCGGCACTTCGCTGCTGCCGATGAACACCGATTCGCGAAACACGTAGATCAGCGCGTTGTGCTCCGGGGGCATGGCCTGCGAAAACGCGGTGCCGGGCGGCAGGGTGATGTCCAGGTACAGCGGCTGCGTGTGTTCGCGCTGCATGGCGCCCTCGACGCCGTTGCTGATTCCGGCGATCACCCGCACCTGCACGCCGCCCTGGGCGCCGTATTCGGGAATCTCGGTGCTCTGGATGTCGCGATACCAGGGCTCGCGCATCTTGTCCTTGGCCGGCAGGTTGAGCCAGAGCTGGAAGCCTTCCATGCGGCCCTCTTCCTGCTCGGGCAGTTCGCTGTGCACCAGGCCCCGCCCCGCAGTCATCCATTGCACGCCGCCGTTTTGCAGCAGGCCTTCGTGGCCCGCGCTGTCGCGATGGCGCATGCGCCCGGCGATCATGTAGGTCACCGTCTCGAAGCCGCGGTGCGGATGGTTGGGAAAGCCGCCGATGTAGTCGCCCGGGTTGTCGCTGCCGAAGGCGTCCAGCATCAGGAACGGGTCCAGGCGCTGTTGCAGTGGCTGCTGGAGAACGCGCGTGAGCTTGACGCCGTCCCCATCGCTGGTGGAAACGCCAGCCACGATGTGGTCGATGCCGCGCGGCTGGGTCAGCATGGGCAGCGGAACATGGTTGGGGTGGTGCGCGCTGTTCATGGGTTGTGATGGTGGCACTGTTCGGCCGACCGCGCGCCCGGCGTGGGTTCCCTCCAGCGAGGGGCACCCATTTCCGCGTCAAGGTTTTCTCAGTGCGCCTGGCGTGAGCGCGACCGGCTCCCCAGCAGCGCCGCGGCGCCCACCGCCAGGGCCATGACCAGCAGGGAGACCACCGTGGTGACGGTGCCCAGGGCGTAGATGGCCGGCGTGGTCACGGTGGAAGTCAGGCCCTGCAACTCCAGCGGCAGGGTGTTCACGTCGCCGATGGCCTGCGAGGTGCGCGCAATCTCGTCCCAGCTGAGCGTGAAGCCGAACATGCCGATGCCCACGATGGAGGGCCCGATGAGCGGCAACACCACGTGCGCGAAACCCTGCCAGGGCGTGGCACCCAGGTCGCGCGCGGCTTCCTCGTAGGCGGGGTTGAAGCGGTTGAACACCGCGAACATGATCAGCAGGCCGAAGGGCAGCGTCCAGGTCAGGTGCGCGCCCAGTGCCGAGGTGAGCAGGCCCAGCGCCGTGCCATAGCCTTCGAGCAGGTTGTCCGCGCCCACGGCGGCGAACACCGCCTTGAGCCCCGTGTCGACCAGGCGGAACTGCAGCCCGATGCCCAGCGACACGATGATGGACGGCATGATCAGGCTGGCCACCGTGACGTAGAACAGCGCGTTGCCGCCGCGCAGCCGCTTGCGAAAGGCCAGGCCCGCCAGCACCGACAGCAGCACCGTCAGGCCCATCACCACCGTGCCCAGCATCAGCGAGCGCCGGAAGGCCGCGCCGATGTCCACCGTGCCCAGGCCCTCGGCCAGCTTGTGGAACCAGTGCAGCGACATGCCGCGCAGCGGGAAGGTGAGGCCACCTTCGGGCCCCTGGAAGCTCAGCACGAAGATGGTGATCATCGGGCCGTAGAGAAAGAGCAGGAACAGCCCGAACACCGCGGCCAATGGCCAGAAGCCGGCGGGCCGTGGGTCGCGCAGATGGTGTGGCTTGAGCAGGTTCATAGTTCCTTGCGGATATCGACCAGGCGCGTGAGTCCCCAGATGATCATCAGCACCACCGCCAGCAGGATGACCGCGTTGGCCGCCGCCAGCGGGAACTGCAGGTACGAGGTCTGCACCTGGATGATCTTGCCCACAGAGGCGATCTGCTGGCCGCCCATCACGCCGATGGTGACGAAGTCGCCCATGACGATGGTGATGACGAAGATGGAGCCGATCACGATGCCCGACTTGCAAAGCGGCACGATCACGTTCCACAGCGTCTGCCAGCCGTTGGCACCGGCGTCGCTGGCCGCCTCGAGCAACGAGCGGTCGATGCGCATCATGCTGTTGAAGATCGGCACGATCATGAACATGGTGTAGAGGTGCACGAAGGCCAGCACCACCGAGAAGTCGGAAAACAGCAGCCACTCCACCGGCTGGTCGACCAGGCCGATGCCCATCAGGCCCTGGTTCACCAGCCCGTTGCGCCCCAGCAGCGGCACCCACGAGATCAAGCGGATCACGTTGGAGGTCCAGAAGGGCACGGTGCACAGAACGAACAGCACCGTCTGCACGGTGGTCGAGCGCACATGAAAGGCCAGGAAGTACGCCACCGCGAAGCCCAGCACCAGCGTGATGGCCCACACCAGCAGGCAGAACTTGAGCGTGCTCAGGTAGGTCGACAGCGTCACGCACAAGTCGCCGTTGTCGGTGAGGTGCGAGCAGCCTTCGAAGATGCTCAGGTAGTTGCGCAGCGTGAGCGCCGGGATGAGTTCGTACTCGTTGAAGTTCCAGAGGCTGACCATGCCGATCAGCCCCAGCGGAACCAGGAAGAACAGGAAGAACACCAGCGCAAAGGGTGCGGCCTGCCACCAGGCCGCGACGCCAACATGCGCGTGCGTCGTCGATGCCGCGCGCAGGTTCATCACGCGGCTACGAACTCATTCCATTTCCTGACCATGTACTCGTTCTCGTCCATGACCGCGTTCCAGCAGGCGATGCCGCCCATGCGCTGCTCGTAGCTGCCGCCGTCGCGCAGCGCACCGGCCTTGGCGATGACGTCGCCCTGCGGACTCTTGATGTCCTGCGCGGCGGGCTTGCCTTCCATCCAGTAGGCCCACTCGTAGGCCTCCATCTTGGCCTTGGCGGTTTCGAGCACGGCGCTGTAGTAGCCCTGGCGATTGAGGTAGGCGCCGGCCCAACCGTCGAGGAACCAGTTGATGAACTCGTAGGCGCCATCGAGCTTCCTGCCCGACAGCGTGGCCGGCAGGCCGAAGCCCGAGGCCCAGGCGCGATAGCCTTCCTTGAGTGGCTGGAACACGCAGTCGATGCCCTTGCCGCGCACGGCCGTCACGGCCGGGCTCCACATCGACTGGATCACCACTTCGCCCGAGGCCATGAGGTTCACGCTCTCGTTGAAGTCCTTCCACAGCGCGCGGAACTGGCCGGCCTTCTTGGCCTCGATCAGGGTCTTGATCGTCAGGTCGATCTCGGCCTTGGTCATGTTGCCCTTGTCGGCGTACTTGTGCAGGCCCTTGGCCTCCACCACCATGGCAGCGTCCATGATGCCGATGGAGGGAATGTTCAGGATGGCGGACTTGCCCTTGAACTCCGGGTTGAGCAGCTCGGCCCACGAGCCGATGGGCCGCTTGATCAGGTCGGGGCGGATGCCCAGCGTGTCGGCGTTGTAGGTGGTGGGGATGAGCGTCATCCACTGCGTGGGTGCCTTGGCGAAGGCCTTGCTCTTCTCGCCTTCGAGAAAGATCACCTTCTTGGGCGCGGTGCCCTGGTCGCCGACAGCCTTGCCGGCCACCTCGCCCTTGGTGAACAGCGTGGTGATCTTGTCGGCGTTCTTCACGCGCTTGGCGTCGATGCCCTTGAGGTTGCCGGTGGGCACGATCTTCTTGAGCGAGAAGAACTCGGTGTCCAGCAGGTCGAAGCTGTTGGGCGCAGTGACGGCGCGCTTGGTCACGTCGTCGGTGGTAACGGCCACGTACTGGATCTCGATGCCGGTGTCGGCCTTGAACTTCTCGGCAATGGCCTTGTCCTGGTTCACCGCCGTGCCCAGGTAGCGCAGCACGATCTTTTCCTGCGCATGCACGAAGGGGGCGATGCCCGTGGCCAGGATGCCGGCCGTGCCCTGCAGCAGGCGGCGGCGCTGGATGCCGGAGTTGTCTTGGTTTTGGTCGGACATGGAAGGAAGCCTCCTCGGGTTGATGATTCGGGTGGTGTTGGGGGACTCAGCCGGCCATCGCGGCCGGTTGGTCGCGCCGGGTCTTGCTGGGCTGCGACTCGGGTCGTGCCTGGTGGGGCGTTGGACGTTGGGCGCCAGGGCGCAGCACGCGGGCATGCGCCTCGTCCCAGGACAGGCGCACCGGTTCGCCCAGCTCGAAGGGGCGGGCCAGGTAGTCGCTCTCGTGCAGCAGCACGGCCACCTGCTTCATGCCCGAGGCCGTGTCGGCCCCATCGTCCAGGCGCAGGCCCAGCAGCACGTAGGTGCCCTGGTACTCGACGTCGGTGATGGTGGCGGCGAGCCCCGTGGCGCCGGGCTCCTGCGCCGGGGTGATGCGCATGTGGTCGTTGCGCACCGCCACCAGGCCGGCGCCGGACTGCAGCACGTTGTGGCCGCCCATGAAACGGGCCACGAACTCGTTGGCCGGGAAGTTGTAGACTTGGTGCGGCGAGCCGACCTGCTCGATCAGCCCCTGGTTCATCACCACCATGGTGTCGGCCAGGGCCATGGCTTCTTCCTGCGAATGCGTGACGTGGATGAAGGTCAGCCCCAGCTCCTTCTGCCAGCGGCGCAGCTCGGCGCGCATCTGCACCCGAAGAAAGGGGTCGAGCGCCGACAGGGGTTCGTCCAGCAGCAGCACCTTGGGTTCGGTGATGAGCGCGCGGGCCAGCGCCACGCGCTGCTGCTGGCCACCCGACAGCTCGCCCGGCTTGCGCTGCGCCAGGCGCCCCATGGCCACGCGCTCGAGAAGCCCGCCCGCGCGCCGGTGCCGCTCGGCCTTGGCCACGCCCTTCATCTTCATGCTGAAGGCGACGTTGTCCAGCGCCGAGAGATGCGGAAACAGGGCGAAACTCTGGAACATCATGGCCGTGCCGCGCGCGGCGGCTGGCAGCCGGGTGATGTTGCGGTTGTGCAGGAGGATGTCGCCGTGCGTCACGGACTCGTGGCCGGCAATCATGCGCAGCGTGGTGCTCTTGCCGCAGCCCGAGGGGCCGAGCAGGCAGCAGTAGCTTCCGCTGGCAATGCGCAGGTCGATCTGGTCGACGGCGGGCGCCATGCCCAGCGCGTACTGCTTGGTCAGGGCAACGATCTCAACCGCGATCTGGGGGGCTGCATCCATGGGCAGCACACCGCAAGACATGTGCCACCGACATTGCACCGCGCTGGTGCGGCGGCGGGCCTCAGTTTGGCGCGGGGCGCTGCCAGTAGCGGTAGGTCCAGGCGGTCGTGAAGCCGGCGCGACGGTACAGCGCCAGGGCGGGCGCGTTGCCGGCCTCCACCTGGAGGAAGACGCGCTCGAAGCCGCGGTAGAGGGCAGCCTGGGCCAGGCCCGCGAGCACCCGGCCGGCCAGGCCGCGCCCGCGTGCCGACTGCACGGTGCGCATGCCGTGCACGCTGGCCCAGCCGTGGCTGAAGGAGATGGCACCCGCGGCCAGCGTCGAGCCGCTTTCGCGCACGCTGGCAAACAGGTTGCCACCCGCGCGGCTCAACGCCTGGACGCGGCTGGCGCCATCCACCGGGTCGAAGCCGGGGCCGAGGAAGACCTGGGCCCAGGCCGCGTCCGGGGCGGCATCGACCTCGGCCGGCGCGCCCGCACCGAGCACCAGCATGGCGCGGCTTGTGCCAGTCTGGGTCAGCGTGGGCTTGCCGGACTCGTAGCCGCGGGCCGCCAGGGCGTCGGCAAGCGCGTCGAAGCAGGGAGTGTGCGCAACGCGCAGCTGGGTGGGCAGGCCGCGCGCGGCGTAGCGTGCTTCCATGCGTTCCAACAGGTGGCCTGGCGCCGTGCGGGGCGCCTCGTGGCGCAGTGGCACGGCGCTGCGGGCGCGGCCGATGGTGCCGTGGTCCATGGGCAGAAGCCAGGCTTCGTCATCCAGGGCCTCCACCCATTGGGGTGCCACGGCGTCGAGAGTTGCGCGCTCGATGGCTTCGATGTCCAGGCCGGTCGGCAGCGGCGCAGTTGTCATGGCGCTGGGGGCGCGACGAAGCGGGCGGTGGCCGCGCCGCGGAACAGCGCGGCACGTTGGCCGGCGGTGATCTCGTGCACCTGCTCGGCCACCTTGCGCGCGACGGCCCTGTCGATCTGGCCGTCGTCGCGCCACTTCTGGAGCATGGCGTCGGGGTTGCGCAGCAGCGTGGCCATCCAGAGGGCTTGCGTGGGCTCCAGCGAGCGAGCGCTGCGCTTGAAGTAACGGCGCGCGGCAGCCTCGGCGCCGCAGATCTGTTCGCCCCAGGGTGCCATGTCGAGATAGGCCTGCAGCAGGCGCTGCTTGCCGGGTGCGCGCTCGAATTCCACCGCGTAGAGCATGTCGCGAAGCTGCTGCGCCGCGGGGTACGGCAGGGGCGGGAGCAGGCGCCGCGCCACCTGCACGTTCAGCGTGGGCGGTGGCGGCGTGGGCGCCACGATGCCGGTGCTGCTCACGCGCCTGGGCTTGGCATTGGCCGTGGCCACGGGGGCGAGGGTGGGCATGCTGCTGGCACGGCCACGTGCCAGGCTGGCCGATTCATAGCCCGGATGCTGGAAGAAGTCGGCGTCCAGCGCGGCCACCACGCCACGGCTGAGCCAGGCCTCGTTGGCGAGCTTGGCCGGTGCGCCGCAGCTGCCGGCGCGTGATTCGAGCAGGCCTTCGGCGCCCAGGCCATCCACCGTGAAGAGCACCAGACGCGGCCGCAGGCTGAAGGCGCCTTCGGGCAGCGCGGCCTGCAGCTGCAGCGAGGCTGTGCCACCGATGCGCGCACGCCGCAGCTCGGGCAGCTCGGGCACCAGCAGCTGGTACCACTGGCCAATGGGAGCGTCGTCCACTTCGGCCGACAGCTGCAGGTCTTTTTGCGTGAGGCGACCGCTCCAGCGGCCGCGCAGTTCGTTCCCGGCGGGAACGTCGTCCTGCACCGCGCGCAGGGTGCCGAAGAGGGAGTCCACGTCGCGGCGGGCGGTGAATGTCAGGCGACGTACTTGCACCGGCTGGTCGCCCAGATCGGGCACCAACACGCTGCACTTCTCGCAATTGACCTCCAGCCCGGCGGCCTCGTTCCAGTCGAAGCGCAGGCTGCCAAAGCGGGTATCGACCTTGTGGCCGGCCAGCTGGGGAGCGAACCAGGAGGCCGTGGCCAGGCGCAGCACCGTGGGCACGCCCACGTCGAAGCCGATGGGGCCGTAGCTCACGCGCTCAGCCCATTCGTCCTTGGCCGGCGCCAGCACCAGCTTGACGATCAGGATGATCGCGATGGCGGCTGTCACGAACAGTGCCAGCAGCACATACAACAGGTAACGCAAGGCGGTTTTCAAGATCTCTCCCCTCGTGGCTTTTAGTGATGCCCCGAGTGTGCGCGATTGCGTTCGGCCCTGCGTTGTTCGCGCGCAGCAACCGGCGCCAATTTGGCGCCGGCGGATTCACGAATTAGTCAAAAAGGGTAATGGCGCTCGGTGGTCTGCACGGTGATCCAGCGCAGCTCGGTAAAGGCCTCGATGCCGGCGCGGCCGCCAAAGCGCCCCCAGCCCGAACCCTTGACGCCGCCAAAGGGCATCTGCGCCTCGTCGTGCACGGTGGGGCCGTTGACATGGCAGATGCCCGACTCGATGCGGCGCGCCACGTTCAGGGCGCGTGCCGTGTCGCGGCCGAAGACGGCGGCCGAGAGGCCGAACTCGTTGTCGTTGGCCACGCGCACCGCTTCGTCCTCGCCGTCGACCCGGACGATGGCCTTCACCGGCGCGAAGGTTTCCTCGTGGTAGATCTTCATCTCTGGCGTGACGTGGTCCACCAGCGTGGCGGGCATCAGGGTGCTGTCGGCCCGCCCGCCGATGACCAGCTTCGCGCCCTTGGCCAGCGCATCGTCGATCAGGGCGTTGCAGCGCTCCACCGTGGCCATGTCCACCACCGAGCCCAGCACCACCGGGCCCTGGCGCGGGTCGCCCAGCGGCAGCGAGGCCGCCTTGTCCGCGAGCCTGGCCACGAAGGCATCGGCCACCTTGCGGTCGACCACGATGCGCTCGGTGGACATGCAGATCTGGCCCGAGTTGGCAAAGGCGCCGAAGGCCGCGCCGTTGACGGCCGAGTCGATGTCCGCGTCGTCCAGCACGATCAGCGGGGCCTTGCCGCCCAGCTCCAGCACCACCTGCTTGAGGTGGGCGGCGCAGGTCTGCGCAATGAGCTTGCCCACGCGGGTGGAGCCGGTGAAGTTGACGCGCCGCACCGCCGGGTGGGCGATCATGGCCTCGACCACTGCCGCCGCATCCTTGGGTGCGTTGGTGACGAAATTCACCACGCCCGGCGGCAGGCCGGCTTCCTGCAGCGCCTCGATGATCAGGCCGTGCGTGGCCGGGCTGATCTCCGAGCCCTTGAGCACCACCGTGTTGCCGCAGGCCAGCGGCGTGGCCACCGCGCGCACGCCCAGAATGACCGGTGCGTTCCACGGGGCAATGCCCAGCACCACGCCGGCCGGCTGCCGCACGGCCATCGACAGGCTGCCGGGCACGTCAGATGGAATGACCTGGCCGTCGATCTGCGTGGTCAGCGATGCTGCCTCGGTCAGCATGCCGGCGGCCAGGTGCACGTTGAAGCCGGCCCACAAGCCCGAGGCACCGGTCTCGCGCGCCATGGCGGCGGCAAAGGCTTCGGCCTTGGCTTCGAGTGCGTGTGCGGCCTTGAGCAGCAGTGCGCGACGCGCGCCCGGGCCCATGGCCGACCAGGACGGAAAGGCCTTGGCAGCTGCATCCACTGCCGCACGCGCGTCGTCCGGCGTGGCGGCAGGCGCGGTGGTGGCCACGCTGGCGTCGAGCGGGTTGCGGCGCTCGAATACGGCACCGTCGCTGGCGGCCACGGCGCGGCCGTCGATGAGCATCGAAATGGCGGACATGTCTTTTCTCCTGGAGGGGGTTGGATTCAGGCCGCGCCCAGGTAGGCGCGGCGGATGGTGTCGGATGCGAGGAGCTGGGCGGCGCCGTCCGCGGCCACGATGCGGCCGCGCTCGAGCACGTAGCCGCGGTCGGCCACCGAGAGGGCCTTGCGCACGTTCTGCTCGACCATGAGCACGGTCACGCCCTGCTGGCGCGCGATGCGCTGCACGATGGCCAGCAGCTCGTCGACCATGCGCGGCGCCAGGCCCAGCGAGGGCTCGTCGAGCATCAGCAGGCGCGGGCCGCACATCATGGCGCGGGCCACCGCCACCATCTGCTGCTCGCCGCCGCTCATGGTGCCGGCCAGTTGGCTGGCGCGTTCCTTCAGGCGGGGGAAGTCCTCGAAGGCCTGCGCCAGGCGGTGCTTGCGTTCGCTGGCGGGCGTGAGCCAGCCACCGAGTTCCAGGTTTTCCGTGACGCTCATCTGGGGAAACAGCTGCCGCCCCTCGGCCACCAGCGCGAGGCCTCGGCGCACGCAGGCGGTGGCGTCCTGCGGGGACAGGGGCGCGCCGTCGAGCAGCACCTCGCCCTGGCGCGCAATCAGTCCGGCCAGCGCGCGCAGCAAGGTCGTCTTGCCCGCGCCGTTGGGGCCGAGGATGACGGTGATGCCCGGTTGCGTCTCGATGTGGATGTCGCGCAGCACGGCAAAGCCGCTGTAGCCTGCGCTCAGGCCCTTGACCTGCAGGTGTGCGGGCGTGCTCATGCCGGGGCCTCCTGGAGTTCGTCGCCCAGGTAGGCCTCGATGACCTGCGCGTCGCGCACCACCTCGGCCGGCGTGCCGTCGGCGATCTTGCGGCCCTGGTGCAGCACCATCACGCGCTCCACGTATTTCAAGAGCGTGGCCACCGCGTGCTCGATCCACACCACCGACAGCTGCCACTCGTCGCGCAGGCGCCGGATGCGGCGTGCCATGGCGTCGACCTCGGCTTCGGTTAGGCCCGCCGCCACTTCGTCGAGCAGCAGCACGCGCGGCCGGGTGCCCAGGGCCATGCCGATTTCCAGCAGGCGTTGCTGCGAAGGCGTGATGTCGCCCGCCCGCTGCTGCGCCAGGGCTTCCAGGCCGAGCATCGAAAGGATCTCCTTCACCGAACGCCGGCCCTGCGGCCCTTCGCGGTGGCGCCCCGCGAACTGCATGCCGAAGCGCACGTTGTCACCCACGCTCATGTCGGCAAACACGCGCGGCGTCTGGAAGGTGCGCGCAATGCCATGCGCGGCAAAGTGATGCGGCGCGCGGCCGGTGAGGTCGTCGCCCGTGACCAGCAGGCGGCCCGAGGTGGGCGCGATCACGCCGGAGATGGCGTTGAAGAAGGTGGTCTTGCCCGCGCCGTTGGGTCCGATGATTCCGACCAGCTCGCCGGCGTCGAGCGTGGCGCTCACCGCATCGACGGCGGTGAGGCCGCCAAAGCGCACGCTGACCTGCTGGATGTCCAGCAGGCGTTGCCCCATCGTCGTCATGCCTTGCCTCCCGATGTCTTGCGCTGCCACAGCGAGGCCAGGCCATTGGGCAGGTACATCACGCACAGCACCAGCAGCAGGCCCAGCACCAGCATGTAGCCATAGGGCAGCTGCAGGCGCAGCGTCTCGGCCAGCAGGCTGAACACGATGGCCGCGGCAATCGGCCCGCCGATGCTGGCGGCCCCGCCGATGAGCGCGATGAGCACCGTCTGGAACCCGATGAAGGGGTTGAACACGGCGGAGGGTTCGATGTAGGTCCAGCGCACCGCCATGGCCGCGCCCACCGCACCGGCGAACAGGGCCGACAGGGCAAAGCCGGCGATCTTCATGCGGCGCGTGTCCACGCCCAGGGTCTGGGCGCGCTGCTCGTCGGCACCGATGCCCGACAGCGCCAGGCCGAAGCGGCTGCTTTTCACCCACACCGCCACCGCGATCGCAAGCGCTGCGATGAGCAGCAGCGTGAGGTACACCGTGTCGCCCTCGGGCACCACCGTGAGCACGCGCCCCACGGTGCCCGACACCTGCTTCTCGACATAGGTGATGGCGTGGCGGATGAGCTCGGTCATGCCGAAGGTGAGCACCGCGAAATACGTGCCGCGCAGGTGCAGCACTGCCGCGCCCATCACCACGGCGATGACGGCGGCCACCAGGGCCCCACAGGCCACCACCAGCGGCCAGGGCAGCACGCCCAGCAGCACCGCGCTGGTATAGGCGCCCACGCCGAAGAAGGCCGAGGTGGCCAGCGAGAGATAGCGGGTGGCGCCGCAGAACATCGACCAGCTGGTGGCCAGCGCGATGTACATGAGGCAGGCCAGGGCCAGCGACTGGAGGAACTCGGAGGCAACCCAGGGCAGGCTGCCCGCAGCGAGCAGCACGACCGCCGCTGCAATGACGATTCGGGAATTCATCGACGAGTAACTACTTGCGGGAGAAAAGACCGTTGGGCCGCCACAGCAGCACGGCGATGAACACGCCATACGACAGCAGCATCTTCAGTGACGGGCTGGAGAAATGCATGCCCAGCGCCTCCACCACGCCCAGCAGCAGGCCGCCGGCCAGGCTGCCCGCGATGGAGCCGAAGCCGCCCAGCGTGATGACGATGAGCGCGGTGACCGTGTAGGGCTCGCCCATCGAAGGCGTGATCTCGTAGGTCATCGACAGCAGTGCGCCGGCCACGCCAGACAGGCCCAGGCCCACGCCGAACATCAGCGGGTGCAGGCGCTTGGTATTGATGCCCACCAGTTGCGCGCCGGTGGGCGACTGCATGAGCGCGCGCACCGCCTTGCCCAGCAGCGTGAACCTGAGCAGCGCCACGAATCCCAGGCTGAGCGCCAGTGCCACGCCGAAGATCACCAGCTTGTTCTCGGTGAAGCGCATGCCCGCCACTTCCACCGGTTGCGCCAGGTACTCGTAGCCGCGCAGGTCGCCGCCCCAGGCGATGAGGGCCGCGTTCTGCACCGCGAACATGAGGCCGAAGCCCACCATGAGGCTGCGCGCCTCGAACACATCCACGCTCGGGGCGCGTGCCGCCAGTTGCCGAAAGCACAGCACGTGGATGAGCATGCCCAGCGCGCACAGCAGCACGAAGGCCAGCGGCATCAGCACGAATGGCGAGATGCCGAAGGCGGTATGCGCCCACCAGGTGAGGAAGGCACCCAGCATCAGGAACTCGCCGTGCGAGATGTTCATGATGCGCATGAGGCCGTACTGCAGGTTCAGGCCGATGGCCACCAGCGCGTAGATGCCGCCGGTGATGAGTCCGCCTGCAATCAGCTCGACCCAGGATACGAGAGACACGGGAGCTACGCCTTCCTCAGAACAGGTTCATTTCCAGGCGGGCTTGGGCGCCACCAGCTTGGCGGTGGCGCGGTCCAGCGGCCACACCACCTCGAAGTCGGCGCCTTGCCACTGGCTCACCGTGCCGGGAATGGAAGCGTTCTCGCCATGCTCGAAGCGGATCGGCCCGAGGATGGTCTTGAACTCGTTCCTGGCAATGACATCGCGCAGCGCCTTGCGGTCCAGGCCCGCACGGGCCACCGCCTGCTGCATGATTTCCAGGCCCGCCCACGCATGGCCGCTGGCCCAGCGGTCGGGTTCCTTGTTGAACTTCTTCACGTGCGCGTCGAAGTAGGCCCTGGCGCCGGGGCTGGTCTTCACGTTCCACGAGCCCATGCCGATCACGCCCTCGGTGTTGGCGGCCATCACGTTCTTGTAGAGCTGGAAGGCGGTGCCCACCGAGGCGTAGAAGTACTTGGGGTTGAAGCCGATCTCGCGCGACTGGCGGCTGACCAGCAGCGTGTCCGGCGGATAGGTGATGCCGATGAACGCGT
The DNA here is from genome assembly GCA_018241225.1 of Pseudomonadota bacterium. Taxonomy (GTDB): domain Bacteria; phylum Pseudomonadota; class Gammaproteobacteria; order Burkholderiales; family Burkholderiaceae_C; genus Variovorax. Next base: position 329,648 of record JAFEEG010000019.1, read on the forward strand.
CGGGGTTCTGGTCCTTGATGCCGCGCAGCACGGGTGCCAGGTCTTTCACGCCCAGCGGGTAGCTCTTGCGCTCGACCACCTGGATGCTGGTCTTCTTCAGTGCGTTGTTCAGTGCCGCGAAGTTCTCCAGGCCGAACAGGTCGTCCATGTAGACGATGGCGATGGTCTTGACCTGCTGTGCCACCAGCATGTCCACCAGCGCGCCCATCATCTTGTCGGGCTGCTGCAGCAGCGAGAAGAAGTAGGGCAGGTTCATGTCGATGAGCTTTCTCGACAGGGCCGTGGGCGCGAGCATGGGGTAGCCGAAGCGGTTGGCCAGCGGTGCAATGGCGAAGTTGGCGCCCGAGCCCCACGGGGGCAGGATGAGGTCGACCTTGTCGCTGCCCATGAGCTTCTCGTAGGTGCGCACGCAGGTCTCGGTCTCGCTGCGGTCGTCGTAGCCGATGAGTTCCACCGGGCGCTTGGCGCCCTTCACGTCCAGGCCGCCGGCGGCGTTCACCTGTTCGGCCCACAGGAGGTAGTTGGGCTCCTGGCTCACTTGCGCGCCCGCGGCCCAGGGGCCGGTGCGGGCAATGGCGTAGCCGATCTTCACCGGGCCGCTTTGTGCAAACAGCTGCGGCGCGACGGCCGCGGCGCCAAGGGTGGTGGCGGCGCCCTGGATCCAGCGGCGGCGGGAGGGGTGGGTCATGGCGTGTCTCCTCGTATGGCGGGCTCAATCGGCCGCGTGAAGCGATCGTAGGAAGCGTGCGCCTTGCCTGCTGTGCCGCCGGTGCACAAAGCGTTTGTCCCAGCGTGCACGGCGCTCGGGGTTAACCCTTGCGAAAGAGTGCCGCGGCGCGGCAACACAATTCGATACCTGAAACCAAGAGGAGCTGGAGAGCGAGCGCATGGCGGCATCCACCATGTTGAGCACCGATGTCGTACCGCCACGCGAGCGCGCGCCGCAGTGGCGCGAGTGGGTGTGGCAGCACTTCGGCGGGCTGGAGTCCGACCTGTACGGCGACACCGAGTTCGACGGCCACATGGCAGCCTCGCGCGCGGGCGAAGTCATCCTCACGCGGCTGGAGGCCAACCGCCATCGCGTGCTGCGGTCCGAGCAGATGGCGCGTGCCAGCGAAGGCGGCTATTTGAAGATCGTGGCGCCCTGGCAGGGCAGCGCGGCAGTGGAGCAGAAGGGCCGCGAGGCCGCGGTGCGCAGCGGCGCCTGGACCATCTACGACACCACCGGTGCCTACACGGTGGCCAACCCCGAGCGCACCGACCACCTGATCGTGATGGTGCCCAAGGCGCAGCTGGCCACGCCGGGCCTGCCGCTGGAGCGGCTGATGGCGCGCAAGGTGGGTGGTGCCGGCGGCATTTCCCGCGTGGCGCTGGAGGCCATGCGCAATACCTATCAGGAACTGCCGCACATGAGCGAGGCGGCTGCGCGCGGTGCGGGCGAGCTCATCGTGCAGTTGGTGCGCCTGTCGCTGATGGAGCTGGCGGGGCAAGAGACTGCGCTGACGCAGCGCGAGGCACTGAAGGACCGCATTCGCACCCATGTGGCCACGCACCTGCGCGACCCGGCATTGAGCATCGACAGCATTGCGGTGGCCCTGCATTGCAGCAAGCGCCACCTGCACAACGCCTTTGCCGACGAGGACGACACGCTGCACGCGTACATCCTGCGCCAGCGCCTGGCGGCCTGCATGCGCGCCTTGCAGGACCCGGCCAATGCGCGGCAGGGCATCACCGACATTGCCATCGCCTCGGGCTTTGGCAACCTCTCCTATTTCAGCCGCGTGTTCAAGCAGCAGACCGGCGGCAGCCCGAGCGAGTTCAGGCGCCGCGTCGGTCTTTGAGGCGGTGCGCTAGCCGCCCAGGTGGTCGGGGTCGTCCTCGGCCTCGGCGCCTGCATTGCCGGTGTTTGGCGGTACGCCGTTGGCGGGCACCACCAGCACGTCGGCCAGGTTGGGGTCGAAGGCGCTCAAGGTCGGGTCCTTCGCCAGTTCTTCCAGGATTGCCGAGGAGGCGTGATAGCCGATCTTCTGGATGTAGCCGCCCGACTTGGTGCCGATGCCGCCGCGCAGTTCCAGCAGCACCGAGCCGGAGCCCAGCAGGCCGTAGGCGTTGCGCGAGATGCCCGGCTCGGTGCCGCCGGGGTAGCGGCTGAGGTTGGCGTAGGGGTACTGCGCGAGCTTCTGGGCAATGATCACCACCACGCGCTTGGCCATGGTCTGGCCGGCGTTGAAGCGCGCCAGCGCGTTCGGGTCCACCGCCTGCAGCCACTGCGCCGTCTGCAGCGCGGTGGGGTAGAGCGTGGAGGCCGTGACCATCTCGCCGTTGTGCACGCGGGTGCCCTGGTGGTGCATGTCCAGCGCCACCACCGGCTTGTACTTGTCGTTGATCCAGCGGATGTTCTTGGCCTCGGGTACCGGGTTGCCCTTGGTGAGGTCGTAGGCGGGTGCGGTGCTGTCGATGTCTTGCGTCTCGCAGCTGGCCACGCCCGCGGCCGTGGTGATGTTGGGGTAATTGGGATTGTCCAGCGGGCACTCGGGCCGGAAGCCGTGGTAGCGGTTGATGTCGTAGCCGCGGCCACGCTGGTAGAAGGCCGGCAGCGGGTTGACGGTGAAGCGCGGGTCGTAGTTCTGGCGCCAGGGCACGGTGTTGCCGCTGGCGTCGGTGATCGGCGTGCCATCGGCCTTCTGGCCGTCGAAGCCGTCGACGTTCACGCGCGGCACCACGACCACGGTGAGCGAGTTGCGGATGACCTGCGATTGCTGGGAGTTGTTGGCCAGCGTGCGCACCAGGTTGGCGGCCGAGTCGCTGGTCTCCATCTCGTCGCCGTGCTGCTGGGCGATGATCATCGCCGCGGTGGGACCGTTGCCGATCACCACGTAGGGCACCTGCCGCCCGGTGTTGCTTTTCCAGGGTGCGTAGTGCAGCGTGGCTGCGCCCTTGGAGGTGTGGACCGCGCTTTCCAGTGCCTTGATCAACTGGTCGTAGCTGCGTAGCGAGGCAAGACTCTGGTTCTCGCCGTTCGGTCCGTTGGGAATGCTGGAAGGCTGGGCGCTGGCGAGGCTGGTAACGAAAGCAGCAGCAGCGCCGATGGCCGCGATACGGAAACGGGGCATCGTTCTCTTCTCCTTCATTCTTTTAACCCGGCGTCATTACCGGGCAGGCGCATGCTAGGGCGCTTGCCACGAGCGGCAAGCAAAGGCCCGGACCAAAAAATGGTCGAATCTCACATTTGGACGACGGGCCTCGACGTGGTACAGGCGCGCACGCGATGTGCGCGCAATTGCCACGTCGATCACTCATCATGGGCAACATGACGCAACGCGAAGCAACGAGCGCAAGCACCAACGAAGATGCTCGGACAGCGCCCGCTGCGCCAAGCTTTGGCGAGGCCTTTCGTTTCTGGCTCAAGCTGGGCTTCATCAGCTTCGGCGGACCGGCGGGGCAGATCGCGATCATGCACAGCGAGCTGGTGGAGCGCAGGCGCTGGATCAGCGAGAAGCGCTTTCTGCACGCGCTGAACTACTGCATGCTGCTGCCCGGGCCAGAGGCGCAGCAGTTGGCCACCTACATCGGATGGCTGATGCATCGCACTTGGGGTGGCGTGGTGGCGGGCGCGCTGTTCGTGCTGCCCTCGCTGTTCATCCTCATCGCGCTGTCGTGGATCTACCTGCGCTTTGGCGATGTGCCGCTGGTGTCGGGCATCTTCTACGGCATCAAGCCGGCGGTCACTGCGCTGGTGCTGCATGCGGCTCATCGCATCGGCAGCAGGGCGCTGCGCAACGCGTGGATGTGGGGCATTGCGGGGGCGGCGTTCGTGGCGATCTTTGCCTTCGACGTGCCTTTTCCGGCCATCGTGCTGGCCGCTGCGCTCATCGGCTACTTCGGTGCGCGCTGGGCACCGCAGGTGTTCGCTCTGGGCGGCGGGCATGCAGACGGTCAGCGCACCTACGGCGCGGCGATCATCGACGACCACACGCCCACGCCGGCGCATGCGCGCTTCTCGCGAGCAAGGCTGCTTCGCCTGGTGCTGGTGGGGCTCGGCATGTGGGGCGCCGCGATGGCGGCACTGGTTGCGGTGCAGGGCTGGCAGGGCACGCTCACGCAGATGGGCTGGTTCTTCAGCAAGGCGGCGCTGCTCACCTTTGGCGGCGCCTACGCCGTGCTGCCCTACGTGTACCAGGGTGCGGTGGAGCAGCACCAGTGGCTCAGCGGTACGCAGATGATCGATGGGCTGGCGCTGGGCGAGACCACGCCCGGGCCGCTGATCATGGTGGTGGCCTTCGTCGGATTTGTCGGTGGCTGGCTCAAGCAGGTGCTGGGGCCCGAGTCACTGTTTCTCGGCGGTGCGCTGGCGGCCACGGTGGTGACGTACTTCACCTTCCTGCCGTCCTTTCTCTTCATCCTCATCGGTGGCCCGCTGGTGGAGGCCACGCACGGCAAGCTGGGTTTTACCGCGCCGCTGTCGGCGGTGACGGCGGCGGTGGTGGGCGTGATCCTGAACCTGGCGCTGTTCTTCTGCTGGCATGTGTTGTGGCCGCATGGCTTCGGCGGACGCTTCGATGCCGTGTCGGCGCTCGTTGCCGTGGGCGCGGCCGTGGCGCTGTTTCGCTTCAAGGTGGGCGTGATGCCCTTGCTGGGCGCGTGCGGTGCCATCGGGCTGGCGGTGACGCTGGCTCTGGGACGCTGACTGCGCTTTCTAGAGCAGCGGTTGTGCCACCGTCACGGCCTGCCATGGGCCGCTGGAGTGGCCGACGAGCGCGGCCCAGTACCAGGCCGAACTGTCGGTGAAGGCGTCGCCCTTTGCGTCGACGATGCGCTCGCACACCTTGAGCTGCGCCTCGTTGCCGCCGCGTCCGGCCACGAAGCAGCGCCACATCCGCTGTTGCTCGTCGCGCACCAGCCGTGCCTGCTCGATGCGATAGCCCAGTGCGCGGTAGCAGTCGGCAGCCGGGTGCAGCATGCGCGTGGGCGTATCGACGCGGCGCAGCACCAGGGTCTGGTGGCCGTCGGTCAGGCGCGCGATGGTGCCGGGAAATTGCCGGGCAAAGCGCTGCTCCACCGGGCTGAGCGCCAGCGGGCGCAGCGGCGAGCCGTCCCATTGCGCGGGTGATTCCTCGAAGCTCGTGAGCCGTTCGCGGCCTGCGTCAGGCGATGCGAGAAATGCCGAAGCCGACGACCAGACGATGCACGCGAGCATGACGATGCCGAAGGCTGTCTTGTGGCCGATGCGGTTGATGAAGCGGTTGCCGAAGAACCGATGGAATGCGTTGGAGAGATTCATGTCGTACGCCCCTTGTTGTTCAAGCCGCCGCCGCTGTGCGCGTTGCAGGAGAAGCCGTCGCGCGCCGGCGCCGCAGCGGCGCCATGAGCCACGCGATTTCCGCGCAGGCTGCGGCCAGCACGGCCAGGCCCACCGCCTGGTGCCAGGCATCGCCCGGGGGAAGGCCTGCACCCTCGAAAGCCACCAGCACGCTGTTTCGCAGCACGTTGGCGCCCAGCACCACCAGGCCCACCCAGGGCAGCCGCGTCAGAAAGCCCCGGTTGCCGCGTCCGGCCCACAGCGCCACCACGCAGGCGACGAAGTAGCCGCACCAGGCCATCTGGACGCCGGAGCAGGGCGCGTCGACGATCACCAGCCGGCCATCGACGATGAGGCTGGCCGCTTCGCGTTGCACCTCGAAGAAGGGCGCGAGCAGCCAGCGGCTGGCTTCGGCGGTGACGACGCGCAAGGGAAAGCCGGCATAGAACTGCAGCGACGAGAGAATCGGCAAGGCCAGCACCGCCAGGCCTAGTACCGGTGCGGCGGCCACGCGCCGCGGCATCACGGCCATGACGCCGGCGGCCAGCGCCAGCAGGGCAACGAGCGCCGCAAACAACGGCGGCAGTGCGGTCAGCGGCCCGATGCCGGTGCGCATGACGGTGGCCGCCAGGGTGCCGACGCTGGCACAGGCGAGCCAGCCCAGGCGCGGTGCGCAGCGCAGCTCGGCGCGCATGCACCACACCAGCACGACCAGCGCGCCCAGTGCGAGCACGCCCAGCGGATCGTCCGAGCCGTCGACCATGCGGCGCGCCATCCACCACCAGGTCGACATCAAGGCGGCGGCTTGCAGGGCGAGCCAGCCGATGGCGGGTGCGCGGTCGATGCGGATGAGTTCGTCGAACAGGCGGGGGTGGCGCTGGGCCAGTGCAGTCAGTGTCATGGCGTTCTTCTTCTTTGCTTGCGGTTCAGCTGGTGAGGCGGCGCGGGTCGTTGCGGCGTGCGCGGCGGCGCAGCATGGCCAGCATCGACAGCACCACGGTGATGGCGCCCAGCGTTTCGGGCTCGGGCGTGCCGGGCACTTCGGCGCCGCTGCCTGCTGGGCCCTGGCCCAGCGCGAGTTCGCTCACGCCCTTGGGCAGGGGCAACGGCTGGTCGACGCGCGTGCTGCCATCGGGTGCGGTGTTGCGCACCACCTGGTCCACCGCGATGAAGCTGGTGTATTGGGTGAGCAGGCCGTAGCGCAGGCCCAGCGCGGTGATCTGCTCGCGCAGCTCGCCGCCGCCTTGCAGCGACTCCTGGTCCTGCAGCGCGGCGATGCGATGGCGTGCCCACAGGCTTCGCAGCGCAACTGCGTCGGGCTGCAGCGTCGACGCATTCACCGCGAACTCCTGGCGCCACGGGCCTTCTGCACTTTGGCCTTCCAGCACCAGGCGGCCCTTGGGTTGTCCGCGCCACTTGCCGAACAGGATGACGGGGCGCTCGCCCAGCACGTCGGGCAGGGCCTGCGGCTCGATGTCGTACGCGTCCAGGCCCTCGAAGCGGGCGCGCAGGTGGGTGAGCACGGGCGATTCGATCATGCGGCGAAAGCGCGCGGCTTCGCGCGGTGCCTGCATCGGGTCGGTGATGACAAAAGGCTCGCCCATGCCCGCGCGCGCCAGGCCTTCGATGAGGTGGCGGTTCACCGCGCTGCCGATGCCGAAGGCGAACAGGTTGGCCTTGCCCAGGTTCTTGCGCACCAGCTCGAAGGCCTCGCGCTCCACCGTCACGTAGCCGTCGGTGACCACCACCACGGTGCGCGACACCTTGTCGGCCTTGGGCTCGTCGTACACGCGCTTGAGGGCGGGAATGAGTTCGGTGCTGCCGCCGCCCGCGTAGCTGCGGATGGTTTCCAGCGCCTGCTCGATGTTCGCGCGGCTGGCCGGCACGGGATGCGGCGAGAGCATCTTGTTGCTGCCCGAGAAGAGCAGCACGTTGAAGGTGTCGCTGGGACGAAGGCCGCCCAGCAGGCGCTCGAGCATGGCTTTGGCCGTGTCCAGCGGAAAGCCGTGCATGGAGCCGGAGATGTCGACCACGAAGATGTAGTCGCGCGGCGAGATGGATTCGGCCGGCACCGAGCGCGGCGGCTGCACCATGGCCAGGAAGAAGCTCTCGGCGCCCGGGCCCTGGCCGGGATAGAGCATCAGGCCCGACTGGATCTGCTCGCCCGAGAGGCGATAGTCGAGCACGAAGTCGCGGTTGTCGGCGCTCTCGCTGGCGGCGCGGAGCACCACGTTGGCGCGCCGGTCCTCGTCGCTTCGTTGTACGTCGATGGCGTGCGTGAGCGAGCGGAGTTCACCGATGGCCACGGGCGAATCGATGGCCAGCTTCATCTCGAAGGCGCTGCCCGAGGCCACACCGGCGCGCAGCGTGGGCTGCGCCACCCACTCGGAGTGCGCAAGTTCGGAGCGCGGGCTGTTGTAGCGCGGCCCCACCACCATGGGGAACACGAACTGGTAGCTGCCTGCTTGCGGCACCAGCAGCTCGTTGTAGCGCAGCTCCACCTGCACGTCGTCGCCGGGCAGGATGTTGGCCACCTTCATCTGGAACACGTTGGGCAGGTGCTGCTCCAGCAGGGCGGCGGTCTTGCCCTGCTGCTTCGCGCTTTCGTACTCCTGGCGCGCCTGCTGCTTCTCGCGGATCTGCGCCTCGATCACGCGCTCGGCCAGGCGCACCGTCAGGCCGTTCACCGCCGCGCGGGTGGAGCCGGGGAACACATAGCTCGCCTCGATGGGGCGCGTGCCTTCGTTGCGGTAGGTCTGGGTGACGCGCACCTGCGCAATCACGCCGGCGATCTTCACGTCCACGGCCGTGCCCTTGAGCGGCAGGCGGTCTACCGACGGGTCGTCGCTCTTGACGAAGAAGTAGGGGCTCTCGGTCTTCTGGCGGGGCTGGCCTTGCTCCTGTGCGTGCGCCGGCGGCGGGCTGGCCAGCATCAGCAGGAAGCACAGGGCGGCCAGCACCAGGGTGCCCAGCCAGAGCCGGCGTGCGTGGCGTGGATGTTCCATGTCGTTCGTCCTCTTGTTCTCGTGGAGATGGAAGCCGCACGGCTTGTGCGGCAACGCCACTGTGGGACGCGGATTCGAAGCCTGTGGGAAGGCTTCTTGAAACGACTTATCCTTGTGTGAAGTCTGTGTGAAGTCCGCCCGAACTGGACTTCACATCCCCTTCGGGCGGCGCAGCGAGCATCGACGCATACATATCGTCATCGGCGAGGAGCCAGGCTGTGCCCGGACAAAAACCGAAACCCAAAGAATCCGTGAACCTCAAAGACAACAAGAAAGCCCTGCTGAAATGGGCTGCCATCGGCCTGGGCGGCCTGGTGCTGGCCGGCGTGCTGCTGGTGGGCGTGGTGGTGGCCCTGCTGCTGCCGGGCCTGCCCGATGTGAAGCAGCTGGCCGACTACCAGCCCAAGCTGCCGCTGCGCGTGCTCACCACCGACGGGGTGGTGATCGGCGAGTTCGGCGAAGAGCGGCGGCAGATGGTGCCGCTGGCGCAGATTCCCAAGGCGATGAAGGATGCGGTGATTGCGGTGGAAGACGCGCGCTTCTACGAGCATGGCGGCATCGACACCCTGGGCATCCTGCGCGCGGCATTGTCGAACATGGTGCATGGCATGCGCCAGGGCGCATCCACCATCACGCAGCAGGTGGCGCGCAACGTGTATCTCTCGTCCGAGCGCACCATGAGCCGCAAGCTCAAGGAGGCGCTGATCGCGCTGCGCCTGGAAGACGAGCTTTCCAAGGACCAGATCCTGGAGATCTACCTCAACCAGATCTACCTGGGCCAGCGGGCCTACGGCTTCGCTGCTGCGTCAGAAGCGTACTTCGGCAAGCCGCTCAAGGACATTACGCTGGCCGAGGCGGCGATGCTGGCCGGACTGCCCAAAGCGCCGGGTGCGAACAACCCGGTGGCCAATCCGCGCCGCGCGCGGGCGCGCCAGCTCTACGTGCTGGACCGCATGCAGTCGCAGGGTTTCGCTACCGCCGAGCAGGTGGCCAAGGCCAAGAACGAGGAGCTGCAGCTGCGCGGCGTGTACAACCCCGAGCGCCTGCATGCCGAGTACGTGGCCGAGATGGTTCGCCAGCAGATGGTGGCGCAGTACGGCGACAGCGCCTACGTGCGCGGCCTCACGGTGACCACCACCTTGCTTTCCAACGACCAGGCGGCGGCCTACCAGTCGCTGCGCCGCGGCATCCTGGACTACGAACGCCGCCAGCCCTGGCGCGGCCCCGAGGCCAACGTGAAGCTGCCGCAGGAAGGCGACGCGCTGGACGATGCCATCGACGACGCGCTGGCCGCACACCCCGACGACGGCGAAGTGCTCGCGGCCGTGGTGCTGGAAGCAACGCCCAAGCAGTTGGTGGCGGTGGGCCGCGACGGTGAGGAGATGAAGATCACCGGCGATGGCCTGCGCCTGGTGCAGGTGGGCCTGTCGACGCGCACCGATGCCCGCCAGCGCGTGGCGCGCGGCTCGGTGCTGCGCGTCACCAAGAATGCCAAGGGTTCGTGGGAAGTGGTGCAGCTGCCCGAAGTGGAAGGAGCCTTTGTCGGCATGGACCCGCGCGACGGCTCCATCCGCGCCCTGGTGGGTGGCTTCGACTTCGGCCAGAACCAGTTCAACCACGTCACGCAGGCATGGCGTCAGCCGGGCTCGAGCTTCAAGCCATTCATCTATTCTGCGGCTCTCGAAAAGGGCTTCGCGCCCGCCACGCTGGTGAACGACGGTCCGCTGTTCTTCGACCGCGGCACCACTGGTGGCCAGCCCTGGGAGCCGAAGAATTCCGACGGCAACTTCGACGGCCCCATGACCGTGCGCACGGCGCTGCAGAAGTCCAAGAACATGGTGACCATTCGCGTGCTGCAGTCCATCGGCACGACGTATGCACAGGAATGGTCGGGTCACTTCGGTCTCGATCCCGACAAGCAGCCGCCCTACCTGCCGATGGCGCTGGGCGCGGGTTCGGTCACGCCGCTGCAGATGGCAGTGGGCTACGGCGTGTTTGCCAACGGCGGCTACCTGGTCAAGCCCAACCTGGTGAGCAAGGTGGTCGAGCGCGGCGACAAGGTGCTGTTCGAAGCGCCGCCGCCGGTGCTGGACGAAAGCACGCGCGCCATTCCCGAGCGCAATGCCTTCATCATGCGCACGCTGCTGCAAAGCGTGATCAAGAACGGCACCGGCGCGCGCGCCTACCAGGCCCTTCGGCGCGAGGACATCTACGGCAAGACCGGCACCACCAACGATTCGTTCGACACCTGGTTCGCGGGCTTCCAGCCCACGCGCGTGGGCATTGTCTGGATCGGCTACGACACGCCGCGCCAGCTGGGCGTGCGCGGCGAAACCGGCGGCAGCCTGAGCTTGCCGGTGTGGACCAGTTATATGCAGCGCGTGCTCAAGGGCGTGCCGGTGGAAAAGTCCACCGTGCCGGCGGGCGTGGTGCTGGCCGATGGCGACTGGTACTACGACGACTACCCACCGGGCCGTGCGGTGCCCAGCCTGGACGTGGATACCGGCCCGAGCCTGGGTGTGCCTGGCGGCGGCGTGCCCGCCGGCACCGTGCCGGGCTTTGGCAGCAGCCCGCCGGCCGAGGCCATGGGCGGCGCGGCGCCTGCGCCCCAGCAGCAACAACAGGGGCAGACGCAGGACCGGAACTGGATCTTGGATCTGTTCAGGCGGTAGGGTCCGAGGATTCGAGTTGGACAAAACGAAGAATCCATGTAGACCATCAATATCCACGAGGCGAAGACGCACCTGTCGCGCATTGTCGAGCGCGTGGCACTGGGTGAGTCCTTCGTCATTGCCAAGGCGGGCAAGCCGAGGTAGTTCCGCTCGATGCACCTGTTGTCATCGAGCGGGGGCTGGATCGGCCGGATTTTCAAGTGGACGGAAACTTGCTGCGGCGGGGCCTGCTCGACAACGGATATGCCGAACTGCTGATCACCGGGGCGCATGTGTTGGCGATGAAAAGGCTGCCACCCATTCACAAGGATCCGTTCGATCGGCTGCTGGTTGCCCAGGCGATGACCGAAGGCATGACGCTGTTGACCGCGGACTCGAATGTGGCGCTCTACCCTGGCCCCATCCGGAAGGTGTGACGCGTAGCCTCGGAGCTTCGTTGTGATCCGCTGACGCGCACCGGCACCCCCATTCGCGTTCTTGGAACCTTCGTTTTCAGCCATTCTCGGGCTGAGCGTATTCCTTGCCTTCCACCGCACGCACACGGCGATACTCCCCCAATGAAAGGAAGAGGACCGATGAGGAAGAAGTCGCTGATCCCGCTGCTCGCGCTGGCCGCATCCCTGGCCGCGCATGCAGGCTGGAATGTGGTGGCGCCGCTGGAGGCCAACGATGGCAAGTGGGCGCTGTACATGGACGATGCCGACGTGAAGAGGGAAGGGCAGCGCGTTCGCGTCTCGACGCTGTACGACCTGCCGCCGACGGCGCGCCTGAACGTCAGGGACAAGGAGGTGCATTCCATCCGCGACCGCATCGAGCTGGACTGCGGCAAGTCCACCTACACCTCGGTGGGCTCCACCTACATCGACGGGCCCATGGGCAAGGGCGAGGTGGTGCTCGCGCTCGGGCCTACCCCCGAGGAAGACGTCGACACCAACGGGGCACTGGCGGCCATTGCCAAGAAAGCTTGCGCCGCGCGCTGAGCGCGCGCCGGCTTGCCTTCCATCTAGTACGACGCGAGCGGCAGGCTCAGGGTTGCAATAGCGCCGCCGCGCGGCGCGTTTTCCAGCGTGATGCGCCCACGGTGCAGCCCGGCAATCTCCTTGACGAAAGCCAGGCCCAGGCCCGTGCTCTTTTTCTGGCTGTGTGGCCGCGCCAGCGAATAGAACTTCTCGAAGACCTGCTCGCGTGCGTAGTCCGGAATGCCCTGGCCGTGGTCGCGCACGGTGATGCGCGCCTCGCGCGAGCCCACGTGCAGGGCCAGTGCCACCTCGGAGTCCGGCGGCGAAAAATCGATGGCGTTGTCCAGCAGGTTGCTCACGGCGCGGCGCAGCAGGAAAGGGTCGCCCTCGACCTTGGCGTTGCTGTCGATGGCCACGTGCAGGCGGATCTGCCGCGCCGCGGCGGCGTTCTCGGCGCTGGCGGCCACCTCGTGCAGCAGGGGCGCGAGCGACACGGTTTCGCTGCGCTCCAGCGCGCGCTGGGTTTCCAGCGCGGTCAGTTCCATCATGCGATCGACGATCTCCTGGATGCGCTGGGTCTCGCCGGCGATGTTGGCCAGGAAGTGATTGCGCTCGGCCTGCGGCATCGAGGGCTCCTGCAGCAGCTCGGCAGCGCCGCGGATGGCAGACAGCGGGCTCTTGATCTCGTGGGTGAAGGTCTGCACGTAGTCGGCCACGTAGCTGCGGCCGGTGAGCGCGTCGCGCATCTCGCGCAAGCCGCCGCGCAGGGTGTCGACGGCGCGGCGCAGCATGCGAGTGAGGCTCAGGCTGCGCTGCTGGCGCAGCCAGCGCAGGTAGTCCGAGATCAGGCCGAAGGGCCGCACCAGCCAGATCGAGACGATCACGGTGAGCAGCAGCAGGGCCAGCGCCGAGCCCACACCCACCCACAACGTGCGCGCCCGTGCATCCTGCACGAACTGGCCGAAGCTCTGCACCGGCTTGCCCACGCTGACCACGCCGACGATCTCGCTGCCCCAGCGGATGGGCGCGGCGGCATACATCACCGAGGTGAGCGGATCGCCGGGCAGGTCGCGCGTGGTGCGCGCGCCGTACTGGCCGGCCAGGGCGCGGCTCACGTCGCTCCAGCGCGAGTAGTCGGCGTTGAGGTCGCGGCCGGTGGAGTCGAAGATAACGCGGCCGTGCTCGTCGGTGACGACCATGCGCAGCTCCACCCGCGTCTTGTGCAGGTTGTAGATCTGCGCCGAGAACTCGCGGGCGTACACCGAGCGAAACAGCGGCTCCAGCCGCTGCGTGTTGATGGCGCCGGCAATCACGTCCTGCTCCACCATGCTGGCCATGAGCTGCGAGATTTCCACCAGCGACTCTTCGGCCGACTCGCGGTAGCGGGGGTCGATGTCGGCCACCACGCGATAGAGCAGGAAAGCGATGCCGGCAAAATAGATCAGCAGCACGCCGATGAAGATGCGCGTGCGCCGCGAGATGGCGCCTTGGCTCGCGGCTTGCTGGCGCTGGCGCCGCGTGGCGGCGGGCGATGGCTTCATCGTGCGGGCTTCACCGCGCCTGGGGCGGCAGGTCTTCGTTCAGGGCGTAGCCGGTGCCGCGCAAGGTGCGGATGGGCTCGACCTGCGGCGCCACTTCGCGCAGCTTGGCGCGCAGTGTCTTGATGTGCGCGTCCACCGTGCGATCGAAGCTGTCGCTGGCGTCGTCCCATACCAGCTCCAGCAGTTCCTCGCGGGTGAAGACGCGGCCGGGCCGCTGGATCATCAGGCGCAGCAGGCCGTATTCGTAGCGCGAGAGCTCCAGCAGGCGGCCGTAGTAGCGGATCTGCATTCGTTCGTTGTCGAGGGCGAAGGGCTGGGCGCCGGTTGCAGGGACCGGGGCCACCGGCGCTGCAGCGGGACCGGTGTGTGCGGCACTGCCGGCCAGCGCGCCACTGCGGCGAAGGATCGTGCGTACGCGCGCCACCAGCTCGCGTGGCGAGAAGGGCTTGGCGATGTAGTCGTCCGCGCCCAGCTCGAGGCCCACCACGCGGTCGATCTCGTCGTTGCGCGCGGTGAGAAACAGCATGGGCACGTCAGGCCCGCCGCCGGCGCGGCTCATGGCCTGCAGGCGCTTGAACAGCTCGAAGCCGTTCATGTCGGGCAGGCCGATATCCAGGATGACGATGGCCGGCGGCTGCGCCTCGAACTCGGCCAGCGCCGCCTGCGCGGTGGCGCACCACACGGGCACGAAGCCGTCGCTCTTGAGAACGTATTGCAGGGTGTCCGCAATGCCGGATTCGTCTTCGGCGATCAGGACGCGTTGCTGCGAGAAAGACATGGGCGCCATGGTAGCGGGCGCCTCGCGGATGTGTCGGTCGCTCAAGCAACCCGCGCCAGGTCGTCCAGGATCGGGCAGTCCGGCCGCTGGTCGCCCTGGCAGCAGTGCACCAGGTGGGCCAGCGTGCGCTGCATGCCCTGCATGGCGGCGATGCGCCGCTCCAGTTCTTCCAGGTGGCTTTGCGCAATGCGCTTGACGCTGGCGCTGGTGCGGCGGCGGTTGTGCCAGAGGTCGACCAGCTCGGCCACCTGCTCCATCGAGAAGCCCATCTCGCGCGAGCGCTTGATGAAGCGCAGCGTGTGCACATCGGCCGGGGTGTACTGGCGGTAGCCGCTGTCGGTGCGATGGACTTCGCCCAGGAGGCCCAGCCCCTCGTAGTGGCGCACCATGCGCGCAGATATGCCCGACAGTCGTGCCGCTTCGCCGATGTTCACCGGCATGGCGTTGTCGTCCAGCGCGCCGTGCGCGGGCAGCGCATGGGCGGCGGATGCGTGTGCGGCGCTCATTGCACGGTGTAGCCGGCGTCGGCAATGGCGGCGGCCACGGCCTCGCGCGGCTGCGTGCTTTCCACCTGCACCTGGCCCTGCGCCAGCTCCACCTTGACCTGGGCGGCCGGGTCCACGCCTTGCACCGCTTCTTCGACGGCACGCACGCAGTGGCCGCAGCTCATGCCGGTGACCTGGAATTGATATTGGCTCATGTGAACTGCTCCTTGGCTTGATTGACTCTGATGCCAAGTTTCATCCATGACATCATGTCAAGGTCAAGCATCTTCTGGAAAAAATAGATGTTGACTCTTACATGATGTGAAGGTCTAGCCTTCATACCCATGAACACAACGACGCAATCTTCCCTGCAAAGTACCAACCTGCTAGTGGGCGGGATGACCTGTGCCTCTTGCGTGAACCGCGTGGAGCGCGCACTGATGCGAGTGCCCGGCGTGCAGGAAGCCTCGGTCAACCTGGCCACCGAATCGGCCCGCGTGGTGGCCGCGCCTTCGCCGGACTTGCAGGCGCGCCTGCGCCGCGCGGTGCGCCAGGCCGGCTACGAGCCGCGCGAGGCTTCGGCCGGCGACGAGGCGGCTGCTGCTTCGCCCTGGGCAGGCTTCATGCCGGTCGCGGTGGGCCTGCTGTTGTCGGCGCCGCTTCTGGCGCCCATGCTGCTGGAGACCTTGGGGGTGCACTGGATGCTGGAGCCCTGGGCGCAGTTCCTTCTGGCCGCGCCGGTGCAGTTCTGGTTGGGTGCCCGTTTCTATCGGGCGGGCTGGCATGCTGCGCGCGCCGGCACCGGCAACATGGACCTGCTGGTGGCGCTGGGCACGAGCGCGGCCTTCGGTCTGTCGCTGTGGCTTTGGTGGCGCGCGCCGGCCGGCGACATGCCGCACCTCTACTTCGAGGCGGCGGCGGTGGTCATCACGCTCATTCTTCTTGGCAAGTGGCTGGAGTCGCGCGCCAAGCGCCAGGCCACCTCGGCCATCCGGGCGCTGCAGGCGCTGCGGCCTGAATTTGCGCACGTTCTGGATGCGAAGACCGGCAAGGAATCGGACGTGCCGGTGGCCGAGCTGCTGGCCGGCGACCGCTTGTCGGTGCGTGCCGGTGAGCGCGTTCCCGCCGATGGCGTGGTGATCGAGGGCCGCTCGTCGGTGGACGAATCCATGCTCACCGGCGAGCCGCTGCCCGTGGCCAAGGCGCCGGGCGAAGAGCTGACGGGCGGCTCGGTCAACGGTGAAGGCCGCCTGGTGATGGAGGTGCGCACCGTGGGCGCCGAGAGCGTGCTCTCGCGCATCATCCGCCTGGTCGAGGACGCGCAGGCGGCCAAGGCGCCGATCCAGCAGCTGGTCGACAAGGTGGCGGCCGTGTTCGTGCCGGTGGTGCTGGTGATTGCGCTGGTCACGATGCTGGGCTGGCTGGCGGCGGGCGCAGGCATCGAGCAGGCGCTCATCCATGCCGTGGCGGTGCTGGTGATTGCCTGCCCGTGTGCGCTGGGCCTGGCAACGCCGGTGGCCGTGATGGCGGGTACGGGTGTGGCGGCGCGTCGCGGCATCCTGATCAAGGACGCGCGCGCGCTCGAGTTGGCACACCGGGTCGACACGGTGGCCTTCGACAAGACCGGCACGCTGACCATCGGCAAGCCGACCCTGACGCGACTGCTGCCCGTGCCTGGTGCGGCCATGGACGAGCGCAGCCTGCTGGCGGCCGCGGCCGCACTGCAAAGCGGCAGTACGCACCCACTGGCGCGCGCGGTGCTCGATTCGGCAGCCGCGCAGGGCGTGGCATTCGATGGCGCCGTGCGCGATCTGCGCGCCGTGGATGGCCGCGGCATGCAAGGGCGCCTGGTGGCGGGCGCAGGCGATGGCGATGAATGGGCGCTGGCCAGCCTGCGCTGGTGCGAGGAACTGGGCGTGGCCGTGCAGCCCGAACTGCTGGCGCAATTGCAGGCGCAAGGCGCAACCACCTCGGCCTTGCTGCGCTTCGATGCGCAAGGCCAGGCACAGGCCATGGCGCTGCTGGCGTTTGCCGACGAGCCCAAGCCCGAAGCGACACAAGCGGTGGCAAGGCTGCGCGCGCGCGGCCTGCGCGTGGTGATGATCTCGGGCGACAACCGCCGCGCGGCGCAGGCCATGGCCGAGCGCGTGGGCATTGCCGCCGACGATGTGCGCGCCGAAGTGCTCCCGGGCGACAAGGCCGCCGTGGTTCAGGCGCTGCGCACGAATGGCCATGTGGTGGCCATGGTGGGCGACGGCGCCAACGATGCGCCGGCCTTGGCGGCGGCCGATGTGGGCCTGGCCATGGCCCACGGCACCGACGTGGCCATGGAGGCGGCCGGCATCACCCTCATGCGTGGCAACGTGTCGCTGGTGGCGGATGCCTTCGACCTGTCGGCGCGCACCGTGGCCAAGATCCGGCAGAACCTGTTCTGGGCCTTTGCCTACAACGTGGCCGGCATTCCGCTGGCGGCCATCGGCCTGCTCAGCCCGGTGGTGGCGGGCGCGGCCATGGCGCTGTCGAGCGTGAGCGTGATGGCCAATGCGCTGCTGCTGCGGCGCTGGCGACCACGCGCCTGATCGGGCGCGCGTCGCCGGCCTGGGGCGCCTGCCTGCTCAGTTGGCGGCGCCGGGCTGGGCCTTCTGGTCGAGCAGCGAGAGGGCCGCGTCGCTCAGGATCTTGTGGCCGCGCGGCGTGGGATGAAACGCGTCCGACCAGAAATAGGTCTGCGCGGCATCCGGCGCCACCAGCGTCGAAGCCGTGCAGTAGCTGGCGCTGCTGGTGGGCGTGGTGTTGTTGCAGGCGGGCACCTGGGTGTTCACCAGGCCGTACTTCTGCGGATTGGCCAGTACATCGGCAAAGGCGTTGCCGGTGTCCAGGTACACCACGCCAGCCAGGCCGGCCACGCCGTCATGCAGGATCTCGTTGAAGCGCGTGGTCCATTCGGTGATCTGCGCGGCGGTAACCGGGGCGTAGCACCCGGTGGCCTGGTAGGCCGCACTCAGGTAGTACTGGCCGAAGGGGTTGCTGCTCCAGTCGGACGCCGAGGCCACCAGCACCAGTGGTGCGCCGTGGCCCACCAGCCGTGCGACGTTGGCAACCTGGGCGCGTGCCGCATTCTCGATCTGCGCAGTGGCGATGGCGAGCGTGGTCTTGCCGCTGCCCAACTGGTTGTCGTCGGTGCCCCAGCAGACCGCGCTGAACTGCGCATAAGTGTCGTTGCCGCCGCCGTCGATGACCACCAGCTCCTTGGCGCCGACCTTGTCGTGCACATCGAAATAGTGGTCGATCTGCGTGGCCACCGGAGCCACCAGCTGGTTGTTGCCCACGCCGCTTTCGCTGGGCAGCGCCGCCACGCGGGCACCGCCTTCTGCGTAGCCGTTGCCGCCGAGAATGCTGGCCGTGCCCACCGCGGTGGTGGCGCCATAGCTGGCGTCCTTGTCCATGGTGAGCGATCGGTTGGGCGTGAGTGCCAGGCCGTAGTGGGCCGCGAGGTTCTCCACCCAGATCGCGCCGGGGTTGACGGTGAACTTGCCGTGGTTGGCTGGGTCGCCCGTTGTTACGGCGTAGGTGCCGACATCGCTCAGGCTGTCGCCGAAGATGGTGATGGTGTCGATTTTCAGCCGGGTGTCGGTCGGGGCCGAGGGCGTTGCCGGGGCCTGCGCAGTCGCGGCAGCAGCGGGGCTGTCGCTGCCGCCGCCGCCGCCGCAGGCGGCAAGGGATGCAAGGGTGATGGCGGCGAGCAGGGGTGCGCCGCTGCGCGTGGTGCGCGAGAACTTCATGTGCGGTCTCCGAGTTGTTTTTGAATGTCGTCGTTCGCATGCAGTTGGTGCAAACGACGAATCAATGCTCGGAGTGCAAACGGCCCGCCCGCGTCGCATGCACGACACGAGGCGGGCCGCTGTGGAGCACGCGCAACGCGCGTGCCGGCCGCTTAAGCGCTAAGGCTGAAGCAGTGTCTTCTCAGGCCAGCGCCGGATAGTCGATGTAGCCCTTGGCGCCGCCACCGTAGAAGGTGGTCTTGTCCCAGGCATTGAGCGGCGCGTCTTCACGCAGGCGACGCACCAGGTCCGGGTTGGAGATGAAGGCTTTGCCGAATGCCACCAGGTCGGCGCCCTCGGAGAGCGCCTTCTCGGCCAGCACCTTGTCGTAGCCGTTGTTCACCATCCAGGCGGCCTGGCCGCCGGCATTGCGGTACGCAGCTTTGAGGGCAGGGTAGTCAAAGGGACGGTCGGGCAGTTCGCGCGGGCCACCGGTTGCGCCTTCGATCACGTGCACATAGGCCAGGCCAAGGGGAGCCAGCTCGCGCAGGACGTATTCGAACAGCGGCTGCGGATCGGCGTCCACCACGTCGTTGGCCGGCGTGACCGGCGACAGGCGAATGCCGGTGCGGCCACCACCCACGGCCTGCACCACGGCGCGGGCCACTTCGATGAGCAGGCGTGCGCGGTTCTCGATGCTGCCGCCGTAGGCGTCTTCGCGCTGGTTGCTGCCGGTCTTGAGGAACTGGTCGAGCAGGTAGCCGTTGGCTGCGTGGATCTCGACGCCGTCGAAGCCGGCGCTTTGCACTGCGTAGCGAGCGGCACGCTCGTAGTCGTGCACGATGCCGGGCAGCTCGGACAGCTGCAGCGCACGCGGCTCGGACGTGTCGACGAAGGTGGGCACGCCGTCCTTGATCAGCACCGTCTTGGTCTTGGCGGCGATGGCCGAGGGGGCCACGGGTTGGCCGCCTGCAGGCTGCAAGTCGTTGTGCGAGACGCGGCCCACGTGCCAGAGTTGCGTGACGATCTTGCCGCCGTTGGCATGCACGGCGTCGGTGACGCGCTTCCAGGCCAGCAGCTGCTCAGGCGCATAAAGGCCCGGCACGTCTGCATAGCCCTGGCCTTGCTGGCTGATGGCGGTGGCTTCGCTGATCAGCAGGCCTGCAGAGGCCCGCTGGGAGTAGTAGGTGGCGGTGATGTCCTGCGGAACCGCATTGGGAGAGCGGTTGCGCGT
Organism: Pseudomonadota bacterium; assembly: GCA_018241225.1. Lineage (GTDB taxonomy): Bacteria > Pseudomonadota > Gammaproteobacteria > Burkholderiales > Burkholderiaceae_C > Variovorax. The sequence continues at coordinate 349,382 of JAFEEG010000019.1, forward strand.
CAGGGGCGCCATGACGATGCGGTTGGCGAGTTGGAGGTCACCCGCCTGGACTGGGTCGAACAGAGTTTTCATGTGAAAGTGAGGTGAACCAAGAGTTTGGGTATTGGCATGACCCTAGGGTAAACCCTTGGTTCACATCGTGCTGTCACCTACCGGTCACAGCCTTTACTTCAAAAGGCCTTCTGCCTTCATGGCCGTCTGCACGGCGGGGCGGGCCGACACGCGCTCGCGGTAGGCCGCGAGGTTGGCCAGGCTGCTGACATCCACATTGGTGGGCTTGGTCCAGTTGGTGACGGTGAACAGGTAGCCGTCGGCAACGCTGAAGTGCTCGCCCATGAGGTACTGCTTGCCCGCGAGCTGGCCGTCCACCCAGGTCAGGCGGGACACCAGCTTGTCGCGGCAGATGGTCTTGTATTCCTCCGGGGTGTCCGGACGGAACAGCGGGCTGAAGGTCTTGTGCACTTCGGTGCCGATGAAGGTCAGCCATTCCTGCAGGCGGTAGCGCTGCAGCGTGCCGTTGGCGGGTGCCAGGTTTTTGGTGGGGGCCTGGTCGGCGATGTATTGCACGATGGCCGGGCCTTCGCGCAGCAGGGTGCCGTCGTCCAGCTCGAGCAGCGGCACGTAGCCCAGGGGGTTGATGCCGTAGTAGTCGGTGCCGTCCTGAAGCTTGTGGGACTTGGTGCTGGCCAGCACGGGTTCGAAGGCCAGGCCTGCTTCGTGCAGTGCGATGTGCGGCGACAGCGAACAGGCGCCCGGCGAGTAGTACAGCTTCATGCGGAATCTCCTTCTTGGTGGTTTGAAGTCATGAGAAAAAAAGCTGTGCGAATCCTAGCGGGTTCGGCCCGGGGGCTTGTCCTACGGGGCATTGCGGGGCAGGCCGATGCGGTGCGCTGCCGTGGGTGCCTACGCTGTGCGCAGGTGGAATCTGGCGAACGCGTGTTCCACCGGTCAGGAGGCAAGTCCACATGTTGAAGTACGCCATCATCTTTGCGCTGATCGCTGTCGTGGCCGGAGCGCTGGGTTTCACCGGCCTGGCGGCTGCGTCAGCCGGCCTCGCCAAACTGCTGTTCGGCCTGTTCCTCGTGCTGGCCGTGATATTCCTCGTGCTGGCAGCGCTGGGGGTGGGGGCGGCAAAGAAGATTCTCGACGAGTGACCATGCCACCGCTCTTTCGCGCCTTGCACCTGCACGGCGGACGCCCTGTCGAGTCGCCTGCGCAGTCCTTGTCCCTGTCAGCCCCGCGGCTCAGCCCCGCGCAGCGTGTGGTTCGCGTATTGCAGGTCACCATGGCCAACTGGCCCGTTCTGCCTGGCGGGCATCGCAAACGGCGCAACCCTTCGGGCGGCGGTCGGCACGGCTGAAGGATGTCGTCGCTATAAAAAAGATAGCGCCATGCCAAGGCCTGACGGGCCTGAATGGCCATGGGGTTGATGGGGCAGGGGGGTGCGCGATTGTCGTGCACCGACTAAAATTACGGGTTCTCCCCGATCCGCAGCGCAAGCGACATTTGCGCCCCCTTTCCACATGCTCTATCCAGAAGAATTCGACGTCATCGTCGTTGGCGGCGGCCATGCCGGCACCGAAGCCGCCTTGGCCGCGGCCCGCATGGGCGCGCGCACGCTGCTCCTTTCCCACAACATTGAGACCCTGGGGCAGATGAGCTGCAACCCCTCGATCGGCGGTATCGGCAAGGGGCATCTGGTCAAGGAGGTGGACGCACTGGGCGGCGCCATGGGCTTGGCCACGGACGAGGCAGGCATCCAGTTCCGCATCCTCAATTCCAGCAAGGGGCCGGCGGTGCGCGCGACTCGGGCGCAGGCCGACCGCATTCTGTACAAGGCCGCCATCCGACGTCGGCTGGAGAACCAGCCCAATCTGCAACTCTTCCAGCAGGCGGTAGACGACCTGATGGTGGAGGGCGACCGGGTGGTGGGCGCCGTGACGCAGGTTGGAATTGCCTTCCGGGCGCGCACCGTGGTTCTGACCGCGGGCACCTTCCTGGATGGTCGCATTCATGTGGGCCTGGACAATTACCAGGCCGGCCGCGCGGGCGATCCGCCGGCGGTCAGCCTCTCGGCGCGCCTGAAGGAGCTGAAGCTGCCGCAAGGCCGGCTGAAGACCGGGACGCCGCCGCGCCTGGACGGCCGGACCATCGACTTCTCGAAGTGCACCGAGCAGCCCGGCGACGGCATGCCGGGCGGGGCTACGCCGAACATGCCGGTGTTCAGCTTCATGGGCACGGCCGAGATGCATCCGCAGCAAATGCCCTGCTGGATTACGCATACCAACGAGCGCACGCACGACATCATCCGCTCCGGCTTCGATCGCAGCCCGATGTTCACCGGCAAGATCGAAGGGGTAGGGCCGCGCTACTGCCCGAGCGTGGAAGACAAGATCAACCGCTTTGCCGACAAGGACAGCCACCAGATCTTTCTCGAGCCCGAAGGCCTGACGACCAACGAGTACTACCCGAACGGCATCTCGACCAGCCTGCCTTTCGATATTCAGTACGCCCTGGTGCGCTCGCTGCCGGGGCTGGAGGACGCCCACATCCTGCGGCCCGGATACGCCATCGAGTACGACTACTTCGATCCGCGCGGCCTGCTCAGCAGTTTCGAGACGCGATCCATCAAGGGCCTGTTCTTTGCCGGCCAGATCAATGGGACTACCGGCTATGAAGAGGCAGCGGCCCAGGGGCTGTTTGCCGGTATCAACGCGGCGCTGCAGTGTCGCGGGGAAGCGGCATGGGTGCCGCGCCGGGACGAGGCCTACCTGGGCGTGCTGGTGGACGACCTGATCACCAAGGGTGTGACCGAGCCTTACCGTATGTTCACCAGTCGGGCTGAATTCCGGTTGCAACTGCGCGAGGACAACGCCGACATGCGGCTGACCGATATGGGCCGCAAGCTCGGCCTGGTCGACGACGAGCGCTGGGACGCTTTCTCGCGCAAGCGGGATGCTGTTTCACGTGAAACAGAGCGTCTGAAATCCATCTGGGTCAATCCCCGCAACCTGCCGGCCAGCGAGTCCGAGCGAGTGCTGGGCAAGGCGATCGAACGGGAATACAATCTTGCGGACCTGCTGCGCCGGCCGCAGGTCAGCTACGCCGACCTCATGTCGCTAGACGGCGGCAAGTACGCGGCCGGGGAGGGTGGCGAGCTGAACGCCATCGAGGTCGAGCAACTGGAAATCAGCGCCAAGTACTCGGGCTACATCAACCGGCAACACGATGAGGTGGAGCGCTCCGCTCACTTCGAGACCATGAAGCTGCCGGCCGACCTGGACTATTCGCAGGTATCGGCGCTCAGTATCGAAGTGCGCCAGAAGCTCACCAAGCACCGACCCGAAACCCTGGGCCAGGCCTCGCGCATCTCCGGCGTGACCCCTGCGGCCATTTCGCTCCTGCTGATTCATTTGCGCAAGGGCGGCTACCGCGCCTTTGCCGCGCCGACTGATGTGACGTCGGAAGCGACGGCCGAATGAGCGCCGATCGCGAATCGGTCCTGCACCAAGGGGTGCAGGCCATGGGTCTGAGCCTGACCGACGCCCAGTCCACCAAGCTGCTGGCCTATGGCGACCTCATCCTTAAGTGGAACAAGGTCTACAACCTCACGGCCTTGCGAGACCCCGCCCAGGTCCTGACGCACCATCTGCTGGACAGTCTGTCCATCATCGCTCCGCTCCAAAGGCAATGTCCGCAGGCAACCCGCCTGCTCGATGTCGGGTCTGGTGCAGGCCTTCCGGGCGCAGTCATTGCCATCATGCGACCTGAACTGTCGGTAAGTTGCGTGGATGCGGTGGCGAAGAAGGCGGCTTTCATCCGCCAGGTGTCGGCTGAGCTCGGGTTGCCCAACCTCAACGGCATGCACACCCGGGTTGAATCCATGGGTGGCAGCTATGACGTCATCAGCTCCCGGGCCTTTGCGTCGCTGGCGGATTTCTTCGCCGGTTCGCACCAGTTGCTGGCTGACCAGGGCGTGTGGATGGCCATGAAGGGCAAGCTGCCGTCCGAAGAAATTGCCCAGCTTCCCGCAGGCGCCGCAGAGGTGTTTCACGTGGAACATCTCACCGTTCCGGGGCTGGATGCCGAGCGTTGCGTCGTTTGGGCGCGAAAAAGCGCTGGCTGAAGCGCCTTCAAGGGCTCAAGGGCCACCAGCAAGCGAGTGCCTCGCGTAGACTCGAAGCACTCCCCCACAATCTTTTCTCGGACTCATCATGTTCGGCATTGCTGACTATGGCGCCTTCGTCGCCGCCATCATTGTTTTTCTCCTCATTCCGGGGCCGGGCAATCTGGCGTTGATCACGTCGACGGGGAAGGGCGGAATCAAGGGTGGGTTGGGTGCAACCATGGGCCTGATCCTGGGTGACCAGTGCCTGCTGTGGGCAGCGGTGGCGGGCGTGGCGGCTCTGCTGGCGGCATATCCAACGGCCTTTCATGCCGTGCAGTGGCTGGGTGCGGCCTACCTGGCCTGGCTGGGCTTCAAGATGATCCGCACCAAGCCGGGCGCCGGACCCATCCTCAATATCCGCCCGCAGCAATACCTGCGGCAGGCCTTCTTCATCACCTTGCTCAATCCCAAGGCCATCGTTTTCTACATGGCCTTCTTCCCGCTGTTCATCAACCCGGCGCAGCACCAAGGGCTGACGACCTTCAGCGTGATGGCCCTGACCATTGCAACGCTGACCTTCATCTACGGCCTGACCATGGTGCTGCTGACCCACTTCCTGGCTGAGCGCATTCGCGCCAACCCCAAGATCTCTGGCGCGCTCGAAAAGCTGGCGGGCGTTTTCCTGGTCGGCTTCGGCGTCAAGCTGGCCATTTCGAACTGACGGCGGGCCATGGCAAGAATTTTCTGCATCGCCAACCAGAAGGGCGGCGTCGGCAAGACCACCACCACCGTCAACCTCGCAGCCGGCCTGGCTCGGCTGGGACAGCGGGTACTGATGATCGACCTCGATCCTCAGGGCAATGCCACCATGGGCTCGGGCGTGGACAAGCGCCAGCTCGAGATGACGGTGTACGACGTGTTGCTGGAATCTGCTTCGGTGGCCGAGGCGCGCGTCAAGCCCGAACGCCTGGTGGAAGGCGGTTGCGCCTATGACGTGCTGGGTGCCAACCGCGAGCTGGCGGGCGCCGAGGTCGAAATGGTCTCGCTCGACCGTCGGGAAAAGCGCCTGCGCACCGCGCTGGCCGCCGTGGGCGCCGAGTACGACTTCGTCCTGATCGACTGCCCACCCAGCCTGAGCCTGCTGACCCTCAATGGCCTGTGCGCTGCGCATGGCGTCATCGTTCCCATGCAGTGCGAGTACTTCGCGCTCGAAGGCCTGACCGACCTGGTCAACACCATCAAGCAGGTGCACGCCAACCTCAACAAGAACCTGCAGATCATCGGACTGCTGCGGGTGATGTTCGATCCGCGCATTACGCTCCAGCAGCAGGTGAGCGATCAACTCAAGGCGCACTTTGGCGAAAAGGTCTTCGACACGGTCATTCCCCGCAACGTCCGCCTGGCCGAGGCGCCCAGCTATGGCCTACCCGGCGTGGTCTTCGATGCGTCTGCCAAGGGCAGCCAGGCCTTCATCAGCTTTGCCGAGGAAATGATCCAGAAGATGCCGCCTGCACAGCCCGCCTCCGCGGTGGCGCCCGAGCCCCCCGAGGCTCCGGCCGTCCTGCCGGTCACCGCAGCGCCTGTCGAAGTCGAGCAAAAATAAGCTAAGGCATTGATCCACAAGACTTTGATGCTATCAATTTAGTAGCAAATGCGCAATTCCCAAGTCCTGCTCCTGCCCGGTTGGCAAAACAGCAGCCCCGAACACTGGCAAAGCCGCTGGGAAGCCCGGCATGGCGACAAGCGCGTCGAGCAGCACGACTGGATGCGTCCGCTGCGTGGCGACTGGCAGATTCAACTGGAAGAAGCCGTGCTGGCTGCCACCGAGCCGGTGGTGTTGGCGGCCCACAGCCTCGGCTGCATCCTGGTGGCCTGGTGGGCCCAGCACTCGAAGAACACGCACAAGGTACGCGGCGCATTGCTGGTGGCCCCCGGTGACGTGGAACGGGATGACCTGCGCCAACTGATTCCCGGCTGGGCACCCATCGCGCGTCAGCGGCTGCCTTTTGCCGCACACCTGATCACGGCCGACAACGACCCCTACTGCGAGGCTGCCCGCTCGCGCCAGATGGCCAAGGATTGGGGCGCCGCTTTCACCGAGGTCGGCCCGCTGGGCCACATCAATGCGGAATCCGGCCTTGGCGATTGGCCCGAAGGCCGCCGTTGGCTGCAGGATCTGCAGCAATCGAATCAGAAGAAAGACTGAAGAAGAAAACGATGGTCACCAAGAAACCCAAGGGACTGGGCCGCGGCCTGGAGGCATTGCTCGGGCCGGCCACCGGCGCCACCGACATCGACACGCCGGAAGAGGGAGCCGCCGCCAGCAAGGCGCCAGCCAACCCCAGCACCTTGGCGCTCGACCGCATGGTGGCCGGCGTCTACCAGCCGCGCACGCGCATGGACGAAGGCGCGCTGTACGAATTGGCTGAGAGCATCAAGGCGCAGGGCATCATGCAGCCCATTCTCGTGCGCCGGCTCGATGACGAATCGGCGCGCGCCAAGAACGCCGAGTTCGAAATCATCGCAGGCGAACGCCGCTTCCGTGCGGCCAGGCTGGCCGGCCTGGCCGAAGTGCCGGTGCTGGTGCGCGACGTGCCCAACGAGGCCGCCGCGGCGATGTCGCTCATCGAGAACATCCAGCGCGAAGACCTCAATCCGCTGGAAGAAGCACAGGGCCTGCAACGCCTGACCAGCGAATTCGGCCTGACGCACGAGCAGGCCGCGCAGGCCGTGGGCCGCTCGCGCAGCGCCGCCAGCAACCTGCTGCGCCTGCTCAACCTGGCCGCGCCGGCGCAGGAGATGCTCATGGCGGGCGACATCGACATGGGCCATGCCCGCGCGCTGCTTTCGCTGGACAAGGCCACGCAGATCACTGCCGCCAACCAGATCGCCGCCAAGAAGATGTCGGTGCGCGAGGCCGAGGCGCTGGTCAAGCGCCTGTCTGCCGAATTCAGCCTCAAGGCCTCGCCGCGTGCCGTTGCCGAAAAGTCGCGCGACGTGCTGCGCCTGGAAGAAGAACTGGCCGACCTGCTGACCGCCGAGGTCGAGGTGCGCGTGAAAAAGCGCAGCCGTCGCAATGGCAAGGTGGAGGAGAGCGGTGAACTTGCCATCCATTTCGGCTCCATCGAGGCTCTCAACGGCCTGATCGACCAGATCCGTCGAACGGCATAAATGTCACGTCGGTGCGGCGCACCGATGGCCTAGGTATAGCGCCTGCGACCGGCGCTAGCCTGGACGCATGGGAAATAGGCACCCCTAAAGCCTATCTGTAGCCTCTTGAAGCATCAACAACATGATGTTTCGTTGGAGGAGTTCTCATGCGTACGCTCACCAAATTGCCGCTTGTCATCGGCATCGGCGCGCTTCTTTCGCTGCTTGCGGGCTGCGAAACCACCGACATGCAAATGGGCAGCGCCGCGGCCAAGACCACGGCCACCGGCAGCGCCGCGGGCGCGGCGACCGACAACGCCAGCACGCAGCTCGAACGCTGCGCATCGCCCATGGGCACCGTGTCGCTCATCGAGAACCAGCAGGCGGGCTGGTACACCATCCTGCGCAATGAATACCGGCTGCCACCCACGTCCAACTTGCTGCGCCTGCTGATCCAGCAGTCCAACTGCTTCGTCGTCGTGGAACGCGGCGCCGCCGGCATGAACGCGATGAGCCGCGAGCGCCAGTTGGCGGCCTCGGGCGAGATGCGCCAGGGCAGCAACTTCGGCACGGGGCAGATGGTGGCGTCCGACTACGGCATGTCTCCCGAGATCGTGTTCAGCAACAGCAATGCGGGTGGTGCCGGCGCCGCACTGGGTGGCCTCGTGGGCGGTCGATACAGTGGTGTCGCCTCGGCGCTGGGCGGCAGCGTTCAGACTAAGGAAGCGGCTGCGATGCTCACGCTCATCGACAACCGCTCGGGGGTGCAGGTGGCCGCGTCTGAGGGCAGTGCGTCCAAGACCGATTTCGGCGCCTTCGGTGCGGCCTTTGGCAGCAGCGCGGCCGGCGGCATTGGCGGCTACACCAACACAGCCCAGGGCAAGGTGATTGCCGCGGCCTTCATGGACGCCTACAACCAGATGGTGCGCTCGCTGCGCCAGTACAGGGCGCAGACGGTGCAGGGGCAGGGGCTCGGTGGCGGCGGGCGCCTGAGCGTGGATGGCGCTGCGGCGCCTTCGCAGACCTCGGCACCCGGCGCGGCGAAGAAGACAAACACCAAGAAATAGCGGGCGCGCAGGCTAGCGTCCGGCTGCTTCGGCGTCGGCTTCGCGCAGGTTGCGGATGGTCGTTGACAGGTGGCCGATCATGGCATTGCGGGCAGCTTGGCCGTCGCGGGCCACGAGCGCATCGACCACCTTGCCGTGTTCGCCCACAGCGGCCTCTCGCCGCTGCTGCTTTCTGGACGACCGGTACCTGGCCAGGTAGAGCTGGTCATCGATGGACTTGTGCAAGAGCGCCAGCTTGGGGTTGCGGCTGGCCGCCACGATTGCGCGATGGAAGGCGATGTTGGTGTCGAAGTACTTGAAGTCGCTCTCGTCCCCGACCATCGTGCCCATCTTCTCGTGGAACTGCGCAGTCTGGCGCAGTTCGGCATCCGTTGCATTCTCGGCGGCCAGCTCTGCCGCCAGTCCCTCGAGGGCGCCAAGCACCTGCACCAAGTTCACAACCGTCTCGATGTTGGGGTTGGCAATGGAATGGCGCCCGGTGTCACTCGAGTCGATCAGGCCTTCATTGATCAAGGTACGGATCGCCTCGCGTGCCGGGGTACGCGAGATGCCCAGCAGGGCGCAGATTTCGCGCTCGGTGACGACGCTGCCCGGCGCCAGGGTGGTGCGCAGAATAAGCTTGCGAAGCGCCGCCGCGCCCTGTTCTGCAAGAGACAACTTGCTCAGCTGAATAGGGCGAGGCATCCGGTTCGTCGTCATTCGAATGGCGTTGGCACGGGGAGGGTGAGGTTCGGGGCGAGTCTAGCTCGCCAGGCACCTCGGCCAGCGCTGCACGGGGGGCGTCTCGATCACATCTTGCCAACGCCCCAGATCGCCCGGTAGGCATCGCGGTAGCCGTCGTCGGGGTCGAAGCGATTCCTGGCGCCGCCGTCCTGCTGGATGTTCGACGCGGTCACCACATGCAGCGGCGAGTTGTAGCCTGACCAGGGCTGCCCGGCAAAAGCGCGGTTCATTTCGTCGACCATCTGCCAGCCGTGCAGGTTGAGCGGCTCCGCCACCGTCACGGCCTGGAACTGGGCGGTGCGGATGCGCTGATAGGCCGCCTCCGACCCGTCGCCCGCGGCCACGCTCTTGGGCGCTCCATTGCCCGCAATGCCTGCCGCCGCCAGCGAAGGGCCCATGAAGTCGAAGTGCTCGGATCATCGCGTTCTACTCCCTGAAAGGCCGCTTTGCGGCTCTGCAGGAAAGAATACGGTATACCAAATCAGCCGATATTAGGGAGACTACCTAACACCGGCTCGGTGCGCTTGTGTGAGCAAAAAAAACGCGCCGCATGGAGCGGCGCGCTGTCAGGCCAGAGGCAGCCCGATCTAGATGCTGAAGATCTTCCCGGGATTCATGATGTTCTTCGGGTCCAGCGCACGCTTGATGGTGCGCATCATGTCCACGGCGCCAACGCCGGCCTCGTCTACCAGGAAGCCCATCTTGTGCAGGCCCACGCCGTGCTCGCCGGTGCAGGTGCCTTCCAGCGCGAGCGCGCGGGCGACCAGCGCGTGGTTGAGCTCCTCGGCCTTCACGCGTTCTTGCGGCGCATTGGGGTCCAGCAGATAGCCGAAGTGGAAATTGCCGTCACCCACGTGGCCCACCAGGAAGTAGGGGATGCCGCTTGCGTCCGCTTCCTTCACCGAGTCGAGCAGGCAATCCGCAAGACGCGAGATCGGCACGCAGGTGTCGGTGGATATCACGCGGCAGCCCGGGCGCGATTGCACCGCCGCAAAGTAGGCGTTGTGCCGCGCCGTCCACAGGCGCGTGCGCTCCTCGGGCGTGCTGGCCCACTCGAAGGCCTTGCCGCCGTGTTCGCTGGCAAGTTCCTGCACCGTCTCGGCCTGTTCCTTCACGCCGGCGGGCGAACCGTGGAACTCCATCAGCAGCATCGGCTCTTCGCGCAGGCCCAGCTTGGAGTGGGCGTTGACCATGCGCACCGTGTGCTGGTCGATCAGCTCCACACGCGCAATCGGCACGCCCAGCTGGATGATCTGGATGGTGGTGCGAACTGCATCCTCGATGCTCGGGAACGAGCAGATCGCGGCAGACACGGCCTCGGGCAGCGGGTAGATTCGCAGCGTGACCTCGGTGATCACGCCCAGCGTGCCTTCGCTTCCCACCAGCAGGCGCGTGAGGTCGTAGCCGGCCGAGCTTTTCTTTGCACGCGTGCCGGTGCGAATCACCTCGCCGCTGGCCGTCACCACTTCCAGCGCCAGCACGTTCTCGCGCATGGTGCCGTAGCGCACCGCGTTCGTGCCGCTGGCGCGCGTGGCCGTCATGCCGCCGATGGAGGCGTCCGCGCCCGGGTCGATGGGGAAGAACAGGCCCGTGCTCTTGATCTCGTCGTTGAGCTGCTTGCGCGTGACGCCCGGCTGCACCGTCACCGTGAGGTCGTCCGCGTTGATCGACACCACGCGGTTCATGCGCGAGACGTCGATGCTGATGCCGCCCTGCACGGCCAGCAGGTGGCCTTCGAGCGATGAACCCACGCCAAAGGGAATGACCGGCACTGCGAACTGGCTGGCCAGCTTTACAGCATCGGCCACGTCCTGCGTGCTTTGCGCAAACACCACGGCGGCCGGCGGCGGAATGTCGAAGGAAGATTCGTCGCGGCCATGCTGGGTGCGCACGGCCATCGCGGTCGACAGTTGCTGGCCGAAGCGCGTCTTCAGTGCTTCGAGCAGCGCATCGGGCACTTCGCGCTGGTGGATTTCGGGCACCAGGTGGTTGACGGCGGTGGGGGCGTTCATGGGGCGTGTCTCCGTGGGGCGGGCGCCATGAATCGGCGCCGGTCTTTCATTCTACGAATGCAAACGCGATGTGGCAGACCGTCAAACCCTGTCACAGGTTGGGGCTGGCGTCCAAAAAGGAAAGTCGATAGAATAGTTTAGAACTGAATGATTTAACCCTAACCATCCGTGCGGCGACTCTGCGCAGGCGCCCGCGGCTTCGAGCAACTGGAGAAGCGATGAACATCGTCTGCATTGGCGGCGGTCCGGCCGGCCTGTATTTCGCCCTGTTGATGAAGCAGCAGGACCCCTCGCACGAAATCACCGTAGTGGAGCGAAACCGCCCCTACGACACCTTCGGCTGGGGCGTGGTCTTCTCCGACCAGACGCTGGGCAACCTGAAGCAGGCCGACCCGGTCAGCGCGCACCAGATCCTGGACGCCTTCAACCACTGGGACGACATCGAGGTCAACATCCGCGGCCACAAGACCCTGTCGGGCGGCCACGGCTTCTGCGGCATCGGGCGCAAGCGCCTGCTCAACATCCTGCAAAAGCGCTGCGAAGAGGTGGGTGTCAAGCTGGTGTTCGAAACGGACGTGCAGGACGACACCCAGTACCCCGAGGCCGACCTGATCATTGCCAGCGACGGCCTGAACAGCCGGGTGCGCACCAAGTACGCCGCCCAGTACGAACCGGACATCGACCTGCGCGACTGCCGCTTCGTGTGGCTGGGCACCACCAAGCTCTTCGATGCCTTCACCTTCGCCTTTGAAGAAACCGAGCACGGCTGGTTCCAGGCGCACGCCTATCGCTTCGACGACACGCACTCCACCTTCATCGTGGAAACGCCGCAGGCCGTGTGGGAGCGCGCCGGCCTGGACAAGATGGAGAAGGAAGAGGCCATTGCCTTTTGCGAGAAGCTCTTCGCCAAGTACCTGGACGGCAACCCGCTCATCTCCAACGCGACGCACCTGCGCGGCTCTGCGCAGTGGATCCGCTTCCCGCGCGTGGTGTGCAAGCGCTGGGTGCATCACAACGGCAACGCCCCGGTGGTGCTGATGGGCGACGCAGCCCACACCGCGCACTTTTCCATCGGCTCGGGTACCAAGCTGGCGCTGGAAGACGCCATCGAGCTGGCGCGCTGCATCGGCAAGACGCCCGACGACCTGCAGGCGGCCCTGCAGCACTACGAGGAAGTGCGCAGCGTCGAGGTGCTGCGCATTCAGAACGCCGCGCGCAATTCCACCGAGTGGTTCGAGCATGTCGACCGCTACGTGAACCTGCCGCCCGAGCAGTTTGCCTATTCGCTGCTCACCCGCAGCCAGCGCATCAGCCACGAGAACCTGCGCCTGCGCGACAAGCACTACGTGGAAGATTTCGAGGACTGGCTGGCCAATAAGGCCGGCACCCACCGAGGCAGCACGCAGCAGGCGGTGCCGCCCATGTTCACCCCGTTCAAGGTGCGCGGCGTCACGCTGAAGAACCGCGTGGTGGTCTCACCCATGGCGCAGTACTCGTGCGATGACGGCATGCCCGCCGACTACCACCTGGTGCACCTGGGCGCGCGCGCCATGGGCGGCGCCGGCCTGGTGATGGCCGAGATGACCTGCACCTCGCCCGACGCCCGCATCACCCCCGGGTGCCCCGGCCTGTGGAACGAGGCGCAGCGCGATGGCTGGAAGCGCATCGTCGCTTTCGTGCATTCGCAAAGCGACGCCAAGATGGGCATGCAGATCGGCCATGCGGGCGCCAAGGGCTCCACGCGCCTGGCCTGGGAAGGCATCGACCAGCCGCTGGAATCTGGCAACTGGCCGCTCGTCTCGGCCTCGCCCCAGCAATACCTGGACGGCGTGAGCGACTGGTCACGCGCCATGACCCGTGAAGACATGGACCGCGTGAAGGAAGACTTCGTGCGCTCCGCCCGCTTTGCGGCGCAGGCCGGCTTCGACTGGCTGGAGCTGCACTGCGCGCACGGCTATCTGCTGTCGTCCTTCATCTCGCCGCTGACCAACCACCGCACCGACGAATACGGCGGCTCGCTGGCCAACCGCCTGCGCTACCCGCTGGAGGTGTTCGATGCCGTGCGCGAAGTGTGGCCGCAGAACCTGCCGATGTCGGTGCGCATCTCAGCGCACGACTGGGTGGAAGGCGGCATCACGCCCGACGACGCGGTGCAGATCGCGCAGGCCTTCAAGCAAGCCGGCGCCGACCTCATCGACTGCTCTTCGGGCCAGGTGAGCAAGAAGGAACAGCCCGTGTTCGGCCGCATGTTCCAGACGCCCTTTGCCGACCGCGTGCGCAACGAGGCAGGCATTGCCACCATCGCGGTGGGCGCCATCTCGGAAGCCGACCACGTCAACAGCATCATTGCCGCCGGCCGTGCCGACCTGTGCGCCGTGGCGCGGCCGCACCTGGCCAATCCGGCCTGGACACTCATGGAATCGGCCAAGATCGGTTATCCGGACATCGCCTGGCCCAAGCAATACCGCGCGGCCAAGATGCAGCTGGAGCGCAACCTCGAGCGCGAGCGCGCGGCGGCCGCACAGGCGGCCGGTGCCTCGCCGCTGGAGCAGGCCAACCGCGCGCTCGGCGTGTGAGCGCAACAGGAGCAAGAGGGGAAGAACATGAAACAGAACGATCCGTCGCATGAACTGCTGAGCGAGGCCCACCAGCTGGGCCACGAAGCGCGCGCCCACAGCGGCGACCACGCGGCGCTCAAGCTGTGGCTGCGCATGCTGGCCACCACCACACAGATCGAGGCCGAGATCCGCAAGCGCCTGCGCGAGCAGTTCGACATCTCGCTGGCCCGCTTCGACTACATGGCGCAGCTGTACCGCCAGAAGGACGGCATGAAGATGCGTGCGCTGTCCAAGTTCCTGATGGTGACCGGCGGCAACGTCACGGGCCTGACCGACGAGCTGCAGCGCGAAGGACTGGTGGCCCGCGAGGCCAGCCCCACCGACCGCCGCGCCTGGATCGTGCGCCTCACGCCAAAGGGCCGGCGCCTGTTCGAGACCATGGCGCAGGAGCACGAGCAGTGGATTCTCGAGCTCTTCACCGGCATGGACGAAGGCGCGATGCACCAGGTGCACGCCCACCTCGGCGAACTGCGCGTTCGCCTGCTTCAGAACAACGACCCAGCTTCGCAGGAGAAGGAATGAGCAACACCGATACCGCCATCACGCCGCGCGTGGACCCGGCCCTGGCCGCAGGCAACTTCAAGACCGCGGCCGGCTACGAGCCCCAGCACTTCGCCCTGCATGTCGAAGGCGGCGTGGCCACCATCACGCTCAACCGCCCCGAGCGCAAGAACCCGCTCACCTTCGATTCGTACGCCGAACTGCGCGACTTCTTCGGCCAGCACCTGAAATACGCGACCGACGTGAAGGCCGTGGTGGTTACCGGTGCCGGCGGCAACTTCTGCTCGGGCGGCGACGTGCACGAGATCATCGGCCCGCTGGTGCGCCTGAAGGCGCCCGAGCTGCTGGCCTTTACCCGCATGACGGGCGACCTGGTCAAAGCCATGCGTGCCTGCCCGCAGCCGATCATCGCGGCGGTGGATGGCGTGTGCGCCGGTGCCGGCGCCATCGTGGCCATGTCCTCGGACCTGCGCGTGGGCACTGCGCGCAGCAAGACGGCGTTCCTGTTCAACCGCGTGGGCCTGGCGGGCTGCGACATGGGCGCCTGCGCCATCCTGCCGCGAATCATCGGCCAGGGCCGCGCGAGCGAGCTGCTCTATACCGGTCGCGCCATGGGTGGCGAAGAGGGCGAGCGCTGGGGCTTCTACAACCGCCTGGTGGCCCCCGAAGACCTGCTGGCCAATGCGCAGGACTGGGCGGCCGAGCTGGCGGCCGGCCCGACCTTTGCCAACGGCATCACTAAGACCATGCTGCACCAGGAATGGGCCATGACCATCGAGCAGGCCATCGAATCGGAGGCGCAAGCCCAGGCCATCTGCATGCTCACCGAAGACTTCTCGCGGGCCTATCACGCCTTCGTGGCCAAGCAAAAGCCCAAGTTCGAAGGGAACTGATGCCATGAGCGACACCAAGTACCTCGAATGGCCCTTCTTCGAAGAGCGCCACCGCACACTGGCCCGAGAGCTCGACGCCTGGGCCACGCAGAACGTGCCGCATGCGCACGGGCCCGACGTGGATGCCGAATGCAAGTCGCTGGTGCGCAAGCTGGGGCAGGGCGGCTGGCTGCGCCATGCGGTGGGTGACAGCATCGACACGCGCGCCATCTGCATCATTCGCGAAACGCTGGCGCGCCATTCGGGCCTGGCCGATTTCGCCTTTGCCATGCAGGGCCTGGGCTCGGGCGCCATCAGCCTGGCCGGCACGCCCGATCAGCGCGAGCGCTACCTCAAGCGCGTGGAGCGCGGCGAGGCGATCAGCGCCTTTGCCCTGTCCGAGCCCGAAGCGGGTTCTGACGTCGCGGCCATGCAGTGCAGCGCCAAGGTCGAAGGCGACCATGTGGTCATCAACGGCGAGAAGACCTGGATTTCCAACGGCGGCATCGCCGACTTCTACGTGCTGTTCGCACGCACCGGCGAGGCGCCGGGTGCGCGCGGCATCTCGGCCTTCATCGTCGAGGCAGGCACGCCAGGCTTCGAGATTGCCGAGCGCATCAACGTGATTGCGCCGCATCCGCTGGCGCGCCTGCGCTTTACCAACTGCCGCATTCCGCTCACGCAGCGTGTGGGTGCGGCGGGCGAGGGCTTCAAAGTGGCCATGCGCACGCTGGATGTGTTCCGCACTTCCGTCGCTGCAGCGTCGCTCGGCTTCGCACGCTGCGCGCTCGATGCCGCCATGGAGCGTGCCACCACGCGCAAGATGTTCAACCAGACGCTGGCCGACTTCCAGATCACGCAGAGCAAGCTGGCGCAGATGGCGCTGACCATCGACTCGTCGGCATTGCTCATCTACCGCGCCGCCTGGCAGCGGGACCAGGGCCAGAACGTCACGCGTGAAGCGGCCATGGCCAAGCTGGCCGCCACCGAGGGCGCGCAGCAGGTCATCGACGCGGCCGTGCAGATGTTCGGCGGCCTGGGCGTGGTAAGCGAGCAGACGGTGGAGCGGCTGTACCGCGAGATCCGCTCGCTGCGCATCTACGAAGGCGCCTCCGAAGTGCAGCAGCTCATCATCGCGCGCGAAATGCTCAAGGCGCACGTGCCTTCTGCGCACTGACAACAACACCCGACAGAACAGGAGACCCCTATGCAAGTGATTCTTCCGGAAGGCTGGCCGCGTCCCAAGGGCTACGCCAACGGCGTCAAGGTGCGCGGCACGCAGGTCTTCATCGCCGGCATGATCGGCTGGGACGCGCACGGCGTGTTCCACACCGACGACTTCGCCGGCCAGGTGCGCCAGGCGTTGCAGAACATCGTCGACGTGCTGCACGAGGCGGGGGGCAAGCCCGAGCACATCATGCGCATGACCTGGTATGTGACCGACAAGCGCGAATACCTCGCCGCCGGCCGCGAAGTGGGCAAGGCGTACCGCGAAATCATCGGCAGCTACAACGCGGCCATGACGGCGGTGGAGGTCAAGGCGCTCATCGAGGACCGTGCCAAGGTGGAGATCGAAGTCACGGCCGTGCTGCCGGACTGATTGCCGCTGGGACGTGGCGCGCACAATGCGGCCCTGAAAAAGGAGCATACGCAATGGGCAACCGCCTCACACAAATCGCCACCCGCACCGGCGACGACGGCACCACCGGCCTCGGTGACAACACCCGCGTCCCCAAGAGCCACCAGCGCGTGGCCGCCATGGGCGACGTGGACGAACTCAACTCGCACATCGGCCTCTTGCTGTGCGAGACCATGCCGGCGCCCGTGCGCGAACTGCTGGTGGATGTGCAGCATCAGCTGTTCAACCTGGGCGGCGAGCTGTCGATGCCGGGCTATACGCTGCTCAAGCCAGAGGCGCTGCTGCAACTGGACAACGCATTGGCCGAGCACAACGCCGCGTTGCCCCGCCTGGCCGAATTCATCCTGCCGGCCGGCACGCGCGCCGCTTCGCAGGCGCACGTGTGCCGCACAGTGGCCCGACGCGCCGAACGCCTGGTGGTGGCGCTCGGTGCCGTCGATGCCGCGAACGACACGCCGCGGCGCTATCTCAATCGCCTGAGCGACCTGATGTTCGTGCTTGCCCGCGTGCTCAACCGCCTGGACGGCGGCGACGACGTCTACTGGAAGAGCGAGCGGCTGGCCCGCCAGCAAGAGCAACAGGACGAGTGATTTGCCGGCGCCGGCCTACGCCCGAGGGCGCGGGCCGCGGCTACCATGGCAAGGGCGAGGCATGCGCTCGACATGCTCGCCTCCTGAATCCAACAGCACACCCACGATCATGAAGACACGCTCTCCACGCATTTGCATCGCGCTGGCCGTACTGCTGATGGCGGGCGCCGCCGCAGCGCAGGCTCCCAACCCCGAGAAGCCGGCCCCGAGCCAACCGGCGCACACCATCAAGCCGGCCCCCAGGAACAAGGTGGGCGACAGCATCCAGCACGGCACCGACACGGCCGGCCGCAGCATCGCGCACGCAGACAGCGCAACGCGCAACGGCATCAACCGCGGCTCCGAAGCCGCCAGCCGCCCGGTGCGCAACCTGGGCGACTCCCTGGGCCGCAAACTCGGCCTGGGTCCCGCGCGCTCGGCGCCGGCCGTGGGCCCGCAGGGCCAGCAGCCCTGATCCGCTGACGCGCTAGCCGCCAGCCTGGTCGAAGGCCTGCTGCGCCGAGACCAGCTTGCCGATGTTCGCCTCGGCCCACTGATCGACCACCACCAACGCCCGGCTGAGCGAGCGGCCCAGCGCGGTGAGCTGGTATTCGACGTGCGGCGGCACGGTCTGGTAGTCGATGCGCTCGACCAGGCCGTTGCGTTCCAGCTCGCGCAGCGTCTGGGTCAGCATCTTTTGCGAGATGCCTTCGATCCTGCGCATGAACTCGCCATTGCGCACCGGGCCCTCGTCCAACAGCGGGACGATCAGCAGGGCCCACTTGCTCCCGATCAGTTCCAGTGCCACGCGCGAGGGGCAGCCGGCGTTGTAGACGTCGCCGCGTGATGCGCGCTTTCCTGCCATGTCTTGCCTTCCGTGATAGGCACCAAAAGGTGCGTACTTGTCCAACGGGAAGTGTAGACACAGACTCCGTCCATCTCAATCGATGTTGAAAAGGAGTTCTTCATGGCATGGTTGATCCTGCTGGTTGCGGGCGCGGTCGAAATCGTGATGGCGGCTGCGTTGAAGGCCGCCGACGGATGGAGCCGGCCCGTGCCGGCCGTCATCGGCATCCTGGCTGCACTGGCCTCCATCTTCCTGCTCACTCACGCCATGAAGTCGCTGCCTGCCGGCACCGCCTACGCGGTGTGGACGGGCATCGGTGCCGTGGGCGTCACGCTGGTGGGCATGGTGGTGCACGGCGACAGCGCGTCGCCCTTGCGGCTGCTGTGCGTGGGGCTGGTGGTGGCCGGCGTGATCGGTCTTCGCCTGGTCGAGGAGGCTTGACGATGTGCGAATCCACGACGCTGCTTCACGTGATCGCGTCGCCCGGCGGCGAGGCTTCGCACTCGACCGCGGCCACCAGCGAACTGCTCGCTGCCTATCGCGAGCGTCATCCGGATCATCGCGTGCACACCGTGAACGTCTGGGACCTGGAGATGCCCGAGTTCGACGCCAGCATGATCGCCGCCAAGTTCGCGGTGCTGCGCTCGCAGCACGCCACCGACGCACAGAAGGCCCAGTGGGCGCGTGCGGTGGCAATCTCCCGCGCCTTCAACGACGCGGACCGCTTCGTCTTCAGCCTGCCGATGTGGAACTACGGCGTGCCCTACCGCCTGAAGCACTACATCGACATCGTGACCCTGCCGGGGCAGAACTGGTCGTGGTCGCGCGCCGAGGGCTACCAGCCGCTGCTGCGCGACAAGCGGGCCGTGCTGGTGTGTTCCAGCGCGGGCGATTTTTCCGAGTCGACAGTGGCACCCGGCGCGTACGAGGACTTCCAGAAGCCCTTCATGCGCCAGTGGCTGCGCTTCATCGGTATCGACGTGGCGGCCGAGGTCCACGTGGCGCCGACCCTGACCGATCCGCAGCGCCTGGCACAGGTCAAGCAGGCCGCCGCCGAAGAAGCGCGCCGCGCAGCAGCACGGCTTTGAACAAGCAAGGGCGCGGGTGCGGCGGCCGGGGGTCGGCGTTTGATGCCACACTCGCGCCCCATGCGCCGTCTGCCTTTGCTCCTCGCCTTCCTGTTCCTCAGTGCCTGTGCCACCCTGGCCAGCCTGGGCAAGTTCGACGAACTCTTCGGTCCGTCACAGCCCACGCGTTTCGACCAGCCCAGGCCGCCTGCGCCCAACGACATCTCGTACACACAGACCATCCAGCCGATCCTGGACAAGCGATGCGTGGTCTGCCATGCCTGCTACGACGCACCCTGCCAGCTCAAGACCACCAGCTGGGAAGGCATTGCGCGCGGCGCCAGCAAGACCCGGGTGTACGACACCACGCGCCTGCTGGCGGCCGAGCCGTCGCGGCTCTATGAAGACGCGAACAAGGCTTCGCAGTGGCGCGACAAGGGCTTCTTTCCGGTGCTGAACGAACACGCCGACCAGTCGCTCGAGGCCAACCGCACGGCCGGCCTGATGCATCGGCTGCTCATGCTCAAGCAGCAGCACCCCATGCCTGCAAGCGGCACCGCATCGGCCGATCTCGATTTCTCCATCGACCGCCCGCAGACCTGCGCGGCCGGTGCGGAAATCGAGACCTTCGAGCAACGCAACCCGCAGGCAGGCATGCCCTTCGGCCTGCCGGGCCTCACCCGCACCGAACACGACACGCTCGCCCGCTGGCTGGAGCAGGGCGCGCCGGCCGAGCCCTCCGGTCCGCCCTCGGCGCTGGCGGTGCAGCGCGTGGGGCAGTGGGAGCGCTTCCTCAACGGCGACAGCCTCAAGGAGCAGCTGTTTGCGCGCTATGCCTTCGAGCATCTCTTCCTGGCGCATCTGTACTTCGACGACGACAAGTCGCGCCAGTACTTCAAGCTGGTGCGTTCCAGCACGCCGCCCGGCCAGCCGGTGCGCCAGATCGTCACCCGCCGCCCGGTGGACGATCCCGGCGCCGGGCGCGTGTTCTATCGCATGGAGCCGGTGCGCGAGAGCATCGTGGCCAAGACCCACATGCCCTACCGGCTCGACGCCGCGCGCATGGCGCGCTGGCGCTCTCTGTTCCTGCAGCCCGACTACGCCGTGGACAGCCTGCCGGGCTACGACGCGCAGGATGCGGCCAACCCCTTCAAGACCTTCGAGGCGCTGCCGGTGGCCGCGCGCTACAGCTTCATGCTGGACGAGGCCGAGTTCACCATCATGGGCTTCATCAAAGGCCCGGTGTGCCGCGGCCAGATGGCGCTGGACGTCATCGACGACCGCTTCTGGGTCTTCTTCCAGGCGCCGTCGAAGGCCTACGACGAATCCATGGCGCACCAGCTGGCGACCGAGGCGGACCTGCTTCGCCTGCCCACCGGCAACAGCAACACCGGCCTGCTCGCGCCCTGGCGGCGCTACGCCAATCTCGAGAAGGGCTACCTCGAAGCCAAGTCGAAGGCACTGGCCCAGCGTGCGGCCGCCGGCACCCGCGTCGACCTGGGCCTGGTGTGGGACGGCGGGCGCGAACGCAACTCCAACGCCGCGCTCACGGTGCTACGCCACTTCGACAGCGCCAGCGTCGTCAAGGGCCTGGTGGGCGAGCAGATGCCCAAGACGGCGTGGGTCATCGGCTACCCCCTGCTCGAGCGCATCCATTACCTACTGGTAGCGCTGTACGACGTGTACGGCAACGTCGGGCACCAGCTCAACTCGCGGCTGTACATGGACTTCCTGCGCATGGAAGGCGAGTTCAATTTCCTGATCCTGCTGCCCAAGGACCAGCGCGAAGCCGTGCGCGACACCTGGTATCGCGGCGACAGCCTCTCGACGCGCGAGCAGGTGTACGGCGGCCCGGCGCACCTGGATGCCGACAGCAGCATCCGCTACCGCACGAAAGACGCCAAGACCGAGCTGCTGGGCATGCTGGAGCGCCGCGTGGCGCCCCTGGCCGCGGCGCAGTTCCCAGACCTGCGGCGCGAACCCGATGCGGCGTTGCGCACCCAGCTGCTGCGCCTGGCCGACGTGCGCGGCGCATCGCTGTCGTGGGCCAACGAGACCAGCGTGCTGGCCGTGGAAGCGCCCGGCCGCCCCACGCGCTGGTTCAGCCTGCTGCGCGACACCGGCCACAACTCCGTCTCGTACTTCCTGCGCGAGAAGGCGCAGCTGCGGCCCGACGAGAACACGCTAACCGTGGTGCCCGGTGTGCTGGGCAGTTACCCCAACGCCTTCTACCGCGTGCAGCAGCGCGACCTGCCGGCCTTCACCGAAGCGCTGGGCAAGCTCGCATCCGAGGCCGACTACGCGGCCTTCTCGGAGCGCTTTGCCGTGCGGCGTACGGCGCCGGACTTCTGGGCGTTCAGCGATGCGCTCAACGACGACTTTGCCAAGGCGCAACCGCTGGCCGCAGGCATCCTGGACTACAACCGGCTGGAGAACCGCTAGTCCGATGATCTGCCTGAACATGATCGTGAAGAACGAGGCGCCCGTCATCGAACGGTGCCTGGCCTCGGTGCGGCCGTGGGTCGATCACTGGGTCATCGTGGACACCGGCTCCACCGACGGAACGCAGGAACGCATCCGCGACGTCATGAAGGACGTGCCAGGCGCCTTGCACGAGCGGCCATGGCGCGACTTCGCCTTCAACCGCAACCAGGCGCTGGAGCTGGCGCGCGGGCAGGGCGATCACATCTTCTTCATCGACGCCGACGAAACGCTGGATGTGCCCGACGGCTTTTCGTGGCCGCAACTGGGAGTGCAGGGTCATCGACTGCAATGCGAAAGCGCGGGCTGGACCTACTTTCGCAACGCACTCGTGTCGAGTGCGCTGCCGTGGCGATGGGAAGGCGTGCTGCACGAATACCTCACATGCAGCGAGCCGCATGCATGGGCCAACCTCTCGGGCCCGGTCATTCGGGTGTCGCACGACGGGGCGAGGGCGCGCAGTGCAGACACCTACCTGCGCGACATCGACGTGCTCGAACGTGCCCTGCAAGACGAGCCCGGCAATACGCGCTATCGCTTCTACTTGGCCCAGAGCTGCCGCGACGCGGGGCAGCTGGAGAAAAGCCGTGCGCACTACCTGGCGCGCGCCGGCATGGGCGGATGGGACGAAGAGTGCTGGTTCTCGCTGTTCCAGGTGGCGGCGCTGGACGAACGCCTGGGCGCTGCGCCGTCTGCGGTTCGCGATGGCTACCTGGCGGCCTATCAGGCGCGCCCCACGCGCGCCGAGCCGCTGTGCGCGCTGGCCCGCTACCACCGGCTGCGCCAGGAGTTCGCGTTGGCGCATCTGTACGCCCACCAGGCAGCGGCCCTTCCCGTTCCGGCCGATACGCTGTTCGTCGATGCCTCCGTGTACGCATGGCGCGCGCTCGACGAACTGGCGGTGAGCGCCTTCTACGTGGCGCATGCGCGCGAGCAAGGGCGCCAGGCAACAAAACGCCTGCTCGAAGAGCGGAAGTTTCCGCTTTCGGAGCAGGCGCGCATTGAAGGCAACAAGGCCTTCTACGGGCTGTAGGGCGGGGTCAGGACTTGCAGCTCAAGTAGGCGTAGCCTGGCACCTTGTCGACATTGAGCGCCTGCGTACCCGTGAAACGCAGATAGACGATGTCGCCGGCCAATCCCAGGCCGGTGGTGCTCTTGCTGCAGTCAATCGTGGTTCCGGCGATCGTGCACTGGAGTGCCGTTGGCTGGGGCGGCGAGCTCAGGGCGCTGGCTCGCCTGACCTCCACCCGGACGCTGTAGCTCGTGGTGAGCGCGCTCAGGAACTGCACCTTCAATTCGGCCGTGTTGCAGTCCAGCGGCAGCAGGGCCGCGCTGCTCGCGCCAGCACCGGGGCTGTTGTCGGGATTGGCAATCAGGCCGATGCCGGTGCCCCACGGCGCCGAGTAGTAATCGCCGGCGCCATTGATGTTGGCCGAAGGGAAGCTGTAGTTGATCGAGAAGACTTCCGTCCCCGCCGCTCCGGTCGCGCCAGTCGCCCCCGTGGGACCGGTGGCTCCCGTCGGCCCCGTGGCACCGGTCGGGCCGGTGTCGCCGGTTGTGCCGGTGGGGCCCGTCGCACCGGTGGGTCCGCTCGCACCCGTGGCGCCGGTGGCACCGGTCTCGCCCGTGGAGCCCGTCGCGCCGACAGGCCCCGCTGGACCGGTGGCCCCTTGTGCGCCAGTTGCACCGGTAGCACCCGTCAGACCTTGAACGCCCTGCGGCCCCGAGGCCCCCGTCGGCCCTGTGGCGCCCTGGGCACCGGTGGCCCCCGCAGGCCCCATCAGCGAGACACCCGCCGTCGGCCACGAACCACCGGCCTTGGGGCCGAACAGCATCGCTGTCGTCGTGTTCAGGTAGAAGTCGCTGTCGTTGCCAGTCGCCGCAACGGGGTCGGCGCTGCCGTAGCGCAGCGTGGTGCCCGCAGGGCCCACGGCACCGGCCGAGCCATCGCTGCCATTCGCGCCGTCCGTGCCGCGAAGCGACACGCCAATTGGCCATGCACCATTGGCCTTGGGCCCGAACAGCGTCGTGCTGCTGTAGTTGAGATAGAAGTCGCCGTCGATGCCGGTGTCCGCCTTGGGATCGTCCGCACCACTGAGCACGCCGCGCTTGGCGCTGGCGGTGTCTGTGGGCGCATTGGAGGTCTGGGTGGTGGGGAAGGCGGCGCCGTCACTGCTGCCGCCGCCGCAAGCGGCAAGGCTCAAGCAAAGGGCCGCTGCTGCGGCCCCGATCAGGGAACGAGAAGAATCCTGCATGAAGTTTTGTGTTGCAAACGTAAGTGAACATTGCAGTTTGCAGCACTGAAGCAGGACTCGGAACGGGATCTTCCCGTCCCTGAAATCAGGTAGGCCGGAAAGCGAGACGGCTACTTGCCGCCGGTCGTCTGCTTGAGCATGCGCTTGACTTCGTCCACGTTGCTGGCGATGCGCCCGCGCACGATCTCGAAGGCCTCGGCCTGCGACTTGGCGGCCATGTCGGCCAGCTCGCGGATGTCGTCCAGCGCCTGCTTGAAGGCGGCGCGGCCCATGGCGTCGAGCTTTGCGATGTTCTCCTTGGGGTCGTTGCCGGGCATCGCCTTCACCGTGCCCTGCCAGGCGGTGATGGAGTCGCGCAGCATCTCGGTCTGGCGCTGCACCACGGCCTGCAGGCCCTGGTAGGACTTCTGGTTGGCGCGCATCAGTGCCTCCAGGTCCTTGCGGCCGTTGGCGGCAATGGCACCGGCCGCGCCGGAGACCTTGAGTTGCTGCAGCCGCTCGCCCATCTCCTGCAGCGGTTTGGCGAAGGCCTTCTGCATCTTCTGCATGTTCTCCATCGGGTCGGCCGATACGCGCCCCGCGCTGGCGCTGGTGCTTGCGGCTGGCTTGGCCGCCGCTGCGCCGGCCTTCTTGGCGGCCGTGCGCTTGGCGGCGGTGGTTTTGCTGCTCGTTGCCATCGTCTCGTCTCCTTTGCTTCTTACGTGGTTGAAGACTGCGCAGACGATACGCCTTCGCCGGCCGTTCGTGAACGCCTGCGAGCACCAGCGAAATGAAAAAGCCCGGCACGGGGCCGGGCTTGGAGAAGGCAAGGGCGGGGGGCGCCGCCGGCGGCGGTCAGGGCCGCACGGGCTGGCCTTCGGGCAGTTCGATCTTCACCTCGAGCACTTCGAGGTCGTCCTGCTTTTCCAGGTTGAGCTTGATGTCGTCGGGCTTGATCGAGACGTACTTGGCAATGACGGCCACCAGTTCGCGCTGCAGGTCGGCCAGGTAATCGGGCCGGCGTGCGCCGCTCAGGCTGGAGCGCTCGTGCGCCAGGATGATCTGCAGCCGCTCCTTGGCGACGCTGGCCGTCTTCTTCTTCTCGCCGAGCAGAAAGGAGAGAAAGGACATGGACGCTTACCTCCCGCCGAAGATGCGCTTGAAGAAGCCAGGCTTCTCGGCATCGACAAATCGCATGGGCCGCTCTTCACCCAGGAAGCGCGCCACCACGTCGGCGTAGGCTTGCGCCACGTCGGTTTCCTTGTCGTGGATGGCCGGAATGCCCTGGTTGGACGCCTGCAGCACCGATTCGCTTTCGGGGATGACGCCGATGAGCTTGATGCGCAGGATGTCCTGGATGTCTTCCAGCGACAGCATCTGCCCGCCGGCGACGCGATTGGGGTTGTAGCGGGTGATGAGCAGGTGCTCCTTGATCGGATCGCCGCCTTCCTTGGCCCGCTTGGTCTTGCTGCTGAGCATGCCTAGGATGCGGTCGGAGTCGCGCACCGATGAGACCTCAGGATTGGTCACGATCAGCGCCTCGTCGGCAAAGTGCATGGCCATCATGGCGCCGGTTTCAATGCCGGCGGGCGAGTCGCACACGATGTAGTCGTAGCCCATCTCGTCCAGCTCCTTGAGCACCTTTTCCACGCCTTCCTGCGTGAGGGCTTCCTTGTCGCGCGTCTGCGAGGCCGCCAGCACAGAGAGGTTCTCGCACTGCTTGTCCTTGATGAGGGCCTGCTTCAGGTTGGCTTCGCCCTGGATCACGTTGATCAGGTCGAACACCACGCGGCGCTCGCAGCCCATGATCAGGTCCAGGTTGCGCAGGCCGACGTCAAAGTCGATCACCGCCGTCTTTTTGCCGGCCAATGCGAGGCCCGAAGCAAAACTGGCGCTGGTCGTCGTCTTGCCGACGCCACCCTTGCCGGAGGTCACCACCACAATTTTGGCTGCCATTCGTCCGATTCCTTCTTCTTCAAAAATTTCTGTTGTTGGTTCAAGCGCATCGAATCAGGCGATGGGCTCGAAAACGAGCTTCTGTTCGTTCAGCCAGACCTGCGCGGTCTTGCCTTGCACGTCGTCCGGCAGCGCCACCTCGGAGGTGCGGTAGATGCCGGCAATGGCCACCAGCTGCGCCTCCATGCAGGTGCTGAAGATGCGCGCCTCGGTGTTGCCACGGGCGCCTGCAATGGCCTTGCCGCGCAGCGGCGCGTAGACATGCACATGGCCGTCGGCAATGACCTCGGCGCCGAAATTCACCACGTCCAGCACGATCACGTCGCCGCCGCGGGCGTAGACCTGCTGGCCTGAGCGCAGCGGCCGGTCGATGACCAGGGTGCCAGTGGCGGGCACCGGCACTTCGCGCACGATCTGCGGCGCGGGGCTGGGCGCCTCGGCCGGGGCCGGGGGGCGGGCGGGCGGTGACACCGGCATGGCGGCAATCGACAGGCCGGCCGCACGCGCGGCCACATGCTGCTCGTCGGTGCCGCCGCGCACGGCAATGGGCTGGGTCTGGTGGCGCGCCAGCAGCTGGCGCAGGCGCTCGAAATCGATCTCGGAGGCGTCCTCGTCGGCAGGTTCTTCCAGCTGGGAGAGATCGATCACCACCGGCTCCTGCTCGAAGAAGTCGGGCGAATCGGCCAGTTGGGCATCCATCGCCTCGGCCAGCAGGTCGAGGTCGGATGTCTTGAGGATCACCGCAATCAGCGGCAGCGTCGCGCTTTTGAACTCAAAAACCGCTCGGGTGCGCGCGGCGGAAGCATCTGCCATGTCAAACGTAGGTACGAAAAGCGTCCGAGTCTAATGGGCGCGGGGCCTTGCGCTGGCGCGCAGGCACCACAAGCCGCAGCTTCGGGCAGGCTTTTTCATGTTGTTGCATGGCTGGCCTGCCTCGAATTCGCCATGCAAAAAAAGAAAGGGCCGCCCAAAGGCGGCCCCAGGACTGCGGCGCTGCCTCCTTTTTCAGCGGCGACGCCCCAGCAGCGCATACAGCAGGATGGCGCCGAAGGTGGCGGTGCCGATGCCCGACAGCGCCAGCCCACCGAACTTGAGCGTGAAGTCGCCAGTGCCCAGGATGAGGGTGACGGCCGCCACGATGAGGTTGGCGTTGTCGGTGAAGTCCACCCGGTTGTCCACCCAGATCTTGGCGCCGGCCATGGCGATCAGGCCGAACACCACGATGCTCACGCCGCCCATCACCGCCAGCGGAATGGCCTGGATCACGGCGCCGAACTTGGGGCTGCAGCCCAGCACGATGGCGATGATGGCCGCCACCACGAACATGGCGGTGGAGTAGATCTTGGTGGCCGCCATCACGCCGATGTTCTCGGCGTAGGTGGTCACGCCCGTGCCGCCGGCCGCACCGCTGACCATGGTGGCCACGCCGTCGCCGATGAAGGCGCGGCCGATGTAGGGGTTCATGTCGGTGCCGGTCATGGCGCCCACGGCCTTGAGGTGGCCCAGGTTTTCCGCCACCAGGATGATGGCCACCGGCGCGATGAGCAGCATGGCGTCGCTCTTGAACACCGGCGACACGAAGCCGGGCAGGCCGAACCAGGGCGCCGCCACGATGGCCGAGACGTTGATCGGCGTGCCCAGGCCCATGCCGTTGGTCAGCACCGCGTAGATGATGCTGGCCACGATCAGCCCCACCAGGATGAGCAGGCGCTGCACCATGCCGCGCGTGTACACCGCCACCAGGCCCACCGAGACGAAGGTGACGAGCTGCATCCAGGTGTCGAAGCCGGTGGGCGCCATGTTCTTGATGGGCACCTGCGCCAGGTTCAGGCCGATCACGGCCACCACCGAGCCGGTGACCACCGGCGGCATGAGCCGCTCGATCCAGTGGGTGGCCACGCCGTCCTCGATCTCGTCCACCTCCATCCCCTTGACCGGCTGGGACACGCGATGCTGCTGCCGGTTGGTGGCTGCCACGATGAAGCCGATGATGGCGTACACCGCGCCGCAGGCGATGATGCCGCCCAGCGCCACGCCCAGGTTGGTGTTGGGGCCCCTGCCGGCATAGCCGCTGGCGGCGATCACCACGCCAATGAAGGCGAAGCTGGAGCCCAGGTAGCTGGGCACGCGCCCGCCGGTCACAAAGAAGAAGATGAGCGTGCCGATGCCGCTCATGAGAATGGCCAGGTTGGGATCGAAGCCCATGAGCAGCGGCGCCAGCACCGTGGAGCCGAACATGGCGATCACGTGCTGCACGCCCATGGCGGCGGTCTGCGGCCAGGGCAGTCGCTCGGTGGGGGCCACCACCTGGCCGGTTGCGGGCTTGACCTCGTCCCATCCAAATAGGCGTGATTCGCTCATCTTCTGCATCCTCTTGTTATCGGTTGTTGGAATCGGAAAAACGGTGCCCCGCAGGGGCGCGCTATTGTCGGGGCAGCAGCACCGCCATCGTCAATCGCGAGACGCACGTGAGCTCGCCGGCTTCGTTGGTGAGGTCAATCTGCCACACCTGCGTGGTCTTGCCGCGGTGCACCGGGCGCGCGGTGGCCGTCACCCAGCCGCTGGTCACGCCGCGCAGGTGGTTGGCGTTGATGTCCAGGCCCACGCAGCGGTGGCCTTCTGGCGAACTAAAGTGCGCGCAGGTGGAGCCCAGCGTCTCGGCCAGCACCACCGACACGCCGCCGTGCAGCAGGCCGTAGGGCTGGATGGTGCGGCTGTCCACCGGCACGCGGGCGCGGATCCAGTCGTCGCCGATTTCGGTGAACTCGATGCCCAGGTGCGCAACGGCGGTGCCTTCGGAAGTCTTGTTGATGATGTCGAGCGAGATGGTTTTTTGCCAGATGGCCATGCGGAACTCCGGAACAGGTCGGTAAGGAAAGCGGCGGCGACACGCCGGCCGGACAAATGCTGCCCGGGCTGCGGGGTCGAGGCCTACAGCCTCGCAGGCTAATGCAGGCCTAAGCTGGACCCATGTCGCGCGCACGACGCCTGATGTATGCCACCAGCGGCCTGTTGGCCGGTGGCGTAGTCGTGCTGCTGACGCTGGCCTGGTCCTGGCTGCCATCCCAGGAAGAAGTGGCCGAGCGCGTGGCGCAGCAGTTTCACGAACGCACCGGCGTGCAGGTCGATTTCTCGCACGCCCAGTGGACGCTGTGGCCGCAGCCCACGCTGGTGGTGGAGAACGCGGTCACGCGCCAGGCCAGCCCGATCATCTTGCGAAACCTGCGCCTGCGGGCCACGTGGTCGTCGGTGCTGCAGCGCGCGCCGCAGCTGCAGGACATCCAGCTCGAAGGCGGCGTGGTGCCGCTGGTTTCGCTGCATCAGCTGCGCGTCAACCGCGGCGGACAGCAGGACGCCAGGCCGGCCGTCGCCTGGCTGCCGGGCAATGTGCAGCTGCACTTTCGGGAGCTGACCTGGATCGACCGTCGGGGCATCGAGCTGGACTACGAAGGCAGCGTGGACGTGGGCGAGGACGGGCTTCCGGACCAGGCCCGAATCGTGCGCTCCGGCAGCAGCCCCGCGACCCAGCTGCGCCTGCAGCGCCAGGGGCAGGATTGGCGCTGGCGCGTGCTGATCGATGTACCCGGGGGCACGTGGAACGGCTCGGCCGAGCTCGCGCGCGCAGCCAACGGCCGCTTCAGGCTCACGGCCGAACTCGTGCCCAAGGATGTGGACGTGGAGGCGCTGCTCGGCGTGTTCCGCCGCCACAGCGCGGTGAGCGGCCGCGCCAACGGCAGCACCACGATCGAGGCCGAAGCCGAGAGCCCCACCGGCCTGGCCGCGAACCTGCACACCAGCACCAGGTTCGTCATGAAGCCGGCGCGGCTCACGCGCTTCGACCTGGCCAAGGCCGTGCGCAGCGCGGGCACCACCGAGGCCGGCCAGACGCCGCTGGACGAGCTCAGCGGCACGGTCGACACCCAGAGCACGGGCAACGGCATCGAGTTCCGCTACACGAACCTGCTGGCGCGCTCGGGCGTGCTCAAGGCCAGCGGCAACGTGCGCATGATTCGCCGCAAGCTCGACGGCGAACTGGCGATCGACCTGGTGGACGGCGTCGTGGGCATTCCCCTGAAGATCTCCGGCACGGTGGAAGAACCGGTGCTGTCGATGACCACCGGGGCCGTGACCGGCGCGGCCGTGGGGACCGCCGTGCTCCCGGGCGTGGGCACGGCCATCGGCGCGCGGGTAGGCCAGCAGGTGGAGCGCCTGCTGGGTGGCGATTCCAAGGCAACAACCGGAAAACCCCGCGCACCGCAAGCCAAGCCGGCGCGGTAGGCTCGCTGCATGAGCAGCCGCGCCTCCTTTTCCGCCCCCAACGTTCCCCAGATCCGCCTCTACCAGGACTGGCTGCGCGAGACGCGCGGGCTGGCCTTCGACAACTTCGACGCGCTGTGGCAGTGGTCGGTGCGCGACCTGGACGCCTTCTGGCAGAGCATCTGGGACTACTGCGGGCTGCTGTCGCCCACCCCGCACAGCGCCGTGCTTGCCGAGGAAAAGATGCCCGGTGCGCGCTGGTTCCCCGGAGCGCAGGTCAACTACGCGGCGCAGGTGATGCGGCATGCGGACGCCGCCCATGCCACGGGCTTTCCCGCGATCGTGAGCGACAACGAGCTGGGCGAAGTGCGCGAGATGAGCTGGCCCGAGCTGCGGCGCCAGGTGGCATCGCTGGCGCTGGCCTTGCGCCGCCAGGGCATCGGCCGCGGCGACCGGGTGGCGGCCTACCTGCCCAACATTGCGCAGACCATGGTGGCCTTTCTCGCCTGTTCGAGCATCGGCGCCGTGTGGAGCGTGTGCGCGCCCGACATGGGCGTGGCGGCGGTGGTCGACCGCCTGCGCCAGATCGAGCCCAAGCTGCTGATCGCGGTGGACGGCGTGCACTACGGCGGCAAGGCGCACGACCGCAGCGCCATCGTGCGCCAGCTGCGCCAGGAACTCACGAGCGTGCAGTCGCTGCTGCTGGTGAAGACGCCGCATGCCGCCGAGCAACTGCCTTGCGAGCTGGACTGGCAGGCCGCCGTTGCGCAAGACGACGCCGAGGTGTCGGGCTTCGCACCCGAATGGCTGCCCTTCGACCACCCGGTGTGGATCGTCTATTCCAGCGGCACCACGGGCCTGCCCAAGCCCATCGTGCACGGGCAGGGCGGCATCTTGCTGAGCATGGCGCTCTCGGCCATCCACTACGACCTGGGCGCGAGCTACGAGCCCAACACGCTGGGCGAGCGCTTCCACTGGTACAGCTCCACCGGCTGGGTCATGTGGAACGCGCAGCTCGCGGGCCTGGCCGGCGGCACCACGGTCTGCATCTACGACGGCCACCCGGCCGGCAGCACCGCCAAGCCCGACTGGAGCGTGCTGTGGCGCTTCGTGTCCCGGCACGGCGTGACCTTCTTTGGCGCGGGCGCTGCCTATTTCGCCAACTGCATGAAGGCCGGGCTGGCAGCCAAGGACGTGGGCGACATGTCGCGCGTGCGCGTGCTGGGCAGCACCGGATCGCCCCTGGCGTCCGAGGTGCAGGTGTGGGGTAGCGCGCTTGCGCGCGCCGCTGGCGCCAAGGATGTCTGGTGGTGCAACATTTCCGGCGGCACCGACTTCTGCGGCGCCTTTGTCGGCGGCAACCGCGATTTGCCCGAGGTGCCCGGCCAGATGCAATGCCGCTTTCTCGGCGCGGCCGTCTACGCCTGGGACGAGGACGGCCACGCCGTGGTGGAGCAGGTGGGCGAGCTGGTGTGCACCCGGCCCATCCCGTCCATGCCCCTGTACTTCTGGAGCGACGAGGGCAACGCCCGCTACCTGTCGAGCTACTTCGACACCTACCCCGGCGTGTGGCGGCACGGCGACTGGCTCAAGGTCGGGGAAGGCGGCGGCTGCATCATCTACGGCCGCAGCGACGCCACCATCAACCGCCAGGGCCTGCGCATGGGCACCAGCGAGATCTACAGCGCCGTCGAAGGGCTGTCCGAGGTGCTCGACTCGATGGTGGTCGACCTCGAATACCTGGGCCGAGACAGCTACATGCCGCTGTTCGTGGTGCTGCGCCCCGGTGTTGCGCTGGACGACGCGATGCGCGCGAGAATCAACAACGCCATCAAGACCCAGCTGTCGCCGCGCTTCGTGCCCGACGACATCTTCCAGGTGGCCGAGATTCCGCGCACGCTATCGGGCAAGAAGCAGGAGCTTCCCATCAAGAAGCTGATGCTGGGCCAGCCGCTGGAGCGCGTGGTCAACCGCGAGGCCATGGCCAACCCGGGGTGTCTCGACTGGTACGTTCAACTGGCGCAGCGTCACGCCCGGACGCTGGCACAAGAAGAAAGAGGTGCTGCATGAAGACTCGACGCATTGCCATTGCACTGGCCGCACTCGGCAGCGCCTTGCTGCTGGTGGCTTGCGCCACGCCTGTCGGCCCAAGCCAGAGCACGCCGCAGACCCTGCAGCCCGTGCGCGTGACCGGCACCCTCACCTGGCGCGAACGCATTGCGGTGCCACCCGATGCCGACGTCATCGTGCGGCTGCAGGACGTCTCGCGCATGGACGCCCCGGCCATCGTGCTGGCCGAGCAGCGCTTCAAGACAGAGGGCCGGCAGCCTCCCTATCCCTTCGAGCTGACCGTCGACGCGTCGCGCATCGACCCGCGCATGCGCTATACGGTCGCCGCGCGGGTGGAACGAAACGGAGCGCTCGTGTTCATCAACGACACGTCCTATCCGGTCATTACCCAGGGTGGTGGCTACACGGCGAACCTGCTGCTGGTGCAGGTGCGGCGCTGAGCCAGGCAAAAAAAGGGGGCGCCTGGCGCCCCCTTTGAGCTCGCTCCCTCATTGCGCGGACGCCGGGGCGGCAATCATTGCCGTGCTGCGCGACCTGGCGCCTTCGATGCGGTTGAGTTCCGCGGTGAATTCCGGGCCGCTGCGCATGCGCATGTAGTTGGCCATGCGCTTTGAATACTGCGGGTCCATCTCGGCGTATTCGCCATAGCTGGCCAGGCCGGCGCGCAGCCACAGGTTGCGGTCGGCCGCCACCGTGGCGCGGTCCATGGCGCCGGGGCCGGCATCGGCCGGGCCCACGCGCAATTCTTGCGGCGCCCTGGAGGGCGAGGCAAAGTAGCCGGCCGTGACTTCGGCGCGGCTTTGCGTGCTCGTGAAGTGAATGGGGCTGCCCACCCACTCTTCGGCAGAAATGGTTTGCGCGAAGACGGAAGAAGAAGCAGCGGCCGACAGCGCCAACGCGGCAATGCGCAGGACATGCGTGCGGTTCATGGTCAAAATCTCCTGTTGCTGTGTGGGCCGCGGGTATCGCGCCACTACGGGAGTGGACTGTCCTCTTCCGGGCGCGGTCTGGCAGTGCGCTTTCGCACACATTTGCGACGATGGCCCGCTGCGGCGACACGGCTGGCATGGGGGCCGAAGGAGCGTTTGCCATGACAGAAGTCAGATCCAGCCTGGGCCTGCGCTCGGTGCGGCTGTTCGAGGGTCTTTCGGCATCGCGCCTGGACGCGCTGGCCCAGGCCTGCCGCTGGCGCAGCCTGCCGGCAGGCCGCATGCTGGTGCAGCGGGCAGAGCGCGAGCGCGACGTTCACTTCGTCATCGACGGCCAGTTGCGCGTGACCATCTTTGCGCTCAATGGGCGGCAGCTCACCTTTCGTGAGGTGGACGCCGGCGGGCACTTCGGCGAGCTGGCTGCCATCGATGGCCAGCCGCGTTCGGCCGATGTGCTCACGCTGCGCCCGAGCGTGGTGGCCAGCCTGGGGGCGGAAGATTTCCGCCAGGTCCTGGCCGACGAGCGGCCGGTTGCCGATCGCGTGATGCGCGGCCTGTGCCTGATGGTGCGGGAGATTTCCGCGCGCGTGATCGACCTGAGCACCCTGGGCGTGCAGAACCGCGTGCATGCCGAGCTGCTGCGGCTGGCGCGCGAGGCCGGTTGCGAGGGCAACCGCGCCACGCTCGACCCGGCCCCCACGCATTCGGACATGGCCAGCCGCGTCAGCACCAACCGCGAACAGGTGACGCGCGAGCTCAACGCGCTGGCGCAGCGAGGCCTGCTGGCCAAGGAGGGCAAGGCGCTGGTGCTGTGCGATGTGGCGCAGCTCGATCGGATGGTGGCGCAGGTGCGCGGCGCGGTCTGAAGCGCGGGCCGGCCCTGCTTTCAGGCCGCATCGTGGAAGATCAGCCCCATGGTCATGCGCCGGCCCGAGCGCACACGGCTCACGCCGTGGCGCATGGCCACGCGGTAGGTGCCGCGCGTGCCGTTCACCGGTCTCTGGTTCACGAAGAAGATCACCGCCTCGCCCTGCATCAGCGGCACCACTTCGGCGCGTGACTGCATGCGCGGGCGCTGCTCGGTCAGCACGAACTCGCCGCCTGTGAAGTCCTCGCCGGGGCGGCTGAGCAGCACGGTGAGCTGCAGCGGAAACTGCAATTCGCCATACAGATCCTGGTGCAGGCAGTTGTAGTCGCCCGGTTCGTAGCGCAGCAGCAGCGGGGTGGGGCGCGTCTGGCCCTGGGCGTGGCAGCGCGCCAGGTAGTCGGCATGGCGCGCGGGGAAGTCGCTCGGCTGGCCCAGTGCCTGGGCCCAGGCGTTGGCCAGCGGCGCCAGCCTGGCATAGAGCGCGCTGCGCCATTGCGCAATGTCGGCGGGCAGCGGGTAGGTCAGGTACTTGTATTCGCCCTGGCCGAAGCCGTGCCGCTGCATGACCACGCGGCTGCGAAAGCGCGCATCCTGGTCATACAGCGCGGCCAGGGCCGTGCATTCGTCGGGGGTGAACAAAGGCCCGGTCACGGCGCATCCGTGCTGGGCAAGTGAGGCTTCGATGTCGGGCCATGGCAGGGCCTCGACGCGTGCGGCGGCAGAAGTCGGCATGGCGCCAGTGTGGCGCCGTGGCGCCCTGCGCATGCGCCATTTCCGGACCTGCGTTTTCGCGGGCTGCCCGGTTCAACCCTGGCGCGCCTGCGCCAGCAGCCAGTCGCTGAAGACCTGCAGCAGCGGCCGTGCGTCCACGCGCTCCGGCGTGACCAGGTAGTAGTTGCGCCGGCCCGCCAGCGGCTTGTTGCAGGCCACCACCAGCTCGCCCCGCGCGAGCTCGTCCTCCACCAGCATGGTGGGCATCAGCGCCACGCCCAGGCCGTGCGAGGCGCCGGCAGCCAGGATGGAGAACAGTTCGTAGCGCGGGCCGCCGCGGGCGTTGGGTGCATCGACGTCCTGTGCCTCGAACCACTGGCGCCAGCCTTCGGGCCGGGTGCTTTGCTGCAACAGCGGCATCTGCGCAATGGCGGCCGGCGACACCGGCTTGCCGCGCGGCAGCAGGGCAGGGCTGCACACCGGCACCACGTCCTCGGGCATGAGCAGCAGGGCGCGCGTGCCGGCCCAGTTCTGCACCTGGGCCGGGGTGCCGGCATAGAGCGCGGCATCGAACTCGGCGTCGGCGAACAGGAAGGGGCGGGTACGCGTCTCGATATGCACCGGCACATGGGGATGCAGCTTGGCAAAGCCGGGCAGGCGCGGCACCAGCCAGCGGGTGGCAAAGGTGGGCACGGCTGCCAGCGCGAGCGAGCCGCCTTCGCCCTGGCGGGCCATGGCGTCGAGCGTGTCGCGTTCCATGGCCTCCAGCCGCCGGGCGATCTGCCGCGCATAGGCCGCGCCGCTGGCAGTGAGCGCCACGCCGTGGCGGGTGCGGCGAAACAGCGGCACGCCCAGGAAGGACTCGAGCGCGCCGATCTGGCGCGACACCGCGCTTTGCGTCAGCGCCAGCTCCTGCGCGGCGCGCGTGTAGCTCTCGTGCCGGGCGGCGGCGTCGAAGCACACCAGGGTCTGCAGGGGCGGAATCTTGCGGCGCATGTATGCGGCAAGTGTATGACTTCGAAGCCCCGCTGACCGTCGATATCTTGGGGGATCGGACTTCAAGATATGCGCCGAGCGCATGACTGGGTGCAGAACAATCGGTTGCCTGCGCGTGGGTGGCAGGACTACGATCCCCTCCCAGACATCCCCCCAATTCGCCCTTCACACCGAGAGACACTGCCATGGCCACCAAGAAAGCTTCCTTCCACTGGGACGACCCGCTGCTGCTCGAGCAGCAACTCACCGACGACGAGCGCGCCATCCGCGACGCCGCCAATGCCTACTGCCAGGAGCGCCTGGCGCCCCGCGTGCTGGAAGGCTTCCGCAACGGCGAGACCGACCCGGCCGTGTTCCGCGAAATGGGCGCGCTGGGCCTCTTGGGCCCCACCATCCCCGAGCAGTACGGCGGCCCGGGCCTGAACTACGTCGCCTACGGCCTGATCGCCCGCGAAATCGAGCGTGTCGATTCCGGCTATCGCTCCATGGCCAGCGTGCAGAGCTCGCTGGTGATGGTGCCCATCAACGAATTCGGCTCCGAGGCGCAAAAGCAGAAGTTCCTGCCCAAGCTGGCCACCGGCGAATGGATCGGCTGCTTCGGCCTGACCGAGCCCGACCACGGCTCCGACCCCGGCAGCATGGTCACCCGCGCCAAGAAGGTGCCCGGCGGCTATTCGCTCTCCGGCGCCAAGATGTGGATCAGCAACAGCCCCATCGCCGACGTGTTCGTCGTGTGGGCCAAGGAAGTGAGCGAGAGCGGTGCCGTCGGTCCCATCCGCGGCTTCGTGCTGGAAAAGGGCATGAAGGGCCTGTCGGCCCCCGCCATCCACGGCAAGGTGGGCTTGCGCGCCAGCATCACCGGCGAAATCGTGATGGACGGCGTGTTCTGCCCTGAAGAAAACGCCTTCCCCGAAGTGCAGGGCCTCAAGGGCCCCTTCACCTGCCTGAACAGCGCGCGCTATGGCATCTCGTGGGGCGCCATGGGCGCCGCCGAAGACTGCTGGCACCGCGCCCGCCAGTACGTGCTGGACCGCAAGCAGTTCGGCAAGCCGCTGGCGGCCAACCAGCTCATCCAGAAGAAGCTGGCCGACATGCAGACCGAGATCACGCTGGGCCTGCAAGGCAGCCTGCGCCTGGGCCGCATGAAGGACGAAGGCACCGCCGCGGTCGAGGTCACCTCGATCATGAAGCGCAACAACTGCGGCAAGGCCCTGGACATTGCCCGCCTGGCGCGCGACATGATGGGCGGCAACGGCATCAGCGACGAATTCGGCGTGGCCCGCCACCTGGTGAACCTGGAAGTGGTGAACACCTACGAAGGCACGCACGACATCCACGCCCTCATCCTGGGCCGCGCCATCACCGGCATCGCAGCGTTCTGATGACCACCCGCGCAGCACTCGACGGCATCAAGGTGCTGGACCTGTCCCGCGTGCTCGCGGGGCCGTGGTGCACCCAGATCCTGGCGGACCTGGGTGCCGACGTGGTGAAGATCGAGCGCCCTGGCGTGGGCGACGACACGCGCCACTGGGGCCCGCCGTTCCTGAAGGATGCGCAGGGCCACGTTACCGACCAGGCCAGCTACTTCACCTGCTGCAACCGCAACAAGCGCTCGGTCACGGTCGACATGGCCAGCACCGAGGGCCAGGCCCTGCTGCGCCAGATGGCACAAGAGGCCGACATCCTGGTCGAGAACTTCAAGACCGGCGGCCTGAAGCAATACGGCCTGGACTACGAGAGCCTGCGCACGCTCAACCCGCGCCTCATCTATTGCAGCGTGACGGGCTTCGGCCATGACGGCCCGCATGCGCAGCGCGCCGGCTACGACCTGATGATCCAGGCCACCACCGGCATGATGAGCATCACCGGCCGACCCGACGAGGAGCCCGGCGGCGGCCCGCTGCGCGTGGGCGTGGCGCTCACCGACCTGTTCACCGGCGTGTATGCCAGCAGCGCCATCCTGGCCGCGCTCAATGTGCGGCACGGCAGCGGCGAGGGCCAGCACATCGACATGGCCCTGCTGGACGTGGGCATGGCCATATTGGCCAACCAGGCCAGCGGCTTTCTCAACACCGGCAACGTGCCGCAGCGCCAGGGCAACAGCCACCCGAGCCTGGCGCCCTACCAGGACTTCCGCACCAGCGACGGCTCCATGCTGCTGGCCATCGGCAACAACGGCCAGTTCGAGCGCTTCTGCGAGGCGGCGGGGCATGCCGAATGGGCGCAGGACGCGCGCTTTGCCACCAACCCCTTGCGCGTGCGGCATCGCGACCTGCTCATCCCGATGATGGAAGAGGTCACGCGCACTCGCACCACGGCGCAGTGGATCGGGCTGCTCGAAGACAAGGCCGTGCCTTGCGGCCCCATCAACAACATCGACCAGGCCTTCGAGGACGAGCAGGTGAAGGCACGCGGCCTGGCCGTGACGCTGCCGCGCGAGGCGGGTGACGGCATCGCGGCCATCACCGGCGTGGCCAGCCCGCTGCGACTGCAGGGCACGCCACCGGTGCTGCGGCGTGCGCCGCCGGCGCTGGGGCAGCACACCGACGAGGTGTTGGCGCAGATGGGGCTGTCGCCCGAGAGGATCCAGGCCCTGCGCGCTGCCGGCGCGGTATGAGGCTCAGGCGGGCTGGGCGGTGGCCCGGCTGCGCGTCTCGCTGCGCGCCAGATACAGGCCGCTGGCGATGATGATGGCGCCGCCGCCCAGGGTCCAGGCATCGGGCACGGCGCGCCAGATCAGCCAGTCCAGTGCAATGCCCCAGGCCAGCGCGCTGTACTCGAAGGGCGCAATGGCGGCGGCCTGGCCGTGGCGGAAGGCCTCGGAGATGGCCAACTGGCCCAGGAAGCCGCTCAGCGCCAGCCCGGCCAACGGCCATGCATGCTCGGGCGCCAGCGGTACCCACTGCGGGGCTGCCAATGCGGCGCCGCCCACTGCCAGGCCGGTGGTGGTCCAGAACACCAGGGTGGAGCTGGGCTCGCTGCGGCTGACCAGCCGCCCCAGCACGTTTGACAGCGCATAGCAGACGGCCGCCGCCAATATGGCCAGCGCACCCGCCGACATGAAGGCGCCCTGCTCGGGTCGCAGCGCCACCACCACGCCGATGAAGCCCGCCGCAATGGCCACCCAGTGGCGCGGGCGCACCCGCTCGCCCAGCAGCGGCACCGACAGCAGCGTGATGATCAGCGGCGCCACGAAGGTCAGGGTGTAGGCCTCGGCCAGCCCCAGCGTCTTGAGCCCGAAGGTGAACAACAACAGCATCACCAGCGTGAGCACACCGCGCGCGCCATGCAGGCCCCAGCGCAGATGGCGCGAGAACAGCGTGCGCGTCTCGCCTCGCCAGGCCACGTACAGGCACACCAGCGGCAGCCCGGTGATGCCGCGCAGCGCAGCCACCTGCGCCGGCGGGAAGGTGCCAGACAGGATCTTGAGCAGCGAGTCCATGCAGGCAAAGGCCGCGCAGGCGGCCAGCATGGAAACGATGCCGCGCAGGGTTCCGGGAGGAAGCATGGGGGAGGGCAGTCGGATGACGCGGCTCTTGCGCCGCGCCAACCGAGCATAACCATGCCGGCGCCTGTTCGCCCGCACCGCGGGCGAATGGGCCTTCTCAGGCGGTCTTTCGATCCAGCGGCATCCGCCTTGCACGCGCCACGGGCCGGGTGGCGGCGTGCCAGGCCGCGCTCGAACTCGGCGCCGTTTCCAGCAGTGCGGGGATCTGCCCGCGCCCGATGCCAAGGTCGCGCAGCTCGGCGTCGCTCATGGACATCATCTGGCGCAGGTCCTGCCGCTGACGGCGCCATGCCGCCAGCGCCGAAGCGATGCGGTGGAAGACGGACGGCTTGATCTGCGACATGAGTTTCTCCTTGGTTGGAGTCGATCTTCATGTGCAGCGTGATATTGTGGAAATTGAGAATTCTGAGCCGTTCCATCAGCTTTCCTGATTCATGCGCCAACTCAACCTGGACCAGCTTCGCACCCTGGTCGCCATCGCCGACCTGGGCAGTTTCTCGGCCGCCGCCCGTGCCCTTCACCTGGCGCAGCCGACGGTCAGCCTGCACATCAGCGAACTCGAATCGCGCCTGGGTGCACCCCTGGTGGTGCGCGGCAGCCGGCGCGTCGCGCCCACGCCTGCCGGCGCAGCGCTGGTGGAGCGAGGCCGCCGCCTGCTGCGCGATGCCGACGACGCGGTCGATGCGGTGCGGCGCCAATCCGAAGGGCGCGCCGGCCGGGTGCGCCTGGGCACGTCCACCGGCGTGGTGGTCGACCTGCTGCCCCAGGTGCTGGCGCGGCTGGAAGAGGAGCACGCCGGCATCGACGTGGAAGTGAGCATCCTCGGCTCGGGCGAGGCCCTGTCACGCCTGTTGGCCGGCACGCTGGACATCGGCCTGGTGGCCCTGCCGCAGCCGCCGCAACCGCAACTCGTGTTCACCGCCTGGCGCACGCAGCCCGTGATGGCCTATGTGCCGCGGCGCTGGCAGAACGAGCAGCGCGTGCCGCGCCGCATCACGCCCGCCTGGCTGGCGCAGCAGCCGCTGATCTTCAACGAAGCCATCACGCACCTGTACCGCCTGACCATGGAGTGGTTCGCCGCGGCAGGGCAGGCGCCGCGCGCGCGCATCGAGCTCAACTACGACGCCGCCATCCGCAGCCTGGTGGCGGCCGGCTACGGTGCGGCCCTCTTGCCGATGCAGGAGCGCATCGAGCACGACCAGATCGTGGCGCTGCCCATCAGCCCCAGGCTCACGCGCCGCCTGGGCATTGCGCACCGTTCGCGCAGCGGGCTGGACGGCGCGACGCTGCGGGTGCTGCAGGTGCTGGGGGAATTCCGCCAGGCCTGAGCCGGCGCCCGCCGCAAGCGTATGCTGCGCGTCAAAACGACGACACCTACGGAGGATTCATGAAGCGATTTACCTGCGGCTGCCTTCTTCCGATCTTCAGCGCCTTGCTGCCCGGTGCGGCGCAAGGCGAAGGCACGGAAGACGACCTGGCCCGCTCGCCCCAGTACGTGGCGCAGGAGCATCGCTTTCACAACCTGCCCAACCCCGACCTCAAGCCCAATCGCTCCGGCTGGGACATCTGGTCGCGCTTTGTCTTCGAGAGCAAGAAGGGCACGGTGCCCATCGATCCCATCCCGGTGCGCATGCTCGACAAGGCCGCGCTGGACGCGCTGGACAACAGCACCAACCACATCGTGCGCCTGGGCCACTCGTCGCACCTGCTCAAGCTGCGCGGCAAGTGGTGGCTGATCGACCCGGTGTTCGGGCCGCGCGCGTCGCCGGTGAGCTGGGCCGGGCCCCAGCGCTTCCACCAGCCGCCCATTGCGCTGGAAGACGTGCCGCCCATCGAAGGCCTGATCCTGTCGCACGACCACTACGATCACCTGGACGTGCCCACCATCGAGGCGCTCAAGGACCGGGTCAAGCGCTACTTCGTGCCGCTGGGCGTGGGCCAGCACCTGCGCAACTGGGGCATCCCGGCCGAGAGCATCGAGGAGTTCGACTGGTGGCAGGAGCGCCAGTGGGGCGACGTGACCCTGACGGCCGCGCCCGCGCAGCATTTTTCCGGCCGCACGCTGTGGGACCGCGACCGCACGCTGTGGGCCTCGTGGTCGGTGCGAAGCGGCGACGACCACATCTTCTACTCCGGCGACTCGGGCTATTTCAGCGGCTTCAAGACCATTCGCGAGCGCCTGCCGCGCATCGACATCGCGCTGATGGAAAACGGCGCCTACGACAGCTACTGGCCCGGCGTGCACATGCAACCGGAAGAAACGGTGCAGGCCTTCCAGGACCTGGGTGCCAGCGTGCTCTACCTGGTGCACAACAGCACCTTCGACCTGGCCTTTCACGGCTGGCGCGATCCGCTCGAGCGCGTGGCGGCGCTGGCCAAGGAGCGCGGCATCAACCTGGCCACGCCCGAGATCGGCGAGGTGCTTACCGTGGGCAAGCCGCGCGAGAACAGGCACTGGTGGGAAGGCCTGCGCTAGGTTGCGCGCCGGCCTGATCTGACCAAAGGCCTACGCCGCATTGCACGTCGACAGCGCGGCGCCGGCAGGCTTAGGATGCTTGCGCCCCACACGTTCGCGGACGAGCGGCACGGCAAGACATGGTGATCCTGGCCGACTTTTCGGACACGCAGTTCCTGATGACCTGCAAGCGCTGCGAGCAGACTTTGCAGGAAGGGGACCGCTTTTGCCGCTACTGCGGCCAGGACCAGCTTGAAGGCGATTCCGCGGCGGTGATCGACATCACGCAGCCGGCGTCCAACGGCGATACCGTGGCGCCGACGGATGCGGCCGCCCTGCGCTCCGCCCGGCGCGACGCGTGGCGCCAAGTTGTGCCGGGCAACGGCGAGGCGCAGCCGCAGAACGGCGCATCCGACGGCAGGCCCGGTGGCAGCGTCGCGCCACGGCGCTGGAGCATCGGCGTGGCAATCATCGTGGTGCTCGGCCTGGCCGCTGCGCTGCTGTATGAGCTTTACCTCGGTCGGCAGGAAGAAGCAGCGCAGCCCGCGATTAGCGCACAGGAGTCGGCACCGACGCAGGCGCCGGCCTCACCCGCGGCGTCGATCGAGTCACCGGCCGCGCCCGTCGCGCCTGCCATCAGCCCGCCCTCGGACACCCCGACCCCGACAGCTCCGGCCGCCATCGCACCGACACCGACACCGGTGCCAACGCCAGCGCCCGAGCCATCGCCGCCCCCGCCGGTGGCCACCGCACCACCTGCCGCCGAGCCGACAGGCCAGAACACATGCCCGGACGCACTGGCCGCCATGGCCCTGTGCACGAAGCGCTGACCATCCACCGATCAACTCCGAGGAGCCGCTATGCCGATCCGATCGATCCTGAAAGGGCTGGTGCTGACGATGACGGCGGTGCTGGCGAGCGCCGCGCTGGCTGCCACGCCCTACACCCCCCGTTCGCGGGCGGCGGCAAGCACGCCCGCCGATCCCGCCAGCGCCGGCTCGGCAACGCAGTACAAGATCGTCACTGCCTCGAAGGCCGGCACCTACATCCAGATCGGCCGCGACCTGGCCAAGTGGGTGGCCGAGCCGGCCGGCATCGAGCTGGAGGTGCTGGAATCCAAGGGCTCGGCCGAGAACGTGCGGCGCATGCGCTTCGAGCCCAACGTGAAGCTGGCGCTGGTGCAGTCCGACGTGTTCCAGGCCTTTCTGGACGAGGCCAAGGCCGGCAACGAAGAGGCCGGCAAGATCATTCGCCCGCTGCGCCTGATCATGCCGCTGTACGACGAGGAGATCTACTTCGTGGCGCGTGCCGATTCGCCGCTGACCTCCATCCACGAGATCAAGAACAAGAAGATCGGCATCGGCCCCATCGGCAGCGGCACGGCGCTGAGCGCGCGCACGCTCTACCAGTTGATGTTCAACGAGCCCATACCCGCGGAGAACGCGAAGTACCTGAGCAACGAAGAGGCGCTGATCCAGCTCACGGTGGAAAAGACCATCGACGTGGCCATCATCGTGGCCGGCCAGCCCGCCAAGCTCTTTGCCGACATGCAGCCCGATGCGCGCAAGTTCATCAAGATCCTCAAGCTCGACGAGAGCGCCCTCGAAACCGCGCGTGCCCGCAAGACCTACTTTCCGGCCACGATCCGAACCAGCAGCTATCCCTCGTGGCTGACGGCCGACGTGCCCACTCTGACGGTGAAGGCCTTTCTCGTGACCTACGACTACGGCCTGCAGTCCACCGTGGGCAACCTCAACCGCTTCGCGGATTCGCTGTGCGCCAACTTCGACAAGCTGCAGGCCAACGGCCACCCCAAGTGGAAGCAGGTCAAGCTCGAGCTGCCACCGCTGGGCCGTGACTGGCGCTACTACGCACCGGTGGAAAAGCGCCTGCGCAGCTGCATCGCGGGCCAGGCGGCTTCGCGCAGCAATGCATCCGCCGACCAGACGCAGCCGCCGCGCACCGGCGCATGCACCGAGCAGGAGCTGGTGCTGGGACTGTGCAAGCGCTGAAGCCCCGTCGCTGGCGCTGCCTCAGACCCGTCGGTTCACCAGCAGGATGCCCAGTCCCACGCCGGCGAGCGCCAGCACCAGCTGCAACGTCAGCGGCTCCTTGAGAAGCGCCACGCCGAAGACGAGCGCGAACAGCGGCGTGAGAAAGGTGAAGGACGAGATGCGCGTGGCCGGGTAGTGGCGCAGCATCCACATCCAGGCCAGGTAGCTGGCAAAGGCGCCGATCACGGTCTGCAGCGCCACCGAGAACCATGCGTAGCCGGAGTACGAGAAGCTCCAGGTCTCGCCCAGCAGCAGAGAAAGAACGGGCGAGATCGCGGCCGTGACGGCGATTTGATAGAAGAGCGTCTTTTCCGCACTGGCCGTGGCCAGCTTGGTGGTGCGGATGGCCAGCGTGGTCAGCCCCCACAGCACGCCCGCAAGCAGGGCCAGTGCGTCACCCGTCAGCATGTCCCGCGAGCTGTGGCCCAGGCTTTCGCTGAAGGCGACGACCACGCCGCCAAAAGCGATGGCCAGCCCGAACCATTGAATGCCGTGCAGCCGCTCCTTGGGCACCCAGCGCGGCAGCAGCAGTGCCACCACGAAGGGTGAGGTGTAGAGAAACAC
The DNA here is from genome assembly GCA_018241225.1 of Pseudomonadota bacterium. Classification (GTDB taxonomy): domain Bacteria; phylum Pseudomonadota; class Gammaproteobacteria; order Burkholderiales; family Burkholderiaceae_C; genus Variovorax. The sequence goes on from JAFEEG010000019.1 coordinate 393,638, forward strand.
CGTCAAGCGCGAGGCGCTGGTGTGCTGCAGGCCGATGTAGATGCAGGTGAACTCGGCGGCAAACAATGCGCCGGCCAGCAGGCCCCCAGGCAGCGTGCCGTCGCGCTCGAACAGCTTCACGCCGCGCGCCGCACACCAGGCCCACAGCAGAACCACGGCACCGGCCATGCGTATCGACGCCTGCCACAGCGGCGGCACCTCGCCCACCGTGGTCTTGATGAGGATCTGCTGCAGGCCCCAGAAGGCACAGCAGAAGACGAGGATGGTGATGGCGAGGCTGTCGAGGTGGTCCTTGCGGGCGATCATGAAGAAGAAAAGGCGATGTGTCCTGTGGGATGGCCCGGCATCACAAGGGATGCTCGGTATAGAAGCGCCCGCCGTGAAACAGCAGCGGCGATGCGCCCGCGCGATGCGTGCAGCGCTCGACCTCGCCCACGAAGATCACGTGGTCGCCTTCGTCGTAGCGGCTGCGGTTGAAGCACTCGAAGCTGGCCACGCAGCCTTCGAGCACCGGCGCGCCGCCGATGCCGCTTGAAAACTGCACGTCGGTCCAGCGATCCACGTTGCGGGTGGCAAAGCGCTCGGCCAGGTCCTTCTGGTTGGCCGCGAGGATGTTGATGGCGTAGTGCGAGCCGGTGCGCAGCGCCGGCATGGAGCCGGCACCGCGCGCCAGGCTCCACAGCACCAGGGGCGGCGCCAGCGAGACCGAGTTGAAGGAGTTGGCCGTGAGACCGACCAGGCTGCCATTGGCCGAGCGCGCCGTGACGATGGTGACGCCGGTGGCGAACATGCCCAGCGCGGCGCGGAATTCGTCGGCGGTGAAGGAGGGCGGCTGCGCCTTTTGAGGGGGACTCACGTTGAGGATGCGATGAAGGTGCCGCGATTGGGCAGCCTTCTATTCTGGCCGAAGCAGCCAAATCGCGCCGCGCACGCGCGACATGGGCCCTGGCCTGGCCCGCTCAGCCGAAGAACCAGTAGGTCACCGCAATGGCCGCGACCACGCCGGCCAGTTCGGCCAGCAGCGCACACGACACCGCATGCCGCGCGCGCTGGATGCCCACCGCCCCGAAGTACACCGCCAGCACGTAGAAGGTGGTTTCCGTGCTGCCCTGGATGGTGGCCGCCGCCAGCGCCGGGAAGCTGTCCACGCCGTGGCTTTGCATGGTCTCGATCAGCATGGCGCGCGCGGCGCTGCCCGAGAAGGGCTTGACCAGCGCGGTGGGCAGCGCGTCGACGAAGCGCGTGTCCCAGCCGGTTTGCGCCACCAGCCAGCGGATGCCGTCCAGCACCAGGTCCAGCGCGCCCGAGGCGCGCAGCACGCCAATGGCGCACAGCATGGCCACCAGGTAGGGCAGCAGGTTCCTGGCCACGTCGAAGCCTTCCTTGGCACCCTCGATGAAGCGCTCGTACACGCCCACCCGCTTCACGGCGCCCAGCACCAGAAAGAGAAGGATCAGGCCGAACAGCACCAGGTTGCCCATCAACGACGACAAGGAGGCCAGCGCCGCTGCACTCAGGCTGGCCAGCAGCGCCATGAAGGCGGCCAGGCCCAGCGCCAGGGGAAGCAGGTAGGCCAGCACCACCGGGTCCCACAGCCGAAGCCGCTGCGCCACGGCCACCGAGAGCAGGCCCACCAGGGTCGAGGCGCTGGTGGCCAGCAGGATGGGCAGGAACACCAGCGTCGGGTCGGCCGCGCCCTGCTGCGCGCGGTACATGAAGATGCTCACCGGCAGCAGCGTGAGCGAGGATGCGTTGAGCACCAGGAACAGGATCTGCGCATTGGAGGCGCTCACCGGGCTGGGGTTGAGCGTCTGCAGCTCGCGCATGGCCTTCAGGCCGATGGGTGTGGCAGCGTTGTCCAGCCCGAGTGCGTTGGCCGCGAAGTTGAGCGTGATCAGGCCCAGCGCTGGATGGCCCTCGGGCACCTCGGGCATCAGGCGCTTGAACAGGGGCCCGAGCCAGCGCGCCAGCGCGCTCACCAGGCCGGCCGCCTCGGCAATGCGCAGGAAGCCCAGCCACAGCGTGAGCGTGCCGAACAGCAGCACCATCACTTCCACCGCCAGCTTGGCCATGGCGAACAGGCTTTCCACCATGGCCGCGAACACGGCTGCATCGCCGGCGCCCAGCCAGCGCACCAGCGCGGCGATGGCCGCCGCCACGAAGAATCCGAGCCACAGAGCGTTGAGCATGCGTCGTTTGTACTTTTCTTCTCAGGTCATGCCGCAAAAGCCGAAGCCCCCGATGGGCTGGCGCTCGCCGCTGATGAGCGCGGCCAGCGCCTTGCCCGAACCCGCGCCGTGCGTCCAGCCCAGTGTGCCGTGGCCGGCGTTGACCCACAACTTGCCCACGCGCGTTCGGCCGATGAAGGGGATGTTGGTGGGTGTGGCGGGGCGCAGGCCCGTCCAGTAGTGCGGCTGGCCGCCCTGGGCCTGGCTGCGCGTGTCGCACACGCCGGGCAGCACCTGCTCCACGCGGCGGGCCAGCATCTCGCAGCGGGCGCGGGCCAGGGGCGTGTCCAGCGAGGTGTCGAAGCCCGCCAGCTCGATGGTGCCGGCCACGCGCAGCTTGTTGCCCAGGCGGGTCATGGCGCACTGCATCTCGTCGTCGATGGTGCTGATCCACGGTGCGGCCTCGGGCCGCAGGATGTCGAAGGTAGCCGAATAGCCCTTGCCGGGGTAGATGGGCAGGTCCACGCCCACGCTGCGCAGCAGGGGCGCGCTGTAAGCGCCGCAGGCCACCACCACCGCATCGGCCTTCAGGGCCACGTCGTTGCTGGCCGAATCCTCGCCGTTGCCGGCGCTCACATGCACGGCCTGCACCTCTGCGCCGGCCACCTCGATGCCGTGCACGGTGCGGCCGAACAGCATGCGCGCACCCAGCCGCGCGCAGTGCCGTGCCAGTGCCTGCGTGAAGCGACGCGCGTCGCCCGATTCGTCGCTGGCCGTGTAGGTGCCGCCCACGATGTGCCGTTCGCCAAAACCGCGAAAGGCCGGCTCGATGGCCAGCAGTTCGTCCCGCGAGAGCACCTGGCGCTGTAAACCGTGTGTGCGCATCAGTTCAGCCGCATGCGCGGCCTCGTCGAGGGACTTCTGGCTGGTGAAGTAGTGGGCAATGCCGCGCTCGAGCCGGTCGTATTCGATGCCGGTGATGCTCACCAACCCGCGCAGCGCCTGGTGGCTGTAGGCGCCCAGCGCCACCAGCTGTGCCACGTTGCGTTCGAAGGCGGCGTTGTTGCATTGGCCCAGGAAGGCCAGGCCCCAGCGCCACTGTTGCCAGTCTGACTGCGGCCGAAAGAGCAGGGGCGCGTCCTTGCGGAACATCCACTTCAGTATCTGCAGCGGTGCGCCCTTGCAGGCCCAGGGCTCGCAATAGCTGACGGAAATCTGGCCGGCATTGCCGAAGCTGGTTTCAAGCGCGGCGTCGCTCTGGCGATCGACAAGGGTGACTTCGTGTCCGCGTTCGAGCAGGTGCCACGCGGTGCTGACGCCAATGATCCCGGCGCCAAGAACTATGACTCTCATGGGCCCCGAGTGTCGCGTATCGGGGTCGCATGCTTTTCACGCGGAGCGCTACGCCATGCGGCAGGCCTCGTCGAAGTCCAGGCGCGGGTGCCGCCCGAAGAGCTTGCCACTGTCGCCGTGGCCCAGGTTGCACAGCAGGTTGGTGCGCACGCGGGTGCCGGCCCAGAAGCTTCGGTCGACGCCGTCGGCATCGAAGCCCGACATGGGGCCGCAGTCCAGCCCCAGCGCACGTGCCGCCAGGATGAAGTAGCCCGCTTGCAGGGTGCCGTTGCGAAAGGCCGTGCGCTGCGCATGCTCGGCGTTGTCCGGGCCCTCGAAGCCGTGGCGCAGCTCGGGTCGGTGTGGAAACAGGCGCGGCAGCTGCGCCGCAAAGTCGAGGTCGTGGCCGATGACCGCGGTGACCGGCGCGCTCATGGTCTTGTCGACGTTGCCGGGCGACAGCCAGGGCCGCAGCTGCTCGCGGCCCTGCGCGCTGCGGATAAACACCACGCGCATGGGGCTGCAGTTGGCCGAGGTCGGGCCCCATTTCACCAGCTCGTACAGCTCGTGCAGCGTGCTGTCGGCCACCGGGGTCGGCAGCCAGCCGTTGTGCGAGCGCGCGGAGCGAAACAGGGTGTCCAGGGCGGAATCGGGAACCATCGCCGGCTCAGGCCTTCACGCGCGCCGCGCCGATGCTCTCCACCACCGCCGCGAGCTTGTCGCGCACCTGGGGCGGCAATGCCGCGATGGGCGGGCGCGTGGGACCGGCGTCGCGGCCGGCCAGGCGCATGGCCTCCTTGATCACCACCGGGAACGAGCCCCAGGCCCAGGCCGCGCGCAGCGGCGCGAACACGTCCGACACGCGGCGTGCCTCGTCGAAGCGGCCCGCGCGCAGCGCGTCGTACATCTGCACCATGAGTTCCGGAAACACATTGGCCGCCGGCGAGATGGTGCCCTGCGCGCCGTGGAACATCATGGCCAGCGCAATGGTGTCGCGGCCCGAGAACAGCAGCGCTGGGCGCGGCGCGCCGAGCAGGTATTCGATGGACTGCGTCAGGTCGCCGCCCGAGTCCTTCACGCCCACGATGTTGTCGGCCTCGCGCATGCAGCGCGCAAGCGTGGCGGGCAGCACGTTGACTGCCGTGCGCGGCGGATTGTTGTAGAGCATGACCGGCAGCTTGGTGGCGCGGGCCACGGCCGTGTAGTGCGCCACCAGCTCGTCCTGCGAAGGCTGCACGAAGTAGGGCGTGATGACCAGCGCCAGGTCCACGCCCAGCGATTCGGCGGCACGCGTGAGCGCAATGGCCTGGCGCGTGGTGGCGCCGCCGGTGCCGGCATACAGCGGCACGCGCCCGTTGATGGCGCGCATCGACAGCTCGATCAGCCGGATGTGCTCGTCGGCATCCAGCGCGAAGAACTCGCCCTGGCTGCCGGCCACCGAGATGCCGTGCACGCCCGCGGCGATGTAGCTTTCGATCAGCTCGCCCACGCGCGCTTCGTCGAGGCGGTGGTCGGCCGTGAAGGGCGTGGCCATGGCAGGCACCACGCCGTGGAACTTGGAGGTATTCAAGACAACTCTCGAAGAAGTAGAAATGGTTTCAGTCGACGCCCATCAGCTGGCCCAGCTGCGTCATGTAGCGGCCGAATGCGGGCGATTCCTTGGTGGCGCGGGGGTCGCGCGGGCGCGGCAGGTCGATGCGGATGTCCTCCACGATGCGCCCGGGCCGCTCCGACATCACCAGCACGCGGTCCGACAGGAACACGGCCTCGGCAATGCTGTGGGTGATGAGGATCACCGTCTGGCGCATCTCCTGCCACAGGCGCAGAAGCTCCACGTTGAGCTGGTCGCGCGTGAGCGCATCCAGCGCACCGAAGGGCTCGTCCAGCAGCAGCACCTGCGGGCGGGTGATGAGGATCTGCCCCAGCGCTGCGCGCTGGCGCATGCCGCCCGACAACTCGTGCGGATGGTGGCGCCGGAACGCCTCCAGCTTGAGGATGGGCAGCAGCGCATCGACGCGCGCGTCGATCTCGCGCCGGGGCAGCTTGCGCACCTCGGCGGCCAGGCGGATGTTCGATTCCACCGTCTCCCAGGGCAGCATGTTGTGCGTCTGGAACACCACGCCCACCTCGTCGCTCACCTGCGTCTGCGGCTTGCCGAACACTTGCAGCACGCCGCCCGCGTCGGGCTGCACCAGCCCGGCCACGATGCGCAGCAGCGTGCTCTTGCCGCAGCCGCTGGGGCCGAGGATGGAGACGAACTCGCCGCGGCGCACCGAGAAGTCCACGCTGTCGAGCGCGCGCACCGCGCCGCGTGCGTCGAACGTCTTGGCGACGCCGGTCGCCTGCACGGCGATCTCGCCGTCCAGCATCTGCGCGGCGCCATTGGCCATGGCCGAAGGCCTCACTTCCTGGCCCCGACCCAGCCGCCTTCGGAGATGTCGAACACCACGCCGTCGAGGTCGCGGAATTTCATCTCGTAGTACAGGCTCTTCTTGTCATGTGGCAGGTCCATGAAGAAAGTTCCTCCCTGATCCTCGATGCGCTTGCGTTGTTCGTCCAGGTCGTCGACCCAGAAGCCGAAGTGATGCGTGCCGACCCAGTTCTTGCCGCGTTCCAGGCCTGCGGCCTCGTCGGTCTTGTAGTTCAGCAGAGCCAGGCAGATGGTGCCGTCCGACAGGTACACGCCTTCGGCGATGGGCGAATGCGTGGGCTCAACGATCTCGAGGTCGAACACCTTGCTGTAGAACTCCGCCGCCTTCTGCGGATCGGGAACGGCGAGGGCGATGTGGCGCAGTTTGGCCATGGTCTTGTCTCCTTATGTGGCTCAGATCATTCAACCTTCAGTCGTCAAGGCAGTGAGGCCGGCCTTGACGGCTGAACGGGTTGACTCACCGCT
>JAFEEG010000001.1 GCA_018241225.1 Pseudomonadota bacterium
TCTCGACTCGCGCAAACTTCAAGAAGCTTTTTATTCGAGCCCTTCGAATCTCGGTGCCAACCCTCCGATTTCGGAGAATCCGGCGATTCGCTTTATAGAGCTCTCACTTAAAGCAGAAAGCCCAGTCATCTTTGACTGGGCTTGGGGGCTGTAGGAGCCGGACGCGCTTCCCTGTACCTCGGGGCGCTAGCCTCCATCTGCCGTGCGGACAGCTTCGGCCTGTCGCGCCAGTTCGGTTGCCTCGACAACCTGCTTGAGCGACAGCCGGCCGGCCAAGTCTACCTCACCCGCCAGGACACTCTCCAAGGCCGATCGTCCCTCACGCCCAGCCAACCAAGCGAATGCCGAGGTGATCGATCCTCCCCCGAACTTCACTCGCATCGCGCTGGACGCCGCGCGGCTCACTTCGGCAAACGACGCTTGATCCTTGGCAACGGCCGCCGCAAGGACGACTGTGCAAAACGCTTCGAGCTTCTCGGCTTCCGTGCGCAGCCGACGGGCCTTGGCTTCGCTTTGAGCCGCGAAGCCATGAAGTGCCGCCTCGTGGGATTCGGAGAACGTCTGGATTTCCCGGCCCTCTTGCCAGTTCGAGTCCATGCGTTGCACAGCCTCGACGCGGCAGCCACGAGCGTTGGATGCCCGATCCGCCGCAGCAACTGCTGAACTGGCGTGTGCCAGATCCCACACTAGCAGGGGTGCCCGGGTCGCTCCAGGCACAGCCCATCGTCCGTCAACGTTGAGATAGCGCGCATACGCGCTGGATGACCCACCGTGGCGGGCTGGCTCCATATGCTCCGAGGAGTTCTCGACGAGAGACAGCAGGAAGTACGGTTTGGGGTGACATGGTGGTTGTCCCTGGTGAATGTTCAACACCGCAATTCTTGCAGCGCTCAGGCGACGACGGCTTTCATGACCGCCATCCACTGGTTCACGCTGGTCGTGGCTTGCTCAACTGGTCGGCCTGATGTCGGGCCTGTTCGAGCAATGCCTTGTCAGGCGTGCGGTGATCAGTTCCCTCTCCAACATCGAAGCATGCATCTCTGGCGGCTCACCCTGGCCCCGCCGTGAAGGCCAGGTCTGCGCCCGCATCCTCTACGGACTGACGACCACAGGCATCGCGCTGGATCTTGGCGTGTCCAACGAGACGGTCAAGACCTTGCGAAAGCTGGCCTACCGGCGCCTGGGCACCGGCAGCGAACGAGAACTGCTGCAGGGGTGCCTGATCCTGTGGGAGGGGGCCTGCTGCTAGGCAAGGCCACGGCCTCAATTCAAGGACACGTTGAGATATCCGCCCAGTTCGGTCTGGCGGAATTCGCCAACAGGCACGCGCCTGTCCTCGAGGTCCTTGAAGCGCACAACAATCTGGGAGTGATCGCGCTCCCAGCAGCCTCGCAACGAGGTACCGTCAAGGGCCGTGAGATAGGCCACGCGGCGCGGCGCGGTGCAGTCGCCCACGTCGTCGGTCAGGCCGATCACATTGCCTTGGTCGCCCGTTGCGAGGAAGGTGACGCTCGGATGCAGGCTGCATGCCGCGATGAATACGCAGACCGCGGCAAGTGCTGGAGTTTGAAAATTACCCATGACGCAACCTCCCGTTCGAAAGGTGTGGTCGATCCGCGCGATGAAAGCGCTGGCAACACTATCGCAGGCAGGGCACGCTGTCATCCCCAACCTAAGGGGAGTGCCGCTCGGCCGAAGGCTGGCTTTCCGGCTATGTCAACAAGCCGCTAGCGCACCAGAAAGCCGTTGCGCAGCGGGTCGCGCTCGTCGAGGACCCAGTTGGCAACGCCGCAGATGTGGGCGTGGCCCGAGACTTCGGGGATCACGGCGTCGAGCTGCCCGACGCGCGTTTCCTGAAGCACCTTGGCCTTGAACACAGTGCCGATGACCGACTCGTTGACGATGGCCTCCCCCAGCGCAATCTGCCCACGCAGGTAAAGCTGCGCGACTCGCCCTGCGGTGCCGGAACCCGTGGGCGAGCGGTCCACCTCTCGGTCCGCGAACACGCAGCAGTTCGCCTGGGTCGAGCCTGGGTGGCGCGGTGCGCCGTCGATGATCGTGCCGTAGATGTGGTTGATCTCGGGGATGTCCGGATGAACGACCGGAAACGCGATGTTCGCGGCCTGCTTGACCTCCGCGCCGAACTGCTTGAGCGCCTCGATCGACGATTCGTGGATCTCCAGGCCATGCGGCTTGCCGCTGGTGTAGAAGTAGAACGCACCGCCGTACGCAATGTCGCCGGTGACCGCGCCGAAGGTCGGCGTCTGCACCGTCGCGTCGCGCTTGAAGATGAAGGACGGCACATTGACGAAGCGCACGCCGTTGGCGTGCTGCCCATCCCACTGCACGAAGGCCTCGATGAAGCCGCAAGGCGCATCGATGCCAACGCGCGTTTGCGGCACATGCCGCTCGACCCATCCCAGCTCGACCGCCGCAGTCGCCAGGGCAATGACGCCGTGGCCGCAATGGTCGCTGTAACCCTCGTTGTGCATGAAGATCACGCCGAAATCCGCCGTGGGCGACACGGGCGTGGTCAGGTAGGCACCGTACATGTCGGCATGGCCGCGCGGCTCGAACATGAGGGCCTTGCGGATGTCGTCCGCGTTCTGCAGCAACCACGCCCGGCGCTCGACGATGGAGCGGCCAGGCATCTTCGGCACGCCGGAGGTGACGATGCGAAACGGCTCGCCACCGGTATGGACTTCGACGGTGCTGATGGTTCGGGTGATCTGCATGGATCGCTCTTGAACGGATGGTTGGTGTTTCAGGCAATCGTCATCAGGCTCGCATTGCCCCCGGCGGCAGCCGTGTTGGTGCTCATGGCACGCTCGATGACCAGGGCTTCCAGCGGCAGATGATCGCCCTCGGCCGCGAAGCAGCGCAAGCTCACGATGGGTCCGTCGCGCTGCGCGAGGCGTGCCAGGGCCGCCAGCAGGCCGGCCTGGCTGCCCTGGTGCAAGGCGGCGTCGAACTCCACGCCCGGCTGGGTCCAGTCCTTGGCCAGGGCAATGTGCTCCTGTACATCCAGCGGCAGGCTCGCCAAAAGCGCCTGCGTCTGCGGCGTGGAGGGCCAGATCGCCCGGCAGCCCACGGTCAAGGCGGCCGCCAGCTGGAACAAGAGGGACTGCTCCGTCTCGGCCAGGCACAGCACGGCCTCGCGCGGCAGCAGCGAATAGACGTTGCGCTCGCCGGTCGGCCCCACCACCGCGCGCGTCCGGCGTCCACCTGCCAGCGCCACCAGTTGCTGGCATTGCGCCGCATTGCGCCGGTCGCGGTGCTTGGCGATCCACGCCACCAGCGACTCGAAGGCTGGCGCCGGGCCGACGGCCTGCCCTTCGACCGCGGACCCCGGCAGCCCCTGCTCGCCCGCACGGGCGAGCACGTCCGACGGGCCCCGCGCCAGCAGTCGATAGAGATACAGGGGGCCGCCTGCCTTGGGCCCAGTTCCCGACAGGCCTTCGCCGCCGAACGGCTGCACGCCCACAACAGCCCCCACCATGTTGCGGTTCACGTAGATGTTGCCAACGTGCGCGCTCGCGACCACTTGCCCAATCGTCTCGTCGATGCGCGTGTGCAAGCCCATGGTCAAGCCGTAGCCTGTTGCGCTGATCTGCGCCATCAGGCTCGCCAGATCTGCGCGGGCATAGCGCACCACGTGAAGCACCGGACCGAACACTTCGCGCTTGAGCTCCGAGATGCTGTCCAGCTCGATCAGCGTCGGAAGCACATAGGTCCCGCCCTCCAGCACGTCGTGATGGCTGCGGCCCAGGCGCTGCACCCGGCGGCCCCTGCCCTGCATTGCTTGCACATGTGCCTCGATGCCCTCGCGCGCCTGCGCGTCGATCACAGGGCCCACGTCCGTTCGCAGCAAGGCCGGATTGCCGACGCTGGCCTCACTCATCGCGCCACGCAGCATGTGCAGCAGACGGTCTGCCACGTCGTCCTGCACGCACAACAGCCGCAGTGCCGAGCATCGCTGGCCCGCGCTGTCGAAGGCCGAGGCCATCACGTCCGCCACCACCTGCTCGACCAAGGCCGACGAGTCCACGATCATCGCGTTCTGCCCGCCGGTTTCCGCGATGAGCGGCACCGGTGCGCCCGTCGGGCCGAGCCGGCCGGCCATGGCGCGCTGAAGAAGCCGTGCCACCTCCGTCGAGCCGGTGAACATGACGCCCTGCACGCGCGCATCGGCCACCAGGCGCGCACCGACGACGGCGCCGCGACCGGGCAGCAACTGCAGCGCGGCACGCGGAATGCCCGCCTCGTGCAGCAGTGCAACGGCTTCGGCTGCAACCAGCGAGGTCTGCTCGGCCGGCTTGGCCAGCACCGTGTTGCCGGCGGCCAGCGCCGCGCAAACTTGCCCGACGAAGATGGCCAGCGGGAAGTTCCACGGGCTGATGCACAGCACCGGGCCGAGCGGCCGGTGCGTGGCGCTGTCGCCGAAGTCGGCACGCGCCTGCGCGGCGTAGAAGCGAAGGAAGTCGATGGCCTCTCGCACCTCCGCAATGCCGTTGGAATAGGTCTTGCCCGCTTCGCGCGCCAGCAGGCCCAGGAGATTCGGCAGGCTCGCCTGCAAGGCATCGGCGGTGCGTTCGAGTGCCGCTGCGCGCTGCTCGGCCGGCGTGTCGGCCCAGGTCGGCGCAAACCGGGTCGCGGTTTGCAGGGCGCCGTCGATCTCGGCCTCGGTGGCCTCGCGCACCTGGCCGACGATGTCACGATGGTCAGCCGGATTGAGCACCGGCGTCCACGCCGCGTCGCCAGATGCCACGGGCTCGGCCAGCATGGGTTGCGCCGACCACTGGGCCGGCGCCTCTTTCACGAGCAGTTGCTCCAGCGCCTTGAGCGTGTCTTCGTTGGACAGGTCCAGCCCCGCGGAATTGCGGCGAGCGTCGCCATACAGGTCCGAAGGGCTCGCGATGGAGGGATGCGGTCGTCCCAGCGCGCCCTCCTCCCGCGCCATGCGCTCCACAGCGGCCACTGGGTCTTCCACCAGCAACTCGAGCGGGATGGACGGGTCGGCGATGCGATTGACGAAGGACGTGTTGGCGCCGTTTTCCAGCAGCCGCCGCACCAGATAGGCCAGCAGCGTCTCGTGCGTTCCCACTGGGGCGTAGATGCGGCATGGACGCCCGAGCTTGCCGTCTTCGGTGCGGCCCACCACCTGCTCGTACAGCGGCTCGCCCATGCCATGCAGGCACTGGAATTCGTACTGGCCCGGCTTGTATGCGGCAGGATCGGCCATCGTGTAGATCGCGGCCATCGTGTGCGCGTTGTGCGTGGCGAACTGCGGGTAGATCTGTGCCGGCGCGGCGAGCAGCTTGCGCGCGCAAGCCAGGTAAGACACGTCGGTGTACACCTTGCGCGTGTAGACCGGATAACCATTCTGGCCGTCGACCTGCGCGCGCTTGATCTCGCTGTCCCAGTACGCACCCTTGACCAGCCGCACCATCAAGCGGCGCCGGCTGCGCCGAGCCAGGTCGATCACGTAGTCGATGACGAAGGGGCAGCGCTTCTGATAGGCCTGTATGACGAACCCGATGCCGTTCCAGCCTGCCAGGCTGGGCTCGAAGCACAGCCGTTCCAGCAGGTCCAGCGACAGCTCCAGCCGGTCGGCTTCTTCCGCATCGATGTTCAGGCCGATGTCGTAGCGCTGGGCCAGCATGACCAGGTTGCGCACGACCGGGTACAGCTCGTCCATCACCCGCTCTTGCTGGGCACGGGCGTACCTCGGGTGCAGCGCAGACAGCTTGATCGAAATGCCAGGCCCCTCGTACACGCCGCGCCCGTTCGATGCCTTGCCGATGGCGTGAATGGCCTGTTCGTACGACTGCCGATAGCGGTCGGCGTCCGCCGCCGTCATGGCCGCTTCACCCAGCATGTCGTAGGAGTAGCGAAAGCCCTGCACCTCGAACTCGCGTGCGTTGTCCAGCGCTTCCTTGATGGTCTCTCCAGTGACGAACTGCTCGCCCATCATGCGCATGGCCATGTCCACGCCCTTGCGGATCAACGGCTCGCCACCCTTGGCGATCAAGCGCGTGAGCAGCGCCGACAGCGACGACTCGCTGTGCGTGGCCACCAGCTTGCCGGTGAGCAGCAGGCCCCAGGTGGCGGCATTCACGAAGAGCGAGGGGCTGCGTCCGGCATGCTCCTGCCAATGCCCGCTGGAAATCTTGTCGCGGATCAACGCATCTCGCGTCGCCATGTCGGGGATGCGCAGCAATGCTTCGGCCAGGCACATCAAGGCCACGCCCTCCTGCGACGAGAGCGCGTATTCCTGCAGAAGTCCTTGAACGATGCCGGCACGACCGGCTGAGTTCTTGCGCTCGCGAAGGCGCTGCGCGAGCTTCAACGCCAGGGCGTTGGCATGGCCGCCGGCCTCGGGGGACAGCGTGGCTTGCGCAAGCAACTGCGCAACCGCTTGCGGCTCCGGACGGCGGTACGCCGCGGTGATCTGCTCGCGCAATTCGGAGCTGGCACGGGGTGCGCCGGCAAAGCTGCGGAACAACGAAGCGGGGTCGAAGCGAGGGACGGAGGACATGGCGTCGCGCTGATCAATGAACTGTGAATATGCGCATAATGCCCAGCAGTCAACCGAATTTTTGTTCGAAGATTGATGCCATCGCAGAACAATTCACCATCAGCAAGCGCCGACCTGCTGGGTCTGGACCGCCTGGACCTGCGGATCCTCGATGCGCTCCAGTCCGACGGCCGCATGGCCAATCTGAAGCTCGCAGAGACAGTGGGGCTCTCTCCCACCGCGGCCCTGGCCCGGGTGCAGCGGCTCACACGCGACGGCTACATCCTCGGCTACGAGGCGCGCCTGAACCCCATGAAGCTGGGCGCCGGCATGCTGGTGTTCGTCGAGATCCTGCTGGACCGCACGACCCCCAATGTCTTCGACGAATTCAAGGCTGCGGTGCAGGTGCGGCCGGAGATCATGGAATGCCACATGGTCGCGGGCGGCTTCGACTACCTGATCAAGACGCGCAGCGCAAACATGGACGACTACCGCCGATTTGCCGGCACCGTGCTGTGGCAGTTGCCGGGCGTGCGCGAGACGCGGACCTATGCCGTGATGGAAGAAGTGAAGAACTCGGCCAAGCTGGTCCTGCCGGGCGTGTAGCCGTGAAGTGTGGCTAGGCGTGCGGCTGTGGCGAAACGCGCCGGTGCGCCGCCAGGCAGCTCAGCACGCCCAGGATCACGCAGCCAAAGGCGACCATCTCCGCCGGCGCAGGCGCACGGTGCTCCCACATCAAGCCGTAAAGCAGGGCGAAGAAGGTCTCGAACAGGATCATCTGCCCGAGCAGGGTCAGGGGCAGCAGGCGGCTCATCCGATTCCAGCAGGCATTGCCCACCACGGAAGCCAGCAGGGCCACGGCGCTCACCACGACGGCAAAGCGCATCCACTCCTGCGCGCCGTGATGCGTTCCCTCCAGTGCAAGGGCCAAAGGGATCAGCACCAGGCTTTGCGCGCCGGTCACCAGGCCGGTCAGCAGGTTCCACTCGTGGGCGGAAATGTCGTGCAGACGGGCCAGGCAACGGGCGTTGCCTACGGCAAAGGCCGTCCAGGAAGCCAGCGCACCGATCGCGCAGGCCAGCGCCACCAGTTGCTGGCCCGTCGTCGTTCCCGCAGCGGGCGCCGCCAGGGCCTGCCAGCCGATGCACGCCGTGCCCAGCGCACAAAGCAGGATGGAGGGCAGCAAGCGCCGCAAGGGAACCGCCCCCTTGTCACGGCTGCCGATGATCGTGACCGTGACCGGCAAGAAGCCGATCACCAGCGAGGTCATCGCAATGCCACCCATCTGCACTGCGGCGGAAAGCAGCACGTAGTAGAGCGTGTTGCCGGCCAGCGCGAGCCAGAACAAGTTGATCCATTGATTGCGCGACACGCGGCCGCGAATGGCTCGCCACCTCGAGGCGATCAACGCCATTGCGATGAGCCCGTAGCAGAAGTAGCGGCCCGCGCTCAACTGCAGTGGACCGAACCCTTCGACCAGCTTCGGCGCCAGGAAGACGAGTCCCCACAAGGCACCCGCACCTGCCCCGTAGGCAATGCCCGAGAGCGTCCGCGCGGAAGTCGACGCACCGGGCGCTAACAGGGTCGAGTTCGAAGTCATCCCTGAATGCTATTCTCGACACGAGGTTTATTCGGCTCGAAATCAGAAGCCTAAACGCAAAATTTTCTCGCCCATGCCGAAGAAGCGCGCGTCCTCTTCGCCAGTTCTCGACAGGTATGACAGGGCGATCCTGCGCCTGCTGCAGCAGGACAACAAGACGCCCCAGCGGGTGATTGCCGAGGCAGTGGCGCTGTCCACCGCTGCGGTCCAGCGACGAATCGCCGCCATGGAATCGGCCGGCGTCATCCTTGCCAACGTTGCACTGGTCGACCCCGAGGCCCTGTCCGCAACCATCACCTCCATCGTCGAGGTGCACCTGCATGACGAGCGCGCCAGCACCGTCGACGCGGCCAAGGCCTTGTTCAAGGACACGCCCGAGGTGCAGCAGTGCTATTACGTGACCGGGGGCACGAGCTTCGTGCTGGTCATCGTCGCAGCGGACATGCGCACCTACGAGCGGCTGACCCGGCGCCTGTTTGCCGAGAACGAAACCATCAAGAGTTATCGCAGCCTGGTGGCCTTGGACCGCGTCAAGACCGGGGGCACGGTCACCGTTGCGGATGAGCAATAACCCGGTAGTGATTTGTTCGGTGCCAGGCGCCAAATTCGAACTTTTATTTCACTCAGCTCCCCGCATGATTCGCGCCGAACCATGCGTGTCTCGCCCCTCGGGCCAAGCGAGGCACCAATCATTGGAGGCCCAGTCGTGGAGTTGGAAATGAAAAGCCTAGTTGTCAGTTTGATCGTGCTCGCCGGCTTCACCGCTGGTGCAACCCATGCGCAGGAGCGCATCAAGGTCGGCTTCATGAGCCCCTTGACGGGCCCGCAGGCCGCCAACGGAGTCGACAACCGCGACGGTGCGCTCCTTGCAATCAAGGAGCTCAACGCCAAGGGCATCAAGCTCAAGGGCAAGCCCGTGACCTTCGAGCTGGACGTGAACGATGACGTTGCCGACCCCAAGCAAGGCACGCAAGTGGCCCAGATGCTCGCCGACAAGAAGATCAACTTCGTCCTGGGCCCCTACAACTCCGGGGTGGCCATGCCGGCGTCCCGCCCCTTCAACGACGCCGACGTGGTCGTGTTCACGGTCGCATCGAACCCCAAGGTCATGGAACAGGGCTATGCCAATCTGTTTCGCATTGGCGCCAGCGACAACCAGCTGGGCGGAAAGATGGCCAGCTATGCCGCCCAGGACCTGAAGGTCAAGAACGTGGCGATCATCGACGACCGCACCGCGTACGGACAGGGCGTGGCGGGCGAGTTTGCCGCGCAGGCCAAGCGCCTGGGCGTCAATGTCGTGGCCACCGAATTCACCACCGACAAGGCCACGGACTTCTCGGCGGTGCTGACCAAGATCCGCGGGGCCAACCCGGACGCCGTCTTCTTCGGCGGCTACGCGCCGCAAGGCGGGCTGATGCTGCGGCAGATGCGCGCGCTGGGAATGAAGGTACCGCTGCTGGGCGGCGATGGCATCTGCTCGTCGGAAACTGCCACCTTGTCGCAACTCACCGGCGACCTGAATGTGTATTGCACGCAGGGCGGCTCCATGCTCGACAGGAGCGACAAGGGCCAGAAGTTTGCCCAGCTCTACCGCCAGGAATACAAGCGCGACCCGCTGACCTACGCCGCGGCGTTCTACGACGGCATGAATCTGCTGGCCTCGGCCATCGAGGCAACGCAGTCGACGGACTCCAAGGCCATCATCGATCATGTGGCCAAGGGCAAGTTCTCGGGCGTGAGCGGCGAGTATTCGTACGACGACAAGCACAACCTGAAGTCCTCGGCAGTCACCGTCTTCAGCTTCAAGGGCAAGGACGTCGTTCCGATCAAGAGCCTTTGATGCCCGGGATGCGCCATCTTTTAGGCGAATATTTGTTCACCAAAAGCTCCGGGCGCGTTAAGATCACGGCGTGAAGCCCAAAGACGACGAGAAGCTGCGCGCCATCGCGCAGGCGACCTTTGCGCTGGTCGAGCAGACCGGCCTGAGCGGCCTGACCATGGCCGCCATCGCCCGCGAGGCGGGGCTGGCCACGGGCACGCTGTACGTCTACTTCAAGTCCAAGGAAGAACTGATGGTCGCGCTCTACGAGCAGGCCAAGACCACCACGACCGCCAGCCTCCTGCTGGGCGACGACCCGAAGGCGCCCTTTCGCAGCCGCTTTCGCCGCATGTGGATGAACTACCTCGAGCACCGCCTGGCGCACTATGCCCAGGTGGTTTTCGTGGAGCAGTACTACAACTCGCCGTGGTTCAGCGAGGAGAGCCGAAACCTCTCTGCCCGGCTCATCAAGGACTGGGTCGACCTGGTCGAGTCGGCCAAGGCCCATCAGATCCTCAAGGACGTACCCACGGTCCTGCTCATCAACAGCTTTGGCGGCTCGGTTCGCGAGACTGCCAACCTGATTCGCTCCGGCTCGCTGGCCCGCACGGACGAGAACCTGGCCATGGCCTTCGGGCTGTGCTGGGACGGCATCAAGGCCTGAGTCACTTGACCTGGAACGCGCACAGGTCTATCGTTTTGCCGAATCAATATTCACTCATAAGAAGGAAGGCCCCACAAATGACCACGCTCAACATCAACGGCAAGGACCGGCAGGTCGACGCCGACCCCTCCACCCCCATCCTCTGGGCCCTGCGCGACACGCTGGGCATGACCGGCACCAAGTTCGGTTGCGGCATGGCGCTGTGCGGCGCCTGCACCGTGCACCTGAACGGACAGGCCATCCGCTCGTGCATCACGCCCATCTCCGCGGCGGCAGGCCAGAAGATCACCACCATCGAGGCCGTCACCGATGGCAGCGACAAGGTCGGCAAGGCCGTGCGCGATGCCTGGGTCAAGCATGACGTGGCGCAGTGCGGCTACTGCCAGAGCGGCCAGATCATGTCGGCCACCGCCTTCCTCAAGACCGTGGCGCCCGGAAAGATGCCCACCGAAGCCGAGATCGATTCGGCCATGGCCGGCAACATCTGCCGCTGCGGCACCTACGCGCGCATTCGCGCCGCCGTGTCCGACGCCGCGAAGTCGCTGGCTTGATACAGCAGAAGAACAAGGAGATCACCATGAACTTCGATCAAGCCACCTTCGAGCTGCCAGCCAACCTGCGCGCGCTGCTCACGCGCCACGATGACCCCGTCGAGGCCAGTGGCCTGGCGCGCCGCAGCTTCCTCAAGCTCACGGCGGTCAGCGGCTTCGCACTCGGCGTCTTTCCCGTGGCCGCGCTCGCGCAGGACACGAGCGCAGCGCCGGCCAAGCCCGCCGGCCTGAAGCCGCTGCAGCAGCCGGCGGCCTTTGTGCACATCGAGCGTGACGGCAGCACCACCATCACCATCAACCGGCTCGATTTCGGCCAGGGCGTGCAGACCGGCTTGCCGATGATCCTGGCCGAAGAGCTCGACGCCGACTGGTCCAAGGTCAAGAGCGTTCACGGCAGCAACGACCCGGCCTATGTCGATCCGGCCTTCGGCATGCACATCACGGGCGGCTCGGGGTCCATCAAGAATTCGTACACACAGTACCGCGAGCTCGGCGCACGCACCCGCGCCATGCTGGTCAGCGCAGCCGCCGCACGCTGGAAGGTGGATGCCGCCACGCTGCAAACGCGCAATGGCGCCGTCATCGGCCCGGGCGGCAAGCACTTGAGTTATGGCGAACTGGCCGAAGCAGCGATGAAGCAGCCGGTGCCAGAGGCGGTCAAGCTCAAGGACCCGAAGGACTTCCGCCTCATCGGCAAGCCCACCGGACGCCTGGACGCACAGGCCAAGTCCAGCGGTCACCAGAACTACGGCATCGACATGCACCTGCCGGGCATGCTGACGGCCGTGGTGTCGCGCCCCCCAGTGTTCGGCGCCAAGGTCAAGTCGGTGGACGACAGCGCCGCGAAGGCGATCAAGGGCGTGAAGGCCGTGCTGCGCGTGCCGCTGGACCGAGGCGCCGAAGGCGTGGCCGTGGTGGCCGACGGTTACTGGCCCGCCAAGCAGGGCCGCGATGCACTCAAGGTCGACTGGGACACCAGCGCCGTCGAAAAAGTCGACAGCGAAAAGCAGCTTGCGCAATACCGCGAACTGGCCACGAAGCCTGGCAGCCGCAGGTACGACGCCGACGTCTCCAAGCTCGGCGCAGCGCCGCACAAGATCGAGGCCGAGTTCGTCTTCCCCTACCTCGCGCACGCGCCGATGGAGCCGTTGAACTGCACGGTCAGCCTGGAAGGCGGCAAGGCGCAGGTGTGGACGGGCACGCAGATGCCGGGCATCGACGGTGTGGCTGCCGCCAAGGCGCTGGGCGTTGCACCCCAGAACGTGCAGGTACACGTGCAGATGGCCGGCGGCGGCTTCGGTCGCCGCGGCCTGCTGACCAGCGACTTCGTGGCCGAGGCCTGCAGCGTCGTCAAGGCGGCGCAGGCCAATGGCATCACGGCGCCGATCCGCACGCTGTGGAGCCGCGAGGACGACATCAAGGGCGGCTACTACCGGCCCGTGCATCTTCACACCGCGAAGATCGGCTTCGACGCGCAGGGCAAGGTCGCCGGCTGGGACCACGTCATCGTGGGCCAGTCGCTGCTAATGGGCAGCATGTTCGAGCCGATGATGGTCAAGGACGGCGTCGACGCCACCGCGGTCGAAGGCATGAAGGAGCCCTACGACGTGCCGATGCGCCTGACGGTGCATCACCCCAAGGTCAACGTTCCGGTTCTGTGGTGGCGCAGCGTGGGCTCGACCCACACCGCCTTCGTCATGGAGACGCTGCTCGACGAGATCGCACGCACCACCAAGCAGGACCCGGTCGCCTACCGCATGAAGCTCATCGGCGACCAGCACCCGCGCCACAAGGCGGCGCTGCAACTGGCAGTGGACAAGTCCGGCTACGGCAAGAAGAAGCTCGACGCCGGCCGCGCCTGGGGCGTGGCGGTACATGAGTCCTTCAACTCGGTGGTGGCCTATGTGGTCGAAGCCTCGGTGAAGGACGGCACGCCCGTGCTGCACAACGTGACGGCGGGGGTGCACTGCAATCTCGCGGTCAACCCCAAGAGCGTGGAAGCCCAGGTGCAGGGCGGCGCGCTGATGGGCCTGTCGATGTGCCTGCCCGGCGCCGCGATCACGCTCAAGGACGGCGTGGTGCAGCAGAGCAACTTCGGCGATTTCGTCGTGCCGCGCATCACCGACATGCCGCAGATTGCAGTGCACATCGTGCCAAGCGCAGACGCGCCCACCGGCATGGGCGAGCCTGGCGTGCCGCCGCTGGCACCGGCATTTGCGAACGCTGTGGCGGCAATCACCGGCAAGCCGGTGCGCGAGCTGCCCTTCAAGCTGGCTTGATGAAGCAGAGGCAGGGCTAACCCTGTCGGCCAGGCAGTCAACTGCCCAGATTTCATGCAATCCATTTGCGCGAAATCTGGGCAAGACGATTCAGCTGCGTTGGCGTCCCCCTGTGCTCGCTGGGCCCTAGGCACGGCACGACATTTGCACAAGACAAGGCAGTCACCAGGAACACGCCTTGCCATGAGCCATTCCGAGCCCCATCCACTCCTTGAGTCCGACATCGAAGTCCTTGGGCTGTCGGTGCGGGCCACCAACATCCTGCGGCGCAACGACCTGCACACGGTGGGCGAGCTCACGCGGGTTTCCGCCCGAACCCTCTTTGGCATGACGCGCCTCGGGCGCAACCTGGTCATCCAGATTGCATCGAGCGTCGAGCGCCAGGGTCTGCGCCTGGCCGACTAGCCGGCAGCGCGTTTCTTGCGGGGCGCGGCCGGAGACGGGCCCGCGGAAGGGCCCGCGTCCGTTCGCGGCGCGGAGGCCGGCCGCTCGCCCTTGCGGCTGGAGCGCTCGATACGCTGACGCGAAAGCGCCAGCACGCGAACCGTGTTGACCAGCGCCATATGGCTCAGGGCCTGCGGAAAATTGCCCAGCATCCGTCCGGTGGCGCCATCGATCTCTTCGGACAGCAGCCCCACGTCATTGCGCAGCGCCATCACGCGCTCGAACAAGGCCAGCGCCTCCTTGTGGCGGCCCACCAGCGCCAGGCCATCGACCAGCCAGAAGCTGCACGGCACAAAAGCGCCCTCGCCCGGCGGCAGGTTGTCCACGCCGGTTGCGGTCTGGTAGCGCCACACCAGGGGACCGCGGCTGAGCTCCCGCTGCACCGCCTCGACCGTGCCGCGCACGCGCGGATCTCCCGGCGGCAAGAAGCCCACCTGCGGAATCAGCAGCAGGCTGGCGTCGAGCTCGCTGCCGCCCAGGCACTGGACGAAGCTCTTGCGCCGGCGGTTGTAGCCCTCGTGGCAAACGCGCGCATGAATGGCATCGCGCAGCTCGCGCCAACGCTCCACCGGCCCGTCCAGGCCAAATTGCTCGACCGACTTCACGGCGCGGTCGAAGGCCACCCAGGCCATGACTTTCGAATGCGTGAAGTGGCGCCGCGGGCCGCGGATTTCCCAGATGCCCTCGTCGGGGTCTTCCCAGTGCCGCTCCAGGAATTCGAGCAGCGCATGCTGGATGCGCCAGGCGTGTGGCTGCGGCGGCAGCCCGGCATGACGCGCCAGGTGCAACGTGTCCATCAGTTCGCCATAGATGTCCAGTTGCAGCTGCCGCGCCGCCGCGTTGCCCACCCGCACGGGTGCCGCGCCCTGATGGCCGGGCAGCCAGTCGAGCTCGTATTCGTCGACGCGGCGCTCGCCGGTCACGCTGTACAGGGTCTGGATGTCGGCCGGCCGGCCGGCCACGGCGCGCAGCAGCCATTCGCGCCAGGCCACCGCCTCTTCGGTGTAGCCGGTCAGCAGCAGCGTGTTGAGGCTGAAGGTGGCATCGCGCAGCCAGCAGTAGCGGTAGTCCCAGTTGCGAATGCCGCCGGGCTGCTCGGGCAGCGAGGTGGTGGGCGCGGCCACGATGCCGCCCGAAGGCTTGTAGGTGAGTGCCTTGAGGGTGATGAGCGAGCGCACCACGTCCGCGCGGCGCCGGCCGCGATGGGAGCAGTTGCCTGACCATTGCTTCCACTGGCGCTCGGTGGCCTCGAGCAGCTTGCGCGGCGACTGCGCGGGCGGCGCAGGCAGGTGCGAGGCGCGGTGTGCCAGGTGCATCGGAACGCAGTCGCCGGCCGCCACCTCGAACTCGGCGAGCGTGCGCAGTTGCCGCCCGTGCGTCTTCACGGGCGTGCGCAGCTCCAGCAGGTCGGGGCCGGCGGTGGCCACCAGCATGCCATCCTCGTGGCGCACCCAGGGAACGATGGAGCCATAGTCGAAGCGCATGACCAGCTCCATGTGCATGGCAACGCGACCTCGCAGGCCTTCGACCATGCGCAGCACGTCGACGCGGCCGTTGGACATGGGCATGCAGTCGGTGATGCGCACCGCGCCGCTTGCGGTTTCGAACACGGTTTCGAGCACCAGCGTGCCGGGGCGGTAGCGTCGAGTCACGCGCCGGGCATGCGCCACCGGCGCTACCAGCCAGCGCCCATGCTCGGGGCCGCCCAGCAGCGCGGCAAAGCAGGCCGGCGCATCGAAGCGCGGCAGGCACAGCCAGTCGATGGAGCCGTCGCGGCCCACCAGGGCCGCCGTGTGGCAATCGCCGATCAGGGCGTAGTCGTCGATGGATTGCGAAGACACTGGCCACAGGGTAGCAGTGCCTGCGCCAACTGGCCAGTTGCGCCGCGGCGTGCGCGCCTAGGCCGTCAACACCTTGATGAAGGCCAGGCTCGCCGGGGCCAGGGTTCGGCCGATTCGCGTGACGATGCCCACCGAGCGCGAGACCGCCGGCTGGACCAGCGGAACCAGCGCAAGGCCCCGCGCGTCCGCCAAGCCGAGCGCGAGCCGAGGCAGCGCGGCAATGCCCAGGCCCTCCTTCACCAACGCGCAGCACGCGGCCACGCTGGGCGCCTCGATGCTCGCGCGCACCACGAGCCGCTTGCGCACGAAGACGCCATCGACGATCTGGCGAATGCTGCTGCCCGCCTGCACGGCCAGGCAGGGCCGCTCGGCCAGGATGGACCATGGCACGCTGGTGCGCTGCGCCAGGGGGTCGTCGTCGCGGCACACCAGCACCATCGGGTCTTCGCGCAAGAGTTGGTAGCGCAGGCGCTGGTCGGGTGCGGGCTTGGCGCACAGGCCGAAATCGGCACGCCCTTCTTCCACCGCGGCGAGCAGCGCGTCGGCGGCCAGCTCCTGCAGCTTGAACTCCACCTGCGGGTGCTGCTGCCTGAACTGCGCAATGGCCGAGGGCAGCAGCGCCACGTTCATCGACGGCAAGGCCGCCACGCTGACCTGCCCGCTATAGCCCTGCATGAAGTGGCCCAACTCGCTGAGTGCGCTGTCGAAGTCACCCAGCACACGGCGCGCGATGTGCAGAAGCTCCTGCCCCGCGGGGGTGATGGTCACGCGGCGCGTGTCGCGGTCGAACAAGCGCGCGCCCAGGGCCTGCTCGGCCAGGCGAAGCGTGCGGCTGAGCGCAGGCTGGGAGATGCCCAGCTGCCGCGCCGCCGCCCGGAAGCTGCCGGTCTCGGCCACCTCGACGATGACTTCCAGTTGGCGAAGGCTCAGGTTCAGGCGCATTCAATGGAGCATTCAGTGATCCACTCAAGTTATCACAGAAAACAACTTGCGTGGATTCCCAAATCACTGGCCGCTGCCTAGACTGGACGCATCAAGGAGACAAGGACATGAGCACAGCGGCAGCAGCCCCGTTGGCGGGCGTGCGGGTGGTCGAACTCGGGCAGGTGCTGGCCGGCCCCTTTGCGGGCGCGATCCTGGCGGACCTGGGCGCGGAGGTCATCAAGGTCGAGCGGATCGAGGGCGGCGACGATGCGCGCCGCATGGGCGTAGCCTTCCGGCACGACGATGCGCTCGTTTTCCACATCTTCAACCGCGGCAAGCGCTCCGTGGCGCTGGACCTGCGTTCGGAACAAGGCCGCGCGAGCCTGCAGCAACTGCTCGCGCAGGCCGACGTCTGCATCCACAACCTGCGGCCCGATGTCCCCAAGGCGCTCGGCATCGACGGCCCGACGCTTTGCGCGCGCCATCCCCGGTTGATCTACGGCGAGATCTCCGCCTTCGGCCATCAGGGCCCCATGGCTATGCGGCCGGGCTACGAGCCGCTGATCCAGGCCTTCAGCGGCCTGTCGAGCACCAACGGCGGCCCCGACGACCCGCCGCTGCGCTCGGGCGCCTCGGTGTGCGACCAGGGCAGCGGCATGTGGCTGGTGATCGGCGTGCTGGCCAAGCTGCACGAGCGGGCACAGACCGGGCGCGGCGGCATGCTGCAAACCTCATTGCTGGAAACGGCCCTGGTCTGGAACGGCCAGAAGAGCGATGCCTACCTGAACGAAGGCCGCCTGCCAGAGCGGCATCGCTCCGGCCACCCGGGCTTCGTACCCTACGAGGCTTTCGACACGGCGGACGGGCCCTTGCTCATCTGCTGCGGCAACGACCGCCTGTTCGCCAAGCTGGCCGAGGTGCTGGAGCGGCGCGAGTGGCTGGCCGACGAACGATTCGCCAAGAACCGGGCGCGCCTGGCGCACAAGGCACAGATGCTTGCCGAACTGGCGCCGCTGCTGAAGACGCGCGGCCGTGCCGAATGGGTCGAGCGCCTCGAAGCCGCGGGCGTGCCCTGCGCGCCGATCAACAGCGTGCCGCAGGCATTGGACGATCCGCAGGTGCAGGCGCTGGGCCTGCTGGCCCAGGTGCCGGGCGAGGATTTCCGGCTGACGGCCTCTCCCCTTTCATTCGACGGGCAACGCCCGGGCATCGCCGCGCCTGCGCCGCGCCTGGGCCAGCACAACGCCCACTACGGCCTTCCCGAATTCGATTCCGCCAACTGACCGATCCCACTCAAGCACAACAGGAGACACCATGATCCATCCCCGCCGCCGACTCGCTCTGCTGCTTGCCGCTGCCGCCTGCGCGGCGGGCCTGGGCAGCGCGCACGCCGACACCTTTCCGAGCAAGCCGATCACGATGGTGGTGCCCTTCGCGGCAGGCAGCGGCACCGACCAGATGGCCCGCCTGTTCGCCCAGGTCATGGGGGACGAGACCAAGGTGCCGATCGTGGTGGACAACCGCGGCGGCGCCAGCGGCTTCATTGCGGCCCAGTACGTGGCCAAGGCGCCGGCGGACGGCTACACGGTGCTGATCACCACCAACACCACCCAATCGGCCAACGAGCACCTGTTCAAGAAGCTGCCCTACGACCCGGTGAAGGACTTCGCGCCGGTCAGCCTGCTGTCCAAGGGCTACATGCTGCTGCTGGTGCGTCCGGATTCGCCGTACAAGTCGGTGGGCGACCTCGTCGCCGCGGCGAAGAAAACGCCTGGCAAGCTCAACTTCGGCAGCGGTTCGTCGTCCAGCCGCGTGGCCAGCGAGCTGCTCAAGCAGATGGCCGGCGTGGACATGGTCAACGTGCCGTACAAGAGCAACCCCATGGCCATCACCGACCTCATCGGCGGCCAGGTCGACTTCATGTTCGCCGATGCGCCGACCGCGCTGCCGCAAGTGGAAGGCGGCAAGCTGCGCGCACTGGCCGTGAGCGGCCCCAAGCGCATCGCGGCCGCGCCCAACATCCAGACCGTGGACGAAGCCGGCGTGAAGGGCTATGACATGTCGTACTGGACGGCGGTGTACCTTCCGGCCGGCACGCCCAAGCCCATCGTGGAGAAGTTCAACGGCTGGCTGGCCAAGGCATCGGCCACGCCGATGGCGCGCGACTTCCTTGCCAAGACCAGCGGCGAAGAAGCCTTGAGCACACCCGAGCAGTTGGCCCAGTTCCAGGCGGCCGAATCCAGCAAGTGGGGCCGTGTCATCAAGGCCGCGGGCATCCAGCCCGAATGAGCACCAACTTTCGGAGAGCGAGAACTTGAACAAGACCATTCGCATCGGCGGTGCCTCCGGCTTCTGGGGCGACAGCAGCGTGGGTGCACCGCAGCTGGTGCGCCATGGCAAGGTGGACTACCTGGTGTTCGACTACCTGGCCGAACTCACCATGTCCATCCTGGCGGCGGCACGGCTGCGCAAGCCCGAGCTCGGCTACGCCACCGACTTCGTCACGGTGACCATGAAGAGCCTGCTGCGCGAGATCTCCGAGCGCGGCATCCGCGTGGTGAGCAACGCGGGCGGCATGAATCCCCAGGGCTGCGCCGAGGCCATTGCGGCGCTGGCCGCCGAGCAAGGCCTCGCCGTGAAGATCGCGGTGGTCGAAGGCGACGACGTGATGCCGCTGCTGCCAACGCTGCGCAGCGCTGGCGTGCGCGACATGCAAAAGGGGCACGCATTGCCCGAGAAGGTGCTCAGCGCCAACGCCTACCTTGGCGCCCTGCCGATCAAGGCCGCACTCGACCAGGGCGCCCAGATTGTCGTGACAGGCCGCTGCGTGGACAGCGCCGTCACCCTGGGCGTGCTGATGCACGAGTTCGGCTGGCAGCCCCATGAGTACGACCACCTGGCCCAGGCCAGCCTGGCCGGCCATGTGATCGAGTGCGGCTGCCAGGCCACGGGCGGCCTGCACACCGACTGGGACCAGGTGCCCGACTGGGCCAACATCGGCTACCCCATCGTCGAATGCAGCGCGGACGGCAGCTTCGTGGTAAGCAAGCCGCCCGGCACGGGCGGGCTGGTGAGCACGGCCACGGTAGGCGAGCAGATCCTCTACGAGATCGGCGATCCAGGCGCCTACCTGCTGCCGGACGTGACCTGCGACTTCACGCAGGTGCGACTGGAGCAGGCCGGCCCCGACCAGGTGCGCGTGAGCGGCGCGCGCGGCCGCGCCCCCGGCAATGGCTACAAGGTGTGCGCCACCTTCATCGACGGCTTTCGCTGCAACGCGCAGCTGAGCATCGTGGGCATCGATGCTGTGGCCAAGGCCCGGCGCACGGGCGAAGCATTGATCGAGCGCACACGCCGGCTCTTCGCGGAGAACGGCTGGAGCGACTACACGCGCACCGGCCTGCAGGTGCTGGGCGCAGAGAGCTGCTATGGGCCGCATGCGGCAACCGGCGCCGCCCGCGAGGTGGTTCTGTGGGTGGCGGTGATGCACCCGCAGAAGGAAGCACTCGAACTCTTCGCCCGCGAGGTCGCGGCGCCCGGCACCAGCTGGTCGCCAGGCACCACCGGCGTCGGCGGTCGGCCGAGCCCGGGGCCGTCGATACGCCAGTGCGCCTTCCTGGTCGACAAGGCCCGGGTGCAGCCGGCCGTGCGACTCGATGGCAGCAGCTTCGCCATCGAGGTCCCGATGAGCGAATCGACCGACCCCGCACCGGCGAGCGGGCGGCAAGCCGTGGCGCCGGATGCCCGCGCGACGGGCTCCGCCACCGACACCATCGAGGTCCCGCTCATTCGCCTGGCCTTCGGCCGCAGCGGCGACAAGGGCGATATTTCCAACGTGGGCCTGATTGCGCGCCGACTGCACTACCTGCCGGTGCTGCGCGCCGAAGTCACGCCCGAGCGCGTCAAGCAGTGGCTTGGCCACCTGGTGCAAGGCAGCGTGACCCGCTACGACCTGCCCGGCTTCGACGCGATGAACTTCGTCTGCGAAGCCGCGCTCGACGGCGGCGGCATGGCCTCGCTGCGCAACGACTCGCTGGGCAAGGGCATGGCGCAGATCCTTCTGTCCATGCCCGTTGCCGTGCCCCGGGCGGTGCTGGACGCGGCCTGAAGAAAACGCGTCAGCGCACCAGCGCCAGGGCTTCGCGGAAGGCCGGGTGCTCGCAGCCGCGCAGCCACTCGAAGGCCACCATCTCGGTGGTTACGAGTTCGGCGCCGGCACCAGCCAGGCGGTCGAAGGCTGCGTCGCGGTTGCGCTCGGTGCGCGAGCTGCAGGCATCGGTCACGACCCACACCTCGAACTCATCCTCGATCAGGTCCAGCGCCGTCTGCAGCAGGCACACATGCGCCTCGCAGCCGGCAATCACAATCTGCTCGCGCTCCTGCGCAGCGGGTGCGGGTTTCTGCAGGTGCTTGGGCAGGCTGCGCGCATTGCCACGCGGCGCGGCTGGCGCGGGTACGCGCAGCCATTCGGCCAGGCCCTCCTCCACCGCGCTGAACTGCATCTTGGACAGCGTGCGCTGGACCAGCGCGGTGACTTCCGGCAGGTTGGGCCCGAGGCCCGAGGGGTTCTCTTCGGTGGCAAAGGCCGGCACCTTCAGCAGCTTGGCCAACTGGCCCAGGCGCACCGCATTGCGGGCCACGGCCTCGCCTTCGAAGATGGCGGGCATCAGCCGGGCCTGGTAGTCCACCAGGACGAGTTGGGATTGGGAGGCGTCGAGCAGCATTGTTGTTGTCGCGATTCGGTTCAGGTCAATGCTCGACCGTACCACTTAAACAGGCCCCTGAAGGCCTCTCAGGGTGGCACGACCTTGAGTTCGTTCATCACGTTCTCCACATCGTCCAGCGTGCGGATGATGCGCTCCAGCTCCTGCGCCTGCGCCGGCGTGCGCACGCAGCCCTGCAACCAGACCCAGCGGCGCTGGCCCAGCAGCCACACGCTGGTGTCGCCAAAGCGGCCGTCGGTCAGGATGGCCTTCTTGCTGCGCGCCACGATGTCAGGGTCGTACAGATAGGCGTTGGGCAGGCGGCATCGGCCCGTCTGGTAGCAAGTGGTGCCGCGCTCGGCCCGGCCGTGCGTCTGCGACAGCATTTCCTGGCGGGTGATGAGCGGCCCCACGGGTACCGGGCAGGCCGCAATGCCCGAGGTGGCCTGCTCGAACGGGTCGTTGAAGAAGTTCGCCCGCTCCTGCGCCGTGGCTGCGCCCGCAGCCAGCGCCGCGGCGAACACCAGCGGCAGGCCGGAGCGAGCGCGCGCGGTCATGGCTGAAGCCGGATCAATTGGCCATTGGTCTGGTCGGTCAGCACGTAGATCAGGCCATCCGGCCCTTGCCTGACGTCGCGGATGCGGGCGCGCCCCTCTTCCAGCAGCTTGTGCTCGGCCACCACCTTTGCGCCCTGAAGCTCGATGCGGTCGAGGTAGCCGAACTTGAGCGATCCGACGAACAGGTTGCCACGCCAACCCTTGCCATAGCGGTCGCTGTTCAAGAAAGCCATGCCCGATGGCGCAATGGAGGGCACCCAGTAGTGCAGCGGCTGGTCCATGCCTTCCTTGGCGGTGATGCCGTCGCCGATCTTGCCGCCGCCGTAGTTCTCGCCGTAGGTGATCACCGGCCAGCCGTAGTTGTGGCCCGGCTGCACGATGTTGATCTCGTCGCCGCCCTGCGGGCCGTGCTCGATCTCCCACAGCCGGCCATCGGGCCCCCAGGTCAGGCCCTGGCCATTGCGATGACCGTAGCTCCAGATCTCGGGCAGCGCGTCAGCCTGGCCGACGAAGGGGTTGTCGGGCGGTGCCGCACCGTCCTTGGCGACCCGGATGATCTTGCCCAGGTGGTTGTTCAGCAGTTGCGCGTCTTCCTTGCGGCTGAAGCGTTCGCCCGTGGTCATGTAGAGGTTGCCGTCGCGGCCTTCGGCGATGCGGCAGCCGAAATGGTTGCGGCTGGCTACCTTGGGGCGCTGGCTGAAGATCACGCGCACGTTCTCGAGCCTGGTCCGGTCGGCGGTCAGCTGGGCACGCGCCAGCGCCGTGCTGTTGGTGCGCCCGCCCTCCGGCTCGTTGTCGGGCTCCGAGAAGCAGAAGTAGATGGTGCGGTTGCTTTCAAAGGCGGAGTCGAGCACCACGTCCAGCAGTCCGCCCTGCCCGCCAATGGCGACCCTGGGCACGCCGGGCAGCGGCGCGCCAACCTTGCCGTCGGGCTCGATGACGCGCATGCGCCCCAGCTTTTCGGTGACCAGGTAGCGTCCGCTGGGCAGAAAGGCCACCGCCCAAGGGTTCTCGAGGCCGCTGGCCACTACCACGGGCCGAGGCTCCGCCATGGCAGCGGAACCTGCAAAAAGTATCGCCAAACCGGCCAAAAGTCGTGGAAAGCGCATGCGCGGGCTCCTGTCGGCAAAGCGAACACTTTGCCATTACTTGCTTGACAACTCACCTATTGGTCGCCCAAACAAGTTACATTTTCATAATCATTGCTTTGCGAAAAGCCGTGAATTGACAATGGGTTGCGGTATATTCTTGTGCTTTTACATTGTTTGACATGACCCTATGTCATCAATATCCTACGCGTCATGCGTTTTATCGTCTTACCCGTACTCCTTCTGGCTGCTTGCAGCGTTGCCGTTGCCGCACCACAAATCGAGCGCAATGACGAAATCGGGCGCCTGCTTGTCGACCAAGGTTTGATTGCCCAGCTCGAGCAAGTTCGCCAAACGGTGTCCGACCGCACCTCCACTCTGGTGGCCGGCGCCATGGGTTTCATCGGTGTTCCTTATCGCCGCGGCGGCAATTCGGCCGAAACCGGCCTCGATTGCAGCGGCCTGGTGCGCGCGGTCTACAACCAGACCATGGGCCTTGTTCTGCCCCGCCGCGCCGAAGAGCAAGCAGCCGCAACCGAAAAGATCGACCGCAACGAACTCAAGCCGGGCGACCTGGTCTTCTTCAACACCATGCGCCGCGCGTTCAGCCATGTGGGCGTCTACATCGGCGACGGTAAGTTCATCCACGCGCCGCGCACCGGCGCCTCCGTTCGCATCGAAGACATGAACGGCAGCTACTGGCAACACCGCTTCAACGGTGCGCGCCGTGTCCAGGCGGACGCGAGCGGCACCTCGCCGGTCAGTGGCGAATAGCGCTGACCTTCAGCCCCCACACAAAAGCCCGCAATTGCGGGCTTTTTGTTTGCGTGAGGGCTAGGCGCGAAATCCGAAGCGCGAGCGGTACTCGTTGGGCGTCAGCCTGGCCCATTGCTTGAACACCTTGTGCAGCGTGGATACATCCTGGTAGCCGCACCGCACGGCGATGCTCTCCAGCGAGAGCAAGGTGGACTCGAGCAAGGCCTTGGCTCGTTCAACCCGCATCTGCTGCAGGTATTGCACGGGACCGACGCCCGCAACTTCCTTGAAACGACGCAGCAGCGTGCGTTCGCTCGTGCGGCAGTGGCGCGCCAGGGCTTGAACGGTCCAGGGCTGGTCCAGGCGCCGGCCCAGCCATTTGCGCGCGCGCTCGATCACCACCGGCCCTTCGCCATCCGCCAACGCCGCCGCCACATAGGGCGCCTGGCTTTCGCGCCGGCTGTCGTGCAGCAGCATGCGTGCAGCCGATTGGCGCAGGTCGTCGCCGGCATGCTTGCCCACCAGCCACAAGGCCAGGTCGAAGTACGAAGTGACGCCAGCCGAAGACACCAGGGCGCCATCTTCGACCAGGATGTCCTGGGCCTGAAGATTCACCGCCGGAAAGTGCGCCCGGCAATAGGATCCCAGCCACCAGCTGGTCGTGGCACTGCGCCCGTCCAGCAGGCCGGTGCGCGCCACGAGGCAGGTGGCCGAGCAACCGAACAGGAGCGGTACGCCTCGCCCGGCCAACTCGCGCAGCAAGTCCTGCTCGGGCACCAGCGCGTCGATTTGCGCACCCAGGTCGTCGGCGTTTGCATGATCCACACCGGGAACGATCAGCGCATCTAGCGAAGCGGCGTCCGGCGGGGTAGTAGCAAAGACCAGCCCGCCAGCCTCCACCCGGTCGCGCTTCCTCGCTGCGACCCAGTGGGCCTTGAAGTCCACGCGCTGCGCCGCGGGACGGGAGCGCATGAGCTGATTGGCCAGGCCCAGCACGTCGTGCGGCACCACCGCGCCGCTGCGCACGCAACCGGGGAAAACGAGGACACCGACATGCACGGTGCGAGGGCTGGATCGCATTGGCGGATTCAACCATGAGATTGTCATTTCAGCCAATGGCCAAGCGGCAACCCTGCGCTTCCAATCGATGCCGATATTCACCCTTCCTCAAGAACACACCAATGACATCGATCTCCGCCCTGCCCGCCCTGCCCGCGTTCGCCTTCGCGCTGGTTGCCCTGTTCGCCAAGACTTCGCTGACCAGCGTGCTGCAGGTGCTCAGCCGCTTGCGCGCCGGGGTGTTTCCAATTCCTGAAGATGCGCGCCTGATGGGCAAGAAGCCCGCGCAGGCGGAGGCGGATTTCGTGCGTCGATGTGCGAACGTATGGCGCAACGACACGGAGAACCTGCCCCTGTTCGTGGCGCTGGGGCTGACCTATGTGCTGCTGGGTGCGCCGGCCGGTTCGGCGCAACTGTTCTTCGGGGCCTACGTGGTGCTGCGCTATGCACACACGGCCGTGTTTCTGCTGGGCCTGCAGCCCTGGCGCGCCATCTTCTTCCTTGCCGGTCTTGCGGTGTGCTGGGCCATTGCAGCCCATTGCGTGGCGATGGCGTTGCGCCTGGCTTGACGCATTCGACAAAAAGGGCACGCCGACCCCAACGAGTCGGCGTGCCCCTTTGCTTGAACCCGCTTCAGCGGCGCTGCGGCGGCAGGTCGGTGCAGGTGCCGTGTGCCACTTCAGCCGCCATGCCGATGGATTCGCCCAGCGTCGGGTGGGGGTGGATGGTCTTGCCGATGTCCACTTCGTCGGCGCCCATCTCGATGGCCAGTGCCACTTCGCTGATCAGGTCGCCCGCATGCGTGCCGACGATGCCGCCGCCGACGATGCGGTGCGTCTCAGCGTCGAACAGCAGCTTGGTCATGCCTTCGTCGCGGCCGTTGGCAATGGCGCGGCCCGAAGCCGTCCACGGGAACAGGCCCTTCTTGACCTTGATGCCTTGTGCCTTGGCGGCGTCTTCGGTCAGGCCCACCCAGGCCACCTCGGGGTCGGTGTAGGCCACGCTGGGGATCACGCGAGCCTGGAAGGCGGCGCTGGCCAGTTCCTTGTCGCCCTTCTGTTCGCCGGCAATGACCTCGGCCGCCACGTGCGCCTCGTGCACCGCCTTGTGGGCCAGCATGGGCTGGCCAACGATGTCGCCGATGGCAAAGATGTGCGGCACGTTGGTGCGCATCTGGACGTCGACCGGGATGAAGCCGCGATCGGTCACTGCCACGCCCGCCTTCTCGGCGCCGATCTTCTTGCCGTTGGGGCTGCGGCCCACGGCCTGCAACACCAGGTCGTACACCTGCGGCTCCTTGGGGGCCTGCTCGCCCTCGAAGGTGACGCGAATGCCGTCCTTGGTTGCCTCGGCGCCCACCGTCTTGGTCTTGAGCATGATGTTGTCGAAGCGCGGCGCGTTCATCTTCTGCCAGACCTTCACCAGGTCGCGGTCGGCGCCCTGCATCAGGCCGTCGAGCATTTCGACCACGTCCAAGCGTGCGCCCAGCGTCGAGTAGACCGTGCCCATTTCCAGGCCGATGATGCCGCCGCCCAGGATGAGCATGCGCTTGGGGTCCTGGTCCAGCGCCAGGGCACCGGTGGAGTCGACCACGCGCGGGTCCTTGGGCATGAAGGGCAGGCTCACCGACTGCGAGCCGGCGGCGATGATGCAGTTGCGAAAGCGGATGACCTGCTTCTTGCCCGAGACGTCCTTGCCGTCGCCGCTGGTTTCCTGCACCTCGAGGTGATAGGGATCGATGAAGGTGCCGATGCCGCGCACGGTGGTCACCTTGCGCATCTTGGCCATGGCCGTGAGGCCGCCGGTGAGCTTGCCCACCACCTTGTTCTTGTAGCCCAGCAGCTTGGTGCGGTCGATCTTGGGCGCGCCGTAGTCCACGCCCAGGTCGGCGAAGTGCTTGACCTCGTCCATCACACCAGCCACGTGCAGCAGCGCCTTGGAAGGAATGCAGCCCACGTTCAGGCACACGCCACCCAGGGTGGCGTAGCGCTCGACGATCACGGTCTTCATGCCCAGGTCGGCGCTGCGGAATGCGGCCGAATAGCCCCCGGGGCCGGCGCCGAGCACCAGCGTGTCGCACTCCAGGTCGACCGCGCCGCTGTAGCTGCCTGCGGGCAGCACCACGGCGGGTGCCTTGGCGGCCGCCGGGGCCGGTGCTGCGGCGGCAGGCGCCGGCGCGGCAGCAGCCGGCGCGGGGGCCGCTGCGCCCTCTTCCACGTCCATCGTGAGCACCACGGAGCCTTCGCTCACCTTGTCGCCCACCTTGACGGCCAGGGCCTTCACGGTGCCGGCATGGCTGGAGGGAATCTCCATCGACGCCTTGTCCGACTCGACCGTGATCAGCGACTGCTCCGCCTTGATCTTGTCGCCCACCTTCACCAGCACCTCGATGACCGCCACTTCGGCGAAGTCTCCAATGTCGGGCACCTTGATTTGTTGTTCGCTCATTGCCTACACCTTCAATTTGAGTGTGAATACGTCGACCGGTCCGGCCGAATTGCGATCGAATTCGCAGGCGGCATCGATGCCCGCCTTGGCCACTTCGCGCGCACTGCGCGCCTTGGCGTATGTCGCATGCATGGCGCCAAGCGCAAAGCTGCGTCCCGAGCCGATGCTCCAGAACTCCTTGAACTCGAACACTTCGCGATAGCTGTAGACGCCGTAGATGCCGCTGGCATTGGCGATGAGCATCGTGAACTGGCTCGATTCGTAGGGGTCGTGGTCGTCTTCCTTGGTCTGCAGGAAGTAGCTTTCCTTGAGCACCGGATGCAGGCGGCTCAGCGTGCGGAAGATGTCGTCCTTGCTGCCCAGGCGCAACTCCTCGCGGGGTTGCGCGGCCAGCGCATGCCGCAGCACCAGGAAGTGCGCGGCCGCGCCGGCGGCTGCAAAGACGCTCTTGTCCTGCGCGTCCGGCACCACGAAGGCCTTCTGGTTGGCCTCCATGCGGTGCGACAGGCGCGTGTCTCCGAACGTGACCAGCGTGTCAGCCATCAGAGCCACCTGGCCGTCTTTGCGGACGGCCACCACCGTGGTCATGCTGTGACCTGCGGCCGGTGGCTTACAGCAGGATGCGGCGGTAGTCCGCCAGCACCTGGCCCAGGTACGCGTTGAAGCGCGCGGCAGAAGCCCCGTCGATCACGCGGTGATCGTAGGACAGCGACAGCGGCAGCGTCAGGCGCGGCACGAACTGCTTGCCGTCCCACACCGGCTTCATCTGGCCCTTGGACAGACCCAGGATCGCCACTTCGGGTGCGTTGATGATCGGCGTGAAGTGCGTGCCACCAATGCCGCCCAGCGAGCTGATGGAGAAGCAGCCGCCGCTCATGTCGGCCGCGCCCAGCTTGCCGTCGCGCGCCTTCTTGGCCAGCTCGCCCATTTCCTGGCTGATCTGGATGATGCCCTTCTTGTCGGCGTCCTTGAGCACCGGCACCACCAGGCCGTTGGGCGTGTCCGCCGCGAAGCCGATGTTGTAGTACTGCTTGTAGACCAGTGCGTCGCCGTCCAGGCTGGTGTTGAACTCGGGGAACTTCTTGAGCGCCGAGACCACTGCCTTGATCACGAAGGCCAGCATGGTGACCTTGACGCCGGACTTCTCGTTCTCCTTGTTGGTGGAGACGCGGAAGGCTTCCAGCTCGGTGATGTCCGCCTCGTCGTTGTTGGTGACGTGCGGGATCATCACCCAGTTGCGGTGCAGGTTGGCGCCGCTGATCTTCTTGATGCGCGAGAGCTCCTTGCGCTCGAAGCTGCCGAACTTGCTGAAGTCGACCTTCGGCCACGGCAGCAGGTCCAGGCCTGCACCGCCGCCACCGCCGGCCGGGCGCGCGGCAGCCGCGGCCTTGGGCACCACCTGGCCGCTCATGACGGCGCGGGTGAAGTTCTGCACGTCTTCCTGCGTGATGCGGCCCTTGAGGCCGCTGCCCTTGACTTCTTCCAGCGCCACGCCCAGCTCGCGTGCGTACTTGCGCACCGAGGGCG
The DNA here is from genome assembly GCA_018241225.1 of Pseudomonadota bacterium. GTDB lineage: Bacteria > Pseudomonadota > Gammaproteobacteria > Burkholderiales > Burkholderiaceae_C > Variovorax. Next base: position 28,778 of record JAFEEG010000001.1, read on the forward strand.
AGGCATGCGGCAGCTGTCCGGTGGGCGCAACCGTCGGGTCGTGCGCAGCCGGTGCAGCAGCGGCGGGCGCTGCCGCGGCCGGCGCCGGTGCCGATGCGGTGGCCGCGGCCGGAGCAGCGGCGGCTGCAGCCGGCGCCGCTGCCGGTGCAGCTGCGGCGCCAGCTGCACCTTCCAGCACGGCGATGAGGTCGCCCACGTTGACCGTGTCGCCCACCTTGACCTTCAGCTCCTTGAGCGTGCCGGCGGCCGACGAGGGAATCTCCATCGAGGCCTTGTCCGACTCCACCGTGATGAGCGACTGCTCCACCTTGATGCTGTCGCCCGGCTTGACCAGCACCTCGATGACGGCCACGTCCTTGAAGTCGCCGATATCCGGCACCTTCACGTCGACCGGGCCGCTGCTTGCCGCGGGGGCCGCGGCAAGTGCGGGCGCAGCGGCAGCCGGTGCGCTGGCCGGTGCCGGTGCTGCCGCGGCAGGTGCCGCGGCCGGTGCCGGCGCTGCAGCAGCGTCGGATTCGAGCACGAGCACCACGCTGCCCTCGCTCACCTTGGCGCCCACCTGCACCTTCAGCTCCTTGACCACGCCGGCGGCCGACGACGGAATCTCCATCGAGGCCTTGTCCGACTCCACGGTGATGAGCGACTGCTCGGGCTTGACCGTGTCGCCCACTTTCACCAGCACCTCGATCACCGCGACTTCATCGAAATCGCCGATGTCCGGCACCTTGACTTCCACCATAGCCATGTTCGTGTCTCCCGCCCGTAAGCGTGTTGTTGGTTGTTGGACAGCGCCTGGGGATCAGGCGTAGAGCGGGTTGATCTTGTCGGCGTTGATGCCGTACTTCTTGATGGCCTCGGCAACCTTGGCCGCCGGCACCGCGCCGTCTTCGGCCAGTGCCTTGAGCGCAGCCACGACGATGTAGTGGCGGTTGATCTCGAAGTGCTCGCGCAGCTTGCTGCGGAAGTCGCTGCGGCCGAAGCCGTCGGTGCCCAGCACCTTGTAGTTGCGGCCCTTGGGAACGAAGGGGCGGATCTGCTCGGCGTAGGCCTTCATGTAGTCGGTGGACGCCACGACCGGGCCGGTGGAGGTGCCCAGTTGCTGCGTCACGAACGGCACGCGCGGCTCTTCGGTGGGGTGCAGCAGGTTCCAGCGATCGCAGTCCTGGCCGTCGCGGGTGAGCTCGTTGAAGCTCGGGCAGCTCCAGATGCTGGCCGCCACGCCCCAGTCCTTCTCGAGCAGCTCTTGCGCGAAGAAGCTCTCGCGCAGGATGGTGCCCGAACCAAGCAGCTGCACGGTCGGCGCTTCCTTGCCCTTGGCAGCCTTGACGGCCGGTGCCTGCTTGCACAGGTACATGCCCTTGATGATCTGCTCTTCGGTGCCGGGCTGCAGGCCGGGCATCGCGTAGTTCTCGTTGAGCAGCGTGAGGTAGTAGAAGACGTTGTCTTGCTTTTCGACCATGCGCTTGAGGCCGTGGTGCAGGATCACGCCCACTTCGTGCGCGAAGGTCGGGTCGTAGGTCAGGCAGTTCGGGATGGTGTTGGCCAGGATGTGGCTGTGACCGTCTTCGTGCTGCAGGCCTTCGCCGTTGAGCGTGGTGCGCCCGGAGGTGCCGCCCAGCAGGAAGCCGCGTGCCTGCATGTCGCCCGCCGCCCAGGCCAGATCGCCGATGCGCTGGAAGCCGAACATCGAGTAGTACACGTAGAACGGCACCATGATGCGGTTGCTCGTGCTGTAGCTGGTGGCCGCGGCGATCCAGCTGGACATGCCGCCGGCTTCGTTGATGCCTTCCTGCAGGATCTGGCCGGACTTGTCTTCCTTGTAGTACATGACCTGGTCCTTGTCGACCGGGGTGTACTGCTGGCCAGCGGGGTTGTAGATGCCCACCTGGCGGAACAGGCCTTCCATGCCGAAGGTGCGCGCCTCGTCCACGAGAATCGGCACGATGCGCGGGCCCAGGGCCTGGTCACGCAGCAGCTGCGTGAGGAAACGCACGTACGCCTGCGTGGTGGAAATCTCGCGGCCTTCGGCCGTGGGCTCGAGCACGGCCTTGAAGGTTTCCAGCGACGGCACGGTGAAGCTCTCGTCGGCCTTGGTGCGACGGTGCGGCAGGTAGCCGCCCAGCGCCTTGCGGCGCTCGTGCAGGTACTTCATTTCCGGCGTGTCGTCGGCCGGCTTGTAGAACGGCAGGTCGGCGATCTGGCTGTCGGGAATTGGAATGTTGAAGCGGTCGCGGAAGGCCTTGATGTCCTCGTCGCCCAGCTTCTTGGTCTGGTGCACCGTGTTCTTGCCTTCGCCGATCTTGCCCATGCCGAAGCCCTTGACGGTCTTGATCAAGAGGACGGTGGGCTGGCCGCTGTGCTTGGTGGCGGCCGAGAAGGCGGCGTACACCTTCTGTGCATCATGGCCGCCGCGGCGCAGGTTCCAGATGTCGGCGTCGCTCAGGTTCTCGACCATCTTGGCCGTGCGCGGGTCGCGGCCGAAGAAGTGCTTGCGCACGTACGCGCCGTCGTTGGCCTTGAAGGACTGATAGTCACCGTCGTTGGTGTCCATCATGAGCTTGCGCAGCGCGCCTTCCTTGTCGCGCGCCAGCAGCGGATCCCAATTGCTGCCCCACAGAAGCTTGATGACGTTCCAGCCGGCACCGCGGAATTCGCCTTCGAGCTCTTGAACGATCTTGCCGTTGCCGCGCACCGGGCCGTCCAGGCGCTGCAGGTTGCAGTTGATCACGAAGATGAGGTTGTCGAGGTTTTCGCGTGCGGCCAGGCCGATGGCGCCCAGCGACTCGACCTCGTCCATTTCGCCGTCGCCGCAGAACACCCACACCTTGCGGTTGGAGGTGTCGGCAATGCCGCGGGCATGCAGGTACTTCAGGAAGCGGGCCTGGTAGATGGCCATCAGCGGGCCCAGGCCCATCGACACCGTGGGGAACTGCCAGAACTCGGGCATGAGCTTGGGGTGCGGGTAGCTCGACAGGCCCTTGCCGTCCACTTCCTGGCGGAAGTTGAGCAGCTGCTCTTCGGTCAGGCGGCCTTCCAGGTAGGCGCGGGCATAGATGCCGGGCGACACGTGGCCCTGGATGTAGAGGCAGTCGCCGCCGTGGTTCTCGCTCTCGGCGTGCCAGAAGTGGTTGAAGCCGGCACCGAACATGGACGCCAGCGAAGCGAAGGAGCCGATGTGGCCGCCCAGGTCGCCACCCTCGGGCGGATGCAGGCGATTGGCCTTGACCACCATCGCCATGGCGTTCCAGCGCATGTAGGAGCGCAGGCGCTCTTCAATCTCGAGGTTGCCCGGCGAACGGTCTTCCTGGTCGGGCTCGATGGTGTTGACGTAGGCCGTGTTGGCCGAGAAGGGTTTGTCGATGCTGTTCTGGCGGGCGTGTTCCAGGAGCTGTTCCAACAGGAAGTGGGCGCGCTCGCGGCCCTCGCTCTGGATCACGGCGGACAGGGCGTCCATCCATTCGCGCGTTTCCTGCGCGTCCGCATCGTTTGCTGCAGCCGAGCCGAAGCTCTCGGGGTTTGCCGACATGCTGTGTCTCCTTGATGGGTGTGGCTTTAATTTAGTGCCGGTTGAGGTTGCGCGGCAGTTTCCCACAAAAAAGTTCAAATTTCAAATGGTGCTTATCGATATTGCAATGTGAAATCTTGAAATCAGGCAACAGCATTTGTGTCTTACTGCAAAGCAGTCTGTAGCCTTCCCCTACACTCAGCCGATGCCCCCGCCCACCCTGCCGTCCAAAGACGTTCGCGCCAGCGCGCGCTCGTCGTCTTCGCCCTGGGCGGTCTGGCGTCGCTGGTGGCGCCGGCAAACTCCCGTCCTGCAAGACGCTTTTGCCATGCTCGCCCCCATGGCGGCAGTGTTGCTCTTTCTGGCCGCCATCGTCACGGCTTTTTGGTATTTGCGCGCCGAAGAACTCGAGCGCGAGCAGGAATCGGTGCGGCGCGACGTCGAATACGCGCAGCAGCGCGTGCGCCTGCGCCTGCTGGAGCGCCAGGAGCAGTTGATGCGCATCGCGCGCGACGCGGGCAACCGGGAAATCGACGCCAACGAATTCGTCAGCCGGTCCGAGTCGCTGGTCAGCCAGTTCCCCGAGTTGCAGGCCATCAGCTGGATCGACGATCGCCGGCGCTTCCAGGCCAGCTACTCCGCACCCAGCGTGCACCCCTCGCAGCAGCATCTGGTGGGCGACGTGCTGCGACCGGGCGATGTGGAAACGCACTACGCCCTCGCACGCGAGCTGCGCCAGCCGGTGTTCTCGCAGCCCAGCCAGGGCGGCGATCTGCCGCCGGTACTGCAACTGCACATTCCGCTGTTCGACCAGGGCCTGTTCGCCGGCGTGGTGCTGGGCGAGTTCTCGATCGACGGCCTGCTTCGCTACGGCATTCCGCCCGAGGTGGCCGCGCGCTACGCGGTCTCGCTGCTGGACGGCAACGGCCGCCTCATCGCCGGCAACGCGATGACCTCGCCCGAGCCAGGCCAGCGCGTGCTGCCATGGCACAAGCGGATCAACGAATACGAAGTGCCGGTCTCCCCGGTGGGCAACAGCCTGGTGCTTCGTGCGCAGGCCTACCGCACCTCGCAGGGCCTGGTGGGCAATGGCCTGTTCTGGCTGGTGGTGGCGCTGTCGGTGCTCACCAGCTGGATGCTCATCGGCACCTGGCGCCACACCCGCCGGCGCCAACAGGCCCAGCAGGCGCTGGTGGCCGAAACCAACTTCCGCCGCGCCATGGAAAACTCCATGCCCACCGGCATGCGCGTGCTCGACCTGGAAGGCCGCATCACCTACGTCAACGCCGCCTTCTGCGCCATGACCGGCTGGGGCGAGGAAGAACTGGTGGGCCAGTCGCCGCCCTTCCCCTACTGGCTCGAGGCCGACCGCGAGATCATGAACGAGCGGCTGGAGGAAGAGCTGCACGGCCGTTCGCTGCCCGGGGGCTTCCAGGTGCGCGTCAAGCGCCGCAACGGCAGCGTGTTCAACGCGCGGCTGTACGTGTCGCCGCTGATCGACGCGCGCGGCCACCAGACCGGCTGGATGACCTCGATGACCGACATCACCGAGCCCACGCGCATCCGCGAGCAGCTGTCGGCCTCCTACGAGCGCTTCACCACCGTGCTGGAGGCGCTGGACGCCGCCATCTCGGTGGCCCCCATCGGCAGCGAAGAGCTGCTGTTTGCCAACAAGCTCTATCGCCTGTGGTTCGGCTCCGACACGGTGGGGCACCTGGGCATGGTGGCGCAGGCGGGCGTGCCGCCGGCGGCCGCGCACGACGAAGAACTGGACGACGTCGACGCCTTCGCCGGCTTGCCGCTCGATTCGCTCACCGGGGCGCAGCCGGCCAACAACGAGATCTTCGTGGCAGAGCTGGGCAAGTGGCTGGAAGTGCGTTCGCGCTATCTCACCTGGGTGGATGGGCGCCTGGCGCAGATGGTGATTGCCACCGACATCACCCAGCGCCGCGACGCCGAGGAGCAGAACGCTGCGCAGGCGGATCGCGCGCAGGCCGCCAGCCGCCTGATCACCATGGGCGAGATGGCCTCGAGCGTGGCGCACGAGCTGAACCAGCCGCTGACGGCCATCACCAACTACTGCAACGGCATGGTCTCGCGCATCAAGGGCCAGCAGATCGATTCGGACGCCCTGGTCTCGGCGCTCGAGAAGACCTCCAAGCAGGCGCAGCGGGCCGGCCAGATCATTCAGCGCATCCGCACCTTCGTGAAGCGCAGCGAGCCCAACCGCACGCCGGCCGAGGCCACCACCATGGTCAGCGAAGCTGTGGAACTGGCGGGCATCGAGCTGCGCCGGCGCAACGTGCGCCTGAACCACTACGTGGCCGCGCGCCTGCCCGTGCTGCAGGTCGATCCGATCCTGATCGAGCAGGTGCTGGTGAACCTGCTGCGCAACGCGGCCGAAGCCATCGACGTGGCCAAGCGCCCGCCCGCCCGGCGCAGCGTGGAGCTGCGCGTGCTGCCTCGCGTGATCGACGGAAACCCAGCCGTGGAGTTCTCGGTACAGGACACCGGCATGGGCCTGGCGCCCGAAGTGATGGAGCGCCTGTACGAAGCCTTCTTCTCCACCAAGCCCGAAGGCATGGGCATCGGCCTGAACCTGTGCCGCACCATCGTCGAGTCGCACAGGGGCAGGATGCAGGCGGAGAACATCTACAATGGTTCAGAAGTAGTCGGGTGCCGTTTTTCGTTCTGGATTCCGGTACTTGACGCTATGAAATCTATAGCAAGCGACGAGGCAAAGGTAAGCGCATGAGTTTGATTCCCAAGAAGGGCACGGTCTATGTCGTGGATGACGACGAAGCCGTTCGTGATTCGCTGCAATGGTTGCTTGAAGGCAAGGACTACAGAGTTCGCTGCTTCGACTCCGCCGAATCGTTTCTCTCGCGCTACGACCCTCGCGAGGTCGCCTGCCTCATCGTCGACATCCGCATGGGCGGCATGACGGGCCTGGAATTGCAAGACCGGCTCATCGAACGCCGCTCCCCGCTGCCCATCGTGGTCATCACCGGTCATGGCGACGTGCCCATGGCGGTCGACTCCATGAAGAAGGGCGCCATGGATTTCATCCAGAAGCCCTTCAACGACGAAGAGCTCGTGGCCCTGGTCGAGCGCATGCTCGAACACGCCCGCGGCACCTTCGCCCAGCACCAGCAGTCGGCCAGCCGCGACGCCCTGCTGTCCAAGCTCACCGGCCGCGAGGCACAGGTGCTCGAGCGCATCGTCGCCGGCCGCCTGAACAAGCAGATTGCCGACGACCTGGGCATCAGCATCAAGACGGTGGAGGCGCATCGCGCCAACATCATGGAAAAGCTCAACGCCAACACGGTGGCCGACCTGCTCAAGATCGCGCTGGGGCAGGCCTCCGCCAAGGCCTCCTGAGCCCTCCCCACAAACCCTCAAAAATACGCCTGCGCAAGCGGGCGTTTTTACTTGCCAAGAGAAGATTCGACTCATGACGGCCCAACTCATCGACGGCAACGCCCTTGCCCGCACCATCCGCGCAGAAGTCACCGGCCGCACGCAGGCCCTGAAGGCCCGCGGCATCCAGCCGCACCTGTCCATCATCCTGGTGGGCGACGACCCGGCCAGCCAGGTCTATACCAAGCACAAGGTCAACGACAGCAACGAGACGGGCCTGTCGGCCACGCTGGAGCGCTATCCGGCCGAGATGACCGAAGCCGAATTGCTGGCGCGCATCCGCACCCTCAACGACGACCCGAAGGTGCACGGCATCCTGGTGCAGCTGCCCCTGCCCCGGCACATGGACAGCCAGAAGGTCATCGAGACCATCTCGCCGGCCAAGGACGTGGACGGCTTTCACATTGCCAGCGCCGGCGCGCTGATGACCGGCGCCAAGGGCTTCTGGCCCTGCACGCCCTACGGCTGCATGAAGATGCTCGAATCCATCGGCTACAACCTGCGCGGCAAGCACGCGGTGGTCATCGGCCGCAGCAACATCGTGGGCAAGCCCATGGCCATGATGCTGCTGGCCCAAAGCGCTACCGTCACCATCTGCCACAGCGCCACCGCCGACCTGGGCGCCATGACGCGCCAGGCCGACGTCGTGGTGGCGGCCGTGGGCAAGCGCAACGTGCTCACCGCCGACATGGTCAAGCCCGGGGCCGTCGTCATCGACGTGGGCATGAACCGCAACGACGAAGGCAAGCTGTGCGGCGACGTCGACTTCGAAGGCGTGCGCCAGGTGGCCGGCTGGATCACCCCGGTACCTGGTGGCGTGGGCCCCATGACCCGTGCCATGCTGCTGGTCAACACCCTCGAGGCGGCCGAGCGGCAATCGGCCTGATTGATTTTCTTGGGGCCTTGCGCATCCCCGTTTCCGGCACCATCTAGCGACCATGACCACCACCAATCCGCTGCTCGATTTCACCGACCTCCCCTTGTTCGACAAGATCCGACCGGAGCACGTGGCGCCGGCGGTCGATACCTTGCTGGCGCAGGCCGAGGCCGCGCTGCAGAAGGTGACCGCGCCCGAATTCCCGGCCGACTGGAGCGCCATCGCCAAGGAACTGGACGTGGCCACCGAGCGATTCGGCCGCGCCTGGGGCGCCGTGGGCCACCTCAATGCCGTGGCCGACACGCCGGAGTTGCGCGCGGCCTACAACGAGGCGATGCCGCGCGTCACGGCGTTCTTCACCCGCCTGGGCTCCGATGAGCGGCTGTACGCCAAGTACAAGGCCATCGACCCGGCCGCGCTCAACCCCGAGCAACGCCAGGCGCACAAGAACGCGGTGCGCAACTTCGTGCTCGGCGGTGCCGAGCTGCAGGGCGCCGCCAAGGAGCGCTTTGCCGCCATCCAGGAAAAGCAGGCCGAGCTGAGCCAGAAGTTCAGCGAGAACGCGCTGGACGCCACCGACGCCTTCGCGTACTACGCCCGCCTGGACGAGCTCGACGGCATCCCGCAGGACGTGACCGCCGCCGCGCTGGCCGCCGCGCAAGCCGAGCAAAAGGAAGGCTACAAGTTCACGCTGAAGATGCCCTCGTACCTGCCGGTGATGCAGTTCGCGAAGAACGGCCGCCTGCGTGAGGCGCTCTACCGCGCCTACGTCACCCGCGCCAGCGAACTGGGCGACCCGGCCCTGGACAACACCGAGCTCATCCGCGAGATCCTGGCGCTGCGCGAGGAAGAAGCCAAGCTGCTGGGCTACAGCAACTTCGGCGAACTCTCGGTGGTGCCCAAGATGGCCGACTCGCCTCAAGAGGTGCTCAAGTTCCTGCGCGACCTGGCCGGCAAGGCCAAGCCCTATGCGCAGCGCGACCTGGCCGACCTGCGCGAGTTCGGCGCCAAGGAACTGGGCATTGCCGATCCGCAGCCGTGGGACTGGAGCTACATCGGCGAGAAGCTCAAGGAAGCGCGCTACGCCTTCAGCGAGCAGGAAGTCAAGGAGTACTTCACCGCGCCCAAGGTGATGGCGGGGCTGTTCAAGATCGTCGAGACCCTGTTCGAGGTGTCCATCCGCCGCGACAGTGCGCCGGTGTGGAACCCCGGCGTCGAGTTCTATCGCATCGAGCGCCAAACGCCCGCGGGGCTGCAGCTGGTCGGCCAGTTCTACCTCGACCCGGCCGCACGCGGCGGCAAGCGCGGTGGCGCCTGGATGGACGACGTGCGTGCCCGCTGGCTGCGGCCGGACAACAAGGCGCTGCAGACCCCCGTTGCGCAACTGGTGTGCAACTTCGCCGACGGGGTGGACGGCAAGCCGCCGCTGCTCACGCACGATGACGTCATCACCCTCTTCCACGAATTCGGCCATGGCCTGCACCACATGCTCACGCAGGTGAACGAGCGCGACGTGTCGGGCATCAGCGGTGTGGAGTGGGATGCGGTCGAGCTGCCCAGCCAGTTCATGGAGAACTTCTGCTGGGAATGGGACGTGCTGCGCCACATGACTGCGCATGTCGACACCGGCGAGCCCCTGCCGCGCGCCCTGTTCGACAAGATGACCGCGGCCAAGAACTATCAAAGCGGCCTGCAGACCGTTCGCCAGATCGAGTTCGCGTTGTTCGACATGCTGCTGCATACCGAATACGAGGCGGCCACTGCCCAGCCCGGCGCCGTGATGGCCCTGCTGGACAAGGTCCGCGCCGAAGTCTCGGTGATGCCGGTGGCCCCGTTCAGCCGCACGCCCAACACCTTCACCCACATCTTCTCGGGCGGCTATGCAGCCGGCTACTACAGCTACAAGTGGGCCGAGGTGCTGAGCGCGGACGCCTACGCGGCCTTCGAGGAAAGCGCCGACGCCGACGGCAAGCCCAGCGTGGAAACCGGGCGGCGTTACCGCACCGCCATCCTGGAGGCCGGCGGCAGCCGCCCCGCAATGGAATCCTTCAAGGCCTTCCGCGGCCGTGCACCGCAGCTGGACGCGCTGTTGCGCCACCAAGGCATGGCGCCCAGTACAACTTCTGCCTGAGTGGCGTTTTCGCATCGGCCCGCGAGTACAACGGGTACAAGGGCGGCGCTGTGGCGCCGCCCTTGGCATACTTGCCGGTCGTACGTTCGCAACCTGGAGCTCGCAATGAAGTTGGATGGCCGCCTTGGCTTGATCGCCCTGGCATGTGTGGCAGGCACCGCCGCCTTTGCCCAACAGGTCTATCGCCAGGTGGATGCCAACGGCAAGGTCACGTTCTCCGACCAGCCGCCGAGCACGCGCAACGCCCAGCCCGTCAATGGCGCTGGCGGCGGCGTGGTGAACTCGTTGCCGGCGGACGGCAGCGCACTGCCCTACGAGTTGCGCCAGGTGACACAGCGCTATCCGGTCACGCTCTACACCCAGCAAGAGTGCCAGCCCTGCGATATGGGCCGCAACCTGCTCACCACGCGCGGCGTGCCCTTTACCGAGAAGACCGTTCAGTCGGCGCAGGACGGCGAAGCGCTGCAGCGCAAGAGCGGCAAGACCTCCCTGCCGCAGGTCTCCATCGGCTCGCAGCAGCTGGTCGGCTTCCAGGACAGCGAATGGACGCGCTATCTCGATGCCGCCGGCTATCCGGCCAGTTCCCGCCTGCCCCCCGGCTACAAGAACGCTCCGGCCACGCCGCTCGTGGCCCAGGTCAAGGCCGATGCGGCACCCGCCGGCGCGGCCCCGGCAGGCCCTGCGGCAGCCCCGAGCGCTCCCCCGCCCCCGCCGAGCGGCCCCACCGCGGACAACCCGGCAGGCATTCGCTTCTAGGCGCTCGCGGCGCTTCAGCCGAAGTTCAGGGTCTCGACGCCGGTGGGCGTGCCCAGCAGGCAGACGTTGGCGCGTTGAAGCGCAAACACACCCACGGTCACCACGCCGGGCCACTGGCTCACTTCCAGTTCGAACGCCTTCGGGTTGGCAATGCGAAGGCCGCTCACGTCGACGATGTGCTGGCCGTTGTCGGTCACCAGGGCCGTGCCATCCTTTTCGCGCACCTGCGCCACGCCGCCCATTGCGGTGAACTGGCGGATGATGCGCTGCGCCGCCATCGGGATCACTTCTACCGGCAGCGGAAACGCACCGAGCACGTCGACCCGCTTGGAGGCGTCGGCAATGCAGACGAACTGGCGCGACTGGGCCGCCACGATCTTCTCGCGGGTGAGGGCCGCACCGCCGCCCTTGATCATGTGGCCGCCGCCGTCGATTTCGTCAGCGCCGTCGATGTAGACCGCCAGTTCCTCGACCTCGTTGCTGTCGAACACCGGAATGCCCAGGGCCCGGAGCCTTTCGGTGGAAGCCACCGAACTGGACACGGCTCCCTTGATCTGGTCCTTCATGCTCGCCAGCGCGTCGATGAACTTGTTGACCGTGGATCCGGTACCCACGCCGACGATGCCGCCGGGCTGTACATACGCCAGCGCGGCGCGTCCGACTTGCGCCTTGAGTTCGTCCTGGGTGGGGGGGGTGCTGCTCATCGGGGAAAATCCTTGGTTGCTACGAATACACAAAGAGAATTATCCGATGTCACTCGTTCCTTATGGCCTCGCTCGCCCTTTCCTGTTCGGCCTGGACGCCGAGCAGGCCCACGAGATCACCCTGGAGTCGCTGGCGCGCACGCAGAACACACCGCTGGCCTGCTTTTACTCGCAAAGCCGCGTCGATGATCCGATGACGCTGGCCGGCCTGGAGTTTCCGAACCGCGTAGGCCTGGCCGCCGGGCTGGACAAGAACGCCCGCTGTATCGACGCATTTGCCGCCATGGGCTTCGGCTTTGTCGAGGTCGGCACCGTGACTCCCAAGGCGCAGCCGGGCAACCCCAAGCCGCGCATCTTCCGCATTCCCGAGCGCGATGCGCTCATCAACCGGCTGGGCTTCAACAACGAAGGCCTGGATGCCTTCGTGCGCAACGTGCAGCGGGCGCGCTTTCGCCGCCCCGGCAATGTCCGCCCCGCCCTGCTGGGCCTGAACATCGGCAAGAACGCGGCCACGCCCATCGAGAACGCGGTGGACGACTACCTGATCGGCCTGGCCGGCGTGTACCCGCACGCCGACTACGTCACGGTCAATATTTCCAGCCCGAACACGGCGAACCTGCGCAGCCTGCAAAGCGACGAGGCGCTGGACGGCCTGCTGGCCGCCATTGCGCAGCGCCGCGAAGAACTTGCAACGCAACATGGCAAGCGCGTGCCCATCTTCGTGAAGATCGCGCCCGACCTGGACGAAACGCAGGTGCAACTCATCGCCGCCACCTTGAAGCGCCATGGGATCGATGGCGTGATCGCCACCAACACCACGCTGGCCCGCGATGCGGTCGCAGGCCTGCCACATGCGCAGGAAACCGGAGGGCTGTCGGGGCGGCCGGTGCTGGCCTCCAGCAACCGGGTCATTGCGCAACTGCGCGCCGCGCTGGGCACGGGCTATCCGATCATTGGTGCAGGTGGCGTGCTGAGCGGCGAAGATGCCCGCTCCAAGATCGCCGCAGGTGCGGACGTGGTGCAGATCTACACCGGGCTCATCTATCGGGGACCCGCACTGGTGCGGGAAGCGGCGCGCGCGCTGGCAGCGCGCGCGCCGGGCTGAAACAGGCGCCAGGCCAAGTGGCCTAGCGCCGCAGCTTCCACACGATCGGGAAGACCCAGGTCGCAACGCGCAGCAGGCGCCTGGGACCCACCACCGCAACCACGCCCGCAGCCACCGCCGCGGTGGCCAGCGGATGCTCGCGCACGGCCTGGGTCACCAGCGTACTCAGCGGTGCCTGCTCGGGCGAAGCCGCACCGGAGCCCGGTGGGGGGTGCTGCAGGGTCTGGATGCGTTCGCGCTGGCGCTCCATGCGGGCCAGGAGTTCATCGCGCGTTGCGGGTCGCGGTTCGCGCAGCGCCGGGTCACGTGGCCGTGAACCGATCTGCGCCTGGATCCAGTGCCAGTCGCGCGCGAACTCGTGGCGCGCCATTTCGATGCCCTCGGACTTGCTGCGCATTGCATTGAGCAGCCAGACAAGTGCGCCGAGCCAGATCACCGCCCAGATGATCGCCACCGTCCATGCGGAGGCGATGCGCTGGGGGGTGTCCCAGAAGTGCACCACCACCGCCACCGACAGCAGGGCCAACGCCACTGTGGTGAGAGCCATGACGACGACCACCAGCAGCGTGATGAGGTGCAGGCGCCGCTTCTCCTCTTCCCAGGCCAGACGCAGAAGCTGCGCTCGGTCTTCGGCGGCCAGGGCGCCTTCGCCGGTCGCCACGCGTACCTGGCGCAACTTGCGATCCAGGCCCGTGAAGGCCAGGAAGCGCTGGGTCAGCAGGGTGCTCATTCAGGCGGCCCTGCCAGACCAACCGACCGGCGCCAGGGCCGGCCGCGAGCTTTCAACGGCGGCCAAGCGCCAAGCCCACCAGAATGCCAACGGCAAGGGCCGCGCCGGCAATCTGCCACGGTTCGTCGTGGGCGTAGGCATTGGCCTGGCCGGCAGCTTCACGCGCCTTCTTGGCGGCGAGCTTGCCTTTTTCGGCAGCCAGTTCGCGGGCAATGGCCAGCTTGGCATCGACACGCTGGCGCAGGGCCTTGATGTGCGGCACCGAATCCAGTTCCTTGCTCGAGAGCACGCCGCGAACGTCGCTGGCGAGGTCTTCGACCACCTGGTTGGCTGCTGCTTCGAGATTGGCGGTTGAAGTTGACATTTACTAACGATCCTCCTGCAAAAGCTCTGATCGGCCACACGCCGACGATGTCACGCACCACGAGTGGCGCATGGGCGCATGTTACAGGCTGGCTGCTTTGCTACGCCAGCATTTCAGCCACGCGAGCACCAATCGCCAGGCTGCTGGTCAAGCCCGGAGACTCGATGCCAAAGAGATTGACCAGCCCGGCGACCCCATGGTCGGCGGGCCCCTGGATCATGAAATCCGCCGCGGGTTGGCCGGGCCCGGAAATCTTGGGGCGAATACCCGCATAGCCGGGAATGAGTGCGTCATCGGGCAAGGCCGGCCAGTACTTGCGCACCTGCGCATAGAAGCCCTGCCCGCGTGCCGGATCCACCACGAGGTCCTGCGGCCCGTCGACCCATTGCACGTCGGGGCCGAACTTGGCCTGGCCACCGAGGTCCAGCGTCAGGTGCACGCCCAGGCCACCCGGCTCCGGAACGGGATAGACCAGCCGGCTGAACGGGGCTCGCCCACTCAGGGTGAAGTAGTTGCCCTTGGCGAAGTAAGCCATGGGCAGCACCGCCTCGTTCAAGCCAGCGAAGCGGCGGGCCAGCGCGGGCGCCTGCAGGCCGGCCGCATTCACCACGCTCGCACACCGCAACAGCGTGCCGTCCTCCATGAAGAGATCGACCTGTTGGCCGGAACACTCGGCGCGCAATACCGGCGACTTCAAGGCCACTATGCCGCCGGCGTTTTCCAGGTCGCCTTGCAGGCTCAGCATCAGCGCGTGGCTGTCGACGATGCCGGTGCTGGGCGAATGCACCGCGGCCACGCATTGCAGTTGCGGCTCCATGGCCTGAGCCTGCTCGCGCGTGAGCACGACCAGGTCGTGTACGCCGTTGGCGCGGGCCTTGGCGACGATGCCCTCCAGCTCGCCCACCTGCTCCTGCGACGTGGCGACGATGAGCTTGCCGCAGCGGCGGTATGGAACAGCGCGCTCGTCCGCGTAGGCATAGAGCAACTCCTTGCCCTGTACGCACAGCTGGGCCTTGAGCGAGCCCTGGGGGTAGTAGATGCCCGCGTGGATGACTTCGCTGTTGCGCGAACTGGTGCCCGTGCCAATGGCGCCCTCGCTCTCCAGAACCATCACTTCGCGTCCGGCCAGGGCCAGGGCGCGCGCCACGGCCAGGCCGACCACGCCGGCGCCGATCACGGCGCAATCGATCTTCTCTGCTTCCATGCGCAGAGCTTAGCCGCACGGGCCAACGCTGCCAGGCCAATCAATCAGTGCGGCGGCGCAATGGGTTCGGCGGGATCGTCGGGCTGGGTGGGTGAAGGCTGCGGGCCCTCGTCAGGCTCCACGGGCATCTCGCCCGGGTCTGCCGGCCCGGGCTTGTGCGGCGTATGAAGGTTGGGATTCATGGCCATGCGCTGCTCCTGGCGTGCAAGTGTGCGCTGCAGCGCCCGCCAAGGCAAAGCCCCCAAGGCGCAGAAAAACAAAAAGGCGACCTGGATATCCAGGTCGCCTTTTGATTTGGGGAATCTTGGTGGGCGGTGGAGGTTTCGAACCTCCGACCCCAGCAGTGTGAATGCTGTGCTCTACCCCTGAGCTAACCGCCCTCTTTCACATTAATCGCTTTTTATTGCGTTTGCTGCGAAGCCTCGGATTATAGCAACATTTTCTGCGCCAACTTGGCGGAACAAAGTTTTTCCGTTGCTGGCCTTGTCCAGCTGCAGCAGCACCTCTTCGTGCACGGCCAGCTCCTGCTGCGAAGCAGTGAGCACCGGCAGCTGGAATTGACGCAGGTCGATGGTGGTGACCTGGCCCTGCTCCGGCTCGTCGCTCGCCACGTCGATCAGCAGTGCATCCTGTCCACGCGTGAGGTTGATGTAGACATCGGCCAGCAGCTGCGCGTCGAGCTTGGCGCCGTGGAAGGTCCGGTTGGAGCGGTCCACGCCAAAGCGGTCGCACAGCGCATCGAGCGAATTGCGCTTGCCGGGGAACAGCGCCTTGGCCATGGCCAGGGTGTCGGTCACCTCGCCTGCGCACTCGCGCAGCGGCGGCAGGCCCGCGCGCTCGAACTCCTTGTTCAGAAAGCCGACGTCGAAGGCCGCGTTGTGGATGATGATTTCCGCGTCACGCAGGTACTCGACGATCTCCTGCGCCATCAAGCCGAACTTGGGCTTGTCGCGCAGGAACTCGGTGGTCAGCCCGTGCACCTTGAGCGCGTCCTCGTGGCTTTCGCGCTCGGGGTTGAAGTAGATGTGCAGGTCGTTGCCGGTGAGCTTTCGGTTGAAGAGCTCCACGCAACCCAGTTCGATGATGCGGTCGCCGTCTTCGGCGGACAGGCCAGTGGTTTCGGTGTCTAGGACGATTTGCCGGGTCATTCAGGCTCGCGCTGCAGTGGCTGCTTTCAGTGGTTTTCCTTGGCGTGGTTGATCGAGTACTTGGGGATCTCGACCGTCACGTCCTGCTGCGCAAGGATAGCCTGACAGCTCAGGCGCGACTGCGGCTCCAGGCCCCAGGCGCGGTCCAGCAGATCGTCTTCGCTTTCGTCCGATTCGTTGAGCGACTCGAAGCCCTTGCGCACGATCACGTGGCAGGTGGTGCAGGCGCAGCTCATCTCGCAGGCGTGCTCGATGTGGATGTCGTTGTCCAGCAGTGCCTCGCAGATGGAGGTGCCGGCCGGCGCGCTGATCTCTGCGCCCTCGGGGCAGTACTCGGCGTGCGGGAGGATCTTGATGGTGGGCATGTCGTTCTTGTTGCGATTCAGATGGATTCGATCGTGCGGCCGGCCAGTGCGCGCGCAATGCCCTGGTTCATGCGGCGCGCGGCGAAGGCTTCGGTGCCGTCGGCCAATGCCTTGGTGGCGGCCTCGACGGCGCCAGCATCGCTGGCGTTCTTGCCTTGGCGCAGCGCTTCCATCAGCGCGTCGATCTGTTGGCGCTCGGCTGCATCGAGCAATGCGCCGTCGACGTCCAGCGCACTTTGCGTGGCCAGCAGCATGCGGTCGGCGTCGACGCGCGCCTCGACCAGTGCGCGCGCCTGCATGTCCTGCTGCGCGGTGGCAAAGCTGTCTTGCAGCATGGTGGCGATCTGGTCGTCCGACAGGCCGTACGAAGGCTTGACCTTCACGCTGGCTTCCACGCCGCTGGCCTGCTCCTTGGCGCTGACGCTCAGCAGGCCGTCTGCATCAACCGTGAAGGTGACGCGGATGCGTGCCGCGCCAGCAGCCATTGGCGGAATGCCGCGCAGCTCGAAGCGGGCCAGGCTGCGGCAGTCCTGCACCAGGTCGCGTTCGCCCTGCACCACGTGCAGCGCCAACGCGGTCTGGCCGTCCTGGTAGGTGGTGAAGTCCTGCGCCATGGCGGTGGGAATGGTCTGGTTGCGCGGCACGATGCGCTCCACCAGCCCGCCCATGGTCTCGATGCCCAACGAGAGCGGGATCACGTCCAGCAGCAGCAGGTCGCCGCTGCCCGAGTTGCCGGCCAGTTGGTTGGCCTGCACGGCGGCGCCCAGCGCCACGACCTCGTCGGGGTTCAGATCAACGAATGGGGCGCGGCCAAAATACTCGGCCACGGCGCGGCGGATCACCGGCATGCGCGTTGCGCCGCCAACCAGCACCACGCCTTGCAGTTCGTCGGGCTTGAGCTTCGCGTCACGCAAGGCCTTGCGCACAGCTGCCAGCGTTCGGTCGGTCAGGCTCGCACAGGCAGTCTCGAACTGTTCGCGCGTGACGTCGATCGACACTGCGCGGCCACCGATCTCGGCGGCAAAACGGGTGGACTCGGCATCCGTCAGCGATTCCTTGGCTGCTCGGGCCGCAATCATCCAGGCGGCCTTGTCGGCATCGGATTGCAAGCTGGCGCCGCTGCGGGCCAGCGCTTCGTCGGCCAGGGCGTGGTCGTAGTCGTCGCCACCCAGGGCCGAATCGCCTCCGGTGGCGATCACCTCGAACACGCCTTGCGTGAGACGCAGGATGGAGATGTCGAAGGTGCCGCCTCCCAGGTCGTACACCGCGTAGACGCCTTCTGCCGCGTTGTCGAGGCCGTAGGCAATGGCCGCCGCCGTGGGCTCGCTGATGAGGCGCAGCACGTTGATGCCTGCCAGTTGCGCCGCATCCTTGGTGGCCTGGCGCTGCCCCTCGTCGAAGTACGCCGGCACGGTGATGACGGCGCCGTACAGCTCGTCGTCGAACGTGTCTTCGGCGCGAAAGCGCAGGGTCGCCAGGATCTCGGCGCTGACTTCCACCGGCGACTTGTCGCCAGCGCGCGTCTGCACCTTGACCATGCCGCCCTCGCCTGCCAATTGGTACGGCAGCGAATCGCGCCGGCCGATGTCCGCCAGGCCGCGACCCATGAGCCGCTTGACCGAGGTGATGGTGTTGGCGGGGTCTTGCGCACGGGCCGCCAGGGCGTCGTAGCCGATCTGCCGGCGCTCGCCCTCGAGGTAGCGCACCGCCGAGGGCAGCAGCACGCGGCCCTGGTCGTCGGGAAGGCATTCGGCCACGCCGTTGCGCACGGAAGCCACCAGGGAATGCGTCGTGCCCAAATCGATGCCGACTGCGATGCGGCGCTGGTGCGGATCGGGTGCCTGGCCAGGCTCTGAAATTTGTAGGAGTGCCATCTCGTTATTGTCCCAAGCGGTCGAGCTTTGTCTCGACGTCCTTGGCAAAGCGCTCAATGAACATGAGGGCTCTGACTTGCGCCGCCGCCTCGGTGTATGCGCCCTTCTCGTCGATCAGCCAGTCCAGCGACGACAAGGCGCGGCGGCGCGCGCCGTCGACCTCGTCGTGCAGCGCCTCCAGCGACTTGGCGTCGTGCGCTTCGTCCAGCGACTCGCGCCATTCCATCTGCTGCATCAGGAAGTCGGCTGGCATGGCGGTGTTGTGTTCGGCGTCGATCGGCGCGCCATTGAGCGTGCACAGATAGGTCGCGCGCTTGACCGGGTCCTTCAGCCGTTGATAGGCCTCGTTGATGCGCACCGACCACTGCATGGCTACGCGCTGCGCCGTCGCCCCCTGGGCTGCAAACCGGTCGGGGTGCGCTTCGCGCTGGAGATCCTTCCAGCGCGCATCCAGCACCGCGCGGTCCTGCGCGAAGGTGGGCGGCAGGTCGAACAATTCGAAATCGGTGGCGTCGAGCTTCATGAGCAGAAAAAAGCCGCCAGCATGTTGTGTTGGCGGCTGTGGGGCACGAAGGCCGGTAAAAAAACTAGATCCTGAAGCTTTCGCCGCAGCCGCAGCGGTCGCGTTCGTTGGGGTTGTTGAACTTGAAGCCTTCGTTCAGGCCCTCGCGCACGAAATCCAGCTGCGTGCCGTCAATGTAGGCCAGGCTCTTGGGGTCCACCAGCACCTTCACGCCGTGGTCTTCGAACACCACGTCTTCGGGCGACAATTCGTCCACGTACTCGAGCTTGTAGGCCAGGCCCGAGCATCCCGTCGTCTTCACGCCCAGGCGCACGCCCACGCCCTTGCCTCGCTTGCCGAGGTAACGGTTGACGTGGCGCGCGGCGGCCTCCGTAAGCGTAACGGCCATGTTCAGTGCGCAGCTTCAGCAGGCGCCGTGGCACCGTGCTTTTGCTTGTAGTCGTTGACCGCCGCCTTGATGGCGTCTTCGGCCAGGATGGAGCAGTGGATCTTCACCGGCGGCAGGGCCAGTTCCTCGGCGATCTGCGCGTTCTTCAGGGCAGCCGCTTCGTCCAGCGTCTTGCCCTTGACCCACTCGGTCACGAGCGAGGACGAGGCAATGGCCGAGCCGCAGCCGTAGGTCTTGAAGCGAGCGTCTTCGATCACGCCGGTTTCCGGGTTGACCTTGATCTGCAGCTTCATCACGTCGCCGCAGGCCGGAGCGCCGACCATGCCGGTGCCCACCGTGTCGTCGCCCTTGTCGAAGGAGCCGACGTTGCGCGGATTTTCGTAGTGGTCAATGACCTTGGAGGAGTAAGCCATGGGGTACCTCTATCTATCTCTTTGTGTCTTGTCTCGATTCAACGCAATCAATGCGCCGACCATTGGATGGTGTTCAGGTCGACACCGTCCTGGAACATTTCCCACAGCGGGCTCAGTTCGCGCAGCTTGGCCACGTTGTGCTTGATGGTCGAGACGGCGTAGTCGATCTCTTCTTCGGTCGTGAAGCGGCCGATGGTCATGCGCAGGCTGCTATGGGCAAGCTCGTCGCTGCGGCCCAAGGCGCGCAGCACGTAGCTGGGCTCCAGGCTGGCCGAGGTGCATGCGGAGCCGCTGGAAACGGCCAGGCCCTTGATGCCCATGATGAGCGACTCGCCTTCGACGTAGTTGAAGCTCATGTTCAGGTTGTGCGGCACGCGGCGCTCGAGGTCGCCGTTGATGAACACCTGCTCGACGTCCTTGAGGCCGTCCAGCAGGCGCTGCTGCAGCTTGCGGGCCTTTTCGATGTCCTGCGTCATCTCGAGCTTGGCCAGGCGGAAGGCCTCGCCCATGCCCACGATCTGGTGCGTGGGCAGCGTGCCCGAACGCATGCCGCGCTCGTGGCCGCCGCCGTGCATCTGTGCTTCCAGGCGCACGCGCGGCTTGCGGCGCACGTACAGGGCGCCGATGCCCTTGGGGCCGTAGGTCTTGTGCGAGGCCAGGCTCATCAGGTCGATGGGCAGCTTGGTGACATCGAT
Source organism: Pseudomonadota bacterium (assembly GCA_018241225.1). Lineage (GTDB taxonomy): Bacteria > Pseudomonadota > Gammaproteobacteria > Burkholderiales > Burkholderiaceae_C > Variovorax. The sequence goes on from JAFEEG010000001.1 coordinate 48,980, forward strand.
TTCGAGCTTGCCGGTGGCCTGCGCCGCGTCGACGTGGAAGATCACGCCCTTTTCGCGGCAGGCATTGCCCAGTGCCACCACGTCCTGCACCACGCCGATTTCGTTGTTCACGAACATCACGCTGGCCAGGATGGTGTCGGGGCGGATGGCTGCCTTGAACTTATCCAGGTCGAGCAGGCCGTTTTCCTCGACGTCCATGTAGGTCACTTCGAAGCCCTGGCGCTCCAGCTCGCGCATGGTGTCGAGCACGGCCTTGTGCTCGGTCTTCACCGTGATCAGGTGCTTGCCCTTGCCCTTGTAGAAGTTCGCTGCGCCCTTGAGGGCCAGGTTGTTCGACTCGGTGGCGCCAGACGTCCACACGATTTCGCGCGGGTCGGCGCCGATCAGCTCGGCCACGTAGCCGCGGGCCTTCTCGACGGCCTCTTCCGCTTCCCAGCCCCAGGCGTGGCTGCGCGACGCCGGGTTGCCGAAATGCTCGCGCAACCAGGGAATCATCGCGTCGACCACGCGCGGATCGACCGGCGTCGTTGCGCCGTAGTCGAGATAGATCGGAAAGTGGGGAGTGACGTCCATGGCTCTGGCTCGGGTGTTATTCGTGAATGTCGTGGGTTCGCGTGGGGTCGCATTTGCACGCCCCGAGGCACCAGGCCCCGGGGGCGCCGTGCGCACAGATCAGGACTTGGCGAAGGCGTTGCCCAGCGCAAAGACCGAGTTCGGCGCGTTCACGCGAATCGGCTTGACCACCGGCTGCGCCGAGATGGCGCGCTTGACCGCCGGCTTGTTCTCGACGGTGACACCCTTGGCCAGCTGGTCGTCCACCAGCTTCTGCAGCGTGACGGAGTCGAGGAACTCGACCATGCGCTGATTCAGCGACGCCCACAGCTCGTGCGTCATGCAGCGGCCGGCTTCGCCCAGGCAGTTTTCCTTGCCGCCGCACTGGGTGGCGTCGATGGGCTCGTCGACCGACACGATGATGTCCGCCACGGTGATTTCCGATGCCTTGCGGCCCAGCGAATAGCCGCCGCCCGGACCGCGGGTGGACTCGACCAGTTCATGGCGACGCAGCTTGCCGAACAGCTGCTCGAGATAGGAAAGAGAAATTTGCTGACGCTGGCTGATAGCGGCCAGCGTGACGGGACCGCTGTTCTGGCGCAGCGCCAGATCGATCATGGCCGTGACCGCAAAACGGCCCTTGGTAGTGAGACGCATCGCAAGCTCCTTATGTGCTTACCGTTGAAACCACACCGGAATTTGTGACTCCGGTGGCTCGTCTCCGCCCTAACCGGCTGCCTTCGGCACTGGAGACCCAGTGAGTTGGAGCCGGCCCTTCATCGCGAAGTTCTTTTGTTGTTGAGTAATTGAGTCAAGTATACCAGAAACCCCAGGGGGCTCGGGGTAAACACCGATGGGCTGAGCCCAATCGGCCCAATTGACCAGATTGGGTCACTTTGATGGGCGACTACTTCCCAGGCGTCAGCACGGCGATGTTGTCGCCGCCCGCGCCACCAAAGGCCTGCTCGCGCAGCAAGGCCAACTGGTCGCGCACACGTGCTGCCTTCTCGAATTCGAGGTTGCGGGCATGCTCCATCATGAGTTTTTCCAGCCGCTTGATTTCGCGCGAGATGTCCTTCTCGCTCATGTCCTCGACCTTGGCGCGCTGCATCTCGAGCTTCTCGGCTTCCTTGCCGCTCTTTTCGCTGTAGACGCCGTCAATCAGGTCACGCACCTGCTTGACGATGCTGCGCGGCGTGATGCCATTGGCCTCGTTGTGCGCCAGCTGCTTTTCGCGCCGGCGCTCGGTCTCGCCGATGGCCTTCTTCATCGAGTCGGTCATCTTGTCGGCGTACAAAATGGCCTTGCCGTTCAGGTTGCGCGCTGCCCGGCCGATGGTCTGGATCAGCGATCGCTCGGCGCGCAGGAAGCCTTCCTTGTCGGCGTCGAGGATGGCCACGAGCGACACCTCCGGAATGTCCAGGCCCTCGCGCAGCAGGTTGATGCCCACCAGCACGTCGAAGCTGCCCAGGCGCAGGTCGCGCAAGATCTCCACGCGCTCCACGGTGTCGACGTCGCTGTGCAAATAGCGCACCTTCACGCCGTTGTCGGTGAGGTAGTCGGTCAGTTGCTCGGCCATGCGCTTGGTCAGCGTGGTGATGAGCACGCGCTCGTTCTTGTCCACCCGAATGCGGATCTCCTGCAGCACGTCGTCCACCTGGTGAGTGGCCGGGCGCACCTCCACCAGCGGGTCGACCAGGCCGGTGGGGCGCACCACCTGCTCGACCACCTGGCCGGCATGCTCCTTCTCGTAGTCGGCCGGCGTGGCCGAGACGAAGATGCATTGGCGCATGCGGCGCTCGAATTCCTCGAATTTCAGCGGCCGGTTGTCCATGGCCGAAGGCAGGCGAAAGCCGTACTCCACCAGCGTGGTCTTGCGCGCGCGGTCGCCGTTGTACATGGCGCTGAGCTGGCCGATCATCTGGTGACTCTCGTCCAGGAACATCAGTGCGTCCTTGGGCATGTAGTCGGTCAGGGTGGCAGGCGGCTCGCCCGGCGCGGCGCCCGAGAGGTGGCGCGTGTAGTTCTCGATGCCCTTGCAGTGGCCGATCTCGGCCAGCATCTCCAGGTCGAAGCGGGTGCGCTGCTCCAGGCGCTGCGCCTCCACCAGCTTGGTGTCCGCCAGCAACTCCTTCAGTCGCCCATCGAGCTCCAGCTTGATGGTCTCGACCGCATTGAGCACCTTGTCGCGCGGCGTCACGTAGTGGCTCGACGGGTAGATGGTGAAGCGCGGAATCTTCTGGCGGATGCGCCCGGTGAGCGGGTCGAACAGCTGCAGCGAATCCACCTCGTCGTCGAACAGCTCGATGCGGATGGCCAGCTCGCTGTGCTCGGCGGGGAACACGTCGATGGTGTCGCCGCGCACGCGGAAGGTGCCGCGCGAAAAATCCTGCTCGTTGCGCGTGTACTGCATGCGGATCAGCCGCCCGATCACGTCGCGCTGGCCGATCTTGTCGCCGTGGCGCAGGATGAAGCGCATCTGCGTGTAGTCCTCGGGCGTGCCGATGCCGTAGATGGCACTTACCGTGGCCACGATGATGGTGTCGCGCCGCTCCAGCACGCTCTTGGTGGCCGACAGGCGCATCTGCTCGATGTGCTCGTTGATCGAGCTGTCCTTTTCAATGAACAGGTCGCGCTGCGGGACATAGGCCTCGGGCTGGTAGTAGTCGTAGTAGCTGACGAAGTACTCGACGGCGTTCTTGGGGAAGAACTCGCGGAACTCGCTGTAGAGCTGCGCCGCCAGGGTCTTGTTGGGCGCGAACACGATGGCTGGCCGGCCCAGGCGGGCGATCACGTTGGCCATGGTGTAGGTCTTGCCCGAGCCGGTCACGCCCAGAAGCGTCTGGAACACCTCGCCGTCGCGCACCCCTTCGACCAGCTGTTCGATGGCCGCGGGCTGGTCGCCGGCCGGCGGGTACGGCTGGAAAAGCTCGAAGGGGGAATCGGGAAAATGGACGAACTCGCCCTGCTTGGCGGGCCCCACGGAACCGGTGGTGGGCGAGGCAGGCAGGACATCAGGCAGTTCGGACATAGGGTGTTCCCGCATCAGGTAAGTGGCAAACGGTAAAATTCAAGGGAACTGGATAGGTTAAACCCAGCCGCCCAGTTGCAAGAAAGCCCGGCCAATAGCCCGGGACCCCTCCATCCAAACCGACTTTTTCACCATGTCCATGTTCAACGCCGTCGAAATGGCGCCGCGCGACCCGATTCTTGGCCTCAACGAGCAATTTGCTGCCGACACCAATCCGAACAAGGTCAACCTGGGCGTGGGTGTGTACTACGACGACAACGGCAAGCTGCCCCTGCTGGATTGCGTCAAGGCAGCCGAGGCGGACATGCTCAAGGCCCCCACCGCCCGCGGCTACCTGCCCATCGACGGCATTGCCGCCTATGACAGCGCCGTGAAGAACCTGGTGTTCGGCGCCGACAGCGAACCCGTGGCCAGCGGCCGCGTCGCCACCATCCAGGCCATCGGCGGCACCGGCGGCCTGAAGGTCGGCGCCGACTTCCTCAAGAAGATCAACCCCAACGCCAAGGTGCTGATCTCCGACCCGAGCTGGGAAAACCACCGCGCCCTGTTCACCAACGCCGGCTTCCAGGTCGAAACCTACCCCTACTACAACGCCGAGAAGCTGGGCGTGAACTTCGACGGCATGCTCGAGGCCCTGGGCGCCGCCCCGGCCGGCACCATCGTGGTGCTGCACGCCTGCTGCCACAACCCCACCGGCTATGACCTCACCCCCGCCCAGTGGGACCAGGTGATCGGCGTGGTGCGTGCCAAGCACCTGGTGCCCTTCCTGGACATGGCCTACCAGGGCTTCGGCTTCGGCATTTCGGAAGACGGCGCCGTCATCGGCAAGTTCGTGGCTGCCGGCCTGACCTTCTTCGTCTCCACCTCCTTCTCCAAGAGCTTCAGCCTGTACGGCGAGCGCGTGGGCGCCCTGTCGGTGCTGTGCGAGAACAAGGAAGAGGCCGCCCGCGTGCTGTCGCAACTGAAGATCGCCATCCGCACCAACTACAGCAACCCGCCGATCCACGGCGGCGCCGTGGTGGCGGCCGTGCTGAACAACCCCGAGCGCCGCGCGCTGTGGGAAAAGGAGCTGTCCGAAATGCGCGTGCGCATCAAGGCGATGCGCCAGAAGCTGGTCGATGGCCTGAAGGCCGCCGGCGTGCAGCGCGACATGAGCTTCATCACCCAGCAGATCGGCATGTTCAGCTACTCGGGCCTGACCAAGGACCAGATGGTGCAATTGCGCAACGAATTCGGCGTGTACGGCACCGATACCGGCCGGATGTGCGTGGCCGCCCTGAACAGCAAGAACATCGACTACGTCTGCCAGAGCATCGCCAAGGTGCTCTGAACAATTCGTGAACTAGTGAACGCGCCCCGGCGCGTTCACATATCCGAGACGTTGGTACCCAGTCACATAGGGAACTTTCGCCTGCAAGCAGCATTCCGCCGCTGATATATTGCACTGCAGCGAAGAACCGAGGTCCACGATGCTCTACCAACTCTACGAAGCGCAACGCTCCCTCATGGAGCCGTTTGCAGACTTCGCCCAAGCCGCCTCCAAGCTCTTTGGCGCAGGCACTGGCTTCAGCCAGATGCCCATGGCCCAGCGTGTTTCAGCAGGTTACGACCTCCTGTACCGGCTCGGCAAGGACTACGTCAAACCCGAATTCGAGATCAAGACCGTCAAGGTCGAGGGCAACGACGTCGTCATCCAGGAAATCGTCGAACTCGACAAGCCGTTTTGCGAATTGCGGCGCTTCAAGCGCTTTACCGACGACACGCACACGCTGTCCATCCTCAAGTCGCAGCCGGTGGTGCTGATCGTGGCGCCCCTGTCGGGCCACTACGCCACGCTGCTGCGCGACACGGTGCGCACCATGCTGCAAGACCACAAGGTCTACATCACCGACTGGAAGAACGCGCGCATGGTGCCACTGTCCGACGGCGAATTCCGCCTGGACGACTACATCAACTACGTGCAGGACTTCATCCGCCACCTGCAGACCGAATACGGCCACTGCCACGTGATGAGCGTGTGCCAGCCCACGGTGCCGGTGCTGGCTGCCGTCTCGCTCATGGCCAGCCGCAACGAGCAGACGCCCCTGTCGCTCACCATGATGGGCGGCCCCATCGACGCCCGCAAGTCGCCCACGGCGGTGAACAACCTGGCGATGAACAAGAGCTTCGAATGGTTCGAGAACAACGTCATCCACCGGGTGCCGCACGGCTTCCCGGGTGAGGGCCGGCGCGTCTACCCGGGCTTCTTGCAGCACACCGGCTTCGTGGCGATGAACCCCGACCGGCACGCCAAGAGCCACTACGACTACTTCAAGGACCTGATCAAGGGCGACGACGCCAGTGCCGAGGCGCACCGCAAGTTCTACGACGAGTACAACGCCGTGCTCGACATGGACGCCGACTACTACCTGGACACCATACGCACCGTGTTCCAGAAGTTCGAGCTGGTGCACGGCACCTGGGACGTGAAAAGCCCCGCGGACGACATCGAGCGCGTTCGCCCGCAGGACATCCGCACGAGCGCCCTGCTGACCATCGAGGGCGAGCTGGACGACATTTCCGGCTCCGGCCAGACCGAGGCGGCACATGAGCTGTGCACGGGCATCAAGGCCGACAGCCGCAAGCACATCGAAGTCAAGGGTGCCGGCCACTACGGCATCTTCAGCGGTCGACGCTGGCGCGACCTGGTGTATCCGCAGGTCAAGGAATTCATCACCGCCCACGATCAGCCGCAAAAGCATCGCAGCAGCCGCATTTCGGTCAGCTCCGAAGACGACGTCCGCTCCAGCGGCCAGCCGCGCACGCGCACCACGGCCGCCGCGGCCGAGAACGCGGGCGCAAGGCCAGCCCGCAAGAGCACTGCAGCCACCCCTCGCAAGAAGGTGGCAGCGGCGCGGCGCTGAGCCGCCGCCATGAACGACCTGGCCGCACGCATCAACGACGCACTGCCCCAGACGCAGTGCACCCGGTGCGGCTATCCGGATTGCGCTGGCTACGCCCAAGCCATTGCGGCGGGTGAAGCCGACGTCCACCAGTGCCCGCCCGGCGGGGCCGAGGGCATTGTGCGGCTCGCGGCCATCACGGGCCGCCCTGTCAGGCCACTGGGCAGCGAGTTCGGCGTAGAAGGGCCGCGCGCCCTGGCAGTGATCGACGAGCACTGGTGCATCGGCTGCACGCTGTGCCTGGAGGCATGCCCCACCGACGCAATCGTCGGGATCAACAAGCGCATGCACACGGTCATCGAGGCTCACTGCACCGGCTGCGAGCTGTGCATTCCGGTGTGCCCGGTCGATTGCATTTCACTGGAAGACGCCACGCCCGGAAAAAGCGGCTGGCAGGCCTGGTCTGCCGGGCAGGCACAGGCAGCGCGAGCGCGCTATGCTGTGCACAAGGCGCGCCATGAAACGGCGAACAAGGACGCCGAAACGCCCCGGTCCGACGCAGCAGGCATCGAGGCCGCGCCGTCCGCGGACGACGACGCTGCCGCTCGCAGGCGCGCCGTGATCGAAGCGGCCCTGGCCAAGGCCCGGGCCCGCCTGCCCTCTTCCGGAGCCAAGAAATGAACACCAACACCCTCCTGCTCTTTGCGGCTGCTTCCTTCGTATTGGCCGTCACGCCGGGCCCCACCATGCTGCTGGCGCTGTCCAACGGCATCTCGGGCGGCATGCGCCGTGCGCGCTGGGGCATCGTGGGTGCCTCGCTGGGCAGCACCATCGTCATTTCCACGGTGGCGCTGGGGTTGGGTTCGCTCCTGGCTGCGTCCGAATGGCTTTTCGATGCGCTGCGGGTGGCCGGTGTCGTCTACCTGGCCTGGCTGGGCATCAAGCTCTGGCGAAGCCCTCCGCCCGACGTGGCGGCTGCCGTGGCCTCGCCCGACACCGAAGCGCAGGGGCGCGTGGCATTGCTGCGCAGCCTGACGGTGGCGCTGTCCAACCCCAAGTCGGTGCTGTTCTTCGCAGCCTTCCTGCCGCAGTTCATCGACACCGCACAGCCGCAAGGCCATCAATACCTGGTGCTGGGCACGGTTTTCGTCGTGCTCGACACCTGCATCATGCTGGCCTATGCCGGTGCTGGAACGCAGGCCGTGCGCTGGCTGTCGCAGCGCAGCCTGAAGAACCTCAACCGCGGCTGCGCCGCGGGCATGTGGGCGCTGGCCGCCACCCTCGCCTTCTGGCGCCGGCCCGGTGTCTGAGCAGGCCTGCGGCAGGCCTCTTGCTGGGGGCTAGTTGCGCGCCAGGGCCTTGAAGGCCGCCGTCACTTCGGGCGGCGCCTGCACCAGCTCGATCAGCACACCCTCGCCGGCGATCGGAAATTCCTCGCTGGCCTTGGGGTGCAGGAAGCAGATGTCGAAGCCCGCGGCGCCCTTGCGGATGCCGCCCGGCGCAAAGCGCACGCCCTGGTCGGTGAGCCACTGAACGGCCGCGGGCAGGTCGTCGATCCACAGGCCGATGTGGTTGAGCGGCGTGGCATGCACGGCCGGCTTCTTGTCCGCATCCATCGGCTGCATCAGGTCGACCTCCACCTTGAACGGGCCTTGGCCGATGGCGCAGATGTCCTCGTCGACGTTCTCGCGCTCGCTCTGGAAGGTGCCGGTGATCTCCAGGCCGAGCATGTCGACCCACAGGCGGCGCAGATGCAATTTGTCCAGCCCGCCGATGGCGATCTGCTGGACGCCCAGCACCTGGAAGGGACGGTTGGTGGTCGTTGTTGTCATGCGCATGGCTCCTCGAGTTGCTGCTGCGTGCGGCGCGCCTGCAGGCCCAGCTTGCGCAGCAGTTGCACGTCGGCTTCCACATCGGGGTTGCCTGTGACCAGCAGCTTGTCGCCGTAGAAGATTGAATTCGCCCCAGCCATGAAACACAGCGCCTGCACCGCTTCGCCCAGTTGCTGGCGGCCCGCCGAAAGACGCACCCGAGCCCTGGGCATGGTGATGCGGGCTACCGCAATCATGCGGACGAACTCGAACGCGTCGATGGGTTCGGAATCGGCCAGCGGCGTGCCCGGCACGCGAACCAGGCTGTTGATGGGCACCGACTCCGGATAGGGTTCCAGATTGGCCAGCTGAGCGATCAGGCCGGCACGGTGCACCGGCTCCTCGCCCATGCCCACGATGCCGCCGCAGCACACGTTGATGCCGGCGGCGCGCACGGCCGCCAGGGTGTCGAGCCGATCCTGGTACTGGCGCGTCTGCACGACGTCGGTGTAGTACTCGGGCGCGGTGTCCAGATTGTGGTTGTAGTAGTCCAGGCCCGCGCTCTTGAGCGCCTGGGCCTGGTGCGGCTCCAGCATGCCCAGGGTGGCGCAGGTCTGCAGCCCCAGGCCCTTGACGGCCTCGATGAGCTCGGCCACCTTCTCCACGTCGCGGTCCTTGGGCGCACGCCAGGCGGCGCCCATGCAAAAGCGGGTGGCGCCGGCGTCCTGCGCGGCCTTGGCGGCACGCAGCACCTCGTCGACTTCCATCAGCTTCTGGGCCTTCACGCCAGTGTCGAATTCAGCCGACTGCGGGCAGTAGCCGCAGTTCTCGGGGCAGCCGCCGGTCTTCACCGACAGCAGCGTGGCCAGTTCGATATCGCCTTCGGGGAATTGCTCGCGGTGCACCGTCTGCGCCTGGTACACCAGGTCCATCAGCGGCTTGTCGAGCAAGACCTGGATCGCCTCGACAGACCAGGGGCCGTGCGCGCGCCCCGGCTTTGCGGGCCGGTGCAGGGTTACTTCAGCACCCACCGTCATCAAGCGAACTCCAGAATCACCTGGTCCACCGAGAGCGATTCGCCCTTGCCGGCCGATACCTTGCCCACCACGCCGTCGCGCGCGGCAAACAGCACGTTCTCCATCTTCATGGCCTCGATCACCGCGAGCTTCTCGCCGGCCTGCACCTGCTGGCCAGGCTGCACCGAAACTTCGACCAGAAGGCCCGGCATGGGCGACATGAGGTACTTGCTCAGGTCCGGCGGTGCCTTGTAGGGCATCAGCTTCATCAGGCTTGCACCCAGCGGCGAGAGCACCGTGGCTTCCACCTGCGTGCCGTTGTGCGCCACGCGCAGGGCCAGCGGGTTCTTGCCCGCGCCGCGCTCCACCTGCGCGGTGAAGGGCTCGCCGTCCACCAGGCCCGACACCACCACCGCGCCCAGCGAGGCGTCGCTGCTCATGCGGTAGGTCTTGCCGTTCAGCGTGATGGCGCTGGAGCCCGTGCCGTTCTCGAAGTCGGTGACCGACACATCGGTGTGATGCTGCTTGCCTTGCGCATCCACGGTGACCACGACGAACTTCTCGCCGATCTTCACGCCGTGGCCTTCGAGCTGGCCGCTGATGCCCGAAGCGCGCGCGCGGAAGCGCCGGTGCATGAAGGCCGCGAGCGCCAGCAGGAAGTCGGGCCGGCTGTGCGGCACGTCTTCGGCATGAAAGCCCTTGGCGTAGTGCTCGGCGATGAAGCCGGTATTGAAGTCGCCCGACACGAACTTGGGATGCGCCAGCAGCGCCGCCTGGAACGGAATGTTGCTGCTCACGCCCCGAATGACGAAGCCGTTGAGCGCCTCGCGCATCTTGGCGATGGCGTCGTTGCGGTCTTTTCCGTGCACGATGAGCTTGGCGATCATCGAGTCGTAGTACATGGGGATCTCGCCGCCGTCGTACACGCCGGTGTCCACGCGCACGCCGCCAAGATGCGCGGTGTCGGCCGCGAACATGTCGGCCTTGGGCGGCTGGAACTTCACCAGCCGGCCGGTGGACGGCAGGAAGTTGCGGAAGGGGTCTTCGGCGTTGATGCGGCACTCGATGGACCAGCCGTTGCGCTTGACGTCAGCCTGCGCAATCGGCAGCTTCTCGCCGGCGGCCACGCGGATCATCAACTCCACCAGGTCCAGGCCGGTGATGCACTCGGTCACCGGATGCTCCACCTGCAGGCGCGTGTTCATTTCCAGGAAGTAGAAGTCCTGGTTCTTGCCGACCACGAACTCCACCGTGCCGGCGCTCTGGTACTTCACGGCCTTGGCCAAGGCCACGGCCTGCTCACCCATTGCCTTGCGCGTCTCGTCGCTGATGAAGGGCGATGGTGCCTCCTCGATCACCTTCTGGTGGCGGCGCTGGATGGAGCATTCGCGCTCGTTCAGGTAGACCACGTTGCCGTGCGAATCGCCCAGCACCTGGATCTCGATGTGACGCGGTTGCTCGACGAACTTCTCGATGAAGATGCGGTCGTCGCCGAAGCTGTTGCGCGCTTCGTTCTGGCAGGCGGTAAAGCCCTCCAGCGCCTCCTTGTCGTTGAAGGCCACGCGCAGGCCCTTGCCGCCGCCGCCTGCACTGGCCTTGATCATCACCGGGTAGCCGATGTCCTTGGCGATTTCCACCGCGCGCTCGGCCGATTCGATGGCGTCGTTCCAGCCCGGAATGGTGTTGACCTTGGCCTCGTTCGCCAGCTTCTTGGAGGCGATCTTGTCGCCCATGGCCGCGATCGAATAGTGCTTGGGGCCGATGAAGGCAATGCCCTCTTCCTCGACCTTCTTGGCGAATGCCTCGTTCTCCGACAGGAAGCCGTAGCCCGGGTGAACCGCCTCGGCGCCGGTGGCCTTGCAGGCGGCAATGATGCGATCGGCCTGCAGGTACGACTCGCGCGAAGGCGCGGCGCCGATGTGCACGGCCTCGTCGGCGAGCTCGACGTGGCGCGCTTCCTTGTCGGCGTCGGAGTAGACCGCCACGGTCTTGATGCCCATCTTGCGGGCGGTGGCGATGACGCGGCAGGCAATTTCGCCGCGATTGGCGATCAGGATTTTCTTGAACATATACGTCTTTTCTTGTCGTTGGGGCGCCAGCAGTCCTACTGGAGCCCGAGTTCCTTGCGCATGGCAACGTTGCGTGCGTCCGCGCGCTGGCAGGCCGGGCGCGCGTCCAGGCGCTTCACGTAGTCGGTGAACAGCGGCGTGGGCTCGATCTGCTTGAACATCATCATGAAGCGCAGCAGGCCGCCGAGCACCACGTCGGCCATGGAGAAGGTGTCGCCCAGCACGTAGTCCTTGCCGGCAAGCGCGCTTTCCAGCGAAGCCATGGCGTTGGCGTAGTTGCCCCAGCCTGCCGCAACCTCCTTCACTTCCCAGCCCGACTGCTTGGCCATGATGGCCGGCTCGACCACGCTGGGCGCGAAGAAGGCCCAGCGCAGGTAGGTGCCGCGCTTGGGGTCGTCCAGCGCGGGCGACAGGCGCCCCGGCGCGTAGCGGTCGGCCAAGTACAGCGCAATGGCCGCACCCTCGGTCACGACTACGTCGCCATCCACCAGCGTGGGCAGCTTGCCCATCGGGTTCTTCGAAACAAGCTCGGGGCCCTTGTGCTCGCCCTTCATCAGGTCGAGCACCTTCAGCTCGTAGGGCACGCCTGCTTCTTCCAGCGCCCAGATGGTGCCGGCCGCGCGTGAATACGGGTGGTAGTAAAGCGAGATGGACATGGCTGCTTTCCTTGCGAAAGGTTCAGGCGGTCAGAGAGGAATGTTCCCGTGCTTGCGCCACGGGTTGTCCAGCTTCTTGTCGCGCAGCATGACCAGAGAGCGGCAGATGCGCTTGCGCGTCTCGTGCGGCAGGATCACGTCGTCGATGTAGCCGCGCGCGCCGGCCACGAAGGGGTTGGCAAAGCGGGCCTTGTACTCGGCCTCGCGGGCAGCCAGCTTCTCGGGGTTGTTCTTGTCTTCGCGGAAGATGATCTCCACCGCGCCCTTGGCGCCCATCACCGCGATCTCGGCGCGCGGCCAGGCCAGGTTGACGTCGCCGCGCAGGTGCTTGGAAGCCATCACGTCGTACGCGCCGCCGTAGGCCTTGCGGGTAATGACGGTGATCTTGGGCACGGTGCACTCGGCGTACGCGTAGAGCAGCTTGGCGCCGTGCTTGATGATGCCGCCGTACTCCTGGCTGGTGCCGGGCATGAAGCCGGGCACGTCCACGAAGGTGACCACCGGGATGTTGAAGGCATCGCAAAAGCGCACGAAGCGCGCCGCCTTGATGGAGCTCTTGATGTCCAGGCAGCCGGCCAGCACCAGCGGCTGGTTGGCCACGATGCCCACCGTCTGGCCTTCCATGCGGGCGAAACCGATGACGATGTTCTTGGCGTAATCGGGCTGCAGTTCGAAGAAGTCGCCGTCGTCCACCACCTTGGCGATCAGCTCCTTCATGTCGTAGGGCTTGTTCGGGTTGTCGGGCACGAGCGTATCGAGCGACATCTCGGCGCGATCGGCCGGGTCGCCGCTGGGGCGCACGGGCGGCTTCTCGCGGTTGTTCAGCGGCAGGTAGTTGTACAGGCGGCGAAGCATCATCAGTGCCTCGACGTCGTTCTCGAAAGCCATGTCGGCCACGCCGCTCTTGGTGGTGTGGGTGGACGCGCCGCCCAGTTCCTCGGCCGTGACTTCTTCATGCGTGACGGTCTTCACCACTTCGGGCCCGGTCACGAACATGTAGGAGCTGTCGCGCACCATGAAGATGAAATCGGTCATGGCCGGCGAATACACCGCACCACCGGCACAGGGGCCCATGATCATGCTGATCTGCGGCACCACGCCCGAGGCCAGCACGTTCTTCTGGAACACGTCGGCATAGCCGCCCAGCGAGGCCACGCCTTCCTGGATGCGGGCGCCGCCCGAATCGTTCAGGCCGATGACCGGTGCGCCGACCTTCATGGCCTGGTCCATCACCTTGCAGATCTTCTCGGCATGGGCTTCGGAGAGCGCGCCGCCGAACACGGTGAAGTCCTGGCTGAACACGAACACCAGGCGGCCGTTGATCATGCCGTAGCCGGTGACCACACCGTCGCCGGGGATCTTGTTGTCGGCCATGCCGAAGTCGGTACAGCGATGCTCGACGAACATGTCCCACTCTTCGAAGGTGCCGTCGTCCAGCAGCAGCTCGATACGTTCGCGCGCGGTGAGCTTGCCCTTGGCGTGCTGCGCGTCGATGCGCTTCTGGCCACCGCCGAGGCGGGCCTGTTCGCGACGTTTTTCGAGTTCGTCGATGAGGTCTTGCATGATGTCTTTCGGAAAGAAAACGGTTGGAAGTCTTGTTGGTGTTTGCAGCGGTGGCGCGACCTAGGCGCCACTCGCCGCGGCCGCCAGCAGGTTGCGTGCGGCAGTCGATGCAGGAAGCCGTCCATTGGCCACCTGCTGGGAAAGTTGTGGCAGCAGGCCGCGCACCTGCGGATGCTGCTTGAAGGCGTGCTTGAGGCCGGCGTCGATTCGCTCCCACATCCAGGCCAGCGATTGCTTCTCGCGGCGCAGCGCCAGGCGCCCATTGGCGGCCTGGATGCTCCGAAAGCGGGACACGGTGCGCCAGAAGTCGTCCACGCCCGTTCCGTTGAGCGCGCTGAGTTGCAGGACCTGCGGCATCCACTGCGCCAGTTCGGCGCCGGTGGCCGCGTCGTGCGTGGCGGCGGCATGGTCCGGGTTGCCGTGGTGACCGAACAAGCGCAACGCCGAGGTGATCTGCGCCCGTGCACGCGTGGCGGCATCGGGGTCGAGATCGGCCTTGTTGATGGCCACCAGGTCGGCCAGCTCCATCACGCCCTTCTTGATGGCCTGCAGGTCGTCGCCCGCATTGGGCAACTGCAGCAGCACGAACATGTCGGTCATGCCGGAGACGGCCGTCTCCGACTGGCCCACGCCCACCGTCTCGACGATGACGACGTCGTAGCCCGCGGCCTCGCACACCAGCATGGCCTCGCGCGTCTTCTCGGCCACGCCGCCCAGCGTGCCGCTGGAGGGGCTGGGCCGGATGTAGGCGCGCTCGTGCACCGACAGCCTCTCCATGCGCGTCTTGTCGCCCAGGATGGAGCCGCCCGACACCGTGGAAGAAGGATCGATGGTAAGCACCGCCACGCGGTGCCCTTGCTCGATGAGGTGAAGACCCAGCGCCTCGATGAAGGTGGACTTGCCCACGCCCGGAACGCCCGAGATGCCCAGCCGGAACGACTTGCCCGTACGCGGCAGCAGCGCCGTGAGCAGTTCGTCGCCCTGCGCCCGGTGGTCGGCGCGGGTCGATTCCAGCAGCGTGATGGCCTTGGCAATGGCACGGCGCTGGGCCATGCCGTCGCCGGCCTCGATGCGCTGCTCCAGCACGGCGATGGGGCTCAGCACGCGTCCTCCGACTTCACGCGCCAGCGGTAGTGCACGTCCACGTCGTCCGCACCGGTCTTCTCGAAGCCATGGCGCTGGTAGAAGCGGTTGGAATCACTTGCGGTCAGGGTCGTGACCAGTACGTCCTTGCCCTGTGCACGCGCTTGTGCCTTGACCCAGTTCAGGGCCCATTCGCCGATGCCCAGGCCCTGGCAGCCGGTGCGCAGGTACAAGTGATCGAGCCGCAGCGCATCGCTGCCCTCGGGCTTGAGCGAGATGAAGCCGATGCGCTTGTCGCCATCGAACACGATGTGGTGCATGTGCTGCACCGCGAAGCCTGCCGCAAGCCGCTCGCGCGAGCCCTGGTGACTGAAGCGACCCACGCGCTCCAGGCTCGGCTTCATGGCATCGGTGCGAAGAGCCAGCATGGCTTCGAAGTCATCCTCCGAAACTGGCTGCAGCGACAACCGTGATGTGAGATCGGCCACTTTGTCTTCTCAGGCGCGGGTTGCCGCGCGGATTTGCTCGAGCACGTCCTTGGCGCTGGCGGGAATGGGCGTGCCCGGGCCGTAGATGCCCTTGACGCCTGCTTCGTACAGGAAGTCGTAGTCCTGGCGCGGAATCACGCCGCCCACGAACACGATGATGTCGTCGGCACCCTGCTTCTTCAGCTCGCTGATGATGGCAGGCACCAGGGTCTTGTGGCCCGCCGCCAGCGTGGAGACGCCCACCGCGTGCACGTCGTTCTCGATGGCCTGGCGCGCGCACTCCTCGGGCGTCTGGAACAGCGGGCCCATGTCCACGTCGAATCCCAGGTCGGCAAAAGCCGTGGCCACCACCTTGGCGCCGCGGTCGTGCCCGTCCTGGCCCAGCTTGGAGATCATGACGCGCGGGCGGCGGCCTTGCTCGACCGCGAACGTGTCGATCTCGCTCTTGAGTTTTTCCCAGCCTTCTGCCGAGTCATAAGCAGCTGCGTACACACCCGTCACCTTTTGCGTGTCGGCGCGATGGCGCCCGAAAACCTTTTCCAGTGCGTCGGACACCTCGCCCACCGTGGCGCGCAGGCGCACTGCCTGGATGCTCAGGTCGAGCAGGTTGCCCTGGCCCGACTCGGCCGCCTGCGTCAGCGCATCGAGCGCGGCCTGCACCTTGGCACTGTCGCGCCCCGCGCGGATCTTGGCAAGGCGTGCCACCTGTTGTTCACGAACCTTGACGTTGTCCACCTCCAGGATCTCGACGGCGTCTTCCTTGCCGAGCTTGTACTTGTTCACGCCCACGATCACGTCCTTGCCCGAGTCGATGCGCGCCTGCTTCTCGGCGGCGGCGGCCTCGATCTTGAGCTTGGCCCAGCCGGAATCGACCGCGCGGGTCATGCCGCCCATGGCCTCGACTTCCTCGATGATGGTCCAGGCGGCGTCGGCCATGTCCTGGGTGAGCTTCTCCATCATGTAGCTGCCGGCCCAGGGATCGATCACGTTGGTGATGTGCGTCTCTTCCTGGATGATGAGCTGCGTGTTGCGGGCAATGCGGGCAGAGAACTCGGTGGGCAGCGCAATGGCTTCGTCCAGCGCGTTGGTGTGCAGGCTCTGGGTGCCGCCAAACACGGCCGCCATGGCTTCGATAGTGGTGCGCACCACGTTGTTGTACGGATCCTGCTCGGTCAGGCTCCAGCCCGAAGTCTGGCAGTGGGTGCGCAGCATCAGGCTCTTGGGGTTCTTGGGCTCGAACTCCTTCATGATCCGGCACCACAACAGGCGCGCCGCGCGCATCTTGGCCACTTCCAGATAGAAGTTCATGCCGATGGCCCAGAAGAACGAGAGGCGCCCGGCAAAGTCGTCCACGTCCAGGCCCTTGGCCAGCGCGGTCTTCACGTATTCCTTGCCGTCGGCCAGGGTGAAGGCGAGTTCGAGCGCCTGGTTGGCGCCGGCTTCCTGCATGTGGTAGCCGCTGATGGAGATCGAGTTGAACTTCGGCATGTTGCGCGCCGTGTACTCGATGATGTCGCCGATGATCCGCATGCTCGGCTGGGGCGGAAAGATGTAGGTGTTGCGGACCATGAACTCCTTGAGGATGTCGTTCTGGATGGTGCCGCTGAGCTTGTCCTGGCTGACGCCCTGCTCTTCCGCCGCCACCACGTAGCCCGCCAGCACCGGCAGCACGGCGCCGTTCATGGTCATGGACACGCTCACCTTGTCCAGCGGGATCTGGTCGAACAGGATCTTCATGTCCTCCACGCTGTCGATGGCCACGCCGGCCTTGCCCACGTCGCCGGTCACGCGCGGATGGTCGGAGTCGTAGCCGCGGTGCGTGGCCAGGTCGAAGGCCACGCTCACGCCCTGGCCGCCGGCGGCCAGCGCCTTGCGGTAGAACGCGTTGGACTCTTCAGCGGTGGAGAAGCCCGCGTACTGGCGGATGGTCCAGGGGCGCACCGAGTACATGGTGGCCTGCGGGCCGCGCAGGTAGGGCTCGAAGCCGGGCAGCGTGTCGGCGTATTTCAGCCCCTGCAGGTCGGCCGCGGTGTACAGCGGCTTGACGGCAATTCCGTCGGGCGTGATCCAGTTCAGCGCCTCGACATTGCCGCCGGGTGCGGATTTGGCGGCAGCCTTGGCCCAGGCCTGGAGATCGGCGGTTTGGAATTGCGGTTCTGATTTGGTGCTCATGGCAAAGGCTCGGCTCTGGATGGGAAGTGACCGGGCACGGGTTCGCCCGGTCATCAATGTTGCGGAGTCTAACATTTATAATTATGAATTCAAAATGAGATTTTTGAGGTACAGTCCGATTCCATGTCCGCCCTCACCCTGACTCCCCGCGCCCTGTACGAAGAGGTGGCCGAACTGCTGCGCCAGCGCATCTTCAAGCGCGAGCTCGAGCCCGGCAGCTGGATCGACGAACTCAAGATCGCCGACGAATACGGCATCAGCCGCACGCCCCTGCGCGAAGCGCTGAAGGTGCTGGCGGCCGAGGGCCTGGTCACCATGAAGGTGCGCCGTGGCGCCTATGTGACCGAGGTGTCGGAAAAAGACCTGGCCGACGTCTACCACCTGCTCAGCCTGCTCGAAAGCGATGCCGCCGCCGTGGTGGCCGAACGCGCCACGCCCGCGCAAATTGCCGAGATGGAAGCGCTGCACGCCGAGCTGGAAGCCGCCGCCAAGCCGGGCAAGGTCGACCGCGACCTGTTCTTTTCCATCAACGAGCGCTTTCACATGAAGCTGCTGGCCCTGGCGGACAACCGCTGGCGCGACCAGATGGTGGCCGACCTGCGCAAGGTGATGAAGCTCAACCGCCACAACTCGCTGCTCAAGAGCGGGCGCATCGAGGAGTCGCTGGCCGAGCACCGCTCGATCATGGCCGCGCTCAAGTCGCGCGACCCCAAGGCCACGGCGCAGCGCATGCACGAGCATTTCAGCAACGGGCTCGAAGCAGCAGGCTGATACGTACCCACCCCGGAGCTGGGTTAGGCTCCACCCCTCGAAGAACCGATAACAACCGAGGGAGATATGACACCACCCACCGCCGGGGCCCTGGCCGCGCCCGAAGCTGCCGCATCCGTTCACGCCCCATCCACCGCGCAACCACAGCAACTGCGCCGCACCCTGCAGGCCCGCCACCTCACGATGATCGCCATTGGCGGCTCCATCGGCACGGGGTTGTTCGTCGGCTCGGGCACCACCATCGCGCAGGCCGGTCCGGGCGGCGCACTGCTGGCCTACCTGGTGATCGGGCTGATGGTCTACTTCCTGATGACCAGCCTGGGCGAGCTGGCCGCCTACATGCCGGTGTCGGGCTCGTTCGCCACCTACGGCTCGCTCTACGTGGACGAGGCCTTCGGCTTTGCGCTGGGCTGGAACTACTGGTTCACCTGGGCCATCACCATCGCGGTGGAACTGGCCGCGGCCCAACTGGTGATGCAGTACTGGTTTCCGCATGTGGCGCCCTGGGTCTGGAGCGCGCTGTTCCTGGGCCTCATGTTCGGGCTCAACGCCTTTGCCGTGCGCGGCTTCGGCGAGGCCGAGTTCTGGTTCTCTCTGGTCAAGGTCATCACCGTGATCGTGTTCATCACGCTGGGTTGCCTGATGATCTTCGGCATCCTGCGCGGCGACGTGCCCACCGGGCTGCAGGCCGCCATGGACAACCTGACGCTGGGCGATGCGCCCTTCGTCGGCGGTGCGCAGGCCATGATCGGCGTGGCGCTCATCGCAGGCTTCTCCTTCCAGGGCACCGAGCTCATCGGCGTGGCCGCGGGCGAATCGGCCGACCCGGGGCGCACCATTCCGCGGGCGCTGCGCCAGGTGTTCTGGCGCATCCTGCTGTTCTATGTGCTGGCCATCGCGGTCATCGGCCTGCTCATTCCGTACACCGATCCCAACCTGCTCAAGGCCGGCGTCGAATCGGTGGGCGTGAGCCCGTTTGCGCTGGTGTTCCGCAATGCAGGCCTCGCTGCCGCGGCGGGGGTGATGAACGCGGTGATCCTCACGGCCGTGCTGTCGGCGGGCAACTCGGGCATGTATGCCTCCACCCGCATGCTCTATGACATGGCCCGCCAGGGGCGCGCGCCGCAGGTCTTTGCCCGGCTGTCGCGCCAGGGCGTGCCCATGGTGGCGCTGCTGGCCACGGTCGCGGTGGGTGCCATGTGCTTTCTCACGACGCTGTTCAAGGGCCAGAACATCTACCTGTGGCTGCTCAATGCATCGGCCATTACCGGCTTCATCGTGTGGCTTGGCATTGCGGTGAGCCACTACCGCTTTCGCAAGGGCTTTCTCGCGCAGGGCCGGGACCTGCGCGAGCTGCCCTATGTCTCGCCCTTCTTCCCGTGGGGGCCGATCTTCGCCTTCGTGCTGTGCCTGGTGGTGACGCTGGGGCAGAACTACCAGGCGCTGCTGGGCCCGAAGATCGACTGGATCGGCTTGCTGGGCACCTACATCGGCCTGCCCATCTTCCTGGCGGTGTGGATGGGCTACCGCGTCAAGCACGGCACGCGCTTCGTGCGCTATGCCGACATGCGTTTTGGCGCCAAGGCGCTGGAGCCGGCGCCTCGGCAACCGCAGCTCTGACGCCATGGCGGCAATGACCGCCGCCTGAACCAGCGCTTTTGCGGTGCGGGACAAAAGTCCCGGTTTCGCCGCGTTTGCCAGGGCATCCGTCCGCCCTCAAAAAAGGACGGCGCGCTCATGCGCGGGCACGCTTGCATTAATACATTGGATTACATCTGAAGTCTTTGGATGTAATTCATGAGCGAGTTCAGTGCCCTCCTCGATCTGCTGCGAATGCTGCTGGTGGACCCGCGCACCGCCGTGCTGTTTGCACTGCTGATTGCCGGGGCCTTGAAGGACTGCCTGAGCATGCGCATTCCCAACAGCCTGACCTACGGCGGCGCCACCTTCGCGCTGATCTACAGCGCCATCGTTCCCTTCTCGACGCATGCCGGGTTCTGGTGGGCCGTTGGCGGGCTGTTCGCCGGCCTGCTGCTCCTGCTGCCCCTTTACATGCTGCGCGTGATGGGCGCCGGCGACGTCAAGTTGATGGCCATGGCCGGCGCCTTCCTCGGCCTGTCCGAAACGCCGTTGGCCGTGCTGTGGGTCTTCACGGCAGGCGGCCTGTTCGCCGTGGTTCATGTGCTGGTGCACCGGCAACTCGGGCGCCTGGCTCACACCCTGCGCGAGGTGGCAGGCCAGCTGACGCTGAGCGCGGCAGCGGGAACACGGCCGGCCAGCCCGACGGCACTCAAGCAATCAGTCGGAAAGCTGCCCTACGGCATGGCCATCGCCGCAGGAACGATCAGCTACGTGGTGGCTCGCCAGATTGGCTACGCCTGAGCGGCGCAAGGACGAAGGAGAAACCTCATGAGAAACCTCAAGGCCCTGGCTTTCATGGCACTGGCCGTGCTGCTCGGCCTGACGGCAGCGGTGTACGCGGCCAGTTGGGTGGGGAGGCAAGGCGGTGTCGCGTCCAACAAGGTGGTTGTGGCGGCGGTGGACATCTCGCTGGGAAGCCGCATCAACGACCAGATGCTCAGCGTGGTCGATTGGCCCAGCGGTGCGCTGCCGCCGGGCACCTTCTCGGACCTGCAGGAACTGCGCGACCGAGTTGCCAAGGTGGGCGTGCTGCGCGGCGAGGCCGTGCTCGAAGGAAAGCTGGCGCCCAAGGGCACGCAGGGCGGCCTGTCGGCCGTCATCTCGCCCGGCAAGCGGGCCATGACGGTGCGTGTCAACGACGTGGTGGGCGTGGCCGGCTTCGCGCTGCCTGGCAACTACGTGGACGTGGTGGTTCACGCCCAGCAGGACAAGGGCGGCCAGGACGCCAAGCCGATCAGCAAGACCGTCCTCGAGCATGTGCTGGTGCTGGCGGTTGCACAGGAGGCCGGCCGTGATGACACCAAGCCGCGCGTAGTGAGCGCCGTCACGCTGGAGCTGAGCCTGGAGGATTCGGAAAAGCTGGACCTGGCTCGCAGCGTCGGCACCCTGTCGCTGGTGCTGCGCAACCAGGTCGACACGGCCACCGTGGCCACCAGCGGTATCACCAAGCAGCAGTTGTTCGGGCTGCACGAGGCACCCGCCCCCGCCCCGGCGGCCACGCCCGACGCGCCCAAGGCACCCCGCCCGCGCGCCGTGGCGGCGAGCAACACGCAATGCGTGGAAGTGATCCAGAACGCCAGCCGCTCGGTGAGCTGCTTCTGAAAGGAGATTCGTCGTGCCCCACCCATCCTTCCGCACCCACGGCCTTGCTGCCGCCGCACTGTGCGCGTGCGCACTCGGCGGCCTGGCCGCCCCCGCCGACGCACAGACGCAGGCCCAGGCGCAGGCGCAGGCGAACGCCAGCCCGTCGACATCTGCCACGCCTGCACTGTCCTCGGCGCAGTTCTCCGATCACAAGCGCTGCACGCGGGTTGTGAACGACGAGCCGGCCACCGTGGCGCTGGGCAAGGCCAGTGTCATTCCGCTGAAATCCCGCGTGACCCGCATCCTGGTGAGCGGCCAGCCGCCCTCGCCGCGCCCTGCGCCCGCAGGCGCCCCGCAGGCAACACCCGCCCCGGCACCCGCGGCCGCCGCCAATCAAGGCCAGGACGGCGTGGCCGACATGGAGGTGATGCTGCTCAGCCCCACCGACCTGTTCTTCCGCGGCAGGCGCGCCGGCTCCATGAACGTGGTGATGCAGAACGCCGACGGCACCTGCTTTCTCAAGGACATCATGGTCACAGTCGACCCGGGCGCGCTGCAGAGCACCATCGCTCAGGTTCTTCCGGGCGAAAAGGGCATCCAGGTGCGCGGCGCCGAGAGCGCGCTCGTTCTTACCGGCGAAGTCACCGACGCGGCCAAGGTCGACCAGGTCATGTCCCTGGCCGCTGCGTACGGCGATGGTCGCAAGATCGTCAACATGATGCGCGTCACCTCGTCGCAGCAAGTGATGCTGGAGGTGAAAATCGCAGAGGTCAGCAAGACGCTGCTCGACAAGCTTGGCGCTGCGCTGTCCTACCAGCGCAGCTACAGCGGGGGAATGAACACCTACACCCTGCTGTCCAATTTCCTGAGCGGCGGGGCCGGGCTTCTCGATGCATTGCGGGTCGGCCGTGCGCGGCTCATCCTCGACGGCCAGAAGGACGACGGCATCGTGCGCGTGCTGGCCGAGCCCAACGTGATGGCCATCAGCGGCCAGCAGGCCAGCTTCCTGTCGGGCGGCAGGATCTTCATTCCCGTTGCGCAAACGGGCGGCACCACCAACGCCGGCACCATCACGCTCGAGGAAAAGGAATTCGGCATCGGCGTGAAGTTCACGCCCACCGCACTGGGCAACGGCCGCATCCACCTGAAGATGGTGTCCGAAGTGTCCGACCTGTCGCAGACGGGCTCGCCCTTCACCACCATCAACGGCGTGACCGCCGTGCTGCCCTCGATGACTGTGCGGCGCGCCGACACCTCGGTGCAGCTCAACGACGGCCAGAGCCTGGTCATCGCGGGCCTGATCAAGAACAACATGACCGAGGCGATCAAGCGCTTCCCGGGCCTGGGGGAAATTCCGGTGATGGGCGCGCTGGCGCGCAGCACCGAGTTCCAGACCGACCAGACCGAGCTGCTGTTCGTCATCACGCCGCGCCTGGTGCAACCCACTGCCGACGCGCCGCGCCTGCCCACCGACAACCACGTCATTCCCAGCCGTGCCGAGGTCTACATGAACGGCGCGCTGGAAAGCTCCGCGCCGCCGGCCGACTCGCCGCCCCCGCAAGACAAGCCCTGATGCGCACAAGGAAGGAAACGCCATGAACTCGCGCCTTACCGTCGCCCTGGCCTTGCTGCTGGCCCTTGCCGGCTGCCAGACCGTCACGCCCAACTACGACGCCCGCTTCGGAGATGCGGTGCGCGACGCAAAGCGGGCACAGACCATCGACCCCGATGCCGGCAAGAAGCCCGTCTCGGCCGCAGCCGCCAGCACGGACGGCCGTGCCAGCCAGGAGGCGATGGACCGCTACCACGACGCCTTCAAGCGGCCGCCGCCGGTGGTCAACGTGATCAACATCGGCGGAGCCATCGGCGACGGCGGCGGCGGTGGTGGTCGTTGACGCACCCAGCCCATTTCATTCACAGAAAACCTTGCATGGAAAGGAGGGGATCCGAACTGAACGCACCACTCCCATCAACCAATCTTTCTAGTTTTCTTGTTCCATCAACCAACCGAAGAGGTATTTCCATGAAAGCTGCTTTTTCCCCCATGCTTGAACAACTGCGTGGCCTGGCTGTCGAGGAAGACGGCGCGCAGATCATCGAATACGCGCTGATCATTGCCGTCGTTTCGCTGACACTGATCCTGGCCATGAACGTGACGGACCTTGGCTTCGCCGGGTGGCTTTCGCGGGTCAAGTCCTGCCTGACCACCACCACCTGCGCGTGAACCTTGCACCCTGAGCGTCAGCGATGCCTGCGCAACATGACTTCGCCGCATCAGCGTGCCGCTTGGGGGCCTTCCCATCGGAATTCATCATGTTCCACCGGCCATTGAGATCACGAGTCACGTGCGCCGCACATCAGCGCGGCGCGATGATTCTCACCACCGCACTGCTCCTGCTGTTCCTGCTGGGCTTCATGGGCATCGCGGTGGATTTCGGCCGGTTCTTCGTGATCAAGAGCGAGATGCAGACGGCCATGGACAGTTGCGCCCTGGCAGCGGCGCAAGAGCTGGACACCGGGCCCGATGCGCTCGCGCGAGCCACCAGTGCCGGCAAGTCGGCCGGCAACGCAAACAAGATCCAGTTTCAGGGTGAAGGAGCCGGCCTGCTGGATGCCGACATCACCTTCAGCGACTCGCTCGCAGGCACCTACAGCCGAGCCTTTGCCCCGGTGTCGAAGGCGACATATGCCAAGTGCACGCACACCCGCGACGGCCTTGCTCCATGGTTGCTGCAAGCCATGAGTGGCTATACGGGCGATAACCAATACAAGGCGACCAACGGCGTTTTCGCACTCGCCGTTGCGACACGCAGTTCGGCCCAGAGCGCCTGCGCCATTCCGGTGCAGATCAATCCAAGGTCAGGCGGTGCGCCCAACTGGGGCTACACGCCCGGCGAATGGATCTCCGCCCTCTACGACGAGAACAGCGCAAATGCCTCACCGGCACCTGGCCATTTCGGATGGGCCAACCTGGACGGAAGCACCAGTGCCACAGCAACCAAGTCCGAACTGCTGGGCAATGGCTACTGCGATCTGCGCACGGGCGACAGCATCAGCACCACCGGCGCGAAATTCTCTGCCTCGGTGGAGTGGAACTCGCGCTTCGGCCTGTACAAGAACGGCGCAGGCAACCCCAGCATCAACACCGCCGCGCCAGATCTGAGCGGCTATTCGTATACCTCGAAGAACTGGTCAACCCAGTCCGGGGCCGCGGGAGACTTTCTAAGCCGCCGCGCCACCAATCGCTCCTACGGCGACGTGACGGACACAGTCAACGCCGGCGACACGATCACCGGCCTGAACATCAAGGGCGGCTACAAGAGCAATGACATGGGCACCTACGCCGCCGGGGCAAATGCGCTGGCCACGCACGGCGGCAGCAGGCGGTTGGTCCAGGTACCTTTCGTGGTCGGTAACGTGATCAAGGACTGGGCCTGCGTACTCATGCTCCACCCGATCGACTCGGTCAAGACCACCATCTACATCGAGTACGTAGGCAACGCAGCCAGCCCCAGCAGCCCCTGCTCCAGCGCGGGCATGGCGGGCGGGACCAGCGGACCGCTGGTGCCGGTGCTGGTGCAGTAGAGGCGAAACGAACCATGCGAATCACCACACTCCATGCGCAACGCAGACAGCAGCGAGGCGTCGCCATCATCGAGTTCGCGCTGATCCTCCCGATTCTGCTGCTGCTGTCCTTCATCACTTTCGAGTTCGGCCGTGCGCTCTACCAATACAACGTGCTGGTCAAGTCGGTGCGAGATTCGGTGCGCTACCTGTCCATGCAGAACCCCGGCCAGGGCGTCGCGGTGTCCAAGAACCTGATGATCTACGGATCCCTCGACACGGGCACGCCGCAAGTAGTCGGACTTGCCTTCAACCAGGCAATGAATCCCGTGTGGGCGCTCAAGGGCAGCGACCCCGTCATCAACACCGTGACGGTCCGCCTGGCCGGCTGCGGCACCTCGGCCCCGCCTTGCTACAAGTTCACGCCGCTAATCAGCAGCGCCTTCGGCCTGACCTTCGCCGACATCAACTTCGCCGACATCACGGCCACGATGAGGGCGCCGCTATGAACAACGCCAGGCACGCCATCCATCGGGGTTCGACAACGGTCGAATTCGCCCTGATCCTGATGTTCTACCTGACCTTCCTGCTGGGGGTGCTAGACATGGCGCGCCTGCTGTGGACCTGGAACGCAGCGAGCGAAGCCACCCGCTGGGGCGCGCGCACTGCGGTGGTGTGCAACCGCAATGCCGCCGCCGTGCTTGCCCGCATGCAAACCTTCCTGCCGCAGCTCACCGAGGCCAACGTGCAGGTCGACTGGTACGACGGCGCAGGCAGCGTCAGCGCCAGCTGCACCTTTGCCGATTGCCAGGGCGTGAAGGTGCGCATCCAGAACCTCAACTACCAGTGGCTGGCGCCCCTGGGGTTCAGCAGCATCCCGCCCCTGGCCATGCCCGGCTTCTCCACCTACCTGCCGCGCGAAATCATGGGCCAGGACCCAGGCAGCGCATCCATCTGTTCCTCCTGACCGCCAGAGAGACGCACATGAAAATCGCCATCATCTCCCCCAACGCGCAGCACCTGGAAGACATGAGCCAGGCACTACGAAGCCGCTCACAACAGGTGCTGGTGTTCGAGGGCGGCAAGAGCCGCATGCGCCAGGTAGCAGAGCATGACCTGCCCGAAGTGCTGCTGGTGGACGGCATGTGCTGCGACCCGGGCGAGCTCTCGCTGGTCGAGCAGGTGACGACGCTGCACCCAGGCATTGCGGTGGTGCTGCTGTGCTCGACCATGTCGCCCGAATTCCTGCTCAACGCCATGCGTGCCGGAGTCCGCGAGGTGCTGCCTTCTCCGCCCGGCGTTGAAGCGCTCCATGCCGCCATCGACCGGGTGGCCGCCAAGCGGCCCGCCGCCGCGGCGCAGTCCAGCGGCAAGGTACTGGCCTTCATGCCCTGCAAAGGCGGCGCCGGCACCACCTTCCTGGCCACCAACCTGGCCTGGCAGCTCAGCGAGCATGCATCGGTGCTGCTGATCGATCTGAACTTGCAATTTGGCGATGCGCTGTCCTTCGTGAGTGACGAGACGCCCACGTCCACCATTGCAGACGTGGCCCGCGACATCCATCGCGTGGACGCGTCTTTCCTGGCCGCAAGCGCGGTGACCGTCACGACCAATCTTCGAGTGCTGGCCGCGCCGGAGGATCCGTCTGCGGCCATGGAAGTCAAGCCAGAGCACATCGACGCGATCCTGAATCTGGCGACACGCCACTATGACTTCGTGGTGCTGGACCTGCCGCGCCAGCTCGACACCCTGTCCATCCACGCGCTGGACCGCGCGCAGCATGTCTTCCCGGTGTTGCAGGCCGCGCTGCCGGACCTGCGCAACGCGGTGAAGCTGCTGCGCATCTTCCGCTCGCTCGACTACGCCAACGAAAAGATCGAACTGCTGGTCAACCGCTTCGACAAGGCAGGCGAGATCGGGTCGCCCGAGCTTCGCAAGTCGCTGGGCGGCGTCGGGCAGCGCGTGATTCCGGATGCAGCCAAGGAGGTGGCAGCCGCCGTCAACCGCGGCGTACCGCTGGCCAAGCTCACCCGCAACAGCGCGGTGGTTCGCGCCCTAGGGGAAATGGCCACGGCGCTGCTGCCCCAGCAAGACGACCAGCGCGGCCTGCTGCAGCGGTTGTTCCGCCGCGCCTGACAGCAAGACTGAAGGAGTTCCGCCATGTCCCTTCGCGAAAGATTCAACGCACCGCCTGAGCTGGGCGCACCCGCCCGCCCAGCCCTGCACCTGGCCGGCGCCGAGAGCACGGCTGCGGCGACGGCCAGTTCAGCCGCCTACCATGCGCTGAAGAACCGGCTCCATCTCCTGATGGTCGAGAAGTTCGACCTGGCCGCGCTCGACACATTGGCACCCGAGGCCCTTCGCCAGGAAATCGGCGCGATGGTCGCGCGCCTGCTGCAGGAAGAGCAGGCCGCGGTGAACGAGGCCGAGCGGCGCACGCTGATCCGCGACATCCAGCACGAGATGCTGGGCTTCGGCCCGATCGAGCTGCTGATGGCCGACCCCTCGGTGTCGGACATCCTGGTCAACCGCTATGACCAGGTGTACGTGGAGCGCCGCGGCCGCCTGGAGCTGACGCCGGTGAGCTTCGTCGACGAGAAGCACCTGCTTCGCATCATCGACAAGATCGTCTCGCGGGTGGGGCGGCGCGTCGACGAATCCAGCCCGATGGTGGACGCGCGCCTTCCCGACGGGTCGCGCGTCAACGCAGTCGTTCCGCCGGTAGCGCTGGACGGGCCGATGATGTCCATCCGGCGCTTTGCGCACACGCCGCTGCGCATGGAGAACCTGGTGCAGGACCTCAAGAGCCTGACGCCCGCCATGGCCGGCATGCTCGAGAGCCTGTCCAAGGCCAAGGTGAACATGCTCATTTCCGGCGGTACCGGCGCCGGAAAGACGACGCTGCTGAACATCCTGTCGGGCTTCATCCCCGAGAGCGAGCGGGTGGTGACCATCGAAGACGCGGCCGAGTTGCAGATGCAGCAGCCTCACGTCGTGCGCATGGAAACGCGCCCGCCCAACATCGAAGGCCGAGGCGAAGTCACTCAGCGCGCACTGGTGCGCAACGCGCTGCGCATGCGCCCGGACCGCATCGTGGTGGGCGAGGTACGTGGCGCCGAAGCGGTGGACATGCTGCAGGCAATGAACACGGGCCACGAAGGCTCGCTCACCACCATTCACGCCAACTCGCCGCGCGACGCGCTGCTGCGGCTGGAGAACATGATCGGCATGGCCGACCTGGGCCTGCCGCACCGCGTGGCGCGCCAGCAGATCGCATCGGCCATCACGGTGGTGATCCAGGCGCTTCGCATGACCGACGGAAAGCGCCGCATCACCAGCATCCAGGAGATCACCGGCATGGAGGGCGAGGTGGTCAGCATGCAGGAAATCTTTGCCTATCGGCAGACCGGCGTGGACGCCGAGGGCCAGGTGGAGGGCTACTTCCAGGCCACCGGCGTACGGCCCAAGTTTGCCGAGCGGCTGCGCTCGTTCGGCGTGCCCCTGCCCGACAACATGTTCGACCCCGCCAAGCATTTCCAGTAGGCACGGCCATGACCCACGCGCTGTTCGGCAACAACTTCCTCACCATGGTGGTGCTGGTCTTCATCGCGCTGATGCTGCTGATGGAAGGCCTGTACCTGCTCTGGCGTTCGCATCGCAGCCAGGGCGCCCGGCAATTGCAGCAACGGCTGCAATCGCTGCAACAAGCCGCTGGCGACCCAACGCAGATCAATGTGCTGCGCGAACGGGCGCTGAGTGAACTTCCGACGCTGCAACGCACGCTGGCCAGGTTGCGCAGCGCCCGCCACATGGACCGGCTGCTCCAGCAAGCCGGGTCGGATTGGAGCGTATCCCGGCTGCTGCTGACCAGCGCAGCCTGCGCGGTGGTGGCGCTCATGGCGGCAAGCCAGCTGGCGCGATTGCCCGGGCTACCCGCCTTGGCCGTGGGCGCGGCATGCGCACTGCTGCCGTGGTTCTACCTGCGTCGCCAGCGCGCCCGCCGCCTGCACCAGATCGAGCGACAGCTGCCAGAGGCGCTCGACCTGGTAACGCGCGCCCTGCGCGCCGGCCACACCTTCCCCATCGGCATGCAGATGATCGCGCAGGAAATGCGGGGCCCCATTGCCGCCGAGTTCAGCCTGGTGCATGACGAAATCAGCTTTGGCGCGTCGCTCGAACAGGCACTGACGCACCTGAGCGAACGCGTGCCGATCACGGACCTGCGCTACTTCGTGGTCTCGGTGCTGATCCAGCGCGAGTCGGGCGGCAACCTGACCGAGATCCTGAGCAATCTCAGCCGACTGATCCGCGAACGGCTCAAGCTCCTGTCGAAGGTCCGGGTCCTTTCGGCGGACGGGCGGCTATCGGGCTGGATCATCGGGTTGATGCCTTTTGCGTTGGCAGGCGCCTTCAATCTGGTCAATCCGAAATTCATCTCCACCCTGTGGACCGACCCGATCGGCATCACCATCGTCAAATACATGCTGGGGCTGATGGCCGTCGGAGTGCTGATGCTGCGCCACATCGTACGCATCCGCGTGTAGTCGCTTTTTTCAAGGGAAGAACGCCATGCTGATCCTCTCCACCCTGGTCTTCCTCGCCGTCACGCTGGGCCTGGCAGGGCTGTTCATGCTGTGGGTTCCCACCGACACCCGGCGCCGCGCGCAGGCGTTGGCGCCGGATTCGCAGAAGTCGGCCTGGACCGAGACAGTGGTCAAGCTCGTGGGGCCGTTCGCGCAGTTGTCTTCGCCCACCGCTGAAGCCGATGCCACACCGCTGCGCCTGATGTTCCTGCACGCGGGCATCCGGCACCGCGATGCGCCACTCATCTATTTCGGTCTGAAGAGCCTGTTGCCCGTCATGGCCGCGGTGTTCACTTTCGTGCTGCTGCGCGCCAATGCGCAGTTGCAAGGCACCACCTTGATCCTGTGCCTGCTGCTGGTGGCACTGTTGGCCTGCTATCTGCCCAACCTGGTACTGCGCTACCTCACGAGGGTACGCCGGCGCGAGCTGTTCGAGAACTTTCCAGATGCCGCAGACCTGCTGCTGGTCTGCGTCGAGGCCGGCCTCGGGCTGGACGCCGCACTGGCGAAAGTCACCAGCGAGATCGGCAAGAAGAGCCAGGCGCTGGCAGAAGAGCTTCACTGGACCAACCTGGAAATGCGCGCCGGCGGAACGCGCGAGAAGGCCCTGCGCAACCTGGCCCTGCGCGCCGGCGTCGAGGAAATGGGCACCTTTGCCAGCATGTTGACGCAGGCTGATCGCTTCGGCACCAGCATCGGCGATTCGTTGCGCGTGTTCTCCGACGACCTGCGCCACAAGCGCCAGATGCGCGCCGAGGAACTGGCCGCCAAGATTCCCACCAAGATGCTGATTCCGCTGGTGCTTTGCGTGTTTCCGTCGGTGCTGGCGGTGGTGCTCGGACCTGCCGTGATCCAGGTCATCCGCACCATGCTGCCGATGATGTCCGGCGCGAGGTGAATACGCCGCTTACGCCTGGTCGAGCTGATGCTTGAGCGCGTAGACGTAGAGCTCCAGCCGGTTGTGCACACCCAGCTTCTGATAGATCGTGCTGAGATGGTTGCGCAAGGTGTGCTCGGCAATGCACAGGCAGTCTGCCAGCGCCGCGTTGGAACCGCCGCTTTGCTCCACCACGCACGCAACGATGCGGCGCTCGCGCGTCGTCAGCCGCTCATGGGGCACGGGTAGGGTCTGTTGCGCCGGCTGCGGCGCTGCGCAGCCATGCCCCTGCACCAGCTGGCTGAACACGCGGCCCAGGTCCTTTCCCTCCAGCCACACCTCGCCGCGGTGCACGGCCTCGATGGCATCGAGCACCTGCTGCGCCGGCGCCGCCTTGCTCACCACGCCGCGCGCCCCGGACACCATGGCCCGGTCGAGCGTGGCCTGGTCGCGGCCGGCCGTGAGCACCAGGATCTGCGCCACGCAACGCTCGAGAATGAAGGGCATCAGCTCCAGGCTGCTTCGGCCGCCCAGGTCCATGTCCAGCACCACCACGTCGGGCTCGACCTCGGGCACCCTGGCCCGGGCCTCGTCGAAGCTTGCCGCGGTGCCTGCCACTGCCATGCGTGGGCCGGCACCTTCTATCAGGCGCTCCAGCCCCCACAGCATGGTCGGGTGGTCATCGACCAGGAAGACTCGGATGTTCTGCGGCTCGAGGGTCATGGGACGTTCTTCGTATCAACACATTCGATCAAACGGGAATCTCGACGTGCACGGCCGTGCCGGCCTGCGCACGCTGCACGTAGGCCCGCCCGCCCAGCGCCGCAGCGCGGGCCGTGATGGACTTGGGCGTGAAGTCGCACTCGTTGGCGGCGCCTTCGTTGTCGACCTGGATGCGCAAGAGCCCATGGTCGCAACGCACCTGCACCAGCGCGTGCCGGGCCATGGTGTGGCGAACGATGTTGCTCAGCGCCTCGCGCACGATCTGCAGCACCTCGGCGGCCAGCCGGTCGCTGCAGGGCACGTCCTTTTCCTCCAGCTCCACCTGGATGTCCACGCCGTGGAACTCGCGGATGAGCCGCACCTGCTGGCGCAGCGCGGCGGCCAGCGGGTGCTGTGCTTCTTCGCTCTTGGCGCAGCTGCGCACGCCTTGCGCAAAGCTGCGCAGGTCGCCGATGACCTGGGTCGACATGGCAATCAGCCGGTCCAGGTCTTCATTGAGCGGGTTGGCCGGATCGGCCTTGCAGCGCAGCGCACTCAGGCCGTAGCGAAGGCCGATGTAGGGCTGCACGGCACTGTCGTGCAGGTCCATCGCGATCTTCTGGCGCTCGGCCGAGGCCGCATCGGTGGCCAGGTGGTCCAGCACCTCGATGTTCTCGATCAGGGGAAGCGCCTGCGCAGTCACCTGGTGCAGGAACAGCGCGTCCTTGCGGCCGAGCCTTGGCGTCCTGACGGCCACGTAGATGCGCCCGCCGGCCGCTCCCAGCCGCACCGGCGCGCTGATGAACGAGCCTGCACCCAGAACCGCGCCGATTGCCACACCGGTCTCCCGCGCCAGCGAACGCCATTGCCCTTGCTCCAGATCGTGGGCCGCGCCGCGCCAGTGTTCGGGGTGGCGCAGCGACTTGAAGGCCAGCAGGTGCGCGGGCATGTCCGGCAGCAGCGACGCTGCCAGGTCCGGATCGATCGCGCCGCTGTCGCGAAGGGCAATCCCCTGCTGCGCCAGGCGAACCGATACGGGGCTGTCGTCTTCGCCGCGCAGCACCAACAGGCACAGCGACGCACCGTAGTAGTCGCGCACGGCCTCCAGCAAACCCTGAACTGTCTGGCCTGCCCCGAAGCGCGGGTTGGCGATGTTGCTCACCCGTCGCTGCAGCGCCAGCCGCCGGCGCAACTCCAGCTTGGACTCGCCCCAATGGGCAATCATGAGCCCCAGCAGCACCAGCAGGGCAGCGCGCCCCAGAAGGGCGGACGCGTCCTGCGCCCGCTGGACGAAGACAAGCCCCACGCCCAGGAAGAGCAGAACCGCGCCCAGCGTGACACGCACACCTTCGCGCCAGCCCCAGTGAAATGAGGCGCTCAGGATCGCAAAGTAGAAGAACAGGTAGTAGACGCTGTGCGCACCGCCGCTGCAGGCAACAAGGGCGGCGTACAGCGGCAGGTCCAGCCAGTGCCAGCGCAGGCCGATGAGCACGTGCGGGCCGCGCTCGCACAGCACGAACAGGCTGATCGACACCGCGACATACGCGCCGATGGCCAGCGGCAGGCACTGCTCCAGGCGCGACTGGCCCGGAACGTCGATGAACAGGCCGAGAAAGGCGACGAACACGAGCGCCAGGCGCATGCGAGCCAGCGTGCATGTTTCGGAGTACTCATCCAGGATCGGGTCCAGGTTTCTCGCCACGACGGCCTCCTCTTCGCCTTGAGGCCCGTCAATTCACCCGGGCCAAAGAGTAACACTTACGTAATCATTTGTATCTTGGTTATCCGCATTCCGCAATGAGAGTTACGTGTGAACCTTTCCCATTGCGACATTTGACACGAAAGTTCACAGTCCCATGGCGCAAAGGAACCTGGCTCGCACGTTCGTGGGCGCGAAAAAAAGCCCGCCTGAAGCGGGCCCTGGATCGGATTTCAGGCCTGGGTCACGCAGCAGCCTGTATTGGCGATGCGTCCTTGCTGACGCGCGAGCGGGCCAGTTGCATCACCTCGTGCGGCGGCAGGTGCTTGAGGCGGTGGTCGCTCCACACCTGGCGCCAGCGGCGCGCACCGGGCAGCCCGTTGCACAGGCCCAGCATGTGGCGGGCGATCGAATACCAGTGCGTGCCGTGCGCGGCGGCCTCGCGCACCATGTAGTCGCACATGCGTTCCTCGATGTCCTCGCGCGTGAGCGACCGGGGCTCCTCGCCAAAGAACTCGGCATCCCATTCGGCCAGCCACCAGGGGTTGTGATAGGCCTCGCGGCCCACCATCACGCCGTCGAGCAGGCGCAGTTGCTGATGCACCGCCTGGGTTTCGGCAAAGCCGCCATTGATGGAGATGGTGAGGTGCGCGAACTCGTGCTTGAGGCGGTGCACCATCTCGTAGCGCAGCGGCGGAATCTCGCGGTTTTCCTTGGGCGACAGGCCCTTGAGCCAGGCATTGCGCGCATGCACGACGAAGGTCTTGCAGCCGGCCTCGCTCACCTGGCCGATGAAGTCGCGCACGAACTCGTAGCGCTCGATCTTGTCGATGCCGATGCGGTGCTTGACCGTGACCGGCAAGCGGGTGGCGTCGACCATGGCCTTGACGCAGTCGGCCACCAACTGCGGCTCGTTCATGAGGCAGGCGCCGAAGGCGCCGCGCTGCACGCGCTCGCTGGGGCAGCCGCAGTTGAGGTTGACCTCGTCGTAGCCCCATTCCTCGGCCAGGCGCGCGCACCGGGCCAGGTCGTCGGGCTCGCTGCCGCCCAGTTGCAGCGCCACCGGGTGCTCTTCCTGGTTGAAGCGCAGGTGGCGCGGCACGTCGCCATGCAGCAGCGCGCCGGTGGTCACCATCTCGGTGTACAGCAGCGTGCGGCGGCTCAGGAGCCGGTGCAGGTAGCGGCAATGCCGGTCGGTCCAGTCCATCATGGGAGCGACGGAGACGCGACTGGCGTCGAATTCGGCAGGAAGGGGTTCGGGGGTCAGGATGTCTGTCACGTGAGGGGTGCGGCCAAGGCGCCGCCCTCGATTTTCGCCGACATCGCGCAGGCCGGCGCCCGGGCCGGCCTTTGCCGCTCAGAGCTGGCTGAAGGAGGTGCGCAGGCCCAGGTAGTCCGTCGGGCCGTTGCTCTCCGGCGGGTTCCCGTTGGCCGACAGCCAGGCAGAGATGCTGGGCAGGCGCTTGCTGAAGTACGACTGCAGATCGCGCCAGTCCCCGTTGGGCTGGTGCGAGGCCGAGACTTCGAGCGCCTCGATGCCCATGGCGCGCAGGCTGCTCACCATGGCCAGCGCCCTGCCCTCGAGCATGTGCACCGGCACGTTGCGGCCCTGGGAAAGGATCTCCTCCAGGATGCGCCGGTTGACCACGAACTCAGGCCACGAGCGCTTGCCGCTCGCATCGTTGAGCTTGCGAAACGCCCAGTGCAGGTTGCTGGCGAAGACCACCGCCACCCGCGTGGCCTGCAGAACATGCTGCTCCGACTGCTGCGCCTGCAGGCGCACCGACCACCAGATGGCAGCGACGACACCCGCCGTCTGCACCCAGGCGGCCCAACCGACCGCGTTCATCGGATAGGCCAGCCATGCGGCGCCAGCCAGTGCCAACACCAGGGCTGCACCCACGACCACCAGCTTGTTTCGCATGTTGTTTTCCTTTTTTTGCCAGGACTGGCCCCACCCTCAGGTCCGCGGACCGTCCTTGCCGAACATCTTTCGAATAGCCGCCACCCCAGCCACCAACGCGTCCGAGTAGCTGCCATACGGCGTGCAGGAGGCCTCCAACGCCACGTAGGGCATGAAGTCTTCCAGCTGATGGTCCGAGCCTTCCATCAGCACCCAATAGAACTCCCCCACCTCCAGTTCGTGGACGGTCAGGGCGATGTTGCGCAAGGTCCCCATGAAGAAAAAACTATTCCATTTCAGACAGGGGAATCGTAGGTAGCCCCCGGCCCTCCGCCTAGACGACTATTTCACGAATAAACACAAATGTGGCATTTAGTATCAGTTTCTCACATGCGGCGGGTCTCGAAAAGGCGTACAGCTTTACTTGCGCGACAAATCGGGCACAGGGCAAGGAGAGACACCATGAAGAAATTCATCTTGGACCATCACATGACCTCGCTGATCGGCGGTGGCTTCTACCCCACCGGCCATTCGATGATCATGTTTCCCAGCCTTGAAGACGCGAATCGCATCGGCCACCAGCTGATCGAGGACGGCGTGATCAGCGGCGACGAGATCTACCTGGTCACGTCCGAGGACGTCCTGGAGCAGATCGCGCCCACCACCAAGCTATCGGACTACCCGCTGCCTTCCGCCGGCACCGAGGCAGCCACCGTGCGCACCTACATCCGGCTGGCCCGCGAGGGGCATGCCGGCCTGCTGGTGAAGACACGCGACGAGGCAGTGGCGGAAAAGGTGATGGTGGTGGTGCGCCAGGCGCCCTTTTCCATCGCCGAGCGCTATCGGCGGCTGGTGATCGAAGACTTGTAAGGCCGCAAGGCCGGTCCACAGCCCTTAGTGGGCCGCAGCCGGCGCCGCCGCCGGGCCGGCCCGGTTGAGCACATCCCGCGCCATGGCGTGGGCCAGTTCCTGCTCGCCCAGGAAGACCGTGGCCGAGGCCTCCTGGCTGAGCAGTTGCGCCTGCGCTTCGTCATGGCTGCGCACCACCACCTGGATCGACGGATTCAATGCGCGGGCGGTTTCGATCATCTGGCGCACGTTGATGGCCGCCGGCGTGGCAATGGCCAGCACCCGGGCCCGCGCAATGTGCGCCTGCACCAGCACGGTGGGGTCGGCCGCGTCGCCCCACACGGCGGCCACGCCCTGGGCGCGCAGCTTCTCGACCAGCTCGCGGTTCTGCTCGGCCACCACGTAGGGCACGTCGCCGGCGCCCAGCATGGCGGCAATGCGCCGCCCCACCCGGCCGTAGCCCACCAGCACAACCTGGCGCGACAGGTAGCGCGCGTCGGTGGTCATCGGCAACTCGGCCATGGGATCGACGCGCGACTCGAAGGCCCGGGCGAGCGCCGAATGCTTGTGCAGCCAGCGCTGCACCGGCGAAATGAGGGCGAACCACAGCGGGTTGGTGGCAATTGAAATCAGCGCGCCGGCCAGGATGAGGTTGCGCCCCTCCATGGGCAGCAACTCCAGCGCAACGCCCAGCCCCGCCAGGATGAAGGAGAACTCGCCG
Source organism: Pseudomonadota bacterium (assembly GCA_018241225.1). GTDB lineage: Bacteria > Pseudomonadota > Gammaproteobacteria > Burkholderiales > Burkholderiaceae_C > Variovorax. The sequence continues at coordinate 85,197 of JAFEEG010000001.1, forward strand.
ATCTGCGCCAGGCTGGCGCAGATGGTGAGCGCGGTGCCCAGCGGGTAGCGAAACAGCAGCACGATGGACAGCGCCGCAAGCGACTTGCCCACCACGATCACCAGCACCACCGCCAGCACCTGCAGGGGCCGCTCGATGATGACCATGGGATCGAACAGCATGCCCACCGACACGAAGAACAGCACGGCAAACGCGTCGCGCAGCGGCAGCGACTCCTGCGCCGCGCGGTGGCTGAACTCCGACTCGCGCAGCACCATGCCGGCAAAGAAGGCGCCCAGCGCAAACGAAACGCCGAACAGCGCTGCCGACGCGAACGCAATGCTGACGGCCGCCGCGATGACGCACAGGGTGAACAGTTCGCGCGAGCCGGTACGCGTGACCTGCCACAGCAGCCACGGCAGCACCCGCCGCCCCACCACCAGCATCACCGCCACAAAGCCGCCCACCTGCAAGAGGGTCAGGCCCAGGGTCTGCCACACGCTCTGCCCGTTGGCGGCGCCGACGCGGCCCATGGCCTCGGCAAAGGCCGGCAGCAACACCAGCACGAGCACCATGGCCAGGTCTTCCACCACCAGCCAGCCGACCGCGATGCGCCCGACGTAGGTGTCGAGCAGGCCCAGGCTTTCCAGTGCGCGCAGCAGCACCACCGTGCTGGCCACCGACAGTGCCAGCCCGAACACCAGCGCCGCGCCCAGGTCCCAGTCCCACCAGTGCGCCAGGCTTCCGCCCAGCAGCGTGGCCACCGTCATCTGCACCAGCGCGCCGGGCACGGCGATCTTGCGCACGGCCAACAGGTCGTCCATGGAAAAGTGCAGCCCCACGCCGAACATGAGCAGCATCACGCCGATCTCGGCCAGTTGCGCGGCAATGTGGGCGTCTGCCACGAAGCCGGGCGTGAAGGGCCCGATGATGACGCCGGCCAGCAGGTAGCCGACCAGTGCGGGCAAGCGGGCCCGCACGGCCACGAAGCCCAGGATGAGTGCGAGCCCGAGGCCCGCGGCGATGGTGTTGATGAGGGAAGCGGCGTGCGGCATGGCGCTTATGTTGCACGCAAGAAGAGCGCCTGCCGCCGCAAGCCCTTCAATTCCCTCTGTCTTCAACCGGCCATGCGACTGTCCTTGGCATTGACCATCTCTTCCGGCTCCTGCGACTCGACCCAGCTTTCGTTGTTCAGGCCGGCCTTGAGCCGTTCCTCGTCCAGCGCGCCGGTCCACTTGGCCACCACGATGGTCGCCACGCCGTTGCCCACCAGGTTGGTGAGCGCCCGGGCCTCGGACATGAAGCGATCGATGCCCAGGATGAGCGCCAAGCCCGCCACCGGCACATGGCCCACCGCCGACAGCGTGGCCGCCAGCACGATGAAGCCGCTACCCGTGACGCCCGCCGCGCCCTTGGAGGTCAGCAGCAGCACCGCCAGCAACGTGAGCTCCTGGATCAGCGTCATCGGCGTATTGGTGGCCTGGGCGATGAACACCGCCGCCATGGTGAGGTAGATGGACGTGCCATCGAGGTTGAACGAATAGCCGGTGGGAATGACCAGGCCCACGCAGGTCTTGTCGGCGCCCAGGTTCTCCATCTTCTCCATCATGCGCGGCAGCACCGACTCGGAAGACGAGGTGCCCAGCACGATCAGGAGCTCTTCCTTGATGTACTTGATGAACTTCCAGATCGAGAAGCCGTGCACCTTCGCAATGGTGCCCAGCACCACGAAGATGAACAGCAGGCAGGTGAGGTAGAAGGTGCCCATCAGCTTGCCCAGCTGGAACAGCGACGACACGCCGTACTTGCCGATGGTGAAGGACATCGCCCCGAAGGCGCCGATGGGCGCCAGCTTCATGATGTAGCCGATGATCACGAACAGCACGTGCGAGCTCTTCTCGATCATGTCGAACACCAGCGTGCCGCGCCCGCCGAAGCGGTGCAGCGCAAAGCCCGTGAGCACGGCCACCAGCAGCACCTGCAGGATCTCGCCCTTGGCGAAGGCGTCGATCACCGTGTTGGGAATGATGTGCAGCAGGAAGTCGACCGTGCCTTCCATCTTGCCTGGGCCGGTGTAGGCAGCCAGCGCCTTGGTGTCCAGGCTGGCGGGGTCGACGTTCATGCCGGCGCCGGGCTGGAACAGGTTGACCAGCACCAGGCCCACCACCAGCGCAATGCTGCTGACGATCTCGAAGTACAGCAGGGCCAGGCCGCCGGTCTTGCCCACCTTCTTCATGTCTTCCATGCCGGCAATGCCCACCACCACCGTGCAGAAGATGATTGGCGCGATGAGCATCTTGATGAGCTTGATGAAAGCATCGCCCAGCGGCTTCATCATCTCGCCCAGGGATGGCGCGAAGTGGCCCAGCAAGATGCCGACGACCACCGCGACGATCACCTGGAAATACAGCGAGCGGTACAGGGGCAGCTTGGGCTTTGTCGTTGTCGTGCCTGATTCCATTTTTTCTTCCTCCTTGCTTCAGTCGAAGCGCACAAAAAAAGAAACCCGCCGAAGCGGGTTTCTGACTCAAATATTGCTCATTGGCAACTCAATGCATGTGCAGGCCGCCGTTGACCGGGAAGTCGGCACCGGTGGAATAGCCGCCTTCGTCGCTCGACAGCCACGAAATGATCGAGGCAATTTCGCTGGGCTCGCCCAGGCGCTTGACCGGGATGGTGCCCACGATCTTGTCCAGCACTTCCTGGCGGATGGCCTTGACCATGTCGGTGCCGATGTAGCCTGGGCTCACGGTGTTGACCGTCACGCCCTTGGTGGCCAGCTCTTGCGCCAGCGCCATGGTGAAGCCGTGCATGCCGGCCTTGGCGGCCGAGTAGTTGGTCTGGCCGGCCTGGCCCTTGGCGCCGTTGACCGAGCTGATGTTGACGATGCGGCCCCAGCCCTTTTCCACCATGTCGCCCACCACCTGCTTGGTGACGTTGAACATGCTGTTGAGGTTGGTCTCGATGACGGCGCCCCAGTCCTCGGGCGTCATCTTCAGGAACATGCGGTCGCGCGTGATGCCGGCATTGTTGACCAGCACGTCGATGGTGCCGTGCTCCGCCTTGGCCTTGGCAAAGGCCTCGACGGTGGACTGCCAGTCGCCGACATTGCCTACCGAGGCATGGAACTCGTAGCCCTCGGCTTTTTGCTCGGCCAGCCATTTGGCGTAGTCGCGGGTGGGGCCGCAACCTGCGATGACCGTGAAGCCGTCCTTGTGGAGGCGTTGGCAAATGGCGGTTCCGATACCTCCCATGCCACCCGTGACGTATGCGACCTTCTTGCTCATGATCTTTCCTTCTTCATGTGAACAACTTCCCCTAAGGGCCGAACCACTTTAGCGAGATTGCGTGACGCCATCGTCTCAGGAAAACACCAAGGAATTGGGCAACGATATGTCACACACCGTGCCTAAACTGCGCTGATGTCTTCTGTCGAGCTTGCTGGCGTTGCCAAATCCTGGGGCGAGAGTACCGCATTGCATGGCGTAAATCTCACCATCGACAAAGCTTCTTTTTGCGTTTTGCTCGGCCCCTCGGGCTGCGGCAAGTCAACCACCCTTCGGATCATTGCCGGACTCGAGAGCGCCAGCGCCGGCCAGGTGCTGATCGACGGGCGCGACGTCACCGCCCTGCCGCCGGCCCAGCGCGGCATCGCGATGGTGTTCCAGAACTACGCGCTCTTCCCCCATCTCTCGGTGGCCGACAACATCGGGTTCGGCCTGTCCGTGCGCAAGGTTCCCCCAGCCGAGCGCGAGAAGCGGGTGAAGGACGCGGCCGACCTGCTGGGCCTGTCGGCCCTCCTGGCACGCAAGCCCTCGCAGCTGTCGGGCGGCCAGCAGCAGCGGGTGGCGCTGGGGCGCGCCCTGGTGGCCCAGGCACAGGTTTGTCTCATGGATGAACCGTTGTCCAACCTGGACGCACAACTGCGCCAGGACATGCGGCGCGAATTGCGCGAGCTGCAGCGCCAGCTCGGCCTGACGGTGATCTATGTGACGCACGACCAGACCGAGGCCATGAGCATGGCCGACCAGGTGGTGCTGCTGCACCGTGGCCGCGTCGAGCAGGCCGGGCCGCCGCGCGAGCTGTATGCCCAGCCGGCCACCACCTTTGCCGCGCGCTTCATCGGCACGCCTCCGATGAACCTGCTGGCGCTCGAGGGCGGCCACATTGCGGGAAGCAGCATTCGCACCGGCATCGCCGCGGCCACGCTGGGCGTGCGCCCCGAAGCGGTGCACCTCGCCGCGCCCGGAGAGGGCATCGGCGCGGTGGTGCGCAGCGCCGAGTACCTGGGCGCCGACCTGGTGCTGCATTGCGCCGTAGGCACCGAGTCGCTGCTGGTGCGCACCCAGGGGCAGCACCGGGTCGAGGCCGGCATGCCGGTTCACCTGGCCTGGCAGGCCGGCGACACCCATGGTTTCGACGCCGAGGGCCAGCGCATCCACTGAGTTTTCGCTTCGCTTTCTCTCTTCACTTCCAAGGACGAACAACAAGATGCAAAGAAAGACTTTCCTGCGCGCCGCCTTCTGCTGGCAACTCGCCGCCGCCGGTGGCCTGCTGGCCGGCGCGTCCGCCGCCCAGGCCCAGGCCCCGGTGGACCTGCAGTTCTACTACCCGGTGGCCGTGGGCGGCCCCATCGCCAAGACCATCGACGGCTTTGCCGAGGGCTTCATGAAGGAGAACCCCGGCATCAAGGTCACGCCGATCTATGCCGGCACCTACCAGGAGACCATCGTGAAGGCGCTGACGGCCCACAAGTCGGGCACGCCGCCGGTCACCTCGGTGCTGCTGTCCACCGACATGTTCACCCTCATCGACGAAGACGCGATCGTGCCCTTCGACAGCCTGGCCAAGACGGCCGAGGACAAGGCCTGGATGGGCAGCTTCTACAAGGCCTTCATGGCCAACAGCCAGACCGGCGGCAAGACCTGGGGCATTCCGTTCCAGCGCTCCACGGTGGTGATGTACTGGAACAAGGAAGCCTTCAAGGAAGCAGGCCTGGACCCCGAGAAGGCCCCCGCCAACTGGGCCGAGCTCAAGGCCATGGCCACCAAGCTCACCAAGAAGGACGCCGGCGGCAAGGTCACGCAGTGGGGCGTGCAGATCCCGTCCAGCGGCTTCCCCTACTGGCTGTTCCAGACGCTGACCACGCCCAACGGCGCGATCCTGGCCAACGAGGCCGGCACCAAGGTCACCTTCGACGACCCCAAGGTGGTCGAGGCGCTGCAGTACTGGGTCGACCTGGGCAAGGCCGGCGTGCACCCGCCCGGGGTGGTCGAGTGGGGCACCACGCCCAAGGACTTCTTCGAGAAGAAGGCCGCCATCATCTTCACCACCACCGGCAACCTGACCAACATCCGCAAGAACGCCGGCTTTCCCTTCGGCGTGGGCATGATCCCCGGCAACGTGCGCAAGGGCTCGCCCACCGGCGGCGGCAACTTCTACGTGTTCAAGAAGTCCTCGCCGGCTCAGCAGGAAGCGGCCTTCAAGTTCATCAAGTGGGTGACGCAGCCCGAGCGCGCCGCCGCCTGGAGCATGGACACCGGCTACGTGGCCGTGTCCGAGGCCGCCTATGCCACCGACACGCTCAAGAAGTACGGCCAGGAGTTCCCGCCGGCCCTGGTGGCGCGCGACCAGCTGCCGGTGTCGGTGGCCGAGTTCTCGACGCACGACAACCAGCGCGTGACCAAGGCACTCAACGACGGGCTGCAGGCCGCCCTGACCGGCAGCAAGACGCCTGCCCAGGCAATGAAGGACGCGCAAGCCGAGGCCGACCGCATCCTGCGCAGCTACAAGTGACCGCCGCCCGTTGATGCAGCAGCGCAGCATTCATGCCTGGCTGATGCTGCTGCCGGCGCTGGTGCTGCTGGTGGCCTTCACGCACTGGTCGGCCGTCTCCACCTTCGTCGACAGCTTCTACTCCACGCCCAAGGGCTCGCGCCCCGGGGTGTGGGTGGGGCTGGAGAACTACCAGGTGATGGCGGCCGACCCGGTGTTCTGGAAGGCGGTGCGAAACAACCTCATCTTTGCCGGCGCCACCATTCCGGCCTCCATCGGCCTGGCGCTGGTCATGGCGCTGTGGGTCAACGAGCGCATTGCCGGGCGCGCCTTCCTGCGCATGGCCTACTTCACGCCCACCGTGCTGCCGATGATCGCAGTGGCCAACATCTGGCTGTTCTTCTACACGCCGCAGTACGGCCTGCTGGAGCAGGTCACCGGCGCGCTGGGCCTGCCCTCGCACAACTGGCTGGGCAGCCCTTCCACCGCCCTGGGCGCGGTCACGCTGGTGGCCGTGTGGAAGGAGGCCGGCTTCTTCATGATCTTCTACCTGGCCGCCCTGCAGACGCTCAACCCGAGCCTGCGCGAAGCCGCGGCCATCGAAGGCGCCTCGCGCTGGTACTTCTTCCGGCGCGTGCAGTGGCCCTTGCTGATGCCCACCACGCTGTTCGTGCTGGTCAATGCCTGCATCAACGCCTTTCGCATGGTCGACCACCTGTTCGTGCTCACGCGCGGCGGGCCGGACAACGCCTCCATCCTGCTGCTCTACCACCTGTACGAGGTGGGCTTCAGCTTCTGGGACACGGCCTACGCCTCGGCCATCACGGTGGTGCTGGTGGTGGTGCTGGCGGGCATTGCCCTCTTCCAGTTCTTCGTGCTGGACAAGCGGGTGCACTACAAATGAGGGGAGCAGCACGCGCACCGCAACGGCTGGTCTACAACGAGCCGACCTGGCTGGACACGCTGGCGGCCTGGCTGCTGGCCCTGATGTGGGTGCTGCCCCTGGTCTACGCGTTCTGGACGGCCTTCCATCCTTCGGAGTTCTCGACCCGATTCGACCTCACGGCGCCGCTGACGCTCGACAACTTCAGCCGGGCCTGGGCCGCCGCGCCCTTTGCGCGCTACTTCTTCAACACCACGGTGCTGGTGGTCATGATCCTGGCGGTACAACTGGTGCTGGGCACCCTGGCGGCCTACGCCTTCGCGCGCTACAGCTTCCCGGGGCGCAACATCGCCTTCGGCCTCGTGCTGGTGCAGCTGATGATCATGCCGGACATCCTGGTGGTGGAGAACTACAAGACCATGGCCCGCCTGGGACTGGTGGACACGCTGCTGGCCATCGGCCTGCCCTACTTCGCCTCGGCCTTTGCCATCTTCCTGTTGCGCCAGACCTTCATGGGCATTCCCAAGGAGCTGGACGAAGCCGCGCGGGTAGAAGGTGCCAGCGCCCTGCAGGTGCTGTGGCGCGTGTACGTGCCGCTGGCGCGCCCCGTCTACACCGCCTTCGCGCTGGTCTCGGTGAGCTTTCACTGGAACAACTTCCTGTGGCCGCTCATCGTCACCAACAGCCAGAACGCGCGGCCACTCACCGTGGGGCTGCAGGTGTTTTCTTCCGTCGACCAGGGCGTGGACTGGTCGATCATCACTGCCGCCACCGTCATGACCTCGGCGCCGCTGCTGGTGGCCTTCCTGCTCTTTCAGCGGCAGTTCGTCCAGAGCTTCATGCGCGCCGGCATCAAATGATGAAACTCATCACCTGGAACACCCAATGGTGCCGCGGGCTCGACGGCATCGTCAGTCCCCGGCGCATCGTGGAGCATGCGCGCGGCATGGCCGACTTCGACGTGCTGTGCCTGCAGGAAATTGCGCAGGGCTTCGACACCATGGCCGGCACACCCGGCGACCAGCCGGCGGAGCTGGCCGCGCTGTTGCCGGGCTTCCAGCTCTTCTTCGGCCCGGCGGTGCACGAGTTCGATGGCATCGGCCGCGCGCAGCGCTTCGGCAACCTGATCGCCACCCGGCTGCCGGTGGCCCGGGTGCAGCACCACCTGCTGCCCTGGCCGGCCGACCCGACGGTGGGCAGCATGCCGCGCATGTGCACCAGCGTGACGGTGCAAAGCGCGCAGCTGGGCGCGCTGCGGGTGATGACCACGCACCTGGAGTACTACTCGCAGGCGCAGCGCTCGGCCCAGGCCGACGCACTTCGCGGCCTGCACATGGAAGCCTGTGCCCAGGCGGCATCGCCGCCCCGGCCGGAACCCGAGGACGCCGGCACGCCCTTCCAGCACAAGCTGCACACGGCCGAAGCCATCCTGTGCGGCGACTTCAACATGCCGGCCACCGACACGGCCTACGCCGCGCTCTTGCAGCCCTTCGCCCTGCCCGACGGCTCGCGCCACCAGTTGCGCGACGCGTGGCCCGCCGTGCGCGGCAACGCCCAGGCGCACGCCCCCACTTTCCGCCTGTTCGACCGGCGCTATGGCCCCGACCCGGTCGCCTGCGACTTCGTCTTCGTCAGCGATGGCCTGGCGCCCCGACTGCGCCGCATCGAGGTGGACGGCGCCACACAGGTGTCGGACCACCAGCCGGTGCTGGTAGAGCTAGGCTGAACTGCCGAGGCCGAAAACGCCCCTGCTGAGGTACGCTCCCGCGCGGAGGAGTCAGCTATGCAGCAAGCGGCAATGGGTGACCCTGTCCCGGGGTCCAGGATCAAGGTTGCGGTCCTCGGCGGCGGCCCTGGCGGCATCTCGGCGGCGTTCTGGCTGAGTGCCACGCCGGCCTTGCGGGCCCGCTACGAAGTCACCGTGCATACGCTCGGCTGGCGGCTCGGTGGCAAGTGCGCCAGCGGTCGCAACATGGCCGTGGGCGGGCGCATCGAGGAGCACGGACTGCATGTGCTCATGGGCTGCTACCAGACGGCATTCCAGACCATTCGCCAGTGCTACGCAGAATGGGTGCCGCGCGCCTCCAGCCCTTTCAAGCTGTGGACCGATGCGATGACGCCGCAATGGAAAGTCGCCGCCGAAGAACAGGCGCCCGGCGTGCAGCCGCCGCAGTGGACGCCCTGGGAATTCGCGCTGCCCGTGCTTCCCGGCGAACCGGGCGATCCGGACACGGCCCACAGCGATGCGCGCGTGGGCGAACTGGCTGCCTCCCTGCAGGCGCTGCTCGACGCGCACCCCGACCTGAGCGCCCAGTGGGACTACGGCCCGGCGCTGGCGCAGCTGCGCCGCCTCGCATCGTCCTCCCCAGGCGACAACAACGATGACGACAACGACGACACCGGTGACAAGCTCAACCGGCTGGCCGGACAGGTGCGCGCGCAACTGGCGCCACGCGCTGCCGCGTCGGCCACGGACGACGCGGCGCTTCAAGGCGCGCTCTCGCACCTGGCGATCCTGGCCGACCTGGGTCTGTCGATCGCCATCGGCTGGTTCCTCGACCTGCGGGGACAAGGCCAGGCCGGCTACGACGCGCTGAACGCGCAGGACTTTCGCGGCTGGCTGGGCCGCCACGGCGCCACCGACGCCGCGCTGAATTGCGCGCCCATCCGCGCGCTCTACGACCTGACCTTTGCCTACCGGGGCGGCGATGCCTCGACGCTGGACAACGGCTCGCTGGCCGCCGGCGTGACCTTCCGCTTTGCGATGGACATGGTGCTGGGCTACCGCCACGCCCCGTTCTGGAAGATGAATGCCGGCACCGGCGACGCGCTGTTCACGCCGCTCTACCAGGTGTTGTCCGCGCGCGGCGTGAAGATCGAGCTGTTCCACCGCGTGGCCGGCATCGAGCTGAGCGCGGACGCATCGCGCATCGGCACGATCCACGTCGACCAGCAAGCCCTGTTCGTCCACGGCGCCTATCAGCCCTTCGTGCAGGTGCAGGGCCTGGACTGCTGGCCGAACCAGCCGCAGTGGAACCAGCTCGTGGACGGCGAGCGGCTGCGCCAGCGCGGCGTCAATTTCGAATCGCCCCGGGACACCACGGTGGCCCAACGGCTCACGCTGAAGGAAGGCGCGGATTTCGACCAGGTCGTGCTGGCCGTGCCGCCGGATGTGATCCAGGCGGTGGCACCCGGGCTGGCCGCAGTCAATGCGCGCTGGGCCAGCATGGTCGCGCAAAGCGTCTCGGTGGCCACCGAGGCTTTCCAGCTCTGGCTCAAGCCGGCGCTGGGCGAGTTGGGGTGGAGCAGCAGCGCCACCATCGTCTCGGCCTATGCGGAGCGCTTCGACTCCTGGGCCGACATGTCGCAACAACTGCCCTACGAAGCCTGGCCGGCGGCCAGCGCCCCGCACGCCATCGAGTACTTCTGCGGCTGCCTGCCCGAAAGCGCCTCGCACACAGACCCGAATGGCGATGCGCAAGCCTGGCTCGATGCCTCCATCGCCGGCCTGTGGCCCGCCGCCGTGACGCCCGCAGGCCGGTTGAAGCCGGGCGTGGAAACCTCGCGCTACTGCCGTGCCAACTGGGAAGGTGCCGAGCGCTATGTGCAAACCCCGGCCGGCAGCGTGATCCATCGGCTGCCGCCCGGCCCTGCGCAGTTCGGCAATCTCCACCTTGCCGGTGACTGGACGCTGACCCGCTTCAGCGGCGGTTGTTTCGAATCGGCCATCGAGTCCGGCATGCTTGCGGCGGCGGCCATCTCGGCGCAGTAGCGGCTAGGTCCGCGAGACCACCACCGGCCCCGGCAGCGCCTTGAAATCCATCGCCACCCAGGCGGCGAAATCGATGGGCACGGTGGTCTGACCGGGGCTGGGCGACGTGCCGAGCAGGTCCTGCACGATCCGGTGGCTCGCGCAGGTGGCGATCTCCAGCCGGTAGTCGCTCGCATGCAGCAAGCCGCCGCCGGAAAAGCCCGTGAGCTGTGCCGGCGAATCGACGACGGCCTGAAAGCAGGCCAGGCCCGGATCGAGCGAATCTCGAAACTGCTTCATCTGCACGGTCGGTATCACCGGCCCGTTGATCAACGCATCGACCAGCTCGCGTTCGACGCCCGTGAGCACGGCGCCGAGAATGGCGCGCACGGCATCGCGGCCGCTGCTCCACTGCACGGCCGCGCTTGCCGCTGGCCCCGGCGACGGGCCCGCCACGGTCAGCAGCGCGCAGGTGCGCGCCTGCGTCTGTGCGGACAGCGTGTCGAACACGGTGGTGGTGCAGACAAAGTTCGGGCCCGGCGACGGCGCCGCATCGCCCGGCACCGCGATGCGCGCGTCCACCTTGGGCCAGCCCCACACCTCGCGCCCCGTCAGCAGGCCGATGGTGTAGTCGATGAAGATGTAGGGCGTCCAGAAGACGATGCGCATCGTCCCGTGCCGATGGTCCGTTTCCAGCAAGGGCACCCACAGCGCGCATTCGCGGCCGGGCTCCCAGCCGATCGTGTCGATCTGCGAGGTGCAGTGCTCGATGGTCATGAAGCTGATCATCGAGAAGCCCGCCAGCACGCGGTAGCTCACGCTGGTGCCACCCACCGGGTTGAGCTGCGAATCGACCAGCGCCTGCATCGCGCCAGTGTCGGCGCGAAAGCCGAAGAGATGGGACCTGGCGCCGGTGAACACGGCCGGCTGGGCCAGGCTGGCCGCACCATGCCCGACCCAGGAAATGAAGGAAGGAAGCGTGGCCATGGTGCTACGCCTCGCGCTGCGACGGCTTGCGCTGCAGGAAGTCATAGCCGACGATCACGGCCGGCTGGCCGCAGATGGCGCGCGAGGCAGCCATGCCCGACATCACCGCGCCCTCGATGGCGGTGGTGTTGAAGCCGTGGCGCGTTGCCTCGCCAGCCAGGATCAGGTTGGCAAAGCCGCTTTCGGCAGGGTGCAGCCGGTACTTGGTGGTGCCCGCCGCCGACAGCACGCAGCATTCGGTCGGGTCGATGTTGGCGCGCAGGAACTGCTGGTCGAAACGTGCCTGCCCGCTGCCGCCCGAGCCGTTGAAGTCGGTGAGCACATCGAAGCGGAATTTGCCCTCGGGCGTGCGGGCCGCCGGCCAGATGCAGGCCGAGGCGTCGTTGAGCCAGGCGATGGTCTGGGTGCGCAATTCATTCCAGGCCTTGGTCGGCACATCCGCTTGCGTGGAGGGCTGCCGGTACAGCGTGGTGGCGAAGGTGCCGCACAGGTAGTGCAGCGACTTGGGCTTGGCAAAACCCACCGCCGGCTCCACTGCCAGCACCTGCGACATGTCGGCCCAGATGTTCATGTACTCGGGCCCCGACACGGTGGCCGGCTTGCCGCTGGTCCAGCCCAGCTCTTCCAATGTCTGGTTGGACCACAGCTGCAAGGCCTGGGTCGCGACGATGTTGATCTTCTGCACGAAATCGGAAAAGCGCCCGCCCTTTTGCAGGAGTTCGTCGCACATCGTGGGCTCGTTGTTCAGCGGCTTGTAGGCGCCCATCGAGATCGCGAGCACCACGGTGTCGAACTCGCTGCCCAGCCGCAGCACCTCCTTGGCGGCGGCCGGCCAGTCGCACCAGTGGCTCTCGAAGTTGACGCCGGCGGCCTTCATGCGGGCGCCATCCTTGAGCTGCGACCAGTCGGGCTCGCTCGGCCAGCAGTCAAGGTGTTCGCTCTCGAGCAGGAAGGTGGGCCGGTAGTCGCCGTGCAGCACGTCGGCCTGGCGGTCCATGTGCACGGCCTCGACCTGCTGGCCGTCTGCCGACAGCGCCAGCCTCGTCACCTTGCGGAAGAACTGCACCTTCACGCCGGCATCCTGCAGTGCCTGGTACAGCGGCGCCACCACCGCCTCGCCCATGCCGGTCTGGATGTCCCACATCATCGAGCCCTTGAAGGTGCCCAGCAGCCGCGCGCACACGCCCAGCGCCGTGCCCGCCGCGTACGACGGTTGGCTCACGTCGCCGTCGGCGTACTGGAACAGCGTGTCGTAGACGATGCGCGTCACGGTCGAGTTCGCCACGATGCTTGCGTTGGCGCCGTGCTTGATCAGCCAGGCCCGAAAGTCGATGTCGTCGATGGACTCGAAGGGCTTGTCGGGCAGCACCATGTCGGCAAAGTAGCCAGCCGCGGCGGCAATCGCGATGTCGATCAGCTCCTCGACGATCTGCAGCTCTAGCGCCAGCGGGGTCCCCGCCACCGCCGGGCGGGCGCGCGCCGCCGCATCGCGAAAGGCCGACTGCAGCCGGCGGTGCGTGTCGAGCAGTTGCGCCACATGCTGCGGGTCGACCGACGGCGGATCGGCCAGCAGCGACTTCATCCACAGCCCGCCGGCATCGGCCAGTTCATGCAGGCCCAGCTGCGTTGTCTGCGAGCGCTCGAACAGCTCCTTGGCACGCGCCAGCTCAGTCTCGACCAGCCGCACGAGCGCGCTGGCGGCAAAGCCGCCCGGCAGCGGCTGCGGCGCGGGTTTCGCGGCGGCCTGGCCCACGGCGTCGAGCCGGCCGATGACGCTCTTGACCACCAGCAGGAACAGGTTCCACATCGTGGTCCATGCCTCGGCCGGCGTCATGTTCACGCCGCCCTGCCCCGGCGTTCCCTCGTTGGTCGGCCAGGTCAGCGGGAAGTAGGTGTAGCCGGCATCGGTCTTCACGCCGATGGGCGTGTACAGCTGCGGCTTGGCCACGTCGGTCCAGTGCTGCAGCGGGCAGCCCGGCGGCGGCGTGCGGTTGGCGTAGATCTCCTGCACCATGCCGAACACGTTGGCATAGCAGCCGAACCACACGTGCAGTCCGTGCTCCAGGTTGCGGCCCAGGGCGTCGCGCCCGCTGGCGGCCTTGCCGCCAAGGCGCCACCCCAGCTGGTAGAGCGTGACCTCGTGCCGGGCTCGCAACTCGGGCGTGCGCGTGAGTTCGTAGGCGGCGCTCAGGCCGGCCATGCCGCCGCCGAGAATCGCGATCTTCTTTTTCGGGCTCATGCAGGCTCCTCCAGGTTGAGACTCGAATTCCAAGGGGCGGTGGCGGTCAGCGCGGCGAGCTTCCAGGGGTTGGCGCCGAGCTTGTCCATCATCGCCTTGCCAAGTTCCAGGTGTTCGCTGCGCTTGTGCGGCGAAGCTTCCACGCCGGCCAGCGCCAGGTGGCACAGCGCTTCCTCGAAGGGCAGCGCGAACCGGGCCGCGTGGCCGATGCCCTGGCGCCAGCAGGCGGCCGCCTTGGCGCTGTGGCCCAGCGCCAGCGCCAGATGCCCGCGCAACAGCCTTTCGCGCGCCTTGAAGATCACGATCTTGTCTGCATAGCTGCCTGCTGCGCTGCAGGCCACGCGGGTCGGCTTGAGCCGCGCGCGCGGCGACGCATGCGCTTGCGCGGGGCCCTGCGCCAGCGCCAGGTGCACCTCGGCCACGGCCGCCACGCTCAGCAGCGCGATGCCCATGGTCGGCGCGCTTTCCAGCATGTTCTCCAGCGCGGTGGTGGCGGCGCGCAATGCCATGCCGGCGTTGCCGGCTTCGAGCTGCGCCGCCGCCTCGATGCCGTCGCACAGCAACCTTTCGGCCCGGTGCAGCGCTTCGCTGCGCGCAAGCGCGATGCGGTGCAGCACGCGGGCCGGATCGCGCCCCGCCTGCATGTCCAGCAGGGCCAGCCCGCACAGCACCCAGGCCCGCACGGGCACGTTCTCGACCTGCTCGGCATCCTCGCCGTAGGCGCGCAGGCGTGTCGACGCCTTGGCATAGTCGCCGCGCAGCAGGTCGGCAAAGGCCTGGATCACGCGGCACGACTGCGCGCGAAAGCGGTCACCGAGCCGCTCGAAGATCGAGGCGCCGGTGTCGCAATGCATGTCCATGTCGGCCCAATGCCCGGCCTGGAAGGTGAACACCGCCGCCAGCAGATGCGCAAAGCCCTGGTCGTGCAGTGTTCCCTCCCGCTCGGCCAGGGAGATGGCGCGCCGCCGGTAGAAGCCGGCCACGCGATGAAAGCCCGCGGTGCCGAAACCGATCGCCAGGCCACCCAGCCCCCCGACCGTCTCGGCCACCGCCTGCGCACGCTCGGCGCGGTTGAGCGAGGCCAGCGCGTCGTGCAGCATGCTCAGCGCATCTCCGCGAAAGTAGGCCCGCTCTGCATGCCGTGTGAAGATGTGCGCGCTCAGCTGATCGCGCGCGCGGGCCTGCGTGTCGCCGCTGGGGCGGGCCAGGCCCAGGCGATGCGCCAGCTGCTGCCAGATCTCCCCCACCAGGCTGAAGCCGATGGCCGTGCGGCTCGCCGGCACCCGGATCTGGCTGAGCGCAGCGCACACGTTGAACCAGGTATGGGCTTCCTCGAAGCGCGACAGTTCGTGGCAGGCATCGCCCTGCAGGCGCGCCAGCTCGGCCTCCTGCTGCGCCGGCAGCACGATGCGCGCTTGCGCCGCCACGCGCTGGATGTGCCCGACATGAATCAACGCATCGTGGTTGGCGCTGCGCTCCAGGGAAAAGCTCGCCGCCAGCTGCCGGTAGCGGATGGCCGCATCGAAGCGCTCGGCCAGCTCCCAGTGATGGGCCAGCGCGGCGAAATGCGGGTCGAGCTCGCCCGCGTGCCGGCGCTCGATGAATTCGGCCAGTTGCCTGTGCAGCGGCTGGCGCTGCCGCAGGCTCAGCAGGTCGTAGGTCACCTCCTGGATGATGGCGTGGTGGAAGACATAGGTGCCGGCCGAAGGCGCCTCCGGCTCAAGGATGGCCGCGGCCGCCAGGTCCTTGAGCATCGCGTCCAGCGCGGCCTCGTCCACCGCCAGGGGATGAATCGCCCGCACGGCCTCGGCGGACACCGAGCGGCCGACCACGCTGGCCACCTTGGCCGTCATCAGGTGCGAGGCCGGAAGACCATCCAGGCGGCTGACGACCAGGTCCCGCACATTGGTCGGGACGATGTTCGATTCCAGGTCCGACTCGAGCAGCCGGATCCTGCCGTCCCGGACTGCGACCACGCCTTTCTCGAGCAAGGCCAGCACCAGCTGGACCGCATGGAAAGGCAGGCCCGCGCAACGCCGATGGACGAACTCCACCAGCCGCCTCGGAACGTCCCGCGTGCCCAGCAGGTCCGAGGCGATGGCCTCGATCGCATCGATCGGCAGGCGCGCCAGCGACAGCCGTGGGCGCACCGCATCGAACAGCTTGACGGCATGCGGCGCGGCGCCGGCGTCCAGCGGGCGCGAGGCCAGCACCCACAGCAGTTGCGGCAGTCGCGGAAACAGGCCGGACATCAGCTGCGCCGACGGCTCGTCGATCCAGTGCAAGTCGTCCAGGGCCAGCACCAGCGGCGCGTGCGCCGCGTTGCGCACGAGTAAGACGGCCAGCAGGTCCTGCAGGCCGGCCATGCGCGCCTGCCCGCCAATCTGCGCAGCCAGTCCGTCGTCCTCGATCTGCAGCGGCAGGATGTCTTCCATCAGCGCGGCCTTGGCCGCGGCGGGGTCGCCCCGCAGCGCACCCAGCAGCCGCTCGCGCAGCAGCGACGATGGCGGCTGCGGCGGATCGCCCGGCTTCCACAGCAGGCGCCGCACCAGCGAGCGACAGGCCGCGTAGGCCTCATGCGTCTGGAACGACGAGGTGGTCATGGTGATGAGCGTGAAGCCGCGTGCCTGCGCGGCCGCATCGAACTGCCGCAGCAGGTGCGACTTGCCGGCCCCCGATTCCGCCTCGATCGAGACACCGCCGCCGCGGCCTTGCTCCAGCGCGTCGAGCATCTGCCCGAAGGCCTGTACCTCGCTCTCGCGGCCATGCAGCCATGCGGGGCGCCGTGGCTGCGCGCTGCCCACCTCCGGGCGTGCATCGTCGAAGCGATGCACCAGCAGCGGTTCGTGCAGGCCCTTGACCGTGAGCGGCTGCGGCTCGGTGAAGCGAAATTGCGCCGAAGCCGCGGCTGCGCGCACGGTGGCGTCATCGACCAGGATGGAGCCGCCAGCGTTCTGCATGAGGCGCGCAGAGCGGTGCATCAACGGCCCGGTCACCAGGAAGTGCCGCCGCGTGCGGTTGCCGACGTCGCTGCAGAAGGCGCGCCCCGTGGCCACGCCGATCGACGATGCAACGCCCACGCCGCGCAGTGCGGCTTGCATCCGCCTTGCCGCTTCCAGGCCGCGCGTTGCGTCGTTCTCCCGCGCCTGGCCGGGCAGGCCGCAGGCCACCACCGCGATCACGCCCTTGTCGCCCACCACCAGTTCGAACACGCCGGCCGACAACGGCTCGATGGCCTTGCGCATCGCCTCGATCGCACGCAGGATGCCGTCGGTCGCGTCGGGCGCGGCCGGGTCCAGCCCGCCCAGCTGGGTGTGCACGACGGTGATCATGCGGAACTCCGCCATCCACCCGGCCTCGGACGCCTGGGCGCGCTGGCCCACCACGGGCGCCACGTAGCGGTCTGCCAGCCCTTCGGCATCCAACGGCTCGATGGCCTGCAGCGGCTGCACCTGCCCGCGCAACGAAACAAGGCACCGAAACGCCTGGCCCGAGTCGCCGTCATCCAGGGTCTGGGCGGCGCTGCCCAGGCATGCGGCGAACCGCTCGCTCATGAAGATCTCGCCAGGATCGCCCGCGTGCGCGAGACTTGCCAGCTCCCGCATCGGGGCACCGGTGACCGCGTGATAGCCGCGGTCGCCGGGGTTCTGGAAAGTCACCGCCGTGATTGCGCCAGTCGCCAGCGCAATGCGATGACGCAGCACGACATCGAACACCAGCGGCCGGCCGTCGAAAGCATCTCGCAAGGCAATGGCCGCTGCGGCGGCGGCACGATGCGCCTCACCGGCGGGCCCCGCGCCTTCGCGCCAGATGGCCAGCACCGCATCGCCTTCGACCTGCACCACGTCGCCGCCATGCGCGGCGACGATGTCGAACACCTCGCCGAAATACTGGTCGAGCACGGAACTCAGGCGCTCTGCGCCGTGCGGGCCCTGCGCGGCAAAGCGCTCGGTCAACCCGGACGACCCCGCAATGTCGACCAGCAGGACGGCAGCGTCGAACTCGTCGCGCCACGACAGGCGTGTTGCGGCGCCTGCGTGCAACTGCGTCTTCAGCAAGTGAGAGACGTAGGCGCCGGTTTGCATGGCCGCCAACTGTAGGCGGCCGGCCGCGGCCAAACCCCTAGGAAAACGCTAATCCAAATGGCCTACCGCGATGATCTCGCCACGCCGAAGCGGTGGCATGCGCTACTCGAGCGTGAAGCCCACCTTCAGCGTCACCTGCCAGTGCTGCACCTTGCCTTCGTGCACGTGGCCGCGCGTCTGCGTCACCTCGAACCACTGGATGTTGCGCACCGTCTCTGCCGCCTTCGCGATGGCACGGCGTACGGCGTCGTCGCTGCTTTCGCTTGACGAGCCGGTCAGTTCCAGATGCTTGTAGATGTGGTTGCTCATGGACGTCTCCTCGTGTTGGGCGTGTCGAAGGTTCGCACCTTCATCAGGCACCGCCATTAAGCAGGCAAGCAGGCGCCGATTCAAGCCCGGGCAGCCATGGCCGACAGATCGAGCAGACATCGGCCGACATGCGCTCGGGCATGCAGGGCACCGACATGCCTGCCGTGGCGGCCTGTAATGCCCCTGTGCACCAAGCCAGCCCTGCCCCTTCCCGCGCTGCGCAGGCACCCGTGCCGCCGCAGCGCGGCCCTGCCACGCGCCAGCCCCGGTCGAGGGCGCGTGCGGACAGCCGCAGGCGCCTTGCGGCGCGCTCGCCCGAAGCGGTGGGCCGCCTTGCCAGGCTCAGCGCGGTATTTCAGCTGCAGCCGGCCCGGCCCCTGCGCTGGGTGAACGACCAGGAGCCGGGCTTTCGGCGCGTGAAGAAGGGCGAAGGCTTTGCCTACCTCGACACGCGCGGGCGAGCGTTGCGCCGGCCCGCCGAGCTGGCGCGCATCCGGGCCCTGGCCATTCCTCCCGCCTACACCGAGGTCTGGATCTGCGCCAGCGCCGACGGCCATGTCCAGGCCACGGGGCGCGATGCCCGGGGACGCAAGCAGTACCGCTACCACGCCGACTGGCAGGCACGGCGAAGTGAAGACAAGTTCGATGCCCTGCCCGCATTCGGCCGCCTGCTGCCGGCGCTGCGCCGGCGCGTGCGATCACGCCTGGCCGGCGGCAGCGCGCCCACGCGCGAACGCGTGCTGGCCGCGCTCGTGCGCCTGCTGGACACCACCGGCATGCGCGTGGGCAACACCTGCTATGCGCGCACCAACGGCAGCTACGGCCTGAGCACGCTGCGCTGCCGCCATGTCCGGATGGGCAAGGCCGGACTGCGGCTGGCCTTTGTCGGCAAGAGCGGCGTGCGTCACGACGTGGCGGTGGACGACGCACGGCTGGTGCGCCTGATGCGCCGCTGCGCCGACCTGCCCGGACAGCACCTCTTCCAGTATGTCGACGATGCGGGCGAGAGCCGGCGCGTGGACTCCACCGACATCAACGACTGGCTGGCCGCACATGCCGGCGCGGGCGTCAGCGCCAAGGTCTTTCGCACCTGGCATGCCAGCGTGGCCGCGCTCGAGCTGCTGCTGGACGTGCACGGCCCGGGCGCCAGCCAGGTGGTGAAGGCCGTGGCCGCCCGGCTGGGCAACACGCCCGCGGTGTGCCGCAAGGCCTACATCCACCCCAGCGTCATGCACCTGATCGCCTCCGGCGAAGACCCGGGCAGCCTGCGCGCGCAGCCGTGGGCGGCCCGACCCGCGCCATGCCGCGAACTGCGACTGGGCGAGCGGCGCCTGCTGGCCCTGCTCGCCGCGGACAGCCGCAAGCCCTCGCCTGCCACCCCCGACAAGATGGAGCCCCTTCATGACTGAATCCGACAACAACACCAGCTTTGGCGTCTACAAGCCCGTGGGCCACGTGGTGATTTCCTTTCCCAGCGCGCAGCAGGCGCAGGCAGCGCGTGCCGCCCTGGCCGGGGAGCCGGGCCTGCAGGACGATGCGATCCGCTTCATGACCGACAGGCAGATGGTCGAGCAGGTCGACGCCGACATCCTGGACGCCAGCCCACTGGTCAACTTCGGGCAGGAGCTGAACCTGGTCAAGGCCCACCGCGAGCTGGCGCAGTTGGGCTACCACTGGCTGATCGTGCGCGCCGAGGGCGAACAGGCCGTGCGCGTGGCGGCCATTGCCAGACAGCACGGCGCCGAGCGCGCCCAGCGCTATGGGCGCCTGGTGATCGAAGAGCTGATCGAGCACGGCACGGACCTGCCGCAGGTAAGCGAAACGCCCGATCGTGGACTGGACGCGCAGACGCCTTCGGGCCAGGAAGGCGAACGCGCCGCGCTGCGCCCGGCCGAAAAGCGCCTTCCGCGCGATGCCAAGCGCTAGGCCGCGCGTTCGCCCAACTTCATTCGCAGGCCCACGGGCGCCATCGTGAAAGACAGGTTTTCGTCCGCGGGACGACCATCGGGCGTATCGACCGAGCGGATGTCGAAGCGATTGAGCAGCATGGCCATGGCCATCTTCATCTCGAGCAGCGCGAGATAGCGCCCCGGACAGATGCGCGGCCCGGCGCCAAAGGGCATCGAGATGCGCTTGGGCTGCCCCGCCACCACGGTGCCGTCGAGCCAGCGCTCGGGCATGAAGCGCGCCGCTTGCGGCAGGTGCTTGTCGCTCACGCTGTCGCGCCGCATGAGCGCCAGCACGACCACGCCCCTGGGCACGCGCACCTCGCCGATCTCGGTGTCGTGCAGGGCCTGCAGCCCGATCATCGGAGCCACGGGCTTGAGCCGCATCGTCTCGTGCGCGCAGGCCTCCAGGTAGTCGAGCTGGTCGGCCTGCTCGAAGGTGGGCAGCGCATCGGCCTGGCCGAGCAACTGGCGAACCTCGTTCGTGGCCCGCGCCAACGCATCGGGGTTGCGCCACAACAGGTCGATCATCCATGCGATGGTGTTGGCCGTGGTGTCCTCGCCGGCCAGCAGCATGGTCATGACGTTGCCGGCCACCTGCTCGTCGCTGATGCCGCTGCCCGGCTCGTCGGCCGCGGCGATCATGGCCTCCAGCAGGTTGCGTGGCCGGGTGCGCAGCGACGCATCGGCCTGCATGCGCGCCCGCGCCTGCGCCACGAAGCCGTTCACCGCCTGGTTGACCTCCGCCACGCTGCGCACCAGGCGCTTGTCGGCCGTCGAAGGAAACCAGCGCCACAGGGGCAACGGCGAGACCAGCCGCTTGAACAGCGAAGGAAAGATCTTGTCCAGGTGCTGCTGGATCACGTCGCCTTCGGACTCCAGCGTGTTGACCTCCGCGCCGAAGGCCAGGCCGGCGATGGTGTCGACCGTGAAGCGCATCAGGTCGGACTGCACGTCGATGTCGCGGGCCTGCCGCGCGGCGGCCTGCCAGCGCCGACCCAGGCGCTCGGCCGTGATCTGCAGCGAGGGGAAGTAGTCGCGGATGTGTGCGGGATCGAAGCTCGCCATCACCATGCGGCGCTGGCGCTTCCAGTCGTCGCCGCTGGCGCCGAACACGCCGGGCTTGAGGCCCATCTCGGCGCCGATCTCCTCCATGCGGTTGGAGCGCTTGAAGCCTTCGGGACGCTCGCGCAGCAGTTGCGCGACCACCGCATGGTCGCTTACCACCAGCGTCGGGTAGCGACCCAGCTTGATCTTGAACAATGGGCCGAATTCCTCGGCCCATTGTTCCAGTTGCCGGTGCAGCTTGTGCACCTTGATCTGCAGCGCATTGCCAAGCACCGGCAAACCTGCCGGCCCTGGCAAGGACGCAATGCTGCGCACCGGCGGTGCTTTCCGCAGCTGGTGGTCAGCGTTCGATGGTCAGTGCCACGCCCATGCCGCCGCCGATGCACAGCGAGGCAATGCCCTTCTTGGCGTTCTGGCGCTGCATTTCGTGCAGCAGCGTGACCAGGATGCGGCAGCCCGAGGCACCGATGGGGTGGCCGATGGCAATGGCACCGCCGTTGACGTTGACCTTGTTGATGTCCCAGCCCATTTCCTTGTTCACGGCGCAGGCCTGTGCGGCAAAGGCTTCGTTGATTTCGAGCAGGTCGAGGTCGGCGGGCTTCCAGCCGGCGCGCTGCAGCGCCTTTTGCGAAGCCGGCACCGGGCCCATGCCCATGTAGGCCGGATCGAGACCCGTGGTGGCGAAGCTGGCAATGCGGCCCAGCGGCGTGAGGCCCAGCGCCGCGGCCTTCTTGGCCGACATCACGACCACCGCGGCGGCGCCATCGTTCAGCCCCGAGGCATTGCCCGCGGTAACGCTGCCTGCCTTGTCGAAGGCCGGACGCAGGCCGCCCAGGCCGTCGGCGCTGGTCTTGCGGTTGATGAACTCGTCGGTGTTGAACACCACCGGGTCGCCCTTCTTCTGCGGGATGTTCACGCTGACGATCTCGTCCTTGAACTTGCCGGCGTCCTGCGCGGCAGCGGCCTTGGTCTGGCTGGCCAGGGCCAGCTCGTCTTGCGCCGAGCGGTCGATGCCGTACTTCTTGGCCACGTTCTCGGCGGTGATGCCCATGTGGTACTGGTTGTACACGTCCCACAGGCCGTCGATGATCATGGTGTCCTGCAGCTTCCAGTCGCCCATGCGCTGGCCGTTGCGCGAGTTGGGCAGCACGTGCGGCGCCAGGCTCATGCTTTCCTGGCCGCCGGCCACCACGATCTCGCTGTCGCCGTAGGCCACGGCCTGGGCCGCCAGCATGACGGCCTTCAGGCCCGAGCCGCACACGGCATTGATGGTGAGCGCGGGCGTTTCCTTGACGACGCCGCTCTTGAGCAGCGCCTGGCGCGCAGGGTTCTGGCCGGCGCCGGCAGCAAGCACCTGCCCCATGATGACTTCGCCGATCTGGTCGTTGCTCAGCTTGGCGCGCTGCAGGACTTCCTTGATGACGATGGCGCCCAGCTCGGTGGCCGGGATGCCGGCCAGCGAACCACCAAACTTGCCCACTGCAGTACGCGCGGCCGAAACGATGACGATGTCTTCCATGTGATCTCTCCTGATGAACTCGAGCTTGAGGGGGAAAAATTCAGGCCTTGGCCTTGACGTAGCTGCCGGGTGCCGGCTCCTTGGCCTTGTACTTGGTACCACGGCCGTAGGTCTTGGGTGAGGCGATCTGCTTGCCGGCATGCGAGGCCAGCCAGTTGGACCAGTCGGTCCACCAGCTGCCCGGATGCTCGGTAGCGCCAGCCGCCCATTCGGCCTGGTCGGCCGGCAGCTTGCCGTCTTCGCGGATCCAGTGGCTGCGCTTTTTCTTGGCTGGCGGATTGATCACGCCGGCAATGTGGCCCGAGGCGCCCATGACGAAGCGCTTCTTGCCCTTGAGCAGTTGGGTGGAGGCGTAGGCACCGCCGATGGGCACGATGTGGTCTTCGCGCGAGCCGTAGATGTAGGCCGGCGCCTGGATGGCGCCCAGGTCGATCTTCTGGCCGCACACCGTGAGCGTGCCGGGCTTGGAGAGCTTGTTCTCCAGGTAGGTGTTGCGCAGGTACCAGGCATAGAACGGCCCCGGCAGGTTGGTGGCGTCGCAGTTCCAGTACAGGAGGTCGAAGGCCGGCGGTGTTTCACCCTTGAGGTAGTTGCCCACCACGTAGTTCCAGACCAGGTCGTTGGGCCGCAGGAAGCTGAAGGTGGAGGCCAGGTCGCCGCCGGCCATCAGGCCGCCCTGCCCCATGGTCAGTTCGCGGAACTGCACCATGGGCTCGTCGATGAACACGTCGAGGATGCCGGTGTCGCCAAAGTCCAGCAGCGTGGTCAGGAAGGTGACCGAGGCGGCCGGGTGCTCGCCACGCGCGGCCAGCACCGCCAGCGCTGTGGCCAGGATGGTGCCGCCCACGCAAAAGCCCAGCACGTTGATCTGCTCGCTGCCCGAGATGTCCTGCACCGTCTGGATGGCGCGGATGGCGGCGTTCTCGATGTAGTCGTCCCAGGTGGCCTCGCGCAGCGACTCGTCGGGGTTTCGCCAGCTCACCACGAACACGCGGTGGCCCTGGTCCACCGCATAGCGGATGAGCGAGTTCTCGGGCTGCAGGTCGAGGATGTAGAACTTGTTGATGCAAGGGGGCACCAGCAGGAAGGGCCGCTCGTACACCTTGGCGCCGGCCGGCTTGTATTCGAGCAGCTGGAACAGCTCGTTCTCGAACACCACGGCCCCTTCGGTGGTGGCCACGTTGCGGCCCACCTCGAAGGCGCGCTCGTCGGTCATGCTCAGGTGGCCCTGCTGGATGTCGCCCAGCAGGTTCTGCATGCCGCGGGCAATGCTCTCGCCCTGGGTGTCGATGGCTTTTTGCTGGGCCTCGGCATTGAAGGCCAGGAAATTGCTGGGCGCACTGGCCGCCATCCACTGCTCGACGGCAAAGCGCAGGCGGGCACGGGTCTTGGCATCCGCCTGGGCCGCCTCGGCCATGGCCATCATGGTGCGCGCATTGAGCAGGTAGACCGCCGCGGCCAGCGAAGCCACCGGGTTGCTGCCCCACGCTTCGCCGGCGAAACGCCGATCCCCCAGCGAATGGGCCGCAAAGCCCTGCTGCCACAGCTCGGCCGCCTGGGAAACATACTGTTGCTGCAAGGCCTGCAGCTGCTCGGGGTCGAAGCTGACCTGCGGTATCTGCCAGGAAGCCCCGCTGGCCGTGCCAGTGCCATTGCCATTGCCCAGGGCCTGGATCGAAGCCAGTGCCTGGGTCCATCCCTGCGCAAATTGGCCGAGCATTGCCTCGGCCGTGGTGGCGCCCTGCTTGTTCATGGGTGTCTCCTGTCCCTGTGAGATGCGGATGCTTTCGTATTGAGTATGCTGCATTCGACGACCCCCCACAACGCGAAACTCAAAGGCTCATCGCGCTTCTCGACTTATGCATCTCGTGATCATCGCCTGGCTGTATGTAGCCCTGATGATGGCCGTGGCCGAGGCCACCAATACCACCGGCACCGTGCTGGGGGCCATCTTCACCTTCCTGCTGTACGGGGCGCTGCCTGTGGCGATCATTGCCTACATCATGCGCGCACCGGTGCGGCGCCGGGCCAGGCAGGCCCGCGAGCAGGCCGCGCGGGAAGCGGCCATGGTGGCGGGCGCCGCCGCGCAGGCCGGCGCTTCTTCTTCGTCAGCGCTCGCGCCAGACCAGGGCAGCCAGGCGCCCGCTGACGCGCTCGCGCCGATAGGAAAAGAACCGTGACGCATTGGCAACGGTGCACCAGCCGATGCTGCCGTCGTTGCCATGGATCTGCCGGACGCCCAGCGCCTGCAGCCGCAGCCGGGCCAATGCGGGCAGGTCGGCCAGCCACTTGCCAGGCGCGCCGGCAGGCTTGAAGCACGGGGCAGCTTCGGCGTCGACGGCCTCGAACTGGGCCTTGACTTCATCACCCACCTCGAAGGCCTGCGGCCCGATGCAGGGGCCCAGCCAGGCCATGAGCTCGTCGTGCCCGCCTTCGTTGCGCTCAAAGCTCTGCACCGCTCGCGACAACACGCCAGAGGCCAGCCCGCGCCAGCCGGCATGGGCCGCGGCCACGCGACGGCCCTGCGCGTCGGTGAGCAGCACCGGCAGGCAGTCGGCCACCATCACGGTGCAGGCCAGGCCTGCATGGGCCGTGCAGGCGGCATCGGCCTCGGCGTCGTCGGCCGTGCCGTCGTCGAGCACGGCCACGTCGGTGCCATGCACCTGCCGCAGGAACACGGGCCGCGCGCCAATGGCCTGCGCCAGGCGCTGCCGGTTGGCCGCCACGCTGGCCGGCATGTCGCCCACGTGGTCGCCCAGGTTCAGGCTGGCATAGGGGCCGCCCGATACGCCGCCTGCGCGCGTGGTGCACACCGCACGAACGCCCGGTGGTGCAGGCCAGTCGGGAACGATCCAGTCGGGATCGAGCAGATGCGTGGTCACGCTTCCGCGTCCGGGCAGCGCGAAGGCTGCGAGGCCTGGAAGGCTTCGAGCTTCATGCAGGCCTCGAAGGCGCGCATGGTGCGGTCGAGCCCGCTGAAATCGCAGTTGAAGCGCTGGCCGTTGAAGATCTGCGGCACCAGGCAGCAGTCGGCCAGGGTGGGCGTGTCGCCATAGCAGTAGGTGGAAGCCGGCAGCTGCGCCAACTGGCGCTCGAAGGCTTCGAGGCCTTCGCGCACCCAGTGGCGATACCAGGCGTTCTTGGCCTCGTCGTCCTGCTTGAGTTCGCGCACCAGGTACTTGAGCACGCGCAGGTTGTTCAGCGGATGGATCTCGCAGGCAATGGATTCGGCCAGCGCGCGCACGCGGGCGCGGCCCAGTGCATCGGCCGGCAGCAGGCGCGGCTGCGGCTGCACTTCGTCGAGGTACTCGATGATGGCCATCGATTGCGACAGGCGCGTACCGTCGTCCAGCTCCAGCATGGGCACCAGCGTGTCGGCCGAAATGTCCGCGTAAGGCGGCTTCTTGTGGTCGCCGCGCGCGATGTGCACGGCCTGGTAGTCATAGGGCATTCCCTTGAGCGCCAGGGCAATGCGCACGCGGAACGAGGCGGAGGAACGAAAATAGTTGTACAGCTTCATGATCGGGCGAGCATAGCGGCGGCGCACCGGCCGGCACAAGCGCAGGGCCTGGGCCTCTGGCACACTGCTGCGTTGCATTCCATTTCATTCGATTTCCGTAGATCTGAGCACAAAGGACGACAGCGCGATGGCCTCCGAGTTTGTTTTCTCTCCTGTCCCCATGGTTTCCGTCCCGGTCGTGGGCGAGGCGGCACGTTTTCCGGTGCACCGCATCTATTGCGTGGGCCGCAACTATGAAGAGCACGCCAAGGAAATGGGCTTCACCGGCCGCGAGCCGCCCTTCTTCTTCATCAAGCCCGCGACCAACGCGGTGGTGGTGAACGCAGGCGAGACGGGTACCGTGGAGTACCCGCCGCTGACCAAGAACCTGCACCACGAGATCGAGCTGGTGGTGGCCATCGGCACCGGCGGCAAGAACATCAAGGCGGCCGATGCGCACAAGCACATCTTCGGCTACGCCGTGGGCCTGGACATGACCCGGCGCGACCTGCAGGGCGAGATGAAGAAGCAGGGCCGCCCCTGGGAAATCGGCAAGGCCTTCGAGCAGTCCGCGCCCATCGGCCCCATTGTGCCGGCTGCCAAGGCGGGCGACGTGGCCAATGCGGAAATCTCGCTGCAGGTCAACGGTGCCGACCGCCAGCGCAGCACGGTGAGCAAGCTGATCTGGAACATCGGCGAGACCATCGAGCACCTTTCCACCGCCTGGGAACTGCAGCCGGGCGACCTGATCTTCACCGGCACGCCCGAAGGCGTGGCAGCGGTGGTGGCGGGCGACACGCTTGTGGGCGAAGTGGCCGGGCTGCCCAAGCTCAGCATCAAGATCGCCTGAAGCGAAAGCGCCCGCCACGATGTTTCGCGTCCCGATCAAGCACTGCAAGAACTGCGGTACGGCGGTGGTGTACCGCGTGCCGGACGACGGCGACACGCGCGAGCGTGCCGTCTGCCCGGCGTGCGACACCATCCATTACGAGAACCCGCTCAACGTGGTGGGCACCATTCCGGTCATGGGCGAGCGCGTGCTGCTGTGCAAGCGCAACATCGAGCCGCGCTGGGGCAAGTGGACCTTGCCGGCCGGCTTCATGGAACTGGGCGAAAGCGTCTCCGAAGGCGCGGCGCGTGAAACGGTGGAAGAAGCCGGCGCCAATTTCGACATTGGCGAACTCTTCGCCGTGATGAGCGTGGTGCGGGTGGGCCAGGTGCACCTGTTCTACCGCGCCAAGCTCATCAACGAGAACTTCGCACCGGGCCACGAGACCATCGAGGCGCGCATGTTCACCGAGGAAGAAATTCCCTGGGACGAGATTGCGTTTCGCACCGTGCGCGAGGCTTTGCGCCTTTATTTCGAAGACCGCAAGAAGGGACACTTCGGGCGCATCCACACCGTGGACATCGTGTAGGCACCGGCCTACACGCATCGCCGCGAATTGTTGGGAACATCGCGACAAGACCGTATTCCAAATCTGCGCCATGCATTCAAGAACCGCACGCTCCTCGCTTTTCCCGTTTCTCCAGTTCCGTCTTGCCGCCAGCGTTGCCCTGGGCGCAGCCTTTCTCGCCGCCTGCACCAGCACGCCGCTCACGCCGCCACCGGGCACCACCGCGCCTGCTGCACAGAGCCGCTTCATGCGTCCGTCCAACGGCGCCACGGTGGCCAAGTTCGACGGCAAGGGCAGCAAGGGCATCGACATCGCGGGCAAGCCCGGCGACCCCGTCGTTGCGTCGGCCGCCGGCAAGGTGGTGTACGTGGGCGACGAGCTGCGCAACTACGGCAACCTGATCATCGTCGACCACGGCAACAACTACCTCACCGCGTACGCCTACGCGCAGGTGGTGCTGGTGCAGGAAAAGCAGAACGTCACCCAGGGCCAGAAGATTGCCGAGATGGGCAAGAACCCCGCCGGTACGCCCATGCTGCACTTCGAGATCCGCAAGCAGGGTGTGGCCGTAGACCCCGAGCCCTATCTTTCGGGCAAACTGCGCTGATGAACCCCGACGCGCAGGACACGGCCGAGTACATCCCCTTCGAAGAATTCAGCACCGGTCTGGCGCAAGGGCGCTTTCGCGTCATCGTCAACCCGGCACTGGCCACGCCCTTCGTGGCCCACTGCACGCGCGTCACGCCGCTGGCCATTGCCATGATCGGGCCCGGCATCGCCGTGGCGCTGGCCGGCTATCCATGGATCGGTGCCCTGCTGGTGGCCGCGGGCATCGTGCTGCGGCGCATCGTCAAGAGCCAGGCGCCGCGCATCCTGCTGCACCTGGTCTCGCGCATGCCATCAGTCTACGAACAGGCCACCGAGCACGGGGTGATGGAAGTTCGCCGAGCCTGATCGATCAGAAAGTGTGAGGGGAGCAAAAGCCGAACTCACCCCATCGGCCAGCCTGTGCCATCAGACTCATGCAAATGAGCATGCGCATCACAGGCACCACCCGTGTCTTCTACATCCTTGGCGATCCGGTGGCGCAAGTGCGCGCACCCGAGGTCTACAACCGGCTTTTTGAATCGCACGGCGTCGACGCGGTGCTCGTGCCGCTGAAGCTGCCGGCCGCTGCCCTGCCCGGCTTCCTCGAACACGGCATGCGCGCGCAAAACGTGGGCGGCTTCTGGGCCACCATTCCGCACAAGTCGCAACTGGCCGAACTGCTGCAGCCCACCGACCCGGTCGCTGCCATTGCGGGCGCGGTCAATGCGGTCAAGCGCCATCCGGATGGCCGGCTGGAGGCGGCGCTGTTCGACGGCATCGGCTTCGTGAAGGGACTGGACCATTTCGGCATCGACGTGGCCGGCCGGCGCGTGCTGGTGGTGGGCGCGGGTGGCGGTGGCCATGCGGTGGCGGCGGCCATTGCGCAGCGTGGGCCGTCGCGGCTGGCGGTGTTCAACCGCACGCGCGAGCGGGCCCAGGCCCTGGTGAGCCGGCTGCAGCCCCTGGCAGGAGATGCTGCCGTGGTGGCCGACACTGCGGACCCGGCAAGCTTCGACCTCGTCGTCAACTGCACCTCGCAAGGGCTCAAGCCCGGCGACGCCCTGCCCTTCGATCCGTCGCGCGTCGATACCGGCGCCGCGGTGGTCGACATCATCATGACCCGCGAGCCCACGCCCTTGCTGCAGGCCTGCCGCGCGCGTGGCCTGAAGGCGCAAGCCGGCTTCGAGATGCTGGTGCAGCAGGTGCCCGAATACCTGCGCTTCTTCGGCTTCGACGCCATCGCCCAGAGCCTGCAATCGAACCTGGATGTGGTGCGCGCCATGCTCTATCCGAAGTAGCGGCGCCCGTGTTCCCAACGACGACAAGAACGAGGAGACATGCATGCGTAATGGAAGACACCTGAACCCCCTGCTGGCCGGCATCGGCCTGGCCCTGGCCATGGGCACCGCCAGCGCCCAGACAGAGCCGGTCAAGATCGCGGCGCTGGTCGAGCTGTCGGGCGCCGGCGCCACATCGGGCACCAACTTCAAGAACGGCGCGGAACTGGCGGTGAAGGAGATCAACGCTGCCGGCGGCATTCTCGGGCGCAAGCTGCAGATGAGCGTGGCCGACACGCAAAGCAACCCCGGCGTGGCCAAGGGCCTGGCCACCAAGGCGGTGGACGACGGCGCGTTCGCGGTGTTCGGTCCGGTGTTCTCCGGCTCGATCCTGGTGAGCATGGCCGAGACCCGGCGCGCGCAGATTCCAAACTTCACCGGCGGCGAGGCGGCGGCCATCACCAAGCAGGGCAACCCCTACATCTTCCGCACCAGCTTCACGCAGGACACGGCCATGCCCAAGGTGGCCCGCTACATCGCCACGCGCATGGGCGCCAAGACCGTGGCGCTGATCTACGTGAACAACGACTTCGGCAAGGGCGGGCGCGAATCGCTGGTGAAGGCGCTGGAGCCGCTGGGCGTGAAGGTCATCGCGGACATCTCGACCGAGCAGAACCAGCTGGACTTCTCGGCCGCGGTGCTCAAGGCCAAGCAGAGCAATGCGGACGTGGTGTTCGTCTATTCGAACGAGGAAGAGTCGGCCCGGGCCCTGCGCGAGTTGCGCAAGCAGGGCGTGAGCAAGCCCATCGTGGGCGAGACGGTGCTCACCAGCCAGAAGGTGATCGAGCTGGCCGGCGACGCGGCCAACGGCGCCATTGCCCACGTGGGGCTCACGGCCGATGCGCCGCTGGCGCCGGTGCGCGCCTTTCGCGAACGCTTCGAGCGCGAATACAAGTTCATCCCCGACCACAACGGCGTGAAGGGCTACACGGGCGTGTTCATCCTCAAGGCCGCGGTGGAAAAGGTGGGCCGCTTCGACAACAAGGCCGTCGCCCAGGCGCTGCACGGCATGTCGATCAAGGTGGCACAGAACCCGGGCGTGCTGATGGACGTGTCTTTCGACGCCAACGGCGACCTCGACCGTGAGAGCTTCATGACCGAGGCGCAGGGCGGCAAGCAGGTGGTCAAGGAGATCCTTCCGGCACTCGGTGCAAGGTAGATTGGCGACATGAGCGTTTTCGAAGAAGACAAGATCGACTGCCACTGCCACGTGCTCGACCCG
This sequence comes from Pseudomonadota bacterium, assembly GCA_018241225.1. Taxonomy (GTDB): domain Bacteria; phylum Pseudomonadota; class Gammaproteobacteria; order Burkholderiales; family Burkholderiaceae_C; genus Variovorax. Next base: position 115,781 of record JAFEEG010000001.1, read on the forward strand.
GCGCGCTTTCCCTACGCGCCGGACGTGGCCTACCGGCCCGCGGGCCAGGAGGTCGGGCCGGTGGAGCAATACCTGCAGGTGATGGACGCCTACGGCATCCGGCATGCCCTGCTGGTGGCGCCCAACTCGGGCTACAACCTGGACAACCGCTGCCTGCTCGATGCCATCGCCAGGGGCGCAGGCCGCTTCAAGGGCATTGCCATCGTGCCGCTGGACATCGGGCGCGATGCGCTCGTTGCACTGCGCGACCGGGGCATCGTGGGCGTGGCCTTCAACGCCACGCTGCTCGGCACGGCCTGCTACCAGGGCACCGGGCCGCTGCTGCGCATGCTCGAAGAGCTGGGCATGTGCCTGTCGCTGCAGGTCGAGCATGACCAATTGCTGCAGCTGCGCCCCCTGCTCGAGGACAGCGGCGTGCGCGTGCTGATCGACCATTGCGGGCGGCCCGCCGCCGGCGGCGGCATCGCGCAGGCCGGCTTCCAGGCGCTGCTGGCGCTGGCCGGCAGCGGACGCGTGGCGGTCAAGCTCTCGGGCTATCAGAAGTTCTCGGCGCTGGCCGCGCCCTTTGCCGACACGCGGCCCTTCATCGAGGCACTGCTCGAACGGTTCACGCCGCAGCAGTGCGTGTGGGCCAGCGACTGGCCCTTTCTGCGCGCGCCGCAACGCCTGGACGTGGGGCCGCTCTTGCAGCAGTTCGAGAAGCTCGTGCCGCGTGAAGCGGACCGCCGCAAGATCCTGTGGGAGACGCCGCGGCGCCTGCTGGGCTTCTGAGTGCGCGAATGGGGCGAATCAAGGCCCTGCGCGCTCGCATGTCGCATCGATGTGGCAGGATCGCCCGCCATGTCTTCCCAGCCCTTGCCGACACGGCAGTTGCACTCCCACGCCAACGGCCGCGCCATCGCCATGATGGTCGGCGCCATGACCTGCTTTGTCTTCAACGATGCGCTGGTCAAGCATGTGAGCCAGTCCATGCCCTCGGCGCAGCTGATCTTCGTGCGCGGGTTGATCGCCTCTGCACTGGTGCTGCTGGTGGCGCGGCACTTCGGCGTGCTGGGCCAGGCCAGCCAGGTGCTCAATGCACGGGTGGCATTGCGCGCCACGGTCGATGCGTGCGCGACCATGCTCTACCTGATGTCGCTGTTTCACCTGCCCATTGCCAACGCCACGGCCATCAACCTGGCCGCCCCCTTGTTCATGACGATGTTCGCCGTGTTCTTCCTGGGCGAGCGTGCCGGCGCCGCGCGCTGGTTCGCGGTGGTGATGGGCTTTGTCGGCGTGGTGTGCATCGTGCAGCCCAGCGGCGACGGCTTCAACGCGTGGTCGCTGATGTGCCTGCTGGGCACCCTGTTCCACGCCACGCGCGACCTGCTCACGCGGCGCATCGACCCGGCCATTCCGTCCATCATCATCACGCTGGCCACGGCGCTGTCGGTCACCCTGCTGTCGGGCCTGTTCACCTTGGCCAGCGGCTGGCAGCCCGTCAGCCTGCACGAACTGGCCCTGCTGAGTGTTGCGGCTGTCTTCCTGGCTTCGGGCTACCTGCTGCTGGTGCAGTGCATGCGCACGGGCGAGGTCACGCTGACGGCGCCGTTCCGCTACTCGGCGGTGCTCATCGCGGTGGCGCTGGGCTTCGTGGTGTGGAACGAAACCCCTGACGGCTGGGCCTGGCTGGGCATCGCACTGCTGGTGGGCTCGGGGCTGCACATGCTGCGCAGCGAGCGCGGCCGAAGCCGCGCGGCCACATTGGACGCGCAGCCCGAGTAGCGGTTCAGGCCGAAGCGGCGCGCCCGAGCTTGCGTCGGCCCAGCGCATTGACCGAATCCACCATTCGATTCACGAAGGCGCGCACCAGCGGCGGCAGGGTGCGGCCCTGCAACGACAGCGCCTGCAGGCGCCGCAGCTGCAGCATGGGCTCGTCGAATGGCCGCGCCACCACGGCGCCAGCCTCGATCAGCCCGGCCACGGTGAGCTGACCCGACAGCATGATGTCGCGCTCGCGCAGCAGCGGCAGCATCACGGTGGAAAAGTTGCTCACGAACAGCGGCTGGTATTGAAGCCCCTGCGCATTGCACGCCAGGTCCAGCAGTTGCCGCGCCGTCACGCCCGGGTTGCCCACCAGCAGCGGGTATTGCACCGCCTGTGCAAGCCGCACGCTTCGGCCACGCGCCAGCGGATGCCGCGGGCGCATCACCGCCAGCACCGGCGCGGGCGCCGCATGCTCGACCCGCAGGCCGGCTTCGGGTGCCACGACGTACTTCAGGCCGATGTCCGACTCGCCGCGCAAGATGCGCTGGCTCACCTCTTCGGGCGAACCCACGTGCAGCTCGAGGCCCGCTGCCGGCTCGGCGGCCTGGAACTCGCGCATCAGCTCCTGCATGAAGCCGCTGGCAAAGCCCTCGGTGCAGCACACGCGCACCCGCGCCGATGCCTGGCCGCCGAGGCTGCGCACTTCCTGCAGCACGTGGTCGGCGTCCAGCAAGGTGTTGCGCAGGTGCGCCGCCAGCCGGTGGCCGGCGGGGGTGAGGTCCATGCCCTGGCGATGCCGCTCGAACAGCGGCGTGCCCAGGGCGTCCTCCAGCTTGGCAAGCTGCCGGCTCACCGCCGAGGCGGCAACGAACAGGCGCGCGGCGGCCTGGTTGACCGAGCCCGCCTGCGCCACCTCCAGGAAGTAGCGCATGGGCATGCTGAGCAAGAGGGGATGCATCCGGCTTTTCCTTGGTATTGCCTCAAAGGCAACGCCAGTGTGCCAAAACGATAGCGCAGGCAATGCCCTTCTGGCGTTCCACTAGCGTCATCCTCCGTGACAAGACCATGACCCGACACGATGCCCTTGCCCTGGCCGGCGCCTACTTCGACGACGGCCGCTTCTTCGCAGACCTCTCGCGCCGGGTGGCGTTGCGCACCGAAAGCGACACCGGCACCGTGCCGCCCGCCCTTGCCGCCTACCTGCAGGGCGAGCTGGCGCCCCGGCTGGCGCCGCTGGGCTTCGACTGCGAAATCGCGCCCAACCCCACGAAGGGCGGCGGCCCCTTCCTGATCGCGCGCCGCGTGGAAGACCCCGGCCTGCCCACCGTCCTGAGCTACGGACATGGCGACGTGGTGAGCGGGCAGGACGCACTCTGGCGCGATGGCCTGTCGCCCTGGCAGCTCGAAGCGCGCGGCGAGCGCTGGTACGGCCGCGGCACCGCGGACAACAAGGGCCAGCACACCATCGCCCTTGGCGCGCTCGAAGCGGTGCTGCAAGCCCGCAACGGGCGGCTGGGCTACAACATCACCTGGCTGATCGAGACAGGCGAGGAAGCAGCCTCGCCGGGCCTGGAGGCCCTGTGCGACACACGGCGCAGCCAATTGGCGGCCGACCTCTTCATTGCCAGCGACGGGCCACGGGTTCGCGCCTCCAGGCCCACGCTCTTCCTGGGCTCGCGCGGCGCGGTCAACTTCTCGCTTCGGCTGAAAGCGCGGGATCGGGGCTACCACTCGGGCAACTGGGGCGGCGTGCTGAGCAACCCGGCCACGGTGCTCGCCCACGCCGTCGCAACGCTGGTGGATGCGCGCGGGCGCATCCTGGTCGATGCGCTTCGCCCGCCGCCGCTGAGCGACGCGCTGCGCAACGCCGTGGCGCAACTGGAAATCGGCGGCGGCACCGACGATCCCGAGCTGAGCGCCGACTGGGGCGAGCCCGGCCTGTCGCCTGCCGAACGGCTGGTGGGCTGGAACACGATCGAAGTGCTGGCCCTGGGCGCCGGCGCGCCGCAACGGCCGGTCAATGCCATTCCCGCCGAAGCCGTGGCGCACTGCCAGTTGCGCTTCGTGGTGGGCACGCCGTGGCAAGAGCTGGCGCGCATCGTGCGCGAACACCTGGCCGCGCACGGATTCGAACAGGTGCAGGTCGATGTCACGCTCAGCGGCGCCGCCACGCGGCTGGACCTGGCCAACCCGTGGGTCGACTGGGCGCTGCGCTCCATCGAGACGAGCAGCCAGCAGCCAGCCGATCTGCTGCCCAACCTGGCGGGCTCGCTGCCCAACGACATCTTTGCGCGCCTGCTGGGCCTTCCCACGCTGTGGGTGCCGCACTCCTACCCGGCCTGCGCCCAGCACGCGCCGAACGAGCACCTGCTGGCGCCGCTGGCGCGCGAGGGGCTGCAGATCATGGCCGGCCTCTACTGGGACCTTGGCGAGCCTCACGCACCGTGGCGCGAAGGCGCAGTGACCGACCTCGGCTGACGCCTGCCAGCGATTGCAGATTCACTTTCTTCCCGACGCCCTCCCGATGAACAAGCGCAACCTCGTCCTGGCCCTGGCGGCCACTGCCACCCTGCTCGCCCCCGCTCTCGGCCGGGCCCAGGACGCCTGGCCCGCCAAGCCCATCCGCCTGATCGTGCCCTTCCCGCCCGGCGGCGGCACCGACATCGTCGCCCGCACGCTCGGGCAGAAGCTGAGCGAACGGCTGCATCAGCCGGTGGTCATCGACAACAAGCCCGGCGCCTCGACCATCATCGGCACCGACGCCGTGGCCAAGGCGGCGCCGGACGGCTACACGCTGCTGCTCTCGGGCTCCACCAGCTTCAGCGTCAACCCTGCCCTGCGCGCCAGGCTGCCCTACGACCCGATGACCGACCTGGCGCCCATTGCCATCGTGGCGCGCACGCCGCTGGTGCTGGTGGTGGCGCAGAACGCGCCGTGGAAGACGCTGGACCAGTTCGTGGCCTCCGCCAAGGCCAAGCCGCAGGGCATCCGATATGCCACCTTCGGAGCCGGCTCGGGCCCGCACCTGGCGGGCGAGCTGTTCGCGCTGGCGGCCGGCGTGAAGCTGCAGGACGTGCCCTACAAAGGCAGCGCGCAAGCCACGCTCGCGGTGATGAGCGGCGAGATCGAAGCCGACATCGACACCGTGGCCACCGTGGCGCCGCACATCCGTGCCGGCAAGCTGCGCGCGCTGGGCATCGTGGGCGCCACACGCTCCAGCCTGCTGCCCGAGGTGAAGACGATGGCCGAGCAGAAGCTGCCCGAAGCCACCTTCGACGCCTGGTACGGCTTTGCCGCACCTGCCAAGACACCCGCTGCGGTGGTGGAGCGGATCAGCCGCGAAGTGCTCGCGGTCATGGCCGACCCGGCACTGCAGGCGCAGCTTCGCGCGCAGGGCATGGAGCCGGCCGCCCTTGGCGCCGCGCCGTTCCGCGCCCAGATGGAAAGCGAGATCGCGCGCTACCGTGCGCTGGCGCATCGCGCAGGCATTGCGGCGGAATGATCCGCGGGCGTGCCGGCTTCCGTCATGCCAGTCGGACTACTCCTGCACCACCGCAACGGGCATCTGCGACAGGTTGGCCCGGTAGCGCCGGCTGCATGGCACCTGGCTGCCGTCGCGCATGTGCAGCCGCGCGTCGCCGCCGTCGAGCGGCTCGATCTCGCTGATGCGGTCCAGGTGCGCGGCGTAGCTGCGGTGCACCCGGGCATAGCGCGCCGGGTCCAGCTGGCCGAGCAGGTCGGTGAGCGTGGCGCGCAGCAGGTAGTCGTGGCCGTTGACGTGCAGGCCGACATAGTTGCCCTGGGCCTGCACCCAGTCGATGTCGGCGGCATTGATGAGGAATTCGCGCCGCAGCTTGCGCACCAGGAAGCGCTCGGGCCTTGCGGCTGCCCCGGGGCCGGGCGATGGCGCATCGACGGGCGGCGCCTGCGGGGTGGCCTGCACCGGTGAGGCGGGTTCCTCGGGTTCGTCGAGCATCCGCGCCTCGCCCTGCAGCCGCAGCATGAACAGGCGATAGAAGCGGATGCCCAGCACGATCAGCGCGTAGGCCCGCACGTCCTTCAGGAACTCGTAGGGCCAGCGCACCAGCCAGTTGCCGAAGCTGTAGTGCTCGTCCACGGCGGCGTACACCGCCTTGCGGATGAGCACCATGGCGGCCACGTGCACCAGGCTGAACACCACGCTGCCCAGCAGGTGCCAGGGCAGGTTCTGGCGCAGGTGGTCCAGGTCCATCGGAAAACGCCGCTCGAAGGCGAACACCGCCGGCAGCAGCGCCAGCAGGCTGAACTGGCTGCTCAGCTCCCAGGTCAGTACCTGCCAGAACGCCACCTCGCGCCCGCTGCTTTGCACGTCCATCGCGGCCACCGCCACGCTGGCGCCGATCTGCACGACCACCACCAGCAGCCAGAAGGCGATTTCGGTGCGCCGCCGAAACGGCCGGTAACGCTCGTACAGGTTGGGGCGATGCGTCGGCATGGCCGGCATTCTCATCACATTGGGCACGAGCGGGGCGAAATTCGTCCCTGCGGCTCACCACTCGTCCCAAACTGCCCCGCGTTCGCACCATTGGCGCGCTGCCGGGGCGCGGCGGCAAGCAGCATGGCCCCACCTCGACACCGGAGAGCGCCATGCCACCCACCATTCCCGAGCACCGCCGCCACGACATCGACGCCCTGCGCGCCCTGGCCTTCGGCCTGCTGATCCTCTACCACCTGGGCATGTACTACGTGGCCGGCTGGCCCTGGCACCTGAAGAGCCCGTACGCGGCCGAGTGGCTGCGCTGGCCCATGCAGTTCGTGAACATCTGGCGCATGGACCTGGTGTTTGTGGTCTCGGGCGTCGCCTTCGGCTTCCTGAGCAAGGGCAGCGCCTCGCCCTGGCGGCTGATCGGCCAGCGCGCCTGGCGGCTTCTGCTGCCGCTGGTCTTCGGCATGTACGTGGTGGTGTCGTACCAGGCCTATGCGCAGGCGCTGGACAACGGCGCCATTGCACCCGGGTTCCTGGCCTTCATGCAGCGCTACCTGGTGCGCGGGCCCTGGCCCAGGGATGCCTTCGCCGGTTCGGACTTCGGCATTACCTGGATGCACCTGTGGTACCTGCCCTACTTGTTCGTCTATTCGGCGGTGCTGGCCCTGCTGCTGCCGTGGCTGCGCGGGGCGGCCGGCCAGCGCCTGGCATCCGCCTTCACCGGCTTGCGCGGGTGGAAGCTGCTGCTGTTGCCCGCATTGCCGCTGCTGCTCTACACGCTGGTGCTGGCGCCGCGCTTTCCGGCCACGCACGACCTGCTGCACGACGGCTACCTGCATCCGCTGTACTTCACGGTCTTCGCGTATGGCTACCGGATGGGCACCAACGCCGGCCTGTGGGCCGAGCTGGCCCGGCTGCGCCGCGTCTCCCTCGCCCTGGCCGTGGCGCTGGTCGCGCTGTACTTCGCGCTGCGCGCCGTGCATCTGGATCTGCCCTGGCTGGCGCTGACCCTGCGCACGCTGTACCTGTGGAGCGCACTGGCGGCGGTGCTCGGCTTCGCGCACCAGCACCTGAACCGCCCCTGGCCCTGGCTGGACTGGGCCAACGAGTCGGTCTACCCCTGGTACATGCTGCACCAGACCCTGATCGTGGCCGGCGCGGTGCTGCTGGCGCCCTACCAGCTGGGCCCGCTGCTCGAACCCGCGATGCTGCTGGCCTTTACCGTGGGTGGCTGCTGGCTGCTGACCGACGGGCTGATCCGCCGCGTGCGCTGGATTCGGCCGCTGTTCGGGCTCAAGCCCGCCGCGCGCCCGGCGCAGCGCAAGCCGGCCGGACCGGTGCCCGTCTACCTGGGATCGGGCGAATAGCGCCCGGTGCGACTACACGCCCAGCAACGCCGACACCTGGCCTGGCTCGGCCAGCATGCCGGCCGACTCGCCAGTGAGCACGATGCGGCCTTTTTCCATTACCACCGCCCGGTCGGTGTGGCCCAGCACCTTGCGCCAGTCGCGGTCGACGATGAGCGTGGAAATGCCGGTGGCGCGGATCTGCGCAATCACACGCCAGATCTCCGCCACCACCAGCGGCGCCAGGCCCTCGGTGGCTTCGTCCAGGATCATCAGGCGCGGGTTGGTCATGAGCGCGCGACCGATGGACAGCATCTGCTGCTCGCCGCCCGACAACTGCTGGCCGCCATGCGACAGGCGCTCGGCCAGGCGCGGGAAGGTGCTCATCACCCGCTCGAAGGTCCAGTCGCGTCGGCCGTCGGGGCCGGCGCGTTCGCTCATCACCAGGTTCTCGCGCACCGACAGGTTGGGGAAGATGCCGCGCCCTTCGGGCACGTAGCCAATGCCCAGCCGCGCCATCTTCTCGGGCACCCAGGCGGTGACGTTGCGCCCTTCGAACAGCACCTGGCCCGAGGCCGGCCGCACATAGCCCATGAGGCTGCGGATGAGCGTGGTCTTGCCCATGCCGTTGCGCCCCAGCAGCCCCAGCGAGGTGGATGCGGGCAGGTGCACGTCGACGCCACGCAGGATGTGGCTGTCGCCGTAGTAGGTGTTCAGGCCTTCGATCTTGAGCATCTCAGTGGCCCTCCTCACCCAGGTACGCCGTGCGCACTTGCGCGTTCTGCCGGATCGAAGCCGGGTCGCCCGATGCGATGACGGCCCCGTTCACCATGACCGTGATGCGGTCGGCAATGCGAAACACCGCATCCATGTCGTGCTCCACCAGCAGGATCGCGTGGGTGGCCTTGAGCTTTTCCAACAGCGTGAGCATGCGGTCTGTTTCTTCCGCGCCCATGCCGGCCAGGGGTTCGTCCAACAGCAACACGCGCGGGCGGGTGGCCAGGCACATGGCTACTTCCAGCTGGCGCTTGGCGCCGTGGCTCATGGTGCCGGCAATGCGTTCGGCCACGTCGGCCAGGCCGGCGGCCTCCAGCGCCTCGCGCGCTGCGGCATTGCTGGCGTCGCACTTGCTGGAGGACTGCCAGATGGCCCAGGGCCGCTGCGTGGCCGCCTGCGCGGCCAGGCGGCAGTTCTCGTGCACCGTGAACTCCGGGAAGATGGTGGTGCGCTGGTAGCTGCGCCCCACCCCGTTGCGGGCACGCGCGGCCTGCGTGCGCCGGGTGATCTCCTGCCCATCCAGCGCAATGCGGCCTTCCGAGGCCTGTATCTCCCCGGAGAGCATGTTGATCAGCGTGGACTTGCCCGCGCCGTTGGTGCCGATGACGGCATGCACCTCGCCCAGCCGCAGGTCGAGCGTGACGCTGTTGACCGCCACCAGCCCGCCAAAGCGCCGCGTGAGGGTTTCAACCGAAAGAAGCGCGCTCATTCGAAAACCTCCATGCTGCGCATTGCGGTGCGAGCCCCCTTCGAAGCGGCCGTGCGGGGGGGCATCATGACGAAGCCTTTGGAGAAAGACGGCTGGCCAGCCCGATGAGCCCCTTGGGCAGCAGCGCCACGAAGGCGATGATGCAAAGCCCCAGCGTGAGCTGCCAGTGGTCGGCCAGCGGCCCGACAAAGGCCTGCGTGCCCAGCACTTCCTTGAGCAGCGTGAAGGCCACCGCGCCGATGACCGCGCCGCGCAGGTGACCCAGGCCACCGAGGATGATCATCAGCAGCACCTCGCCCGAGTTGTGCCAGGCCAGCAGTTCGGGATTGACCACGCCGTCGCGCGCGGCCACCAGGAAGCCCGCCAGGCCCGCCAGCGCGCCGGCCAGCACGAAGGCCGCCAGCTTGTACGCATACACCGGAAAGCCCGTGGCCCGCATGCGCTGCTCGTTCACGCGGATGCCAGCCAGCGCCGCGCCGAAACGCGAGCGGCCTATGAGCACCAGCAGGCCGTAGGTGAACACCAGCGCGGCCAGCGCCACGTAGAAGGCGACCAGCCGGTTCTCCATGTCCAGCGCGCCCAGCACCGGCCGCACGTACATGTAGATGCCGTCGCTGCCGCCGCCCAATGCCGTGTCGTGGAACACGAAGAAAGCCATCTGCGCAAAGGCCAGCGTGACCATGATGAAGTACACGCCCCGGGTGCGCAGGCTGAGCGCCCCCACCACCAGCGCATAGGCCGCGGCGCAGCCCATGGCCGCCGGCAGCAGCACGGCGATGGAGCCGCCCTCCTTGCCGGAGATCAGCACCGTGGCATAGGCCCCGATGCCATAGAAGGCCGCGTGGCCCAGGCTCACCAGCCCGGTCATGCCCACCAGCAGTTCCAGGCTCAGCGCGAAGATCGACAGGATCATGATCTTCACCACGAAGTCCGACACGTACGGACTGAGCATGGGCGCCAGCAAGGCCAGTGCCAGCGCAACGGCGCCGGGCACGATGGAAGAAAGTCGGCGCGCGGATTTCATGTCTTGCGTCCCATCAAGCCCTCGGGCCGCCAGATCAGGATGATGGCCATGAGCACGTACACGCCCATGCCGGCCACCTCCGCGAAGAACACCTTGCCGAAGGTATCGACGAAGCCCACCAGCAGCGAGGCCACCAGCGCCCCGGTGATGGAGCCGATGCCGCCGATCACAACCACCACGAAGCAGATGATGAGCACGCTGGCGCCCATGTTCGGGTAGACCGAGCTCATGGGCGCGGCGATCATGCCGGCCAGCGCCGCCAGCGCCACGCCCGCCGCGAACACGATGCGGTAGAGGCGGCGAATGTCGATGCCCAGCCCGCGCACCATGTCGCGGTTGCTGGCGCCCGCACGGATCATCATGCCCAGGCGCGTGCGGTTCACCACCCAGTACAGCGCCACCGCCAGCACGATGCAGGCGGCCGAGGCGAACAGGCGATACCAGGGGTAGCTCATCAGGTCGCCCAGCGCAAAGCTGCCGTCGAGCCAGGCCGGCACCTTCACGCCGTGCACGTCATTGCCCACCAGGATGGAGCGCAACTCCTCGAACACCAGGATGAGCCCGTAGGTCATCAGCACCTGCTGCAGGTGGTCACGTTGATAGAGATAGCTGAAGAAGGCCCACTCCAGCGCATAGCCGAACACGGCCGCCAGCACCACGCCGGCCACCAGCATCAGGATGAAGTTGTCGCCGAAGATGGGCGACAGCGAGAACGCCATGTAGGCGCCCAGCATGTAGAAGCTGCCATGCGCCAGGTTGATGACGCCCATGATCCCGAAGATCAGCGTCAGCCCCGACGCGACCAGGAACAGCAGCAAGCCGTACTGGACCGAGTTCAGGCATTGAACGAGAAAGGTACCGAAGTCCACCAGGCGGCCCTAAAAATGAAAGAGTGATGCGCCCCCCCAAGGCCACGCCGCGCAGCGGCGTAGGCCCATTCGGGAAACACCGCGGAACTGGCTTTGCCAGGCCGCTGGTGTTGCCCCCTCGAGGGGGGATGCGAGCTACACGAAGTGAGCGAGAGTCGAGGGTGGGCTAATTCACATCCTGCATCCGCGAGCCGGATCGGCCAGGCCCTTCACCGCCACGTTCACCAGCTTGTTCTCCTTGCCTTCCACCTTGCGCAGGTAGATGTCCTGCACCGGGTTGTGCGACTTGCTCATGGTGAAGCTGCCGCGCGGGCTGTCGATCTTGGCCTTCTCGATGGCGGCTGCGAACTCGGCCTTCTTCGTGATGTCGCCCTTGGTGGCGTTCAGGCCCACGGCCAGCATCTGCGCCGCGTCGTAGCCCTGCACGGCGTACACGTCGGGCTGCAGCTTGAAGGCCTTGGCATAAGCGGTGCGGAAGGCGTTGTCGCGCGGGGTGTTCAGGCCGTCGGCATAGTGCAGCGTGGTGAGCATGCCCTGGGCCGAGTCGCCTTGCGCGTCGAGCGTGCCGTCGGTCAGGAAGCCGGGGCCGTACAGCGGGATGTTCTTGTTCAGGCCCGCCGCGGCGTAGTCCTTGACGAACTTCACAGCGCCGCCGCCGGCGAAGAACGAGTACACCGCATCGGGCTTGGCCGCCGCGATCTCGGTGAGCAGCGCCTGGAACTCCACGTTGGGGAACGGCACCGTCAGGCTCTTGACCACCTTGCCGCCGCCCTTCTCGAAGCCTTCCTTGAAGCCCGCCACCGATTCGTCGCCGGCCGCGTACTTCCAGGTGATGGTCATCGCCGTCTTCTTGCCCTGCTTGGCCGCCACTTCGCCCATGGCGTAGGCCGGCTGCCAGTTGCTGAACGAGCTGCGGAAGATGTTGGGCGCGCACATGGGGCCCGTGACGGCGTCGGCGCCGGCGTTGGGCACGATCAGCACGGTGCCGCTTTCCTTGGCCGCCTTGGCCATGGCCATGGCCACGCCCGAGTGCACGGTGCCGATGATCACGTCGACGTTGTCGCGCTTGATGAGCTTGTTCACGTTGTCGGTGGCCTTGGCCGGGTCGGACTCGTCGTCCACCTTCACGTACTCGATCTCGCGCCCGCCCAGCTTGCCGCCCTTTTCCTCCACGGCGAGCTTGAAGCCGTTTTCAATGGCCACGCCCAGCGCGGTGTAGGTGCCGCTGTAGGGCAGCATCAGGCCGACCTTGAGCTTGCCCTGCTGGGCCTGCGCAAAGGTGGCGACGCAGGCAAGCGCCAGGGCGGTGAGCGTGGTGCGTGCGATGCGGTGGCTCATGTGGAATCTCCTCGGGTCAGTGGTTGATTTACTTTACTAATAAACTATTCACGCCTCAAGCGAGCATTTCCCCGGGGAAACCCTGCTCGGGAACGCCGCTCGACTTGATGAATGAAACGGCGCTTACTATCGCGTATTCGGGCTGGTCACGGTGCGGGGAATGCCCGCAGTTCGCAATCTCGAGCAGGCGCGTGGTGGGCACGCGCTGTGCAATGCCGCGAATCTGGCCCAGCGTGCCGTACTCGTCGTCCACGCCCTGCATGGCCAGCACGGGGCAGCCGATGGTGTCCAGCTCGGCCTCGATGTTCCACTGGCGAAAAGGCGGATGCAGCCAGATGCGGTTCCAGCCCCAGAAGGCCGAGTCCACGTCGTCGTGATAGCGCCCCAGGCGCTTGGGCATGTCGGTTTCGAGATAGGTCTTGCGCGCGATCTCGATGTTGGCCACCGTCACGTCTTCCACGAAGATGTGCGGCGCCAGCAGCACCAGCCCCGCCACGCGATCGGAAAAGCGCGATGCGTACAACAGCGAGATGGAGCCGCCGTCGCTGTGGCCGAACAGCCATGGCTTTTCGCCGGCCAGGCCAATGGCGTCGAAGAAGGCCGGCAGCACCTCGTGCGCCTGGCGGTGCATGAAGTCCACGTCCCACACCTCGTCTTGCGCGCGCGGCGTCGACTGCCCGTAGCCCGGGCGCGAGAACACGAGGCCGCGAAAGCCCCCGCGCTCGCACAGCTGCTGCGGAAAGTCCTTCCACATCGATACGGAGCCCAGGCCCTCGTGCAGGAAGATCACCAGCGGCGCGTCGGTGCGCTCGGGCGCAATGCGCTGGTATTCGATGCGCACGGGCCGGCCGCGCCAGTCGATGCTGGCGAACTCGGAGGGCGCGGCGCTCACCGGTTCTGCTCCAGCTCGCGCAGGCGAAAGCGCTGGATCTTGCCGGTGGCGGTCTTGGGCAGCTCGTCCACGAACTCGATGAAGCGCGGGTACTTGTAGGGCGCCAGCCGCTCCTTCACGAAGGCCTTGAGCTCCTCGTCGCTCACCGGGTTGTCGCCCTTGCGCACGACAAAGGCCTTGGTCTTGGTCAGCCCGTCGGCGTCCTGCTTGCCGATCACCGCGGCTTCGAGCACGGCCGGGTGCTGCATCAGCGTGGCCTCCACCTCGAAGGGCGAGACGTAGATGCCGCTGACCTTGAGCATGTCGTCGCTGCGGCCCGCATAGGTGTAGTAGCCGTCGGCGTCGCGCGAGTACTTGTCTCCGCTCTTGGCCCAGCCATTCCTGAAGGTGTCGGCGGTCTTTTCCGGGTTGGCCCAGTACATGACGGCCGTGCTCGGGCCCTTGATGTACAGGTCGCCCACCTCGCCGACCGCCACGGGCTGGCCGTCTTCGCCGCGCAGCTCGATCTCGTAGCCGGGCACCGGCTTGCCGGTGGTGCCGTAGCGGATGTCATCGGGCCGGTTGGAGATGAAGACGTGCAGCATCTCGGTGGAGCCGATGCCGTCGACGATGTCGCAACCGAAGTGCGCCTTGAAGCGCTGGGCCAGATCGCCCGGCAACGCCTCGCCGGCGGACGAACACATGCGAAGCCGCACCGCATCGCGCGACGGCAGCTGTGGCGAAGCCAGCATGCCGGCAAAGCCGGTGGGCGCACCGAAGAACACGGTGGGCTGCACGCCGCCGGCGCCCTTGAGCGCTTCGGTCTGCCCGATCCAGCGCTTGAAGGTGGCATCCGGCGTGGGCCGCTCGGCCATCAGCACCACGCTGGCACCCACCGACAGCGGAAAGGTCAGCGCATTGCCCAGGCCGTACGCGAAGTAGAGCTTGGCAGCCGAGAAGCACACATCGGCTTCGGTCAGGCCCAGCACGGGCTTGCCGAACAGCTCGGCCGTCCACCACGGGCTGCCGTGCACATGCACCGTGCCCTTGGGCTTGCCGGTGGAGCCGGAGGAATAGAGCCAGAAGGCATGGTCGCGCGGCGACGTTGCGGCGGGCTGCGGCATGGGCGCGTGTGCGGCAATGGCAGCTTCCAGCTCCAGCATGCCTTCGGTCAACTCGCCCGTGGGCTGCGAGACGAACACCGTGCGCAGTTGATGCGGCCCCTTTTGCATGGCCGCTTCCAGCGTGGGCAGCAGCGCGCCCGACACCAGCGCGGCCTTGGCCTCGCTGTGGGCCAGCATGTAGGCGTAGTCCTCGCTGGTGAGCAGCGTGTTCACCGCCACCGGCACCACGCCGGCATAGAGGCTGCCCAGGAAGCACACCGGCCAGTCGCTGCTGTCGAGCATGAGCAGCAGCACGCGGTCTTCGGGCTGCACGCCGCTGGCCAGCAGCGCGGCCGCCAGCTTGCGCGAGCGCTCCTGCAGTTGGCCATAGCTGAGCACGCCGCGGTCGTCGATGTAGGCGGCCTTGCTCGCGCGGCCCGTGTTGATGGAAAAGAGATGCTCGGCGAAATTGAAGCGCTCGGGCAGGCTCGGGCTGGTCATGGGGGCTGTCTCCTGGGGGCTGGCGCGGCGCTGCGGGTCAGGCGGCCGGCTTGGGCGGTGCGTTGCGGGTGAATTCGATCTGCCCCTCGGGCAGCAGGTAGAGCACCAGCGCCCTGCCCTGCGCCACCGTGGGGTGGTGCGCGGTGCCGGGGCCGTACACGCACCAGCCGGCGGCATGGCCGTCGAAGGTGGCATCGCCTTGCAGCGGCATGATCAGATCGATCTCGCCGCCGGGGTGACGGTGGTGCGGGCCGGCGATGTCCTGCATGTCGACCACGTCCACCGAAAAGCGCTGCAATGCGTCTTCGGCCTTGAACACGCGGCCGTAGCGGATGCCGCCGCCTTCGCGCTCGCACAGCCAACCCTGGGCCACGCCGTCGATGCAGGCTTGCTTGAGTTCACGGTAGCCCTCGGTCTGGCTGCCGTACTCGCTGTTGAGCCATTGCTGGAGTTTCTCGTCGAGCGCCTGGCCGGCAATGCGGGCGGTCAGCCGCTCGATCAGGCCGTGGAATTCTTGCTGGGACATCATGGGGCGGTCTTTCCGGTGCTTGCGGCAAGAGCCTGCGTGCAGTATCTTGCCTGTGCACGAACCATAAACATCGACCCCCAGGGTGTCAAGCAATATAGTGCATGAGCGGTATAAACCCTGATGGGCCGAACCGCGAGCGAACAGAAACACGCCATGAACGAACGAACCGACGACACGCTGCTCGCCGCCCCGCAAGAGGCCGGCGAAGTGGCGGAAGAGGCCAAGAACCCGCTGCTGGTGACGCTGGGCGAGCGGGTGCGCAACCTGCGAGCGCGCCGAGGCCTGACGCGCAAGGCCGTTGCGCAGGCGGCCGAGGTGTCCGAGCGGCACCTGGCCAATCTGGAATACGGCACGGGCAACGCATCGATCCTGGTGCTGCAGCAGGTGGCCGGCGCGCTGCAGTGCTCGCTGGCCGAACTGGTGGGCGACGTCACCACCACCTCGCCCGAATGGCTGCTCATTCGCGAACTGCTCGAGGGCCGCAGCGAAGCCGACCTGCGCCGGGCGCGCGTGGCCATCGGCGAACTGCTGGGCACCGCCGCCAGCGACCCGGGCCGCAAGCGCCGCTTTGCGCTGGTGGGCTTGCGCGGCGCGGGCAAGTCCACGCTGGGCCAGATGCTGGCCGATGACCTGGACGTGCCCTTCATCGAGCTCAGCCGCGAGATCGAGAAGTTCGCCGGCTGCAGCGTGCGCGAGATCCACGACCTGTACGGCACCAACGCCTACCGTCGCTACGAGCGCCGCGCACTGGAAGAAGCAGTGCAGATCTACAGCGAGGTGGTCATTGCCACGCCCGGCGGCATCGTCTCCGACCCGGCCACCTTCAACGAACTGCTGGCCCACTGCACCACCGTGTGGCTGCAGGCAGCGCCCGAGGAACACATGGGCCGTGTGCGCGCGCAGGGCGACACCCGCCCCATGGCCGCCAGCAAGGAGGCCATGGAAGACCTGCGCCGCATCCTGCAGGGCCGCGCCGCCTTCTATTCGAAGGCCGACCTGAAGGTAGACACCACCGGCCGCGACCTGGCGGCCAGCTTCGAGCTGCTGCGCAGCACCGTGCGCGCCAGCCTGGCCCAGCACCCGGGCTGAAAACTTGTAAGAAAGGCCAAAAGGGGTTGACGCCAACGTCAACATGCATAATGATGCATATCCATTGGATCAGCGTTTGCATTATTCTTCCCATCAGGAGACCCGGCCATGACTGAAAGCACCGCCCACCCCGCTCGCGTCGACTATCGCGTGGAGCCCTCGCAATACCGCCACTGGAAGCTCAACGTGGAAGGCAGCGTGGCCCGCCTGACGCTCGACATCGCGGAAGACGGCGGCATCCGCCCGGGCTACAAGCTCAAGCTCAACAGCTACGACCTGGGCGTGGACATCGAACTTCACGACGCCATCAACCGCGTGCGCTTCGAGCATCCGCAGGTCAAGAGCGTGATCGTGACCAGCGGCAAGGACCGCATCTTCTGCTCGGGCGCCAACATCTTCATGCTGGGCGTCTCCAGCCACGCCTGGAAGGTCAACTTCTGCAAGTTCACCAACGAGACGCGCAACGGCCTCGAAGACACCTCCAAGAATTCGGGCCTGAAGTTCCTGGCGGCCGTGAACGGCGCCTGCGCCGGCGGCGGCTACGAGCTGGCCCTGGCCTGCGACGAGATCCTGCTGGTGGACGACCGCTCCTCTTCCGTGAGCCTGCCTGAAGTGCCCCTGCTGGGCGTGCTGCCCGGCACCGGCGGCCTGACCCGCGTGACCGACAAGCGCCATGTGCGCCACGACCTGGCCGACATCTTCTGCACCAGCGTGGAAGGCGTGCGCGGCCAGCGTGCCGTCGACTGGCGCCTGGTGGACGCGATTGCCAAGCCGGCGCAGTTCGCTGCTGCGGTTCAAGAGCGCGCCGCGAAGATGGGCGACGAAGCCAAGCGCCCCGCCAACGCCAAGGGCATCGCCCTGCCCCGCATCGAGCGCGAGGACAGCGCCGACGGCATCCGCTACGAGCACGTCAATGTGCAGATCGACCGCAGCCGCCGCACCGCCACCATCACGGTGAAGGCACCCGCTGGCGCGCAGCCTGCCGACATCGCCGGCATCGAGGCCGCGGGCGCTGCCTGGTGGCCACTGGCCATGTGCCGCCAACTGGACGACGCCATCCTGAACCTGCGCACCAACGAACTCGACGTGGGCACCTGGCTGCTCAAGGCCGAGGGCGACGCGCAAGCGGTGCTGACCAACGATGCGCTCATGCTGGCCAACCAGGACCACTGGCTGGTGCGCGAGACGCTGGGCGCCCTGCGCCGCACGCTGGCCCGCCTGGATGTTTCGTCGCGCAGCCTGTTCGCACTCATCGAAGCGGGTTCGTGCTTTGCCGGCACGCTGGCCGAACTGGCCTTTGCCGCCGACCGCGCCTACATGCTGGCGCTGCCCGACGAGCCCGAGCGCGCACCGCGCATCACGCTCAGCGAAATGAGCTTCGGCTACTTCCCGCTGGTCAACGACCAGACCCGCCTGCAGCGCCGCTTCTACGAAGAAGCCGCGCCCATGGAGGCCGCCCGCGGCGCCATCGGCAAGGAACTGGACGCCGACGCCGCCGTGGCCCTGGGCCTGGTCACCGCCGCGCCCGACGACATCGACTGGGACGACGAGATCCGCATCGCCATCGAGGAGCGCGCGGCCATGTCGCCCGACGCCCTTACCGGCCTGGAAGCCAACCTGCGCTTTGCCAGCAAGGAAAACATGATCACCCGCGTGTTCGGCCGCCTCTCGGCCTGGCAGAACTGGATCTTCAACCGCCCCAATGCCGTTGGCGAGAAGGGTGCCCTGAAGGTCTACGGCACCGGCCAGAAGGCTGGTTTCGACATGAATCGCGTCTAAACACCAACCGAGGAATCACGATGAGCTCGATCAACTACAGCGAGAAGATCCCCAACAACGTCAACCTCGGCGAAGACCGCACGCTGCAGCGCGCGCTCGAAGGCTGGCAGCCCAACTTCATCAACTGGTGGGACGACGTGGGCCCCGATGGCTCCACCAACTACGACGTGTACCTGCGCACCGCCGTGAGCGTCGACCCGCAGGGCTGGGCGCAGTTCGGCCACGTGAAGATGCGCGACTACCGCTGGGGCATCTTCCTGAACCCGGGCGATGCCAACCGCGAGATCCACTTCGGCGACCACAAGGGCGAGAAGGCCTGGCAGGACGTGCCCGGCGAGCACCGCGCCAACCTGCGCCGCATCATCGTCACGCAGGGCGACACCGAGCCCGCGTCGGTGGAGCAGCAGCGCCACCTGGGCCTGACCGCGCCCAGCATGTACGACATGCGCAACCTCTTCCAGATCAACGTGGAAGAAGGCCGCCACCTGTGGGCCATGGTGTATTTGCTGCACAAGCACTTCGGCCGCGACGGCCGTGAAGAAGCCGAAGCCCTCTTGCAGCGCCAGAGCGGCGACCAGAACAACCCGCGCATCCTGGGTGCGTTCAACGAGAAGACGCCAGACTGGCTGGCCTTCTTCATGTTCACCTACTTCACCGACCGCGACGGCAAGTTCCAGCTGTCGGCGCTGGCCGAGAGCGCATTCGATCCGCTGGCGCGCACCACCAAGTTCATGCTGACGGAAGAAGCGCACCACATGTTCGTGGGCGAGTCGGGCGTCTCGCGCGTGCTCTCGCGCACCGCGCAGGTGATGAACGAGCTCAAGACCGACGACCCGGCCAAGGTGCGCGCAGCCGGCGCCATCGACCTGGGCACGGTGCAGCGCTACCTGAACTTCCACTACTCGGTGACCATCGACCTGTTCGGCGCCGACCAGTCGAGCAACGCCGCCACCTTCTACTCCTCGGGCCTCAAGGGCCGCTATGAAGAAGGCAAGCGCGAAGACGACCACGTGCTCAAGGGCAACACCTACAAGGTGCTCGAAGTGCAGAACGGCCAGCTGCTCGAGAAGGAGGTGCCGATGCTCAACGCCTTGAACGAAGTGCTGCGCGACGACTTCATCAAGGACTCGGTGGCCGGCGTGGGCCGCTGGAACAAAGTGCTGGAAAAGGCCGGCATCCCCACCCGCCTTACGGTGCCGCACAAGGCCTTCAACCGCCAGATCGGCGCGCTGGCCGGCATCAAGATGTCGCCCGAGGGCCGCGTCGTGAACGAAGGCGAATGGCAGGCCAAGAAGGGCGAATGGCTCCCCACGCCCGAAGACTTCGCATTCGTGGCATCGTTGATGGGCCGCGTGGTGGAGCCGGGCAAGTTCGCCGGCTGGATCGCGCCACCGGTGATGGGCATCAACCGCCAGCCGGTCGACTTCGAATACATCCGCTTCGGCTGATCGAGCGAGCGAAAGGAAAGCGCCCTTCCCACGAGGGCGCGAGGAGACACAACATGGACATGGCAGTCGTCAACATCGGGGTGATCAAGCAGCACCTGATCGACCCCGAGATCTGCATCCGCTGCAACACCTGCGAGGCCACCTGCCCCGTGGGCGCCATCACGCACGACGACCGCAACTACGTGGTGCGGGCCGATGTGTGCAATTCGTGCATGGCCTGCATCTCGCCCTGCCCCACCGGCAGCATCGACAACTGGCGCACCATGCCGGTAGCCAAGGCCTACTCCATCGAGGAGCAGCTCACGTGGGACGAGCTGCCGGTGGAGCTCACGCCCGAACAGCTGGAAGCCGAGGGCGCCGGCGCGCCGGCCGAGCTGCCGCCGCAACAAGCGGCCCTGGCCAGCACGGCAGAGCAGATCACCGAGCCCGAGCCGGGCACGGTGGCCTTCAACTCCGCGCAGTACGGCGCCACCACGCCGCCGTGGTCGGCAGCACATGCCTACACCAACCTCTACCCGCCCAAGGTGCCGACCACCGCCACCGTGGTGGGCAACTTCAACTGCACCGAGGCCGGCTACGAGAACCAGACGCACCACATCGTGCTGGACTTCGGCGCCATGCCGTTTCCGGTGCTGGAGGGGCAGTCCATCGGCATCATCCCGCCGGGCGGGGATGCCAACGGCAAGGCGCACTTCGCCCGCCAATACTCCATCGCCAGCCCGCGCAACGGCGAGCGGCCGGGGTACAACAACATCTCGCTCACGGTGAAGCGCGTGCTGGAAGACCACCAGGGCCGGCCGGTGCGCGGCGTGGCATCCAACTACGTGTGCGACCTCAAGGTGGGCGACAAGGTGCAGGTGATCGGGCCCTTCGGCTCGTCCTTCCTGATGCCCAACCACCCCAAGTCGCACATCGTGATGATCTGCACCGGCACCGGCAGCGCGCCCATGCGCGCCATGACCGAATGGCGCCGGCGCCTGCGCAAGAGCGGCAAGTTCGAGGGCGGCAAGCTGATGCTGTTCTTCGGCGCGCGCACCCAGCAGGAGCTGCCCTACTTCGGCCCGCTGCAGTCGCTGCCCAAGGACTTCATCGACATCAACTTCGCCTTCTCGCGCACCCAGGGCCAACCCAAGCGCTATGTGCAGGACCTGATGCGCGAGCGCGCCGCCGACCTGGCCGAACTGCTGAAGGACGGGCAGAGCCACTTCTACGTGTGCGGCTTGAAGAGCATGGAAGAAGGCGTGGTGCTTGCGCTGCGCGACGTGGCGCAGGAGGCGGGCCTGGACTGGGACACCGTGGGCGCTTCGCTCAAGCGCGAAGGCCGCCTGCATCTCGAGACCTACTAGAGGCCGGTTGTTCGCGGGTATGAAATTCGCCGACTTCCATGCGGGCCAGGTCATCGAGGCGGGCCCCTACCTCGTGACCGAGGACGAACTGCTGCAGTTCGCGAACGCGTATGACCCGCAGTGGTTCCACACCGACGCCAAGGCCGCGGCCGAGGGCCCCTTCGGCGGGCTGATCGCCAGCGGATGGCACACCTGCGGCATTGCCATGCGGCTGGTGGCGCTGGCGGCGCTGGAAGGCTCTGAATCCTTCGCCTCGCCCGGACTGGACTACGTGAAGTGGCCCAACCCCGTGCGCCCCGGCGATTCGCTACGGCTGGTGGCCAACGTGATCGACGTGCGGCGATCGGAAAAACGCCCGACGCTGGGCATCCTGGTCTGGCAATGGCAGCTGTTCAACCAGCGCGAGCAAGTCGCGCTGGATCTTCAGGCCACCAGCCTGTTTCGGCTTCCGAGCGAAGACTGAAGCGCGCCGATCAGGCGCAGGCCTTGCCGTGGTCCGGGTGTGCGCCCTTGGCCTTGGCGTCGGCTTCGGACATGTAGCTGCCCTTCTTGGTCTTGCCGTAGTACTTGGTGCCCTGGCAGTGATAGACCTTGCCGTTCACCCAGACCTGGCCGGGTCCGCCACCAGCCGCAGGGGCGGAAGCAGGTGCGGCAGCGGGCTTCGCGGGCATGGCGGCTGGCGCGGCGGGGGCTGCAGGCGCGGCCGGTGCGGCGGCAGCCGGGGCTGCGGGTGCAGCAGCAGGTTTGGCGGGAGTGGCCGGCGCCTGTGCAAACACGCAGGCACTGAATGCAAGGCCAACGAAGGTGGCAAGGACGAGCTTCTTCAAATCGATCTCCTGGCATCACACGAAAACACGTGCATGTTCTGCGCAACGCAAGCTGCGCGAGGCGAGTTGACGTGATGGCCGGAAGTGAAAGTTGAATGAAAGCAACGAGCGCGAAAAAGCTAGCCGGTGCGCTCCGAGAAGGCGCGAACCTCGCCAGGCTTGCGCAGCATCTTGTCCACGTCG
Organism: Pseudomonadota bacterium; assembly: GCA_018241225.1. Lineage (GTDB taxonomy): Bacteria > Pseudomonadota > Gammaproteobacteria > Burkholderiales > Burkholderiaceae_C > Variovorax. The sequence goes on from JAFEEG010000001.1 coordinate 137,731, forward strand.
GCGGCGTGCAGCTCTTCGGCGTGGATCATCTGCCGGGCGAACTCTTCCAGGGCGACAGAGCGGCCTTCCACCAGCGCCAGCAGTTCGCGATACAGCGCCAGCGCGCGGCCCTCGGTTGCCAGCGACTCCTGCAGCATGGCCGAGATGTCGTGCTTGTGCGAATCGAGCAGCGGACCGATGCCCAGCGACGGATAGGCGCCCAGCGTGGTGATCCACTCGCCCACCTGCTGCGCGTGCAACAGCGACTCGTCGGCCTGCGCTCGCAGCCACGACACGATGGGGATGCGCGAGAAGCCGAACACCAGGAACGAATAGTGGGTGTAGCGCACCACGCCCGCCAACTCGGCTTCGAGCAGCTTGTTCAGAACATCGACGACCTGGTCCTTGTCGAGCTGGGACATGGATGCACCTCCTGGCGTGATGGGCGCGCCACCTGCCGCGGCGCAGCCCGCAAGGCTTGCACGTTCGGATCGCTCGCGCAAGCCTTGCCAGGGCACCGCTTGGCAAGGAGTTGTTGCTTGCGCTCCTGCCGCCGCGGTGCTTGAATGACCGCCCGCAAGTTCGCGAGGAGGCCCCCCATGGCGTACGAAGCCCGTTATGTCTTCAAGCTGAACCCTGGCGCCGACCTGGCCGCCGTCATGACCACGATGCAGCAAGGGGTTGCGCTGTGGCGCAAGCACGGCGCGGCACGCCCGCAGCTGTGGGCCATCACCGCCGGCGAGCTGGGCAACTACGTGCTCAGCGTGCAGTTCGAGAATGCCGCCGCGTTTGCGAAGGTGGTCGATCCGCTCTCGGCCGACCCGGAGTTTCGCGCCTGGCAGGCCCACAACGCGCAGGCCGGCCAGATCAGTTGGGTGCGCAGCAACCACGCACGCGAGCTGGGCCTGGGCTAGCGCTTTCTTTTTCAGGGCTGCGCCGCTTCGCGCGTCGCGCCCTCGCCCAGCAGGCGCCTTGCGAAGAAGGCAGTGATGCGCTGGTCGACCTGCGCCATCTGGCTGCGATCGAAGCCCGGCGGGTCGTTGAGCATGTCGCCGATGAGGCCCGTGAGGCCCGGTGGCAATGGCGACAGCAGCGCGCCATGCCCGCCGTTGGGCAGGTCGGCGAGGTGCTCGCAGGTCTTGCACGCCTGCAACACCCGGTCACTGTGAAAGCGCGGGATCAGCCAGCGGTCTTGCTGGGCCGTCACCAACCCCAGTGGTACCGGTGGCGCGGCCAGCGAGGCCATGTCGAAGTCGGCGGACGAAGGCACGCCCGCCACGACGGCCGCCACGCGCGGGTCCGAATGAACGCGGGGCGTGTCGTCAGCAAAGCGGTAGCGGATCACCGCCAGGGCGGCCCACTTCCTGATGCCGTCGGCCCACCCGCCGGTCAGCCGGGTGATCAGCCCGACGCAGGACTGGAAGTCTTCTTCAAGGTGCGCTTCGCAATGCCGCTTGAAACCGGCCGGCGACCAGCGCCCGCCCGCCATGCTCAGGGCCGTGTGGCCGCCGGCGGACATGCCGTAGACGCCGACCTTGTCCAGTTGCAGCAAGGGCGCAAGGCGCGGGTCGCGCCCCACGGCGTCGATGGCGCGCGAGACCTCGGCCGGGCGCAGCGTCCAGCTGTCCGGGCCGGGGTCGCTGTCGTCCTTGTAGTTGTCGGCGTGGTGTTCGGGCATGGCGACCACGAAGCCAGCCTGAACCAGTGCGCGCGCCAGGTCTGCATGCACCCAGGGCGAACCGCCCGAGCCGTGCGAGATCACCACCAGCCGGCCGTTGCCCCGCACCGGCTGGCCTTGCGGCGCCAGCGCCAGCGTGAAGAAGCCGCGCCGCAGCGGCTGCTCGGGATCTGCCGTGGGGTAGTACAGCGTGACCGGGCCGTCGTTGGCCGTCGCGGCAATTTCACCCAGGCCCACGGCGGCCTGGGCCAGCCCGGATAGAAGCAGCGCCAGGGTGGCCGCCAGAAGTCGCACGGAATGCATCATGTCCAGTCCTCGTCGGTTGAGTCCGCAAGCCCTTGCCTGCGGTGAGGCTCACGATGCCCGCCGCGCGTCGCAACGTCTTGCCGAAACCGGCAATCGGCGCGCTGCGGTTGGCCGATTTCAGGAATCGGCCAGCTTTTCCCGGCGGTATTCGGTCGGCGTGAGGCCGGTGGCCGCCTTGAAGGCGCGGTTGAACGGGCCGATCGACTGAAAGCCTGCCTCCAGCGCAATCGTCAAGACCGGCAGTGCGCGCTGCGCCGGGTCGGCCAATGCGGTGCGTGCGTCGTCCAGCCGGAAGCCGTTGACGAAGGCGTTGAAGTTGCGGTGGCCCAGGCGCTGGTTGATCAGGCGGCGCAGCCGGTACTCGGGCGCGCCCAGCCGCGCAGCCAGGCTGGCCACGGTGAGGTCCTCGGCGCGGTAAGCGCGCTCGTCACCCATCATTCGAAGCAGCGACTCTGCCAGGGCGTCTTCCGCCGGGTCTGGCGCAGTTGAGGCAACGGGCGCGGCGACATCCACGGCGGGAACAGGCGGCGGGGCGGCGGCACGCAGCGCGGAAGGAAAAAGCTCAGAGCCAGCCAGTTGCAGCATCGCGGCCGTGCTTGCCGCAACGATGAAAAGCAGCATCGCCACATCGGCCGTTGCCGTCATGCCGGTCAGGCGGCCCTGCGGCACTGCCAGGCGCACCACCAGCATCGCAAGCGTGTAGGCAACGCCCGTGACCACGATGAAGACCCGCAACCGGCGCCGCCCCTCGACCAGGTCGGTGCGCCAGTGCGCCACTGCCGCCACCGTCGCCAGCACCGCGAACAGCAAGGGCACGCCCCGCTGCAAACCCGTGGTGACCGCAGCAAACACCGAACCGCGGCCGCTCATCCAGGCACAGTTGAAGGCCGCCAGGGCCGCCACGGCCAGCCAAGCGCCGGCATGTACCGGCCGCAGCACGAAGTCGTCGTCGAACAGCGCCTGCACGAAGATCCAGAACAGCACGGCGTTGCCCACGGAAATGGCCACCAGCGGCGCTTGCCACAGGCGCGGGAGCGTTGCTTCCACCAACGGTGTGGAGGCGAACACCTGCACCGCCAAGCCAAGCATCAAGGCCACCGCGGCGCGTGCCGCGGGCAGCGTCGGGCGATCTCGCGCGAGCATGACGGCCAGCAGCGCGAGCAATGCCAGCAACATGCCGCGCAAAGCGGCATCGATGAGGGTCGCGGCAAAGGAGTCGGGCATCGAGGTAGCGCGCGCGGCGTGGTGGCGCGACAGCGTAGCAGGCCTTTCGGTGCCGGGGCGCACCGCGCCCCTAAGCCGGTACCTCAGCGCACGTAGCGCCCGTCGGGCCGCACCTGCACCAATTCGACGAAGCGCGAACCCGTGTGGTGGTTGTTGGTGAAGTCGATATCCATGCCGGCCACGCGCGTCTTCATGCCGCGCAAGCTGGCGTGCAGTCGTTCGCGCGTGAGCTCGCGGCCGGTGCGCTGCAGAGCATCGACCGTGACCCGGCCGGCCAGGTAACCCTCGTAGCTGTGGTAGTTGACCGGCACATTGGCGGCTTGCGCCAGGCGGCGGAACCGGATCGCATCGGGATCCGCGCCGTCCCACGGATAGGGCGTGACCTGCGCCACGGCCAGCCCGCGAAACTGCGCGCCCAACATGCGCGCGGCTGTTTCTCCCGAGACGATCGACATGCCGTAGAAAGTGGGCGCGGCGCCGAGCTGCCAGGTTGCCTTCATCACCGCGCCGGCGGCGGCGCCGCTCATGAACAGCACCACCGCCTGCGGCTGGCTGGTGGCCAGCAACTGCGCCGCCTGTTGCGCGCCCGCGCCGTCGGGGCCCACCCCGGCCGAGGCATGCAGCTGCAGCTTCTGCGCGGCAAGCACTTGCTGCATCTGCGCCTTGATCTCTTCGCCGCCGGCCGTGGCCAGGTGGATGAAGGCGATGCGCGACATGCCCAGGGTGGTCAGGTGCTGCACCAGCGCCTCAAGCTCGCGCAGCGAGCTGGCCCGCACGTAGTAGGCCACGCCGCGCGTCTTGTCGCGCACCGAATCGGTAACGGCACTGGCGCCGATGAGCGGCACGCCGTTTTCTCGCAGAACCCCGGCGCCCGCCATCGTGGGTGCCGCGCCGGTGCCGCACACGCAGGCCAGCACCTTCTGCTCGAGCACCAGGCTGCGGTAGTTGGCCAGCGCCTTCTCGGGGTTGAGTTCATCGTCCAGCGAAACCAGGCGCAGCGCGCGGCCGGCCACGCCGCCGTTGGCATTGGCATCGTCGATGACCAGGCGGGCGCCGGCTTGCACGGCCAGCGCCGCGTCGCCCAACTGGCCGCTGAGCACCGCGCTCTGGCCCAAGAGAATCTCGGTTCGCGAGACGCTCGGGTCCGTGCCCTGTTGCGCCCGCACCCCGCCTGCCACGCATGCAGCGGCACCACCCACGGCGGCCAGGAAGCCGCGTCGATCCAGCATCGACTTCATCTTTTTCTCTTTCTTTCTCTCTCTTGTCTCCAGGCAAACACATTCGCTTGCTGGCGGCCCTTGGGGAAAGCCTCATCGCCAATCCAGCCGCAACGCACGCGGGCTCAACTACATTCACTTACCTTTTCTGACGCCCGGGGCGGATGCTGACGCTCGGGCGCCTGCTTGCCCAGGGCGCGGCGCGCCACTGCAACGGACATTTGCTGCCAGCCATGCCTGCCCTTTCTGCTGCCGACCTTTGCGCCCCGATACCGCGCCCGACGCTGCAAGCGCCGCGCGTGCTTTCGGTGCATGACCCGGTGTTTCCCTTACTCCCCTTTGCGGGTCTTCTTTCGGTGGGCCGCGAGCGCGGCTGGCTGCATGACGGCTTGTTCCCGTGGTTCACGGCGCAGGCTCAAGCCGATGGTGCGGCTGCTGCAACGCGCTGCAGCTACACGCAGGCGCGCGAGGCCATCCTGAACGCGCAGCGCCTGCATGGCGACGCAGACCTGGCGCTAGCGCTGCTTTCAGGGGGTCGCAAGTCCATCCCGAATTTGGGCGTGATGGGGCTGGGCATGCTCTCGCATGGCACGCGAGGCGAGGCGATTCGATTCGGGCTCGCCTACCAGTTGGTGGCGGGCTCCATGCTGCGGTTGCAGCTTCAGTTGGACCGTGACGGTGACGGCACCGCGGCCATCGAGACGCAAGCGCTGTTCTGCGATGAAGAGCTGCGGCCGTTCCTGGACCTGGATCACTTGATGACGGCGCTCAATGCGATTCGGCAGTTGCCCACTTGCGATGCACGCTTCGAGGTGCGGCGGCTGGAACTGGCCTTTGCGCCGCGCGGCGATGGCCTGACGCAGGCCATTGAACAGGCAGTTGGCGCGCCCGTCGTCTTCGGTGCAGAGTCCAGCCGCATTGTGTTCGATGCCCATCAGGTGGAAACGCCGCTGCGCTTTCATGATCACGCGTTGCTCGTCATGTCGCGGCAGGCTTGCGAACAGGAGCTGGCCGGGCGGGGCGTGCATGGCGAGGCCGCTGGTGACGGCCGCGGAGCGCTGCAGCATCTGTTCAGCCACGACGGCGAACTCAGGAGCCTGTCGGACGCGGCCCAGCAACTGAAGATGAGCTTGCGTTCGCTACATCGCCTGCTGGCGCGCGAAGGCATTGACTACTCGCTCCTCGCCGATCGCCATCGGCAGGAACGGGCCCAACGTTTGCTGCGCCAAGGGGTTGGCACGCAGGCGGTGGCGGAGGCGGTGGGGTTCTCGGATTCGCGGTGCTTTCGGCGGGCGTTTCGACGCTGGACAGGGATGGCGCCATCGGAGTACAGGGGCCAAGCGATCCAGCATTGATGATGGGTTGAGCAGCGACTGGAGCACAAAGGCTCATGAACTCGCCCTCGGTTTTGGCCTTGGCTTTGGCTTGCTCGCGCACGCCCAAGGCCATGTCCTCGCCCTCCAACAGGCCACGGCGCATCCCCGCCAAGGGTCACCCGCGATCTACGCCTGGGAGGTCTGGCCTTGTTGGCAGGACAGAGCGACGAAGGCGACAACCGCCGTGGCCTTGAGGCGCCCTCGCCCTGCACACCCTTGACTACTGCTTCACGAAAAAGACCAGCGGCGGACGGCCCTCAACGTTGGCCTTGAAGAACGGCGGATCGGCCGCATCAAATTTCGCGATCCTGTACTGCCAGGTACCCCCTGATTCCTCCAAAGTGGAACGACGACCGACCTCTGTTCGTTGCTGACGAACATCACCCGCAGCAAGAATCTGCAGCCTCTTGAACCAATCAAAGTGCCCTCCGTAACTCTCACTCTTAGGGATGGACATCAATGCCAACGATTTTTTTGGAACCTTCCGTGAATCCGCGCCAAGCGGCAAGATTGCGTCCGAGGATTCCGGCGAGACCACGTAGCGAACGTTGAACGTGTACGGCTTTTCCACAGCGCCGTCGGCACGAACGAACTGCATGCACACCGTGTCGGCGTCTGCCACTGACGCACCGGAAAGGGCAGTTTCAGAACTGGAATACGCCCCACCGCCGTACGACTTGGCCTCAACGTCAAATCGTCTTATGGCTCCATTCCCTTCGAGCTCGCCCAACGACTTGATCGCACAAGTGCCATTTGCTTCACCCGTCGTGTAGAGATACAGAGCACCACTTGTGATACTGGTATAGCGAATGGGCAGGAGGCGATTCGATCCGTTGACGCTTAGCCCAGCGCTGTACGACAAGGTCGCCATGGCTGGATCAAGCGCGTTGATCTCGACTGGCAGGGCTGCGGAGCGCTCCACGAAGGTCTCACTCCCCTCGTCGAAGACCGGGCCTTTTGCCTTCAGGGTGTACGCACCGGGCGAGACAGCCGGAATGTTGATGCGCTGCAAAGTGGGGGTTTGGGCGAAGAACGGGTCGTCGGATTCAGATGAGCCAAGGCGGGATGCAGGAGCCGAAGTGCCGTCGGCCGCCTCAAACCAGTACTTGATGTTCGGGCTGGAAGCCAGATCGGCTGAAAGCTCGATATCAATAGAACCGCGTGCCGCGACGGGGTTGACGGTATCAACCGCCCTTTGGATGAAAGTCCTTTGCTCAGAGGTCTCAGAGGCGGTGTCTACCGGAGCGGTACCTTGCGTGCTGCCTGCGTCCGCGGAGATCGAGGCGCCATTGGCTTGGGATTGAACGTCTTGTTGGAGCGAATCCCCGCCTGCTTCACTACCTCCCCCACCACACGCCTGCAACAGCATCGCCCCACTCGCGCAGAGCGCCGCAATGCAAGTCCTTTCAAAGGTCGACCTCATCTCTATTCCTCCTGATACATATGTGCGACATCGCACGAAAGCGATCACTCCATGCAAATGCACGGGCGATCAGAAAACGAAATTGATGTTGAACCCAGCGGTGACACCGGAGGTCCTGAATCCTTCAGGCTTGGAGATGGGCGCGCCCACGAACACGTCGTAGTTCAGCCCTTGCCACGCGCCGCGCACGCCCACAACGCCGCCGGTCAGGCGCGTTCCCAACTGGAAGGCGGTCGACGGCCCGCTCACCTGCCCGTGGTCGATGCCCGCGTACACCTCGGCGCCGCTGTCTGCCACGGCCCAGCCGATGTCGTTGCGCAGGAGCCAGCCGCGCTCGCCCAGCAAGTTCTGCTCTCCGTCGAAGCCGCGCACCGTGTAGCGCCCGCCGATGGCGAACTTGTCCTGCGGCGTCAACGGTGTGCGATTCCATTGCGCACGCCACAGCGCGCTGTAGCGAAAGCGCTGGCCGCCCAGGTTGAACGGGGCGTTGAGCGCCACGTCGGCGGTGAAGATCTGCATGCGCGATGTGCCCTCGCCATACGCTTCTTCTGGCGCTCTTAGGGCGCTTAACGCTCCGGTGCCGTGTCTGTACGCCAAGTTGGTGTCCAGAGTGGCGTCCGCGATGAACTCGCGGTGGTTCAGGCCCGCCTCCCAGCCGCCGACCCTGCGAAGCTGATTGTCGAGTCCGTGGTCGATGATTACGTTGTTGTTCGAGCGCTGCCAGGCGCCCACCCAGCCGCTGGTCTTGCGCGATGCGTCGCGATACAACTGCCGCGCGGCGCGCAAGCTTACGTTGCTACTTTCGCCGGCGTACACGTAAGTCTCGTATGGGCCGACCACGGTTTGGTGGTAACTGTCCGCACTCGCGGTCGTGCTGAACAGCCAAGCGCCATACGGCACCGAGTAGTGCGCGGTGTAACCGCGCGTGCCCCGCCCGCCAGGATTGAGGGCGTCGTGATTGAGGCTGATATAGGCCAGGTCGTTCAAGCCCAGCGGGTTATCCCAAGCAACCGTTACACCCGCCTGGTTCTTGCCCGTGGCTTCGCTGCCCCCGTCATCCAGACTCAACGTCGTACGCAGCGGAAACTTCTGCCGATACTTCACCACCAGGTCGCTGTCGCCTGGCCTCGCGCCCGGCCCGGTCGTCGGTTCGATCTGGATATCGGCTTCTGCCGTGGGCAGGCGCTTGAGGTTCTCCAGTCCCTGCTCGATGTCGCGCAGATTGAGCACATCGCCTTGGCGAATCGCAATGGCGGTGCGCAGGCTGGTCTTGTCGCCTTGTTCGTCGGCGAAGCGAATGACTGCCACGCGACCAGGAACCAGCGTCAGCGACAGCACGCCGCTCGACAGGTCCTGCGGCGCGGCCAGCACGCGCGATGTGATCAATCCGCGCGCCACCAACGCCTGTTGAAGGCGCGCCAGAACGATGTTGATGCCCTGCGTGCCCAGGCAGCGGCCAATGGGCGAATCGCTCAGGCCGGCCGCGTTTGCGTCGGCTTCGCCGACAAGCCACTGGAATCGATCGGCTTCCTCACCGCCCAGCGTGATGCGGTCGATGCGAAAGCACGGCGACTCGTGCTCGGGCAAGGGCTGCGCGGCCCCGGGTGCCGCGCCAGCCTGCAGACGTTCGTCGACGCCTGCTTCCTGCTGCTGGCGCAGCACCCGTTCACGCTCCTGCTGGCGTTGGTCTTCGACAAAGGGGCGCGGCGCGGAAGCATTCACCTGCGCCCACGCAACGCCTGCCACTCCCATGCTGGCCATGACGGCCACAGGCGCTACACATCGGCGCACCGAGACGTGCAATTCACGCGCTTCGCGCCGCTCCCCTTTTGTCGACACCATCGCTCTCTCTCCCTGATTTCGCTTGATGACGGCGCGAATTCTGTAAGGGAGCGTTGGCGAGGTGTGTCAATCAAAAGTCAACCAATGGTTGTCCGGTCAGATTCACCTCTGCGACATGCAGTTGTTCACATTCGCAATTGCACGCCACAGTTATTACGTGTGACGTATTTCACCTTGACCGATCGGCAGCCACGTGCACGCAAGCGGCAAGGCCGCGCTGATGCTAGGCCACGGCCTTCAGCGGCCCCAGTCGGCGCATCTTGTCGTACAGCGTCTTGCGCGGCAGGCCCAGGCGTTCGGCTGCTGCGGCGGCGCTGCCGTTGCAGGCGTCGAGCGCCTCCTGGATCAGGTAGCGCTCGAACTGGGCCATCTGCTCGTCCAGGCTGCGTTCACCGCGCGCCACGTCCTGCATGCGCGCCTCGCCATCCCACAGGCCGAGCACGAAGCGGTCGGCAACGTTGCGCAGCTCGCGCACATTGCCCGGCCAGGCGTGGGCCATCAACGCCTCCAGGTGGCGGCTGTGCACCGGCGGCAGTTCGCGCTCGTGACGCACCGCGGCCTGCCTGGCGAAATGAGTGAAGAGCAAGGGAATGTCTTCGCGCCGCTCGCGCAGCGCAGGCAATTGCAGCACTACCACGCCCAGCCGGTAGTACAGGTCGTCGCGAAACTTGCCTTCGCGCGCCGCCGCCAGCAGGTCGGCCTTGGTGGCGGCGATGACGCGGCTGTCCATGGCCCGCAGTTCGTTGGAGCCCAGCCGCTCGAATTGCCGCTCCTGCAGGGTGCGCAGCATCTTCACCTGCAGGCTCATGGGCATGGTCTCGATCTCGTCCAGAAAGAGCGTGCCGCCGCGCGCATGTTCGATCTTGCCGATGCGCCGCTTGGCCGCGCCGGTGAAGGCGCCTGCTTCGTGGCCGAACATCTCGCTCTCGAACAGCGCCTCGGGCATGCCGCCGCAGTTGATGGCGGCAAAGTTGCCATTGCGTCGGCGGCTGCCTTCATGCAGGCAACGCGCCACCAATTCCTTGCCAGTGCCGGTTTCGCCGAGCACCAGTACGTCGGCATCGGAGCTGGCCAGGTCACGCACCAGGCGGCGCAGTTGCTGCATGGCGCTGGAGCGGCCCACCAGGCGCGCCTCGATCGATTCGTAGCCGGCCAGCTGGCTGCGCAGGCGCTCCACCTCCAGGCTCAACGCACGCTTGTCCAGCGCGCGCTGCACCACTTCGCTCAGTTGCTCGGGCGAGAACGGCTTTTCGAGGAAGTCATACGCACCCAGGCGCATGGCCTGCACGGCCATCGAGATATCACCATGGCCGGTGATGAGGATCACCGGCAACGTGGGTTCGATCTTGAGTGCGCGCGACAGCAGTTCGAGCCCGTCGATGCCTGGCAGCCGCACATCGGTGACCAGCACGGCTGGCATGCCCGGCACCACCTGGGTCAGCACCTTCTCGGCCGAGCCGAAGCCCGACACGCGAAGGCCCGCCAACTGCAACGCCTGGGTGGCACCCAGGCGCACCGCGTCGTCGTCTTCCACGAAAAGTACTTCCAACGCCTGGGAATCAGTCATGGGTGGTCTCGCAGTGTCCGTTGCGCAGGGAAACGATGAAGGCCGCACCGCCCAGCAGGCTGCTGCGCGTGGCACGCAGCAGCCCGCCGAAATCGCGCACGATGCCAGCCGAAATTGCCAGGCCGAGGCCCAGGCCGTGGCCCTGCTCCTTGGTGGTGAAGAAGGGTTCGAAAAGGCGCGCCATGACTTCCGGCGCAATGCCGGGGCCGTTGTCGTGCACCTCCAGCGTCACGCCCTCGGGCGTGCGCAGCGCCACGATGCACACCCGCCGAGGCGGGCCACCAGCGGCGGTGGCGTCGAATGCATTGACCAGCAGATTCACCAGCACCTGCTCGAGCCGGTTGCCTTCGCACAGCGCGCAGAGGTTGGGCTCGATCTTCTGCTCCAGCTCGATGCGTTCCTCGCGGATGCGCTGGCCCAGAAGGAACACCGCATCGCCGATCACATCGGCCAACGGCACCGGCTGCAGCTCCACGCCCGATCGGCGCGCAAACTTCTTGAGCTGCGCGGTGATCTGGCCCATGCGATCGGTGAGCTGGCAGATGGTGCGCAGGTTCAGGTCCACCTGCTCGGGCTGCCCGCGTTCGAGAAAGACCACGGCGTTGGCCGACAGCGTGCGCAGCGCCGCCAGCGGCTGGTTGAGCTCATGCGTGACACCGGCCGACATCTGGCCCAGCACGGCCATCTTGCCGGTCTGCACCAGATCTTCGAGCGTGTTCTTCAGGATCTCTTCGGCGCGCTTGCGTTCGGCCACTTCGCTTTGCAGGTGGTAGTTGGCCTCGCTGAGCGCCTCGGTGCGCAACTGCACCTTGTGCTCCAGCTCGTCGTGGGCTCGCTGCAACGCCTCTCGCGCCGCCAACCGATGGCGCACGATGCGCCTGCGCTGCTGGAAGAACATCACCAGCAGCATGAGGAACACGAGAGCGAACATGGTCACCAGCGCGGCCGTGCGTGCAAAGGCATGCACCGGCCCCATGTCGGACAGCATGATCAACTTCCAGTCGGTGCCATCCACCGGGCGACTGTCGAGCAGCAGGTCGGGACCGAAGCCGTCGTTGCCTGACTTGGCTCCAGGCGCATCGGTGCCCAGTTGCACCACCGTTGCAGCGCCGCCGGACCATGGCTGGTGTTCGCGCAGGTCCAGCGCGGTGAGCTCGCCCGCCTCGGTGTACTGGCGCGTCTGCGCGAGCTGCTGCAATGTCTGCGTGGACAGCGGACGCAAGGTGCGAAACTTCCATCCCGCCACCGAAGACAGCACCACCACGCCATTGCGGTCGATGGCCAGTACCTTGTCGGCCGAGTTGGCCCAGGGCGCGTCCAGCTTGTCCAGGCCCACCTTGACGGTGGCCACGCCGATGCGCCGCCCCGCATCCGAGATGGGGAAGGAGAAGTAGTAGCCGGCCTCGCGGCTGACCGTGCCGATGCCGTAGAAGCGACCTGCCGCGCCGCCCATGGCGTCGCGAAAGTACGGCCGGTACGAGAAGTTCATGTGCACGAAGCTGCCCGGCTGGTTCCAGTTGCTGGCCGCCAGGGTGAGACCGGCTTCGTCCATCACGTAGCTCGCGCTGGCCTGTGCGTGGGCATTCACCGTTTCGAGGTACACGTTGGCGTCGCGCCGCAGTTCGCCGTTGCCAGGCGCACGCAGCAGGTCCAGCACGTCGGGGCTGAGCGACAGCACCTGGGGCAGGTATTCGTAGCGGCTGAGTTCGCTGCGCAAGCCGGTGGCGTAGACGTCGAGCCGGTGCAGCGTGCCCTGCTGCATCGATCGGATGCCGGCGCGCTCGGCCGTCAGGTAGGCCAGGGCACCCGCCGCCGCAACCAGGCAGCCCCACAGGCCCACGGCCGCCCAGCGCCGCCACTGCGCGCGCGGCGGCGCCGAGTGCTCGCGGAGTTCGTCCAGGGATCCGGCCAGGCTGGCGCGGTACGGCTGCGAAAGCCTCAGCACGGCGCGTCCTGCCGAAAGAAGCAATGACACGGAAGGGGTGAGCGGCGCGGCTCGGGTTGGCGGCAACGGGGTCGAATCATAGGGACGCCCTCGCGCCGCCGCGAGGGCGGAATTACCCTGCTTGCGCAACCTGGCAGCACCACTGCGGCCCGTGCCTCAGTCCGCGTAGATGCCAGCTGCCTTGATGACCGGACCAAAGCGCGCCACCTCGGCCTGCACGAACTTCTTGTGCTCGGCCGGCTCCACGCGCTTGTCGTTGACCACCACCGCGCCCAGGCCTTCCTGGCGCTTGATGAACTCCGGATCCTTCAGCGCCACCTTCAGCGCATCGTTGAGCTTCTTGAGCACCGGCGCAGGCGTGCCCTTGGGCGCGTACAGCCCGTGCCAGATCGTCACCTGGAAGTTCTTCAGCCCCGACTCGTCCAGCGTCGGGATGTCCTTGAGCGCCGGCGTGGTCAAACGCTTGAGCGTGGTCACGCCGTAGGGCTTGACCTTCTTGGCCTCGATCTGGCTGGTGGTGTTGGTGGTCTGGTCGCACAACAGGTCGATCTGACCGCCCATCAGGTCAGCAATGGCCGGGGCCGTGCCCTTGTAGGGCACGGTGGTCATCTCGGCCTTGAGCTCGCTCTGGAACAGCAGGCCGCACAGGTGCGAGGCCGAGCCGATGCCCGCGTTGCCCAGGTTGACCTTGCCGCCGGCCTTGCTGATCCACTCGCGCAGCTCCTTGAAGTTGTTGGCTTCGAGCTGCGGCTTGCCGATGACGGTCATGGGCACGTCGTTGATCATGCCCAGGTATTCGAAGTCGGTCTCGTAGTTGTAGGTGAGCTTGCGATACAGCACCGGGGTGGTGGCCATGCCCACGTGGGTGACCAGCAGGGTGTAGCCGTCGGGCTTGGCGCGTGCCACCTTGGCGTTGCCGATGGTGCTGCCGGCGCCGGCGGCGTTGTCGATCACGATGCTCACGCCCTCCAGGGGCTTGCGCATGGCCTCGGCCAAGTCGCGTGCCACGCGGTCGGTGGGGCCGCCGGCGGCAAAGGGCACCACGATGGTGATGGGCTTGCCGTCGGGAAAGGCCTGGGCGTGCAGGCCGAAGGAAGCGGTGGCTGCAGCCATCAGGGTGGCCAGGGATTTGAGTTTCTTCGATGCGTTCAAGGTGTCACTCCGCAAGGCGGGCAGTCGTTGGAAAAAAAGGGAAAGGGAAAGGGGAAAAGCCGCCGGGCAAACCCGGCGGCCCCTGCATTACTGCTGCAGCACGCTGGCCGTGATGAGGCCCGTGATGTCGAACAGCAGGTTCACCGGCGAAGGCCCGAAGGACAGCCACGTGCCGGCCAGCGGCTGCTGCCCCACGCCCGGCTTCGTCCAGTCGCACACGCCTTCAGGGAAGATCGCGCCCAGCCGCGCCCACTGCTCGGGCGTGAAGCTCACGCCGTAGTCGGCGGCGTTCAGCGGCTTGAGCTGGCACTTGGCGATGTCGTCGGTCAGCGGCCCGCCTGCTGCCATGCGCGGCGTGGTGCCGGCCGGGTAGAAGGTGTTGCATGCACCGGGGCCGAACGCGGTCTGCTCTTCCTCGTACTTCAGGCCGTTGGCCCAGCAGGCATCCTTCAGTTCGGCGGGCCGGTCGGCCCTGATCTTCTGGGCCAGGGTGCGGTCCGACGTGTCGGCATTGACAGCGCGCAGCCACTTGTCCATTTCGTCGAAAGCCTCGCCGCTGGTGCCGCCCTTGGTCCACATCACGTGGTTGTCGATGTTTCCGTTGGCCCGGCGCAGGCGCTCACGCATCGAGAACGAATGGATCTTGGTGTGGATGTCGCCGCCCACCGTCTGGTCGTTGTAGTCGCGCATGTCGATGATGGCGGTGCTCGCCAGGCCCGCGCCGCCATCGACGATTCGGCCCGACTGGTAGGCCCGGCGCAACGCGTCCATGTCGCCCACGGTGCGGGTGGCGGTGCGCTTCATGTCGCGGTCCACGCCCCCTACGCGAGCGTTCAGGTCGAGGAACTTCTCGATGTTCAGCTTGCCCTCGTTGAGCGCCTGCAGGCCGTACTGGATGCCCACGTTGTCGATGGGCCGCAGCGCAAAGCCTTCGGCCGCGGTCTTGCCGTAGACGTTGATGGTGTGGTCCCACACCGTGGCACGTGCGCCGGTGGGGTTGGTCACCGGGTTGTAGCGCTGCTCCGCCGGCACGCCCGCGGGGAAGGACACCAGCGGGTCCAGCCGCCCTGCACTGCCGCTCATGTTCGCGATGTTGCCGATCTGCAGGTAGCCCGAGATGGCCTGCTTCTCCGCCACCGTGTAGTTCAGCGCGGTGGTGGCCGGGTCGTTGAAGTAGTTGTTCAGCACCCGCGAGTCGTGCAGCTTGAAGATGGTGGACGAAGTGACGTCGGCAAAGGTCTGGCTCACCACCACGCCGTTGAACAGACCCGGGTAGTTGTCGCTGGTCTGGTGGCTCTGGTAGGAGCCGCCCGAGCCGCCGGTGCCGATGGTGTAGTCGGGCACGCCGAAGTTCTCGATGAAGCGCTCCTTGACCATGGCAACCGTCTCGGACGAGAGCTGGTCGTTGCAGTTGGTGCCGAAGACGTTGAGCGTCGAGGTCGTCACCGCCAGGCCGCGGCTCTGGTAGGTGGGGTTGATCAGCGTGGCGAAGTCGTTGCCCTGCTGGAACCATCCGCCCTGGCAGCCGCCGCCCAGCGGATAGATCACGCCACCGGTCCAGCCCGCCGGGCGCGAAGTGGGCGAAGGCGCCGGCTCGTTGAGCACGTCGTGCAAGATGGCCGACTGGTACAGCGCGCGGTTGATGGTGCCGCTTTCGAGCCGCACCACGTAGGGCACGGTCTTGCCGTTGATGGTGAGGTAGCTCATGTTGGCCGGGTAGGCCGTGATGTTCTCGGGCACGAAGCGCGTGTTGCCGCCCGCGGTGTTGCGGTAGTAGTAGTCCACCCTGGTGACCACCGAGCACTTGTCGTCGCCGGTGGGCGTGAGCACCTGGCCGCCCATGCGGGTGAAGGTGGCGTAGCCGCAGACAAAAGGCTGCTCGTGCGGGCCGGAGATCATCGGCCCCGTGATCGCGTAGGCGGTGAGCACCTGGTGCGCGCGGTAGCCGCGGAACTTGGCGATCAGGTCGTTGTCGCCCAGCTTGAGGCCGGTGAGCTTGGCGATCAGCCGCCCCGTGGTCGGGTGCGTCTGGAACAGGTCGGTCACGTCGGCGCCGTTCAGCGTCACCGAGAAGTCCGCGCTGGGCTGGGGAACCAGCTTTTCCAGCTCGACCAGCGCGTCGTCGCCCGACACCAGGTGCGGCTTGGACGACAGCACGTTGATGCGGATGGTCGGTGCGCTGTTGCGCGGCTCGCCCGGCACCGTGGGCTTGGCCGCGGCGGTGCTTGCCCCTGCGCCACTACTGCTGGCACTGGTGCCGGCGCCGTCGGTGCCGCCGCCGCAGGCCGCCAGGATCAGCGCGGCGCTCACGGCGCTGAGTTGCGCGGGCACGCGGCGGCTGCCGCGACGAGAATTCAGGTCGCTCTTGTTCATCGTCTCTTGTCTCCTTCTTGAACTTGCAAAAAGTGCGGAGCCCGGCGGCGGGATCACCTCGCGGTGAGGCCCGTCACGCCGCAGCGGCGACTCGATAGCAACGCACATGCCAGGCGCGGCCTGGCTTGCAAGTCCTTGAATTCAAAGGAGACAGCGCGAGCTGCTCATGGTTTTCCCGCAAGGTGGCGGATGGAAATCCGCACGGCGGGAAGAGGCGTTGTCTGGAAAAGCGCACGAGGCAGGCGCATGCATCGCCCCGCCCGCTGCGCCGCCTCGGTCAGTCTTGCGCGTACCCTGCTTCTCGCTGGTGCCGAATGGCCAGCAACAGCACGGTGTCGTGTGCTGCAACGTAGTCGTACAGGGCCAGATAGCCGGTGCGGTCGCGAGAGATCACGAGCTCTCTCATGCCCTCTTCCACGGGCCGACCGATCAGTGGGTGGTTCTGCAGGATCTGCACGGCCTCGGCGATGAGGTCCACCGTGCGCAGCGCCGCGGCCGGGCCCGTTTCCAGAAGAGAGTCGCTGAGTCGCTCCAGATCAGCCAGGGCCCGCCTGGCGTAGATCAGGCGCGCCAAGTCTTGGCCTTGGGCTTTGCAGCCGCCTTGCCCTGCACGCGCGAGCTAAGGTAGTCATGCACTTCCGATGCGGCGTAGCCCTTGCCCGACTCCATGGCCTCCACCCTGGAAGCCGCCGCGGCCGACACGAAGTTCGCCCGCTGTCGCGCAGCCAGCGCCGCTGCCCGGATCGCCTCGACCATGAAGGCATGCGGCGTCACGCCCTGCTGCGTAGCGGCAGATGCGGCCAGTTGCTTGACGTCTTCAGGAAGTTTCAGCGAGGTGGTCGGCATGCGGTGTTCCAGGTGCTGGTGACACCATGGTAACACCCAAGCCGACTCAACCCAGCACGTCGTTCAATTGCTCGTTGAACTCCGCCTGGCTCAGCGCCACGCCCAGCTCGCGCGGCAGCGCGTCGCGCACGGAGAACACGCCAAGCACCAGCTTGCCGCGCACCAGCGGCAGGTGCCGGAAGCCCCGCTCGAGCATGAGGCAGACCGCATCGGACACGGGCATCTCGGGCGGCACGCAGATGGGGTTGGGCGTCATTACCGCGCGGATGGCGGTGTGATCGGGGTCCAGGCCACGGGCCAGCACGCGCGTCATGAGATCGCGCTCGGTCAGGATGCCCAGCAGCTTGTCGGGAGGCTCCATGACGAGCACGCTGCCGCAGTTGGCGCGCGTCATCACGCCTGCGGCTTCACGCACGGTGGCCTGGGGCCCCAGGCTGATCACGTGCTTGCGGGAAATCGACTGGAACACGGTCCGCTCGGCCATGGGCGCCCTCCTGCTCTTGGTGCCAATGCTCGTTGGGGAAATACGGCGTGAACATGCAATGCTGCGGCAGCCGCGGCCGGCACGCAATCGCTTTAGCGTAAGGAACTGTTGAGTTTTTCCAGCGCGGCTGCACCCGGGCACAAATCCCTGGCACCCAGGGTGTTGAGCGGCGCATCGCAGGTGTTCAGCGCGGTGTGCAGGTCGGTGGCCAGCGGGTCGACGTACAGCAACCCCGTCACCACCTCACCCTGCGCCTGGTGCTTTTGCATGTAGGCCATGGCGGCATAGCGGTCGCCGGGGTCGTAGTCGGCATGCAGGCTGCGAAGGCGCAGCAAGGTGCCGTCGTGCTGGCGCACGTCCATCACCTCGCCGGGGGCGATGTCGGCCGTGATTTCGTCCCGGCTGCTGATGAAGTCGATGCGGCTGACGGCCTCGTTGTGCTCGCGCACATAGTCGTAGCTCTTGGTGCTGCCGGGGTGGTTGTTGAAGGCCACGCAAGGGCTGATGACGTCGATGAAGGCCGCGCCGCCATGGCTGATGGCGCCCTTGATGAGCGGCACCAGCTGCACCTTGTTGCCCGAGAAGCCGCGGGCCACGTAGGTAGCGCCCAACTGCAGTGCCATGCCCACCAGGTCGACCGCGCTGTCGGTGTTGACCACGCCCTTCTTGCTCTTGGAGCCCTGGTCGGCCGTGGCCGAGAACTGGCCCTTGGTCAGCCCGTACACGCCGTTGTTCTCCACGATGTAGGCCATGCGCACGCCGCGCCGCATGGCATGGGCGAACTGGCCCAGGCCGATGGAGGCCGAATCGCCGTCGCCCGAGACGCCCAGGTACAGCAGGTCGCGGTTGGCCAGGTTGGCGCCGGTCAGCACGCTGGGCATGCGCCCGTGCACGGTGTTGAAGCCGTGCGAGGCACCCAGAAAGTAGTCGGGCGTCTTGCTGCTGCAGCCAATGCCCGAGAGCTTGGCCACGCGGTGCGGCTCGATGTCCAGCTCCCAGCAGGCTTCGATGATGGATGCCGAGATGGAGTCGTGCCCGCAGCCGGCACACAGCGTGGAGATCTTGCCCTCGTAGTCGCGCCGCGTATAGCCGACCTTGTTGGCGGCCAGCGTGGGGTGATGCAGCCGGGGCTTGGCGAGATAGGTCATGCGTGTCGTCTCCTCACTTGGCCGGCGTAACGATGGGGGGCGGCGGCTCTGCCAGGTCGGACGCACGCGGCGGCGCCGGCTTGCCCTTGACCTTTTCGGCGATGGTCCTGGCGATGTAGCGCGCGGTGATCGGCGTGCCGTCGTAGTGAAGCACCGCCACCAGGTGCTCGGGCGCCACGCCCAGCTCGTTGACCAGCAGGCTGCGCATCTGCGCATCGCGGTTCTGCTCGACCACGAACACACGGCTGTGCGAGGCCAGGAACTGCGCCACGCTGTCGGCAAAGGGAAAGGCGCGCAATCGCATCGCGTCGAGCTGAATGCCCTCTTCGGTCTCCAGCACCGCCAGCGCCTCCTGCATGGCCGGACTGGTCGAGCCGAAGTAGATGACGCCCAGCTCCGTCCTGCTTGCCGCGCTTTGCAGCAGCGGCGCCGGCACCAGCTTGGCGGCGCTGGCAAATTTGCGCAGCAGCCGCTCCATGTTGTAGATGTAGTCGGGCCCGCGCTCCGAGTAGCGCGCGTACGGGTCGCGCGTGGTGCCGCGCGTGAAGTAGCTGCCCTTGGAGGGATGCGTGCCGGGCAGCGTGCGCCACGGAATGCCGTCGCCGTCCACGTCCTTGTAGCGGCCGAACTCCTTGCCGGCCTCGAGTTCCTCGGCGCTCATCACCTTGCCCCGGTCGTAGGCCTTGCTGTCGTCCCACGCAAAGGGCTCGCACAGGCGCTGGTTCATGCCGATGTCCAGGTCGGTCATGACGAACACCGGCGTCTGAAGGCGGTCCGCCAGGTCGAGCGCCGCGGCCGCATGCTCGAAGCACTCCTGCGGGTCTTGCGGAAACAGCAGCACGTGCTTGGTGTCGCCGTGCGAAGCGTAGGCGCAACTGAGGATGTCGGCCTGCTGCGTGCGCGTCGGCATGCCCGTCGATGGGCCACCCCGCTGCACGTTGATGATGGTGACCGGTATCTCGGCGAAGTAGGCCAGACCGATGAACTCGGTCATGAGCGACACACCTGGCCCCGAGGTGGCGGTAAAGGCGCGCGCCCCGTTCCAGCCGGCGCCCACCACCATGCCGATGGAGGCAATTTCGTCTTCCGCCTGCACGATGGCAAAGCGCTGCTGCCCCGTGGCCGCGTCGACGCGAAACTTGCCGCAATAGCGCTGGAAGGCCTCGGCCACCGATGACGAAGGCGTAATGGGGTACCAGGCCGCCACCGTGGCGCCGCCATACACGCAGCCCAGCGCGGCCGCGCTGTTGCCGTCCACGAAGATCTTGCTGCCCACCTTGTCGGCGCGGCGCACCTTCAGGCCCATGGGCTGCTCGGCCAGGTTCTCACGCGCAAAGTCACAGCCCAGGTGCAGGGCACGCACGTTCGAATCGAGCAGCTTTTCCTTGCCCTTGTACTGCTCGGAAAAGAGCTTCTCGATCACCTCGGGGTCGATGCCCAGCAGCACCGCCAGCGCCCCCACGTACACGATGTTCTTGAACAGCTGGCGCTGGCGCGGGTCTTGATAGACCGCGTTGCAGATCTCGGTGAGCGGCATGCCGATCACGTGGACGTCTTCGCGGAACTTGGAAGGCGGCAGCGGGCGCGTGCTGTCGTAGAACAGATAGCCACCGCTTTCCAGCTCGGCCACGTCCGCGTCCCAGGTCTGCGGGTTCATGGCCACCATCATGTCGGTGCCACCGCGCCGGCCCAGGTGGCCAGCCTCGGTCACCCGCACCTCGTACCAGGTGGGCAGGCCCTGGATGTTGCTGGGAAAGATGTTGCGCGGGCTCACCGGCACACCCATGCGCAATATGGCCTTGGCGAACAGCTCGTTGGCCGAAGCCGAGCCCGAGCCGTTGACGTTGGCGAACTTGATGACGAAGTCGTTGACGGCCTCGATGGAACGAACAGACGGGTTCATTACGCGTGCACCTCCTGCACCGCCTCGGGCGTGCGCGCGCCGGGCCCGGCCGGCGTCATCTTCAAGAGAAACTTCTTCATGTCCCACGCACCCGTGGGGCAACGCTCGGCGCACAGGCCGCAGTGCAGGCACACGTCCTCGTCCTTGACCATGACCCGGCCCGTCTTGAGGCCACCCGACACATACAGGTCTTGCGCGATGTTGAGTGCGGGCGCCTTCAGGCGATGGCGCAGCCCTTCTTCCTCGCCGTTGTCGGTGAAGCTGATGCAGTCCATGGGGCAGATGTCCACGCAGGCGTCGCATTCGATGCAGGCGCTTTCCTGGAACACCGTCTGCACATCGCAGTTCAGGCACCGCCCCGCCTCCTTGAAGGCGGTGGCCGCGTCAAAGCCCAGTTCCACCTCGACCTTGATGCTGGCCAGGGCCTTCTCGGCCTTGGCCCATGGCACCTTGAAGCGCAGGTCGTTGGCAATGTCGTTGTCGTAGCTCCACTCGTGGATGCCCATCTTCTGCGACACCAGGTTGGTCATGGGTGCCGGACGCTCGCTCACCTCCTCGCCGTTGAGCAGCTTGTCGATGGACACCGCCGCCTCGTGCCCGTGCGCCACGGCGGTGATGATGTTCTTGGGGCCGAAGGCCGCGTCGCCGCCGAAGAAGACATGGGGCACGGTGGACTGGAAGGACGTCTTGTCGAGTTTCGGCAGCCCCCACTCGTCGAACTCGATGCCGCAATCGCGCTCGATCCAGGGGAAGGCGTTTTCCTGCCCCACCGCCACCAGCACGTCGTCGCATTCGAAGAAGGCGTCGGGCGCGCCGGTGGGCACCAGCTTGCGGCGGCCCTTGTCGTCGTACTGCGCCTGCACGATCTCGAAGCTCATGCCCACCAGCTTGCCCCCTTCGTGCACGAAAGCCCTGGGCACATGGAAGTTGATGATGGGAATGCCTTCGTGCGCCGCGTCTTCCTTTTCCCACGGCGAAGCCTTCATCTCGTCGAAGCCGCTGCGCACGATGACCTTCACGTCGGTGCCGCCCAGGCGCCGCGCGGAGCGACAGCAATCCATCGCAGTGTTGCCGCCACCCAGCACGATCACGCGCTGGCCGATCTTCGTGACGTGACCGAAAGAGACCGAAGCCAGCCAGTCGATGCCGATATGGATGTTGGCCCTGGCTTCCTCGCGGCCCGGCAGATCCAGGTCGCGCCCGCGCGGGGCGCCGCACCCGACGAACACGGCGTCCCAGCCTTGGCCCAGCAATGCCTGCATGGACTCGATGCGCTGGCTGCTGTTGAACTGCACGCCCAGGTCGAGGATGTAGCCGCATTCTTCATCGATGACCGACTCGGGCAACCGAAAGCGCGGGATCTGCGTACGGATGAAGCCACCTGCCTTGGCCTCGCCGTCGAACACGGTCACCTCGTAGCCCAGTGGCGCCAGGTCGCGCGCCACCGTGAGAGATGCTGGCCCCGCGCCCACGCAGGCAACCCGCTTGCCGTTCTTCGGCGCCACCTGCGGCATGCGCGCTCGCACGTCCTCCTTCATGTCCGCGGCCACGCGCTTGAGGCGGCAGATGGCCACCGGCTCCGGGTCCTGCGCATTGCTCTGCTCGACCCGGCCGCGCCGACAGGCGGGCTCGCAAGGGCGGTCGCAGGTACGGCCAAGAATGCCGGGGAAGACGTTGGACACCCAGTTGATCATGTAGGCGTCGCCATAGCGGCGCTGAGCGATCAGCCGGATGTATTCAGGAACGGGGGTGTGCGCCGGACAGGCGTATTGGCAATCGACGACCTTGTGGAAATAGGCCGGGTTTTCGATGTTCGTCCGCAGCAAAGTGGTCTCCTGGCTGCCGCGCGAATCAGCGCCCTTGGTGAAGGCGCTTGCGCGTTTTGTTACCGTGGGTGGCACCCAGTATGCGCCCCGGTAAAAGGCCACGGGCCTTGGTAGAAACCCCTGGCTCTACTTTGCGTACCGCATGCCTTGCGTCCAGGCATCGCGCATCTGCTTCCAAAGAGCGGCGGGAACGCGGGAATCGCCCTTGGACTCTTCAATCGTCTTGGCCATGGCCTGTGCGATTGCATCGATCATCTGTGCAGGCTGACTCACGCCGCAAACGCGACGGCCGAAATCCAGCAATTCGTCACTGGTCGGGTACGCGCGGGTTTGATGTCGGCCGGCAAACAACTTCAGTGCCAGCGTGCGATCTTCAAGTGGCGGCCCGCCTGGGTACTGGGCATAGCTGTAGATGCTTGTGGTCACCACGTCGAACATGGGAGCGAGCCAAACATCGGTGGCGCTGCGATACAGCACACCGAAATTCTTCAGGTGCGCGTCCCCGTTGCGAACCATGATGGAAAAAGCCACCTGCTGGAAGAAGCGGTGCAGATTGTCGCTGTGCAACTGCAGTTGGCGCAGCAACTCCGCGACGCGCTGGTAGCTGCCCTGGTACTTGCGATCTGCCAGCACGTCGCGCACGCGCAGTCCGGCCAAGGCTGCAATGTCCTCGAAGCCCAGGCGCTCGACGCGGCCGTCTGCATGCACCACAAGATCGAATCGATCGAGCACCAGCATCCGCCCGTCGTCGGAGAGCGCAAACGTGGGCACCTCGATGCCCGCGCGACGCGCGGCGCTCAGGCACAGGTACTCGTTGGCCGCCAGGCCCGGATAGGCGGGACTGGCAGCCTTCACGATAAGCGATGGGACCGGAATCGTCGGCCGGTCCGGCACCATGATCTTCGGCTGCATGCCGGCAATGCCTGCACCCGTGCTCAGGTACGCCGCAACGAGTTCGTTGAACACTTCAGGCGTGTAGCGGGTCTTGAGCAGTTCGTCCTTGCTCAGTGCACGCGGGGGAAGCGACGGCAGCTGGTCCGCCAACCCGTACCCCAGCCTGCCGATGCCGTTGCGCCCCACCAATGCAAGCAGGTGCATGGGCGTCAGCGGCTGCTTGGGAAACAGCTGCCGGATCTTCATGAACAGATCGCCCTCGGGCAGATTCTGGTCCATGGGCGCGAACAGATCGCCCTCTTGCCAGGTCAGCCGCTCCCCAGGCGGCATCAGCAGTGCGACCGCGGACTGCCCGGGGTCTGGTGCCAGGTAGCGGAACTCGTAGACC
Source organism: Pseudomonadota bacterium (assembly GCA_018241225.1). Classification (GTDB taxonomy): domain Bacteria; phylum Pseudomonadota; class Gammaproteobacteria; order Burkholderiales; family Burkholderiaceae_C; genus Variovorax. Next base: position 161,302 of record JAFEEG010000001.1, read on the forward strand.
GCCCCCTTGAGCAACTGGCCGGCATTGGCCGCATCGCCGATGGACACGTTCAGGGCGCGAATCTTCTCAGGAAGCATCGTCGTCTTCTTCGTCCAGGAATCGACGGGCCACTTCCTGTGCCGACGGCAATCCGACAGGATCAAGTCGCATGGCAAGGCCAAGCGCACCAAGGACCGCCATCAACGACGACACCGTGGTGTCCTGTCCGGCTTCGAGCCGGTAGATCACCTCGCGCACCTTGCCGGCCTTCTCGGCCAGCTCTGCCTTGCCCAAACCCAGGGTTTCACGCCGCTCCCGCAGAAGACGGCCCAACTCATCTGGAAGCCTGATAGCGTCAGTCATAACTTGCATTTTTGACAAAATTCTGCCAATTTGCAAGCCATAACTTACACAACTAAGGCGCCTCCGTACTCCGATCCGGCGACGACCCGCTTCTCACCACCCGCAGCTCGCCCGCGCTGAGCACGGCGGTAAACACCATCGGCGAATTGGGCGGCTGCAGCCAGCGCCATTCCCACTCCACCTCGTTCTTCAGCGGATAGGGCTTGCGGCTGGCGGGCTTGCCCAGCATCTTGCGCAGGTCTTCGGCGCCCATGCCGGCCTGCACCCTGGCGAAGTTCTCGGGCGTGAGCACCTGGCGCAGCGCGGCCATCTTGCCGTCGGGGCCGATGGTGATCATGTAGTTCTTCTGCCCGGCCGGCTGGCGGTTGTATTCGAAGACCTGGCCGGCGCTCGATTCCCACACGGCCTCGGGCTCACCGAACACCTTGCGCACATCGGCCTCGGTCGACACGCCCTCTTCCAGCTTCTCGATGCGCTGCGAATCGCAGCCGAACAAGGACATCACGGCGCCAAGCAAGCCTGCGGCCATCAGGCACCTCCGATAGGGTGAATGGGTCATGCCCCCATCATTCCATACAAGGCTGGCGCGCCAGCTACTGCACAAGCCGGTCCGCGCGGTTGAGCACCGGCCTTGGAATCACGAAGCCCAGGCGCTTGGCCGTCTTGAGGTTGATGATGAGCTCGAACTTGGTCGGCTGCTCGATCGGCAGGTCGCTGGGCCGTGCGCCCTTGAGGATGCGGTCCACATAGCGCGCGCCGTCCTTGCCCTCGGTGTCGTAGCCCGGCCCGTAGGCCATGAGGCAGCCGTTTTCCGCGTAGTCCGCGCGGGCGCAGATGGTGGGCAACTTGTTTTCGATGGCCAGCTCGGCTATGAGCTTCTGGTTGGAGTTGGCCACCGGGTTGAGCGTGATCCATGCCGCGGTGCTGCCCGCCTTGAGCGCGCCCTTGAAGGCCATGGCGTAGTCGTCGGGGCTGCCGGCCGTCATCGAATGCAGTTGCAGGCCCAGGGTGCGCGCGGGCTCCTGGCTGGCGTCCCATTGCGGGATGGAGCCCGGCGCCTTGGGATCCCACAGCACGGCCACGTGGGTCAGCCGGGGCACCACCTCCTTGAGCAGCTCCAGCCGCTTGCCGGTGAGGATGGCCGCCACGTTGGTGATGCCGGTGGCGTTGCCGCCCGGACGCGCCAGGCTTTCGGCCAGCCCGGCGCTGATGGGGTCTGTCACGCCCATGAACACGATGGGCACGGTGGACGTGCTCTTCTTGGCAGCCACGGCCGCGTTGCTGGTGACAGCCACCAGCACGTCGATGTCCATGGCCAGCAGTTCGGCGGCATGGGCCGTCAGGCGGCTCAGGTCCTGGCTCTCGTGCCTGTATTCGATCTCGATGTTGCGGCCCTCGACATAGCCTTGCTCGCGCAGGCCGCGGCGAAAGGCCTCCAGCCGCGGGGCGTCTGCCGTGGCAGAGACGGCCGCGAGATAACCCAGGCGGGGCACCTTCCTGGTTGCCTGCGGCTGCGCCTGGGCCAGGCTGGCACCAGCAAGCGCCGCGAGCACCAGCGAAAGCAGCAGCATGGCCAGCAGACGGTGCGGCCCGAACGACAAGGCGCAACGCATTGCAAAGGACTCCGGTTGCTGCACGAAGAAGCGGAACCAGAAATTCTGCGCCGCTTGCTGCCGCTTGCCACCGCAACATCCGGCCAGGGGTTCGGCCAATCGCAATACGGGCGAAATCCGTTTGCTTCATCCGCATGCATCCGCTCGACCGGCGGCCTAGGCCGACCCCACCAATGGCCAGGGCCTGCGGCCTTCCCATTGCAAGGGTGTCGCGGTCCAATCGACAGACCATGAAGGCTCCGGATTCATCGCCCGCCAGCCTGTCGGGCGAGCTTGCGCCCACCGTCGAAGCGCAAGCACGCAGGTCGCACCACGGAAGGCTGTTTCGCAAGTACCTGCTGCTGATCCTGTCGCTGGTGACCGCCGTGCTGCTGGCCTCCAGCGCCATCAGCCTGTATTTCGCCTACCAGGAGAACAAGGATGCGCTGGCCAGCCTGCAGCACGAAAAGGCGGTCGGCGCGGCCTCGCGCATCGAGCAATACGTGCTGCAGCTGTCGCAGCAGCTGAGTTCCGCCGCGCTCGCGCAGATCGACGCGCCCGACCTGGAGGCGCAGCGCAGCGAGTTCTGGCGCCTCTTGCGCCAGGCACCCGAGGTCACAGACGTCGCCCAGCTCGACCACGCGGGCCGCGAAGAGGTGGCCGTATCGCGCCTCGGGCTGGACGTGCTGGGCTCGGGCAAGGACCGCTCGCGCGAACCGGCCTTCCGGCACGCTCTGCCCGACGCCACCTGGTACGGGCCGGTGTACTTCAACCGGGACACCGAACCCTACATGACCGTGGCTATCCGCCCCGGCGGCGAGGATGCGCCGGTGACCGTGGCGGAGTTCAATCTCAAGTTCATCTGGGACGTGGTCTCGCGCATTCACATCGGCGAGAAAGGCAAGGCCTACGTGCTGGACAGCGAGGACCTCCTGGTGGCCGACCCCGACATCGGCCTGGTGCTGCGCAAGACCAGTTTCGCCAGCCTGCCGCACGTGCAGGCCGCTTCCGCAAGCAAGCTCAAGGAGGAACAGGCCATGGTCTCGCACGACCTGCAAGGCGACACGGTGCTGACCTCCATGGTGCCCATCAAGCCGATGGGCTGGAAGGTGTTCGTGCAGCAGCCCATCGGCGAGGTCTACGCCAAGCTCAACGCTTCGTTCCTGCGCGCCGCCATCTTGCTGCTGGTCGGCCTGCTGGTCTCGGCGCTGGCCGCCTCGCTGCTGGCGCGCAGCATGGTGCAGCCCATTCGCACCCTGGCGCGTGGCGCGCGGCACATCGGGCGCGGCGAGCTCGACCAGGAGATCGTGGTGAACACCAACGACGAACTGGAAGACCTGGCCGAGCAGTTCAACAGCATGTCGGCCCAATTGCGCGCCTCGTACGGCGAACTCGAGCGCAAGGTGGAACTGCGCACCGCCGAACTGCGCGCCTCGCTGGAATTCCAGACCGCCACGGCCGACATCCTGCGCGAGCTCAGCCGCTCGCCCACCAAGCTGCAGCCGGTTCTCCAGGCCGTGGCCGAACGCGCCGTGCGCCTGTGCCGTGCCCATGGCAGCCACGTGTGGCTGCCCGAGGGCGACCAGCTGCTGCGCGCCATGACCGGCTACCAGACGGACGAGCGCGCCGAACCGGACCAGAACCAGGAGATGCCGCAAACCAGCGAGTCGGTGGTGGGCCGGGCCTTCGTGGAGCGCCGCACCGTGCACGTGGACGACGTGCGCCAACTGCTCGATTCGCGCTACCCCGCGTCCCGGCCGGGGCAGTCGCGGCTGGGGTTTCGCACGGTGCTGGCCGTTCCCATGGTGCGCGAAGGTGCCTCGATCGGCGTGATTACCGTGCTGCGCCAGGACGTGCAGCCCTTCTCGGCGGCCGAGATCCGCCTGGTCGAGACCTTTGCCGACCAGGCCGTCATCGCCATCCTGAACGCGCGCATGTTCCAGGAGATCGAGGACAAGAGCCATCAGCTCGAAGTGGCCAACCACCACAAGACCGAATTCCTGGCCAACATGTCGCACGAGCTTCGCACGCCGCTCAACGCCATCATCGGCTTCTCGGAAGTGCTGACCGAGCAGATGTTCGGACCGGTCAATGCCAAGCAGATGGAATACCTGCGCGACATCCACTCCTCGGGCCAGCACCTTCTGAGCCTGATCAACGACGTGCTCGACCTGTCGAAGATCGAAGCCGGCCGCATGGAGCTGGACCTGAGCACCTTCGATCTGGGCCTGCTGCTGGACAACGCCATGATGCTGGTGCGCGAGCGCGCCCAGCGCCACGGCCTGGCCATGTCGGTGGAAGTCGGCGAAGGCCTGCAGGACTGGGTGGCCGACGCGCGCAAGCTCAAGCAGGTGGTGGTCAACCTGCTGTCCAACGCGGTGAAGTTCACCCAGGTGGGCGGCAGCGTGCATCTGCGGGCGAACCGCATCGACGCCGCAGACGGCGTGCCGGCAACGGTGCACATCAGCGTGGCCGACACCGGCGTGGGCATTGCGCCCGAGGACCAGGTCCTCATCTTCGAGGAGTTTCGCCAGGGCGGCGGCAACGTGCTGCACAAGGCCGAGGGCACCGGGCTGGGCCTGTCGCTGTCCAAGCGATTCGTCGAACTGCACGGCGGCACCCTCAGCGTACAAAGCCGCCTGGGCGAAGGCTCCACCTTCACCGTCGTGCTGCCGCGCCTGGCGCAGGAGACCATTGCATGAGCGAACACATCCTCGTGGTCGACGACGTGCCAAAGAACGTGCGGCTGCTGGCCGACGTGCTGGGCGCGCACGGCTTTCGCATCAGCACCGCCGCCTCTGGCGAGGAAGCGTTGGCCAGCCTGGCCGCCGAACGGCCCGACCTGGTGCTGCTGGACGTGATGATGCCCGGCATGGACGGCTACCAGGTGTGCCGCGCCATCCGCGCCGACCCAACCTGCGCGGTGCTGCCGGTGGTGCTGGTGACCGCGCTCGACCCCGAGCAGGAACGCGTGAAAGGCCTGGAGGCCGGTGCCGACGACTTCCTGGCCAAGCCCATCCACCAGGCCGAACTGATGGCGCGGGTGCGCTCGCTGCTGCGGGTCAAGGCGCTGTATGACGAAGTGCAGCGCCAGCGCACCGAGCTCCAGGCATGGAACACCACGCTGGAGCAGCGCGTGGCCCAGGGCGTGCAGCAGCTCGAGCGCGTGGGGCAGCTCAAGCGCTTTTTCTCGCCGCAACTGGCGGACGCGATCCTGGCCGGTGGCGCGCAAGACCCGCTCAAGAGCCACCGGCGCGAGATCACCGTGGTCTTCCTGGACTTGCGCGGCTTCACGTCGTTCACCGAAACCGCAGACCCCGAGGAGGTGATGGGCGTGCTGGCCCAGTTTCACGCCGCCATGGGGCAGCGCGTGCTGGACCATGAAGGCACGCTGGAGCGCTTCTCGGGCGACGGCATGATGATCTTCTTCAACGACCCGCAGCCCGTGCCCGACGCACCATCGCGCGCCCTGCGCATGGCCTTGCAGATGCAGTCCGACATGGCCTCGCTCAGCGGCCAGTGGCGGCGGCGCGGCTACGACCTGACCATGGGCATCGGCATTGCGCAGGGCTTTGCCACGCTGGGCGGTATCGGTTTTGCGGGCCGCATCGACTACGGCGCCATCGGCACCGTGACCAACCTGGCGGCCCGCCTGTGCGCCGAAGCCGCCGGCGGACACATCCTGGTCTCGCAGCGGGTGTTCGGCGCGCTGCAGGACTTGTCGGCCGACGAGGGCGCGAGCACCACCTGGTCTCTCGACCCGGTGGGCGAGCTGGCCCTCAAGGGATTCGCGCGGCCCGTGCCGGCCTGGCGCGTTGTCTACTGAGCGGCGCTTGCCGGATGGCTCAGCCCGCCGGCTTGGCCGCGGGCGGGTCGCTCCACAGCTTGCCCCCGGTGGCCCAGTCCTGCTTGGCGATGTCGTAGAACACCACATCCACGCTGTCGGCCGAGCTGCCCAGCGTCTTCACCACGGCTTCGGTCACGGCCTGCGCAAAGGCGCGCTTCTGGTCGACCGTGCGGCCTTCGAACATTTCGACTCGGATAGTGGGCATGAGTTGATTTCTCCTTGTGTGTGTATCGGTTGATTGGTGGTGTGCTCAGTCCCGGTAGCCGGGTGACGTTCGGTCCAGCCGACGCAGCAGGGGCTGCCATTCGATGTCGCCGTCCCACACGCTGCCGTCGCCCACCCACTCCTCGTAGGTGCGCCGTGCCAGCGCATCGCTCACCGCGGGCACCGTGCCGCCGGCGGCGGCCATGGCACGCATCTGGGCCTGCGCTGCACGCTCGAGCAGGTGCATGAGCATCCAGGCCTCGGCGACGGTGCGGCCCACGATCAGCGGGCCGTGGTTTTCCAGGATCAGGCCGTCCAGCGCGCCCAGCTCCTGCACCAGCCGCTGCTGCTCCTGCTTGCCAAGGGCCAGACCTTCGTAGGCATGGCGGCCCAGGCGCCGGTAGAGCCGCATCGCGGACTGCGACGTGGGCTGCAGGCCACCCGGCAGCATCGACAGCGCAACGCCCCAGGGCGTGTGCAGGTGGATCACGCACTCCACCTCGGGCCGCGCCGCGTGCACCGCGCCATGGATGGCAAAGCCGCTGGGGTTGACCGGCGCGCCCGAGCCATCCACCACCTTGCCCTGCACGTCGACCTTGACCAGGCTCGATGCGGTGATTTCGTCGAAGGTGTCGCCAAAGCGGTTGATCAGGTAGTGCCCCGGCTCACCCGGCACGCTGGCCGACAGGTGGGTGTAGATGGTGTCGTCCCAGCCGTTGACGGCAGCCATGCGAAAGGCCGCGGCAAGGTCGATGCGCACCTGCGCTTCGGTGCGCGGCGGGCGTGAGCTGTGGGATGCGGTCATTCGATGATGAATTGGCAGACGAATTCGGGGGGCGCCACTTTAGCGCGAGGCGCAAGGCGATGCGGCATCATCGCCCAATGGCCCGCAACATTGAAATCAAGGCCCGTGTGCCGCAGCTCGAAGCCGTCGCTGCGGCGGCGCATCGCCTGGGCGCGGACGGCCCCGTGGAGATCCTGCAGGACGACAGCTTCTTTGCGTGCCCGAACGGACGGCTCAAGCTGCGTGCCTTTGCCGACGGCACCGGGGAGCTCATCTTCTACCGACGCGCCGACCAGGCCGGCCCCAAGGAATCGTTCTACCTGCGCAGCCGCACGCCCGACCCCGACGTGCTGCGCGAGTCGCTCACGCTGGCCTACGGCTGCGCCGGCCGGGTGCGCAAGAAGCGCTTGCTGTACATGCACGGGCGCACCCGCATCCACCTGGACCAGGTGCAGGGCCTGGGCACGTTCGTCGAGCTGGAAGTGGTGCTGCGCGAAGACGAGTCGGCCGAAGACGGCACGAGCGAGGCGCATCGCCTGATGCAGCTGCTGTCCATCGACCGCAGCGAGCTGATCGAGGGCGCGTACGTCGACTTGCTGCAGGCGGCCACGCCGGCCCTGCCCCCGGCCTTGAAGGACACACTGGCGGCTCGCCACCGCGAGCCGGGCAGGCACTACCACGGCATTGCGCATGTCGAGGCACTGCTGCGCTGGCTGGACCAGTCGCGCGACCTCGCGTCCGACGCGCGCGCCATCGAGGCGGCCATCTGGTTCCATGACGCGGTGTACGACCCGCGCAGCGCCAGCAACGAGGCAGATTCGGCGCAGCTGGCGCGCAGCGAACTCGCGGCGCTGCAATGGCCGACGCATGCCGTCGAGAAGGTGCAGGCGCTGGTGCTCGCCACGGCCGGCCACGCAAGCGATGGCATCGCCGACGAAGACACGCGACTTTTTCTCGACCTGGACCTGTCGATCCTTGGCCAGCCGGCGCCGGTGTACGCCAGCTACAGCGCCGCGATCCGCGCCGAATACGCGCATATCGAGGAAGCGGCCTACATTGCGGGAAGGCGTCGTGTGCTGGAATCCTTTCTTTCGCGGCCATCCATCTACCAGACCACGCGCTGGCGCAACGCGTGGGAGGCGCAGGCGCAGGCCAACATTCGGCACGAGCTGCAGTCCCTTACCCTTGTCCAGGAGCCTTGAACGATGCCTGATCACCACCAGAAACTTCGCGTGAATTGCTTTTCGATTTCGCTGGACGGCTATGGCGCCGGCATCGAGCAGAGCTTGCAGAACCCCATGGGCATAGACGGCATGGACCTGCACAACTGGGTGTTCGGCACCCGCTTCTTCAAGACCATGATCGGCCAGGACGGTGGCAGCACCGGCGTCGACAACGATTTTGCGGAGCGCGGCTTCGAGAACCTGGGCGCCTGGATTCTCGGGCGCAACATGTTCGGCCCGATCCGCGGTCCGTGGCCTGACGACTCGTGGAAGGGTTGGTGGGGCCCCAACCCGCCCTATCACGTGCCCGTCTTCGTGCTGACGCACCAGGCGCGTGACCCGATCGACATGGAAGGCGGAACCACCTTCCACTTCGTCACCGACGGCATCCACGCAGCCCTGAAGGCAGCGCGCGAAGCGGCCAAGGGCAAGGATGTGCGCCTGGGCGGCGGCGTCTCGTCCGTGCGCCAGTACATCGCGCAGCGCCTGGTCGACGAGCTCCACCTTGCCGTATCGCCGGTGTTGCTGGGGCGCGGGGAATCGTTGTTCCAGGGGCAGGATTGGCGGGCACTGGGGTATCGCTGCGTGGAGCAGGTTGCCACCGAGAAGGCTACTCATGTGACGTTGCGGCGGGAGGACTGACTGGGGCGGGCGGGGCGGGGCGCGGCAGGCGGCGCGGGCCGGGGGCTCATACCGGGGCGGTCGATGCCTGCGGCATCGACTCCGTTGCGGTGCTCGCGCTGGGCTTGTGCGGCAGAACTCACTTCGCGACTTTGTCGCTACGTTCAAACAGCTGCCGCAAGTCAGTCAAGGCCGCTTGCCTGTCCTGCGGCAGGCAAGCTCAAGCCCAGCGCTGCGCTCCTCACCGCCCCGGAAATCGCCCCCGGCCCGCACCGCCTGCCACGCCCCGCCTGGAAACGGTGTGACGGTGTCGATGAAAACGGTGGGCCGCGCCGGGAGAACAACAACAGCGCGTGTCGGCAAAGGCCTGTGTGCCTCTGGGCGCTGGCGTGCCTCTCGGGCGATGAGCAGCGCAGCGGAACCGGCTTGCGCGCAAGGGCACCTTGCGCGCTTCAACTTCTGGCTCACCGTGGCTGTCTGAGCGGAGCTACGAAGTAGCGCAGCGAGTTCCACGGTGCAGGCCGGCTCCGCGAGCAGCGCAATGGAGTCGGCGCAACGCGCCGACCGCCCGAGCGAAGCGCCAGCGCCCAGAGGCACACAGGCCTTTGCCCGCCACCAACCCAGTCAGAGCTTTCCGGTTTGATACGGAGGCAACTTCGCCCCGCAGTCGCTGCAGTACCTGGCCGACTCCGCGTGCCCTTCGCTCAGGCACTCATGGCAGGTACGAGTGGTCGGAACGCGCACGAACCGGCGCGAAGTGAACTCTGCGCTCACGATGCCGGTGGGCACGGCCAGCGTCCCCCAGCCGAGCAGCATCATCGTCGAGGCGATCACCCTTCCCAGGTCGGTGTGCGGCGTGATGTCGCCAAACCCCACGGTGGTCATCGTCGTGATCGCCCAGTAGATGCCCACCGGAATGCTGGTGTAGCCGTGCTGCGGCCCCTCGACGACATACATGAGCGTGCCCATGACCATCACCACGAGCATGACGAACATCATGAACACCAGGATCTTGCGCCGCGACGAATACAGCGCCTGCCCCAGCGCGCCGAACTCGTCCACATACTCGGCCAGCTTGAAGATCCGGAATACCCGCAGCAGCCGCAGCACCCGCACGTCGATCAACGCGGACATGCCCGGCACCAGGATGGCGAAGTAGGTCGGCAGCACCGCCAGGAAGTCGATCACCCCATAGAAGCTGCGTGCATATCGCAGGGGCCGGCGCACGCACACCAGGCGGGCAATGTATTCGGTGGTGAAGGCGGCCGTGAAGATCCACTCCAGCACGGAGAACAGCGTCTTGAAGCGCACATGCACCGACTCGATGCTGTCGGCAATCACCACCGCCACGCTGGCCACGATGAAGCCCAGCAACACGATGTCGAACAGTCGGCCCTCGCGCGTGTCGGCCTCGAAGATGATGGTGTACAGGCGCAGTCGCCATCCCGTGTCCGGGCGGCCGAAGCGCTCTCCGTCGCGCAGTTGCATGGTGTCCGGCATGCATGGATGGTAGTTCACGCAATCGGCGTACATTCACATTGCGTTCACCCTGCCACCCTACAAGGTGGCAAACCCATCGGAGGGGGACCATGCAAGCTGCAACTCCTATTCGCGGCGGCGCCAGTCATGCGCTTCTTGCGCTGGCGGCAACAGCCGGCCTGACGGCCGCGGCGCAGGCACAGTCCGCGCGACCCGAGACCGGGGCCTTGCTTGGCATGCAGCGCATGACGGACCTGATCTTCGTGCACACCCTGGACGACCGCGGCGGCTCGGCCAGGGGCGCCGAGTCCAGCGCCTGGTTTCGAACCTTCGGGGAAAGCAACAGCAGCACGAGCGACAGCGGTCTCAATGACGTCGATGGCAAGGCCTGGGGCCTGCAAGGCGGCTTCGACCTGCCCGGGCCGCGGCGGCTGACCAATTGGCGCTTCGGCGTGATGGGCAGCCTGGGCACCGCGAGCGCCGACGGCAGCATGGCCGGCAGTGGCCTCACCTCGCGAGGCCGCGGCGACGGCGGAGGAATCGGCCTGTACGGCACCTGGTTCCAGGACCCGGCCAGCCGACTGGGCTGGTACGCCGACCTGTGGGGCCACTTCGCCTGGTTCAACAACCGGGTCGACACGAGCGGACTGGCACGCAACACCTACGGCTCGCACAACGGCTCCGGCTCGGCCGAGGGCGGCTATGCCTTCTCCCTGGGCGGCGAAAACGCCTGGACGCTGACGCCGCAGTTGCAATGGCTCTACGTGCACAACCACAGCTACAACTTCACCGAGTCCGACGGCACTTCGGTCGAAGGCGCACACCGCGGCAATTCGACCTATCGCGTGGGGTTGCGCCTGCAGCAGTCGCAGGCGGCGGCACCGTCCGGCGCCACCGGGCTGCGCCCGTACGTTGCCGTCAACTGGTGGCATGGGGCCTCCGGCGACGAAGTGGTCTACGACAAGACCGTGTCCGTGAAAGACCTCTACCCCCAGGACCGCTTCGAGCTCAAGGGCGGAGGCGCCGTGGCCATCGGCCGCCAGTGGCGCCTCTGGGGCGACCTGGGCTGGCAGACCGGCAACCAGTCCTTCAGCGCCTGGACGGCGCAGTTTGGCGCCCGTTACGGCTGGTAGCCGCTTAGCCGCTTGTTCTGCGCCGGTAGCTTAGCTGCCGGCTGCCAGGCCACCCACCCGCTCCACGCGGCGTGCTGCCGCGGCCAACACCATGTCGGGCGAGGCCGCCAGGCTGAACCAGTGGCGCGCCCGCGTAATGCCCGTGTAGACCAGCTCGCGCGTGAGCACCGGGCTCATCTGCTGCGGCAGCAGCAACGCCGCATGGCTGAATTCCGACCCCTGCGACTTGTGCACCGTCATCGCGAAGACCGTGTCCACCGACCGCAGCCGGCTGGGCAGTACCCAGCGAATGCCACCGGGCTGCCCGCTGGCCGGAAAGGCCACGCGCAATCGCCGCCGCTGTTCAACGGGAGTACCGAGCGGCACCGACAACGCCACGCCCACGTCGCCGTTCATCAGGCCCAATGCATAGTCGTTGCGCGTGACCAGCACGGGGCGGCCCGCATACCAGCCGCCCTGCTCCTGCTCGATCAGACCCTGCTCGCGCAGCAAGGCCGCGATGCGGGGGTTGAGGCCTTCCACACCCTGCGGCCCACCACGCAGCGCGCAGAGCAACTGGAACTGGCCCAGCGCATGAAGCACCTCGCGGGCCCAGGCGTCGAAGGCGTCTTGCGCGGCATCCGCCTCAGGCTCACGCGCACGCATCAAGCGCAGGTAGTGGCCGTAGCCCACAGGCTTCGGCACGGCGCGTCCGTTTTCCATTCGACCCTGGCCACCGCCGGCAAAGGCGTCGGGTGCGCCGTCCACCACCAGCCGGCGCAAGGCCGCATCGTCCAGGTTGGCCTGCCCGGGCTTTTGCAGCGTGGTCGACAAGTCGGCATGGCCGCCGGCGAGCAGCCGCTTGAGCTTGTCTTCGTCACCGGCATTGACAGCTTCTGCCAGCAGCCCGATGCCGCTGTCCGCGCCAAAGCGATAGCTGCGGCGCAGCTTGACCACGGCCTGGTCCAGCGCGCGGCCGGCATCGTCGCGCAGCCACGCATCCACGGACTGACCCGTGACTGCCTGCAGCCACTGCACGGTCTGGTCGTCGTAGTGGCCCGCATCCGCGCGCTGGCACAAGTCGCCCAGCACGGCGCCGGCCTCCACAGAAGCCAGTTGGTCCTTGTCGCCCAGCAGGATCAGGCGTGCCTGCGGCCTCAATGCGGCCAGTACGCACGACATCATCTCCAGGTCGAGCATGGAGGCTTCGTCCAGCACCAGCACGTCCAGCGGCAACGGGTTGCGCGCGTCGTGGCGGAAATGGCGCGTGTCGGGCCGGCTGCCCAGCAGGCGGTGCACCGTGCTCACGGTGGTGGGAATGGCCGCGCGCAGTGCGTCGCCGCCTCCCAGGCGATCGAAGGGCAGGCTCGCCACCGCGCCATCGATGGACTCACCCAGGCGCGCGGCTGCCTTGCCGGTGGGGGCTGCCAGGCCGATGCGCAGGGGCGCGGCATCCGCGTCACCCGAAGAAGCAGAAGAAGACAAGGCCAGTTGCTGCAGCAACGCCAGCAGGCGCACCACGGTGGTCGTCTTGCCGGTGCCGGGGCCGCCGGTCACGATGGAGAAGGCCTGGCGCGCCGCCAGAGCGCACGCCACCTTCTGCCAGTCGGTGCCGCCGTCGCCATCGGTGCGCGGCGGAAACAGCACGTCGAGCGTGGCTGCCATTGCCGACTGCACTTCTGGGCGTGCAGCGGAGGTCGGCGTGCTCACGCGCCGCGCGACCTCGCTGCGAACCGACTGCTCGTACTGCCAATAGCGGCGCAGGTACAGCCGATGTGCCACGCGCACCAGCGGGGTGGCACCCGGCCCGTGACCGACCAGCGAAGCCTGCGCATCGAGCGCGGCGATCCATTGCGCGCTGCTCACGCCGCGCAACCATTGCGCGGGCGGCTGCACCGGCGGCGCGAGTTCGTTCGCCTGCAAGGCTGATGCACCTTCGGGCGGCAAGGCCAGTGCACGCCCAGCGTCCGCGAGCGTTGCCTCCAGGTCGAGGCAGGCGTGGCCGCGACCCAGCTGGTGGCTGGCCAATGCGGCAGCCAGCATCACCAACGGGTCGGCAGCGGGCGCCAGGCGCGAGAAGAAGGCGGCCAGGCTGCGGTCCAGTTCGCGCAGCCAGCCGGCCTGAACCCAGGCGTCGAGCACACCGAATACATCGGAATGCGCGGGCGGCAAGGGGCCGAGAAACACGGGGGTGTTGCCGCTCACAGGTCCAGCTCCATCTGCCCCTTGGGCAATGGCTTGGCGGGACGGCGTATGCCGCGAAAGATGTCGTCCAGCGCGTTCATCAGTGCCAGTGGCGGACGCTCCAGGTGCAGGCCCTGCCCGGCAGCGGCCTGGCCGCGCAGGAAGATGTAGACCGCGCCACCCATGTGGCGCTCGTAGTCGTAGCCAGGCAGGCGCGAGCGCAGCAGGCGATGCAGCGCGAAGATGTAGAGCACGTATTGCAGTTCGTAGCGGTGGGCAAGCACCTGCTCGCGCAGTGCATCGGCGCCGTAGTCGGCATCGTGCGGGCCCAGCCAGTTGGACTTGTAGTCGGCCACGTAGTAGCGGCCCCCATGCTCGAAGACCAGGTCGATGTAGCCCTTGAGCATGCCGTTCATCTGCTGGGGCAGCAGCGGCGCGCGGGCCGCGCCGCCCAGCGTGTGGCGGCAAACCAAAGCGTCGAGCGCGAGGGTGTCCACATGCTGCGCGGCCAGCAGGAATTCCATTTCGATCTGCAAGCTGGCCAGCTGCGCCGGCGCCACCGCGCAAGCAGCACCCAGGCGCTGCAGATCCAGCGGCTGGGCCAGCCAACCGAGCAACCAGGCGTTCAGCGGTGCAGCCCATTCACCCCAGCCTGCCAGCTGGCAGCGGCGCTCGATCTGCGTCGCCAGTTCGGCTTGCAGCGCGGGGTCGGCATGCACCCTGGCAAAGCCGTGGCGACCGGCCAGCTCCAGCAGGCCGTGCAGGAAGCTGCCCGGCGCGGCACCGCGTGGAAAGTCGTGCAGGCTGCCGGCTGCAGGGCCGCCGCCTGCTGCCGGCGGCGCCCGATCGGCACCTTCGATGCCTTCGGCCTGGCTGCTGTCGGCGTAGATGTCCTCCTGCGCACTGGCCGGGGCCGGCTGATCCGCCAGCGCCGCATCGGCCTGCCCGCCTTCTTCGTGGGCCTGCGCGGCCGATGATGCGTCGGCGCGCCGCAAGGCGGAGTAGCTGGCTATCCACCAACGCTCGCGCGGGCCAGATGGCAGCGGCGGCGCAGGCAATGCCTGCAACTGCTGGCGGGGTGGCTCGTAGAGTGTCGATTGCGGCAGCGGCGCGGGCTGCACTGCAATGGCCTGGCAGCCCTGGGCCAGCTCCTGCAGCGCGTCTTGCAAGGCCGGCGGCGGCAGCGCTTGCCCGCCGGCCAGCAGATAGCCCAGCGCGCTGCGCTCCACATCCGGCAGCGGCAGCACGCCGACCCAGGTGGCGTAGCGGGCACGCGTGAGCGCCACATACAGCTTGCGCAGGTCTTCGCCCAGGCGCTCCTGGTCCATGCGGGCGACGGCCTCGTCGTCGGCCTCCAGGGCCACCACCAGGGTGCCGTCGTCCTCGTGCCACTTCAGCGGCAGCTTGTCGCCCTTGTTCGCGAAGAAGCTCGTGGCAAATGGCAGGAACACCAACGGGAACTCGAGCCCCTTGGACTTGTGCACGGTAATGACCTTGACCAGCTCGGCGTCGCTTTCCAGGCGCAGCCGGCGCGCATCGGTGTCGGCGCTGGCGAACTCGCTGTCGGCGCGCTGCTCGGCCAGCCAGCGGATCAGCGCATGCTCGCCGTCCAGTAGCAGGCTGGCCTGCTGCAGCAGCTCGGCCAGGTGCAGCAGGTCGGTCAGGCTGCGCTCGTCCTGGCGGGCCAGCAGGTGCTGCGGCACCTCGAAGTCGTGCAACAGGTGACGCAGCATGGGCAGCACGCCCTGGCGCCGCCATGTCTGCTGGTAGCTGCGAAACTGCAGCACGCGCGCTTCCCATTGCAACTCGTCGCGGTTGAGCTGGTCCAGTGCGTGCAACGGCAGGCCCAGGGTGGCGCTGCCCAGGGCGGCGCGCAAGGGGCGCTCGTCTTCCGGCTCGGCGCAGGCCAGCAGCCAGCGTTGCAGGTCGGCAGCCACCGCGCTCTGGAACACCGAGTCCTGGTCGGACAGGTACACGCTGCGCAGGTTGCGCTCGCTCAAGGCCTCGCGCACGGCGCGCGCCTCGCGGCCACTGTTGACCAGCACGGCCACGTCGCCGGCCTGCAGCGCGCGCATCTGCCCCGCCTCGCCGACAAAGCCGGCCTGCCCCTTCGTGCCGGCGTTGAGCAGGCGCACGATTTCGGTGGCGCAGGCGGCGGACATGGCGCGCTGGCCATCGGTCTTGCTCTTCGCGTCATCCGCATCCGGCAAGGTCCAGCACACCAGCGCCGGTGCATCGGTGCCGCCGACGCACCATCGCTCGCTGCGACCGCGCGGCTGCACGGCCACGAAAGGCACCGGGTTGTGGCCGTGCGCATCGCGAAACAGGAAGGCGCCCTGCCCCGTGCTGCGCTCCTCCGCCCGCAGGAACACGTGGTTCACCGCATCGACCATGCCGCGCGTCGAACGGAAATTGGTGCCCAGCGTGCTGTGCCGCCCTGCCGTGTCGCGCCGTGCGGCCAGGTAGGTGTAGATGTCGGCGCCGCGAAAGGCGTAGATGGCCTGCTTGGGATCGCCGATGAGCACCAGCGCCGTCTCCGGCGCATTCGAAGCCGCGCGGTAGACCGCATTGAAGATGCGGTACTGCAGCGGGTCGGTGTCCTGGAACTCGTCGATGAGCGCCACCGGAAACTGCTCGCGGATGAGCGCTGCCAGGCGCTCGCCGTTGGGCCCCTGCAAGGCGGCATCCAGGCGCGTGAGCAGTTCGTCGAAGCCCATCTGGGCCCTGCGCGCCTGCTCGGCGTCGAAGCGCTGCGCAATCCAGCCGGCGGCGTGGCGCAGCACTGGCGTACGGCCGTCGGGCAAGGCGGCAATGCGATCGCGCAACGTGAGCATGTCGTCCAGCGCAGGATGCTCGGGCACGGGCATGTCGGGCTTGAATACCTCCGCCAGGCCTTCGGGCGTCAGGCGGCGCCAGGCCGTGCTGGCGGACTGCAGCGGCATGCGCTCGTCGCTCGCCGCCCACAGGCGCAACGCGTCGAGCCAGGGCTGGTAGTGGCGCGCCTGCAGCTTGGCCCCGTGCACCCGCTTGGCGGCAACGGCGCGGTCCAGCAGCAGCTGCAGTTCGTCGACCCAGCGCAGCCACGGCGCCTTCATCTCGGCCAGTGCGCGTTGCGCCTGTTCCATCACGTCGCCCAAGGCCACGTCAGGTGGCAGGCCGGCGCCCAGCGCATCGCCCAGCAGGCGCAGCTTTTCGACGTCGGCCTGCAGCCGCTCGGGGTTGCTCCACCAGTCACGCACCTGCTGCGCCTGCTCGCGCGGCAAGGGCGTGAAGAAGGTGCGCCAGTAGTCGCGGGTGCTTTCGGCCAGCAGCTCGCGCTGGTCGGTCTCCAGGGTCTGGCTGAACAACGCGCCGCTGTCGAAGGCGTGCTCGCGAAGCATGCGGTTGCACCAGCCATGGATGGTGGAGACGGCCGCCTCGTCCATCCACTCGGCGGCCAGCCGCAGGGTGCGGGCGCAGGCAGGCCACTGCTGCGGCGCAAAGTCGGCCCGCAGGTCGTGCAGCAGGTCTTCTGCGCGCGGCCTGGATGCCACTTGCTCCGGCTCGGCCAGGAAGGCTTGGGCGGCCTCGGCCAGGCGCGCGCGGATGCGGTCGCGAAGCTCCTTGGTGGCCGCCTCGGTAAAGGTCACCACCAGGATCTCGGGCGGCGTGAGCGGGCGGCCGAAGGCCACGCCTTCGCCACCATGGCCCAGCACCAGCCGCAGGTACAGCGCGGCAATGGTGAAGGTCTTGCCGGTGCCGGCACTGGCCTCGATGAGCTGGCTGCCCACCAGTGGCAGGGTGAGTGCATCCAGCAGCTTGGGCGTGCCTTCGGAAAGCGGCGGGTGCACGCTCATTGCGCCTGCTCCTTCGGCGGCTTGCCCACGGCCTCGCTCAAGGGCTTGAGCAGTTGCTCGGCCCAATGCGCGAATTCGCCCCCGTGCCACAAGGCGTCGAAGTCGGCAAATGCACGGGCCAGGTAGTCGTTGTCGTCGCGCTCGGCACGGCGGCCAAAGCGTGGATCGTGGTCTTCGAAGATGCCGCGCGCGGTCTCGCGCGCTTCTTCATGCACTGCGCCGGGGCTGCCGCCCTTGTCGATCCATGCCAGCGCCGTCTGCAGCGCCAGCGGCAGCGGGCGGTGCAATCCCTGCTGCCAGGCGCGCAACAGCCGCTGCCAGTAGGCCAGGGCCAATTCGGGCGACAGCGGTTCGAGCTGGACCTTGCCAGCCTTGCTGATGATGATGGTCGTCAGCGGCTTGCCGGCCACGTGCGCCGCCACGTGTGCCACCCAGAACGGCACCACGCGGTCGCGCCGGTAGCTGCGGCCCTTGACCAGGCTGCCGCTGTCCAGCAGCAGGCGGCAGCGTTGGCCCGCATCGTCGGTGCGCAATTGGCCCAGCCAGTCTTGCAGGTGCAGCGATTCGTGGGCTTCACCCGCTGGCAGGTAGTCCAGCGCCGCATCGGGCAAGGCATGCGGCCATTGCACCAGCGCCTTGGCGTATTCGCCGAACATCTTCTCCATGGGCGCGGCCAGGTCGTCCTGCACCAGTTCGCCAAAAGCGCCCTCGGGCAGGTCGCCGCGGCCCGCCATGCGGGCCAGTTCATCGTGCATGGCGGCATCGCGCGCATCAGGGTCGGCCGCCGTCTGCGCGCGGATCAGCTCGTCCTGCAGGCGCCAGTTCTCCAGGCCATTGAGCTCGAAGGGCTCCTGGTCCTCGCCGGCCGGGTCATCGCTTTCGAAATGGATGGCCAGGCGCAGGCGGAAGAAGGTCTTCGCGGGGTTGCGCAAGAAGTCGCTGAGCAGGCGAAGTGTCAGCGGACCTTCGAAGCGCCACTCGGGCAAGGCGGGCACGCTCGCGCCATCGGGTGCGGCGGGCTGCGCCATGCTGCGCCACTCGTGGGCATGGCTGAACAGGCGCGGGTCGTCGCCGACATGGAAGTACGCCGCGTCGAAGGGCTGCAGCTTGTGCTCCACCGTGAGGGCGTGCAGCAGCCGCTCGCCGGCCTTGTCCTGGCTCAGCGCCGAGTCGCCTGAGAGGCGCCAGCCGGCGGCCAGGTGGTCGCGCAGCTGCGCCACCAGCACCGAGGGCGGGCGCTCCGAATGGTCGTGGATGCTGCGCCCCACCCAGCTGATGTGCAGGCGCTCGCGCGCCGACAGAAGCGCCTCCAGGAACAGGTAGCGGTCGTCCTCGCGACGCGATCGGTCGCCGGCCCGGTAGTCCTGGCCCATCAGGTCGAAGTCGGCGGGGGTGCGGCTGCGCGGATAGTCTCCGTCGTTCATGCCCAGCAGGCAGACCATTCGAAACGGAATGGCGCGCATGGGCAGCAGCGTGGCAAAGGTCACTGTGCCGGCAAAGAAGGGGCGATTGAGCGTGGGCTGGTCGATCTGCGACAGCCAATGCTCGCGCACCACAGGCAGCGGCAGGCGCTCTTGCTCGAGCTGCGCGCTGTCGCAGGCGTCCAGCCATTCCTGCAGGGCAGCTTGCAGACGCCGCAACAGGAAGCCGTCGGCATCGTCCTGCGGCAGGAAGAAGTCGGCCAGCACGGCGCGCAGGCGCTCGCCCCACTGCTGCGGCGTGGCGGGCTCGGCCAGCTGGCGCCAGTGCGCGTCCAGCGCCGACACAAATCGCACCAGGGGGCCGAGCAGCGCGGCCTCGAGGCCGCCCACTTCGTCCAGCGGCTCGATGTGCTCCCACGCTTCGCCGCTGCCCACCGCATAGCCCAGCAGCATGCGCGCCAGGCCGAAGTCCCAGCTGTTCTGCGTGCCGGCTACGGGCAGGCCGAGCGCCTGACGCTGCTGCGCATGCAGGCCCCAGCGGACATTGGCCGCGCGCACCCAGCGGTGCAGCAGCGGCAGTTGCGCGGCATCGATGTCGAAGCGCGCGCGCACCGCAGGCACTTCGAGCCAGTCGAGCACGTCGCTGGTGGCGATGCGCGATTGAGGCAGCGCCAGCAGGCGCTCCAGCGCGCCCAACAGCGGATCGTGGTGACGTTGCGCCTGGTCGGCCACGCTGAAGGGGATGTAGCGCGCATCGTCGGGCGGCAGCAGGCCGAACACGGCCTGGATGTGCGGCGCGTAGGCCGCCACGTCGGGCACCATCACGATCACGTCGCGCGGGCGCAAGCCGGGGTCGGCGGCGAAGGCGGCGAGCAGCTGGTCGTGCAGCACCTCGACCTCGCGCTGCGGCCCATGGCTGACATGGAAGCGGATGGACTGGTCGGCGTTTGCATCCAGCGCCGGCCAGCGCTCACGCGTCTCGGCCAGCGGGCGCAGGTCGCGAATGTCGTCCTGCAACTGGCGCAGCAAGGTCTCGCCCGCATCGGCGTCGAAGCAGTCGATGCGCTGGCCGAGCGCCGCGAGCTGCTGCGCATGGCGTTCGTGGGCGTCGTCGAACTGGTCGAGCAATCGGATGAAGTCGCGCCCCTGCTTGCCCCAGGCCGCGAGCAGCGGATGGGCGTGCAGGTGCAGCTGGTCTTCAGGAATATCGCCTTCGCTGCCCGCGCGGCGCTTGCGGCGCGAGGCCGCCGCCTGCGCGCGCAGCAGGTCCTTGTCGGCCACGATGTGGGACCAGTCGTGCTCGCTGGGGTTGTGCACGCACATCAGCACCTGCGTCCAGCGCGCCAGCGCAGCCAGCACTTCGAGCGATTGCTGCGGCAGCGAAGAGATGCCGAACATCAAGAGCCGGCGAGGCAGCCCGGGTGGGGGCGCGCCTTCGGGGATCTGCGCGGCCCGCGCCAGGAAGCGCTGGTGCACGGCGGCACGGCTGGTGTTCGCAAGCGCCGGGCCCACGTCCTCCTGCAATGCACGCCACAGGCGGGGCTGCCAGCGCAGTTCCGGGGGCACGGCCTGCAGGCCACCGCGACTGGTGACGATCTGGTCCTGCCCCTGCGCCCACGCATCCAGCCAGTCGGCGCGATACACCTGGTACTGGTCGAACAGGTCGGCCAGGCGCTCGGCCAGTTGGTGGCGCTTGCGCAGGTCGCTGTCGTCTTCCAGAAAGCGGGCCAGCGGCGCGAACACCGGCTCGGCCAGCAGTTGGGGCAGCAGGCGCATGAGGCGCCACACCAGCAAGGACTTGTCGAAAGGAGATGCCGCGGGCACGGCGTCGGCGCCGAGCACGGCGCGATAGGCACGCCACAGGAAGGCCGAAGGCAGCTCGGTCTGCAGGGCCGCCGCGATGCCTGCCCCGCCCTGCTCCACGTCCTGCGCCAGCGAGAGGCGGATCCACTGCGCCACGCCGTTGCTCTGCACCAGCACATGCTCGTCTTCCAGCGGCGCGAGCGGATGGCGCTGCAGCCATGCCAGCAGCAGGTCGCGCAGTGCTTCGGGGTGGTTGCCATGCACCACCATGAGCCCGGGAGGGAGCACGGGGGGCAGGTATGGCGTGGGGGGCGTTTTCAGATCCATAGACGAAGGCAGGCAGTTTAGTGCCCGCCCCCTGCCCCACCACGTCAGCCAATGCCCTCGGAAGCGCCTTCGGGCGCCCGGGCGCGTCAGTCGTCTTCGCCGGCGCCGGCCCGGCCGCCGCGCAACATGCTCAGCTCGAACAGCGAGGTGGTGTCGGTGGACTCGTTGGCAATGGCCACGTAGTAGCGCCCGCGAGCCTTGAAGGCGGTCAGCCCTTCCACCGCGAGGTCGCCTTCGCTCACGAACATGTCGACGTACTGCACGTCGCGCGGATCGGTAATGTCGAACACCGCCACGGCCGACTTGAGCGTGCGCTCCAGCCCCACGAAGGCCAGCACGCGGCCCTGCACGCGCAGCAGCGCCACGCCTTCGGGCTCCACGCCCTTGTTGTCGCTGCGTCCGTCGTCGTAGATGCCCAGGCGAATGGCCTCGGCATCGAGCTTGCTGCCGCTGTCGTACACCAGCTCGCCGTCCTGCGCGCGGCGAACCGACATGGAATGGCCGCCAAAGGCCACCAGCGGGCCACCACGTGCGGAGTCGACGTTGGAGAAGGTCAGTCGCCCCAGCTCGCTGCCATCGGGCACGTACTCGATGGAGGCGTTGCCGGCCGAGCCGCGGCGCTCGTCCTCGCCGTCGCCCTCGCCGTTGTCGCGGGCATCGCCTTCGTTGGCCATGACCAGGTACGTTTCACCGCGGAACTCGTAGGCGGCAATGCCGTCGGGCTGGTACAGGCCCTTGACGGGCACGTTGCGCAGGCGGATGACGCCGTCCTGGTCGCTGGGATCGATCTCGTTGCCCGGCAGCGAGAAGTCCTTCAGGCCCAGGCCGTAGATCTTGTCGAAGCGGCCACGCTCGATGTCGAGCACGGCCACGCCGTTGGCCTCCTGCAGGCCCACGTAGGCGAAGCGGCCTTGCTTGTCGACGGCGATGTACTCCGGCTCGGGGCCGTAGGCGCTGTAGGTGGCGGGCTGGGTGGGCAGGCTGCCCGTGGCGGGAAACAGGCGCAGGTGCTGGTAGCCGGGAATCGACGGGTCCAGCGCCACGGTGCGCACCCGGCGTTCGCGCACGCCGATGATGCTCACGCTGCCCGCAGGGTCTTCGGCCGAGAGGCCTGCCGCGGTGGGCCGGGGGTTGGGCGTGCCCTCGTTGGCCACCAGTACCGTGCGGCCATCGGGGGTAAAGGTGAGCATGTCCGGCAAGGCCCCCACCGTGAGCGGTGCGCCATTCTGGCGGCGCGTGCGCGTGTCGAAGAACACCACCACGCCGGGCCGCGTGCGGTCGGCCGAGTTCTCGATGGCGAAGGCGGCCAGCCCGTCATGAATCGCGACGCTGTTGACCAGCCCGAACTGGCTCACGTCGATGTGCGCCAGGCGCTGGCCGGCCGCGCGGTCGATCACGTCCACCCCCCGCACGCCGGCCACCCACAGGGTGTCGGTTGTCTCGTCGTAGGCCACGATTTCCGACTTCTGGCCCGGCACCCCGGGCTGGTGCGCAAACTGCCACAGGCGCTGCATCTGCACTTGCGTCTGCGGATGGACCGCCAGGGCTGGCGCCTGCAGCAGCGCAAGGCTGGCACCACCAATGGCAATGGCGCGCAGGGCAGCGCGAAGTGGCGAAACGGCGAGAGGCATGGTCGGCACCTGTAGTGGAAAGTTCAAAAGGCGCCAAGCCTCACTTCCTTTCATTAAGCTTTCATGACAAGACAAGCCATGCGGCCAGTGCCCCGGCCGTGGCTAAATACCCAGCCATGAGGGAGTTCACCCGCCTGCACCGCCGACTGCACCCGCAGGCGCAAGCCAAGCGCCTGCGCACCACCGTTGCGCTGGCCCTGGCCGGCGGGGCGGTCATGGCGGTATTCAAGACCGTGGCGGCCATCGTCACCGGCTCGGCCGCCATGGCTGCCGAGGCAGTGCACTCCTGGATCGGCACTGCATCGGAGATCTTCCTGGTGGCCGGCTACCTGGCGGCGCGGCGCCCCTCCGACGATGCGCATCCGCTGGGCTACGGGCGCGAGTCCTTCGTTTGGTCGCTGTTCGGCTCGATCGTGATGTGCGTGGTGGGCGCACAGGTGGCCATCTGGCGCGGCATCACGCAGTGGTATGTGATCGAGCCGCCGCCGGAGTACCGGGTGGGCTATGCGGTGCTGCTGTTCTCGCTGGTGTTCCAGTGCCTCTCGTTCGTGCGCGCGGTGCGCTTCGTGCGCGAACGCGCGGCCGAGCGCGACCTGGGCATCTTCAAGCATGTGCTGGACACCTCCGACTCGCAGCTGCGCGCCGTCGTGACCGGCGACTTCATCGCGCTGATCGGCCTGCTGATTGCCGCCACCGGCATGGGCCTGCACCAGATCACGGGCGAAGTGCGCTACGACGCGCTGGGCTCGATCCTGATCGGGGTGCTGATGGGCACCGCGGGGCTCACGCTCATCAACCTCAACCGGCGCTTCCTGGCCGGCGTGCCGCTGCCGGCCGAGCGGCGCGACCTGGCCATCCAGGCCATCGAGCAGCATCCTCAGGTCGAACGCGTGACCTACTTCTTCGCCGAGTTCGTGGGGCCGGACCGGCTGGTGGTGGCCGCCCGCGTGATCGTGGCCGGCGACCCACCACAGACCGAGTTGGCGCGCATCCTGCACGAAATGGAAGAGCGGGTGATGGAGCACAAGGCGGTCGAGCGCGCGGTGTTCGCGCTGGCCGCGCCGGAAGATTTCGAAAGGCTGCGCGGACACCTTCCGCCGGGCTGAAAGCGCCCGACGCCGCCACGGGCGTATTGCGCGCCCGGCACAATTCCAACCCATGCGCATCCACGACCTGAAGCAGCGCCTGCGACAAGCCGGCGCTGGCCCCAGCCACGAACACCGCTTCTTGCGGACGTGGCTGCGTGCGCAGCCCGGCAACAGCACCAAGCGCCCGCCCGAGAAGTTCTTTCCCGCCTCGCTGCTGGCGGCCTTGCCTGCCATCGAGACCGACCTGGCCGCGCTGGCCCGCATCCAGGTGGTCGATGCGGGCGAGGATGGCTCCGAGCGCCTGCTGGTTGCCCTGGCCGACGGCCAGACGGTGGAAAGCGTGCTGCTGCCGCGCGAAGGCCTGTGCGTGTCGTCGCAGGTGGGCTGCGCCGTGGGGTGCCAGTTCTGCATGACGGGCCAGAGCGGCTTGCTGCGCCAGTTGGGCAGCGCCGAGATCATCGCCCAGGTGGCCCTGGCCCGGGCGCGCCGGCCGGTGCGCAAGGTGGTGTTCATGGGCATGGGCGAGCCTTCGCACAACCTGGACAACGTCATGGAGGCCATCGAGTTGCTCGGCACGGCCGGCAACATCGGCCACAAGAACCTCGTGTTCTCCACCGTGGGCGACCCGCGCGCCTTCGAGCGCCTGGCCCAGGGCACGGTCAAGCCGGCGCTGGCGCTGTCGCTGCACACCACCCGGGCCGACTTGCGCAGGACGCTGCTGCCGCGAGCGCCCAACCTGTCGCCCCAGGAACTGGTCGACGCGTGCGAGCGCTATGCCCGCGCCAGCGGCTACCCCATCCAGTACCAGTGGACGCTGCTCGAAGGGGTGAACGACGGCCCCGAGGAAATCGAAGGCATCGTCAGGCTGCTTTCCGGCAAGTGGGGCGTGCTGAACATCATCCCCTTCAACGAGGTTGAAGGCGCCGGCTTCAACCGGCCGGCGTGGGAGCGATGCGAGCAGATGGCCCGCACCCTGCACCAGCGCGGCATCCTCACCAAGCTGCGCTATTCGGCCGGGCAGGACGTGGACGGCGGCTGCGGCCAGTTGCGCGCCCGGGTGGCCGCCAACCCGCGCGCCGGCGCGGCGCAGATGCGCCTCGTGCGCGGCCCTACTCCGTCTGTTCGATAGCTTTCTGGCCAATTGGCCGGCGGACGGGGTCCTGTAAGATATTGCAACCAATGTCTTACAAGGCAAACTCGACGGCGTGCTGCCCGTTTGCCCTGGATCCGGAGCTTGCCTCATCAATGTCCGCAGCCGACGAGCCCCTCCTCACGATCAAGCCACGCCGGCGCGGGAACCTGTTTCCCGTGCGCGACGTGCTGGAGTACCGCGACCTCCTGTTCATCCTGGCTCTGCGCGATGTGAAGCTGCGCTACCGCCAGACCGTGGTGGGCGTGGCCTGGGTGATCCTGCAGCCGCTGATCGGTGCCGGGCTGTTCACCTTCATCTTCGGCACGATCGCCAAGCTGCCCACCGGTGATTCGCAGGTCCCCTACTTCGTGTTCAGCTACTCGGGCCTGCTGATCTGGAATGCCTTCATCCAGATCTTCCAGCAGACCAACGATTCGATGGTGGCCAACGCGGGCCTGATCAGCAAGATCTACTTCCCGCGCATGGTGCTGCCGCTGTCCACGGTTTGCGTGGTGATGCTCGACTTCAGCGTCGCCGCGGTGATGATGGCCGTGCTCCTGGTGGTCAACGGCATTGCGCCGGGGCCGCAGCTGGTGCTGCTGCCTTTCGTGCTGCTCATGGCCATCCTGCTGGCCTTGGGAATGGGCCTGTGGTCCGCCTCGCTGAACGTGAGCTACCGCGACGTTCGCCATGTCGTGCCGGTGTTCACCCAGTTCCTCATGTGGGCCAGCCCGGTGGCCTACGCGGCCTCGACGATTCCCGCTTCGGTGCAGTGGCTGGTAGCCCTGAACCCGATGGTGGGCATTCTGGATTCGTTCCGCTGGGTGGTGCTGGGCACGCCGGTCACCAACTGGAACTCGGTCGCCTGGAGCGCCGTGGCGTCGGTGCTGATGTTCATTCTTGGCCTGTCCATCTTCCAGCGCTCCGAGCGGAGGTTTGCCGATGTCGTCTGACCTGGCGCTGTCGGTGCGGGGCCTGAGCAAGGAATACCGCATCTCGCACATGTCGCAGCGGCACAACCGGGTGACCGACGCAGCAGTGGCGGCGGTGAAGAACCTGTTTCGCCCGCCCGAATACGAAACCTTCCGCGCGCTGGACGATGTCTCCTTCGACATCCGCAAGGGCGACGTGGTGGGCATCGTGGGCCGCAATGGCGCCGGCAAGAGCACACTGCTGAAGGTGCTCAGCCGCATCACCGAGCCGACCACCGGCGAGGTCAAGCTCTACGGCAAGGTGGGCTCGCTGCTGGAGGTTGGGACCGGGTTCCATCCGGAGCTCACGGGGCGCGAGAACATCTACCTCAATGGCTCGATCCTGGGCATGCGCAAGCGCGAGATCGATCGACAGTTCGATGCCATCGTCGACTTCGCCGAGGTCGAGCGCTTCCTGGACACCCCCGTCAAGCGCTACTCCAGCGGCATGTACGTGCGCCTGGCCTTTGCCGTGGCGGCGCACCTGAACCCCGAAATCCTGATCGTGGACGAAGTGCTGGCCGTGGGCGACACCCAGTTCCAGAACAAGTGCCTGGGAAAGATGCGCGACGTGAGCAGCCAGGACGGCAAGACCGTGCTCTTCGTGAGCCACAACACGGCAGTGGTCAAGTCGCTGTGCAACAAGGGCCTGCTGCTGGCCAACGGCCGGCTGGCCCTGCAGGGCTCGGCGCAGGAAGTGCTCGACGAATACGCCAAGAGGTCGCCGGTGCTCTCGGAGCTTGCCTACAAGAGCCGCATCGGCCTGCGCCTGGTGGAGCTGCGCATCGACGGGATGGAAACCTCGGTGAGCTCGGTCGATTTCCTGCAGCCCGTGGAAATCGAAGTGGTGCTCGAGGCCGACGAACCCACGCCATCATGCGTGCCGATGTTCCGCTGGCACGATGCCAACCGCCTGAAGCTGTCGGAAATCTGGGGCCCGGAGGAAGTGGTGGATTTCCAGCGCTACGACGGCCGCTTTTCCTTCCGCCTGACGCTGGACTCGATG
The DNA here is from genome assembly GCA_018241225.1 of Pseudomonadota bacterium. GTDB lineage: Bacteria > Pseudomonadota > Gammaproteobacteria > Burkholderiales > Burkholderiaceae_C > Variovorax. Next base: position 187,905 of record JAFEEG010000001.1, read on the forward strand.
AACCTGCTGCCGGGCCGCTACTTCATCGACTTCGGCCTGTACGACACCGGCGGCGAGATCTTCTCGGCGCCTGAATGCGTGGAGCTGGACGTGCAGCCCGTTGCCCTGCCGGGCGCGCCGCGCGCCTATCCGCGCGTGCACGAAGGCCATCACGGACTGTTGCGCCTGAGCTCTCGCCTGACCAGCAGCGGCGAGATGATGCAACGCCCCGCCGCAACGATTACCAAGGGCGTTGCCGCCCCGGCCCTCATGAAGTGAGCCCGGCGCCGGGGCTCGACGACATCAGTGCGCGGTCTCGCGGCGAGCCGCGGGTGGACAGCGCGGCACCACGTCGATCCAGCAGGCAAAGATGGGATGCCCGTCGATGATCTGGGGAGGTGCCGCACGGTGCGCGCGAAAGCCCTCGCGGCGCAGCAGGCGCTCGATGCCCAGCGGGGAGACGGTGATCAGCCGCTGTGCACCCTGCGCCGCCGCAACCTCGATGGCTTTTTCCAGCAGCCCCACCGCAACGGGTGACGAAAACTGCCCCATCGCCCCCGTGCCGGTGGCGCTGAAGTCGACGGCGGCAAAACGGGACAGCTCCCACACCAACGGGTCCTTCGGCGGCTCGGCACCGCCCATCAGCTGCGGGAACACGTCGCCCAGGAGATAGGACTGGGTGGTCGGCAACAGGCGCGCGGTGCCGATGACGTTGTGTTCGGAATCACGCGCTGCCAGATACAGCGTGCCCGAGTGGTCGAACTGGTCGCGCTCCAGGCCGGGCGGCGTATCCAGCTGCCAGCCCAGCATTTCGACGAAGACCTTGTAGCGATATCGCTCGACGCTCTCCAGGAGTTGAGGGGTCAGTTCATGAGGCCTGCCGGCAAGTACTTCCATTTGGTTAAATCCCGAGTTGTATCGGGAGATTTCAGCCTTCTGCCGGGGCGCGCGGAACTATCAGTTCTTGTAGGTCTGGCCGACACTGCCGCGACATGCCGCGTCCAGTGCGGCGCGCTGCCAGTCGATGGCGTCGATGAAATGCGCCAGCACTTGCAGGCTGTCTTCCCAAGGCAGGGGAACGCTGGCCTCCGAAACCACGAGGATGTTGGTGCGCGGAAGGCCCAGTCGCACGACCGCGGCCCCAGCACTTTCGCCTCGCCACTCCCAGTCCCAGCCGATGCTCAGTGCCGGCTCGTTCGGGCTGACCCACTCCGTGTAGCCGGACAAAGTCGTTGCGCCACCACAACGCTGAACGGGGTCGAAGGGCTCCTCATCGACATTGGAAATGAGGTGCTGCAGGGGAATGCTGTCCAACTCGCGCGTGCGCAAACGCAGGTAACCGTCGGGCGAGACTGTTTTCATGGTCAATTCCTTCCTTCTTCTGTTGGCATGTGAGCGCTCATGCATGCAACGCCCTCCAAATATTTCATCTTGGGCCGAGACCGGCGTCCTCCTCAATCTGGAGGTCAAGGCAGTCCCGGTTTTTGCGGAAATCCTCACGTCGGCCGGCGCAGCCACGGACGCGGCCTGCATCCCGCAGAGTCAGGCGGGCACGATTCATGTAAATTGAAGACTCAGGGTTTCAATAGTTCGTAAACAAGTCGCCACTTCACCGAACCTGCCCCCATGCAGCCGTCCTCCGAAAACCTGCTCACGGCGCTCGATCGGGCGCCGAGCGAACAGGCTGTGTTTGCGGCGCTGCAAGCGGAGGCACGCCGGCTGGGCTTTGAGCACTGCGCCTACGGCTTGCGCCTGGCAGTGCCGGTCTCCAACCCCAAGGTCATCACCCTCAACGACTACCCCAGCGAGTGGCAGGCCCGCTATGTGGAAGCGGGCTACCTGCAGATCGACCCCAGCGTCCGGCATGGGCAGCGCAGCCAGGTGCCCCTGGTGTGGACGGACGAGGTCTTTGCCTCCGCGCGGGCGATGTGGGACGAAGCTCGCGACTACGGTCTGCGCTTCGGCTGGGCCCAATCGAGCCTGGACGGCTTTGGCGTTGGCGGCATGCTCACGCTTTCGCGCTCGAGCGAGCTGCTGGGCCCCCAGGAGCTTGCGGCCAAGGAGAGCGAAATGCGCTGGCTGGTGCAGGCCGCGCACCTGGCGCTGTCGCGCCTGATGAAGCCGCGCTACGCCGTGCAGCCCGAGGTGCCCCTCACCCCCCGCGAGGTCGAGGTCCTCAAGTGGACGGCCGACGGCAAGACCGCCGCCGATATCGGGGCGATCCTGGCTATTTCGGTACCGACGGTGAACTTTCACATCAAGAACGTTGTTCACAAGTTGAAGGCCGCCAACAAGACGGCCGCCGTGGTGCAGGCCCTGCTTTCCGGGCTGCTCAACTAGCTTGCCTTGACACGCGCCATCGCGGACCTATCAACTTTGTGAGCTGTCGGCGGCCCGAAAACGCGGTTCAATTCGCGCATGGGACTTGCGAAGTTTCTTAGTGGCGCCGAAATACGCGTGCATCTGGCGCCTGGCGCGCTGATTGCCTGCGAGGTCCAGCGCGCCTGGGGCCGCCCCACCGTCTCGCGAAAAGCCAGCTTCCAGTTCTTCAGCGGCGAACGCCCCGCAGCCATGGAAGCACTCCGAGACTGGATCCAGGACGCATCGGTTCCCCGCTCCCTCGTCTGGATCGTGGGCCCGACAGAAGCACAGTACTTCGTCCTGCCCTGGTCGCCCTCATGGGTCGACCCCGACAGCCGCTACGCCTACGCCCGCGCCCACTACGAGCAGCTCTACAGCGCCGACTCGCGCAAGGTGTCCTTCAGCTTTGCGGACCCTTCGGCGGACGGTGGGCAACTCGTTTCCTGCATTTCCTCTGCGTTGCACGCCGAGCTGGCGGACTTTGCCCAGCAATGCGGCTGCGAGCTCGACTCCATCAAGCCTTCGGTCGCAGCCGTCTGGAAGCGCTTCCAGGACGTGCTGAAAACCGAAGACGGCACCCTGTGCGTGGTCGAAGGCGACCACCAGGCGCTGGTGCGCCACGACCGAAACCGCATTCGCGAGGTCATTGTTCGCCGCCGCAGCCCGCAACAAACGGTGGATGCGGCCGTCAAGGGGGTCGTACGGCGCTTTGCCAACACCCTCGACCGCAGCGCCACGCCCGGTGGCGCAGTCGACCTGCGCCTTCCGGCCAAGCAGGGTTTCGACACCCGCGGGGACGCCACCTACGCCGTGGCGCTCTGCGGAGCCCTCTGAGCCTTTCCGGGCGACGGCGGTCGCCGGCTCAAATCCCCAGCTTGCGCAGCATCTCCAAGGGCGCGTCGTCCGTCGAGCGGATCGGGTAGTGCCGCACCCGCGGCTCATGATCGAAAAGCTTGGGCCGATCGTTTGCATCAATCGATGGGGCGTGCAGGTCCTTGCCCACGAAAGCCTCGATGCTCGCCATCGAGTCCCAGATCGACATCACCACCACTTCGGTGGCACCGTCTTCCAGGTCCCTGAACACCGCAGCCGCGCGGCGATTGCCGGGCTGCGCCCGCATCTGCGGCAATTTGGTGGCTTCCAGGTGCAAACGGCACTCTTCACGCAGCGAAGCGTGAATCCAGAACGTCCAGGTTCGAAGTATGGGGCTCATCCTATGGGGGATGATGCCGCGCACCGCAGGTTCCGTCTAACACTGAGGTGACAATTCCCAGCAAGCGCCTCAGGTGAGTTGCGCCGCGAGCAGCCGAGCCACATGAACCGCCTCGCGCTGCGCGCCGTCCGCAATCTGGTGCCTGCAACTGGTGCCGTCGGCCACCACGATGGCGTCCGGGTTCTTGCGCACCGCGGGCAGCAGCGCAGCTTCGGCCATCTGCATGGAGACTTCGTAGTGGGAGGCCTCATAGCCGAAGCTCCCCGCCATGCCGCAGCATGAACTCTCGATCAACTGCGGCTTGGCGCCGGGAATCAACTGGAGCACCTCGAGAATCGGGCTGACCGCGCCGAAGGCCTTCTGGTGGCAGTGTCCGTGCAGCAGCACCGGCTTGTCGACGGCCTTGAGCGCCAGCTGAAAGCGGTCGGCCTTGACCTCGCGTGCAATGAACTCCTCGAACAACAAGGCCTGGCCGGCAACGACCTGCGCCTTGTCGCCAAGACCCATGACCAGCGCCTCGTCCCGCAGCGTGAGCAGACACGAAGGCTCGAGCCCCACGACCGCAACGCCTGCCTCGGCCAGCGGCAGCAGCGCATCGATCAGCGCGCCGGCCTTGGCCTTGGCCTCCTCCACCATGCCGCAAGCCAGGTAGGTGCGGCCGCAGCAGTGGTGGCCGCCATCCTTTTGCACCGTGTGCAGCAGGTAGCCGGCCGCGTGCAGAACGCGCGCGGCGGCCAGGGCGTTCTCGCTCTCGAAGCTGCCATTGAAGGTGTCGACGAACAGCGCAGCCACCTTGCGCCCGTCCCTCGCGGCGCTGATCGCCTGGTCGCGGCTCGCGAACATCGAGGCATCGCCTGGCGAACGCCAGAAGGTGTCGCTGCGCCACGCGGGCAGCGAGCGCTTCGCGGAAAGGCCAAGAACCTTCTCGCCAAGCCAGCGGGCGCCGGGCAAGGTGTTGCGCAAGTTCAACAGCCAGGGCACGCGGCTGGCCGCATGGGCGTAGTCGGGCAGCCGGGCGATGAGCTTGTCCTTGATCGAGTGCCCGTGCCTTTTCTTGTAGTGCGACAGGAACTCGATCTTCATCTTCGCCATGTCGACACCGGTCGGGCAGTCGCGCTTGCAGCCCTTGCAGCCGACGCACAGGTCCATCGTCTCGTGCATGGCCTCGCTGGTGAAGGCGTCCGGCCCGAGCTGGCCCGAAATTGCCAGGCGCAGGGTGTTGGCGCGGCCCCGCGTGAGGTGCTGCTCGTCGCGCGTGACCCGGTAGCTCGGGCACATGGTGCCGGCGTCGAACTTGCGGCAGTGGCCGTTGTTGTTGCACATCTCCACGGCCTTGGCGAAGCCGCCGGTGACGTCGCCACCCGTACCCGGGGCCGTGGTCACTTCGGTCACCGGGTCGGCCTGCACGTTCCAGGCTGACCAGTCGAGCACGGGGGTGAGCGGTATGCGCCTGTATGGCCTGGGCGCGGTCTCGGGCGCGAAGCGGAACAGGCTGGCGTCGTCCATCTTCGGCGGATCGATGATCTTGCCGGGGTTGAAGAGATTGATCGGATCGAGCTTGTTCTTGATGGAGCGGAAGGCTTCGCCCAGGGCTGGCCCGAACTGCCACTCGATCCATTCGCCGCGGCACAAACCGTCGCCGTGCTCGCCGCTGAAAGCGCCCTTGTACTTGCGCACCAGTTCGCTGGCCTCTTGCGCAATCGCTCGCATCTTGGCCGCGCCGTCCGCGCGCATGTCCAGGATCGGCCGCACGTGCAGCGTGCCGACGGAGGCGTGCGCATACCAGGTACCGCGGCTGCCGTACCTGGCAAACACTTCAGTGAGGCCATCGGTGTAGTCAGCCAGGTGCTCCAGCGGCACCGCGCAGTCTTCGATGAAGCTCACCGGCTTGCCGTCGCCCTTGAGGCTCATCATGATGTTGAGCCCGGCCTTGCGCACTTCCCACAGGTTCTTCTGCGGCGCGTCGTCGCTCATCTCGACCACGCTGCCCGGCAGCCCCAATTCGCCCATGAGGTCGACCAGATCCTTGAGCCTGGGCAGCAGCGACGCCTTGTCGCCACCCGAGAATTCCACCAGCAGGATGGCCGCGGGCCGGCCGATCAGTGCGGTCTCGATGGTCGGCCTGAACGCGGGGTTGGCCAGGCTCAACTCGATCATCGTGCGGTCGACCAGCTCCACCGCGCTGGGCCCGAGCTTGACGATGTGCTGCGCCGACTCCATGGCCGCGCGAAAGCTCGGGAAGTTGACCACGCCCAGCACCTTGGCGCGCGGCAGCTCGGACAGCTTCAGCGTGAGGCTTCGGCTGTAGGCCAGCGTACCTTCCGAACCAACCAGCAGGTGCGCCAGGTTGACGCTGCCATCGGCGCTATAGGGCTTCTCGCTCTGGTTGTCGAAGATGTCGAGGTTGTAGCCGGCCACGCGGCGCAGCACCTTGGGCCAGCGCTCGTGGATCTGCTCGCGATGCTGCACCGCCAGCTGCTTCACATGCTGCGCGATGTCGCTGGCGCGCGCACCCAGGCCGGACACCGGGCCGAAATCGACCAGCGAGCCATCGGACAACCAAGCGCTTGCACCGACCACGTTGTGCACCATGTTGCCGTAGGCAATGGAGCGCGAGCCGCACGAGTTGTTGCCGGCCATGCCACCGAGCGTGGCCTGCGCGCTGGTGGAAACGTCCACCGGATACCAAAGGCCGTGCGGCTTGAGCTGGGCATTGAGGTGATCGAGCACCATGCCCGGCTCGACCGTGACGGTGCGCTGCTCAAGGTCCAGCTCGAGCAGGCGCCGAAAGTGCTTGGTGTTGTCGATGACCAATGCCGCGCCCGTGGTCTGCCCGCACTGGCTGGTGCCGCCGCCGCGCGCCAGCACCGGCACCTTGAGGTCGCGCGCCACATCGATGGCGGTGGCAATGTCTCGCTCGATCCTTGGCACCAGCACACCCACCGGCATGATCTGGTAGATGGACGCGTCGGTTGCATAGCGCCCGCGCGACGCATCGTCGAAGAGCACTTCGCCCTGCGTTTCACTCGCCAGGCGCGTTGCGAGCGCATGGCAGGTTTCGTTTGCTGGCAGGACGGTTCCGGCTGGCTGGAGATGGCTCGCTGGCTCGATGCGCATGGGATGTGAGGCTTCAGGTCTTGGACTTGCCGGACCGCGGGTAGATCTCGCCGGCGCGCAACAGCTCCAGCACGGTGTCGCGCTTGCGGTTCAGGTGTTCAATCAGCACCTGGCGCATGGCGGCCGGGTCGTGCTCGGTCAGCGCGTCGATCATTCGCCCGTGCTCGGCCACCGCCCCGGCCCACTTGGCCTCGTCCTGGTTGGTGCGAAAGCGCAGCGACTGCACGCGTGCGTTGATGGAGCGGTAGGTGCTGGTGAGCACCGGGTTCTTGGCCGCGTCGTTGATCGCGGCGTGGATTCGCGCGTTGATGCGGTAGTAGCCGGACAGGTCGCGCCGCGCAAAGCAGGCCAGCATTTCGTAGTGCAGTGCACGCAGCTCGGCCAGTTCCGCGTCGGTGATGCGCTGCGCAGCCAGCTCGCCGGACAGGCCTTCGAGCGTGGCGAGCAGCTCAAAGGTATTGACCACATCCGCCTCGGTCAGCTTGACGGCCACCGCGCCCCGGTTGGGCAGCAGGTCCACCAGGCCCTCGGCGGCCAGCAGCTTGATGGCCTCGCGAAGCGGCGTGCGCGATACGCGCAGCTGCTCGCACAGCTCGCGCTCGTTGAGCTTGGCGCCGGGCGCGATGTGGCCCTCGATGAGCATGGTCCGCAGCCGCGACGCTACCTGGTCATGCAGCGCCAGCCGCGAGATTTCAATCACTTCCGCCATCGGTTCACTTTCCTTCGTTTTGATTTTGCATGCAAATTTGGAAAGCCTCAACCCAAGTACTTAGGGGATAACGATCATCTTGTTTTGTGTTTTGAATGCAAAACTAAAAAAAGAAAGGACAGTTTCCATGCTTCAACTCGACTCCCACCCCACCGGCCGGCACTTCCTGCAGATCCCCGGACCGAGCCCGGTGCCCGAGCGCATCCTGCGTGCGATGAGCCTGCCCACCATCGACCATCGCGGCCCCGAATTCGGCGCACTGGGGCGGCAGGTGCTCTCGGGAATCCGCAAGGTCTTCAAGACGCAACACCCGGTCATCATCTATCCGGCCTCGGGCACCGGGGCCTGGGAAGCAGCCTTGTCGAACACGCTCAGCCCCGGCGACCACGTGCTGATGTTCGAGACCGGCCATTTCGCATCGTTGTGGCAGAAGATGGCCGCGCGGCTGGGGGTCTCGACCGAATTCCTGGCCTGGGGTGGAAGCGACCAGCACCTGCCCAACGCGCCCGGCTGGCGCCACGGCGTGCAGGCCGACATGATCGAGGCGCGGCTGCGCAAGGACACCGAGAAGAAGATCAAGGCCGTGTGCGTGGTGCACAACGAGACCTCGACCGGCGTGACCTCCGACATCGCCTCGGTGCGTCGCGCCATCGATGCGGCCGGGCACCCTGCCCTGCTGATGGTCGACAGCATCTCGGGCCTGGCGAGCGCGGACTTGCGCCATGACGAATGGGGCGTGGACGTCACCGTCAGTGGTTCGCAAAAGGGCCTGATGCTGCCGCCGGGCATCAGCTTCAACGCCATCTCGCCGCGCGCCCTCGAAGCGTCCAGAAGCGCCAGGCTGCCGCACTCGTTCTGGGCCTGGGACGAGATCGTCGAGATGAACAAGGACGGCTACTGGCCCTACACGCCCAACACCAACCTGCTGTATGGCCTGTCGGAGTCGCTGGACATGATCCTGGGCGAAGGCCTGGACAAGGTCTTCGCACGCCATCAGCGCTGGGCCGCCGGCGTGCGCGCCGCGGTCAACGCCTGGGGCCTGCCGATCCAGTGCGCGGACCCGGCCCTGTATTCGCCGGTGCTCACCGGCGTGATCACGCCCGAAGGCGTGGATGCTGACGCGGTGCGCCGCCTCATCCACCAGCGCTTCGACATGTCGCTGGGCACGGGCCTGGGCAAGCTCAAGGGCCGCATGTTCCGCATGGGCCACCTGGGCGACAGCAACGACCTCACGCTCATCGCCATGGTCTCGGGTGTCGAGATGGGGCTCAAGCTCTCTGGCGTGAAGCTCGCAGGCAGCGGTGTGCAGGCCGCGATGGAGCATTTCGCCGCCCATGCCGCGCCGGCCGCCCTGCTCAAGGCGGCCTGAGCGCCAACGCGTTCAACCACAAGAAAGCGGAGACAACATGCAACGACGCTCCTTCATCCAGGCAGCTGGTGCCGCGGCCGCCACCCTTGGCGTGCCCGGCGTGTTCGCGCAGGACTGGCCTTCCGGCCCGGTGCGCATCGTGGTGGGCTTTCCGCCAGGCGGCGGCACCGACGCGCTGGCCCGCGTGGTCGCGCAGAAGCTGACGGTGATGTGGAACCAGCCCGTCGTTGTGGAAAACAAGGGCGGCGTGGCCGGCGTGCTGGCGGCCGAGTACGTGGCTACGCAGCCCAGCGACGGCAGCACGCTCTTGATGGCACACATCAACAGCCACGCGCTGGCGCCGAGCCTGCAGCCCAAGCTGCGCTACAACGTGGAGCGCGACTTCGTGCCGATCGTTCTGGTGGGCGTGACGCCCAACCTGCTCATCGCCAGCCCTGCGCAGAAGGCCGTGACGGTCAAGGACATCACCGCCTTGTGCGCCGCCACGCCGGGACAGGTCAGCTTCGGCTCGGCCGGCGCGGGCTCCGCGCAGCATCTGGCGCTGGAGATGTACAAGCTGCAGGCCAAGGTGGATGCACTGCATGTGCCGTACAAAGGCAGCGGCCCCTTGCTGGCCGACCTGATGGGCGGCCAGATCCAGTACAGCTTCGAGACCATGACGGCAGCCACGCCTCACGTGAAGAGCGGCAAGGTGGTAGGCGTTGCGCAGACGCGGCTCAAGCGCGCCAAGGGTCACCCCAACATTCCGACCATGCAGGAGCAAGGCTTCGAGGGCTTCGAAGCCACCACCTGGTATGGGCTGGCCGGCCCCGGCAAGCTGCCCTCCAGCGTGGCCGACAAGATCAACCGCGACGTCAACACGATACTGGCCATGCCCGATGTGCAGGAAAAGCTCGACAACTACGGCGCCGAGGACGGCGGCGGCTCGCGCGAGAAGTTCGCCAAGTTCATCTCCAGCGAAATCGACAAGTGGGGCCGCGTCGTCAGGGACGGCAAGGTGAAGGTCGATGCCTGAATAGCGAAAACCAAAGCGCGCGTTTTTCCACCAACGCCGTGGACATCGCTGTGGACAACTAACTGCAAAACTCTGCAAAGCGGCGCCAGCCGGGGCTTCCAACACAATGCCCGCCAAACAGGCAGGCCGGCGGCCCTATGCTTGCGGCCCATGTTGACCCTGACCCGAATGACACTGCAGCGCGCCAGATCCGAGCGGCTGCCCCAAGTGGCTGCAAGCCTGGCGTTCACCACCTTGCTGTCCATCGTGCCGGTGCTGGCGGCCAGCTTCGCGCTGTTCACGCGCTTTCCGGCCTTTCGCAAGATCAAGGACGCGCTGCAGGAATTCCTCTTGAGCAGGCTGATCCCGGCGGACATTGCGCAGACGGTCTTGAAGTACCTCAACCTGTTCGCCTCCAACGCCAAGAGCCTGCCCTGGATGAGTTCGCTCATCCTGCTGGGCTCGGCCGTCGCCATGCTGCTGACGGTGGAGAACGCAATGAACCAGATGTGGCAGGTCAAGAAGAACCGCCCCTTCTTCAAGCGGGTCGGCATGTACTTGCTGATGCTGGCCATCGGCCCGCTCGTCGTGGGCCTGAGCCTCTGGGCAAGCTCCTACGTGCTGGCCGCTTCCATGGGCCTGATCGGGGCGCTGCCCAGGTCGCTGGCGCTCGCCATCGACCTCGCGCCCCTCGCACTGGGCGTGGCCGCCATGGCCAGCCTGTTCTACTTCCTGCCCAACACGAAGGTGCTGCTGCGCGATGCCATCGCGGGCGGTGCCGTGGCGAGCGTGGCCTTCGAGTTGGGCAAGCGCGGATTCGCTGCCTACCTGGTCAAGCTGCCAACCTACAAGGCCCTGTACGGCACGCTCGCGGTGTTGCCGATGTTCCTGTTGTGGATCTACTTTTCGTGGCTTGTCACGCTGGTTGCGGCCATGGTGACGGCAAACCTGGCGCAGGCCCGGCGGCGCACCGGGCAGCCGCGTGCGAGGCGCGCCGCGGTCGGGGCCTGAGCCCTCAGGTAAGCCGCGTCAACGACGCGGACAGCCGGGCGAACGAGCGCAGCATGGCCGCCAGCTGACCCGCCTCCGGCGAAAGCAGGCGCATGGATTTCGAGACGATTCCGATCTGGTGGATCAGCCCCGCCTGTTCAGCCACTTCGATCTCGACGAGCTTGCCAACGGTCAGTGGATGCGTCAGCAGCTGGGCAGGCAGCCGTGCCACGCAATCCGAATCCAGCAGCATCGAGATCGCACCGAAGATCGAATCGGACACGGCGGCAAAGGTCGGCTCGCGCAGGCGATGCTGAAGAAAAAGCTCCTGGATGCTCTCGTCCTGCTGCCCCGGTCGCGTGGGGTCGCCCACGACGATCCAGTGGCACGCCGCAAGCTGGCTCACGGACGTGGCGCCACGCAAGGGATGCCCTTCGCGCGCCATGATGGCCGCCCGGCTGGAGTAAAGCGGCTGCACCTGCAGGTCGTCCGTGCCCAGGTTCTGCGGCAGGCGCATCACGGCAAAGTCCAGGCGGTTGTCCAGCACGGCCGCCACGAGTTCGCCCGAGGAGCGCTGCGTGAGGTGCACCGTGGTCTTCGGAAAAGCGAGGCGAAAGTCCTTCAGCACGGCCGGCACCAGTTGCAGCGAAGGCTCGACCGACACGCCCACCTTCACCTGCTTGATGGCCGGGCGTCGGGTCTTGAGCAGCCAGGCTTCGGCCCGGTCCGCCTCGTGCAGCACGGCCCGCGCATAGGTCATGAACTCCTCGCCCTCCGGGCTGAGGGCAATGCCCTGGTGGGCGCGCTGCAGCAGCGCCACGCCGTACTCTTCCTCCAGCTTGGCCAGGCTGCGCGTCAACCCCGCCTGCGACACATTGAGCGCGCGGGCAGCGGCGCGGTATCCCCCGTGGGACACCACCGCCTGGAGGTCTCTGAGCTGCTGGATTCGCATGCTCGGATGGTAGTGGACGCCCCTGGCGGCCACGCCATCACGATGCACGGCAGCGGCGGCATCTCGCCGCTGCTCGCTCACTCGGCCTTGAAGCCGGAGCTCTTGATGGGCGCTTCCCAGCGCGCCAGCTGGGCGGCCTGGGTGGCCGCCAGGTCGGCCGGGCCCGCATACGCCGGCACAAGGCCCAGGGCGTAGACGCGCTCCACCACGTCCGGTTGCTTCATGGCGTCGGCCACCGCGCGGCTCAGGCGCTGCACCGTCTCGCTGCTCATGTGCGCGGGCCCGTACAGGCCGAAGAAGGCGTCGGCGGTGAAGTCGACGCCGGCTTCCTTCGCGGTGGGCACATCGGGCAGCGAGCGGTTGCGCTGCTGCCCCGTCACCGCCAGGATGCGTACCTTTCCTGCCTTGTGGTGCTCGATGGTCTCGGAGGCCGTGTCCACCATCAGCGGGATCTGCCCCGCGATCAGGTCCTGCGCGGCCGGCGCGCCGCCCCGGTAGGCCACGTGCGTCATGGGCACGCCCGCGGCCTGCGACAGCAGCAGGCCGGCGAAGTGCGGCACGGTGCCGGCGCCCGAGCTGGCAAAGTTGGCCTTCGTCGGGTTGGCCTTCATCCATGCCAGCACGGCCTTGAGGTCGCCCGCGGGCGCGGCCGGGCCGGCGGTGATCGCGAAATCGAAGGTGCTTGCCTGGGCGATCGGCGTGAAGTCCTTGACCGTGTCGTAGCCCAGGTTCTCGTAGAGCCACGGATGGATGACCAGCGCGCCGCTGGGCGAGAGCACCAGCGTGTTGCCGTCCGGCGCGGAGCGCTTGAGCTCGCTCAGCGCCAGGCGCCCGCCGGCCCCCGGCTTGTTGTCCACGATCACGCTTTGCTGCAGCGACACGCGCATCTTGTCGGCCAGCATTCGGGCCACCACGTCGACCGAGCCGCCGGGCGGAAAGCCGACGATGATGCGCACGGTCCTTTCCTGGGCCCAACTGGCGGCCGGTGCCGCGAGCGTGGCCGCTCCAAGGGCCATGGCTTGACGTCTGTTGATCACGTTTTGTCTCCTCTTCTTGTTGATGACCGGGTTGGCGCGGCGCGCTCGAAGCCGAGCCGGCTCAGAACGCGAAGATGCGCTGTGCGTTGCCCGAGCGAATGGCGCGCATCGAGGCTTCGGGCAGCGCGGCCGTGTTGGCCATGGATCCGCTCGTGTCGTGCACCCAGTGCGGCCAGTCGGTGCCGAACATGACGTGCTCGTCGCCCACCACCGACACCAGGTAGCGCAAGGCCCCCAGGTTGTAGGTGATGGTGTCGTAGTAGATGTGCCGCAGGTAGTCGGTGGGCTTGTGCTTCATCTTGCGGCGCGAGGCCAGCTCGACCTCGTCACCCTTCTCGAAGCGGCCCACGAGGTAGGGCAACGTGCCGCCGCCGTGCGAGGCGATGATCTTCAGGTTCGGGAAGCGGTCGAAGAATCCGTCGAAGATCATGCGGGTGATGGCCAGCGTGGTGTCGAACATGAAGCCGACCGACCAGCTCAGGTCGAACTGGGTCATGTCCATGGCGTCGACGCCGGGCGGATCGGTGGGGTGCACCAGCACCGGCAGCTTGCGCGCGTCGATGGCCTGCCAGATGGGTGCGAACATCGGGTCGGTCAGGCTCTTGCCCGAGATATTGGCCAGCACCATGACACCGACCGCGCCGCGCGCGCAGGCGCGCTCGAGCTCTTCCACTGCACGCTGCGGGTATTCCCAGGGCAGCGACGCAAACCAGCGGATGCGGTCCGGGTGCTGCGTCTGCGCATCGGCCACGTTGTCGTTGGCCTCGCGCGCCACAGCCACGCTGACTTCCTCGCCGCCCCAGTAGACATTCGGGCAGGTCAGCGACACCACCGAGACATCGACCTTGGCCTGGTTCATGTGCTCGATGCGCAGGTCCCAGTCGAAATGGCCCTTCTGGGGAAGCACCACCGGCGTGTTGCCGCGAAAGATCTCGCGCTGCCCGTCGGGGCGCGTCTGCACGTTGTAGACGCCACCCTTTTCCTTGAGCGCCTCCAGCCAGCGGGTGGTAAACATGTGGGTGTGAACGTCGATGGTCGTCATGCCTGTCGGTTTCCGGTTTCTCGTGATGGATGGACTGGCAAGCCCAGGCAAGTCCGGGGCCTGCAAACACGTCGCGGATGTTCGGGCAAACCGGAAACGCCGGCCAGTTGGGCAAGTGATTCGCGATGACTTTTCGTCATCGGTCCTCGCCCCTCGGAGCGCTGCTACTCGTCGAAGGGCCGCTGGCCCAGCACGCCGACCACGTGATCGACAAAGCAGGTGATGCGCGAGGCCAGCGCGGTGTTGCGGTAGTACACCGCGCTGATCGGCTGGCGCACGTCGAGCGTCTGGCGCTGGAACAGCGGCACCAGAGCGCCGCTCTTGCGATCCTCGCGGGTCATGAAGTCCGACAGGCAGACCACGCCCAGGCCGGCCAGGGCCATCTGCCGCAACGTCTCGCCGCTGGACGAGGCAATGGCCGGCTGGATGCGAACGACGTTGCCGTCGGCATCACGCAGCGGCCAGTCGTTGAGCGACTCGGGCTGGCTGAACCCCAGCAGCGTGTGCTGCGCCAGCTGCGCGGGCCGCATGAGCGTGCCATGTCGCTTGAGGTAGGCCGGGCTGGCAAGCACACGCACGCGGCTGGTGCCCACCGGCCGGGCGTGCAGGGTGGAGTCCTTCAATGCGCCGATGCGAAAGGCGACGTCGGTGCGCTTTTCGATGAGGTCGATGATGCCCTCGTTCGAGTTCAGCTCCAGCTCCACACCCGGATAGCGGGCGCGAAAGCCCTCCAGCAAGGGCACGATGACATGCAGCATGAAGGGCGTGGCGGCATCGACGCGCAGCCGCCCCACCGGCTGCATGCGGCGCGCGGCCATCTGCTCCTCGGCCGCGTCCACCGAGGAGAGGATGGCCCGGGCGTGCTCCAGGAAGGCCGCGCCCTCCTCCGTCAATTCGAGGCGCCGCGTCGTGCGGCGCAGCAGCGTGGTCTGCAGCTTCTGCTCCAGCCGGCCCAGGGTGCGGCTGGTGGCAGAGATGGTCAGGCCCAGCTGCTCGGCCGCGGCGGTGATGGAGCCCGTGTCCACCACGGCGGCAAAGGCCTGCAGCTCGTCGAGGGTGGTTTTCATATTTGATTTCTAATCAAAAGAGTTTGCCGGATACGGGGCTTAATCCGCAAATATAAACGCAGCACACTGAGGGCCATCGCAGAACTTGCACTCACACCTTCAGGAGCTTTCATGAACAACATTCCATCCTTTGGCGTCGGCACCTTCCGCCTGACCGGCCAGACCGTGATCGATTCGGTGCGCAATGCGCTGGACGTGGGCTATCGCGCCATCGACACCGCGCAGATCTACGGCAACGAGGCCGAGGTCGGCCAGGCCATCGAGCAAAGCGGCGTGCCGCGTTCCGAACTGTTCGTCACCACCAAGATCTGGACCGAGCACTACGCCAAGGGCAAGCTCGTGTCCAGCCTGCGCGCGAGCCTGGACAAGCTGCGCACCGACCATGTGGACCTCACCCTGATTCATTGGCCCGCGCCGGGCAACGGCATCGAGCTGCCGGAGTACATGGCTGGGCTGGCCGAGGCCAAAGCCCTGGGGCTGACGCGCCAGATCGGCATCTCCAACTTCAACATCGAGCTGACGAAGCAGGCCATTGCCGCGGTCGGCAAGGGCGAGATCGCGACCAACCAGATCGAGCTGAGCCCCTACCTGCAGAACCCCAGGCTCACGGCCTTCCTGAAGGAACAAGGCATTGCCGTGACCTCGTACATGACGCTGGCCTACGGCAAGGTGCTGAAGGACCCGGTGCTGGCGCGAATTGCCGACAAGCACCAGGCCACCGTGGCCCAAGTGGCACTGGCCTGGGCATTGCAGTTGGGCTATGCGGTGATTCCCTCTTCGACCAAGCGCGAGAACCTGGCCGGCAACCTGCTCGCCCGCGACCTGAAGCTCGACGCCGACGACATGGCGCAAATCGCAGCACTGGAGCGCAACGGCCGCGAGGTCAACCCCGAGGGCCTGGCCCCGGCGTGGGACTGAGCGCCATGAACAAGCCCAGCACCACGACCGCCCGGCCGCCCTTTGCCGGGCGCAGCTTCCGCGTCGACTACGACGGCCTGTCGGCACACAACAGCTACGCCGAAGACGGCGCGTCGATCCGCTACGCCATCGTCGCCGGCCCCTTCGCGGGGGCCAGCGGCCAGGCGCCTTGCCAGTGGCAGCAAGTGGGCGCAGGCGTCTACGCCATCTCCTGGCAGGAGGCCGACGGCGCCACCGTCGTGCACATCGACGACTTCGCAAATGGCCACTCGATGGCCTTTTTTACCGCGGCTGACCTGAGCTTCCACCGCATGCAGGGGCCGCTCACCGCGATCGCGACCGCGCTCGAGACATCATGAAAGTCAACCCCACCATCGCGCTTCTTGCGCTTGCCGTCGGCGCCTTCGCCATCGGCACCACGGAGTTCACCCCCATGGGCCTGCTGCCGGTGATCGCCGATGGCGTGCAGGTGAGCATTCCCACCGCGGGCATGCTGGTCACCGCCTATGCGGTGGGCGTCATGCTCGGCGCGCCGGTGATGACGCTGTTGTTCAGCCGATTCGGCAAGCGCGCCGCGCTCATGTCGCTGATGGTGCTCTTCACCGTGGGCAACCTGCTCTCGGCGCTGGCACCCAACTACGCGACCTTGCTTGCGTCGCGGCTGGTCACCAGCCTCAACCACGGGGCGTTCTTCGGCATTGGCGCCGTGGTAGCCGCCAGCGTGGTGCCCAAGGAAAAGCAGGCCAGTGCCATTGCGGCCATGTTCATGGGCCTGACGCTTGCCAACATCGGCGGCGTGCCGGCGGCTACCTGGATCGGGCAACAGGTGGGTTGGCGCCTGGCCTTTGCCGGCACCGCCGCGCTCGGCCTGGTCACCATCGCCGCGCTGTGGCTGGCGCTGCCCAAGGGCGAGCCCGGCACGCCGCCGAACGTGCGCCGCGAACTGGCCGTGCTCACGCGCCCAGAGGTACTGCTGGCCATGGGCACCACGGTGCTGGGCGCAGGCGCGATGTTCGCGCTCTACACCTACGTGGCGCCGGTGCTGGCCGAGGTCACGCACGCCAGTCTGAACTTCATCGCCTTCGCGCTGGTGCTGATCGGCGTGGGCTTCACGCTGGGCAACAGCCTGGGTGGGAAGTTGGCGGACTGGTCGCTGGAGGGCGCTACCAAGCTCATCCTCGGCGCGCTCGCCGTTGTCATGGCCGTGCTGCCGTGGGCACTGACGAGCCATGCGGGTGCGGCCATCGCTCTGGTGGTCTGGGGGGCTGCGGCCTTCGGTATCGTGCCTCCGGTCCAGATGCGCGTCATGCAGGCGGCCGCGCAGGCACCGGGCCTGGCATCGTCGGTCAACGTGGGTGCGTTCAATCTCGGCAACGCCCTGGGCGCGGCGCTGGGCGGCGGGGTCATCAGCCAGGGTTTTGGCTATGCCGCCGTGCCGCTCGTGGGTGCAGCGCTGGCTGCAGGCGGGCTGGCACTGGTGTGGATCGGCAGCGCCGGGCGCCGCACAGCACAGTGCGCGTGAACTGCGCAGCGGCGGCCCGGCGCGCGGCCGCCAGTCAGGCTGGTGCCAGTGCCAGCTGCCGCGTCATGCGGCGCACGGCAGCAGGGATGGGCGCCACCAGCGGCGCATCGAGCCGCCTGGCCAGCCCGATGGCCGCCTGGCCCAGCGGGCCGCCACCGATGATCACGGCCTGCGCGCCGTCGTCCAGGCAGGCCTGCACTGCCTTGGCCAGTGCATCTTCCAGCGCCTCGGGCGAAGCCGTGAGCGCACGCGGATCGCCAGGGGTGAGCCGCACGCCGGTGTACAGCGACGCCAGGCCCAGCTGACGCGCCTTGGCGTCGATGGCATCGACCAGGTCGGGCGTCACCGTTGCCACGCCGAAGCGGCGTTCGCCTTCGGCGGCCTCGAACATCGACGCCTCGCAGATGCCCACCACGGGCGTGCCGGGGCTGGCGCGGCGCAGCAGTTCCACGCCGGGATCGCCGAATGCGCTCACGATGACGCCCACATGCGGCGAACGCTCGGCGCGCCAGGCGTGCTCGACCTCTTGCGCGGCGGCACGCAGCTCCGACTCGTTGACGATCATCTGCGGGCCGCCCTTGGCGGTGGCGCCGACGATGGCGTAGTGCGCAGGCGCCTCGG
Source organism: Pseudomonadota bacterium (assembly GCA_018241225.1). Lineage (GTDB taxonomy): Bacteria > Pseudomonadota > Gammaproteobacteria > Burkholderiales > Burkholderiaceae_C > Variovorax. Next base: position 205,796 of record JAFEEG010000001.1, read on the forward strand.
CCTGAGCGATGCGCACCATCATGTCGGTGGTGGTCTGGGACGAATTGGGGTTGATGAGCAGGATGTTGTGCATGATGAATTCGTCGTTCAGGAAGCGCGCGACACGGCCACGGGCGCGCCCGCCTGTTCCTCGGAGGGCAGCACCAGCGCATCTGGCGACTTGCCGTAGGTTTCGGGAACGGCCTGCACGCTGAGCACGAAGATCGCGTACATAGCCGCCACCATGCCGAACACGCCGCCGATGCCGGCGCTCTCGAGCAGGCGCCCGGCCACCAGCGGCATGAAGGCGCCGGCTGCGGTACCGGTGGCCAGGATGAAGGCGGTGCCGAAGGCGCGCACCCGCGTCGGGTACAGCTCGGGCGCGAAGATCCAGATGGTGGTGTTGAGCAGCAGCACGAACACCTGGAAGATGGCGCCGGCCACCAGCAGCATCACGATGCTCTTGGCCACGAAGCCGATCACCAGGGCCGCCACGCCGGCGCACACGGCACCGATGGTCAGCACGCGCTTGCGCGGAAAGCTGAAGCCCAGCAGCGAGGCGGTGATGGCGCCCACCAGGCTGCCACCCTGGATCACCATGGTGAACAGCAGGCTCTTGGAGATCGTGTAGCCCAGGCTCACCAGGATGGTGGGCATCAGCGTGAGCACCGAGATCTGCGCGCCGTAGGCCATCCAGATCGTGATGCACAGCGGAATCGTGCGACGCGCCAGTGCGCCGCGGAAAATCTCGGTCACGCGCACCTTGGTCTTGGCGGCGATGCTGCTCTTGCCGTCGTCCGTGATGAACGACTGCAGCGGCGTGTTCTTGTCGGAAAGCTTGCCGGCCGCGAGCTTGGACAGCACCTGGTTGGTCTCGCGGATGCGCCCTTGCGACAACAGGAAGCGCGGCGTTTCCGGGATGTAGCGGCGGTAGAACGCACCCAGCAGCGCCGGCACCATCAGCGCGACGAACAGCCAGCGCCAGGAGTTGTCGCCCGGGAACAGCATGAACACGATCAAGCCGAAGCCCGGCGCCAGGAAGTTGCCCAGCCCGCCCGCGCCCACGTTGACCAAGCCCACGGCCGTGCCGCGGAACTTGGTGGAGCAGAACTCGGCCAGCATCGTCACCGCAATGGCCACTTCGCCGCCCAGGCCGAAGCCCACCACCGCACGGCCCAGCGCCATGACGGTGAGGTTGGGCGCAGCGGCGCAGATGCCCGCGCCCAGCGTGAACAGCAGCAGGTCGACCGACAGCATCACGCGACGGCCCCAGCGGTCGGCGATGAAGCCGGACATCACGCGCCCGATTGCGGCGCACGCAAAGGTCACGGTGTTGAGCAGGCCGATGTCGGTGGCGGTGAGCCCCCATTGCTCGCGCAGCATCGGCCCGACGATGCCTACCGCGTTCTGCTCGAAGGCATCGAACAGGCAGCCGATGAGGATCAGGAAGATGATGGTGTGGTGCGAGCGGGTGACGCCGATCTTGTCGAGCGCGCGGTCGAGCTCGGCCACGCGAGGGGAATCGGGTCCTGAAGACAGTGCGGGTCCGGCCATGTGCGGCTCCTGGTTGGGTGGCGAGAGGTGATGCCGCCTTGATACGGCAGTTAAATTTCTTTCAATCTACTATTGTGAAATTGTGATTTCACATTGAGGCGCATTGCACCAGCCACTGAATCCAGCGTCAATGCGGGTTCCCCCGGGGGTTTTGTGGCGACAGCGGGCGGCGGCGCACCCGCCCCTTCTCAGAGTTCGTCCAGTTCCTCGTGCGCCAGTTCGATGGCCGCCAGGCGCTTGCGGCCATCGGCACCAGCCGCCTCGATCACCTGGGTGGCGATGAGGTTGCATAGCGCCATTACCGCGGCGTGGTCGTCCAGTCGGCCCGGCCCACGGCAGTCACACTGCAGCGACCAGGTGGCGCCGGGGTAGTCTGGCGAACTGCGGTCGCTGATGAAGAGGATCTTTGCGCGCGCTCGCGCAGCGGCCTCCAGCACGGCCCCCATCTGGCGCGTCTGCCGACGGGTGCCGAACACGACCAGGCAATCGTTGCGACCGATGCCGGCCATGTGCTCACCCAGCGTCTCGCCCCCGCCCGGAATGGCCGTGACGCGTGGCACCACCTGAATGAGCTGCCAGCGCAGGTACACCGCAAAGCCGTGGCTGGAACGGCTGCCGAAAATCAGGACCCGGTCCGCGCCCGCAATGGCCTTTGCAATTTCTGCCATGGTGCGGTCGGACAGCCGGGCAAAGGTCGCGGCCAGGTTCGATTGCGTCTGCTGGAAATGCGTTGCCACCGGAGGCGAAGCCGGCCCGCCGTCGGCCGCGGCCTGGAACAGCGGCGAGCCGCTTTCGCGCTCCTCGCGTGCATGGCGGCGCGCTTCCTCGTAGTTCTCGTAGCCGATGCGGCGGATGAAGCGGCTGACCGTGGAGGGCGAGACGCCCGCCAGCTCGGCCAGTTCGTTGCCGGCATAGCTGGCCAGCTCACCCGGAAACTCGAGCAGGAAGCTGGCCAGTTGGCGCTCCGTGGCCGGCAAGGCCTCGAGGTTGCCGCGAACGCGATGAACGAAGGACTGCTGTGATGGAGCCATGCGCCATTGTCGCTATCTGGCGGCACGCACAAAGACAAAGGGCGTCCGGTCGTTGAACCGGACGCCCTTGGGCTTCTTGTTGGTCGGTGTGAAAGGATTCGAACCTTCGACCCCTTGCACCCCATGCAAGTGCGCTACCAGGCTGCGCCACACACCGAAGCCATTGATTATAGCCTGAGGAATTCAGCGATTCAGGGTCAGCAGCTCACGAATTTCAAAGAGTTCGCGACGAAGCTGTTGCAGTTGCGACAAGCCGGCCGCGCGCAGGGGTGCGCGAGACACGCCAATGCTTGCCGGTGAAGCCACTTCAGGCTGCACTTCGTCTTCTTCTTCGTCGTCGCCCTCGTGCAGCGCCGCGTCGAATTCTTCCTGGTCGATCTCGAAGGCCTCGACGCCTTCGACCTCGCCAATGCCGCTGGCCTTGCGTCGTTCACGCTCGGCGGCAACAAGCTCTTGCAGCTTGTTGCGCGCTCCACTGATGGTGAAGCCCTGGTCGTACAGCAGGTCGCGGATGCGGCGGATCATCAGCACCTCGTGGTGCTGGTAGTAGCGACGGTTGCCGCGCCGCTTCATGGGGCGAAGCTGCGTGAACTCCTGCTCCCAATAGCGCAGCACGTGCGGCTTGACGCCGCACAGCTCGGCCACCTCACCAATGGTGAAGTAGCGTTTGACCGGGATGGGCGGGAGAGTTTTCTCCATTGAAATCAAGGACGTTGCGAGGCAAAGCTAAGAGGTTACTCCACGCGCTGTGCCCACGCAAAGAGAAGTTATTCCGCGCCCAGGCTCCACTCGACTTCTTCGGCCACGTTGCCGCTGATCTGCTCCTTGAGCTTGGCGCTGGCGTGGAAGGTGGCCACGCGGCGCGCACCGATCGGAATGGCCTCGCCCGTGCGCGGATTGCGACCGGGCCGTGGCGCCTTGGTGCGGATCTGGAAGTTGCCGAAGCCCGAGATCTTCACGTCCTGGCCCTCGATGAGGCTGCTCGCGATGAGCTCGAAAAAGGCCTCGACCATGTCCTTGGACTCGCGCTTGTTCAGCCCGATCTGCTCGAACAGCAGATCGGCCAAGTGCGCCTTGGTCAGGGCCGGCGTCTCGATGGCTTCGATGGTGATTTCCATGGTGCCCGTGTCTCCCTTGTTCGTTGTCCTTGCCGGTGGCTCAGCGCATGCGCGCGCCGAGTTGCTGGGCCAGCGATTCGATCACAGCACGCACCGCCGGTTCAACCTGTTCGTCGGTCAGCGTGGCGCTCGCGCCCTGGAAGCTCAGGCGAACCGCCATGCTCTTTTCGCCCTGCGCCAACGCGCCGCCAGCCGCACCGGGCTGGGGACGATAGATGTCGAACAGCACCGCCTGCTGCAGCAAGCCCTGGGTCGGCGCGGAATGGATGGCCTTCATCAGCGCCGCATGCGTGACCGATTCGGCCACGACCACGGCGATGTCGCGCTCCACGGCCTGGTGCTTGGGCACCGCCTGGCCCGCCGGCACCACGCGATCTTCCACGGCGTCCAGGTCCAGTTCGAACAGCACGGGCGCCGAAGGCAGGTCCCAGCTCTGGCGCCAGCGCGGGTGCAACTCACCCAGCACGCCGATTTCGCGACCATCGAGCAGCACACGTGCGGCGCGGCCCGGGTGCAGCGCCGGATGGCTCACCGGCTCGAAAGTGGCCACGCGCGGCGCCAGCAGTGCCTCGACGTCGCCCTTGACCTCGAAGAAATCTGCTCGGTGCGCCTTGCCGTCCCAGCGGGCGTCTTCCGAATCGCCCCAGGCCAGGCCCGCCAGGCGCATCGGCTGGCGGATGCCCTTGACGCTGCCCTCGGTGGTCTGGACCTTGTCATCGCGCATGAACACGCGACCGGCCTCGAACACGCGCACGCGCGCGGCCTTGCGGTCGATGTTGAACTTGAGCACCTGCAAGAGCGAACCCAACAGCGAGGAGCGCATCACGCTCATCTGGCTGGCAATGGGGTTGAGCAGCTTGATCGGATCGGCATTGCCGGCCAGTTCGGCCTCCCAATGCGCCTCGACAAAGCTGAAGTTGATGGTTTCCTGGTAGCCCAGGTCGGCCACGCGACGACGCAGCGCAAAACGGCCGCGGCGGGATTCGGAACGCACCCGCGCGGTGATGGGCGCCAGCGGCGGCGTGCTCGGCAGGTTGTTGTAGCCCACCAGGCGCGCCACCTCCTCGATCAGGTCTTCCTCGAGCGTGAGGTCGAAGCGATGCGGCGGCGGCGTGACGGTGATCGTGCCCTCGCCTTCCTTCAGCGCAAAGCCCAGGCGGCGCAGAACGTCGGTGCACTGTGCCTGCGTCAGCGGCATGCCGATCACGCGCGCCGCGCGCGCCACGCGCAGCGTGACAGGCTTGGCCTCGGGCAGCTTGAGCGTCTGGTCGTCGATGGGGCCGGCTTCGCCACCGCAGATCTGCTGGATCAGGCGCGTGATGTGCTCGATGACCTCCACCGTGCGGCTCGGGTCCACGCCGCGCTCGAAGCGGTGGCCCGCATCGGTCGAGAAGTTGAAGCGGCGCGAACGGCCCTGGATGGCCGAGGGCCACCAGAAGGCGGCCTCGACATAGATGTTGCGCGTGTCGTCGCTCACGGCCGTGGCGTCGCCGCCCATGATGCCGGCCAGTGATTCGACTTCGCGCTCGTCGGCAATGACGCCCACCTGGTCGTCGACGGTGACCGTATTGCCGTTGAGCAGCTTGAGCTGTTCGCCCGCCTTGCCCCAGCGGACCGTGAGGCCGCCATGGATCTTGTCAGCGTCGAAGATGTGCGAGGGCTGGCCGTATTCGAACATCACGTAGTTCGACACGTCCACCAGAGGCGACACGCTGCGCTGGCCGCAACGCGCCAGGCGGTCGACCAGCCAGGCCGGCGTCTTGACCTGCGTGTTGACCCCGCGCACCAGGCGGCCGGAGAAACGGCCGCACAGTTCGGGCGCCTCGACCTTCACCGGCAACACCGACGAATGCGCGACCTCTGCCGCGCGGATCTTCGGCACGGTGAGCGGCGTGCCCGTGAGGGCCGACAGTTCACGCGCGATGCCGTACACGCTCAAGCCATGCGCCAGGTTGGGCGTGAGCTTGAGGGTCAGCAGCATGTCGTCGAGCTGGAGCACTTCGCGGATGTCCGCGCCTACCGGCACGTCATCGGCCAGCTCGAGCAGACCACCGTGGTCGTCGCTGAGCTTGAGCTCACGCGCCGAGCACAGCATGCCCTGGCTTTCCACGCCACGCAGCTTGCCCAGCTTGATGCTGAAGGGCTTGCCGTCTTCGCCCGGAGGCAATTCGGCGCCAACCAGGGCACACGGCACCTTGATGCCCACGCGGGCGTTGGGTGCCCCGCACACGATGTTCAGCAGCGCGCCCTGCCCCGCATCGACCTGGCACACGCGCAGGCGATCGGCATTGGGATGCTGCACGGCCTCCTTGATCTCGCCGACGACGATCTTCGTGAAGGGCGGCGCCACCGGGCGGCGCTCTTCCACTTCGAAACCGCCCATGGTGAGGGTTTCGGCCAGTTGTTCGCTCGACAGAGGCGGGTTGCAGAACTCGCGCAGCCAGGACTCGGGGAATTGCATGTTGTTTCTAGGACGACTGAATCGGTGTTGTGAGGACGTGGCTTACTGGAACTGCGACAGGAAGCGCAGGTCGCCGTCGAAGAACAGGCGCAGGTCGTTCACGCCATAGCGCAGCATGGCCAGGCGGTCGATGCCCGAGCCGAAGGCAAAGCCGATATAGCGCTCCGGGTCCAGGCCCATGTTGCGCACCACCTGCGGGTGCACCTGGCCAGAACCCGACACCTCGAGCCAGCGGCCAGCCAGCGGACCATGCTCGAACATGATGTCGATCTCGGCGCTGGGCTCGGTAAAGGGGAAGTAGCTGGGGCGGAACCGCAGCTTGAGCGCATCCGTCTCGAAGAACGCCCGGATGAAGTCCAGATACATCACCTTCAAGTCCTTGAAGCTGACGTTCTCGCCGATCCACAGGCCTTCGACCTGGTGGAACATGGGCGAATGCGTGGCGTCGCTGTCCACGCGGTAGGTGCGGCCCGGGGCGATCACGCGGATGTCGGGCATGCTCTCCTGGCCGGCGTACTTCTTGGCATGCGCCTGGGCGTAGCGCACCTGCATCGGCGAGGTGTGCGGGCGCAGGTTCAGCAGCAGGCCGTCTTCGTCCTTCATGTCGACGTAGAAGGTGTCCTGCATGGAACGCGCCGGATGGTTCGGCGGATTGTTCAGCGAGGTGAAGCTGTACCAGTCGGTCTCGATCTCGGGGCCGTCGGCCACGTCGAAGCCCATGCTCGAGAAGATGGCCTCGATGCGCTCCTGGGCACGCGCCACGGGATGCAGGCCGCCACCCACGCGGCGACGGCCGGGCAACGTGACGTCCAGCGCCTCGGCACGCAACTGCACGTTGAGCTCTTCGTCGGCCAGTTGCTGGCGGCGCTCGTTCAGGGCCGCCTCGATGGCCTGCTTGGCCACGTTGATGGCGGCACCGCGCGACTTCTTCTCTTCCACCGACAGCTGGGCCATGCCCTTCATCAGTTCGGTGATGCGGCCGGACTTGCCGAGAAACTGCGCCTTGGCGTTTTCGAGGTCCGCAGGGGCGGAAGCTTTGGCAAACGCGGCACGGGCGTTGTCGACCAGGGTGTCCAACTCGTTCATGGAAGATTTACTTGTTCGAAAGAAGCGGCGGGGAGAAAAACAAAAAAGGGCTGGCGCTCTTTCAAGCAGCCAGCCCTTGTACCGTGGGCGCGAGCCGCCTACCCGTGAAGGCATGCGGCCCGACGTGACAGCATCAAGCAGCCAGCTTGGCCTTGACCTGCTCCACGATGCCAGCAAATGCGGCCTTGTCGTGCACGGCGATATCGGCCAGGACCTTGCGGTCGATCTCGATACCAGCCTTGCGGATGCCATTGGCGAACTGGCTGTAGGTCAGGCCCAGTTCACGCGAAGCGGCATTGATACGTGCGATCCACAGTTGGCGGAACACGCGTTTCTTCGTACGACGATCACGGTAGGCGTATTGGCCTGCCTTCATCACCGCCTGCTTGGCGATGCGGAAGACATTGCCGCGACGACCGCGGAAGCCCTTGGCAAGGGCGAGAACCTTCTTATGGCGGGCGCGAGCCGTTACACCACGTTTGACGCGAGGCATGTGATTACTCCTTGTTCGTCAGTTGATCAAATGCCCATGCCGGGCAGCATGGCGGCCATCGAAACCATGTTGGTTTCATGAACCGTCACGGCACCACGCAGGTGGCGCTTGTTCTTGGTGGTCTTCTTGGTCAGGATGTGACGCTTGAAGGCTTGACCGCGCTTGACGGTGCCACCGGGACGAACGCGGAAACGTTTTTTCGCGCTGCTCTTGGTCTTCATTTTGGGCATGTTCATGCTCCTTTAATTTGTGCTCGTGAGGCGCCGTGGATTGATTCCATGGACTTGTTGGCCCCGAGACACTTCTTCATCTCGCCCCACCCTTGCGGCTGGGGCGAAATCCCTTCAAAACCTGATCGAAACGGCCAGGTCAGGCCGTGGTGGCCGCATTGGCCGCCGCCGGCTCGGAAGCCGGCTTTGCCGTGCCGCCACCGGGCTTCTTTCGGCCCGGCGCGATCATCATGATCATCTGCCGGCCTTCGAGCTTCGGAAACTGCTCGACGACGATGGAATCGCCAAGGTCGTCCCGGATGCGCTGCAACAGCGCCAGCCCAAGCTCCTGGTGCGTGATCTCGCGGCCGCGAAAGCGCAGCGTGATCTTGCATTTGTCGCCGTCTTCAAGAAAGCGCCGGATGTTGCGCATCTTGATGTTGTAGTCGCCGTCGTCGGTGCCGGGCCGGAACTTGATTTCCTTGACCTCGATGACCTTTTGCTTGGCCTTCGCTTCCGCCGCCTTCTTCTGCTCGTGGTACTTGAACTTACCGTACTCGATCAGCCGGCAGACCGGCGGCGTGGCATTGGCGACGACTTCCACCAGGTCCACGTCGGCGTCGCCCGCCATACGTAGCGCCTCAGCAAGGCTTACAACGCCCAGCTGTTCGTTCTCAGGTCCGATCAGGCGGACTTCCGGGGCCATGATCTCCCGGTTCAGGCGGTGTTGCCGTTCCTCGCGGTGGCGGCGGTCGCGAAATGCAGTAGCGATGGTCAGGTCCTTCAATCAACTTGCCGCGTCTCCACGGCGAAAGCCGTCCCGGCACGCACCCACAGGCTCCTTGATGCGAAAAAGCCATGGCGGCGCTCCGGCATGGCGATTCGATCAACGCTTGTGTTGTATGTCCTCGGCGATCTTTTGAGAGAACGCCTCGAGGGACATGGCACCGAGGTCAAGATTGCCCCGGGCGCGTACTGCGACGGCACCAGCCTCCTTCTCCTTGTCGCCCACGACGAGGATGTAAGGCAGCTTTTGCAACGAATGCTTGCGTATTTTATACGTAATCTTCTCGTTGTGCAGGTCAAGCTGAACTCTAAGCCCTTGATTCTGCAACGATTTTGTTACTTCAGCAGCGTAATCGGCCTGTCCTTCGCTGATATTGAGCACCGCCACCTGCACCGGCGCCAGCCAGGCAGGCATCGCGCCGGAGTGGTGTTCGATGAGCATGCCGATGAAGCGCTCCAGGCTGCCGACGATGGCGCGATGCAGCATGACGGGGTGGGCCCGGCCGCTGCTTTCCGTTACGTACTCGGCGCCCAGCCGCTCGGCCATGTTGAAGTCGACCTGCATCGTGCCGCACTGCCACTGGCGGCCGATGGCGTCGCGCAGCGTGTACTCGATCTTGGGGCCGTAGAAGGCGCCGTCCCCCGGGGAAATGATGAATTCCACGCCCGAGCGACGCAGCGCCTCCATGAGGGCGGCCTCGGCCTTGTCCCACAGCTCGTCCGAGCCGATGCGGTGCTCGGGGCGCGTGGCGACCTTGTAGAGGATGTCGGAGAAGCCGAAGTCCGAATAGACCTTGAGGAGTTGGGCCGTGTAGGCCACGCACTCGTCCAGGATCTGGTCTTCCGTGCAGAACACGTGACCGTCGTCCTGCGTGAAGCCGCGCACGCGCATGATGCCGTGCAGTCCACCCGAGGGCTCGTTGCGGTGGCACTGGCCGAATTCGCCGTAGCGCAGCGGCAAGTCGCGGTAGCTGCGCAGGTCGCTCTTGAAGATCATCACGTGGCCGGGGCAGTTCATCGGCTTGAGCGCGTAGTCGCGCTTTTCCGACTCCGTGACGAACATGTTCTCGCGGTAGTTCTGCCAGTGGCCCGTTTTCTCCCACAAGCTCTTGTCCAGGATCTGCGGGCCCTTGACTTCCTGGTAGCCCGTGTCGCGGTACACCTTGCGCATGTACTGCTCCACCTGCTGCCAGATGGCCCAGCCCTTGGGGTGCCAGAACACCAGGCCCGGCGCCACCTCGTCGATGTGGAACAGGTCCAGCTCCTTGCCCAGGCGGCGGTGGTCGCGCTTCTCGGCCTCCTCGATGCGCTGGATGTACTGGTCCAGCTGCTTCTTGTCGGCCCAGGCCGTGCCGTAGATGCGCTGCAGCTGCTCGTTCTTGGCGTCGCCGCGCCAGTAGGCACCGGCCAGCTTCGTGAGCTTGAAGACCTTCAGGAAGCGCGTGTTGGGCACGTGCGGGCCGCGGCACATGTCCACGTACTCCTGGTGGTAGTACAGGCCCATGGCCTTCTCGTCGGGCATGTCCTCGACCAGGCGCAGCTTGTAGTCCTCGCCACGGTCCTTGAAGACCTTGATCACGTCGTCGCGCGGCGTCATCTTCTTGACGACGTCGTAGTCCTGGGCGATCAGTTCGCGCATGCGCGCCTCGATGGCGGCCATGTCCTCGGGCGTGAAGGGGCGCTCGTAGGCAATGTCGTAGTAGAAGCCCTCATCGATGACCGGGCCGATCACCATCCTGGCCGTGGGATACAGCTGCTTGACGGCATGCCCCACCAGGTGCGCCGTGGAGTGGCGGATGATCTCCAGGCCCTCTTCGTCCTTGGGCGTGATGATCTGCAGCTTGGCGCTGTGGTCGATGATGTCGCTTGCGTCCACCAGGCGGCCGTCGACCTTGCCGGCCAGCGTCATCTTGGCCAGGCCCGGGCCGATGGACTTGGCAACGTCGGCCACCGAAACCGGGCCGGGAAACTCGCGCTGCGAGTTGTCGGGAAGCGTGATCTGGATCATTTGGAAACCTCGGGAGAAAAACAAAAAAGCGCGGATGAGACCGCGCTTTGTTTGGTTGGGACTGCTGGCAAGAAACCAGCGCGCGCGGCAACTACCGGCCGAGTCCTTCCTGGACTTGGCGGCTGAAGGTGCCTGCCGTAGTTCGCGGTGTCATAACCAGATTTGCCTTTCTCGCCCTTGTTCGTTGACTGACGGATGAGGCAGCCATTCTATCTGCTGCGCTGCGTTCTCGCCTTGCCGGCCGGTCGCGGGTGTTCTTCCGGCCCCACACTTCGAGACGAAAAAAAGCCCGGCACGCGGCCGGGCTCGAAATGTGACAGCGCAAACGCGTCGATCAGTGGAACTGCTCTTCCTCGGTCGAGCCGGTCAGCGCCTTCACCGAAGACGAGCCGCCCTGGACCACGGTCGTGACGTCGTCGAAGTAGCCGGCGCCAACTTCTTGCTGGTGCGACACGAAGGTGTAGCCCAGCTCGCGCGCCGCGAACTCGGGTTCCTGGACCATTTCCACGTAGTGCTTCATGCCCTCGCCCTGTGCGTAGGCGTGCGAGAACTTGAAGGTGTTGTACCAGTTGCTGTGGATACCAGCCAGCGTGATGAACTGGTACTTGTAGCCCATAGCCGAGAGTTCGTCCTGGAAGCGGGCGATAGTGGCGTCGTCCAGGTGCTTCTTCCAGTTGAACGAGGGCGAGCAGTTGTAGCTCAGCAGCTTGCCAGGGAACTTGGCATGCATGGCCTGCGCGAACTCGCGGGCAAAGCCCAGGTCCGGCGTGCCGGTTTCGCACCACACCAGGTCGGCCACTTCAGCGTAGGCCAGGCCGCGGCTGACGGCTTGCTCCATGCCGTTGCGCACGCGGAAGAAGCCCTCTTGCGTACGCTCGCCCGTCAGGAAGGGCTTGTCGTTGGCATCGTGGTCGCTGGTGATCAGGTTGGCAGCTTCGGCGTCGGTGCGGGCCAGCACGATGGTGGGCACGCCCATCACGTCGGCGGCGAAACGCGCGGCTTGCAGCTTCTCGACGGCCTCGGCGGTGGGCACGAGCACCTTGCCGCCCATGTGGCCGCACTTCTTGACGGCAGCCAGCTGGTCTTCGAAGTGCACGCCGGCGGCACCGGCGCCGATCATGTTCTTCATGAGTTCGAAGGCGTTGAGCACGCCGCCGAAGCCGGCTTCTGCGTCAGCCACGATGGGCAGGAAGAAGTCGATGAACTCCTTGTCGCCGGGGTTCAGGCCGCGGCCCCACTGGATTTCGTCGGCGCGCTTGAAGGTGTTGTTGATGCGGCGAACCATGGCCGGCACCGAGTCGTAGGCGTAGAGCGACTGGTCGGGGTACATGGTTTCGGAGGTGTTGCCGTCGGCGGCCACTTGCCAGCCCGACAGGTACACGGCTTCTAGGCCGGCCTTGGCCTGCTGCAGTGCCTGGCCACCCGAGATGGCGCCGAAGGAGTTGACGTAGCCCTTCTTCGCGCCGCCGTTGATCAGCTCCCACAGCTTCTCGGCACCGCGGCGGGCCAGCGTGTTCTCGATGGGGAACGAGCCGCGCAGGCGAACCACGTCGGCGGCGCTGTAGTTGCGCTTGATGCCCTTCCAGCGGGGGTTCGTGGCCCAGTCTTTTTCCAGGGCGGCGATCTGCTGTTCGCGGCTGAGTTGTTCAGTAAGGGATTGCGGCATGTTCAAGCTCCGAAGGGTTGATTGAAAGCGTTCGGCCGGTGTGGCCATGGCTCCAAACTGTAGCGCGATCTTCAACTCTTATGTCTTATAGAAGACTTATTTTTGCTTGTTATAAATCAATGACTTACGAGACATTTTCTCAATGCGGAATTATTTTTCTTGTATTGAGAAATTTTCTTGCGCCGCAGCAAGCCATCTTTTCGCGATGCAAAACAGCGTTTGCCGGGGTGAAACCGGGGGCTTTCAGCCCCGGCGAATCCAGTCACCACTGGCGATGACGGGCCGCCCCGCCACCCGCTCCAGCTGGATCTCGTAGACGAGGCAAGCGAGCGCACGAGCGCCGACTTGCACTTGCACCTCGCGCTTGAGGTACTCGCCCTGGTCATCCGGCCGCACGTCTTCCAGCTGATCGAGCTGCGACTCCAGCGCGGTGTCGATGCGATACACCTCGCCACGCACTCGTGCGGCCCCGCCCAGCCTGGCGCCTGGATAGGCGCCCAGGTCGTAGAGCGTTCCGGCGATCTCGGCCTCACCCACCAACTGCGGCGCGGGGCGCCAGCGGGCAATGTCGTTGCTGCCACCCGCGCGCAGCGTTCCATAGACAAAGACGTAGCGCGGGGTGGCGGAAGGACGGTCGGGTTGCGGCATCATCCGCCGAGTTTCCTGCAACCAGCCTACCCCCGTTGAGCACCCAACATCCGCCCCCACCACGCATCGTCGCCTACGGCTGCCTGGCCCTCAGCATGTCGCTGGTGGGCTGCTACGTGGCTCTTTCCAAGCCGCTGGTCGCGGCATTCCCGGTGTTCCTGCTGGCCTGGCTGCGCTTTGGCATCGCGGCACTGGCCATGCCGCACTGGCTACGCCGCCCGGCCACCGAGCCGCCCATGACGCGCCGCACGCGCTGGCTGGTATTCCTGGAGTCCTTCCTTGGCAACTTCCTGTTCTCGATCTGCATGCTCTTCGGCGTGAGCCTGACCAGCGCGGTCTCGGCCGGCGTGATCATGGCGGCCATTCCGGCGGCGGTGGCACTCATCAGCTGGATCTTCCTTCGCGAGCGCATCAGCGGACGGGTCCTGGCAGCCATCGTGTGTGCGGCGCTGGGCATCGGGCTGCTGGCGTTCGCGCCTGCGCATGGCGCGGGCCACTCGTCGCCGAGTAGCGGCGCCGGGGGGTCGATGCCGTGGCTGGGCAACACGCTGGTGTTCTGCGCGGTGCTGTGCGAAGCCTCGTACGCCGTCATCGGCAAGTCGCTCACCGACAAGCTGGGGCCGCGGCGCATCTCCTCGCTGATCAACCTGTGGGGCTTCGTGCTGTCCACGCCGCTTGGCTTGTGGTTTGCCCTGAGCTTCGACTTCGGTGCGGTGAGCCCTTCCTTCTGGGGCTTCCTGGTGCTGTATGCGCTGGCGGCCAGCATCTGGACGGTGTGGCTCTGGATGACGGGCCTGCGCAGCGTGCCGGCCTCGCAGGCAGGCGTGTTCACGGTGATGCTGCCGGTGAGCGCAGCGGTGGTGGGCGTGCTGGTGCTGGGCGAAAAACTCGCTGCTTTGCAGGTGCTGGCCTTCGCCAGTGCGCTGGTTGGCGTGCTGCTCGCGACGTGGCCCGGAAGGCGTGCTGCGGCTCCCACTAGCGTCCCTGTGTTGCTTCCCTCTGAAAAAAACAACAACTCCCAATGAAAAAGTGCTCCTTTCCCTTGGAAACGCGTTTTTTCTCCCTTAGCATCCGCAATGCCAGTGGAGCGACGTTTTCATTGGTGAATCTCTAATCCAAAAAAGGAAATCAACCATGGCAACTGCAAAGAAGGCTCCGGCCAAGAAAGCCCCGGCCAAGAAGGCCGCTCCGGCAAAGAAGGCTGCTCCGGCCAAGAAGGCTGCACCGGCAAAGAAGGCAGCTCCTGCCAAGAAGGCTGCTCCTGCAAAGAAGGCTCCCGCCAAGAAGGCCGCTCCCGCCAAGAAGCGCACCCCCAACGCCGCTTTCATGAAGGCCCTGACCCCCAGCGCCGCCCTGGGCGCCGTGGTCGGTTCGGCTCCGCTGCCGCGCACCGCCATCGTGAGCAAGCTGTGGGACTACATCAAGAAGAACGGTCTGCAGGACAAGGCCAACAAGCGCATGATCAATGCCGACGCCAAGCTGAAGGAAATCTTCGGCAAGGGCCAAGTCTCGATGTTCGAGCTGGCTGCCCTCATCGGCAAGCACGTCAAGTAAGCATTGCGCTTCGGGTGCGCCTGTCGCACCTTTCAAGAAATAAGCCGGCAATCGCCGGCTTATTTTTTTGCCTCCTCAGGTTCGCCCTACTTCGCCTGGCGCGCCTTGGCCGCCTGCGTGATCGAGCTGAGCGTGCCGCGCGTGGTGATCACCTCGGGGTCGAGCGGAATCTCGATCAGCGTGCCCGTGTCGGCCGCCAGCGCACGCAGCAGCGCCGCTTCGAACTGCGCCGTCTCGGTCACCTTCTCTGCCGCGTAGCCATAGGCCCGCGCCAGCGCGCAGAAGTCCGGGTTGCGTAATTGCGTGCCGCTGACCTGCGTGGGGTACTCGCGCTCCTGGTGCATGCGGATGGTGCCGAACATGCCGTTGTTGAGCAGCACGATGATGCTCTTGCCGCCATGCTGCACCGCAGTGGCCAGCTCCTGCCCGTTCATGAGGAAGTCGCCGTCGCCGGCAATGGTGAAGGCCACGCGGCCGCTCACCAGGTTGGCGGCAATGCCCGCGGGCACGCCATAGCCCATGGCCCCGCTGGTGGGCGCCAGCTGCGTCTTGTGGCCCTTGGCCAGGCCGTGATAGCGGAAGAACCTGTGCACCCAGCTTGCGAAGTTGCCAGCGCCGTTGGTGATGGCGGCATCGGGCGGCAGGTGCTTTTGCAGCACGGCCACGACCTCGGCCATGTCCACCTGCCCACGCGGCGGCGCGCCCGCCGGCATGCCCACCAAGGGCTGCGGCTGGAGGTTGGCCAGGTAGTCTGCATGCGCGGCTTCGCTCCAGGCTTCCCACGGCAACTCGGGCGGAGCCGTCAGCACCTCCAGGCTGCGCGCAGCGGCGCTCATGCCGGCGTTGATGGCCAGGTCTGCCTGGTACACGCGGTTGAGCTCTTCCGCGCTGGCATGGATGTGCACCAGCTTCTGCTTCGAACGCGGCGCCTCCAGCAGCGTGTAGCCGCTGGTGGTCATCTCGCCCAGGCGGGCACCGATGGCGATGACGAGGTCGGCATCCTTCACGCGCTGGGCCAGCTTGGGGTTGATGGCAATGCCGACGTCGCCGGCATACAGCGGATGGTGATTGTCGAAAGTATCCTGAAAGCGGAAGGCATTGCCCACGGGCAGGCGCCAGTTCTCGGCAAAGCGTTGCAGGGCCTGCGCGGCCTGCGGCGTCCAGCCGCTGCCGCCGGCAATCACGAAAGGCTGGCGGGAAGCCAGCAGCAGCTCGCGCAGTTCGCGCAGGGCACCCGGGTCGCCCCAGGGCTGCACCGCCTCGACCCTTGGCAGGGGCTTGGCCGATACGTTGCTGGCCAGCATGTCCTCGGGCAGCACCAGCACCACGGGGCCGGGCCGGCCGTTCATGGCTGTAGCGAAGGCGCGCGAGATGTATTCCGGAATGCGCTCTGCATCGTCGATGCGCTCGACCCGCTTGGCAAAGCCCTTGGTGCTGGGCCCCAGGAAACTGCCGTAGTCCACTTCCTGGAAAGCCTCGCGGTCGCGGAAGTCGCTGCCGACATCGCCAATGAAAAGCACCAGCGGCGTCGAATCCTGGAAGGCGTTGTGCACGCCGATGGAGGCATTGGTGGCGCCGGGCCC
This sequence comes from Pseudomonadota bacterium, assembly GCA_018241225.1. Taxonomy (GTDB): domain Bacteria; phylum Pseudomonadota; class Gammaproteobacteria; order Burkholderiales; family Burkholderiaceae_C; genus Variovorax. The sequence goes on from JAFEEG010000001.1 coordinate 221,972, forward strand.
GCGCGTCACGAAGCACACGCCGGGCCGGCCGGTGATGCGCGCATGCGCGTCTGCCATGAAGGCGGCGCCGCCCTCCTGCCGGTTGATGACGAAGCGGATGCGCTCCTGCTCGGCATGAAAGCCGTCGAGCACGGCCAGGAAGCTCTCGCCCGGCACGCCGAAGCAGGTATCCACGCCTTGGGCGATGAGGCACTGGACGATGAGGTGGCCGGCAGGTGTTGCGCTCATGGAAAAACGAAGAGGAAGCAGGCGATTCGTCCATTATCGTGTCGCACTTCGCGCGTTGAAGCCGCACAATCTCTTCGACGCGAGAACAATTCACCCATTGGTTACATACAAGATGCCCGCCACCTCGACCGCCCCCCGCCTGCGCGATGCCGACAAGTCGCAACTGGTGATCCTTGCCGCCGCCATGGACGAGTTCGCGCAGTACGGGTATGCCGGTGGCCGTGTGGACCGCATCGCCGAGCGCGCGGACATCAACAAGCGCCTGATCTACTACTACTTCGGCAACAAGGACGACCTGTTCCTGGCCGTGCTTGAACGCACCTATGCCGACATCCGCTCGGCCGAGCAGGCGTTGCACCTGGACGAGATGGACCCGGTGGAGGCCATTCGCCAACTGATCTCGTTCACCTGGCACTACTACCTGGAACACCCCGAGTTCATCGCCCTGCTCAACAGCGAAAACCTGCACCAGGCCATGCACCTGAAACAGTCCACCCGCATCCAGGAGATGAACTCGCCGCTGGTGGCCATGCTGGCCGACGTGCTGGAGCGCGGGCGCAAGCAGGACCTGTTTCGCGACGGCATCGACCCGATCCAGCTCTACATCTCGATCGCCTCGATCTGCTACTTCTACCTGTCGAACAACCCCACCTTGTCGACCATCTTCGGGCGCGACCTGCGCACCCCCAAGGCACTGGCGCAGCGCCTGTCGCACATGAAGGAAATGGTGCTGGGCTACGTGCTGAAGTAGCGCGCGCACGCCGCACCGAGCACGCCCCGTGCTTTCCCTAGGGGACGTTGACATCCTCCCGCAGCGGATCGAACAATTCACCGATTGGTGAAATTCTCGGCGCACCCGGCCCTGGGCGCGCGGGTTCGACCTGCCCCGTTGGAGTTGCCCTTCCATGCTTCGCAAACTGCTGCTGCAGCCCGCGCTACGGCCTTTCCTGCTCATCGTGGCGCTGCTCGTGCTGTGGGACCTTGCGATTCGCATCTTCGGCATTCCCGCCTACCTGATTCCGCCGCCTCTGCAGGTGGTCAAGCAACTGGTGGCCGAGTGGCCGCAACTCCTCTCCCAAAGCTGGAAGACCACGCTGGCCACCCTCGGCGGCTTCGGCCTGACCATCGTGATCGGCATTCCGATTGCGATGTGCATCGCCTACTCGCGGCTGGTGGAGTCGTATGTCTACCCGCTGCTGGTGTTCTCGCAAAGCATCCCCAAGGTGGCGATTGCGCCGCTGTTCGTGGTGTGGTTTGGCTTTGGCATCTTCCCCAAGGTGGTGTCGGCCTTCCTGCTGGGCTTCTTCCCGGTGGTGGTCTCCACGGTGATGGGCTTCAAGTCGGTCGAGCCCGACATGCACGACCTGGCCCGGTCCATGGGCGCCAGCCGCCTGCAGACCTTCTTCAAGATCAGCCTGCCGCAGGCGCTGCCGGCCATCTTCAGCGGCCTGAAGGTGGCGATCACCCTGGCGGTGGTGGGCGCGGTGGTGGGTGAATTCGTCGGCTCCAACTCGGGCATCGGCTACGTGCTGCAGGTGGCCAACGGCAACTTCGACCTGCCGCTCATGTTCGCAGCGCTGGTGGTGCTCTCGACCATCGGCGTCGTCCTCTTCGTCGCCATCGACATCGTCGAGCGGCTGATGATTCCCTGGCATGCCTCGCAGCGCCAGGTGTTCTGAGCCTCCCCCCATACCAACAGGAGACAAACCATGAAGTTGCTTCCCGCCTTGCTGGCCGGCGCCGTCGGCGCGCTCGTCGCACTCTCGCCCGCGCAGGCCCAGAACAAGCCTGCCGACAAGGTCACGCTGATGCTCAACTGGTACCTCTACAGCGAGCACGCGCCCTTCTTCCTGGGCAAGGAACTGGGCTACTACAAGGACGAGGGCATCGACCTGGAGATCCAGGAAGGCCGTGGCTCGGCCGTGACGGCGCAGGCAGTGGCGGCCAAGTCGGCCACCTTCGGCTACATCGACGTCACCACCATGATCAAGGCCGCCGCCAAGGGCGCGCCGCTGAAGTCCACCGGCGTGCTGTTCCAGGTGAGCCCGATGTCGGTGATGGGCTTTACCGAGAAGAACATCAAGACGCCCAAGGACATCGTCGGCAAGACGGTGGCCGTGACGCCAGGCGACTCGATGTCGCAGATGTGGCCGGTGTTCCTCAAGGCCAACAACATCACGCAGGACCAGATCAAGATCGTCTCGGGCGATGCGCAGACCAAGCTGAACGCGGTGATGAACGGCCAGGCCGACCTGCTGCTGGGCTACGTGATGGACCAGGCCATCAAGCTGCAGGACGCCACCGGCAAGCCGGTGACGCCGATCCGCTTTGCCGACTCGGGCGTGAACCAGATCAGCTCGGGCATCATCACCAACAAGAACCTGCTCACCGAGAGCCCGGACCTGGTCAAGCGCTTCATGCGCGCCTCGACCAAGGCGGCCGCGGCCGCCGAGAAGGACCCGGCCGCGGCGGTGGACGCCATGCTCAAGGCCAACCCCAAGGCCGGCGTGCGCGACACGCTCATCATCGGCATGAAGCAGAGCGTGGCGCTCTATCACACGCCCGAGACCAAGGGCCAGGCGCCCTTCCGCGTGGACATGAAGAACGTCGACAAGTCGCTCGACCTGCTCGTGCAGTACGGCGGCATGGAAGCCTCGACGCGCGGCAAGCCTGAAGACTACGTCACCCTGGACTTCCTGCCGGACGCCAAGTAAGTACCCGACCCCATGCCCTCCTCCCGTTCCGATGTCGTCCTGATCGAAGCCCGCGGTGTCAGCAAGACCTACCAGACCAAGGACGGGCCGGTGCAGTCGCTGCAGCCGCTGGACTTCGGCATTCGCCAGGGCGAGTTCGTATCGGTGGTGGGGCCTTCGGGCTGCGGCAAGAGCACGCTGCTGAAGATGGTGGCGGGCCTGCTGCCGATCAGCGGCGGCTCGCTCACCCTGGCGGGCCATCCCATCAAGGGGCCGCAGAAGGACGTGGGCATCGTCTTCCAGAGCGCGGTGCTGCTGGCCTGGCGCACGGTGCTCGACAACATCCTGCTGCAGGCCGAAATGCGCCACCTGCCGATGGGGCCGGCACGCAAGCGTGCGGCCGAACTCATCGCGATGGCGGGGCTGCAGGGTTTCGAGGGCAAGTACCCTTGGCAGTTGTCGGGCGGCATGCAGCAGCGCGCGTCCATCTGCCGCGCCCTGCTGCACGATCCCTCCGTGCTGCTGATGGACGAGCCCTTCGGCGCGCTCGATGCCATGACGCGCGAGAAGATGAACCTGGAGCTGCGCCGCATCTGGGCCACCGGAGAGCGCAAGACGGTGATGCTCATCACCCACAGCATTCCCGAGGCGATCTTCCTGTCTGACCGAGTGATCGTGATGAGCGAGCGTCCGGGCAGCATTGCCGCCGAATACGAGATCGACCTGCCGGCCGACCGCGGCCTGGACATCATGGGCTCGCCGGCATTCGCCGCCTATGCGAAGACCGTGCGCTCGCACTTCTTCGCGCAAGGCAGCCTGGACCACTGAAAGACGCCATGCCGACAACGGCGCCAGCTTTCTCCATCGAAGAGATCCGCTTCTTCGAGCGGGACGTGGTGCTGCGGCTGCCCTTTCGCTTTGGCGCGGCTACCGTCACGTCATGCCCGCAGGTTTACGTGCGCGCGCGCATCCGCCTGAACGATGGCAGCACCAGCGAAGGCTGCGCGGCGGAAATGATGATTCCCAAGTGGTTCGACAAGAACCCTGTGCTGTCGAACGAAGACAACTTTGCGCAGCTGCGGCGCGCACTGCAGTTGGCGCGCGCCGCCTATACCTCCGGCGCACAGGCGCAGACCGCCTGGCGCCATTTCGCGAGTCACTACCAGGCTCTGCTGGACGCCGGGCTGGCAGCGGGGCTGAACCCGCTGGTGACCAGCTATGGCCCCGCACTGGTCGACCGCGCGCTGCTGGACGCACTGTGCCTGCACATGTCCTGCAGCTTTTCCCAGGCCATGTCGGCCAACCTGTGCGGCATGGTGCCAGGCGAACTCGCGCCCGACCTGCGGGGCTTCGATTTCGACGCCTTCGCCAAGGCGAAGCAGCCGCGCCGGAGCATTGCTGCACGGCACACGGTGGGCCTGGCCGATGCCATCGGGGACGCGGAGCTGGCCGAAGCACCGCGCGATGGCCTGCCGGCCTCGTTGCAGGCTGCCATTGCCCGCTACGGGCATCGCCACTTCAAGCTCAAGCTCTGCGGCGACACCCACGCGGACGTTCAGCGCCTGGCACGAATCGCGCAGCTTGCAGACCCCGTGGCCGAACTGGTGACGCTGGACGGCAACGAGCAATACGCCGACGCCGCAGCCTTCCAGGAATTCCTCGACGCCTTCCTGGCCGAGCCATCGCTTCGCGGCCTGGCCAGCAAGTGCGCCTTCATCGAGCAACCCATCCAGCGCGCCACGGCGCTGGAGCATGACCTGACCGTGGCGGCGCGGCGCATGCCGCTTCTGGTGGATGAATCCGACAGCCAGCTGGGCAGCTTCTTGCAGGCGCAGCCGCTGGGCTACACCGGCGTGTCGAGCAAGAGCTGCAAGGGCTTCTACAAGTCGGCCATCAACGCGGCGCGCTGCGCGCAGGCCGGCACGCAGCGGCGGCTCTTTCTCTCTGGCGAAGACCTCACCATGCAAGCGGGCGTGGGCGTGCAGCAAGACCTCGCGCTGGTCGGCTGGCTCGGCCTTGCACATGTGGAACGCAACGGCCATCACTATGTCGACGGCATGGCCGCGCTGCCCGAGGACGAGCAGGCCAGCTTCCTGCGCGCACACCCTGCGCTGTACATGCGCAGCGACGGCGCAACCCGGCTGCGCATCGAGCACGGGCAGATCGACCTGGGCTCGATCACCAGCGCCGCCGGCTTTGGCGGTACCGGCGCTGCAGCGGGCATCCGATGGGATGCCACGCGAACCATCTGGTGAATTAATCGGACTCAAGGCGTCCGTACAAACCCTTAATCCAGCACCCTCCTTCGAGTAAGGAATGCTATTGACCTCGAATGGCGCCCAGCCCTAGAATTTCTTTTATTCACTAGTCAGTGAATTAAAGCCACAACGGAGACCTCGAGACATGATTCGCCTTGCCCGCCTCGCCGCCGCCAGTTCCATCGTTGCCCTGGCCAGCCTTGCCTCTGCCGGCGCCCTGGCACAGCACGCCTACCCCAGCAAGCCCATCCGCGTGGTGGTGCCCTTTGCGGCAGGCAGCACCACCGACATCATTGCCCGCGCCATCACCGACAAGATGAGCACCAGCATGGGCCAGCCGCTGATCATCGAGAACCGTGGGGGCGCCAGCGGCACCATCGGCCAGCAGATCGTGGCCACCGCCGCGCCGGACGGCTACACGATCATGATTCACTCCTCGTCGCACACGGTCAGCCCTTCGACCTTTGCCAAGCTGCCTTTCGACACGGTGCACGACTTCGCAGGCATCACGCCCATCTCCAGCCTGCCCAATGCGCTGGTGATCTCGCCCTCCAAGAACATCAAGACCTTGCAGGAACTGCTGGCGGCCGCGCGCGCCAAGCCGGGCAGCATCAACTACGCGTCGGCTGGCCAGGGCAGCGCCACCCACCTGAACGCCGAGAAGTTCCGCGTGGCCGCCAAGATCGAGGCCACCAACATCCCCTTCAAGGGATCGGGCGAAGCAGTCACTGAAGTGATGGCCGGCCGCGTGGACTACTACTTCTCGCCCATCGCCCCGGTGATCGGACAGATCAAGGAAGGCCAGTTGCTGGCCCTGGCCGTGGGCTCGCCCAAGCGCTCCAGCGCCCTGCCCAACGTGCCCACCACCAGCGAAGCCGGCGTGCCGGGTTCGGAGTTCAACTTCTGGATCGGGATGATGGCCCCGGCCAAGACCCCGCGTGACGTGGTCAACCGCCTGCACGACGAAGTGCAGAAGGCGCTGGCCAGCCCCGAGGTGAAGGAGCGCTTCGCCAAGCTGGGCGCCGACGCATGGACGCTCAAGCCCGAGCAGTTCGACGCCTACATCAAGGACGAAATCAAGAGCAACGCGGTGCTGGTCCAGGCGGCCGGCCTGCAGCCGCAATAAGCGGCACCCACGACGACACGACAACCCAATTTCCGATCAGAGGAAACACATCATGGCAACTCAACGACTCGGCCTCATCATGCACGGCGTCACCGGACGCATGGGCATGAACCAGCACCTGATCCGCTCCATCTGCGCCATTCGCGCACAGGGCGGCGTCACCCTCTCCAACGGCGACAAGGTCATGCCCGACCCGATCCTCGTGGGCCGCAATGCCGAGAAGATGCAAGCGCTGGCAAAGGCCCACGGCATTGCACGCTGGGGCACCGACCTGGACGCCGCGCTGGCGAATCCGGACGACACCGTGTTCTTCGACGCCGGCACCACCCAGATGCGCCCCACCCTGCTGGCCAAGGCCATTCGCGCCGGCAAGCACGTGTATTGCGAGAAGCCCATTGCCACCAACCTCAACGAGGCGGTGGAGATTGCCCGCCTGGCCGAAGAGGCCGGCAAGACCAAGGGCATCAAGCATGGTGCGGTGCAGGACAAGCTCTTCCTGCCCGGCCTGCGCAAGCTCGACATGCTGCGCCGCGCGGGCTTCTTCGGCCGCATGCTCAGCGTGCGCCTGGAATTCGGCTACTGGGTGTTCGAAGGCGACCTGCAGCCCATCCAGCGCCCGAGCTGGAACTACCGCAAGGAAGACGGCGGCGGCATGATCCTGGACATGATGTGCCACTGGCGCTACGTGCTGGACAACCTGTTCGGCGAAGTGAAGTCGGTCAGCTGCCTGGGCACCACCCACATCCCCACCCGCTGGGACGAAGCCGGCAAACCCTACCAGGCCACCGCCGACGACGCCGCCTACGCCACCTGCGAGCTCACCGGCCACAACGGCGAGCCGGTGATCGCGCAGCTGAACATGAGTTGGGTGACGCGCGTGCGCCGCGACGACCTGGTCACCTTCCATGTCGACGGCACCGACGGCTCGGCCGTCGCCGGCCTGTCGAGCTGCCGCGCCCAGTCGCGCGTGGCCACGCCGCGCCCGGTGTGGAACCCCGATGAGAAGCAGACCATGAACTTCTTCGACCAGTGGCAGGAGATTCCGGACTCGCAGGCCTACGACAACGGCTTCAAGATCCAGTGGGAGCACTTCATCCGCCACGTGGTGGAAGACGCGCCCTACAAGTGGACGCTGCCCGAAGGCGCCAAGGGCGTGCAACTGGTCGAGAAGGCGCTGGAAAGCTGGCAGGAGCGCCGCTGGATCGACGTGCCCGCACTGAAGATCTGACGACGAACTCGCCATGGCCCTGACCATCAACCTCCCCACCGCCGGCGGCACGCTGGCGCCCTACACCCTGCAGGGCCGCGTGCTGGCACGCCCGCCCGCGGGCCTGAAGTTCAACCGCATCGCCTACTCGGCGGCGCACGTGGTGGCCGACCCGCTGGCCGCGGTCGACCCCTGGCTGCAGGCTGCCGTCGACTGGGACGCCACCATCGACTACCGCCGTCACCTGTGGTCGCTGGGCCTGGGCGTGGCCGAGGCCATGGACACCGCGCAGCGCGGCATGGGCCTGGACTGGAAGACCTCGCTGGAGCTCATCCGCCGCTCCATCGACGCGGCCAAGGACGTACCCGGCGCATTCCTGGCCAGCGGCTGCGGCACCGACCACCTGGACATCGATTCGGTGAAGAGCGTGGACGACGTCATCCGCGGCTATGAGGAGCAGATGGCCGCCATCGAGGCGCTGGGCGGCAAGCTGATCATCATGGCCAGCCGCGCCCTGGCCCGCGTGGCCAGGAGCCCGGCCGACTACGAGCGCGTGTACGACCGCGTGCTGCGCCAGGCCAGGCAACCAGTGGTGCTGCACTGGCTGGGCGACATGTTCGACCCGGCGCTGGCCGGCTACTGGGGCAGCGCCGATGCCGACAAGGCCATGGACACGGCGCTGGCCGTGATCGCCGCCAACCCCGGAAAGGTCGACGGCATCAAGATCTCGCTGCTGGACAAGGACAAGGAAATCGCCATGCGGCGCCGCCTGCCCGCGGGCGTGCGCATGTACACGGGCGATGACTTCAACTACGCCGAGCTGATTGCCGGCGACGGCGTCGGCAGCGAACCCACGCACGGCAAGAGCGACGCGCTGCTGGGCATCTTCGACGCCATTGCGCCGGCCGCGAGCGCCGCGCTGGGCGAACTGGCCCAGGGCAACGAGCAGAAGTTCCACGACATCCTGGGCCCCACGGTGCCGCTGTCGCGCCACATCTTTGCGGCGCCCACGCGCTTCTACAAGACGGGCGTGGTCTTCATGGCCTGGCTCAACGGCCACCAGAAGCACTTCACCATGGTGGGCGGCCAGCAAAGCACCCGCTCGCTGCAGCACCTGGCCGAGCTGTTCCGGCTGGCCGATGCGGCGCATGTGCTGGAAAAGCCGGAGCTGGCGGTGGCGCGCATGAAGACGCTGCTGGCCCTGCATGGCGTCGAAGCCTGAGCACGCGATGCGCGACTTCTCGAACGACCACCGCTGGCTGTCGATCAACACCGCCACCGTGCGGCGCCAGAAGGGCGAAGAGGTGGGCCTGGCCCGAATCATCGACCAGTGCGCCGAGCATGGCGTGCGCGCCATCAGCCCCTGGCGCGACCAGGTGGCAGCCGCTGGCCTGGACAAGGTGGCGGCGCAACTGCGCGCGCACGGCATCGGCCTGTCGGGCTATTGCCGTGGCGGCTTCTATCCCGCGCCGGACGCTGCCGGCCTGAAAGCGGCGCTGGAAGACAACTACCGCGCCATCGACGAGGCCAAGACGCTCGATGCGCCCTGCCTGGTGCTGGTGGTGGGCAGCCTGCCCGGCGCACTTGCCGGCAAGGCGGCCTACACGGACATCGGCCGCGCGCGCAACGAAGTCTTCGACGGCATCGCCGCCTCGCTGGAATACGCCCGCAAGGTCGGCATGCCCCTGGCCATCGAGCCGCTGCACCCCATGCAGGCCGCAGAGCGCGCGTGCATCAACACGCTGGAACAGGCGCTGGACATCTGCGATGCGCTCGACCCGCAAGACAGCGGCATGCTGGGCGTGGCACTGGACGTCTACCACGTGTGGTGGGACCCCAAGCTGCAGCAGCAGATCGCACGCGCCGGAAAAAAGCGCCTGCTGGCCTACCACGTGTGCGACTGGCTCACGCCCACGCGCGACCTGCTGAATGACCGCGGCATGATGGGCGACGGCGTGATCGAGCTCAAGAAGATCCGCGGCTGGATCGAGGCTGCGGGCTACGCCGGCTACAGCGAGGTCGAGATCTTCTCGACGCAAGACTGGTGGCAGCGCAGCGGCGAAGAGACGCTGGCCACCTGCATCGAACGGCACCGCAGCGTGGTCTGACGAGCGCCCCGCGCACCAGGGGCACGGCTGTGCTGCAATGCGCAGCATGGCCGGCCCCGATCTCGACGCCCTGCGGCGCTACGCCGTCGCGCGCACCCTCTTCACCCCCACAACCCTCGGGCGCGCCATCGGCCGCCTGGGCTTCGTGCAGGCCGACCCGATCCGCGCGCCCGCACGCGCACAGGACCTGACGCTTCGCCACCGCGTGAAGGACTACCTGGCTGGCGACCTGGAGCGCCGCTATGCGCGCCTTCCGATCGAGGAGGACTGCCTGGTGAACTACGGCTTCCTGCCGCGCGAGCACCTGGCGCTCATGCATCCGCGCGAAGCCGCCAAGGCCTGGGACGCAGCCACCCGCCGCAAGGCCCAGGAGGTGCTGGACTTCGTTCGCGGCAATGGCAGGGTGCATCCGCGCAAAGTCGAAGCGCACTTTGCCCATGGCCGCGTGCAGAACTATTGGGGCGGCTCCAGCAACGCCAGTACGCAACTGCTGGACGGCATGCACTACCGCGGCATGCTGCGCGTGGCCCGCCGCGAAAACGGCACGCGCATCTACGAGGCCGTGCAGCATGCGGCCCCGCTCGACGACAGCCCGACAGGCCGCGCATTTCGCGCCGCCGCGCTGCTCGAACTGGTGGTGCGCAAGTACGCGCCGCTGCCCGCTTCCAGCCTGGTCTACCTGACCCGGCTGCTGCGCTACGGCGCGCCGCACCTGCAGGCCCAGACCCAGGCCGCGATGCGCGAGGCGCTGGGCCTGCTGGCGAGTGCGCGCATCGACGGCACCACCTGGTACTGGCCGGCGGACGAGAACCCCGCCTCGCGCCGCTGGGGCACCGACGACGCGCTGCGCCTGCTGGCGCCCTTCGACCCCATCGTGTGGGACCGGCGGCGCTTCGAGCTGCTCTGGGACTGGCGCTACAAGTTCGAGGCCTATACGCCGGCTGCGCAAAGGCGCCTTGGCTACTACGCGCTGCCGCTGCTGTGGCACGAGCAGGTGATCGGTTGGGCCACGCTGTCGTCAAAAGATGGCCGACTCCAGCCCACCCTTGGCTTTGCCGCCAAGGCGCCCAGGAGCGCCGCCTTTCGCGCCGCGCTGGACGACGAACTGCACCGCATGACCGCCTTCCTGGCCACCGGGCACTGAGCGGCCGCTACGGCGCGGCCTCGAAGCGCAGCAGCTTGCCGTTGGGGCTGGCGTCGGTGAGCATGTAGAGCCAGCCGTCCGGCCCCTGGCGCACGTCGCGGATGCGTTCGCCGCGATCGGCCAGCAGGCGCTCGCGCCCCGTCACCACATTGCCGTCGAGCGTCATGCGCCACAGGGCCGTGCCGGCCAGCGCGCCGGTGAACAGGTTGCCCTTCCACTGCGGAATGGCATCGGCCGTGTAGAAGGCCAGGCCGCTGGGCGCAATCGATGACTTCTGCCCGCCGGTCCAGGCCGAGCCGTCGATCTTTTCCCAATAGGTGACGGGCTGCTCCATTCCGGCCTTGGCCGTTCCCTCGCCCACCTGCGTGGTGGTGCCGTATTCCTGGCCATAGCTGATGATGGGCCAGCCGTAGTTGGCACCGGGCACGATGCGGTTGATTTCGTCGCCGCCCTGCGGGCCGTGTTCGCTGTCCCACAGCTCGCCGGTGGCCGGATGCAGGGCCGCCCCCTGCGGGTTGCGGTGGCCATAGCTCCAGATGGAGTCCTGGTGGGTGCCGGCCAATGCCGGGAACGGGTTGCCCGCCGAAGGGTTGCCGTCCGTGGTGATCCGCATGATCTTGCCGTTGTCGCGCGTCTTGTCTTGTGCAAAGCCGCGCTGCGAATCCAGCAGGCGCTCGCCCAGCGTGACGAAGAGCTGGCCGCCGCGGTCGAACACCAGGCGCGATCCGAAATGAGCGGTGCTGTCCACCTTGGGCTGCTGGCGGAAGATGACCACCAGGTTGCTCAGCGTGCGGGCGTCCGGGTCCAGCTCGGCGCGCGCCACGGCCGTACCGTTGGCGGTGGTCGTGCCTTCGGAAAAGCTCAGGTAGATGCGGCGGTTGGCCGCAAAGGCCGGGTCCACGGCCACGTCGAGCAGGCCGCCTTGCCCCGCCACCAGCACCGCCGGCACGCCGCTCACGTTGTCGCCGCCGGCCGGCGCGGAGCCATCGGCCTGGCGCAGGCGCAGCTTGCCGCCGCGCTCGGTGATGAGCATGCGCCGGTCAGGCAGGAAGGCCACGGCCCAGGGGCTGCTCAGGCCAGTGATGACTTCGGTGAGCTTGAGGGAGACGGCAGCGGGCGGATTGGCACTGGCCGGCGGGCTCGCCGCCGTATCGCCAGTGCCCTGGCCGGAGGACGTGGCGGCGGGCATGTTGCCGCCCCCACCGCCGCACTGGACGAGCGCTGCCGCCAGCGCCATCCAGAACGGCAATTGCCAAGTTGCGCGTCGTTGCATGCTGCACCCCGGTGGTCGAGTCGCCAGACCGCCGAGTATGCGCCGCGCCGCGCCGGCGCGGTGTCAGCCGGCTCTTACTTGAGCGCCTTGTAGCGCACGCGATGGGGCTTGGCGCCCTCTTCGCCCAGGCGCTTCTTCTTGTCGGCCTCGTACTCCTGGTAGTTGCCGTCGAAGAAGTACCACTGCGAATCGCCTTCGGCCGCCAGGATGTGGGTGGCGATACGGTCGAGGAACCAGCGGTCGTGGCTGATGACCATCACCGTGCCCGCGTATTCCAGCAGCGCGTCTTCCAGGGCGCGCAGGGTTTCCACGTCCAGGTCGTTCGAAGGTTCGTCCAGCAGCAGCACGTTGCCGCCCTGGATCAGCGTCTTGGCCAGGTGCAGGCGCCCGCGCTCACCGCCGGAGAGGTTGCCCACCTTCTTCTGCTGGTCCTGGCCGTTGAAGTTGAAGCGGCCGGCGTAGGCACGGCTGGCCATCTGGAACTTGCCGACGTTGATGATGTCCAGGCCGTCCGAAATGTCTTCCCACACGGTCTTGTCGTTGGCCAGCGCGTCGCGCGACTGGTCCACGAAGGCCATCTTCACCGTCTGGCCGATCACGACCTCGCCCGAATCGGGTTGCTCGCGGCCGGACACCAGCTTGAACAGCGTCGACTTGCCGGCGCCGTTCGGACCAATGATGCCCACGATGGCGCCGGCCGGAATGTTGAAGCTCAGGTTGTCGATCAGCACCCGGTCGCCAAAGCTCTTGCTGACGTTCTTGAACTCGATCACCTGGCTGCCCAGGCGGTCGGCCACCGGGATGAAGATTTCCTGCGTCTCGTTGCGGCGCTGGTATTCGATGTCGCTCAGTTCCTCGAAGCGGGCCAGGCGAGACTTGCTCTTGGCCTGGCGCGCCTTGGGGTTCTGGCGCACCCACTCCAGTTCCTTCTTCATGGCCTTGGCATGGGCTTCCTCGCCCTTTTGCTCGGCCTCCAGGCGGGCTTCCTTCTGCTCCAGCCAGTTGCTGTAGTTGCCCTTCCATGGAATGCCGCGGCCGCGGTCCAGTTCGAGAATCCACTCGGCGGCGTTGTCCAGGAAGTAGCGGTCGTGGGTAATGGCCACCACGGTGCCGGTGAAGCGCTGCAGGAAGATTTCCAGCCACTCGACCGATTCGGCGTCCAGGTGGTTGGTGGGTTCGTCCAGCAGCAGCATGTCGGGCTTGGACAAGAGCAGCTTGCACAGCGCCACGCGGCGCTTTTCACCGCCCGAGAGCAGGCCGATCTTGGCGTCCCAGGCCGGCAGGCGCAGCGCGTCGGCGGCGATCTCGATCTGGTGCTCGGAGTCGGTGCCGGCAGCGGCAATCACCGCCTCCAGCTCGCCCTGCTCCTTGGCCAGCGCGTCGAAGTCGGCGTCTTCCTCGGCGTAGGCGGCGTAGATTTCTTCCAGGCGGGCCTTGGCGTTGTTGACTTCGCCCATGGCTTCGTCGATTTCCTGGCGCACCGTGTGCTCGGGGTTGAGCTTGGGCTCTTGCTCGAGGTAGCCGATGGTCAGGCCCGGCATGGGCAGCGCCTCGCCTTCGATCTCCTTGTCGATGCCCGCCATGATCTTGAGCAGCGACGACTTGCCCGAGCCGTTGAGGCCGAGCACGCCGATCTTGGCGCCGGGGAAGAAGGAAAGGGAAATGTCTTTCAAGATCTGCCGCTTGGGCGGCACGGTCTTGGAGACGCGGTTCATGGTGTAGACGTACTGGGCCATGTCTCTCTGGTCGCTGGTGGAAACTTCGGGTGTGGGTCGAAAAAGCGGCTTCGACCTGGCGCGGATCCGGGCGGCGCGCTGAAAGAGCGTGTGCTCGTGCGCGACGGCCGGCCTGAAGCCCCCGAGTCTACCGCAGGCCCCTCGCGAAGGCCCGGCAAGGGCCCCGCGGCGCGCCGGAATCGGGCCTTTTCAGCGCCATGTCCCAAGTCATGAGACAATAGCGGTTGTTCGCGGCCCAGTCGACCGCAACACCGGCTCTTCGCCGGGGACGAGCGAAGCCTCCCGCGCTGGTATCCACAGCGCCCTGGCGGCCCTCTCTCTCCCGATCCTTTTCCATCCGCCTCAGACTGACCCGGCGTCAACGCGACTCCGGAATTGGCGGACACCACTGCGCCGTGAAAGGCGCCAAGTTGAATCAATGAACTTTGACGAACTGAAGTTGGCTCCGGCCATCTTGAAAGCCGTGCATGAGCAGGGCTACGAAAATCCGACCCCCATTCAGGCGCAAGCCATTCCTCTCGTCCTCGAGGGACACGACCTGCTCGCCGGCGCCCAAACCGGCACCGGCAAGACCGCCGCCTTCACCCTGCCCCTGTTGCACAAGCTCTCCAAGGGCCAGAGCAAGACCAACAAATTCGGCAAGGACGGCATTGCCGCCCTGGTGCTGACGCCTACGCGCGAACTCGCCGCACAGGTCGAAGAGTCCGTGCGCACCTACGGCAAGAACCTGCCGCTGACCTCCACCGTCATCTTCGGCGGCGTGGGCATGAACCCGCAGATCGACCGCATCAAGCGCGGCGTGGACATCCTGGTGGCCACGCCGGGCCGCCTGCTCGACCTGCAGCAACAGGGCCACCTGGACCTGTCCACCGTCGAGATCCTGGTGCTGGACGAAGCCGACCGCATGCTGGACATGGGCTTCATCCACGACGTGAAGAAGATCCTGGCCCTGGTGCCCAAGGAAAAGCAGAGCCTGCTGTTCTCGGCCACCTTCAGTGACGAGATCCGCGAGCTGGCCGGCGGCCTGCTGCGCAACCCGCAAAGCGTGCAGGTCACGCCGCGCAACACCACGGTGCAGCGCATCACGCAGGTGGTGCACCCGGTGGGCCGCGGCAAGAAGAAGGCGCTGCTGGCGCACATCATCAACCAGAACAACTGGAGCCAGGTGCTGGTGTTCACCCGCACCAAATTCGGCGCCAACAACGTGGCCGAGTACCTGGAGAAGAACGGCATCACCGCCATGGCTCTGCACGGCAACAAGAGCCAGAGCGCCCGCACCCAGGCGCTGGCCGGCTTCAAGAGCGGCGAGATCCGCGCCCTGGTGGCCACCGACATCGCGGCGCGCGGCATCGACATCGACGAGCTGCCGCACGTGGTGAACTACGAGATCCCCAACGTTTCGGAAGACTACGTGCACCGCATCGGCCGCACCGGCCGTGCCGGGCGCGAAGGTCAGGCCGTGAGCATGGTCTGCCTGGACGAAGAAGGCTTCATGCAGGAAATCGAGCGCTTCACCAAGCAGACGATTCCGGTGCAGGTCGTCGAGGGCTACGGCCCTGAAGAAGGCGAGCGCGCCGAGCCCATCGCCATGGGCCGCCAGACCATCTGGGGCGGCGCCGGCCGCCCGCCCAGCCGCGAGGTGATGCAGGCCGCAGCCAAGGCAGCGCGCCAGGAAATGATGCAGCGCATCCGCGACAACAAGGCGACCCAGGGCGCCGGTGGCCGCGGTGGCAACGGCGGCGCTTCGCGTGGTGCCGGCAACGGCGCCAAGCCCAACGGCGAGGCGCGCGACGGTGCCAACGGCAACGGCGGCAACGCCGGTCGTCGCCGCCGTCGCGGTGGTGCTGGTGGCGGCCAGAGCGCCGCGCGCGCACCGCAGCCGCACGGCACGCATCACGGCCAGCAGCATGTCAGCCACACGCACGAAGAACGTCAGCCGCGCCATCACGGCAACAGCCACAGCCCGACCCAGGCGGACGCCCTGGCGCACCGCCGCGCCGAATCCGGTGGCGGCTTCGGCGCCGGCCAGCCCGATCCGCTGCGCACCAGCGTCGACAGCATGGGCGGCCGCGGCCGCCGTGGTGGCGGCGGCGGTGGTGGTGGCTACGGCGGTGGCAACCGCGGTGGCCGCTCCGGCGGCAGCTATCGCTGATCGCGCGACTTGCCTGGCTGGGGCTGCTTGAAGCCCCGCAAACATCCCTCCCCGCCTTCCTGGCTCGGAGGGATTTTTCTTTCCGGGCCTTACGCGCCGAAACGTAGCAATAGCACTTGGATGCCGGGCTCTTGCTTCCTCGTGCTTACTGGCCGCTCAAGCGCTTGCCGAAGGACACGGCATAGGCCTGTGAGCGGAAGCGCAGCACTGGGTCGTTGGTCGGCGCAATGCCGTCGGCCATGACCATGGGGTCGAAGTTGACAGTCTCGCAGGCCGCGCCCTTCTGGGCCGAGGCGCTGGTGATGGTCAGCGTGCCGGCCTTGAACTCGGGCCGATTGGCTGGCCAGGGCTGGGTGGGATCGTCCTGCGGATCGCCCGGCTGCCCCACGGACACCAGCATGTCCCAGCGCACCGGCTGCTTCGCCGTGGCGTCGATCAAGGCCTTTTCCAGGAAGTCGGCGCCTGCCGTCTTCAGGGCCTCGTCGCCCAGGGGCTTGTCGCCGCCCTGCGGCACGAAGCGCCAGCGCACCGGCGTCACCTTGTCCTTCTCACCGATGAACTTGAAGGTGTGGATGCCGAAGTAGCTGCTGTGGGCATAGCTGTCCGGCGGGTTGTGGCTGGCCAGGTATTGCGCCTGGGCCAGGCTGTCCGGGTGGGTGGCCTTGAAGGCCTTGAGCTTTTCCGGATCGGGCTTGCCGGTGGCCGGATCGGGCCGCTGGGCCAGCGTCAGGTCCAGGAAGGTCTGGGGGCTGGCCGCGCCGAACATGGGCGTGTTGAGCATGGCCATCTGGTGCACCTTGTCCTGTGGCAGCTTGAACTGCAGCGCCATGCCGCGCGGGCTCCTGGCCACGTCGGGCGCCTTGGGGTTGCCACCGGCCAGCGAGAAGCGCGCCACCACGGGCACGGCCTTGCCCGAGAACAGCGCGGAGCGCGAATACTTCGCCGCCTCGGCGGTGCCGGTGAATTCGCCCAGCGCGCAGGTGCCCTTGGTGTGATTGCGGCGCTCGCCGGGGTGGACGCCGAACGCGCCTTCCAGCGCCTGGACCACCTGCGGCCCCGTCACTTCTGGTCCGGCGGCGTGCGCGAACATCGGCGGCAGCGCCACCACGCTGGCCAGGGCCAGGCTGATTTTCTTGAGGGTCATGGAATTTTCCTTGGCTTGACCCTGCAGTAGACAGTCCAGCCAGGTGGCTTATTCCATGGGAACCCGTATCTGTTTGTTCCTGCGCGCCTGTTCCTGCGCGCATCGTGGAAAAAGGCGCGAAGGGACTCAGCCCATGCGCTTGCCGCTCTCGCGGTTGAACAGGTGGGCGCGCCGGGCGTCCACCACCAGGCCGACCTCTTCGTCCGGCCCCACCTCGACCCGGCCGTGCACCGTGACCACCAGTTGCGCCTGCCCGACCTGCAGCAGCAGCTCCGTCTCGGCGCCGGTGGGCTCGACCACCACCACCCGCGCCCGCACGCCCTGGCCGGGCGCCGCCAGCGAGATGTCGCCCGGGCGGATGCCGTAGTGCACCGGCGTGTTGTCGGGTGCCGAGACGCCGGGCGCAACGGGCCACGAGGCGCCCTGCGCCTCGACATGCACCTGGTCGCCCGCGCGCCGCACCACGCCCTCGATCACGTTCATGGCCGGCGAGCCGATGAACTGCGCCACGAAGAGGTTGTCGGGCCGGTCGTACAGCTCCAGCGGCGTGCCGATCTGCTCGACGATGCCGTCGTGCATCACCACGATGCGATCGGCCATGGTCATGGCCTCGATCTGGTCGTGCGTGACGTACACCGTGGTGGTCTTCAGGCGCTGGTGCAGCGCCTTGATCTCGGCGCGCATGGCCACGCGCAGCTTGGCGTCGAGGTTGGACAGCGGCTCGTCGAAGAGGAACACCTTGGGGTCGCGCACGATGGCGCGGCCCATGGCCACCCGCTGGCGCTGGCCGCCCGACAGCTCGCGCGGATAGCGCTCGAGCAGCGCGTCCAGGTTGAGGATCTTCGCTGCCCTGGACACGCGCTCGGCCGTCATGTCCTTTTCCGCCTTGCGCAGGCGCAGGCTGAAGGCCATGTTCTCGGCCACCGTCATGTGCGGATAGAGCGCATAGCTCTGGAACACCATGGCGATGTCGCGGTCCTTGGACTCCAGGTCGTTGACCACCTTGCCGTCCACCCCGATCTCGCCGCCGCTGATTTCCTCCAGCCCGGCCAGCATGCGCAGCAAGGTGCTCTTGCCGCAGCCCGAGGGCCCCACCAGCACCACGAACTCGCCGTCGGCAATGTCGAACGTGATGCCCTGGATCACCTTCACCTTGCCGAAGGTCTTCTGCACTTCTTTGAACGATACGGAAGCCATTTGATTTCGTTCCCTTGTTCTTTCTTCAGCTCTTGACCGCGCCGGCGGTGAGCCCGCCCACCATGTAGCGCTTGAAGGTGTAGTAGATGGCCGCCGGCGGCAGCGCGTAGACCAGGCCGGTGGCCATGAGCAGCTCCCACGGCGAATCGTCGGCCGCCAGGAAGTTGCCCAGCGCCACCGCCAGCGTCACGCTGCGGTCGTTGGACAGCAGCAGGAAGGCGTAGAGGTATTCGTTCCACGCCAGCAGCAGTGCATAGGTGCCCACCGCCACCAGCGAGGGCACCATGAGCGGCAAGTACACCAGGCGGAACAGTTGCAGCGGCGAGGCGCCGTCCATGCGCGCCGCCTCGTCCAGCTCGTAGGGCAGCTTGTCCGAGGCCTGCTTGAGCACCCAGATGCAGTAGGGCGACGCAATGGTCACCATGGCCAGGATCAGCGCCCATTGGCTGTTGAGCAGTCCGTAGTTGCCCATCGTCTTGTACATGGGCACCGCCAGGAAGGCCGCCGGGATGAAGTAGGTGAACAGCGCCATGTTGAGCACCGTGCGCCCTCCCCGCACCCGCAGCCGGCTGATGGCAAAGGCCGCCGTGGTGGCCACGAACAGCGTGATGACGCCCACCGCCACCGCGATGAACACCGAGTTGCCCAGCTGCACCCAGAAGTGGATGAGGTAGTGGTGCTTCTGCCCGAACACCACCGAGAAGTTCGACAGCGTGGGGGCACTGGGCCACAGCGCGCCCGAGGTGGCCGAATCGCGCGGCGAGATGGCAAACAGCACCATGTGATAGACCGGCAGCAGCGTCCACACCAGCACCGGAATGCCGATGAGCAGCAGCTTGGCCTCGGTGCCGACGTCCTTCCAGCGGAACTTGCGGCGCGCGGTCATTTGGAGAGCCTCTTCATCATGAAATACACCAGTGGCAGCACCAGCGGCATGGCCACCACGATGGACGCCATGGACAGGTCCACCTGGTCCAGGCGCAGGTAGCGGATGCCCAGCGTGGCCAGCACATGCGTCAGGTCGGCCGGGCCACCGCCGGTGAGCAGGTAGACGCTGTTGAAGTCACCCAGCGTCCAGATCATCGACAGGATCAGCGAGGTGACGTAGAGCGTGCGCATCGCCGGCCAGGTGATGAAACGGAACTTCTGCAGCTTGCTGGCACCGTCGACCGACGCTGCCTCGTACTGCTCGGCCGGAATGGCCAGGCGCCCGGCCACCAGGATGAGCGTCCAGAACGGCAGCGACTTCCAGATGTGCACCAGCATCGAGAAGCCCAGCGCCAGCATCGGGTCGTTGAGCCAGTTGGGGCCGTCTGCCCCCGTCAGCCGGAAGATCAGGCTGTTGATGACGCCCCACTCCGGGTTGAGCATGAAGCGCACCGACAGGATGGTGGGAATGGACGGCAGCGCCCACGGCAGGATGAACACCGCCGCCAGGATGCGGATCCACCAGCGCGGCTGCGTGAAGAAGCCCGACAGCAGCAGCGCCACCAGCATTTTCACGTTGATGGCCACCACCAGGAACACCAGCGTGTTGACCACCGATCGGAAAAAGATCGGGTCGTCTGCCAGGTGAACGTAGCTCTGCGGATGGCGTGCCAGCCACAGGCCATAGCACACCGGATAGAGCACGAACACCAGGAAGACGAGCAGATAGGGCAGCACCATCAGGCGCCCCCAGAATTCCCAGCGGCCAAGCCGCCGGGCGGCCACCGGACCCACGGAGCCCGGTGCCGCAGTCATTGCAGCAGTTGTCGTCATGGCGGCTTCCCAGACTCCCTGGAGACAAAGAGGCTCAGTCGGTTCCGGCGACCGTCTTGATGCGGGCGATCATTTCGTCGACCGCCTTGTCCACCGGCACCTTCTCGTTGACCACGCGGTTCATCGCCTTGGCCCACACGTTCTCGTTGTTCAGCACGGTGAACTTGTAGTTCTTGGTGAATTCGAAGGTGACGGTGCCGTTGGCGTACTGGTTGTAGACCGACTGGCGATGCGGGTCGGCCTTCCAGAAGTCACGCTGCTGCGCGCCCTTGGTCACCGGGAACCAGCGGCCCAGCGCGCCTTCCACGTACGGCGTGAGGTTCTCTTCCTGCAGCAGGAAGGCGACGAACTTCTTGGCCGTTTCCTTGTTCTTGGCGTCCTTGAACACCACGCCGGTCTTCACCGCGGTGCGATAGACCATCTTGCTGCCGTCCGGCTTGTTGGGGAAGCCCGCCGTGCGAATGCGCTCGGTGTAGTTCTTCTTGGCTTCCTCGCGCTGCTCGGGCGTGAGCGTGGCGTTGTTCATGTCGTCCAGCCACTTGGCCGCGATCGAGATGGTCGCGTTGTGCGTCATCACCGTGGTCTTGTTGTGGAAGGCCACGTTGTTGTCCGGGTCCTTCCAGCTGGTCGACGACGGCGGCGTGCAGCCCTTGGTGTAGGGCGCCGTGTAGTCGGTCAGCGCGCCGATCAGGCCGGTGCGCACCTTCGGGTCATCCACCAGCAGCTTGCCGTTGTCGTCCACCAGCTTGACGTTGTAGGCGTCCATGAAGGTGAGGAAGGAATAGAACGAGTCGCTCGAATCCACGCCCATGGGCATGCCGATGCCGAAGTTGCGCTTGCCGCTGGCCTTGCGGCTGGCCGGCTGGACCTTGTCGCACCAGAAGCTCCAGTAGTCCTTCCAGCCGGTGGGAATGTCCGATTCCTTGAAGCCTGCCTCCTCGAGCATGTCCTTCCAGTACTCGATGTGCATGGTCTGCTGCTTGATTGGGAAGGCGTAGTACGCCTTGCCCTTGGTCTGGTTGTTGTAGAGGAAGGTGGTCTCTACCGTGTTGGGCGCGAAGTTGCCCAGCATGGGCTTGAGCACGCTGGTGATGTCTTCGAGCTTGCCGTCGTAGGCCCACTTGCCCGTGACCTGGAAGTCATACACGTCGGCATAGGCCACGTCCGGCGGGCTGCCCGAATCGAGCGCCGACACGGTCTTGGGGATCATGTCCTGCACGGGGTACTGCGACAGCTCGATCTTCACGCCCTTGTTGGCGTCCTCGAACTTCTTGATGGCGGCAAACAGCGCGTCATCCTCGGCCTTGTAGAAGCCCTTGACCCACCAGACGGTGAGCTTTTCCTGGGCCATTGCATGGCCGCCTGCCAGCAGGCCGAGGGCGGCCAGCAGGGTCGGGGCGAGAGCTGCCTTGAATCTCTTCATGATGATCGTCTCCAGTGGTGTTTGTCTTTGGGGATGGTGGTTCGGGATCAATGCATGTCCTTGGCCGATCGCGCGCTCGATGCGGCGGCGCGCGGTGCGGCCTTCAGGTGCGGCGGCGGGCGGCTCAGGCGCGGCAGCCGGCGGCGCGAGCCCAGCACCTCGTCGATGTCTTCGCGCGCACTGTCGATGAGAACGGCCACGGCCGCCTCCGCCTGCGCCGGGTTGCGGGCAACGAGCGCATCGAGCACCGCACGGTGCAGGGGCAGCGAAAGCGCCGGGCCGTTGGGCTTGGAAGTGGAGATCTCGAAGCTGGTGCGCAGCAGCGCATGCAGCACCTTGTTCATCTGCACGATCAGGCGGTTGTCGGCCGCATTCAGGATGGCGTGGTGAAAGCGCAGGTCGAAGGTCATGTAGTCGCCGCCGTTCTCGATGGCTTCCTTCATGCCTGCGTAGGCGGTCTCCAGCTCCTCGATGTGCTGCGGCGTGATGCGCTGGGCCGCCAGCCGCGCCGCGGCCGGCTCCACCGCGCGCCGCAGGTCGTGCAGGTCGCGCACGAACTCGTGCGTCAGGCCGCAGCTGGCCTGCCAGGTGATGACGTCGGGGTCGAACCAGTTCCACTTGTCCTGCGTGAGCACGCGCGTGCCGACCTTGGGGCCGGTGACCACCAGGCCCTTGGCCACCAGCGACTTCACGGCCTCGCGCACCACGGTGCGACTCACGCCCAGCTGCTCGCACAGCACGGGCTCGGGCGGCATCGCCCCGCCGGCCGGATAGCGCCCGCCCACGATGGCCTCTCCGAGAAGATCCAGCGTGCGGCCGTGGGAGTTCTTGTTGCCGCGCATCACGTTGGCTTGCCTGCGTGCGGGGACTAGGCAGGCACGCGCGTCAGCAGCGGCTTGCCGGCAAAGTGCGCCGCCAGGTTGGCCAGCACCAGGTTGGCCATGGCTTCGCGCGTTTCGCGTGTGCCGCTGGCCATGTGCGGCGTGAGCACCACCTGGGGCATGTCGCGCAACTGCTGCGGCACGTTGGGCTCGGCGGCGAACACGTCCAGTGCCGCGCCGGCAATATGGCCCTGCTCCAGCGCATGGATGAGCGCCGGCTCGTCCACCACGCTGCCGCGCGCCACGTTGATCAGCAAGCCCTGCGGGCCCAGCGCCTGCAGCACGCGCGCGTCGATCAGACCGCGCGTGGCCGCGCCGCCGGGCGTGATGACGATGAGGAAATCCACCGCGCCGGCCAGTGCCACGGCGTCAGGGTAGTAGGTGTAGTTGACCTCGGAGCGCGGCGAGCGCGCGGTGTAGCTGATGTGCATGCCGAATGCTTCGGCTCGCTTCGCAATGGCCTGCCCGATGCGGCCCATGCCCACCACGCCCAGCTTGCCGCCGCTGACCTTGCGCGCCAGCGCAATGGGCCCCTTGGGCCACTGCCCTTCGCGCACGAAGCGGTCGGCCTGCGGAATGCGGCGCGCCACCGAAAGCAGCAGGCCCATGGCCAGGTCGGCCACGTCGTCGTTGAGCACCTCGGGTGTGTTGGTGACGGGCACGCCACGCTCGTGCGCCGCAGCCACGTCCACGCCGTCGTAGCCCACGCCGAACACGGTGATCACTTCCAGCGCAGGCAGTTGGGCGATGAGCTCGCGCGGCACCTTGGCCTCGCCGTTGGCCACCACCGCACGGATGGCGGGCGCCGCAGCCGCCAGCGCGGCCGGGTCGCCTTGGTGGATGCGGTCATGCACCGTGTAGTCGCGCCGCAATGCCTCCATGAGGTAGGGCATCAGCGGGGCAGCCACCAGCACTTCGGGGCGCGCCATGCTCGTCTCCTTCAACACCAGGTTGAGACGGGCCGCCTTCCATGCGGGTGAAGGTCAGTCAGCCCTGAATTGGGCCGATCATATGATGATTGAAACCGGTATCTTGCAGAGGACAAACCCTAGGCGGCTGCCCTCTTGACGAAGCGGCCTGCACGCTGCCCGGTCGAATGGCCGGCGCTCGTGTAGCTCAGCACGCCGTTGACCCACACCCGCTCGATGCCTTCGGAAAACTGCCGTGGCTGCTCGAACGTGGCGGCGTCGCGCACCGTCCTGGGGTCGAACACCACCACGTCGGCCATGTAGCCCTCGCGCAGCAAGCCGCGCTGCGGGATGCGAAAGCGCCGGGCGGACATGCCGCTCATCTTGTGGATCGCCTGCTCCAGCGCCAACATGCCGCGCTCGCGCCAGTAGGTGGCCAACACGCGCGGAAACGCACCCCACAGCCGCGGGTGCGGCCGCTCGTCATGCGGCAGGCCGTCGGAGCCGATCATCGACAGGGGGTGGGTGATGACGCGGTCCACGTCGTCCTGGCGCATCTGGAAGTAGCAGGCGGTGCCGGGCTTCAGGCGCGTGGCCGCTTCCTGCTGCGAAACGCCCCACTGCGCGGCAATGTCCTTGATGTAGCGCCCACCCATTTCCGGATGCGGCTTGCTGCCGGTGATGAGGATGTCGATCACGCCATCCACCAGGTCTTCGCGCAGCACGGTGGAGCCCGCGGTGTAGGGGTACACGTCCATCGCAAGTTCCTGCCCCCCGGCCAGTTGCTCGATGAGCGGCAAGGTCTCGCGCGTGCGGCCCCAGTTGGCAGGGCCGGCGCACTTGTGGTGCGAGAGCACCAGCGGGAGACCGGATTGGCGCGCCGTGAGCGCGGCCTCCTGCAGCGCGGGCAGGATGCCGGCCAGTTCGTCGCGGATGTGGGTGGCGTACACGCCGCCGTTCTTCGCGGCGACCGAGGCCACGGCCACCAGTTCCTCCACGTCGGCCGCATAGGCCTCTTCGTAGAAGATGCCCGAGGACAGGCCCAGCGCGCCCGCATCCATTGCCTCCTGCATGTCGGCGGCCATCGCGGCGCGCTCGTCGGCGTTGGCCGCGCGGTCGAGCACGGGCATGTGCCGCATGCGCAGGGCCGTGTGGCCCAGCAGTGCCGCAACGTTCACGCCGGGCCGCGCGGCATCCACCGCGTCGGCGTATTCACGCATGGTGCCGTGGCGGAACTGCGTGTTGCCCAGCAACGAGAGCGGCGCCGCCGGGGCATCGCTCACCACCGGCGCCAGCGAGATGCCGCAGTTGCCCACGATCACCGTGGTCACGCCCTGCGACAGCTTGGGCAGCATGTCGGCCTTCTCGATGGCGGCGGCGTCGTCGTGCGTGTGCACGTCGATGAAGCCGGGCGCGACCACCAGGCCGGTGCAATCGATCACCTGCGGGCGGTGCGCGTCGATGAGCACCGCACTCACCTGCCCCACCGCCACGATGCGCTCGCCCACAAGCAGCACGTCGCCCACCTGCGCAGGCGAGGCGCTGCCGTCCACGATCAAGCCACCCTTGAGCAGGGTGGCGCTTTCATTCCCCTCGGCCATGACCGATTCCTCCGTTGAATTGCGCGCCGCGTTCGTCTTCATCGGCGTCCTGCAGGGCTTCGGTGGCGCCGGAATACTCGGCGCTGTCGAAGCCGTGCTTGTGCAGCAGTTGCTTGAACTGCGCCAGGCCGCGCGTGGCCACCGGCCCGAGCTTCTGCGCCAGGCGCACCATGAGGATCTCGATGACTACCAGATGCGCCAGATAGGCCTCGGTGCCCACGCGCATCACCGCGTCCTGCGGTACCGACACCGCGATCAGGTGGTCCGCAATGTCGGCCAGCGGCGTACCCGGCTGCGTGAGCGCCACCACGGTGGCGCCCTGCGAGCGGGCAAAGCGCGCCGCCTCCAGGGTGTAGGGCATGCGCCCCACGTGCGAGATGATGAAGGCCACGCCTTCGGGCCCGAGGGTGCTGGCCGACACCAGCTGCTGGTGCGCATCGAAGATCGCGTTGGACGTGCAGCCCAGGCGGAACAGGCGGCTTTGCAGCTCGCCCGCCATGAAGGTGGACGCCGCGCCCACCGAATAGCAGTCGATGCGGCGCGCGGTTGCCAGCTTGCCGGCAACCTCGTCGAGCACCTGCACGTCCAGGCGCCGCCCCAGCTCGGTGAGCGAGGACACGGCGGCATGAACGATCTTGTTGCTGACGTCGCCAGCGGTGTCTTCGGCCAGCACCGCGCGGTGCAGGTACGAGCCGCGCACGGCAAGGTCCTGCGCCAGCGCGAGCATGAACTCGCGCACCGAGTCGAAGCCGAAGCTGCGGCAGGTGCGCACGATGGTGGGCATCGACACGCCCGCCTGCTGCGACAGCTGTTCCACCGTGGCCGCCACCGCCGCGCCCGGATCGTCCAGCATGACCTGCACCACGCTGCGCTGGGCGGCGGGCAGGCTGTCCATGCGCTCTCGAAGGCGCTGAAGAAGATGGCTTGCTGCGTCGTTCATGGGCTTATCAGAAGCGGGTGCTGATGGCACCGCTCACCGCGCCGTCGTCTTCGATGACGGGAATCCAGCGCCATTTGTCGAAGGTGGTGCACGGGTGCGAAATGCCCAGCACCACGCGGTCACCCACCTGTGGCACGCGGCCGGCGGGGTCGAAGCGCAGATAGGCATGCTGGTCGTTGAGCGCGCTGATCTTCCAGTCGACGGGCACATCGCAGACTTCGCGCGTGCCGCGCACCGAGTGCTTCACAGGCATGGGCAGCTCGATGTCGTAGGAGATGTCGCGCCGCCCGCAGGTGAGCAAGGCCAGGCCAGGCTCGGGCACCGACTGCACCATGGACCACACTTCCAACGCCGGGCGCAGCGATTCGTCCAGGCCTTCGCGCTTTTCCACCAGCTGCAGGAAGCGCTTGTAGTTGCCGTGGTCGTGCGTGACGTAGCAGCCAGAGCGCAGCACGCCTTGCACCGGTCGCGACAGGCCCTGCGTGCGCAGCAGCGGCACCACCAGGTCGAACACCGCCGAGCCGCCCGCGGTCAGCAGGATGGTGTCGTCGGCAAACAGGTTCTGCGCATCGCAGGCGCGCACGGCTTCGGTCACGCGGTGCACCAGCGCGCTGACTTCCTTGGCGTCGTGCTCGCTCTCGCACTTGGCCACGCCGCCTTCGTAGCATTCGATGCCGCCCAGCTGCGCTGCCGCAGACTTGGCAATGGCGCGGGCCAGCGTGACGGCCTCTTCAAGCGTTCGCACACCGGTGCGCTGGCCGGGCACGCCGATTTCCACCAGCGTGTCGAACTTGCCGGCGTATCCGCGGCGCTTGGCCCACTGCTCGATCATGCCGAGCTGGGCCAGCGAATCGACCAGGAACCACACCCGCAGGTCGGCATGCGCAGCCAGCAGGGCCGCCAGGCCGTCCAGGTCGGCATCACCCAGCACCTGGTTGGCGATGATGACGCGGCGCGCACCGGCCTGCACGCCCACGGCCAGCTGGAAGATGGTCGCGAAGGTCAGGCCCCAGGCACCACCGGCCAGCTGCGCCTTGAACAGCTCGGGCGACATGGTCGTCTTGCCGTGCGGGGCCAGCGCCACGCCCTTGCGCTGCGCAAAGTCCTGCATCCAGGCGATGTTGTGCGCCAGGGCCGAGCGGCGGATGGCCGCCAGCGGATACGGCAGGTCATCGGCCAGCACGTTCCAGCCGCGGCTGCCGATGTCGCTCGCACGAACAGGTGCGGCGCCCAGCGGATAGCTCTTGCTGCGGTGGTCGAGGATGAGTTCGTCGTCGGTGTTCATGTTTTGAAGTCTCGCTCAAAGATCGTCGCGCCAGCAGGCATGCCAGTGACCCGGCTGCACTTCGCGCAGTTGCATGTCCGCGCTGGCGCAGCGCTCCTCGGCGCGCGGGCAGCGGGTGCGAAACACGCAACCCGAGGGCGGATTGGCCGGGCTGGGCAGGTCGCCCTGCAGCAGCGGCACCACGCGGCGCTGGGCCGGATCGGGAATGGGCGCGGCCGCCAGCAAGGCGCGGGTGTAGGGATGCTTGGGGCTCGCGTAGAGCGAATGCGTGGGTGCGATCTCCATCACGCGGCCCAAATACAGCACCACCACGCGGTCGCACAGGTACTCCACCACGTCCAGGTCGTGCGAGATGAACAGCAACGTGAGCTTGAGCTTTTCCTTCAGCTCGCCCAGCAGGTTCACCACCTGTGCCTGGATCGAAACGTCCAGTGCCGACAGCGGCTCGTCGGCGACGATGAACTGGGGCTGCACCGCCAGTGCGCGCGCAATGCCGATGCGCTGGCGCTGGCCACCGGAGAACTCGTGCGGAAAGCGGTCTGCATGCTCGGGGCGCAGGCCCACCTGGGCGAGCAGCTCGTGGATGCGCGGCGTGCGCGCCGCACCCTTGGCAAGGCCGTGCGTGTCGAGCGCCTCGCCCAGCACATCGCGGATGCGCATGCGCGGATTCAGGCTGGCGTACGGGTCCTGGAAAATGATCTGCACCTTCGAGCGCAGCGGCCGGAACTGCGACTGCGACAGCTTGGCCAGGTCCTGCGCCTTCTCGCCGCCTTCGGGCGAATAGAGCATCTGCCCGTCGGTGGGGTCGACCAGGCGCGTGAGCAGGCGGCCGATGGTGCTCTTGCCCGAGCCCGACTCGCCCACCAGGCCCAGCGTCTCGCCCTGGCGGATGGCAAAGCTGACGTCGTCCACCGCGCGCACGGGGTGCGTGCCCTTGCCGAAGTACTTGCGCAGGCCCTTGATCTCGATCAGGTTCTC
This sequence comes from Pseudomonadota bacterium, assembly GCA_018241225.1. Lineage (GTDB taxonomy): Bacteria > Pseudomonadota > Gammaproteobacteria > Burkholderiales > Burkholderiaceae_C > Variovorax. The sequence goes on from JAFEEG010000001.1 coordinate 250,015, forward strand.
TTGCGACTGCTGCTGCACGCGCTGCGGCGCCTCTTGTTCCATGACGGCGGCGTTCATGCGGCCTCCTTCGTGACTTCGGTGAATCCGATGCAGCGCACCATGCGTTCGCCCCCTGCCCTGTCCAGGCTGGGCATGGCGGCATTGCATTCCGCACGCGCGAATTTGCAGCGCGGCGCGAAGGCGCAGCCCGGCGGCGGCGACAGCGGGCTGGACACCTGGCCCGGAATGGCCACCAGTTGCCGGCGCCCACCCACATGGGCCCCGCCATGCTGGCGCGCAACGCCGGGCAGGCAGGCCAACAGGCCTCGGGTGTAGGGGTGCGACGGCGCGGCAAACAGCTCGTGCACCGGCGCCGACTCGACGATACGGCCGGCATACATCACCGCCACCGCATCGGCGTACTGCGCCACCACGCCCAGGTTGTGGGTGACGAACAGCATGCTCATGCCCGTCTCCTTCTGCAGCCGGCCCATGAGCGCCAGGATCTGCGCCTGGATGGTCACGTCCAGCGCGGTGGTCGGCTCGTCGGCGATGAGCAGCGTGGGGTTGCAGGCCATGGCCAGCGCGATCATCACGCGCTGGCGCATGCCGCCTGAGAGCTGGTGCGGGTATTCATGCACCCGCTGCTTGGCCGCTGGAATTTCCACCAGTTCGAGCATGCGCTGCGCATGGGCCATGGCCGCCTTGCGGTCCAGCCCCAGGTGCAGGCGCACCGATTCGGCAATCTGCTCGCCGATGGTCAGCACCGGGTTCAGGCTGGTCATGGGCTCCTGGAAGATCATGCCCAGCTCGTTGCCGCGCAGGCCGCGCTTGTCGGCCTCGGGCAGCTTGAGCAGGTCGACCTTCTGTCCATCGCGCTTCACGAACAGGGCCTCGCCCTGCACCTGCGCTTGCGAGGTCTTGGCGTGCAGGCCCATCAGCGTCAGGCTGGTGACCGACTTGCCCGAACCCGACTCGCCCACCAGCGCCAGCGTCTGGCCCGGGTAGATGGAGAAGGACACGTCGGCCACGCTCTGGATGCGGCCGGCGTCGGTGGCGAAGGAGGTCGAGAGGCCCCGCACTTCGAGGCGCGGCGTCTTGCTGTCTTGCATGGCGTTCATGGTCAGGCCGCCTTCTTGAGCTTGGGGTCAAGCAGGTCGCGCACGCCGTCACCCAGCATCTGCAGCGACAGCGCCGTCAGCACGATGGCCAGGCCCGGGCAGAAGATGGTCCAGAAGGCCTTGTCGGCATATTCCAGGCTGCCCGCGATCATGGTGCCCCAGGTGGGAATGTCCGGCGGCACGCCCACGCCCAGGAACGACAGGCCGGCTTCGGCCAGGATGGCGTAGGCAAAGATGAAGGTCACCTGCACCAGGATGGGCGACATCAGGTTGGGCAGGATGTGCTTGAGCAGGATGCGCGGCGTGCGCACGCCCAGGGCCCGCGCCGCGTCCACGAACAGCAGTTCGCGCAGCACCAGCGTGGTGGCACGCACCACCCGCGCCACGCGCGGCGTGTAGACGATGACCAGCGCAAGCATCACGTTCCACAGCGACACGCCAAGGATGGACACCAGGGCGATGCCCAGCAGGATGTCGGGGAAGGACATCATCGCGTCCACCAGGCGCATCAGCGGCGCGTCGAGCCGGCGGAAAAAGCCTGCCAGCATGCCCAGCAAGGTGCCGCACAGCACGGCGCCGGCAGCGGTGACGAAGCCGATGGCCAGCGAGTAGCGCGCGCCGTAGACAATGCGCAGCATCACGTCGCGGCCCAGCTCGTCGGTGCCGGCCAGGTGCAGCCACGAAGGCGCGTTGAGCCGCTCGCTGATGGAAATGGCGCCAGGGTCGGCGTCAGACAGCATCGGGAAGAACACCGCCACGGCCAGCACCAGCAGCAGCACCAGCGCCGACACCAGAACGATCTTGCGGGCAAACAGCCGGCGCAATACGGGCACCGCGCCTCGGAAGATGGACAAGCTCATTTGGACTCCAGGCGGATGCGCGGGTCGACCAGCGTGTAGATGAAGTCCACGCCAAGATTGATGAAGACGTAGATCGCGGCAATGACCAGCAGCGTGCCCTGGATGACGGGGTAGTCACGCCGCAGCACGGCGCGCACCACCAGGTTGCCGACGCCGGGCAGGTTGAACACCGTTTCGGTGACCACGGTGCCACCGATCATCAGCGCCAGCGTGAGGCCCAGCACCGTGACGATGGGCACCAGCGCATTGCGCAGCACATGCTTGACCATGATCACGCCCTCGGGCAGGCCCTTGGCACGCGCGGTGCGCACATAGTCCTCGCCAAGAATGTCGAGCATCGAGGCGCGGGTGAATCGGATGATGAGCGCCGAGTTCAGCAGGCCCAGCACCAGCGCAGGCAACAGCAGGTGGTGGATGCGCTCGGCAAAACTTGCGGTGGGGTCGCCGTAGCCCGAGGCCGGGAACCAGCCCAGCTTCACCGCAAAGAACTGGATCAGGATCAACCCCAGCCAGAAGCTGGGCACGCTGGCACCCAGCATGGCCACGCCGCTCACGGCCTGGTCGGCGGCGCTGCCGCGCCACACGGCCGCGGCCATGCCGGCCGGAATGCCGATGAGCGCTGCGATGAACACCGCGAACAGCGCGAGGAACAGCGTGGGCTCGGCACGCTCGAGCAGCGCCTGCGACACCGGCCGCTGCAGGAACAGCGACTGCCCCAGGTTGCCCTGCGCCAGCTCGCCCAGCCACAGCACGAACTGCGTGGGCAGCGGCTTGTCCAGGCCGTACTGCACGCGCGCCTTGGCAATGTCGGCGGCCGTGGCCTGGTCACCCAGCAGCAGGGCCACCGGGTCGCCCGAAGCCAGGCGCGTGAGCAGGAAGACCAGCACCGCGACAATGGCCAGCACCACGATGGCACCCGCCAGCCGGCGCAACAGGAAATGCACCATGAGAAGCCCCTGGATAGAACGAGAGGCGGCTTACTTGGCCAGCCCCGTGTTCCAGAAGAAGGGCCAGATGGCCGGCGAATAGCCTTCCAGCTTGGACGAGCGAGCCGACAGGCTGTTGAACTTGCCCACCTCGATGAAGGGCACCTCGTCATACACCGTCTGCTGCACCTGGCCCCACAGGGCGCTGCGCTTGGCCGGGTCGACCTCGGCATTGAAGGCGGCCAGCACCTTCTTCTTGCTGTCGGTTTCCCACCAGCCCGGTGCGCCGTCGCCCAGTTGCGGCGGGCTGAGCATCGGCTCGGGGAACAGGCCCGAGTGGGTGAAGTACACGTCCCACAGCTTGGCGTCGTTGCGGCGCTGCACCAGCGTGGCCCAGTCCACCACCTGCAGGTCGGTCTTGAAGCCGGCCTTCTTGAGCTGCTCGGACATCACCAGCGCCATGTTGTAGTGGAACTCGTACTGGCGGCTGGCCATGATGCGGATCGGCTTGCCGTCATAACCGGCCTTGGCCGCCTCTTCCTTCGCGCCCTTGGGGTCGCGGGTGTTGTAGAGCTTGCTGCCGGCATCGGAGTAGTACGGCGTGCCCTTGGGGAAGAAGTTGGGCTCCACCATGAAGAAGCGGTTGTCGCCGAAGCCGGCGGCCATCAGCTCGCCCGAACCCACCGCCGACTGCACCGCGCGGCGCATGGGCTGCGCAGCCAGAACGCCTTCCTTGGTGTTGAACACGATGTAGGGAAAACCGAAGTTCTTCGTCACGATCGGCACCACGGCCGGTGCGCCCTTGTCGATGCGGCCGGCGGCTTCCACCGGCAGCAGGTCGGCGTACTGGAACTGGCCCGACAGCACGCCTTCGACGCGCGTGTTGGCGCTGGGCACGGGCACGAAGCGCAGCTCGTCCAGCAGCGCCTCGCGCTTGCCGGCATAACCGCTGGCCGGCTCGGTGCGCGCGCTGTACTGGTCGAAGCGGGTCAGCACGGTGAACTGGTCGGGGCGGCGTTCCTTGAACTTGTAGGGGCCGGTGCCGATGAACTGCGTGACCTGCGGTGCGATGGTTTCCTTGGCCATGATGGCGGCCATGCCGCTGGGCAGCGCCAACTGGGCCAGCAGCGGCGCATAGGGCTGCTTGAGCTTGAGTTCGATGGCGTTGGGGCCCTTGGCGACCAGCGATGCCACTTCCTTGCCCACGGCCTTGCCGCGCGGCGAGACTTCCATCCAGCGCTGCAGCGAAGCCACCACGTCGTCGGCGTTGAGGTCGCGGCCGCTGTGCAGCTTCACGCCCTTGCGGATGGCAATGGCGTAGGTCAGGCCGTCCTTGCTCACGGTGGGCATGCCTTCGGCCAGCATCGGCGCCACCTTCCAGTTGGCGTCGAAGGTGTAGAGCGGCTCATACACGTGCTGCATGATGGTTCCGACCAGATCGGCGGTGCTGGTCATCGGGTCCAGGCCCTGGGGCTCGCCGATCATCGCCAGGTTGGCGGCACCGCCGCGCGCCGGCGCGGCATGCGCGCAGACCGATGCCACGCCAATTCCGACGCCCAGCAGGGCGGCGGCAAAGGCCGCGCGGACCATGTCGCGCCGCGTCGCGAGAAACGCGTGCGGCAGGCGCGAACCATATGTGGCTACAGTGTTGGCTGATGTTTGCATCGTGGCTCCGTGAGTAATAACATTACAAGAACGAATCGTATTCCCCGCGATTCGCGCATATAAATCGGGTTTACCCGCATGTTTTCTGTAATTTCTTTACCAACAAAGAGGCAAATCCATGTCCAAAGTTGAAATGCTCGGCACCTCCCCCATCGCGTCCGACCGCCAGGCGCGCCCCCTGTCGCCGGCCACCCGCGCCGGCGATTTCGTGTTCGTTTCGGGCCAGGTGCCCACCGACGACCAGGGCCAGGTGATCGTGGGCGGCATCGAGGCGCAGACGCGCCAGGTGTTCAAGCGCATCGAAGAGGCCCTGGCCCTGGCCGACTGCAAGCTCGACGACATCGCCAAGGTGAGCGTGTGGCTCAACGACGCGCGCGACTTCGGCAGCTTCAACCGCGTGTACATGGAGCTGCTGGGCAGCCATCGGCCGGCGCGCTCGACCGTCGAATCGCGCCTCATGATCGACGCGAAGGTGGAAATCGACGTCACCGCCTACAAGCCGCGCGGCTGAGATGGACCGCCACCTGGTTGCAGTCGACTGGGGCACCAGCTCCCTGCGCGGCGCGCTGATCGACGCCAAGGGCCGCGTGCTCGAGGAGCAGAGCCACGCGCGCGGCATCCTCACCGTGGAGCCCGGCGGCTTTCCCGATGTGTTCGACAGCCTGTTCGGCGCATGGATGAAGGAGCCCGGCACCCGCTGCCTGATCTCGGGCATGGCGGGCAGCAAGCAGGGCTGGGTGGAAGCGCCCTACTGCCCCTGCGCCGCGGGCCTGCCCGAGGTGCGCGCGAAGGTGCGCGAGATCGAGCCGGGGCGCATCGCCATCGTGCCGGGCCTGTCCGACGAGCATGCGGGCGTGCCCGACGTGATGCGCGGCGAAGAGGTGCAGATCTTCGGCGCCGTGGCGCTCACCGGCTTGCGCAATGGCCTGTTCGTGCTGCCCGGCACCCACAACAAGTGGGCGCGCGTCAAGGACGGCCGCGTGACGGGCTTTCGCACCTTCATGACAGGCGAGTTCTACGCGCTGCTCAGCCAGCACTCGATCCTGGCGCGAACGCTCGATGCTTCTGCTGCCTTCGACGAGGCGGCGTTTCTCTCCGGCGTTGCGCAGGCGGACAACGGCGAAGGCCTGCTGCACAACGCCTTCGGCGCGCGCACGCTGTCGCTGTTCGAGCGCATGTCGGCCGGCGAGCTGGCCAGCTACCTGTCGGGCCTGCTCATCGGCGAGGAGTTGCGCACGCAATCGGTTCGCGCCAATGGCGAGGTGGTGCTCATCGGCTCGCCCGCCCTCACCCAGCGCTATGCGCTGGCGCTCAAGTCGCTGGGCACCGCCACGCGCACGCTGGGTTCCGAAGCCACCTGGGCCGGGCTGCATGCCCTGTCCAATTCCTGAGATCGATCACCAGACCATGACCACTCCCCAAGAGAAATTCGACGCCGCCGTTGCCAGCCTGCCGCTGGTGGCCATCCTGCGCGGCCTCACGCCGGCCGAGGCGCCCGCGGTGGGCGACGCCATCACCTCGGCGGGCTTCGCCCTGCTCGAGGTGCCGCTGAACTCGCCCGATCCGCTGGCGAGCATCGCGCTCATGCGCCAGCGCTATCCGCAGGCGCTGGTGGGTGCCGGCACGGTGCTCGACGTTCAGCAGGTGCGCGAGGTGCATGCGGCCGGCGGGCAGCTCATCGTCTCGCCCGACTGCAAGCCCGCGGTGATTGCCGAGAGCGTGAAGCTGGGCATGATCAGCCTGCCCGGCGTGATGACGCCCACCGAGGCCTTTGCGGCGCTGGATGCGGGCGCCACGGGCCTCAAGCTCTTCCCAGCGGAGCTGGCCTCGCCGGCCGTGGTGAAGGCACTGCTCGCAGTGCTGCCGACGGGCACGCCGCTCATGCCGGTGGGCGGCATCAGCCCCGACAACATGGATGCATGGCGCGCGGCTGGCGCCACGGGCTTCGGCATCGGCTCGTCGCTGTACAAGCCGGGCAAGAGCGCAGCCGCGGTGGGCGATGATGCGCAGAAGTTCGTCGCCGCCTGGCGCCGGCTCGTTCGCGCCTGATGCGCGCATCACGGACACCACCACCCCACAAGAGGCCAGCCACATGAGCACCAGCCACGACGCGATCTATGCCAGCCCCGCCATCCGCCGCCTGCGCGAAGACCTTGCGCTGGCCTTGCGCGCGGCGGCGCATCACGGGCTTTCCGAAGGGGTCTGCAACCATTTCAGCGTGGCGCTGCCGGGCGAGCAGGAGCAGTTCCTGATCAACCCGCGCGGCCTGCACTGGAGCGAAGTCGCGGCCGACGACATCGTGCTCATCGATGCCGACGGCAACGTGCTGGCCGGCCGTCATCGCGTGGAGCCCACGGCCTTGTTCATCCACGGCGCGGTGCATCGCATTACGGGCCACGCGGTGGTGCTGCATTGCCACATGCCCTATGCAACGGCGCTCACGCTCACGACCGACCGCGCGCTCGACCCAACGCTCAGCCAGAACGCCATGCGCTACATGCACCGCATCGCCATCGACGCCGACTACAACGGCCTGGCGCTGGGCACGGAAGAAGGCGAGCGCATTGCGCATGCCATGGCCGGCAAGGACGTGGCCTTCCTGGGCAACCACGGTGTGGTCGTGGCGGGCGGCACCATCGCCCATGCATACGACGACCTCTACTACCTGGAGCGCGCCTGCCTGCACCAGGTGATCGCGCAGTCGACCGGCCGCCCGCTGGCGCCGGTGAACGAGAAGCTCGCGGCGCAAGTGGCCGCGCAGATACAGGGCGAGCGCGAGCAGTCCGACCTGTTTTTCGAAGCGCTGCGACGGCTGTTGCCCGCGCCCGCTTCTTCTTCGCGAACTCAGCGCGCGGCTGCGTAGACCGGCGGGTTCGCCACCAGGCCCTGCTTCACGCCGCGCGTGGTTGCGTCGGCCAGCACTTCGCTCGCGCCGGACTCCACCGCCTCGAAGGTCTGGCGTGCGACATCCTCGGGCGAGATCTTGTCGCCCGGAATCTTGCGCGCCATGTCGGTGTCCATGAAGGCCACGTGCACGCTGGTCACTTGCGTGCGCTGCCCGCGCAGTTCGTTGCGCAAGCCGTTGCTCAGCGACCAGGCCGCGGCCTTGGAGGCGCTGTAGCTGGCGGCGCCCGGCAGGCTCAGCCAGCTCAGCGCCGAGAGCACGTTCACCACCGCGCCGCCGCCGTTGGCCTGGAGCACCGGCGCAAAGGCGCGCGTCATGGCCCAGGGGCCGAAGAAGTTGGTTTCGAATTCGGCGCGCGCCTCGTCGAATCCACCCGATGCATTCAGCAAGCCGGTACCGCGCGAGATGCCGGCGTTGTTGATGAGAAACGTGACATCGGTGCATTCGCGCGCCGCCGCCGCTACCTGGGCGGCATCGGTCACGTCCAGCGCGATGGGCACCACGCCCTCCAGCGTGATCGAAGCCGGATCGCGCGCAGCCGCATACACCTTGCGCGCGCCTGCAGCGAGTGCGGCGCGCGCATAGGCCAGCCCGAGGCCGCGATTGGCGCCGGTGACGAGAACGACGGAACCTTCGATTTTCATGATCGACCTTTTCCTGCAGAGATCTTGAAGAGTCAGACGGCCTGGGCACGCCGCATCAACGCGGCGGTGGAACGCGGCCAGCCCACGCGCCCGAACCAGGCGCCGCCGGCAATCGCCGAAGCAATGAACACACCGTAGACCAGCAGCGCGGCACCCTGCGCAAAGAAGACGTGGACCAGCGAGCCACCCCATTGCAGCGCCAGCCAGCCGCCCACCGCCGCCACCACGAGCCGAGCCAGATTGCCCAGCACCGGCCACAGCAGGCGCCCTGCCCCCTGGGATGCAAAGTAGAGAACAAGCCCGACGCCGAAGAAGCCATACAGCGGCCCCACCGCGCGCAGATACTGGGTGCCCGCCTCCAGCATGGCCGGGTCGCTGCCGAACAGCAGCAGCCATTGGTGCGGAAAGATGGCCGCCGCCAGGCCGATGGCCTCGGTCATGACAAAGGCCATCAGCGCCCCCACCCAGGCGGCATGCATCGCACGCTCCTTGCGCCCGGCCCCCATGCAGGTGCCCACCATGGCCAGCAAGGGCGCGCCGAAGCCGAACACCAGCGGCACCAGCAGGTATTCGAGCCGCGCCGCCGTGCCGTAGCCGGCAATGGCCGCCGGCCCGAAATGCCCGGCCAGCGCAGTTGCGATGCCGATGGAAAGATTGGTCGCCAGGGTCGACACCGCACCCAGCAAGCCGATGCGCAGGATGTCGCGAAACAGCGGCCACTGCAGCCGCACGCCCGAAAGGCGCGGCTTGAGCAGGCTGCGCGGCGAGCGCAGGTACCACCACAGCGCGAGGCTTCCGCCCAGGTAGTACAGCAGCAGGGCCATCGCGCCGCCGGCAATGCCCATGGCCGGCACCGGTCCCCAGCCGAAGATGAGCAGCGGCGACAGCGGAATGATGATGACCACGCCCGCCACCGTCACGTTGGCCGGCACCGCCATGTTGCCGGTGCCGCGAATCACCGCCGCCAGCGAGTTGAACAGCCACACCAGCACCGCGCCGGCGAACACCCAGTTGGAGTAGACCAGCGCACCCTGCAGCGATGCACCGCTGCCGCCCATGGCCGCATAGAGCCACCGCCCGCCCAGCAGCAATGCCGCACTGAAGAACAGGCCGAAGCCCAGCGCGATGACCAGCGCATGCGCCACCAGTGCATTCGCATCGCGGCGCGCCCCCAGCGCCCGGGCGATGGACGACGCAATGCCCCCGCCCATGGCGCCGGCCGAGGTCATCTGCATCAGCATGACCACCGGAAACACCAGCGCCATCGAAGCCAGCGCATCGCCGCCGAGCTTGCCGACGAAATAGGTCTCGACCAGGCCCACGCCCGCCTGCGCCAGCATCACCAGCACGTTGGGAAAGGCCAGGCGCAGCAGCGTGGGCGCGATGGGCGCCTCCAGCAGCAGTCGGGTGCGCGGGTCCATCGCGCTCGAGGATGAATTCATGGCTTCGCCCTCAGGCCGTGGCCGCGCTGGGCCTGGGCGCCTGCTCGCGAATCGGCAGGTTGACCAGCGAGGCCCCTGCTGCCAGCACGATGTCGATGTACCAGACCCAGTCGTAGCTGCCGGTGGCCTCGAACACGCGCCCGCCCAGCCAGGCACCGAGGAAGCCGCCCATCTGGTGCGCCAGCATCACGATGCCGAACAGCATGGCCATGTTGGCAGGCCCGAAGAACTTGGCCACCAGCCCTGCCGTGGGCGGCACCGTCGACAGGAAGGTCATGCCCATCACCGCTGCGAACACCAGCATCACCACCGGCGTCTTGGGCGCCAGCAGGAAGACCAGCACCGCGATGCCGCGCGTGGCATACACCAGCGCCAGCAGCGACTTCATGCGCCAGCGACCCACGGCCCAGCCCATGGCCAGGCTGCCGACGATGTTGAACAGCCCGATCATCGCGAGCGACCAAGCGCCGATCTGCGGGCTCAGGCCGCAGGCTGCCACCACGCCCGGCAGGTGGGTGGCGAGAAAAGCCACGTGGAATCCGCACACGAAAAAGCCCATGCTCAGCAGCCGGTAGCTGGGATTGGCCAGCGCCTGCGCGATGGCCTCTCGCGCCGACAGCGGGCGCACCCCGGCAGCGGCGGAGGCGGCTGCGAGATGCGCCGAGTTGCCCTTGAGGACGAAGGCCGCCGGCAACGCCAGCAGCACCAGCACGCCCAGCCATTGCATGGCGTTGGCCCATCCGGTGGCGGCGATCAGCCCGATGGCGATGGGCGCCATGGCGAACTGGCCGAAGGAGCCGCCGGCATTCACCACGCCAGTGGCCAGCCCGCGGCGCTGCGGCGGCACCATGCGCGTGACGGCGGCCATCAGCACCGAGGGCCCGGCCATGCCCGCGCCACCCGCCGCCAGCACGCCAATGGCGAAGATCAGGCCTGCCGTGCTGGTCATCAGCGGCGTGATGATGGTGCCCAGCGCCACCAGCAGCGCGCCCGCGAAGATCACCCGGCCGGTGCCGATGCGGTCGGCCACGGCGCCGGCAAAAGGCTGCGTGAGCCCCCACCACAGTTGGCCGAAGGCGAATGCAAGGCTGATGCTGCCGATGCCCAGCCCGGTGGATGTGTTGAGCGAAGACAGGAACAGGCCCATGGTCTGGCGCACGCCCATGGTCAGCGCGAACGCGCCGGCCGCGGCCAGCAGGACCAGCCACAGCGCCAGTTGCGCGGGCTTGCGAACAGCTGCGCCGTCGGCCGTGGCAGTGGCCGCGTTGGATTCAGGAGGCATCGCCTTCTCCTTCGGTGTCGTTGTCGTCAGCGCCTTGCAGGACCGCAAGGCTTTCGTCGATGAGGGAATGCAGTGCCACCACGCGCTCGGGGCCCAGCTGCGCGTTGAGCGTCTGCTGCGCCACCTTCCAGTGGCGCTGCGCCTCGCGCCGCTTGTCGTGGCCCGCGTCGGTGGCCTGCACCAGGCGGCTGCGCGCGTCGGTGCCGGCGCCCAGCACCACCCAGCCCGCGGCCACCAGCGGCTGCAGGTTGCGACTCAAGGTGGAAGGCGTCATCTGCATGGCTTGCGCCAGCTCGGAGGGGCGGATGGGGCCCAGCTTCACGATGTAGGAAAGCAGCGAATACTGCGTGGTCTTCAGGCCGCACCGCGCCATCTCGGCGTCGTAGTGCTGCCCGATGCGGCGCATGAGCTGGCGCACCCGGAGGTTGGTGCAGCCCTGGGGTTGGAGGACGGTGGCGTTCATGTGCTACGATTGTACCTGCAACTATTGTATATGCAACATGGAGGCTTCATCGTGAGTGAAATCAATCAACTCGAGGCATGGCTGGCGCAGGAGCGCGAAGTGATTGCGCGCCTGGACGCCGGCGCCGGCCCAGGTGTGGCACGCCCCGAGCAGATCGCCGGGATGAACGGCCTGCAGATGATGGAAGCCATGCTGCGCGGCGACATCCCCTATGCGGAGATCGCCCGGACGCTCAGTTTCCAGATCATCGAGGTGAGCCCCGGCCGGGCCGTCTTCCAGGGCACGCCGCAGCCGGAACACCGCAACCCGATGGGCGGCATCCACGGCGGCTGGTACGCCACCTTGCTTGATTCAGCCTTGGGCTGCGCGGTGCACACCACCATGCCGCCCGGTCGCGGCTACACCACCGCCGAGTTGGGCGTGAACCTGGTCAAGGCCATCGGCCCCAAGGCGCCACGCGTGCGCGCCGAGGGCAAGGTGGTGCACGTGGGTCGCCAGCTGGCGACTGCCGAAGCGCGGCTGTATGGGCCGGATGGCACGCTGTATGCGCATGCCACGACCACCTGCCTGGTGTTCGAGTTGAAGCGACCGGACTGAGGCGGGCCGCTATCGCGGCGTGTGCTTGGCCACGTAGTCGCGCAGAACCCCGTCTACGCGCGACTGCCAGCCCGATCCAAGGCCGCGGAAGAACTCCACCACCTCGGGCGACAAGCGGATCGTGGTGGCCACTTTCGTCGGGGCCTTTTGGGGCCCACGGCGTCGGATACCCAGCATCTCGTGCACCTCAAGGGGCAGCACCTCATGCGCCGGCTTGAACTCGGCGAGGTCCGCTGAGGTGAGTTCGCGGACTTCGCCGCCCGCATCAATCAGTGGTTTTCGCTTGCTCATAGTCCTTGATCTCCCGCATGTTGGCCTTGCGAAAGCTGATCACACGAATACCGCCGTCGATCAGGGTGAAGCACAGCACGTGAACGCGCGCGTCTAGGAGGCCCGCTGCCACATACCGCACTTCGGGGTAGACCCTACGGTCATCTACCTTCACGACTGCGGTGTTGAAATCGAAGTCGGCCGCACGCTCAAACGAGAGATGGCGCTCGGTCATGTTCTTCTCGTTCTTTGCTGGATCGAACTCGATCAACATTGGTTAAATTGTATTTACGATTTGGCTCGATATCAAGCAAATTGTAGATACAAAATATGCCAGCTCGACAGGGCCGGACGCCTCAAATCACCCCGACTTCACGCAGCGCATCGAGCCGCGAATCGGAAAGGCCCAGCTCGCCATACACCTCGCGGTTGTGCTGCCCCGTGCGCGGACCGGTAGCAGCAGGCAGCACGCACTCTCGCCCTACGAATCGCGGCACCGGCGCCGGTGCGGGCACCGAACCGAACTGCTCATCGGGCACATCGATGAAGGCGCCGCGCGCCTGCATGTGCGGGTCGGCCTGCAGGTCGGCAATGGAGTAGACCTTGCTGTAGGGCACGTCTTCGCGGTCCAGCAGGGCACTGAGCTCATCGAAGGGCCGGCTGGCGCACCACTGGGCAATGATGGTGTCCAGCGCCTCCAGGTTGCGGATGCGCGCCGCGTTGTCGGCAAAGCGCTCGTCCGCCGGCAGGTCTTCGCGGCCGATGGCTCGGCAGATGCGCGCAAAGATCGGCCCGCCCGTTCCCACCAGCGTGAACCACACGCCGTCGCCGGCACGAAACACATTGGACGGCGCGGTGTAGGTAGCGCGCGAGCCGGTGCGTTCGCGCACCACGCCGCCGATGCGGTACTCAGCCGCCAGCGGGTCGAGCAGGCGCGCCATCGCCTCGGTGGCCGACAGGTCGATCTCGGCACCCCGCTGCTCCTCGCGTGGCAGCGCATTGCGCTCGGCCAGCGCGGTGCTGATCGCGAAGGCGCCGAACAGGCCAGCCACCACATCGCCCAGCGGATAGTTCATGTGCTGCGGCGGCCCGCCCGGCTCGCCCGTGAGATGCGTGAAGCCGCTCATCGCCTCGAAGATGCGGGCAAAGCCAGGCCGGCGTGCATACGGCCCGGTCTGGCCAAAGCCGGTGAGGCGCAGCACGATCAGGCGCGGGTTCGCTTCGTGCAACGTGGCGATGTCCAGGCCCCAGCCGTCGAGCGTGCCGGTGCGGAAGTTCTCCACCAGCACATCGAAGCCGGCCAGCAGTTGCAGGAACAGCGCCTTGCCCTCGGACTTGCGCACGTCCAGCGAGATGCCCTTCTTGCCGCGGTTGGCGGTCTTCCAGAACAGCGGGTGGCCTTCATGCACCGGTGTGAGACCCCTCAGCGGGTCGCCGCCCGCGGGCAATTCAAGCTTCACCACCTCGGCGCCCATGTCACCGCACAGCGTGGCCGAGAACGGCGCGGCCAGCACGGTGGCCATGTCGAGGATGCGCACGCCCCGCAGCGGCGCGGCCTCTTGCGTTTGCAGGCTCATCAGTTGCCCTTCAGGTCCACGCGCTTGAGCACCGGGTCCCAGGCCTTGCGGTCGGCGGCGATGCGCTTCTCATACGCGGCCACCGAAGGGTCCAGCGGCGTTGCGCCCAGCTTGTCGAGCTTGCTCTTCACCGAGGGCAGCGCCATGGCCTTGAGCAGCGCATTGCGCAGCGGCACCATGACGGCGTCGGGCGTGCCCTTGGGCGCGACGATGCCCATCCACAAGCCGCTATCCAGGCCCTGCAAGCCCAGTTCGGCGAAGGTCGGCACATCGGGCACCGAGGGAGAACGCGTGCGGCCGGTCTGCGCCAGGATGCGGATCTGGCCGCCACTCATGTAGGGCAGCGTGCCGCCCAGGTTGTTGCACATCACCGGGATGTGGCCGGCCATCACGTCGGCCACCGCCGGCGCGTTGCCCTTGTATGGCACATGCTGCAGCTTGATGCCGGCCTGGTGGTTCACCATCTCGCACACCAGGTGCGAAGGCGTGGCCACGCCGGCCGAGCCGAAGGACAGTTGGCCCGGCTTGGCCTTCTCGGCGGCGATCAGGTCGCCCAGCTTCTGGTACGGCGTCTTGGAATTGACGGCGATGACGTTGGGCAGGTCGGCCACCAGGCCCACCGGCAGGAAGTCATCCACCGGGTTCCAGTTCAGGCCCTTGTGGACGTAGGGCAGGAAGATGTTGGTCAGGCCCGCCATCAGCAAGGTGTAGCCGTCGGGCGCGGCCTTGGCCACGTATTCGGAGCCGATCAGGCTGCCGGCGCCAGCCTTGTTCTCCACCACGATGGGCTGGCCCAGGGCGTTGCCCATTTCCAGCGCGACCTCGCGCGCCACCAGGTCGGTGCTGCCGCCGGCGGGAAAAGGCACGACCAGCTTCACCGGTCGGTCAGGAAAGGCAGCCAGCGCGAGCGATGTGGCCAGGCTCAAGGTGAGGCTGGCGGCAAGGCGCGCGAGCGTCTTTGGCAAGTGCATGTTCATTTCAGTCTCCAGGGCTTGTTTGGTTTTCGGATTCAGGTCTTGAGAAATCGGCGGCCCAGCGTGGCGCGGTGCAGCTCGGACGCGCCGTCGTAGACGCGAAACGGCCGCAGCTCGCGCACGATGAGCGCAACGGGCGAGTCGTCCTCCGACATGCCCAGCGCGCCGCACATCTGCGCGGCGCGATCGCCAATGCGGCCCAGCGCCTCGGAGACGAACACCTTGGTCATGGCCGATTCGGTCTTCACCGAAATGCCCTCGTCCATGCGGCGCGCGCAATCCAGGCTCATGAGGCGGCTGGCATGCAGGTCGATGTGGCAGTCGGCCACCATGGCCTGCACCTGCTGCAGGTCGGCCAGGCGGTCGCCGAAGGAGGATCGCTCGCAAACATAGGCCTGCGCCACTTCCAGTGCGCGCCGCGCGCGGCCCATGAGGCGCAGGCAGTGCGACAGCCGCGCGGGCTCCAGCCGCTGCTGCGCATAGACGAAGCCCTGCCCCACTTCGCCCAGCACCGCATCGCCGCTCACGCGGCAGGCCGTGAAGCGCAGCTCGCCGTGGCCGCCCACCGCATAGGGGTCGATGGCCTTGATGGCTCGCACCAGTTGCAAGCCGGGGTTGTCCATGTCGACGATGAACTGCGTGGGCCCTTGTTCGCTTTGCGCCAGCACGATGCAAAAGCTCGCGCCCACCGCCCCGGTGATGAACCACTTGTGGCCGTCGATGACCCAGTCGTTGCCGTCGCGCCGCGCGGTGGTGCGCAGCATCGACGGATCGGACCCCGCGCCGGGTGCCGGCTCCGTCATGGCGAAGCACGAGCGGATGCTGCCCTCGGCCAGCGGACGCAGCAAGCGCTGCTGCTGCGCGGGCGTGCCCTGGCGCAACAGGCTGATCATGTTGGGCTGATCGGGCGCTGCACAGTTCAGCGCGGCGGGCCCCAGGTAGCTGCGGCCCGCTTCCTCGAACACCGCGGCGCGCTCGACCCACGACAGCCCCAGGCCACCCTCCTGCGCCGGCATCTGCGGCAGATACAGACCCAGCTCGCGTGCCACGGGGCGCAACTTCGCCAGCGCGGCATCCATCGCGGCCGGGTCGTGCACATGGGCGTTCAACTCGAGCGGAATGCAGTGCCCATCGACGAAGTCGCGCACGCGCGCAACAAGGTCAGCGCCGCTCATTTCGCGCCCGCTTCCCGCAGCGCCAGCTTGGCGATGTTGAGCTGGTGGATCTGGCTGGTGCCCTCGTACAGGCGGAACAACCGCACGTCACGGTAGTAGCGCTCGATGGGGCTGAAGTTGGCCACATAGCCCGAGCCGCCGAACATCTGCACCGCGCGGTCGGCCACGCGGCCGCACATCTCGGAGGCGAAGTACTTGCACATCGAGGCGGGCATGGCCACGTCCTCACCCCGGTCACGCGCGCGCGCTGCCTCAAGGATCATCGAGCGGGCCGCGAAGATGTCGGTACGGCTGTCGGCAATCATGGCCTGCACCAGCTGGAAGTCCGATACCGCCTGGCCGAACTGGTTGCGCTGCGAGGTGTGGGCAATGGCCAGGTCGAGCATGCGGATGGCCGGGCCGGTGCACAGCGCTGCCAGGTGCAGCCGCTGCTTGTTCAGCACCTTCATCACCGTCTGGAAGCCCACGCCCTCGCGTCCGCCGATGAGCTGGCTGGCGTGCACGCGGCAATCCTTGAAATGCACGTCCGACACGAAGGAGCCCGCCTGGCCCATCATGCGGTAGGGCTCGCCCGTGGTCAGGCCCGGGCCGCGCTCCACCAGGAAGGCCGACACGCCCTTGCTGCCCCTGCTGCCTTCCTCGGTGCGTGCGATGACGGTGAACACGTCGGCCACCGGCGCGTTGGTGATGAAGCGCTTGCTGCCGTCGAGGATGTAGTGGTCGCCCTCGCGGCGCGCGAAGGTCTGCACGTTGCTGGCCTCCGAGCCGGCCTCGACTTCGGTCAGCGCCAGGCAGCCGGTGAGTTCGCCCGTGGCCATGCGCGGAAGCCAGCGCTGCTTCTGCTCCTCGGTGCCGTCGGCCACCAACGCCTCGGAGCCGATGCCGGTGTTGGTTCCCACCCGCGCACGCAGCGCCACGGACGATTGCGACAGCTCCATGGCGCACAGCACCAGCTCCTCGGTGGTCAGGCCCAGGCCGCCGTAGGCCTCTGGAATGCTCCAGCCGAAGTACCCCTTGCGGCGAAGCTCGTCCACCACATCGGGCGGAATGTCGTTCTCGCGGCTGACTTGATCTTCCAGCGGATGCCAGCGTTCGCGAACGAAGCTGCGGATGTCGGCCAGGAGGGCCTCGGTGCGTGCGTTGTCTCGAATCATGATGGCCGCGACTGTAGGAAGCAGGTTCAAAATCCATGGCACGGTGTTTCAATATTTGAAATCACGATTCGTTCCATGACGCGCCCTGCCCAGAATCGCCGCCAGTCCCAACTACCCGTCCACAGGAACATGAAGGACCACGAGGACCTGCGCCGTGTTCGAGAAGAAGACCCCTACTTTGCCGGCACGCTGGCCAAGGGGCTGCTCATCCTGCAGACCTTCGTGAGCGACCCGCGCGCGCATGCCAACAGCGAGTTCGCGGCCAAGCTGGGGCTGTCGCGCCCCACCGTCTCGCGCCTGTGCAAGAGCCTGCTGACCATGGGCTTTCTCGACCACGACGACCGGCTGGACCGCTACTTCATCGGCCCCGCCGCCGTCGCGCTGGGCTACCCCTACGTCATCAACACCCCTCTGCTGGGCCTGATGCGCCCGGCCATGCAGCAGTTGGCCGACCGGCTCGAGGGCGCCGTCTCGGTGGGCGTGACGATGGACCTGGATGTGGTCTACCTCGAGACCTGCAGCCACGAGGACGGCACGCTCAAGCGCCCTGGCGTGGGTGCGGTGCGCAGCATCGTGGAAACCGCCATGGGGCGCGCATGGCTGGCGCAGTTGCCCGCCGGCGAGCGCCAGGAGTTCCTGGCGCGGGTCAAGCGCGAGCGGCCCGACGAGTTCTCGCGCTGCAGCGAAGGCGTGCGCGAGAGCGTGGCGCAGTACGCCAAGCGCGGCTTCACCATCAACCTGGGCGACTCGGGATTCGGCGTGCTTGCCGTGGGCGCGGCGGCGCGCATGCGCTACGGGCCGCGGCGGCTGCTGTTCAACTGCGCGGTGCCCGGTTTGCAGTGGAAGAAGGCGCAGTTGCTCGAAACCATCGGGCCGAGCCTGGTGCAACTGGTGAACGCGGCGGACCGGCAGGCGGGGCTGCGCTGATGTCCGAGCGAAGCGCGGCCTTCACTCGGGCCTGCATCTACGTCGCCAGGGCATCGAGCGCCGATGAAAGCGCAGCCAGGGCTGGCGCCAACCGCTCGGGCGGCAGGTAGCCGAAGCCCAGGCGGAATACGCGCTTGCTCTCGCCGAACCATTCGCCGCACGCCAGTTGCAGGTCGCGGCTGGGCAGCAGGTCCCAGAAGCGCGTGACGGCGGCATCGTCGAATGCGTCGCTGCGCAGGCGCATGCAGCACAGCGCACCGGCATCCGGGCGCACCCATTCGATGCGCCCGCGCTCCCGGTCGCACCATGCCGTCAAGGCCTGCAAGGCATTCGCGAGCAGGCGGCGGCGCGGCGCCAGCACCTGCTCCCTGCGGCGCAGCAGCGCCG
The DNA here is from genome assembly GCA_018241225.1 of Pseudomonadota bacterium. Taxonomy (GTDB): domain Bacteria; phylum Pseudomonadota; class Gammaproteobacteria; order Burkholderiales; family Burkholderiaceae_C; genus Variovorax. The sequence goes on from JAFEEG010000001.1 coordinate 268,363, forward strand.
CCGCCAGCGTTTCATTGAGCACCGAGCCGCAGATCACCGTGTTCATCTTGGCAATCGTCAGCCGCGCCCGCAGGTCGGGATCCGCCACGGTCAGCCAGCCCGTGCGCAGGCCCGGCGCACCCAGGGCCTTGGAAACGGAGGCGCCGGTGATGATGCGCGGATCGAGCCCCGCCAGGCTCTGCATCGGTGCATCGTCCCCATAGGTGGCATCCCGGTAGGTCTCGTCGATGAAAAGCAGGGCCTGCGGCGCGTGCCTTTGCAGCACTGCCAGCAACGCCTCGACCTCGGTGCGCGACGTCTGCACGCCGCTGGGGTTCTGCGGCGAAGCGATGCTGACCAGCCGCGTGCGGGCCGACAGCAGCGCCTCGATCCTGCCCAGGTCCAGCCTGTAGCCGTTCTCGAAAGACAGCCGGGCCTCGCGCACCGTGACCCCGGCACCCAGCAGGCAGTCGCGGCTCGACGGAAAGCACGGCGTGGCAAGCACCACCTCGTCACCTGGCCGGCATGCCTCGAAGGCGAGAAGAAAAAGCCCGAGCGCGGTTCCTTGCGTGGTGATGACCTGCTCGACCGGCACCTTGCACGCGTCCGCGATCGCCTCGCGAAGCTCGGGCGTGCCGGCCGATTTTCCGTAGCCGAGCTTCAGGTCGCGCACGGTGTCCAGCCCCACCAGGTCCAGCAGTTCTCCAACCGTGAGGTCCTGCGAAGTGCTTTCGGCCAGGTTGAAGGGACGGTTCACATCGAGCAGCGAAATGATCTCGTTGTAGGGAAATCGGCCGCGCCATGTTCCGGCCTGGTCGACTGATTTTTCTTGAACGGACTGCATGTGCGTGGACCCCGATGAGTTGTGAACGGGCTCATGCTAGGTCGCAATATCGAACCAGAACAGCCACAGTTTTGCGCCAATTGAACCAGCACAATTTCCTGGCGAACGGCGCGCGTTGAACGGACAATCGACCCTCTTTTTTTTCCAGGCACCCCCATGGATGCGCGAACCCGATCCCGCTACGAACGGCTGGCCGACCTGATCACCGGCATGGTCGACAAGGGCGCGCTGGCGCCGGGCACGCGCCTGCCCTCGGTGCGCGCGGCCAGCGAGCAGCACCGCGTGAGCGTCTCGACGGTGCTGCAGGCGTACCGCCTGCTGGAAGACCGGGGCGTGCTCGTGGCCCGGCCGCAGTCGGGCTTCTACGTCGCGGCCATGCGGGGCGGCGCGCTGGCCCTGCCCTCGGCGTCGCGCGCCAAGGCCAAGGCGTCGACCGTCTCGATCAGCTCGGCGGTGGCGGCGCTGCTCGAACATGCATCCAACCCGGCGCTGGTTCCGCTGGGCTGCGCCGTGCCCGATACCGCACTGCTGAAGTCAAGGCGGCTCGACCTGGCGCTGGCACGCGCGGCGCGCCTGCACGGCACGCGCCACAACACCTACGGCCCGCCGCGCGGCGAGCCCGCCCTGTGCCGCGAGATCGCCAAGCGCGCCATGCGCTTCGGACGCGCCCTCTCGCCCGACGACGTGATCGTCACCGCCGGCTGCACCGAGGCGCTCACGCTCGCGCTGCTTGCCGTGGCCAGGCACGGCGACACCATCGCGGTCGAATCGCCCACCTACTTCGGCATGCTTCACACGCTGGAAGTGCTGGGTCTGAAGGCGCTGGAGCTGCCCACGCATCCAGTGCACGGCGTGGACGTGGCCGCGCTGGCGCGCCTGCTGCAAGCGCAGCGGCCGGCGGCCTGCCTGCTGTCGTCCAGCTTCGGCAATCCGCTGGGGGCGGTCATGGCCGAGGCGGACAAGCGCGAGCTGCTCGCGCTGCTGGCCAGCCACGGCGTACCCTTGATCGAGGACGACGTGTATGGCGACATCCACTTCGGCCGCGAGCGGCCCAAGCCCTTCATGGCGCTGGATGGCGGCGCCAACACGATCTACTGCAGCTCGTTCTCCAAGACCCTGGCGCCGGGCTACCGCATCGGCTGGATGGTGCCGGGCGCCCATGCGCAGCAGGTGCTGGAACGCAAGCTTGCCTTCAGCCTTTGCGGGCCGGTGCTGCCGCAGGTGGCGCTGGCGGACTTCCTGGCCAACGGCGCCTACGACGCGCACTTACGCCGCATGAGCCGCGTGCTCGAAGACAACCTTGCCCGCATGCGGCGCGCCATCGAGGCGAGCTTTCCGCCCGGAACCAGGGTAAGCCGGCCCACCGGCGGATTCGTGCTCTGGCTGGAACTGCCCAGGCACTTCGATTCACGCGCCCTGTTCGACCTTGCACTGGAACACGGCATCTGCCTGGCGCCGGGCGACGTGTTCTCCGCCAGCCGCCGCTTTCGGCACTGCCTGCGCCTGAGCGCCGCCCACGCCTGGAGCGAGCGCATCGAAAAAGGCGTGCTGCGCCTGGGGCGGCTCGCATGCGGCCTCATATCTCAGTGATAATTATTCGTATCGGCACCAAACGACAACATTCAAGAAGCCGGTCTCTCCGAATCCTTTTTTCCGGAAATCCGTCCAATGACTGCTCGTTTGCTCCAGCGCCTTGGCGCGCTTGGCGGCCTGGCTGCCGCTGCGCTCTCCACCTCCCTGCCCGCCCACGCCACCGGCGAAGTCACGCTCTACACCACGCGTGAAGCCGGCCTGGTCCAGCCCCTGCTTACTGCCTTCACCGCGCAAAGCGGCGTCAAGGTCAACACCGTGTTCGTCAAGGACGGCCTGCTGGAGCGCGTCAAGGCCGAGGGCGCGCGCTCGCCCGCCGACGTGCTGATGACGGTGGACATCGGCAACCTGGTCGACCTGGTCGAAGGCGGCGTGACCCAACCGGCCAAGTCGGGCACGCTCGATGCCGCCGTGCCGGCCAACCTGCGCGCCGCAGACGGCCAGTGGTATGCGCTGTCGATGCGCGCCCGCGTGCTCTATGCGGACAAGAGCCTGCCCATCAACAGCATCCGCTACGAAGACCTGGCCGACCCTAAGTACAAGGGCAAGGTCTGCATCCGCTCGGGCCAGCACCCCTACAACACCGCACTGGTGGCGGCCATGATCGCGCACGACGGCGAGGCCAAGACCGAGCAATGGCTGCGCGGGGTCAAGGCCAACCTGGGGCGCAAGGCCACGGGCGGCGACCGCGACGTGGCGCGCGATATCCTGGGCGGCATCTGCGACATCGGCATTGCCAACTCCTACTACGTGGGCCAGATGAAGAGCGCCAAGCCGGGCACCGACGCGCGCAAATGGGGCGATGCCATCAAGGTGATCCGCCCGACCTTCGCCGGCAAGAACGGCGGCACGCACGTCAACATCAGCGGCGCAGCACTGGCCAGGAATGCGCCCAACCGTGCCAACGCGGTCAAGCTGATGGAGTTCCTGGTGTCCGACTCGGCCCAGGCCTTCTACGCCGAGACCAACTACGAATACCCGGTGCGCAAGGGCGTCGTGCTCGAGCCGATCATTGGCGAGACCATCGGCGAGCTCAAGGCCGATCCCCTGCCCATTGCCGAAATCGCCAAGTACCGCAAGCAGGCCAGCACGTTGATCGACAAGGTCGGCTTCGACCAGTGAGCGTGACCGCACAGTCGAGCGCCAGCCAGGCCCAGGCGAGCGCCGCATTCCGGTGGCCCTTGGCGACGCGGCGCGTTGGCGTGCGCGCCGTGGGCCCGCTGTGGGGCACCGGCGCGTTGCTGGTTGCGCTGGGCGTGCTGGCACCGGTGGCCAGCCTTTTCTGGCTGGCGCTGGGCGCCGACTTCTCGCACTGGGTGCACCTGGTGCAGTTCGTGCTGCCCACGGCGGCGCTGAACACGGCCCTGCTGCTGGCCGGCGTGGGCCTGCTGGTGCTGGTGGTTGGCACCGGCTGCGCCTGGATCGTGAGCACCTGCGACTACCCCGGGCGCAGCGTGCTCAACTGGGCGCTGCTGCTGCCGCTGGCCATGCCCACCTACATCGTGGCTTTCGCCTACCTCGACCTGCTGCATCCCATCGGCCCGGTGCAAGGCGCCATCCGCTGGGCGCTGGGCTACGACAGCCCGCGCGACTTCCGCCTGCCCGACCTGCGCTCGCTGCCGGGGGCGATCTTCCTGCTCGGCTTCGTGCTGTACCCGTACGTCTACCTCACGGCGCGGGCCATGTTCATGACGCAGCCGGCGCATCTCATGGAGGCGGCGCGCAGCCTGGGCGAAAGCCGCATCGGCGCGTTCTTCCGCGTGGCGCTGCCGCTGGCTCGGCCGGCCCTGGCGGTGGGCGTGAGCCTGGCACTGCTGGAGACGCTCAACGACATCGGCGCATCCGAGTTCCTGGGCATCCAGACGCTGACGGTGGCGGTCTACACCACCTGGATCACCCGCTCCGACCTGGCCGGCGCGGCGCAGATCGCCTGCGCCATGCTGCTCATCGTGCTGGCGCTGGTGATGCTGGAGCGCAGCGGACGACGCCACCGCCGCTATGGCTCGGCGCAGCGCATGCGGCCCATCCAGCCACGGCGGCTGCACGGCACGGCAGCGGCGCTGGCATGCATCTTGACCGCCCTGCCGGTGCTGATCGGCTTCGTGGCGCCGGCGGCCTACCTGCTGAACGAAACCATCAAGCGACTGGGCCAGGGCAGCGGCATTTCCGGCGGCCTTTGGGCGAGCCTTGGCAACACGCTGCTGCTGGCCACGGGCGTCACGGTGGTGGCCGTGGCCGCAGGCCTGGTCGTGGCGTGGGCCGTGCGCAGCCTGGGTTCCACCCCCAACCCGGCCCGCTGGCAGGCGCGCACAGCCAGCCTTGGCTACGCGCTGCCCGGCACCGTGCTGGCCATCGGTCTGCTCACACCGGCGCTGACGCTGGACGGCGCGCTTGCGAAGCTGTTCGGCCATGCCGGACTTCCGCTGATGGGGGCCGGCGTGGTGCTGGTGGCCGCCTGCGCAATCCGCTTCCTGGCGATGCCGCTGGGCGGCATCGAGGCGGGCCTGTCGCGCATCTCGCCGGCGCTGGAGCAGGCATCCCGCCTGCTGGGCGAAGGCAGCGGCACCACCTTGCGCCGCGTGCACCTGCCGCTGCTGCAGCCGGCCATCGCGGCCGGCGCGCTGCTGGTCTTCGTGGACGCCATGAAAGAGCTGCCCGCCACGCTGCTGCTGCGCCCCGCCAATTTCGACACCCTGGCCACCTCGCTGTATGCCGAGGCTTCGCGCGGCACCTACGAGGAAGGCGCGATTGCCGCGCTGGCCATCGTGCTGGCCGGCCTGCTGCCCGTGATCCTGCTGGCGCGCAACCGCCTCGGAACGACCGAGGCGTTGACCTGAAGAAATTTCGAGAGCATGAGTGCTTCATTGAGCCTGGAAAGCGTCCGCATCACCTATCGCGGCGGGCGCGAACCCCATACCGCCGTCGACAACTTCTCGCTGCTGCTGCCCGCGGGCCGCATCGGCTGCCTGCTGGGCCCCTCGGGCTGCGGCAAGACCACGGTGCTGCGCGCCGTTGCCGGCTTCGAGCCGCTGCGGGCGGGCTCGATCCTGCTGGGTGACAGGCTGCTTTCGTCGGCCACCGCACAGGTGCCGCCAGAGCAACGGCGCGTGGGCATGATGTTCCAGGAGTACGCGCTCTTTCCGCACCTGAACGCCGCGCAGAACGTAGGCTTCGGCCTGCGCCGGCTGCCGCGCGAAGAGCGCGACGCCAAGGTGGCCCGGATGCTTGCGCTGGTGGGTCTTCAGGAAGCCGGTGCACGTTATCCGCACGAGTTGTCCGGCGGCCAGCAGCAGCGCGTGGCACTGGCACGTGCGCTGGCGCCCGAGCCCGCCCTGCTCCTGCTCGACGAGCCCTTCTCCAACCTCGACGGCAACACGCGCGAGCGCCTGACGGCCGAGGTGCGCGACATCCTCAAGGCCGCCGGCCAGACCGCCATGCTGGTCACGCACAACGAAGCCGAGGCCCACGCCATGGCCGACTACATCGGCGTGATGCACAACGGACGCCTGGCGCGCTGGAGCGAGCAGGAAAATGTGCCGGCGCCGATGTAGGCAAGCGGCAATGGGCTTTTCAAGAAAAGGGCATTGACCCTCGGAACAATCGCGCACTTCCCTGTTGCCACCATCGGAAAGAAGGAAGTTCGCGATGCCCCAGACGCTTACGCTCGTCAGCCACCTGCTGTGTCCCTACGTCCAGCGCGCCGCGATCGCGCTGCGCGAAAAGGACGTCCCTTTTGAACGCGTCACGATCGACCTGGCGGACAAGCCCGCCTGGTTCCTGAAGATCTCCCCGCTGGGCAAGGTGCCGCTGCTGCGTGTGCCGCGCGGCAACGGCGGCGGCGAGAGCGTGCTGTTCGAGAGCAACGTGATCTGCGAGTACTTCGAGGAAACGCAGGCCGGTCCGCGCCTGCACCCCGAAGACCCGCTGCTGCGCGCGGAGCACCGGGCATGGATGGAATTCGGCTCCTCGATCCTCGTGGACCTGTGGGGCTACGAGACCACGCGCGATGCCCAGGTCTTCGAGCAGAAACGCCAGGCGCTGGTTGCGAAGTTCGAGCGCGTGGAAGCGGAAATGGGCGACGGCCCCTTCTTCGCCGGCGAGCGCTTCAGCCTGGTCGATGCGGTGTTTGCACCGGTCTTTCGCTACTTCGAGCTCTTCGACGACCTGTACGACTCGCACGTCTTCGACCACACGCCCAAGGTGAACGCCTGGCGCCGGGCGCTGCGCGAGCGCCCCAGCGTTCGGGAGGCCGTCGTGCCTGAATATCGCCAGCATCTTCACACCTTCCTGCAAAAGCACGAGGCGCATCTGCTGACACTGTCCGGTCGCAATTGAAACGACAATCAAAGGTCAAATACAGCAACTACCAGACGACCCACGATATGCGCCTCCTTCACACCATGCTGCGCGTCGGCAACCTGCAGCGCTCCATCGATTTCTACACCCAGGTGCTGGGCATGCAGTTGCTGCGCACCTCCGAGAACCCCGAGTACAAGTACAGCCTGGCCTTCGTCGGCTACGAGGGCAATCCGGCGCAGGCCGAGATCGAGCTGACCTACAACTGGGGCGTCGAGACCTACGAGATCGGCACCGCCTACGGCCACATCGCGCTGGGCGTACCCGATGCCTATGCCGCCTGCGACAAGATCAAGGCGGCCGGTGGCAACGTGACGCGCGAGGCCGGCCCGGTCAAGGGCGGCACCACGGTCATCGCCTTCGTGACGGACCCGGATGGCTACAAGATCGAACTCATCCAGCGCGCGGAAGGCGCGGCAGGCGGCGGATTGCGCTAGGCCCGCCACCGAAGCCGCGCAGGCTGGTATCGAACTTGCCTGTGCCATCTGACGGAATTCGACCCACCCCCGAGGCACAGGCTGCGATGCGGCCCAGCCCTCGCTCAACCCAGGAGCTTTGAACCATGTCATTTGTCACCACCCCGGACGGCGTCCAGATCTTCTACAAGGACTGGGGCCCCAAGGAGGCGCAACCCATCGTCTTCCATCACGGCTGGCCCCTGAGCGCCGATGACTGGGACACGCAGATGCTGTTCTTCCTGGCCCAGGGTTTTCGCGTCATCGCCCACGACCGGCGCGGCCACGGTCGTTCGAGCCAGGTCGACGGCGGACACGACATGGACCACTACGCCGCCGACACGTCGGCCGTGATGGAGCACCTGGACCTGAAGAACGCCGTCCACGTCGGCCATTCGACCGGCGGCGGCCAGGTGGCGCGCTACGTGGCCCGCCATGGCCAGCCACAAGGGCGCGTGGCCAAGGCGGCGCTGCTCAGCGCCGTGCCGCCGCTGATGCTCAAGACCTCGGACAACCCCGGCGGCACGCCGATCGAGGCATTCGACGGTCTTCGCGCGGCCCTGGCCGCCAACCGCGCGCAGTTCTTCCTGGACGTGCCCTCGGGCCCCTTCTACGGCTACAACCGCCCGGGCGCGCAAGTCTCGCAAGGCGTCATCCAGAACTGGTGGCGCCAGGGCATGATGGGCAGCGCCAAGGCCCACTACGAAGGCATCAAGGCCTTCTCGGAAACCGACCAGACCGAAGACCTGAAGGCGATCACGGTGCCTACGCTGGTCATGCAAGGCGACGACGACCAGATCGTTCCGTACAAGAACGCCGCGCTGCTGCAGGACAAGCTGCTGGCCAACGCCACGCTCAAGATCTACGCCGGCCTTTCGCACGGCATGCACACCACGAACGCCGACACCATCAACGCCGACCTGCTCGCGTTCATCCGCGGGTGAGCCGGGGGCGGCGGCCCTCCAGCGGGCCGCCCGGCCATCAGCAGCCCAGCTGCTCGGCCAGCGCGATGATGTCTCGCGCGTGGAAGGTGTTGGCCGGATCGGGCGACACGTCCTTGGGCCGGTCTTTGCCGTTTTCCAGTGGCCGCTCGATGTAGGCGGTGCGCAGGCCGCAGCCGCGTGCGGCAGCCAGGTCGTCCTGGTGCGCCGCCACCAGCATCACCTGACCGGGCGGCACGGCAAACACGCCGGCCGTGCCCAGGTACACGCGAGGGTCGGGCTTGTAGGCCTTGAACACTTCCGCCGAAAGAATGCAGTCCCACGGCAGGCCGGCGCGCTTGGCCATCTCGGTCAGCAGGCCGATGTTGCCGTTGGACAGCGTGCAGATGGTGTACTTGCGCTTGAGCCGCGTCAGGCCTTCGACCGCATCGGGCCAGGCGGGCAAGCGGTGCCAGGCGGTGTTGAGTTCGCGCCGGCCCTCGCGGTCGAGCTTGTCGTCCAGGCTGAAGTCGCGCAGCACCTCGTCGAGGATGTGCAGGTGCAGCTCGTCCACCAGCGTGAAGCCGCCCTCGCCCGCGGCCAGGCGGTCCATCACGGCGCGCATGGCCGGCTGGTAGCCGGCGCGCCAGGCCAGGGCAAAGGCGCTGCCATCCACGCCAGGCAGCATGCGCTCCACCTCGGCGCGAATGCCGCCGTGCCAATCGACCACGGTGCCGAAGATGTCGAAGGCCAGTACCTTCAGCTCGATGGATTCGTCCTGTTGCGCCATCGCTCGCCTTCCCTTGCTTGTTCTTGGATTCAGCGCTTGAGCTGGCTGGCCTCGCGGGCCAGCTCGGTCACGCGGGCCCAGTCGCCGGCCTGCACCGCGTCGTTGGGCACGATCCACGAGCCGCCCACGCACGCCACGTTCGACAGCGAGAGGAACTCGTGCGCGTTGCCCGCATGGATGCCGCCGGTGGGGCAGAAGGTAACGTCGCCGAACGGGCCCTGCCACGCCTTGAGCATGGCCACGCCGCCGGCCTGCAGCGCCGGGAAGAACTTGAGCTCGGTCAGCCCGTCTTCCTGCGCCATCATGATTTCGCTGCCCGTGGCCACGCCCGGCAGCAGCGGCAGGCCGATGTCGTGGCACGCCTTGCCCACGGCGCGCGTGTAGCCGGGACTCACGCCAAAGCGCGCACCCGCCAGGGCGGCAGCCTGCGCGTCGGCGGCGCTGCGGATGGTGCCGGCGCCAGCCACGGCATCGGGCACTTCCTTGGCGATGGCCTCGATGCACTGCAGGGCCTGCGGCGTGCGCAGCGTCACTTCCAGCATGCGGATGCCGCCGGCCACCAACGCGCGCGCCAGGGGCACGGCATGGGCCACGTCGTGCAGCACGATCACGGGGACAACCGGCGCGTCGCGCATCACGGCGAGCGCGGTGAGTTTTTCTTTCATGTTCAGCACTCCACAGACAGATTCAGGAGAAAGGAATGAGCGGGCCTTCTACAGCCAGGTGCAGGCGCCCTCTTCCGCGGTCAGCGCATTTCGGCGCATACCCGCAAACAGCTCGCGGCCCAGGCCGTGGCCATCGGCCATGCGTTGTTCGTCGGTCACCTTGGCGTTCTCGCGCGCGTCCCATTCGTCTTGGGGCACCAGCACCGCCAGCGTGCCGGCGGTGGCGTCCAGGCGGATCAGGTCGCCGTCGCGCACCTTGGCAATGGGGCCGCCCGCCGCGCCTTCGGGCGATACGTGAATGGCCGCCGGGACCTTGCCCGAGGCGCCGCTCATGCGCCCGTCGGTCACCAGCGCCACCTTGAAGCCCTTGCCTTGCAGCACGGCCAGCGGCGGCGTGAGCTTGTGCAGCTCGGGCATGCCGTTGGCCTGCGGGCCCTGCCAGCGCACCACGCAGATCACGTCGCGGTCGAGCTCGCCGGCGGTAAAGGCCTTTTGCAGCGCGGCCTGCGAATCGAACACGCGGGCCGGCGCCTCCACCACATGGCGGTCATCGGGAATGGACGACACCTTGATGACGCTGCGGCCCAGGTTGCCCTCCAGCAGCTTGAGGCCGCCGGTGGGGCTGAAGGGGTTGGACGCAGGGCGTGCAACCGCCTCGTCCTTCGAGGGCGCCGCGGACACCCAGCGCAGCTTGTCGCCCTCCACCGTCGGAACGTTGGCGAACTCGGCCATGCCGCCGGCGCGCACCGTGGCCACGTCGCCGTGCATGAGGCCCGCGCCCACCAGCTCGCCGATGACGAAGCCCGGGCCGCCGGCGTTCTGGAAGGCGTTCACGTCGGCGCTGCCGTTGGGATACACGCGCGTGAGCAGCGGCACCACTTCGGACAACTGGGCGAAGTCGTTCCAGTCGATCAGGATGCCGGCCGCACGCGCCACCGCCACCCAGTGGATCAGGTGGTTGGTGGAGCCGCCGGTGGCCAGCAGCGCGCACATGGCGTTGACGATGGCACGCTCATCCACCATCTCGCCAATGGGCGGCACGGCATAGGGCTGGCCGTCGACCTTGCCCAGCACCGTTCGCACCGCTTCGCGCGTGAGGTGCTCGCGCATGCCGTCGTGCGGCTGGATGAAGGCGGCGCCGGGCACGTGCAGGCCCATGGCCTCCAGCAGCATCTGGTTGCTGTTGGCGGTGCCGTAGAAGGTGCAGGTGCCCTGGTCGTGATAGGCCTGCATCTCCGCGTCCAGCAGGCCCTGGCGGCCAACCAGGCCCTGGGCTGCCTGCTCGCGCACCTTGGCCTTGGCACTGTTGGACAGGCCCGAGGGCATGGGCCCGGCGGGCACGAACACCGTGGGCAGGTGCCCGAAGTGCAAGGCACCGATGAGCAGGCCCGGCACGATCTTGTCGCAGATGCCCAGCAGCAGCGCAGCGTCGAACATGTCGTGGGTGAGCGCCACGGCGGTGCCCATGGCGATCACGTCGCGGCTGAACAGGCTCAGCTCCATGCCGGGCTGGCCCTGGGTCACGCCGTCGCACATGGCCGGCACGCCGCCGGCCACCTGGGCGGTGGCGCCGAGCTTGCGTGCTTCGCTCTTGATGATGTCGGGGTAGCCCTGGTAGGGCGCGTGCGCCGACAGCATGTCGTTGTAGGCAGTGACGACGCCGATGTTGGGCGCGCGCTCGGCCACGATGCGCAGCTTGTCGTTGGCCGGAACACCCGCCACCGCGTGGGCGACGTTGGCGCAGCCCATGCGGTCGGATCCGCGTTCGCGCTGGCGGATCTGGTCGACGCGCTGCAGGTAGGCGGTACGCGACGCATGGCTGCGCTCGCGGATGCGATCGGTGACATCGCGGAGGGTCTTGTGTGTGCTCATGGGGGGTTGTGTCACTCGTGTCCCTGGTTGCCGCGACTGCGCCGCGGCGCGGACGCCCATGGTAGCAAGGTCATATGAATAAGCCCGGCGGTGCCGGGCTTATCCGTGCGTGGCGCTGCGGGATCGAACCGAGCGCCGGCGGGCGCGGCCTCAGTCGACCAGCCGCACCTCGACGCGACGCGCCTGCGCGGCGTTGCCGTTGCCAGTGGTGACTTCGGGCTTCTTGAGCTGGACCTGGCCAGCGGGCGCACCCAGGCCGACCAGGACATCACGCACGGTTTCGGCGCGGCGCTTGGCCAACTCGGCATTCAGGGCGGGGTCGCCGCTGGTGTCGTGGAAACCGGAAACCTGGGCCTTCTTGCCCGCGCCCACGCCCTGGATCACCTTGGCAAGCGCCTCGGCCGCACCGGGCGCGATGTCGGCGCTGGCATAGGCAAAGTAGAAATTCACCACGTCGCCATCGACACGGATGCTGGCACCCTCGGGAATGACCACCGCCGTGGTCTGCGTGACGACGGCCTGATCAGGCGAGCCAGCAACCGGCGCCGTGCTCACCATCGACACCGTGGTGGGCGAAGGCGCCTGCCGTTCGGTCTTGGCGGTCGTTGCGCGCAAGGCCACGCCTATGACCAGCAACATGATGAGGGTGATGACGCCTGCGGCCAGGCCAAGGATGAAATAGGTCTGATCGTCGTCTTCTCGTGTGGTTGCCATCGGGCGAACTCCTGGTAGTAGATGGGGGCGGTCAATAATGGTGCGGTGAACCATGATCGCGAAATTGTAGGCGCCGGTTTGCCCCCCACCGGCCTCGGCCCCCCCGGCCTCGACCCGATGCCCCGTCCGCTGCGCGATCCGCAGCCCATGCTCGATCGCGCCATCGATGAATGGGGCGGCCACGAAGACCTGTGGATCTTCGGGTACGGCTCGCTGATCTGGCGCCCCGAATTCGACTTCAGCGAGCGGCGCCCGGCGCATATCCATGGCTGGCACCGCGCACTGAAGATGTGGAGCCGCGTGAACCGCGGCACGCCGCAATGCCCGGGCCTGGTGTTCGGCCTGCTCTCGGGCGGCAGTTGCCGCGGCATGGTGTTTCGCATTCCGGCGGCCGAGGGCCTGGAAACGCTGGGCCGCCTGTGGCTGCGCGAAATGCCCACCGGCGTCTACGACCCGCGCTGGCTCGACTGCGTCACGCCGCATGGCCGCGTGCGCGCACTGGCCTTCACCCTGTCGCGCCGCAGCCCCAACTTCACCGGCGAGCTGACCGACGCCCGCTACCGCGAGATCTTTGCCCATGCCTGCGGGCGCTACGGCACATCGCTCGAATACGCCCGCCAGACGCTGGAAGAGCTGCAGCGCCACGGCATCCACGACGCTGCCCTGATGCGCCTGCTGCGCCTGGCCCAGGAAGAATTGTCGGAAGCCGCTGATTGCCGCGACCAGGCTGCTGGGCTATACCCAACCATGCAAGCCCCCTCCTCCACCAACAACCAACAGGAGAACTCATGATTTCAAGAATTGCAGCACTGCCCCTGGTTTTTGCCTGCGCGGCCCTGCTGGGCGCCTGCAGCGGCATGTCCATGGGATCGGGGCGGCCCGGCGCCACCGCCAGCCTTGTGCCGACCCAGGCCATGACGCCCAACGCCACCGTTGGCAATGTCACGTTCACCGCACTGGAGCACGGCGTGCGAGTGGCCGGCGAAGTTCGCGGCCTGCCGCCCAATACCGAGCACGGCTTCCACATCCACGAAAAAGGCGATTGCGGCGACAACGGCAATGCCTCTGGCGGCCACTTCAACCCGGCCGGCGGTACGCACGGCAAGTACGGCGGTGCCGGCAGCCATGCGGGCGAGCTGCCCAGCCTGGTGGCCGACACCGCAGGCGTGGCGCGCTTCAGCGTGGACGACCACGCCATTTCGCTCACGCCGGGCGCGCCCAACAACGTGATCGGCCGCGCCCTCGTGGTGCACCGCGACCGCGACGACTTCACCACGCAGCCGGCCGGCAACTCGGGCCCGCGCATCGCCTGCGCGGTGATCACTAAGAGCTGAGTCGATTCAGCAGCAGCGCCTGCGCGCGGGCCAGGTCGGCCAGGGTGTCGATGTCGGTGAGGATGCCGGCATCCTGCACCGGCACGTCGAGCACGCTGCCCGCCTCGCGCAGTGCGCGCAGCACGGGTGCAGCGCCTTGCGGGCCGGACAGCGCCGCCAGCGTCGGGCCGCTCGCCGGGCCGAAGCCCACCGGGTGACCCCTTTGACCCTGGTAGACGGGCTGTGCCGCAGCGGCGCCATTCGCGAGCGCCTGCGCCACCTGCCGCAAGGTGTCCGGTTGGATCAATGGCAGGTCGGCCGGCAGGATGAGCCAGCCGGCCGCGCCGGGCGTGGCACGCACGCCGGCGCCAATCGAGTCGCCCATGCCCGCATGCCCTGCGTCTTCCATGTGCCAGGGCAGGCCGCTGGCACGCACCGCCTCCAGCGTGTGCTCAAGCACCGGCTTGTTCACCAGCAGGGCCTTGAGCTTGGAGCCACTGCCACCCGAGGCCACGAAGCGCTCGCCGCGGCCGGAGGCCAGCACGATGACCGTGGGTGTGTTGGCAGGGGGTGAGGTGTTGTCGCCTGGCATGGCGGCAGTATGGCGCGCCTTGCAACACAATGGCGGCATGACCCTTTCCAACCAACAATTGGCGGCGCTGCGAAAGAGCTACGAACGCGCCGAGCTCGACGAGGCGCGCAGCGAGGCCGATCCGCTGCGCCAGTTCGAGCGCTGGATGAACGAGGCCGTCGAGGCGCAGGTGCCCGAGCCCAACGCCATGACGCTGGCCACCGTCGGCGCCGACGCACGGCCGTCGACCCGCATCGTGCTCATCAAGGGCTTCGACGAGCGCGGCATCGTCTGGTACACCAACTACGAAAGCCGCAAGGGGCGCGAGCTGGCCGGCAATCCGTTCGCGGCCCTGCAGTTCCATTGGGTCGAGCTCGAGCGCGTGGTGCGCATCGAGGGCCGGGTCGAGCAGGTCGAAGCCGCGTTGAGCGACGCGTATTTCGCCAGCCGCCCGCTGGACTCGCGCCTGGGTGCCTGGGCGAGCCCGCAAAGCCAGGTGATCAGCGGGCGCGACGTGCTGGTGAAGAACGCCGCAGCGGCTGCCGCCAGGCACTTGTTGTCGCCACCCCGCCCGCCGCATTGGGGCGGCTTCAGGCTGGTGCCCGACACCTGGGAATTCTGGCAAGGGCGCAAGAGCCGCCTGCACGACCGCCTGCGCTATCGCCAGGAAGGCACGCAGTGGGTGCGCGAGCGGCTGGCGCCTTAGCGGCCTTCGCGAAAGAAGTCGTTGAGCACCTGGCCCGAAGCGGCCTGCGCAAAGCCGTCGAAGCGCCCCTGCTGCGACAGCGTGCGCGCCGCCTGAATGAAGCCTCCCCAGGCCGAGCGCGCCAGCGCGCCGCCCACGCTCACGCGCCGCACGCCCAGTGCAGCGATGTCCTTGAGCGTGAGCGGACTGCTCGACCCCACCAGCAGATTCACCGGCTTGGGCGCCACCGCAGCCACCACGGCACTGATCTGCTCGGGCGTGCGGATGCCCGGCGCATAGAGGCAGTCGGCGCCCGCGTCGGCATAGGCCTTCAGCCGCTCGATCGTGCCGGCCAGGTCGTTGATGCCGTAGAGAAAGTTCTCGGCCCGCCCCACGAGCAGGACCTCGCCGCCGGTTTCGTCGATGGCACGGCGCGCCGCCTTCAGGCGAGCCAACGATTCATCCAGGGGCCGGATGGGGCTTGCCGGGTCGCCGGTCGCATCCTCGATGGAGATGCCGGCCACGCCGGTTTCGATGGCCAGGCGCACGCTCTCGTGCACGCCCTGGGCATCGGGTGCATAGCCGCTTTCGAAGTCGGCATTCACGGGCAGCTCGGTGGCGGCCGCCAGGTCCCGGAGGTGTTCGAGCACTTCGTCCCGCGAGGCGCCGCCGTCGGGCCGGCCGCGCGACCAGGCGTAACCTGAACTGGTGGTGGCCAGCGCCTTGAAGCCCAGGCCTTGCAGGTAGCGGGCGCTGCCCACGTCCCAGGGGTTGGGAATGATGAAGCAGCCGGATGCATGCAAGGCCTTGAAGGCCTGGCGGCGCGCCGAAATGCTGCTGCTGGAGAGTTGTTGGCTCATCGCATCACCTGACTGTGCGTTCGGGGGCGCCTTTTTAGCACCGGTGCGCGACAGGCTCCTGCCAACAAGGCCAGGCAGCTAGTACAGGTGCGCGACCAGCGCCATCACCACCGTCACCGTCACCAGGCCCAGCGCTGTGGACACGGCCACGCTCGCCGTCACCAGCTCTTCAGAGGTGCGGTAGCGCTGCGAGAACAGGAACACGTTGGCCCCCATCGGCAGCGAAGCGGCCACGATCATCACCGCCAGCGGCAGGCCATGCACGCCCAGCAGCCAGCCGATGCCGGCCACCACGATCGGATGCAGGAAGTTCTTCACCACCGACTGGACCATGGCGCCGCGCCAATGCGCGCCAATGGGTGTCTGGGCCAACGTGATGCCCACCATGACCAGGGCCACGGGGCCGAAGGCCTGCCCCAGCAGTGCCAGCGGCTTGTCCACCCATTCGGGCATGGTCAGGCCCGTCTGCGCGAACAGCAGGCCCGCAATGATCGGAATGGGCACCGGATGGATGATGGCGTTGCGCAGCGCCGTGAGCACCGTCCTGGCCATCGAGTGGCGCTGCGCGCCGCTGCTGCGTGCGTGCTCGTGGGCCACGGCCAGTTCCAGCACCACGGTGGCGCTGGTGAGCAGCACCACCGAATGCAGCGAGATCAGGGTCAGCAGCACCACCATGCCGTCGGCGCCGTAGGCCAGGCCGATGAGCGGAATGCCGATCATCACGGTGTTGCTGTAGGTGTTGGCCAGGCCCAGCACCGCCGCCTGCCGGTTGAAGCCCCGCAGCGCCATGGTCAGCGCGAACAACAGGACCGAACCGATGAGGTAGGCCGACACCGCCTTGAAGCGCAGCTGCGAAACGTCCACCGTGCTCATGGCGCGAAACAGCAGCGCCGGCGCCAGCAACAGGAAGATGAGGTTCGACAGGTCCTTGACCGAGCCGGGCC
The DNA here is from genome assembly GCA_018241225.1 of Pseudomonadota bacterium. Classification (GTDB taxonomy): domain Bacteria; phylum Pseudomonadota; class Gammaproteobacteria; order Burkholderiales; family Burkholderiaceae_C; genus Variovorax. The sequence continues at coordinate 284,921 of JAFEEG010000001.1, forward strand.
GGATCCAGCCACGACGCCCCGCCAGATAACCCGCCGCGATCAGCAGCACCACCGGCAGCAGCGCGCCGGCTACCGAAGGGTTCAACAGCACGCCGCACCACCCGCCTGTTGCCCACCGCCCCTTCGCAGGACGAAGGATCGAGGCGGGCGGACGGCTGGCGGGGACATGGGTTCGGGCTCCGGAAAGTGTTGCGAATGCGCTTGAGCAAGGATTGTCACGGCTTGACGCTCCACATGCCCCTGACTACATTAATAACCAACGAGTCATTAGTCCAATGCCCTCCTCCGGCTTCTTCAGCGAAAAGCTCCGATCCGCCCGCGCACCCAAGCGCGAGAGGCGCAAGGAGGCACGCCCCGGCGAACTGCTGGAAGCCGCGCTCGACCTGTTCGTCGAGAAAGGCTTTGCGGCCACCCGCTCGGAAGAAGTGGCCGCGCGCGCCGGTGTTTCCAAGGGCACGCTGTTTCTCTACTTTCCGAGCAAGGAAGAGTTGCTCAAGGCGGTAATCAGCGAAAACCTCGTGGGCCGCTTCGCGCAATGGAACGAGCAGTTCGAGGCCTTCGAAGGCAGCACGCCCGACATGCTGCGATTTTGCATGCGCATCTGGTGGGAAAGCGTGGGCTCCACCAAGGTGGCGGGCATCACCAAGCTGATGCTCAGCGAAGGCCGCAACTTCCCCGACCTGGCTGCGTTCTATCAAAAAGAGTTCGTTGAACCTGCGCACGAGCTGCTGCGCAAGATCCTTCGCCGCGGCATCGACCGCGGCGAATTTGCACCGGTGGACGTGGACCTCGCCATCTACACCGTCTTGGCCCCGATGATCTTTCTCATGATCTGGCAACACTCCGCCTGCGTCGAAGGCGACTTCGATCCCGAAAAATATCTAGAACTCCAGACCGAGACGCTGCTCAGCGGCCTCGTGTCGCAGCGGGGCAAGCCATGAAGCGCTGGATTCCATGGACGGTCGCCGCGCTGGCGATCGCGCTGGTTGCGGGCGGCGCGCTGCGAGCGGTCAAGGCACGCAAGGCCCAGGCCGTGCAGGCCAGCCAGCCAGCGGCCGAAACCGTGATCGCGCTGCTGCCGGCCGACGTGCTGCGCGTGGGTACCATCGACATGACCCAGACGCTGCCCATCTCCGGCACGCTGCGCGCCGTGGAGTCGGCCGTGGTCAAGGCCAAGGTGGCCGGCGAACTGCACGGCCTGACGGTGCGCGAAGGCGATGCGGTCAAGGCCGGCCAGGTCATCGCCCGCATCGAATCGGTCGAATACGAATCGCGTGTTCGCCAGGCGCAGGAGCAGGCCGATTCCGCCGCAGCCCAGGCCGAGGTGATGCAGCGCAACTACGACAACAACAAGGCACTGGTGGACCAGGGCTTCATCTCGCGCACGGCACTGGACACCTCGCTGTCCAATCTCAATGCGGCGCGCGCCACGCACCGCGCGGCCCTGGCCGGCGTGGAAGTGGCCCGCAAGGCGCTCATCGACACGGTGGTGCGCAGCCCCATCGACGGCCATGTGGCAGCGCGGCTGGTGCAGCCGGGCGAGCGCGTCGCGGTGGATGCCAAGCTGGTGGAAGTGGTCGACCTGCGCCGCATCGAGCTCGAAGCGGCCATCTCGGCCGCCGACTCCGTGGCGGTACGCGTCGGCCAGCGAGCCAGCCTGCAGGTGGAAAGCAGCAGCGCACCCGGCGCTGCCGCGAAAGCTGAGAAGAACGAGCGCCAGGTGGACGCCACCGTGGCCCGTATCAACCCGAGCGCGCAGGCGGGCAGCCGCAGCGTGCTCGTCTACCTGACGCTGGATCGCGCCGAGGGCTTCCGCCAGGGCCTGTTCGCCCAGGGCAACCTGGTGCTGGGCCGCGGCAAGGAAATGGCCGTGCCGCTTTCCGCGGTGCGCGTGGACAAGCCCGAGCCGTATGTGCAGTTGGTGCTGGACGGAAAGGTGCGCCATCGCACCGTGACGACCGGCTGGCGCGGCCAGGTGGACGGCCAGACCTACGTCACCGTCAGCGGCCTGGAAGAAGGCGCCAGCGTGCTCGCGGGCAGCGTGGGGCCGATGCGTGACGGCACGGCCGTGCGCCTGGCATCCGCCAACGCCGCCGCCTCGCCGGCCACGCCGCGCACGGCACCCTGAAGCGGCGGCGCACACACCATGTGGTTCACCCGCGTCAGCCTGAAGAATCCGGTCTTCGCGACCATGATCATGCTCGCCCTGGTGGTGCTGGGGCTGTTCTCCTACCAGCGCCTGCAGGTCGACCAGTTCCCCAACATCGACTTCCCGGTGGTGGTGGTCATTACCGACTACCCGGGCGCCTCGCCTGAAATCGTCGAGAGCGAAGTCACCAAGAAGGTGGAGGAAGGCGTCAACTCCATCGCGGGCATCAACGCCCTGACCTCGCGCAGCTACGAGGGACAGTCGGTGGTCATCATCGAGTTCCAGCTGTACGTGGACGGGCGCAAGGCGGCCGACGACGTGCGCGAGAAGGTGGCTTCGGTGCGCCCCCTGTTCCGCGACGAGGTGAAGGATCCGCGCGTGCTGCGCTTCGACCCCGCCTCGCGGCCCGTATGGTCGGTGGCGGTGTTGCCCACCGCAACCGAGGGCGACAAGAACGCGCGCCAGCCCAGCGCGGTGGAGCTCACCAACTGGGCCGACCAGGTGCTCAAGAAGCGCCTGGAAAACGTGCGCGGCGTGGGCTCGGTCACCCTGGTGGGCGGCACCAAGCGCGAGATCAACATCTACCTCGACCCGCAGGCCATGGAGGCCTTCAGCATCAGCGCCGACCAGGTGGTCAATGCGGTGCGCAACGAGAACCAGGCGTTGCCGATGGGCGCCGTGCGGTCGCTCACGCAAGAGCGAGTGGTGCAGATCGATGCGCGCATGGAGCGCCCCGAGGACTTCGGCAAGATCATCGTGGCCCGCCGCAACGGCGCGGCCATCCGCATCGACCAGGTGGCGCGGGTGAACGACGGCGCGCAGGAAATCGACAGCCTGGCCCTCTACAACGGCCAGCGCACGCTGCTGCTGTCGGTACAGAAGGCGCAGGACGAGAACACCATCGCCGTGGTCGACGGCCTGAACGATGCCCTCAAGGACATGAAGGCGCAGTTGCCGCCGGGCGTGAAGCTCGAGCCCATCGGCGACGCCTCGCGGCCCATTCGCGTGGCGGTGCAGAACGTGCGCCAGACGCTCATCGAGGGCGCGGTGCTCACGGTGCTGATCGTGTTCCTGTTCCTGAACTCGTGGCGCTCGACCGTCATCACGGGCCTGACGCTGCCCATTGCGCTGATCGGCACCTTCTGGTTCATGCAGATGTTCGGCTTCACCATCAACATGGTGACGCTGATGGCGTTGTCGCTGTGCGTGGGCCTGCTCATCGACGATGCAATCGTGGTGCGCGAGAACATCGTGCGGCACGTGCAGATGGGCAAGAGCCCGTACCAGGCGTCGCTGGAAGGCACGCAGGAAATCGGCCTGGCGGTGCTGGCCACCACGCTGTCGATCGTGGCGGTGTTTTTGCCCATCGGCTTCATGGGCGGGATCATCGGCAAGTTCTTCCACGAGTTCGGCATCACCATCGTGGCGGCCGTGCTCATTTCCATGTTCGTGAGCTTCACGCTGGACCCGATGATGTCCAGCATCTGGCACGACCCGGCCATCGACCGGCACGGCCAGCCCAAGGGGCCGCCGCAGGGCTTCTACGACAAGACCATCGGTCGCGTGACCGGCTTGTTCGACACGGCCACCGAGAAGCTGGCCGAGGCTTACCAGGCCATCTTGCGCTGGTCGCTGGCGCACAAGCTGGCCACGCTGCTGGCGGCCGTGGGCATCTTCGTGGGCAGCATCTTCATGGTGCCGCTGCTGGGCACCGAGTTCGTGCCCAAGGCCGACTATTCCGAGACGGCCATCAACTTCTACACGCCGGTAGGCTCGTCGCTGGAAGTGACGGAAGCGCGCGCCCGCCAAGTGGACCAGATCCTGCACGACATGCCCGAGGTGCGCTACACGCTCACCACCATCAACAGCGGCGATGCGCAGGGCAAGATCTACGCAAGCGTCTACGTGCGCCTGGTCGACCGCAAGCAGCGCAGCCGCAGCGTCGACCAGATGTCGGTGGTGCTGCGCGACAAGCTGCGCTCGGTGCCCGGCATCACGGTCACGCACGTGGGCTTGCGCGACGCGGTGGGCGGCAACAAGCCCATCGAGTTCTCGCTGCAGGGGCCCGACCTGAAGGAACTGGAGCGCCTGACGCGCGAGGTGAGCGACAAGATCCGCGGCATTCCCGGCCTGGTGGACCTCGACTCCAGCCTCAAGGCCGACAAGCCCACGGTGAGCGTGGTGATGCGCCGCGACGCTGCCTCCGACCTCGGCCTGGGCGTGGCGCCCGTCGCATCGGCCCTGCGCACGCTGGTGGCCGGCACCACCGTGGGCAACTGGCGCGCGCCCGACGACCAGACCTACGACGTGAACGTGCGCCTGGCGCCCGAGGTGCGCAACGCCCCGGCCGACCTGGCCCGCCTGCCCTTCCTGAGCACCACCATGGGCGCCAACGCCGACGGCTCCAGCCGCTTCGTGCGCCTGTCGCAGGTGGCCGAGGTGCGCGAATCGACCGGGCCGAACCAGATCAACCGCCGCTCGCTGGCACGCGAGGTGGCCATCAACGCCAACGTGGACCGTCGCTCGGCCGGCGAGGTCTCGGGCGACATCCGCAAGGTGCTGGCTGGCATCGCCTTCCCGCCCGGCTACGGCTACCAGTTCAGCGGCTCGACCAAGAACATGCAGGAGTCCTTCGGCTACGCGGTCTCGGCGCTGGCCATGGCGGTGATCTTCATCTACATGATCCTGGCCAGCCAGTTCAAGAGCTTCCTGCAGCCAATGGCGCTGATGACCGCCCTGCCCCTGACGCTCATCGGCGTGGTGCTGGCGCTGATGGGCTTCGGCTCCACGCTGTCGATGTTCTCCATCATCGGGGTGGTGATGCTCATGGGCCTGGTGACCAAGAACGCCATCTTGCTGGTGGACTTTGCAATCCGGGCCCGTGAAGGCGAACACCCGATGGGCCGCGAAGAGGCCTTGCTGATGGCCGCCCGCGTGCGCCTGCGCCCCATCCTCATGACCACGCTGGCCATGATCTTCGGCATGGTGCCACTGGCCTTTGCGCTGAGCGAAGGCGCCGAGCAGCGCGCACCCATGGGCCAGGCGGTCATTGGCGGCGTGATCACTTCCTCGCTGCTCACGCTGGTGGTGGTGCCGGTCGTCTACTGCTACATGGACGATCTGGCCAGGTGGGCGAAAAGGCGTTTTTCGGGGGCGCCGGCGGAGCCGTCCGCCACCTTGCCTAAAATTGAAGGTTTGCCTTGAGTCACGCCTTCTGGAAGGAAGCAATCATCATGAACACCACCACCGAACTGGAGCGCCTGCGCTTCAACATGATCGAGCAACAGATCCGTCCCTGGGACGTGCTCGATTTCGACATCCTTGCGCTGCTGGGCAACATCCGGCGCGAGGACTATGTGCCGGCCGCTCACCGCGCCCTGTCCTTCTTCGACATGGAGATTCCGCTGGGCAGCCAGCCCGGCCAGGTCATGCTCTCGCCCAAGGTCGAGGCCCGCATGCTGCAAGACCTGAAGATCCAGCCTCACGAGACCGTGCTCGAGATCGGCACCGGCTCGGGCTTCATGGCCGCCCTGCTGGCCAACCGCGCCGCCCAGGTTCTGACGCTCGAAATCGACCCGCAGCTGGCCGCCACCGCCGAGCAGAACCTGCGCACCAACGGCGTGCACAACGTGGAAGTGCGCGTGGCCGACGGCTCCAAGCCGCTGCCCAGCGGCCCCACCTTCGACGTGATCGTGCTCAGCGGCTCGGTCGCTCGCGTGCCGCAGAACCTGCTGGGGTCGCTCAAGACCGGCGGCCGCCTGGCAGCCATCGTGGGCGACGAACCCGTGATGCGTGCCCATTTCATCACCCGCGTGAGCGAAGGCCAGTGGGACACGGTGCAGCCCTGGGACACCATGGCACCGCGTCTGCTGGGCTTCCCCGAGCCCTCGCGCTTCAACTTCTGAGCCGCCCCGCGATGATCGAACAAGTCCTTCCCACCGATCTCGCCGCGTGGTTCGCGCGCGACGCCAGCGCCAAGTCGCTGCTGCTGGACGTGCGCGAACCCTGGGAGGTCCAGACCGCCAGCGTGACGCCGCGCGGGTTCGCGCTGCTGACGATCCCGATGAACGAGATCCCGTCGCGCATCGCCGAGCTGCAGCCCTACGTGCGCATTGCCTGCCTGTGCCACCACGGTGCACGCAGCCAGCACGTGGCGTCCTACCTCAGCCAGCATGGCTTCGACGACCTGGCCAACGTGGCCGGTGGCATCGATGCCTGGGCCCGGCAGTTCGACCCGTCGGTGCCCCGCTACTGAACACCTCCCTCCACTGCTTCAAGGACCATTCATGCCCAAGCTTCGGCTTGCACCACTCAGCTGCGCGTTGACCGCAATATTTGCCGCCTTCGCACCGCCCGTACATGCCCAAAGCCTGGTCGAACTCTACGAAGCAGCCCGCGCCTACGACGCCACCTACCAGAGCGCCCGCTCGGCCTACGACGCGAGCATTGCCCGCGCCGACCAGGCCAAGGCGGGACTGCTGCCGTCGGTGGGCCTGTCAGCCAGCGCCTCGCGCACCGAGCAGGAGCTGAGGCTGGAGAACTTCGGCAGCACCAACCGGACCATTCCGCAGGAAAGCGCGGGCATCAACGCCACGCAGCCCCTGTACCGCCCCGCCAACTGGGCCACCTACGAGCAGAGCAGGCGCCAGCTCGACATTGCGCAGGCGCAGCTCACGCTGGCCGACCAGGACCTGATCGTGCGCGTGAGCCAGGCCTATTTCGACGTGCTGGCCAGCCAGGACTCGCTGGCCCTGGTGCGCGCGCAAAAGACCGCCACCGAAGAGCAGCTGGCCTTTGCCAAACGCAACTTCGAGGTAGGCACCGCAACCATCACCGACACGCGCGAGGCCCAGGCCCGCTTCGACCTGGTGGTGGCGCAGGAAATTTCCGCCCTCAACGACCTTCAGATCAAGAAGATCGCGCTCGACCAACTGGTGGGGCGCGTGAACGCCAACCCGACGCCGCTGGCCGCGCCCGTGGTGCTGCCGCCGCCGCCCACCGATGTCGAACAGTGGGTGCGCCAGGCCGAAGACGGCAATCCGTCCATCATCCAGGCGCAGCGCAATCTCGAGGTGGCGCACCTGGAAGTGGACAAGGCTCGCGCCGGCCACAAGCCCACGCTGGACGCGCAGCTGGGCTACAACGTCACCAACAACCCCAACGGCACCAGCACCAGTACGTCGCTGCAGGGCATCCGCGTCAATGCGGCCAGCATCGGCGTGGTGTTCAACATGCCGCTGTTCGCAGGCTTTGCCACCGAGAACCGCGTGAAGGAAACGCTGGCCCTGGAAGACCAGTCGCGCTCCGTGCTCGAAGCCACGCGCCGCAACGTGACGCAGGCCACGCGCTCGGCCTACCTGGGCCTGGTGGCGGGCGCCGGCCAGGTCAAGGCACTGGAAGCCGCCGAAGCCTCGAGCCAGAGCGCGCTGGATGCCAACCGCCTGGGCTACCAGGTGGGCGTGCGCATCAACATCGACGTGCTCAACTCGCAGAGCCAGCTGTTCCAGACGCGGCGCGATCTGGCTGCGGCGCGCTACAACGTGCTGATGGGCAACCTCAAGCTTCGCCAGGCCAACGGCACGCTGACCGAAGGCGACCTGCAGCCCATCAATTCGTCACTGGCCGCGCCGGGCAGCGCGGGCGCCAGCGCATCGCCCGACCAGCCGTCGGCCGCCACGCAAAGCCCGATTGCACCGGCGCCCGCACAGGTGGCGCCGCCCACCGGCGTTACGCCGCCTCCGGTTCGGCCACCGAACCGCTGAGCGCCGGCTGGCGCGCCAGCAGCACGCCGATGGCCGCTGCGGTGCGCGCCGCGGCGCCGCGATGGGCCGACGAGAACGAAAGCGCCGCCTGCACCATGGTGTTCTGGCGAACCGGGTCGGCCATGAGCGTGAGCGCGCTCACCACGGCCTGCTCCATGTCTTCCACGCGCAGCGAAGCGCCGGACGCAACCGACAGTTCGGCCGCTTCGGCAAAGTTGAAGGTCGAGGGGCCCATGATCACCGGGCAGCCGCACGCGGCCGCCTCGATCAGGTTCTGCCCGCCCAACGGCTCGAAGCTGCCGCCCAGCAGCGCCACGTCGGCCAGGCCGTAGTACAGCGCCATCTCGCCCAGCGAATCGCCCAGCCAGATTTCGGTGTCACCGCCTTGTGCGGCGGCCTGCGCGCTGCGGCGCGAGCAGGTGAAGCCCTTGGACTCGATGAGCTGCGCCACGTCGTCGAAGCGCTGCGGATGGCGCGGCACGATCATCCACTGCACGGCCTGCACCGGCAGGTGCACCTTCTTGCCCGCCGCGGGCGACCAGCCCACCGGCGGCGCATGCCGCAGGTGCTGCAGCACATCGAGCAGGAGCCGCTCTTCGCCATCGCGCGAGCTGGCGAACACGACCACCGGCTTGGGCAGCGCCTCGCGCAGGCGTGCCGCGCGCCCCAGCTGGATGGAATCGGGCGTGGCGTCGAACTTGAGGTTGCCGTACACGCCGTCGACCTTGGCGCCGGCCGACACCAGTCGATGCGAATCGGCCTCTGTCTGCGCCCACACGGCGGCCAGCGATGCATAGGTGGGCCGGGCGAGCCACGCAAGGCGCTTGGCCGAGGCCAGCGACTTCTCGTTGAGCCGTGCATTGGCCAGCGCCAGCGGGATGCCGCGCTCGGCGCAAGCGGCGGTCAGCACCGGCCAGATCTCGGTCTCCATCAGGATGCCGATGCTCGGGCGGAAGCGGTCGAGAAAGCGGCGCACCACCTCGGGCGTGTCCCAGGGCTGCCAGACCTGCAGGTCGTTCGGGCCGAGCAGGCGTGCGCCCTCTTCCCGCCCGGTGGCGGTGCCGTTGGTGAGCAGCACGCGCAGCGACGGGTCCTGGTGCCGCAGCGCGTCGATCAGGATGCCGGCCGCACGCGTTTCGCCGAGCGACACGGCATGGATCCACACCCAGCCGGTGCCCGACATGGCCTCGTCGTAGTGGCCGAAGCGCTCCTCCACCGCGATGGCGTAGCCGGGCTCGGCCACGGCACGGCGCCGCAGCTTGCGGCGCAGCATCGGCTGCAACAGCCAGGTGGCGGCGCCGTAAAGACGCAACAAAAGGGAATGCAAATTGGAAAGTCCGTTCGGGCTTCGTGCGTGGCGCGGCTTCTCAGCCCCGGCAAGGGCGAGCCGCGCGGCACGAAGTGCAAGGTTCGAAAAGAGGCGCCATCAGTGCGCAGCAGCGGCGAGCTTGGCGTCGGGCTTGACCGACTTCAGCAGCGCCAGCATGTCGTGCTCGATGCGCTCCAGCGCCGCCTGGGTCTGGCCTTCGAAGCGCAGCACCAGCACCGGCGTGGTGTTGGACGCGCGGATGAGGCCAAAGCCGTCGGGCCAGTCCACGCGCACACCGTCGATGGTGAGCACCTTGGCCGGCGCCGCAAAGCTGGCCTTGCGCGTGAGCTCTTCCACCACCTTGTGGGGCTCGCCTTCGGCGCAGGCCACGTTGAGTTCGGGCGTGGAGAAGCTGGTGGGCAAGGCGTTGAGCACGTCGCTGGCATTGGCGCTCTTGCTCAGGATTTCGAGCAGGCGGCAGCCGGCATAGGTGCCGTCGTCGAAGCCGAACCAGCGCTCCTTGAAGAAGATGTGGCCGCTCATCTCGCCGCCCAGGGGAGAGTTGACCTCCTTCATGCGCGCCTTGATGAGCGAGTGGCCCGTCTTGTAGATCTCGGCCTTGCCGCCGGCCGCCTCGATGGCGGGCGCCAGGCGCTGCGAGCACTTCACGTCGTAGATGATGGTGCCGCCGGGCACGCGCGAGAGCACGTCCTGGGCAAAGAGCATCATCTGCCGGTCGGGGAAGATGTTCTGGCCGTCCTTGGTGACGATGCCCAGTCGGTCGCCGTCGCCGTCGAAGGCCAGGCCCAGTTCGGCATCGCCCGACTGCAGCGCCGCAATCAGGTCCTTGAGGTTCTCGGGCTTGCTCGGGTCGGGGTGGTGGTTGGGGAAGTTGCCGTCCACCTCGCTGAACAGCTCCGTCACTTCACAGCCCAGGGCTCGGAAGATGGCGGGGGCCGAGGCACCGGCCACACCGTTGCCGCAGTCCACCACCACCTTGAGCGGGCGGGCCAGCTTCACGTCGCCCACGATACGCTTGGTGTAGTCGGCCAGCACGTCGGCTTGCCGCACGCTGCCGCCGTCGGCCAGGGGTGCGCTGCCCGCTTCCATGACCTGGCGCAGGCCCTGGATTTCGTCGCCATAGATGGCGCGGCCGGCCAGCACCATCTTGAAGCCGTTGTAGTCCTTGGGGTTGTGGCTGCCGGTAACCTGGATGCCGCTGTTGCACAGCGTGTTGGCCGCAAAGTACAGCATCGGAGTGGTCACCATGCCGACATCGATCACTTCGATGCCGGTGGCCACCAGGCCACGAATGAGCGCTTCGCTCAGGGCCGGGCCCGACAGGCGACCGTCACGGCCCACGGCCACGCTCTTCTCGCCCGCAGCGCGAGCCGCAGCGCCGAATGCCTTGCCAAGTGCTTCTGCAACCTGGGCATCTAGCGTCGTGGGAACCACACCGCGAATGTCGTAAGCCTTGAAGATGGAGGCGCTGAATTTCATGGTCACCCTGCTACTTGAGTTTTCGAAATTGTGGACGGTCATTGTAGGGGCGGGGTTTGGGACTCATATGTCCGAAAATGGCCAATTCGGAGCAGGCCCCACCCTACCATTGGCCCCATGAACACCACCGAACTCGAAAGCGACGCCTGCTACCTGGCCCTCAAGGCGCACGACGCGCGCTTCGACGGCAGCTTCTTCACCGCTGTTACCTCCACTGGCATTTATTGCCGGCCGGTGTGCAGGGTGAAGACACCGCGGCGCGAGAACTGCCGGTTCTTTCGCCATGCGGCCCAGGCCGAGGCAGCAGGTTTCCGGCCCTGCCTGCGCTGCAGGCCCGAACTGGCGCCGCGCGCGGCCAGCTGGACCACGCAGGACGCATCGCGCATCCTCGCGCTGCAAGCCGCACGTCTGATCGACGAGCCCGACGCCTGGCCCGATGCTGCCGAAGGCGAAGCCCCGGGTGCCGCGCGCATAGCGCAGCGACTTGGCGTGAGCGACCGGCACCTGCGCCGCATCTTCGAAGCGAATTTCGGCGTCTCGCCGCTGCAGTACCTGCAGACGCGCCGCCTGCTCGCCGCCAAGCAACTCATCGCCGACACCCACCTGCCCATGGCCCAGGTCGCACTGGCCAGCGGCTTTGCAAGCGTGCGGCGCTTCAACGCGGCCTTCATGGAGCACTACGGCCTGAACCCCAGTACGTTGCGACGCGCAGGCGAGAACCAGGCGGCCGGCAAGGGACAGGCAGTGGACGTGCGCATCGGCTACCGCCCCCCGTACGACCATGCGGCCATGCTCGGCTTCTTTGGCCGGCGCGCCCTGCGCGGTGTCGAAACACCGATCGCCGACGCCCAGGCCTATGCCCGGACCTTGCGCGTAACCCATGCCGGCGCACAGCACACCGGGTGGCTGCGCGTCGAGCTCGACGAGGCGCGCCAGCAGGCGCTGCTGCAGGTGAGCGAGTCGCTGGCCGGCGTACTGCCGATCGTGATCAGCCGCGTGCGGGCCATGCTCGACCTCGACGCCGAGCCCATGGCCATCAATGCCGCGCTGCATGCCAGCTTTCCCCAGGGCGACGGCATTCGCGTGCCGGGCACGGTGGACGGCTTCGAACTGGCCGTGCGCGCCGTGCTGGGGCAGCAGATCACGGTGGCGGCCGCGCGCACGCTAGGCTCCAGGCTGGTCGAGGCGCTGGGCGAGCCGATCGAGACGCCCATCGAAGGGCTGAATCGGCTCTTTCCGTCTCCCGAATCGCTCGCCAAGGCCGACCCGGACCTGCTCGGGCAAATGGGCATCGTGCGCCAGCGCCAGGCCGCGCTGCAGGCGCTGGCACGCGAGGCCTGCGAGGGCCGGCTGCGCCTGCACCCCGGCGCCGACGTGCCATCCACCCTGGTCGCACTGCAGGCGCTGCCCGGCATCGGCGACTGGACAGCGCAATACATCGCCATGCGCGCACTGCGCTGGCCCGATGCCTTTCCGTCCGGCGACGTGGCACTGCAAAAGGCACTGGGCGTGAGCGGGGCGCGGGCTGCCGCCCAGGCCTCGCAAGCCTGGCAGCCGTGGCGCAGCTATGCCGTGCTGCGCGCCTGGCATACGCCGCCCGCGGCGCCTTCCAAACCTGGTGACGCGCAGGTGCAAGCCGCCGTCATCTCATAAGCGGAGAATCGAGATCATGAAGTTCAGCAAGAACGTTCCCATCTACACCCTGCACATGGACTCCGTGCTGGGCGGCGTGACCCTGGCGGCCACCGACCGGGGCCTGGCAGGCGTCTGGTTCGACGAGCAGCGCCATGCGCCCGACACCACCGGCTGGATCACCGCCGCCGAGCATCCCGTGCTCGCGCAGGCCGCAGCCCAATTGGCCGCGTACTTCGAAGGCCGCAGCCAGCACTTCGACATGCCGCTGGACCTGTCGCATGGCACGCAGTTCCAGCAGGCCGTGTGGCAGGCCCTGCTGCGCATTCCGCGCGGCGACACCACCAGCTATGGCCAGCTTGGCGCCGACATCGGCAAGCCGGCCGCAGTGCGCGCGGTGGGCGCCGCAGTGGGCCGCAATCCAATCAGCGTGGTGGTGCCCTGCCACCGGGTGCTGGGCTCGGACGGCTCGCTCACCGGCTATGCCGGCGGCCTCGACCGCAAGATCCACCTGCTGCACCTCGAAGGAGCATCGCACTCATGAGCGAAGGCGAATGCACGGCAACGGCCGAAGTCCAGGCGCTGACCACGGCCGCGCCGCCGCCCCAGCAAAGCAGCCGCGGCTGGGTCATCGACCTGGTGCTGCTGGCTTCGCTGTGGGGCGCGTCCTTCCTGTTCATGCGCATCGGCGCGGCGGAGTTCGGCGCCATTCCCACGGCCGGCGTGCGCGTGACCATCGCCATGGTGGTGCTGCTGCCGCTCATGTGGATGCGTGGCCAGACGGGCGACTTCGTGCGCAACTGGAAGGCCACGCTGCTGGTCGGCGTTTCCAATTCGGGCCTGCCGTTCGCGCTGTTCGCATTCGCCTTGCTGACCATCAACACCGGGTTGGCGGCAGTGCTCAACGCCACCGTGCCGATGTTCGGTGCACTGGTGGCGTGGGCGTGGTTTCGCGATCGACCGGACAACTCGCGCCTGGTCGGCCTGGTCCTGGGCTTCGTCGGCGTGGCGCTGCTGGCCGGGCATAGCGCCGGCTTCAAGAGCGAAAGCGGCGTCTCTCCGGTGTGGGCCGTGCTGGCCTGCCTGGGCGCGTGCCTGAGCTACGGTATTTCGGCCAACGCCACGCGGCGCTACCTGACCGGCGTGCCGGCCTTCGCCACGGCGGCCGGCAGCCAGGTGGGCGCCAGCCTGGCCCTGGCGTTGCCCACGTGGTATTTCTGGCCGGCGCAGATGCCCAGCACGCAGGCCTGGCTGGCACTGCTGGCCGTGGGCATTGCGTGCACGGGCCTGGCGTATGTGCTGTTCTTTCGCCTGATCGCCCACGCCGGTCCGCAACGCGCGCTCACGGTGACCTTCCTTGTGCCGGTGTTCGCCGTGTTCTACGGCGTCATCTTCCTGGACGAAGAAGTCACGTCGTGGATGCTGATGTGCGCCCTGATCATCGTGTGCGGCGTGGCGCTGTCCACCGGGCTGGTGCGGCTGGGCCGCAAGAAGCAAGCAGCGGCCACCCCCTGAGGCAAATTGCCCTGGTCCGCGCGGCGGACAAATGTGGTCGAATCGCGCTCAATGACCGCATCGTCCGTCCGCCGCAAGTTGTTCGCCGGCCTGGCCTGCCTTCTGGCCGGCGTGTCGACATGGGCCGCCACCGTGCCCGACACCATCGAGCAGCGGGTGGCCGCATGCATTGCGTGCCACGGCCGCGAAGGCTCCAGCACCAACGCCGGCTACTTTCCCCGGCTCGCAGGCAAACCGGCCGGCTATCTCTTCAACCAGTTGCAGAGCTTTCGCGACGGCCGGCGCTTTCACAGCGACATGGTCTACATGACGCGCCACCTGTCGGACCCGTACCTGCACGAAATCGCGGACTACTTCTCCAGCCTCGATCTGCCCTACCCGCGCGTGAACACCAGCACCGACGCAAGCGCGCAGTCGCTGGCACACGGGCAGGCGCTGGCACTCAAGGGTGATGCCGCCCGCGGCATTCCGGCCTGCGTGGCTTGCCACGGCTCGGCGCTGATGGGTGTGCAGCCCGGCGTGCCGCCGCTGCTGGGGCTGCCCCGCCTGTATATCGCGTCGCAGCTGGGTGCATGGCTCACCGACGACCGCCATGCGCTCGCGCCGGACTGCATGACCGATGTGGGCCGCAAGCTCAACAGCGTCGACATCAATGCGGTGGCGAGCTGGCTGGCCATCCAGCCGGTGCCCGCCAACATCCATCCCGCGAAGTCGCCGCCGGCGCCGCTGCCGATGAAGTGCAGCGCCATGCCGCAGTGAGTGGACATGCTCAAGAGAATCGTCTTCACCCTGATCGGCCTGGCCCTGCTGCTGGCCCTGGCCTTCCTGGCGCTGGTCGCGCTCAACCTGCGCGGCGAAGACAAGCTGCCGCCCACGCCCACGCCTTTCGAAAGCACCCAGAGCATGGTCGAGCGCGGCCGCTACCTGGCGCTGGCCGGCAACTGCGCCGGCTGCCACACCACACGCGGCGGCACACCCTACGCCGGAGGGCTGGGCATCGGCACGCCGTTCGGCACCATCTATTCGAGCAATCTCACGCCCGATGCGACGAATGGCATCGGCAGCTGGAGCGTGGACCACTTCTGGCGGGCCATGCACAACGGCCGCTCGAAGGAAGGGCGGCTGCTCTACCCGGCATTCCCCTATCCGAGCTTCACCAAGCTCACGCGCGAGGATTCGGACGCGCTCTACGCCTACCTGCGCACGGTGCCGCCCTCGGGCGAAGCCAACGTGCGGCACGCCCTGCGCTTTCCATACAACACACAGCTGGCGCTGGGGGTGTGGCGCGCCCTGTCCTTCAAGCCGGGCGTGTTCGAGCACGAGCCTGCCAAGTCCGCCGAGTGGAATCGCGGCGCGTACCTGGTGGAAGGCGCCGGGCATTGCATTGCGTGCCACGGCGCCCGCAACTCGCTGGGTGCCACGCAAGACCAACTCGGCTTGTCCGGCGGATTGATCCCGGGCGAGAACTGGTATGCGCCTGCGCTCAATGCACCCGACGAGGCCGGCGTTGGCACCTGGACCTCCGAACAGGTCGTGGCGCTGCTGAAGAACGGAACATCAGCGCGCGGCTCGGTCATGGGGCCCATGGCCGACGTGGTCTGGGGCAGCATCCAGCACCTGAGCGATGAGGACTTGAACGCCATTGCGCTGTACCTGCGCCAATTGCCGCAGACGCCCGTGCCCGCCAAGCCGCCCGGACCGCTGGCGCGCGACCCGGTGGTCATGGCGCGCGGCAGCACCATCTACGACCAGCGCTGCGCCTACTGCCACGGCGAAAAGGGCGAAGGCGCCACGGGAGCCTATCCGCCGCTGGCCGGCAATCGCGCGGTCAACATGGAGACGCCGGTCAATCTCGTGCAGATCCTGCGCCACGGCGGCTTCCTGCCTACCACGGCGGGCAACCCAAGACCCTACGGCATGCCGCCGTTCGGTTCGGTGCTGGACGATCAGGAAATTGCCGCGGTGCTGACCTACGTGCGAGGCTCCTGGGGCAATGACGCACCGCCAGTGAGCATGGCAGATGCAATGCGGCGCTGAGGGCCGCGCAGCAAGTCAATAGGCGCCTGGCGGCGCCTCGGCCCCCATGCGTCGATACCGCGCAGCCGCCAGCCAATGGCCCAGTGGCGCCTTGAGCGCATCCACTGCTTCGGACTGGCCCGGATACGCCGGCGACATGCCTATGCGCCGCATGATCCGATTGAACTGATGCACCCGCGCGATCCGGCGGGTGACCGAGGTGTAGAAATTGACGCCCAGCGAGATCGAGATGCCGTCGCCTGGCTTGACCCAACTCGTGTCGGTGCGGGTCATGTGCGGCGACGTGGATGGGAAATACACGCCGTCGCCGGGCTCCGTGTTGAACTCGCGGCTGCGTGCACGGAAGGACTCCTGGTAAGGCGTCTGGTCGCCACCGGCAATGAAGTTCTCGACAGCGGCTGCGGGAATGACTTCGCGGTCGGTGTTGTCCCACACGTACATGGTCTTGCGCCCGCGCAATTGCAGCCAGAAATTGTTCTCGCGGTCGATGTGAAATGGCGTGATCGAAGGCGGCGCGGAAATGAAGATGAAGCCGGTCACCAGAAAGATGCCGGGCTGCTCCGGCTCGATCACAGGTCGAAGATCATCGACGATGCGAGTCAATGCCGCTTGATAGCGCGGAATAGTCTGCACGTTGTAGAGCGCTAGCCATGAGCCTGGCTCTTCCATTCGCGCGAAGGTCTCGTCGACCGACAAGCCCTGGGGATGCGTTGGCTGATGCTGGAAGGCCGATCCCGGTGTGGCGCCGGGGCGCTGAAAACGGCACTGGCCGGTAGGCATCAGCTCGTTGCCAAGCTCTTGCAATGCGGACAGCTGGAACAGCGGGTGCTCGTTGATGTTGTGCCGCAGCGGACTCATGCGCCGCGTGCTGAAACTTGCCGGGTCGGCGGGCCATACCCGATAGGGCGAAACACCTTGCTGCTCTGCACTGATGCTCTTCATCGGCAACTCCTCGGTAGCCCGTCGACATGTAGAACAAACGTATCACATGTGTCGCCGAATGGAAATCGCCCAAGCGAGGTATGCGCCGCTGGCCGGCGCACAAAACAAAAAAGCCACCCGAAGGTGGCTTTTTCGATTGGGGTAACCCAATTACTTGGCGGAGTGGACGGGACTCGAAGCCGCGACCCCCGGCGTGACAGGCCGGGACTAGAAGTAAGCAACGGTGCGGCATTTCCGCTGCTTTCATATTCCAAAGATCGCGCAAGGGGCCACGCATTCATGCGGGTTGCCAGACCCCTTATTCCAAAGTTTGGATGCCTGAAAGCTGTATGCTCATCCAGTGTTCTGCACCGTCTACCAACTGCGCCGCAACGGCCAGCGCCTATCCCCTGCCGAGGTCAAAAAGACCGAGGCCAAGGGCAATCTGAGCTTCGGCAAGCGCGGAGGCCACCCGGTGACGGACGCCAGGCTCAGCGACAACGAGGGCACCGAATTCCTGGTGCTCGAGCACGCCATGCTGCAGAAGATCGAGAAAGGCGGCCTGCTGTTCAAGGGCCTGGAGCGGGTCGGCTACAACGAGCACGTCCGGCAGGGGTGGTGGTGCGTGCCGGAGGCTAGAGTTTCGATACAGGAGTGACTGCCGCGGCCTGCCAATGCAAAATGCGCCCTAAAAATAAAGGGACTAGCTGATTGATCGCTTCACTTCATGGTCTGCGCGGCATTGCTGCGCTCTTGGTTGTCCTGTTTCACTGGCGCGACCTAGTTGGCGACCCAGGTCGAGGCAATATCTTCTCCGGCGGCTACGCGGGCGTTGACCTGTTCTTTCTCATCTCCGGGTTCGTCATGGTGGTGACGACCTCGCGCGCTCAACGCGCATCTGTTGCGCCGTTCCTCGTGAGGCGACTGTTTCGCGTGCTGCCGCTTGCGACCTTTGCCACGATCCTGGCCTACAACATCTTGCCGGACGGATCATTCCGTCTACTCTGGCGCAGCTTGTTTTTTCTGCCGACAGACCCACAGGCCGCTGGGCCGTCCTATGGCTTCCCGCTGAATGCGCCGCAATGGTCGCTTGGGTATGAGCTGGTGTTCTATGCGATTTTCGCGGCGGCACTCTATCTGGCGCCCAAGTACCGGACGTTGGTGGCGAGCGCAATCATCGTCACCCTGGTTGTCGGAGTGCAATTGATCTTCACAGGAGGCGTGTCAGTCAAGCCGCACATGCCCGCCGCCTCGATCTTTGCTTTTGACGGTAGCGGAATCCTGGCGATGCTGGGCAACCCAATCACCTTGGAATTCATCGTCGGAATGGCTATCGGGGAGATGTTCCTCGCTCGCAGACCGCCCCTTAGCGTGGAGGCACTGCAGGCACTTGTAGTCGTCATGGTGCTGCTTTGTGTTGGAGCGTTGATTTCCGACTTCCCTGGCGGGTCGGGCCTATTGGGGTGGGGCGCGCTGATGGCACTGCTGCTCCTGGCACTGCTTTGGCATGAGCAGGCCGCTGGCGGACAAGGGCTGCCATGGGTCTTGAACAGTCTGGGAGACTGGTCATATTCGATCTACGTGTCCCACTCGCTTGTCGCGTGGAGTATCAGCAACTACTTCTGGGACACCCACATCTTTAAGGCAACAGGCGGGGTGAGTCGTCTGTGTTTGCTGCTGGCCGTGACCCTTGGCGTCAGCTACTTGCTGTTCACGTTGATCGAGACGCCAATGCTCCAGTTGGGCAAGAAACTCAGTGATCGAATCGCGCGCAAGGGGGTGAGCAATCGATCGGTTGCTGTGCCGGCTACTTCTTGACCGGCGCCGACTGAGCTAGCAGGTCGGTCCTACGGGCGCTCTCACGGGTAGTCCCGAACCAGAACGCCAGCACCGAACCCCAGGCCGTGGTCAGGGATCCGAGCATCATCAGCGCCACCTGCGAATCGGCCACCACCAGCCACTTTGTCATCATGCCGGCGAGGGTTCCAAAGTAGCCCACGGTCACGAGGTAGCTCAGGATGGCAGGGACTGGCGAATGGCCGGATATCTGCATCTCCCGGGCGCTCTTGCGGTCTTCCATGGCGGTCTGGTCGCGGGCCTGTTCGATCCTGGCCATTTCAACCGCCAACTGCTGCTCACCAGCTTTGAGGGCAACGATCTGCTCCCCTGAAAGCTTGCCCGAAGAGAACGACTCCGCAAGCTCTTCTTCGGTGGCGTCCTTCTTACCTAGCAGCACATCGGCCAGGATCTTGACACCGAGGCCGGCAGCGGGAGTGCCGAACGTGGCAGCGATGCCAGGGGCAACAGTACGAACAAGCTCTTTCCAATCGAAATCAGCCATGGGATCTCCCGAACACAAACCAGAGCATCACCGCCAAGGTGGCGAGAAGAAAGAGGCCGAGACGCCAGTTCATCGCTTCCACGGGCACCGCCCAGTTGAGTGCCACGGCGAGCCGCAGAAGCAGCACCAGCGCTCGCTATGAGTCCTGAGCGCCATAGCGAAGATTTCCAGCCACCCGGCGCGCCCAGCCCCGTCCGAACGAATCCCATGTGGACAGCTTCGTGTAGAACTCGATGCGCTCGGCATTGAAGAGCAACACCATGTCCGAAGGCTCGCGCCGGCCAATGGCCGTCAGCGTCATGGGGCCGATCACCCCATCGTCGGCCACACCAGCGGCGCGCTGAAGCCAGCGCACAGCATTGCCGATCCCGTGATTGACCGCGGCGTCCAGCGCTTGGAACGCGATGGCTGGGTGCAGTTTGTCGCCCTGCACGCGCTCCCAAAAATCACGCCGATAGATGTCGACGGCCTGCTGCCGGGTGAGATTGCGAATGTCCAGCGTAGGGTAGGAGCGCTTCGAGATTCCCCACTGAGTCTCGCCGCCAGGGTCGCGCGAGTCATTGATGTAGCCGCCTTCGTGGCCAAGGACACGCTCGATCAGGGCGTCAAAAGCGTTCATGGCTCTCCCCGCTCCGTTACGCGCCCTTCCGCCCACCGCTTGAGCTTTCGCCCCCACTCCGACTCTTCTCGCACCCACTTGCGCACGAGGTATGCGCATTGCAGGACGATGAAGAGCAGCGTTGCCAGGGCCACCGCGTTGTTTAGGGTAAAGACAGATGCTGCGATGCCCGGAGAGGCTTGTGCTGCGCTGATTGCGATGTCCTTCAATTCCTGGCTCATGCGGTGCTTTCCTGTGAATTGCATACGGCCCCCTTCATGGCTGGCCTAACCTCGATGGGGTCATTACGCGTACTCCCGAACAATCACGCAGGCACCGCCACCTACGAAGCCTGTCTTGGCCGCCACACTGGGGTTGCTGAAGACCGCACCACCGCCAAAGCCATAACCGACGCCGTATTGCCCGACGGGGGCCGGAACAACTACTGGCGAGTTGCCGATGACAGATGAGGAAGAATTGCCAAGACCGGCGAAGCCAAAGTCCGCGCCAGTGGGGGGCCCCCAGTGGTCCCGCCAGAAGCGATGAAGTTCGTGCCCGTCGCGCCCAGCGCTGCACCAGAGCCACCACCACCCGGAACGGTAAGGGCGCCGCCGAATGCGGAAATACCGCCAGAACCGCCACCACCGCCACCGAGCGCGCCTGCAGCCCCACCCGTGCCCACAGTGATCGTTGCCCCCACGAAGCCAGACCGAAAAATGCGCTTGCCCCAAGAGCCGGCCGCACCGTTGCCGCTGATCGCCAATTGGCTTGCGCTCGTCGCTGCGGTCCCGGCACTACCGCCCCCCGCCCCTTGAATTTCAACCTCAATCCAGGTCGTTCCAGGAGTCGGCGTGTAGACGGTCGCGCCCGGGATGGTGAAGTACCGGACGTTCAGCAGCAGCCCGGTCACGCTCGAGTTCTGAATCGAGATCAGCCCATAGGACACCTGCGACAGGCCCGAATCCAGCGCCCCCGAGTCGTTGCGCACCGTGATTGTGGTGTTTGGGGCCACGTAGGCAGAACTGGCAATCGTGCTGTAGACCGTCCCGCCCGTGTTCGTGGTCTTGACCCGACGACTGGCCTGGAAGATCTGCGTCTGATCCCCCGCCACCGTGAACGACGTTGCGCTGACGTAGGTGGGGGCTCCAGGGAATAGAACCCACTGGTCAAAGCCAGCGGTCAAGTCGTTGATCCCCTGAACGTTGTCGATGGTGCGTTGCACGACACCGGTCGAATCCTTGATGACGAACTTGTAGGTGAAGCCACCTAGGAGCCATACCGCGCCCTGGTTGTTCACACCCAAGGTGTTCAGAACGATGGGCCAGGTATTGGGACTCAGCCCGGCCTGGTCGCTGTAGGTCGTGGCGGGGGTTGAACTGCCGGCGAGATACACCTCAATGGTTCCGCCAGAAAGCGGCGCGCCATTCGAGTTTTCTTGCTGGTCATTGATGATTGGTGCAAGGAAGTTGGCCATGGTCCAGACGCAAAAAAGGCCGCTCTAGGCGGCCTGGTGGCAAAATGGGGGATGGAGTTCACCGACTACATGTGGCTAAAGCTCATCGGCTTGGTGCTGCTCGCGTTCTTTGGGAATTTCTTCTACACGCTGTTCACCGGTCGTTCGCTAGAAGAGGAGCGGACCGATAGCCCTGCATCAAGAGGTTCTGGGTCTCGGGGCTGATCCGGACAACAGAGGGCGAACGGGCCAAGCGGTTCTGAACGACCGGCGATAGAGCCGCGGCCCGAGCCGCTGGCCGAGCCACCAGCCCCAACGCCCCAAGGGGGCTCCCCGTCGCAGCAGAGATGCCACCAGCGGTTACCCAGTCGAGCGGGGACAACTGGGGCAGGCTACCCATAGCCTCCACGGCTCGATGTACGTGTTCGGCAACATGCGCGGCCAGAAATACACGAAGGGGGGATGGAAGGCGATGCTGGACGACCTGATGCGCGAGTGCGTGAAGGCCGCAGCGGAGCGGAAGATGGCTTTCCGGAAGTTCAGCCTGCAGGACTGCCGACCGAAGGGCGTGAGCGACAAGCTCGAGGCGGGCCACACCGACACGAAGGACGCCACGCTGCACTCGAGCGAGGCCATGATTGCCCAGGTTTACGACCGTCGCCGGGCTCGCAAAGCAAAGCCTGCGGCCTGAGTCATATTCCAAAGATCGGGAAATCCAATTCCAAAAAGACAAAAGGGTTAGCAGATACTTACCTGCTAACCCTCGTGTACGTTGGCGGAGTGGACGACCGCCAAGTCACCGTCTGCACAAATCCACTGTGTTCCATTTTTTCCTTTAATAACAATAACTTAGTAAAACTCTTCGTCTGCGGGAGTCTTGTCATGTCTGCTGGATTCTGCGACCATTTGGCAATAGAAAGGCAATACAAGGACAGGTGATGGTAAGGGGCAGCAAGCGGCTCTCCGCCGCAAAGGTCAGAACAGTGAAGCGCCCTGGCTTCTACAGTGACGGGGACGGACTCTACCTACAAGTCGGCCCGGCTGGGACCAAATCATGGGTGTTCCGGTACACGGTGGGTGGCCAACGGCGCGGGCATGGCATGGGGCGAGTCAACCTCTCCGAAGGCCATGCACAAGTACGGCCGGAGGAACGGCAAGGCACCTTAGGGCTCGCCGAAGCGCGCGACGAGGCCCAACGGCTGTACACGCTCGTGCGGCGCGGCATCGACCCCATCGAAGACCGGTACGAAACGCAGCAAGCTGCCGCAACCGCCAAGTTGGCCGCGAAAGCCGCGGAGGATCGGCGCAAGACCTTTGCAGAGTGCGCCGAGGTCGTCATAGCGCAGCGCGAGAAGAAATTGCGCAATGACAAGAGCAAGAAGCAATGGCGCGCAACCCTCACGCATGAAAAGATCTACGCTGTCTTGAACGATGGCCGCAAGATCGACGAGCTCACGAAGCATGATGTCGCCAAGGCGCTGAAGTGGCATTGGGAAAAGGTGCCTACAAGCGCCGACCGTTTCCGCGACCGCATCAAGGCCGTGTTCACCTATGCGAAGGCTATTGACGCCTACGCGGGTAATAACCCGGCCGAAAAGACAGTCATCGAACAAATCCTAGGCGAACAGAAGTACGAAGCACAGACGAAACATCCGGCCCTGCCGCACAAGCACATTGGTGCGTTCATGGCAGAGCTGCGCAAGCATCAAGGCACGTCGCATCGGGCGCTTGAGTTTGGCATCTTGACCGCCGCACGATCGGGCGAAGTGCGTGGTGCGACGTGGAACGAAATCGACATGACGGCGAAGCTTTGGACGATCCCGGCCGGCCGAATGAAGGCGGGCCGCGAACACGTCGTGACCCTATCCGATGACGCCGTGAAGCTGCTGCAAACCTTGCCACGCGTCAAGCGTGATTCGCAGCGGGGAAAGCAAGCCAACGACCAACCTGACTACATGTTTCCTGCGGCACGCGGTGGCCAACTGTCAGACATGGCGCTAACGAAGGCCGTACGGGACATGCACGAAACCGAAACGAAAGCCAAGCGTGCAGGCTGGGTTGATCCGAAGTCGGGCCGAGTGGCCGTCGTTCACGGCTTTCGCTCAACGTTCCGCGATTGGACCGCGGAAACAGGCTACGAACGCGACATGGCCGAGCTTGCATTGGCCCATGACGTTGGCAGCGCCGTTGAACGTGCGTACCGCCGAACGGATATGGTCGAACGTCGCCGCCACATGATGCAGGATTGGGCGGACTACTGCACCAAGATCACTGCAAGCAGTGGCGCGATGGCGCTGGACTAAGTGTGCCGACTCGGCGACACCGTTGAAAGAGAGTCCGAAGGACATGACAGTCAAGCGAATGGACAACGTCCTGATCGTTGTCGACGATCTCGAAGCGGTGAAGGCGTTCTTCATCGAGCTGGGCCTCCAGCTCGATGGTCAACCACGGTCAAAGGGCCTTCAGTTGGGAGCCTCATAGGGCTTGAAAACGTTCGGGCCACCCTTGCGATGCTGCGGACTCCCGACGGACAGGGAATCGAACTGGACAAGTTTCACACGCCAGATGCAGTCAGGTTCGGGCCCGTGAACGCGCCAGTGAATGCCCTGGGTCTTCGTCGCGTCATGTTTGCCGTCGATGGCATCGATGCCGTCCTTGCGCGGATGGAGGCCTATGGCGCGGAAATCATCGGCCAGATGCGGTACGAGCAATCGTACCGGCTCGCCTATATCCGCGGGCCCGAGGGCATCATCGTCGGGCTTGCCGAGCAGCACCTCAGCTGAGGGCGGGCGGCTCGCGCCGTTCATGCACATCGGCAACTCATCCATCAGCGTACGTTCGAGGAAGCGCGCGTCTATACCACGACGGCTACAAGGCCGGCGTATGCGCGCCGATGGCGCAGCCCGACTATGCGATTCGCGTCTCAGCTCACATGATAGCGAGCATTGCTCTCGGCCATCTCGCGCAGTGCCGGCGGTACCTCGAACCGCGGGCCGTAGGCCTTGGCTAGACGATCGCTCTCAGCGACAAAGCGATTCGCCCCTACCGTGTCGATGTGGCTCACCGCCCCGCCAAGCGCAGCTGGGAAGCCCCACCCCAGCAAGGACCCCACGTCGGCATCCTTGATGCTGCAGATGCCTTCGGCGATGCAGCGCGCGGCTTCAATCGACTGCGAATACATCAGTCGCTTCCGCACTTCTTCGAGTGTGGGCTGCTCTTCGGCCAGCGGGAAATGCTCGGCCAGCCCGGGCCACAGGCGCTTCTTGCCGTCGGCCGGATACTCGTAGAAGCCCTTTCCGGCCTTGCGCCCTATCCGACCCAGCTTCTCGACCATCGTCACCAGCACTTCGTCCTGCGGCTGCTCCTTGTAGTTTTTACCCTGGTCCAGCCGCGCCTGCTTGTAGACCTTGTGCATCAGCTCCAATGAGAACTCGTCGACCAAGGCAAGTGCCGGCATCGGCATGCCAGCCAGGCGCGCAGCGTTCTCGATCAGGTCCGGATTGACACCCTCCCCCAGCATCGTCATCGCCTCATAGGGGAACATCGAGAACGCGCGGTTGGCATAGAACGACGGACAGTCGTTGACCACGATCGGCGTCTTGCGGATTTGCTTGACGAAATCCATCGCCTGCGCGACCGTGGCTTCGCTGGTCTTCTTGCCGCGGATCACTTCCACCAGCGGCATCTTCTCGACCGGCGAGAAGAAATGCAGCCCGACGAAGCGGTCTGGCCGGCTCGAAACCTCCGCTAGGCCGGTGATGGGCAGGGTGGAGGTGTTGGAGGCAAACACCGCGTCGGCCGACATGGCAGACTCCGCCTTTCGGGTGACGTCAGCCTTGACCTCGCGGTCTTCGAACACCGCCTCGATGATCATGTCGCAGTCACTCAGCGCCGTGAACTCCGTGGCCGGCCGGATCAACGCGAGCGTGCGGTCGCGCTTGTCCGCGGCGAGGCGGCTCTTCGCGACCTGGGCATCGAGAAGCTTCGCCGAGTACGCCTTGCCTCGTTCCGCGGCCTCCACAGTCGTGTCAAGCAGCACAACTTCAATTCCTGCGAGTGCGCTGACATGAGCTACGCCGGCCCCCATCATGCCGGCCCCCAGAATTCCGACCTTCTTGTAGCGGCGTGTCGGCACCGATTTCGGCCGGTCCGCGAGGCGATTTGCATCGCCCATCGAGTAGAACAGAGTGCGAATCATGTTCTTCGTTGCCGCGGAGGTCGCCAGTCGTGCGAACTGGTGCTGCTCGATCTTGAGTGCGTTGTCCAGGTCGACATGGCATCCGTCGTAGAGGCAGGCGAGGATGGCTTCGGGCGCCGGGTACAGGCCCTGGGTCTTGTTCAGGATTTGCGCCGAGACGCCGAAGAAGAGCTGCGTCGTCGCGGGCGTCTGCGGGCCGCCGCCGGGAAACTTGAAGCCCTTCGCATCCCAGGGCTTGACCGCCCCCTGCGGCCCCTCGCTCAGCAGCCACTCCTTCGAGCGCGCGAGCAGACCCGCTGCCGGCACGACTTCGTCCACGATGCCTTCCTGCAGCGCCACCGCGGGAGCTACTTTTCGGCCCTCCAGCAGATAGGGCAGCGACTTCCTGATGCCGATCATGCGGGGAAGCCGCTGCGTACCGCCTGCGCCGGGCAGCAGGCCGAGCGTGACCTCGGGCAAGCCGAGCTGGATCTTCGGGTCGTCCGCGACGATGCGCCGGTGGCAGGCGAGGCAGATTTCCAGTCCCCCGCCCAGTGCCGTGCCATTGATCGCGGCCACGAAGGGCTTGCCGGACTTCTCGAGCAGGCGCAGGGTGGCGCTGAACGGCCCCGATGCGGCGGCCGACTGTTCCGCGGTCTGGATGTCGCGGATCAAATCCAGATCGCCGCCCGCCAGGAACTCCGGACGCGACGACGTCACGATCACGCCCTTGACCTTCTCGTCTGCGATCGCGCGTTTCACGGCTGCGTCGAACGCAGCCGTCGAATCGCGGTTGATCACGTTCATTGGGCGGTCAGCGACGTTCCAGGTGAGTGTCGCGATGCCATCGGCATCGACTGCGTAGTCAATCATCAAAGTATCTCCAGCAATTCTGTACTTCAAACGCGCTCGATGACCATCACCGAACCCATGCCACCGCCTACGCACAAGGTGACAAGTCCAGTCGTGAGGTTGCGGCGCTCCAGCTCGTCGATCAGGGTGCCCAGCAACATGCCGCCGGTCGCACCCAAGGGATGGCCCATGGCGATCGCGCCCCCGTTGACGTTGACCTTGTCATGCGGCACCTTCAAGGCATCCATGAAGCGCAGCACCACCGATGCGAAGGCCTCATTGCACTCGAACAGGTCGATGTCGCTCGCCGTCATGCCAGCCCGCTTGAGAGCGGTTTCGGCGGCCAAAGACGGACCGGTGAGCATGATTGTTGGCTCGGTCGACACGGTACCGAAGGCGAGCACCCTTGCCCGTCGTCTGAGTCCCTGCTGCTGCGCCGCCTCCTGCGTTCCGATGAGGACGGCCGACGCGCCGTCGACAATGCCCGACGAGTTCCCCGCATGGTGTACATGGTGGATGCTGCCGAGTTCGGGGTAGCGATGTAGCGCCATGGCATCGAAGCCGAGCTTCTCGCCCTGCTCGACGAACGAAGGCTCGAGCTTTGCCAACGACTCCATGGTGGTGTCGGCGCGCACGTGCTCGTCGCGCTCAGTAACAACCACGCCGTTGACGTCTCGCACAGGCACGACGGACTTGGCGAAGCGTCCTTCCGACCAGGCCACAGCCGCGCGCCTCTGGCTTTCCACCGCGTACGCGTCGACGTCGTTGCGGGCATACCCGTACAAGGTAGCAATGAGATCGGCCGACACACCTTGCGGCACGATGCGGTTCGGGATGGTGATCTGCGGGTCCGTGATCCAAGGACCGCCGGAGCTGAACATCGGCACCCGCGACATGCTTTCGACCCCGCCGCCGATCGTCAGGTCGGCTTGTCCCGATTTGACCAGCGCCGCGGCGAAGTTGCAGGCTTCGAGGCCGGATCCGCAGAATCTGTTGAGCTGCACGCCGGGAACCGCGTTGTCGTAGCCCGCAGCGAAGACGGCCGCCTTGCCGATGCACCCGCCCTGCTCCATGACCGGCTCCACGCAGCCCAAGATCACGTCATTGATCTTGGATGTATCGAGCTGGTTGCGCTCGCGCAGTTCATGCAAAACACCTGCGGCCAGGCGCACCGGGGAAACTTCGTGCAGTGAACCGCTGGCGCGTCCACGCCCCCGTGGCGTGCGAACGGCATCGAGTATGTAGGCTTCCGTCATCTTGAATCTCTGTGGTCGTTGGATTTGAAAGACCGCCGGTCAGCGGCCCGTGAACTCGGGCTTGCGTCGCCCTTGGAACGCAGCAATACCTTCGCGCAGGTCCTGCGTCGCAAACACCTTCTCCTGCTGACGGCTTTCGTGAGCCATCATCGCGTCGAAG
Organism: Pseudomonadota bacterium; assembly: GCA_018241225.1. GTDB lineage: Bacteria > Pseudomonadota > Gammaproteobacteria > Burkholderiales > Burkholderiaceae_C > Variovorax. The sequence goes on from JAFEEG010000001.1 coordinate 312,583, forward strand.
TCTCCGCCCTGGAGCAGGATCTCCTTGGACAGTCGGAACGCCTGCGTGGGGCCGCTCGCAAGGTGCGAAGCGAGCTTGTCCGCTTCGGCGGCAACCGTGCCGCTTGCAACAGCGCGATTGATCAGACCCATCTGCGCCGCCTCCTGCCCGCTGATCAACCGGCCGGTGTAAATCAGTTCGGCCGCACGCGCGTACCCCAGTCGATCCAGGAAGTAGTAGTGCGCGCCCGTATCGGGCACCATGCCGATGGCGCGAAACGGACTGCCCATCAGTGCGTTTTCGTCGGCGAGGCAAATGTCGCACGACAGTGCAAGGCCAAGACCAAATCCGAGTGCGGGGCCCGATACCGCCGAAATCGTCGGGACGGGCAGCTGCCGCAGCAGCCGGCAGAACGGTGCCACCACATTCATGATGGTTCCCATCGGGTCTTCGGCGCCCGGCCTCACCGAACTCAGATCCCAGCCAGCCGAGAACCAGTCGCCCTTGCCGCGCACGACCACGCACCGGCTTTCTTCGCGTACCGCTTGCTCCAGCAACTCCGACAGTTGCGCGACATCGTCGCTACGGAAAGTGTTGCGGGGACTGGGCAGATCCAGCACGATCGTCGCGACCGCTTGATCCCGCTGAAGGGTGATGCCTGAAGAGGCCTCGTTGGATGTTGATTTGTCCGTCATACGTTTCTTAGTGTTGCGCACTCGCGCGCAGGACGTATCGTCGGATGCGACGAAGCGCGATGCGCCCTTGCAGGTCAGGCGATTGCTGACTACAGGCGCTGGGCCACCTCTTCCACGCGCGCCCGGCAGCGGCCTGAATGCAAGTCATTGCTGCGTACTCGGGCGAACTTCAAGATGAATGGCGTTCCAATCGACAGCATCAGGCAATGCTGCGAGAGCGCTGCGCCCAAAACGGCTCTCGCAGCTTGTACTTGAGGAGTTTCCCGGCGCCAGACACTGGCATCTCGGTTCGGAACTCCACGCTGCGCGGGCACTTGTAGCCAGCGATCAGGCCCTTGCAGTGCTGAATGATCCGCGCAGCATCGACTTCCGCGCCCGGCCGCAACACAACCGCCGCGTGCACACGTTCGCCCCAGTCGTCATCGGGGACACCGACCACCGCGCACTGATCGATACCATCCAACGCCAGAATGGCGTTCTCCACTTCTACCGAGTAGACGTTTTCGCCGCCGCTGACGATGACGTCCTTCAGCCGATCGACGATGAAGAGAAGGCCGTCCGTGTCGAGGTATCCCCCGTCGCCGGTATGCATCCATCCGTCGACCAAGGCCTTCTGCGTCTCCTCAGCGCGGTTCCAGTAGCCTTGCATGACACCCGGCCCACGAACCAGAATCTCTCCGACCACGCCCGGGGCGGCCTCCTGCCCGCCTGCACCCAGGATGCGTAGTTCGACACACGGGATCGGACGGCCTGCCGCTCGATGCTGACCTTTCGCGCGGGCGTCTGCCCCGTGGCACGGCGGCGGTAGTGCCGTGATGATGCCCGCGGTTTCCGTCATCCCATAGAACTGTGTCAGCGCAACGCCCGGAAACCTCGCAATGGTTTGCTCCAGCAAAGTCGCGTCGATCGGAGATGCGCCGTAGAACAAGCGCTTGAGCGACGACAAGTCGCGCTGCCCCAGTTCGGGATGGTCGACGAGTCGCTTGATCATCGTGGGCACCAGCGCGGCCTCGACCACCCTTTCGTTCTCAATCAGCTCGAGAAACTTTCCGATGTCGAAGGCTGGCAGCATGATCTGCGTATCCGCGTACGTCATTGCCTGCAGCACCACAGCCAATCCGCCGACATGGAACATCGGAAGGGCGTGAAGACAGGCAACGCCAGGCTCTCTCGAAGCCACGCAGCTGGATGCCAACGTGGTCGCATAGAGGCCGGCATGGGTCAGTACCACGCCCTTTGCGCGGCCGGTCGTGCCGCCGGTATAGAACAGAGCCGCAGGCTTTCCGTCACCATGCCCGACATCCTCTGCCGGCTCGGCCCCGGTCACGAGCGAGCGCCCGTCCACCAAGCCGTCGGGCAAATGGTCGCTGCCCAGATAGATCACGTGGCGAAGCACCCCGGTGCGCTGGCGCGCCGCGTTCAGCAAGGGCAAGAAAGGATCGTCGACCAGCAGGACACGCGTGTCGCTGTCTTCCAGTACAAATCCGACCTCTTCCGCGCTCAGCCGGACGTTCACCGGGTTGATGATCGCTCCGAGCCACCATACGGCGTAGTAGGTCTCGACGAAGCGGTCGGTATTGCCGCTCAGCACGCCCACCCTGTCGCCGGGCTGGACGCCCAGGGCGCGCAAGCCAGCCGCCAGGCGAGCAGTCCGATCGTGCAATTGCGCATAGGTCTGCCGGCGAGACCCGCACACGGTTGCCGTTCGCTCGGGACACTCCTGCTTTGCCTTGTGCAAGGCCTGCGTCAATCTCATCGAGTCACTCCTTCATGCCAGCGCTGGCGCTTGCGCCGGCGTCCTAAGCGCCGCGCTGCCCGGCTGATCCAAGGCGGCCTGGTACTCGCGGCTCAGTCGCGCCACCAGCTCGGCCGTAGTCGGGACGTCGTCGATCGTCGCCACGCCATGGCCCGCACTCCAAATGTCACGCCACGCGCGCGGACCATCCTTGCTGCGCGCGGACGCCAGGACCTTCCAGTCCGTTCCGTAGTGCTTCAACAAACTCTTGAGCAGCATGTTGGCCGACGTGCCGGAGACGGCGTCCGTATACACGACGTCCTCCGCGCCCGACTCCAACACCATGTCCTTGAATTCCGGCTCCGCGCGGCACTCCTGCGTGGCGATGAAGCGGGTTCCTAGATAGGCGATGTCGGCTCCCAGAACCTCGGCAGCTCTCACTCCATAACCATCGCTGATGGCCCCGCCAAGCACCAGTGGGCCTTCCCAGAACTGCCGCAGTTCGCGCGCCAGGCTGAACAGGCTCTGCGTGCTTGCATGCCCTCCTGCCCCGCTGCCCACCGCGATGAGACCGTCAACCCCCACCTCGATGCTCTTGCGCGCATGCTTGACGTTGATGACATCGCTGAAGACGAGCCCACCGTAGCTGTGCACCGCCTCCACGACCGGCGCAGGGTTGCCCAGACTGGTGATGATGAAAGGCACCTTGTGCTGCACCACAGCCTGCAGGTCGGCGTCCTTACGCACGTTGGTCGGATGCAGGATCAGATTGACGCCGTAGGGGGCCACAGGGTGGCCGCCGTTGTCCTCGGCCAGGGCCTTTTCGATCGTGGTCAACCACTCGGAGAAGCCCTCCGTCGTTCGGGTATTGAGTGCAGGAAAGGTGCCCGCGACCCCGCTCCTGCAACAGGCAATCACAAGTTCAGGCCCTGAGATCAGGAACATGGGCGAAGCAATCACCGGCACACTGAGGCGGCCGCGGAACAGAGCTGGTATGGACATATGGTTTTCCGGTTGGATGGCGCTGGGCGCCCAATGGCAGGTCTAGATGAAGAGTTCCCGCTCGGACAGCGTGGACAGGCTCGACAGGCCGGAGCGCGCTGTTTGCGCGCAAGACCACGCTTCGGGCAACAGCCGTTCGAAATAGAAGCGTGCTGTGGCGATCTTCGCCGCGTAGTGCGGATCAGGCGATGCTTGCGACAGCTTGCTGCGTGCGAGCCGTGCCGCGCGCGCAAAGAGATGGCCGCAGACCAAGTGACCCACAACGCGCAAGTAGTCGCATCCGCTGGCACCTACGGCATCGGCGTCACGCGCTGCCGCTTCGGCGACGTGGGCAGTCAATTGCTCAAGCTCGGCGCACAGGCGCACGAGCACCTCAGTGAACTCGTCGTCCGCGCTGCGCGCATGCTCGTGCACCATGTCCAGCAGACGTCGCAGACGCGCCCCGCCGTCAGGCAGCACCTTGCGGGACAACAGGTCGCGCGCCTGCACGCCGGTTGTCCCTTCGTAGATCTGCGCCACGCGAAGGTCGCGCACGATCTGTTCCACGCCGTTGTCTCGGATGTACCCGTGCCCGCCGTGCACTTGGATCGCGAGATTCGCCACCGCGTACGCGTTCTCGCTGAGGAAGGCCTTTGCCACAGGTGTCAGCAGTGCCACCCAGTCGCCGGCGACCTGGCGGACCGCGGCGTCGGGATGCGCGTGCTCCCTGTCCAGTTCGAGTGACAGCCAGTACACCAGCATGCGCGACGCTTCAACATGCGCCTTTTGAGTCAGCAGCATGCGCCGCACGTCCGCGTGAACGATGATGGGATCTGCCGGCAGGTCGGGCCGGTGGGCACCGCCGGCCGCACGCATTTGCAGACGATCGCGCGCGTAGCCCAGCGCACTGTCGTAGGCAGCCTGCCCCATGCCCAGCGACTGCACACCCACGCCAACGCGCGAGGAGTTGATCATCACGAACATGTTGCGCAGCCCTTCGTTGGGCTTGCCCACGAGCCAGCCGACCGAGCCCTCGAAGTTCATGGCGCAGGTGGCAGAACCGCGTAGACCCATCTTGTCCTCGACTGCCACGGCGCTCATGCCGTTGCACTCAAGGGACAGCCCCTGTTGCCCGATCAGGTACTTGGGGACAAGGAACAGCGAAATGCCGCCCACGCCCGCGGGCGCGTCCGGCAGGCGCGCCAGGACGAGATGAACGATGTTCTCCGTCAGGTCATGGTCGCCACCGGAGATAAAAATCTTTGCGCCACTGATCCGATAGCGTCCGTCCTCCGCCGGAACGGCGCGAGTCCGAACCAGCCCGAGGTCACTGCCGCACTGCGGCTCCGTCAGGCACATGGTGGCTGTCCACTGGCCGGAAACGATTTTCGTCAGATAGAGATCGTTCTGCTCGGGCGACCCATGAGCGAGCAAACACTCGTACGCACCGCGCGCCGTACCGAAGTACATGGTCCAGCCTGGGTTGGTCGAGTAGAGCGACTCAGTGGCCGCGCTGAACACCACCGCCGGTGCACCCTGCCCACCCAGCTGCTCGGCGCAGGCAAGGCGCGGCCAGCCGGCTTCCACGAAGTGTCGATACGCCTGCGCAAAGCCGGACGGTGTGCTGACTCCTCCTTCTTCGACGCGACATCCTTCGCGATCGCCGGAGGCATTCAGAGGCTGCAATATCCGCTGCGCGAATCGACTGAGAGCTTCGACTGTCTGGTCGACGGTGGCGCGATCCCACGCGGCATATTCCGGAAGATCGCGCAGTGCCGATTCGGCGTCGAGTAGCTCGTGAATGACAAAGTGGATGTCACGTAGTGGTGGTTCGTAGCGAAACAAGATTCGGTCTCCATGCTAGGTCTGCGTCTTCGCAGACGAAGGTATAGCGTGGAGTTTCTGCGGCTCATGCTCCATAGGTATCGTCGCATCCGACGAATCGCAGCAGTTTCCACTGCGGCGGCTGGATCATTCAATCAGTCCCAAGCGTTTCGCGGATATCACCGCCTCCATGCGGTTGCGCACGTCCAGCTTTACATTGATGTTTCGCAGATGCGTGCGGACGGTGGTCTCCGACACGAACAGGCGCTCGGCCATCTCGTCATTGGTCAGGCCCTCGCCTACCAAACGAAGCAGCTGCAATTCCTTGCGCGTCAGCAGATCATTCGCAGGAACCATGGCGACCACCCTGGATGGCGCCGTACTTGCCGCAGGCGCGCTATCGCCCATGTGACGCAAGAGTCGATCGACCAGTGCCTCTGCCAAGCTGCCACCACCGTCCTCCAACAGCACTGTCGGCACACCGCGGAGTTCTCGCAACATCGTCAGTACCAGGCGGTCCTCGTCCAGGAAGGCCCGGACATAGCCTTCGATGGCGGCAAAGCGGACGGCCTTGGCCAGCACTCGCATCGCCTTGTTGCGCTGGTTGTCTCGGTATAAAGCCTGGGCAAGAACGAGCCGCAGGGTCAGTGCGCGCCGATCACGATGCATGCGCTCTGCGGCGTCAAGTTCGGCGCGTAGGTCTGCGATCACCTCGTTCGCATGCCCGCCTTGAATCGACCAACGCGCCATGCCCAGATCTTTGGTTTCGACTTCGTTGGCACGCAAGGACGCGCGGGCTACACGGGCCCACAGCGTCCTGTCGCCACAGCGATCGAGCTCCGCGCGGGCTTGCGCCATTCTTCCCTGCACCAACAGCGAACGTGCGCGTTCGAGCCTCGCGCTCGCCACTACCCGCGGCAGCCCGTCCCTGTGCCCGATGTGTTCGAGCTCGGTCAACAACTGCATTGCCTGGTCCTCGTCGCCCCGCTCCGCAGCGATGCGCGACATCACGACGTGCGCGCAGATCAGCTGGTCGGGAATGCACACGCGTCGGATCAACGGGATGTACACGCTCAGCAGATGCTCCGCTTGCTCGCAGTGGTCGGCCTCATACAAGGCCTCGGCCAACGTCACGCCAACCATCGCATTGCCGTTGGTGACGTGCAGGGTATCCTTCAAACCGGTGCTGACCGCAAGCCGCAGCCGGGCGGTGGCCTTTCTGAGTCGGCCCTGCGTCAGGTCGACCGCACCCTCGGCCGCCTCGGACAACGCGAAATTGAAGCTGCTGCCATGCACTGGCTGGCGGCTTCGCGCTGCGTCGGCCAAGCGCAATGCGTCCTGGTAGCGGACCGCGATCATCGCGAAGTGGGCCAGGATGATTTCGAGGAAATCTCGTGCGAAAGGAACATCGTCCGGCAACGACTCAAGCGCGGCTAGCGCGAGCGGAGCCGCCTCGTCGAGGCGATCCATCAGCGCCAGGCAAAGCGCCCGGATGACCTGCAGATGGGCGCGCAGCGCAGGAGTGCCAGCCGATCCCAGCGCGTCCAGCAGCGCAGTGGCCTCTCGTGGCCCGCGCGTGAAGCAGACAGCCCATGCGTGAATCGCCTGCAGATTGGGGCGTCCCTTGAGCACGCCCTGCTCCGACAACGGGTCGAGCCATCGCGACAGCAGGCCCACGCGCCCCTGATCGAGCAGTGCCTGCGCGTGCGCCGCCAGCAGAGGCAGTGCGTAGGCATGGTCACCGGTCGCCAGCGCATGGTCGAGCGCCGGCACTGGGCGCCCCTGTTGCAGGAACCAATCGGCAGCTGTGCGATGCAAGGCGGGCAACTCTTCGGCGTGGCAGCGCAGCAGCTGATCACGCAGGAATTGGGCGAACAAACCGTGATAGCGATACCACCCACCCGCGGCTTGGAGTGGGACCAGAAACAGGTGTGCCTGCTCAAGCCGGCGCAGGATCTGGGCGCTGTCCTGGCGTCCGGTTATCACGTCGCACAGGGGCGCACTCAGATGGGAAAGGATGCTGGTGCGCAAGAGAAAGCCTCGCACCTCCGCACTCTCATGCGCGAGCACGTCCTCGATCAGGTAATCGACGATCGCGACGTTGGATCCCGAGAAGGCGCCGATGAAGCGCGCTGGTTCGTCGCGGCGCTCCAGCGACACCGAGGCCAACCACAGCGCCGCCGCCCAGCCCTCGGTGCTTGTATGCAGGCGCAGAAGATCCTGCTGCGCCAATGCGAGGCCGCGCCGTTCGCGCAGGTAGCTGTCCGCCTCGGCAATGGAGAAGCGCAACTGATTCGACTCGATCTCCAGCAGCCGCCCGCGCGCGCGAAGCCTCCCCAAGGTCAGATCGGGGATGCCGCGAGAGCCCACGATCAGTTGCGCACCTGTCGGCAGTTGCTCGATGAATCGGTCCAACAACCCGAGGACGGCCGGACTCTTCAGAAGTTCCAGGTCGTCGAGGAACAGTGCGAAAGGCCCCGGGTGCGCCGCCACCCGATCGATGACCTCGAACGCGCGGCCGTCAGGCGCATCGGTGCGGACGTCGGCCTCGTGGCCAACCAATCCCGGCAGCAGAGGGTCCAGCGCGGCGGCGAGCACTGCGAGGAAGCGCCCGACGTCGTTGTCGGCGCCGTCCAGGGTCAGCCATGCGCAAGGCAATCCCGCTTCGACGAAGCGCCGCCGCAGTTGCAGCATCACGGTGGTCTTGCCAAACCCCGCCGGCGCGTGAAGCAACACCAGCTTGATGGCGCCCGCCGCGAAGATCTGTTCGCAAATCTCGGTGCGCGCCACTTCGAACGCACCGGCCTGCGGTGGATTGAGCTTCGAGACCAGCGGCGAGGGCCGCTGCCTGGCGCTTTCCTTCACTTCACTTCAGCTGCGCGTAGTCCACTACGACCTTCCACCGTCCATCCTGGAGCTGCGACAGGCGCGCTTGCGTCGTGCCCAGATGGTTGGTCGGCGAAAACGCCATCTCGGGCGTCCCGAACATGTCACTCGGGAAGCTGCTCGCCTCGATCGCCTTGGCCAGCGTGTCCGTGCTCAGACTAGGCCCGGCCTTGTCGAGGGCGCGCACCAGCGAGTCGGCAATGCTGTAGCCGTAGACCGAGAATACCGTCGGTGACTCGTTGTAGGCCGTACGGTACTTCTGGGCCCAGCGACGAATCGGCGGCGAGGCGTCGTCGTCATAGGGCTGCTGCGCCGTCATCACCGAATAGAGGCCGTCCATGGACTTTCCGCCCAGTTTGGGGACCAAGTCGGTATAGGCGGGCGCCGCCGTCATGAGCACCGGACTAAAGCCCAATTTCCTGGCCTCGTTGATCACCCCGACCGTCTCCCGAATCAAGGTGCCCATCGCGACGAAATCGCAGTTGGCGGCCTTGAGCTTGGCCACCTGCGAAGAGAAGTCGGTCGCGCCGCGCTTGAAAGTCGCGCGCTCAGCGACCTCCACGCTGATGCTCTTCAGTCCGGCTTCGGTTCCGCGCATGACTTCGAGGCCGAAATCGTCGTCCTGGTAGATGGCGCACGCGCGCGTTGCCTTCTTGTCGCGGTACAGTCGAGGCACCAGCTTCTGCATGGTCTCGAAATAGGACGCCTGGAAGGCGAACTTGTGCTTGCTGACCGGCTCGTAGAGGTCTCGACCCAGTGCCATCGGGAAGAAGTTCATCACGTTCTTGGCCTCCTGCATGGGGATCACCGCCTGGTTGATCGCCGTACCGGTGTTGGCCACCATGAGAAAGACCTTGTCCTGCCCCACCAGCTTTTGGGCGGCAAGCACGCCGCGCTTGGGATCGTAGCCAGAATCCTCGATGAGCAGCTTGATCTTGCGTCCGGCGACACCGCCTTGCTCGTTGGCCTCCGAGAATCGCAGGAGCAGGCCGTTGCGGGTGTCCTTTCCATAGCCGGCCAACGGCCCCGACAGATCGAGAATGCTACCGATGAGGATCTGGTCCTTCGTGACACCCTGGGCCTGTGCTACAGCACCCTGTGCCGAGCACAGTGCGGTCAGACACAGCATGACGCTGGCAAGAGGGGGAAATTTCATCACTTGTCTCCTTCGTTTGGGGAATCGGTGCTGCGTCAGCGGTACATCGCCTCGATGTGTTCGGCGTACTTCTGGTGCACGAACTTGCGCTTGAGCTTCATCGTCGGCGTCATCTCCTCGTCCTCCGCGCTGAGCTGGGTTTCGAGCAGATAGAACTTCTTGATCTGCTCGACCCGTGCGAATTTCTTGTTGACCTTCTCGATCTCGTCCCGGATCAGTCCATGGATCTCGGGAGCCTTGACGAGGCTGGCGTAGTTGGAGAACGGGACGTCGTTGTCCTGCGCGAACTTCTCGACGTTTTCCTGCTCGACCATGACGATCGCAGTCAGGTACGGTCGGCGATCTCCGACCACCACCGCATCGGTCACGTAGGGCGAGAACTTGATCTCGTTCTCCCACTCGCTGGGTGTGACGTTCTTGCCACCCGCGGTAATGATGATGTCCTTCATGCGGTCGGTGATCTTGAAATAGCCATCCGCGTCGACGGCTCCGACATCACCGGTGTGCAACCAGCCGTCGGGGTCAATGGTCTCTGCGGTCTTCTCCGGCTGGTTCAGGTAACCCATGAATAGGTTGGGACCTCGTACCAGCAACTCCCCGGTCGCCGCGTCCACCCGCACCTCGTTGTAGCCGCACGCCCGGCCGATCGTGCCCAGGCGCATCGCTTGCGGCGGCATCGACGTGGCTACGCCGCCGCACTCGGTTTGCCCCCATGCTTCGAGCATCGGCACGCCCAGCGCGAGATACCAACGGATCAAGTCCGGCGCGATCGGCGCGGCACCCGTCGCCAAGTAGCGGCAGCGGTGGATACCAATGAAGCGGCGCACGTTGTTCAGCGCCGTCATGCCCGCCAGCGCGTACTTCAGTTTCAGCCACAAGCCCACGCGACGGCCATGTAACACGCGGTCGGCCACCGCATAGCCGACCGACAGGGCCCAGGCATAGGCACGCTGCTGCACAGGCCCGGCTTCCTTCACGGCAATGGTCACCGCCGAGTAGAACTTCTCCCACATCCGCGGCACGCCGCCGAACACGGTGGGCGCGATCTCGCGCACGTTCTCGGGCACGGTGTCCGGGTTCTCGACAAAGTTCATCTTCGTACCGGTGACCAGCGACGAATACATGCCCACCACGCGCTCTGCAACATGGCACAACGGCAGAAAGCACATGCGTTCGTCGGTCTCGTCCTGCGGCAGAAAGGCCACATTGCCACGCGCTGCAGCCAACAGGCCCCGGTGCGAGTGCATGGCCCCCTTGGGGCGCCCGGTGGTGCCAGACGTATAGACCAGAATCGCTAGGTCCTCCGGCCACCGGGCACATCGCAGCGAATCGAACAGGCCAGGGTGCTCTTTGTCATGCGCCACACCTTGGCGGCGCAACTCCTGCAGCGTGACGATCATTGGATCGCTGAACCCTGCCAGCCCGGTGTCGTCGAAAACGACGATCTTGCGCAGCAGCGGCAACCGGCCCCGTGCTTCGAGCGCCTTGTCAAGTTGCTCCTCGTCTTCAACGAAGAGCACCACGCTGCGCGAGTCCTCGCACAGATAGTGCACCTGATCTGTCGAATCCGTGGGGTAGATGCCGTTGCTCACGCCCCCGGCCGACAGCACAGCGAGGTCGCTCCAGACCCATTCGACCGACGTGTTGGCGAGGATGGACACACACTCGCCCGGCCGCAGACCGAACGACGCCAGGCCCAAGGCGATTTCGCGCACGATGACGCCCACATCGTGCCAGCTCCAGGCTCGCCACAGTCCGAACTCCTTCTGGCGCATGAGCGTCAGATCGCTGCGCTTGGTCACACCATTCCAAAACATGTCGGCGATGGTTTCGCCAGGTGCGCCGTCGCCGCGCGCGACGGCGAAATGATCCAGGTTCCACAATTTGGCCATGCTTACCGCCACGTCTTTTTCTTCTTCCAACGCCGCTCCCCGCGGGCTCCGACGTCTTTCATCCCGAGGTAGAACTCCTTGATGTCGTCCTTCTCGCGCAGCCGTTCGCAGGTATCGTCCATCACGATGCGGCCGTTTTCGAGCACGTAGCCGTGGTCGGCCACGTTGAGCGCCATGTTCGCGTTCTGCTCGACCAGCAGGATCGTTGTGCCTCGCTCGCGGTTGATGCGCACGATGATTTCGAAGATGTCCTTGGTCAACTTCGGGCTCAGGCCCAGACTGGGCTCGTCGAGCAGGATCAACTGCGGATTGGCAAGGAGCGCACGCGCAATCGCTAGCATCTGCTGCTGGCCGCCCGACAGCAGTCCGGCGTCCTGTTTCGCCCGATCCCGCAGCACCGGGAAGTAGCCATACACGGCCTCCAGGTCGCGCGCGGCGGCATCTCGATCGCGACGGGTGTAGGCCCCCATCATCAGGTTGTCGCGCACAGATAGCAGCGGGAACACCTCCCGGCCTTCGGGCACGTGGCTCAGCCCACGCCGCACGACCCACGACGGATCCTTCGCAGTGATGTCCTCGCCGCAGAAGACAATGCTGCCCTTGCGCGGGTCGATGATGCCCGAGATGGTCTTCAGGATCGTCGTCTTGCCGGCACCATTCGAGCCGAGCACGGTGGCGATTTGGCCCTGGGCCACTTTCAGACTCGCGCCGCGGATGGCCTTGACCGGACCGTATGCACTCTCGACATTGTTGAGCGTCAACATGGTTTCGCTCATACGGCAACCTCGATGGAACTCGGCCGGCGAAGTGACGCGACGTCGCCAACAGTGCCCAGATAGGCCTCGGCCACGGCAGGATCGGCCTGAACCTGCGCCGGGCTTCCCAGCGCGAGCACCTCGCCTTGGCTCATTGCCAGCACCCGATCGGACACCTTTGAGACGAGCCCCATGTCGTGCTCCACCATCAGGATGGTCACGCCGAGGTCGCGTTGGATGTCCTGGATCCAGAAGGCCATGTCGTCGGTTTCTTCGACGTTCAGGCCGGATGAAGGCTCATCCAGCAGCAGCAGCTTCGGCTCGATGCACAACGCGCGCGCCAATTCCACGACCTTGCGCACGCCGTAGGGCAGGCCGGCGACCAGCGCGTCGCGGTAGTGTTGCAACTCGAGCAGGTCGATCACCTCTTCGACCTTGCGCCGCGTGGCACGCTCCGCGTCGCGCACGGCGGGTGTGAAGACCAGTTCGCTCCAGATTTGGCTTCGGCGTCTGATGTGACGCCCGATGAGCAGGTTCTGCAGAACAGTGGCGTGCTCGAACAATTCGATGTTCTGGAAAGTGCGTGCGATCCCCAGTGCCGCGACCTCGTGCGGAGCCACGCTGGACAATGCACGGCCATCGAAGTCCACGCTACCGCTCGTGGGCGCATAGATGCGGCTGATCAGGTTGAACACAGTGGTCTTGCCCGCGCCGTTCGGCCCGATCAATGTGAAAACTTCGCCCCGTCTCACCTCGAAACTGACCTTATTGACCGCCAGCACGCCACCGAAGCGGACACTCAGGTCGCGCACGCGGAGCAAGACATCATCATGCGTTGTCGTCATGTCAGGCGCTCCGACTTCTGGAAAGCCTTCTGGCGCTTGAACATGCCGCGCCGATAGAACGGATACAGCTCCAACCAGGTTCTGATCTTCAACCAGCGGCCGTACAACCCCATCGGCTCGAACAGGACGAATACCACCAGGACCACGCCATAGACCACAGCCTGAAGACCCACGGCCTGGGCGATGAAGGGCGGCAGAAAATCCTTGGCCAGCGAGATGAGCTGTGGCATACCGATCAGGAACACGGCACCGAAGAAGGCTCCATGAATGGAACCGAGGCCGCCGATGACAACCATCAGCAAAAGATCGATCGACTGGACCAGACCGAACTGCTCTGGCGAGATGAATTGCATCTTGTGCGCATACAGCGCTCCGCCGAGGCCAGCCAATGCCGCGGAGATCGCGAATGACATCGACTTGTAGCGCGCGAGATGGATGCCCATGCTTTGCGCGGAGATTTCGGAATCGCGGATCGCGACAAAGGCACGTCCGGTCGGTGCGCGGAGCAAATTCAGCACCGCCAACGTGCTACCCACGACACACACGAGACACAGAAAGTAGAAGGCCTCCGTGCTGTCGAACACCCACCCAAACATGGACGGCGCTGACACCGGCTTGCCCGCGTTCCCGCCGGTCACGCTCTCCCAGCGAGAGAGCACTTCCTCGACGATGAAGCCGAAGGACAAGGTGGCAATGCCCAGGTACATTCCTTTGACTCTCAGCGCGGGCAGTCCAACGATCACCCCCACCGCAGCCGACAGCCCCATCGCGCAGAGCATCGACAATGGAAAGGGCCATCCCTTGGTGGCCAGATAGGCTTCGGCGTAGGCCCCCACGCCCATGAATGCCGCATGGCCGATCGAGACCTGTCCGGTGAAGCCGGCCAACAGCATCAGTCCCACCGCGACGATGGCGTAGATGAACACAAAGGTCAGTTGCGCGAGCCAGTATTCAGGCAAAAGCCAAGGCGCGACGATCAGTGCAGCCGCCAACAGCCCGTACCAGAAATGATGACCGGCGTGCTTCGCCAGCGTGATGTCCTGGTCGTACCGGGTTTTGAAGATGAATCGCATGCCGTCAAACCTTCTTGCGCATACGTTCGCCGAACAAGCCTGTCGGCTTGAACGTGAGCATCAGCAGCACCACCACATAAGGCGTCACATCCTTGAAACCTTCGGGCAGAAAGAAGCCAGACAAAGCTTCGACCACGCCAATGATCAAGCCACCGACGATGGCGCCTGGCAGGCTGCTAAAGCCGCCGACGATGGCCGCCGGGAAAGCTTTCAGGCCGATGAAGCCCATGTTGGCGTGCACGAAAGTGAGAGGCGCTAGCAAGAGGCCAGCGACAGTCGCAACCGCGGCAGCCAGCGCCCACACGAGTCCGTTCAGGCGCTGCACAGGAATCCCCATGTAGTACGCCGCCAACTGATTCTGCGAGGACGCCTGCATAGCGATGCCAACACGCGTGAAACGAAATAGCAGCCAGAGGGCCGTGCTTAGCACCGCAGTCGCAGCAACGATCACAAGTTGTTCGCCCGCGAGCGTCGCGCCGCCGATCTTCAGCACACTGTCCTTGTATGGAACGGCCAATGCCGATGTGTCGGTTCCGACGCCCGGCACCATCGTCACGGCGCCGCGCGCGATGTACCCCAGACCGAACGTGAGCATCACCACGGTGAACGCGGGCTGCCCCAGAACCGGACGAATAACCACCCGCTCCAACAATGCACCGAACAGCGTCATGGACAACACCGCGGCCAAGGCCGCCAGCCAGAACGGGAGACCGAACAGATGCATGGCTGCCAGCCCCGCGAAGGCACCCAGCATCATCAACTCGCCCTGGGCAAAATTGATCGTCTCCGTCGCCTTGTAGATGAGGACGAAGCCGAGCGCGATCAGGCCGTACACGCAGCCCTGCGCGATGCCCGCTACGATGACTTGCAATAGAAGCAATCTTGTCTCCTGCTCTTTTCTTGTTCGAACCATTCGGCCGGTCTGCGAATCCGTCAAGGCACGCAGCACCTCTCGAATATATTCCGTCGTGTCGGTCTAAATATCGTCGCATCCGACGATCCGAAGGGGAAGCTCGGCGAACACCAATCTCGATACCCAGCTGTCTTGATCGAACGCAAGGACCCTGACCAGGGCGCCCTGGCCCAGCGACGCGTCGGAGATCGACTGAAAGCGCGCCACGCGCGCGCGAGCCAAGCCGGAACGCCTCTGAAGGCACCTCACGGATCGCAGACAACTCGCGTGCGCGAAGAATCGTCACACCGCCCCCACAAGCTACGGCGCCTTCGATTACGCGGCACAGGGTTCTCATCTAATAGTCCGTCACGTCGGTATATTATAGAATCCGCCGCATGACCCCACCAATCACTTTCGACGACCCCCGCATCGTCCAGTTGCGCGAGACCGCCCGTCGCGAGATTCGCGAGCACATCGAGCCGTACGGCGCCGCCTGGGAAACCGCCGGCACCACGCCCCATGCCGCGTACCGCGCGCTAGGCGCGAAAGGTCTGCTGGGCCTGTGTCACGCGGAAACAGACGGCGGCAGCGGCCTTGGACCGATCGCATCCGTCGTATTCGCCGAAGAAATTTCCGCTTCGTCGTATGGTGGAGTGGCTGAGGCGGTGCTCATCCACACGGACATGTCGTCCACCCATATCGGTCACCGCGGCACCGAGGTACAACGTCGCCGCTACTTGCCGGGCATCCTGCGCGGCGACCTGATCTGCGGTATCGCCGTCAGCGAACCGGAGGCCGGCTCGGACCTGGCGTCGATGCGCACCACGGCACGCCGAGACGGCCGTGGCTGGGTGATCGACGGTATGAAGACCTACGCCACCAACGCGGTGCATGGGGACGTGATGATCGTCGCCGCACGCACGGACATGCAGGCCAAGGCCACACGCGGCATCTCGCTGTTCATCGTCGAACGCAACACGCCGGGACTGGAGATCCGCCCCATGGCGCGCAAGCTCGGCCTGCACTCGTCCGACATCGCCGACATGGTGTTCACGGGCGCCCAGCTGCCGGCCGACGCGCTCTTGGGCGAGGAGAATCGGGGCTTCCACGCCATCCTGGAGAACTTCCAGAACGAACGGCTGGTACTCGGTGCAATGGCGGTCGGGCTGGCGCGCCGTGCACTCGAGTCGACGCTGACCTACGTGAAGTCACGCAAGGCTTTCGGCGGCACCCTGTGGGACCTGCAGGCGACCCGTCTGCGGCTCGCGATGCTGGCCGCTCGCCACAAGGCCGTGACTGCACTCGTGCGCGACACGGCCGTGCGCGCAGCCCTGGGCCAGGACTGCGTGCGCGAGGTGTCCATGGTCAAGGCCCTGGCAGGCGAGACCGTGCAGGACGTCATGCGCGAATGCCTGCAATTGCACGGCGGCGCCGGCTACATGGCCGACTGCCCGGTCGAGCGAATGACGCGCGACGCACGAATCCTCAGCATTGGCGGCGGCGCTACTGAGGTCATGCTCGAAGAGATCGCCAAGCGCCTGAACGAGGAAGGTTTCCAATGAGCAACGACAACCGCGTGACCGTGGAAGTGGGCGAGGTGACCCGAGTGACGCTGGTTCGTCCCGACAAGTCCAACGCCCTTGACGGGGCAATGTTCGATGCCCTGATCGAAGCTGGCGAACGCCTGCGTGGCGAGCGCGGCGTGCGTGCGGTTGTCCTAGCCGGCGCGGGCAAGGGTTTTTGCGCTGGCATTGACATGCAGGTTTTGGCCGACATGAGGGACGGCTCGATCGCGGGCACACGCGACCTTGTCGCGCGCACCCACAAGCTATGCAATCGCTTCCAGTACGCGGCCTGGATCTGGCGCGAGCTGCCCATGCCCGTGATCGCGGCCGTGCACGGGTTTGCGCTGGGCGGAGGGCTCGAACTCGCCCTGGGTGCCGACATCCGCTACGCCACGCCCGATGCCCGGATGTCGATCATGGAGATCAACTGGGGTCTCGTGCCCGACATGGGCGGCACTGTGCGCCTCTACGACTTGATGCGCGACGATCTGGTGCGCGAACTCGGCTTCACCGGACGGGTATTCGGCGGCATCGAAGCGCTCGGCTACGGCTTGGTCACCCGAGTCGATGTCGATCCGCATGCTCTGGCGCTCGCCACAGCGCGCGAGATCGCCAGCCGCAGTCCTGACGCGGTACGCGCGCTCAAGCGCCTGTTCACCGGCCAAAGCGCCTCGGCCGCAGCAGCTGGCCTGTTGGCCGAGTGCGTCGAGCAGCAAGGACTGCTGGGCACGCCAAACCAGGTCGAGACAGTGCGCGCCTCCAAGGACAAGCGCGCTCCGGTGTTTACCGATTAACCGAGGCCGTGGGCGGGGGACAGCAATGCTGAATCTTGACGATACCTACCTGTCCGACGAACACCGCCAGTTCCGCGAACAGCTCAACCGCTTTATCGCCCGAGAGGTCGTGCCGCGCGCACCCGAGTGGGAGACTGAGGGCTTGCTGCCCCGCGAGCTGTACCGCCAAATGGGCGAACTCGGCTTCCTCGGCCTCGCCATCCCCGCGGAATTCGGCGGCACCGAGTTGGATGCGCGCGGGACCGTGGTTTTCGGTGAGGAGATCGGCCGCTCGAGCTTTGGGGGCTTTGCTGCCTCGATCTCCGACCATGCCGACATGGCCGCGCCGGTCATTGTGCGCGCAGGCACCGCGGCGCAGAAACACCGCTATCTTCCCGGTATCGCATCGGGCCAGCGCGTGCTCGGCTTCGCGGTCACCGAGCCCAGCGGCGGCTCTGACCTCACGCGCATGAAGACGACGGCGGTGCGCCAGGGCGACCACTGGATTCTCAACGGACAGAAGACCTTCATCACCAACGCGCTCTCAGCGGACATTTTTATCACTATCGCTCGCACCGATTCTCAGGCCAAGGGCGGCAACGGCTTCACGATCTTCATCGTCGAGAAGGGCGGCAAGGGATTCACGACGGGCAAAAAGTTCGACAAGACCGGCTGGTGCACGTCGGACATGAGTGAACTGTTCTTCGAAGACTTCGCCGTGCCCGCCGAGAACATGTTGGGCGAGGAAGGCAAGGGCTTCTACCTGTTGATGCAAGGTCTAGAGCGCGAGCGCATGAGCATGTGCGCCCAGTGCGTCGGCATGATGGAGCGCGCCCTGACCATCACGCTGGAGTACGCGAAATCGCGCGCAGCCTACGGCCGCACCCTATGGGACCTGCAGGCCATTCGACACGAGCTGGCCACGTACGCGAGCGAGCTCAGCGCCTCCAAGCTCCTGCTCTACCACTCCGCCGCGAAGAAGGACCGGGGCGAGAGCGTGCGCCTGGAGACATCCATGATGAAGGCGCAGATCCCGCAGATGCTCAAGCGAATGGCCGACGCCTGCGTGCAGATCTATGGCGCCTCCGGCTACATGCGCGGCACCGAGATCGAGCGCATCTTCCGGGACGCCCGCCCCTACTCCCTGGGCGGTGGAGCTGCCGCCGTCATGCTCGACGAAGTGGCCAAATTGCTCTGAAGCAGAGCCCGGAAGCCGGGCCATCCGCGGTGCGACCACGAATCTATCTGCGCTGGGCTTCTGGTCGTTGGGGAAAAATCAGAGGTACGTCGAGGCGAGCCCCCCATCCACGGGGATGTTGGCGCCGCTCACCCAGCGCGACGCGTCGCCGCACAGCCAGGCAATCACCGGCGCGATCTCGTCGGCGAAGCCGGGGCGCAACATGCGGCGCGCGTCCGCCTGGACGCGCTCGGCGCCGAGCATGGTGACGAAGTCGCCGAGGATGGGCGTAAACACCGGGCCGGGCGCCACGCAATTCATGCGCACGCCATGCTGCAGGAACCACTCCTGCGATTGCACCGCGCTCCACACGATCAGCGCTTCCTTGAAATATTGGTAGCAGGTGGCCTGCGGCACCGGGTGGTCGCGCAGCCAGTGGGCGCCGGCTTCGAAGCCCTTGGCTTGCGCCAGGGCCTTGTGTTCGTTCACGCGCTGCGGCCACTCCGCCCCGAGGATGGACGCGACGTTGACGATGGAGCCGCCGCGCGCGACGCGCGGCAGCACCTGCTCGGTCAGGTGGCGCAGGCCCAGGTAGTTCACCTCGCCGACCAGCTTGGCGGGCGCGGTGCCGGGCACGCCGGCGATGTTGCACAGCGCGTCCACCTGGGCGGGCAGTTGCGCCACCGCGGCGTCGATCGCCGCGGGCGTGGAGAGGTCGGCCTTGACGAAGCCGTCCAGCGACAGGTTAGGGTCGTCGCGGTCGATGCCGATCACGCGCGCGCCTCGCATGCGCAGCAGGCGGGCGGTTTCGGCGCCGATGCCGGAACAGGCGCCGGTGATGAGGATGGTCTTGCCTTGCACGGTCATGGTGTGATTCGTCCTAGTTGGTTGGAGGGAGTGGGGGTGGTTGCCGGTATCGGCTTGTCCGGGCGCAGTGCGCCCCACAGGCCTTGGGGAAGGAAGAGCGCGCACAGCCCCGCCGCCGCACCCAGGCCGGCGAGGTACCAGGCTCCGAAGTCGCCGGCGAGCTCCTGCAGCCCGAACAGCACGAGCGCGCCGATGAAGGGGCCGGGCAGGCTGCGCAGCCCGCCCACGAGCACCCTGAACAACATCAGCACCGACCACTGCACGCCGAAGTTGGTGCGCGGCAGGAAGGTGATGGCGCTGGCCAGCCAGGCCACGCCGGCCAGCGCGCTGCCGAAAGCGGCCAGCACGTAGATGGCCTGGCGGGTGCGCAGCACGCGGGCGCCCAGCGAGGCGGCGGCCTCGTCGTCGCCGATGGCGCGCGCCGCGGTGCCGACGCGGCTGCGCAGCAGCAGCACGATGGCCAGTGTCATGCCCGCCAGCGCAGCCAACGCAAACCAGTAGGCGATCTGCCGTCGTAAGACGGGCTCCGCCGCGTTCAACGCGATCAGCGAGGTGCCGGTCTTGCCCTGCACCAGTGGGCCAGCATCACGGCGATGCGGATCACCTCGGCCAGCACCCAGGTGGCGATGGCGAACTCGCCTTCCGGCGGCCGATGGAATCAGTGTGGTTGTTGGACATGTCGGGGCCTCAGAAGGGATAGGGATGGGGCGCCTGCTTGAGCGTCACCCACTGCCACTGCGTGTATTCCTCCCAGTCGGCCGGGCCGCCCACACTGCTGCCGTTGCCCGCGATGCCGGGGCCACCGAAGGGGTTGACGCACTCGTCGTTTACGGTCTGGTCGTTGATGTGGACCATCCCGGAGTTCAATTGCTGCGCGATCGCCATGGCGCGGCCGATCGACGGCGAGATCACCGCCGACGCCAGGCTGCCGGTGTGGTTGTTGGCCAGCCACACCGCCTCGTCGTCGCTGGAGAAGGTGAGGATGTTGGCCACCGGGCCGAACACCTCCTCGTCGTAGGCTCGCATGCCGGCCTTCACGTTCGACAGCACGGTGGGCTTGTAGAACAGGCCCTCGTGCGCGCCGCCCGCCAGCAGTTGCGCGCCAGCGGCAACGCTGTCCTGCACGATCGCGTGCACGCGGTCGCGCTGCCTCGCGTCGATCACCGGGCCCAGCGCCACCTGGCCCGAGGCGCCGTCGCCCATCGGCAAGTGCTGCGCCTTCGTCACCAGCCGCTGCGTGAACGCCTGCGCGATGCTCTCGTGCACGATGATGCGGTTGGTGGCCATGCAGATCTGGCCCTGGTGCAGCCATGCGCCCCACGCAGCGTTGCTCGCGGCGATGTCTAGGTCGGCGTCCTCCAGCACGATCAGCGAATTGGCGCCGCCCAGCTCCAGCGTCACCTTCTTCAAGTGGCGGCCGGCGAGTTCGCCGATGCGCCGGCCCACCACGGGCGAGCCGGTGAACGCAATCATGGGAACGTTGGGGTCGGTCACCAGCGCCTCACCGGTGGGCGCGTCGCCGGGCAGCACGTGCAGCAGCCCGGCGGGCAGGCCCGCCTCGGCGAACACCCGCGCGATCAGAAAGCCGCCGCTCACGGGCGTGCGGCTATCGGGCTTGATCACCACGCCGTTGCCCGCGGCCAGCGCCGGCGCGACCGCGCGGATGGTGAGGATGAGCGGGAAGTTGAAGGGCGAGATCACGCCCACCACGCCGCGGGGCATGCGCCGCGCCAGGCTCATGGTGCCGTTCGCGCTGGGAAGCACCTGACCCTGCGCCTGCAGCGGCATGGCCGCCGCCAGCTGGCACAGCGTGATCGCCTCGCGGACTTCGTGCTGCCCCTTGGGCAGGATCGCGCCGCTTTCGCGCGCCACGTAGAGCGCCAGTTCGTCGAAGTGCTGCTGCAGCAACGCTGCGGCTCGATGGAACACCGCGGCCTTCTCGCGCGGCGACACCTGCATCCAGGCCTTCTGTGTCTTGGCCGCTTCGGCGCAGGCCGCGGCCACCTCCTGCGCGTCAGCAATGCCTACTTCGCCCAGCGCCTTGCCGGTAGCCGGTTCGACCACCTCGCGCACACCACGTGCCGAGACCCACGTCCCGCCAAACACCTTGCCTGCCCAGACCTCCGGGTCCAGGAACGCGAGTTTTTCCGAAACACCCATTGCCACTCCTTGTGAAAAGAAATCGATCAGTTGTCCGCTGGTGAAAAACCTGCGGCCGCGCCTTCCTGTCCGCAACGGACATACCAACTACGGCGCGCCCAGCAGGCTGGCGGGCTGGATCGGAGTTCTTTTCGCTGAGGAATTAAGGGTATTCCCGAGGCTTAATTAGTTAAAACATATAACGGTTTACCCTGATCCCGGATTTGATCAATTCATCAAAAATCGACAAATCCTTTCATCAAATCGTGATGTCGAAATTCACCATCCCGCAGCGCCAGTCCGAGCGCGTTTCGCTGGCCGAGGTCGCGCGCGCCACGGGTGCGGCACTGGGTAGCTTCGACGGCGCGGCCGTGGGCCGTGCGATGGGCCGGTTCGATGCCTCGCACGTGGGCAGCGAGGTGCATCCCACCATGGCAGACATCAGCGAATGCCTGTTCTTCTCGCCCGGTGACGGCCGCATCTGGTTGCAGGACCAGCGAATGATGTTGCTGCACACCGAGGCCATGGGCGCGTTGCGGCGCGAACTGATCGACAGCGTCGGCCCGGACAAGGCCCGTGGCCTTCTAACGCGCGCCGGCTACGTCAGCGGCGCGCGCGATGCGCAGCTCGTGCGGCAGCACTGGCCGGACGCGGAGCCGCAGGCCATCGCCATAGCGGGCACGCGCCTGCACGCGCTCGAAGGCGTGGTAAAGGTCGAACTGGTGCACGCCCGCTACGACCCCGACACATCCGACTACGAGGGTGAGTTTCTCTGGCATCACTCCAGCGAGGACGACGAGCACATCACTGCCTACGGTATTGGCGGTTCGCCCGCATGCTGGATGCAGGTGGGCTACGCGACCGGCTACGTCAGCACGCTGTTCGGCCGTCTGGTGGTGTTCCGCGAGGTCGCGTGCCGATCCATGGGCGAATCGCATTGCCGTGTGGTCGGGAAGTCGGCCGAACGCTGGGACAACGTCGAGGAGGACCTGCGGCACCTGCGCGCGCGCGACTTCATCGGGTTCTCTCACGGCGCGGCCGCACAGCCGCAAGCCGCGCACTTGCCCGCGCCGCCGCGCCAGGCCGACGCGATGGTTGGAGCCTCATCGGCCTTCAACGCCGCGTGTCACCTGCTGCATCGCGTGGCACCGACCTCGGCCACGGTCCTCTTTACCGGCGAGTCGGGCGTGGGCAAGGAGAAATTCGCCAGCATGTTGCATAGCATCAGTCCGCGCCGCGAGAAGCCCTTCGTTGCGGTCAACTGCGCGGCGATCCCCGAAACGCTGATCGAGTCGGAACTGTTCGGCGTGGAGCGCGGCGCCTACACCGGTGCGGGCGCTTCGCGGCCTGGCCGCTTCGAGCGCGCCCATGGTGGCACGCTTTTCCTCGACGAGATCGGCACCTTGAGCTACGCGGCGCAGGGTAAGTTATTGCGCGCACTGCAGGAAGGCGAAGTCGAGCGGGTGGGCGGCACGCGCAGTATCAAGGTCGACGCGCGCGTGGTCGCCGCCACGAACGTCGACCTGCGTCAGGCCGTGCGCGAAGGACGTTTCCGCGACGACCTGTTCTTCCGTCTGAACGTCTTTCCTATTCACCTGCCGCCGCTGCGCGAACGCCGCGACGACATTCCCTTGCTCATGAGTCACTTCCTGAACCACTACGCACGCCGGCACGGCCGCAGCGCACCAGGCTTCAGCCAAGCGGCCATCAAGTCGCTGCTCAACTACGACTACCCTGGCAACATTCGGGAATTGCAGAATCTGGTGGAGCGCGCGTTGATCGCCGCACACGAAGGCGAGTTGCTTGACGTGCACCACGTGTTCAGCGGCGGCGAGAAGCTGGACAAGGGCGTGATGTCGGTGCGGCTGGACGGCGGCCGCGGTGTGCTGAGGGAGGGCGCGGCCACACAGACGGCACCCGCGCAGGCGATCCTCGACGACGCTGATGCCGCCTTGGGCGAGCGTTCGCTGCCGGAGGTGCAGGACGCACTGATGCGGCAGGCCTTGATCCAGTGCAAAGGCAAGCTATCCGCTGCCGCCCGCCTACTGGGCATCACGCGGCCGCAACTGGCATACCGTGCGCGCAAGCGCGGCCTCCTCGAATGAGGCGATAGCGCGGGCCATCCCTAGAGACCCAGCGCGTCAGCTTGCCGCCGTTGACGTCCAGCCTGATGCAGTAGGGCGAGAAATGCATGCGCGAAATCTCCACAGTGAGGGTCTTCGCTTCATTGCATTGTGGCGGCTCGTGATTCAGCGGCCAGGGAATGCCGGCGCGCGCCGCGTGGAAAATGCGCGCACGCCTTCGGCGAAACTCTCGCCATCCACCATCTCCATCTGGCGCGACCGCTCCAGATCGAGTTGCTGGCACAGGGTATTCCTTTCGGCGGCCGCGAAGATCGCGCGTGCCTCAAGAATGGCATGGTGTGGCATCGCGGCCAGTTGGCGTGCCGTGCGCACGGACTCGACGCCAAGCTGCTCGTCTTCGACGCAGGCCCAGATCATTCCCCACTCCTGGGCTGTCTTTGCCGGCAGCTTGTGCCCGGTCAGCGCGAGCCCCAGCGCACGGGCGCGGCCGATTGCGCGGGGCAGCGCCCACGTGATCCCCACGTCGGGCACAGCGCCCAATGCAGGAAAGAACGGCAGGTAGAAATAGGACGACTTGGCCGCGATTACCAGATCGCCGGCCAGTGCCAGGCCCACGCCACCTCCCGCCGCCACGCCATTGATCGCGCACACCACGGGCACTGGCAGCTCGTTCAAGGCCTGCACGACCGGGTTCAGCTGGGCCATCAATTCACCCACATACTGGCCCAGCGTCCGGTCAGGGTTCGGGTGGTCGATCAGCTCACGATAGCGCGCCAGGTCGGCTCCCACACAGAAACCCCGCCCCTCGCCCGCGAGGATGAGTGCGCGCACCCGTCTGTCGTCACGCGCCTTTCCGACGGCGCCCAACAAGCCCTCAATCAGCTCGTCGCCCAAAGGGTTCATTCGATCACCGTCGTTGAGGCGGATTGTCGCGATCGCTTCGTCGATCTCGAACAGAACCATGGGATTATTCATGACGCGGACTCCTTCCTGCTTGCGGGGAAATACGTGCGCACAACTTGGCCATCCAGGCGCAGCCCGTGGCATGCGCCCACAGGTGAGGAGTGTCCGCCCGGCGAAGCCGGATCGGGGCTGACGAAAGCGCTGTCCGCCCAGAGCACCTGGAACAGGGTGCTCGCCATCGGCGGAATCAGCTCAGAGATGTGTGTGCAACCAGCGTCGCCGCGGAAGAGCCTCTTGACTTGTCGGGTGAAACCGGGCTCGATGCGCAAGCCCACCAGCCTGCGGTAGGCCGCTTCGATGCCCTCGCACTCCTGATACGGGTGCTCTTCGCTGTAGGCACTCGCCTCGACGATCCAACGATCCCGGTTCACCGTGAGCCGCACGCGCATCCGATGGATCGCAGACCCGGGCTCGACGCTCTTGTCCGTCACGAGCCGAACGGGCGTAGGCTTGGTATCGATGAGCAACGCCTCGATATCCAGAAGGCCGTCCTCGCGCTCGAAGGCTTCGCAGGTGATGCGCCGCAAGTGGATCGGCCGGCGCGGCGCAGCGGGCGGGGCGACGCTCATGCGCTTGCTTCGAGAAATGCCACGCCCGCACTCAGCAGAGCATCGATCTCGGCCGGCACATAGCCGGCCTCCGCGAGGAGTTCGGCAGTATGCGCTCCCGTGCGTGGTGCTTTTGGCGGCAAGGCCGACGGCGTGCGATCAAATCGCGGTGCGGGTGCTGGCTGCAACACACCGTCCTGGCGCACAAAGGTGCTCCGCGCCGCGTTGTGTGGGTGGTCGGCAGCCTCGTTCATGGACAGGACAGGCGAGAAGCATGCATCGGTCCCCTCCAGCACCTCGCACCATTGCGCCTGGGTGCGCGTGCGCAATACCTGGGCCAACTTGGCGCGCAGAGCGGGCCATTCGCCCTGCTCCCATTGCTGCGCGAAGTGAGGGTCAGTGACTCCGCACAGTTCCAGGAGTTGGCGATAGAACTGGGGCTCAATGGCACCGATCGATACGTGCTTGCCGTCCTGGCATTCGTAGGTGCCGTAGAAATGCGCCGCGCCATCCAGAAAATTGCTCGCGCGAACGTCCTGCCAGAAGCCTTTGGCCATCAAGCCGTACTGCGCCGCCATGAGCAACGCCGCGCCGTCGGTCATCGCGGCGTCGACGACCTGACCCATGCCCGTGTGCTGCGCCTGCGAGTGGGCCGCCAACACGCCGATGGCCAGCAGCATCCCGCCCCCGCCATAGTCCCCCACCAGGTTCAACGGGGGCAACGGCTGCGCGGCCGTCCCGATGGCATGCAGCGCGCCGCTGAGCGCGACGTAGTTGATGTCGTGCCCCGCGGTGTGTGCCAGCGGGCCGCTCTGGCCCCAGCCGGTCATGCGGCCGTACACCAGCTTCGAGTTGCGCGCGTGGCATTGTGCAGGACCGAGCCCAAGTTTCTCCGCGACGCCGGGGCGAAAACCCTCGATCAGGATATCCGCTTGCTCGATCAGACGCAGCACCGCTTCGACCGCACGCGGATCTTTCATGTTGAGCGACAGGGACTGGCGGCCGCGGTCGACCACGCCATCATTGCGCATGAGGTCGTCGAGCCCGCCCCGGCTGGGCGCGGGCGCGCGGTCGATGCGGATGACCCGTGCGCCCATGTCCGCCAGCAGCATGCAGGCGAATGGGCCAGGGCCGATGCCGGCGAGCTCGATGACGGTGAGATGTGAAAGCGGTCCTGGCATGGCAAAGTATTCTTCTGGGGTTGCCGGTGGAGAGATGAAATGAGTCAAAGCCCGCCGACCTCGACCCGGCTGCGGTGATCAAGCGGTTCGGGCCAGCCGCGGAGGTGTATTCGTTGCTCGGCCGTTCAAGCCCTACATCCGCTTGGCTACTTCCTCCAGCATTACTTCCGTAGCACCGCCGCCGATCGTGAGGATGCGAGAGTCGCGCACCATGCGCTCCACCGGCGTACCGATGATGTAGCCCGTGCCGCCGTGCAGCTGCAGACAGGTGTGCACGACCTCCTGCAGTGTCTCGGCCCCGAAGGCCTTGAGCATCGACACTTCGCGCACGGTGTCCTTGCCCTCGTCGATCATCTGCGCGCACTGATAGGTCAGTGCCCGCACCGCCGCGGCCTTGGCGGCGACCCCCGCGAGCTTGTTACGCACCACCTGCTGGTCCCAAAGCGTCTTTCCGAAAGCTTGGCGGTTGCGCACGTAGTCCACGGTGAGCTCGATCGCCTTCGCACTGGCCCCCGAGACGAGCGCGCCGATCACGAGCCGTTCGTTCTGGAACGTGCTCATGATGTAGTAGAAGCCCTTGCCCTCCTCCCCGAGCAATGCATCGGGGGGGACGACACAGCTGTCGAAGAAGAGTTCGGCCGTGTCTGACGAGCGCCAGCCGTGCTTCTCGAACTTCCGGGCGATCTTGAGGCCGGGGTTTCCCTTCTCGACGACGAAGAGGGAGAGTCCGCGGCTGCCCTTGGCTTCGGGGTCGGTGCGGGCCGCCACGATGTAGATGTCGCCGTAGACCCCGTTGGTGATGAAGGTCTTGGAACCATTGATGACCCAGCCCTCCTGGGTTTTGGTGGCACGCGTCTTGAGACCTGCCACATCGGAGCCCGCATGCGGCTCTGTCACGCACACAACCCCTACCTTTTCGCCGGCGCAGGCCGTCGGCAGATATTTGAGCTTCTGCTCATGCGTGCCGCGATGAGCGATGTGCGAGATCGACATGTCACTGTGCACCGTCAACGCCGAAGCGACCCCGCCGTAGGACGAACGCGCAAGCTCTTCCCCCAAGACAACGGAAGCCAGCGCACCCATCCCGCCGCCGCCGTACTCCGCCGGATGCCGCATGCCCAGAAAGCCCATTTCGCCGAGTTGGCGGAATACTTCTCGCGGGATCTCGCCGGTCGATTCCCATGCGTCGCCGTTGGGCACGATCACCTCGTTGACGAAGCGGCGTACCTGCTGGCGCACCATCCGCAGTTCCTCGCTCAGAAGGTCCGGCTCATTGAATTCGAATTCAGTCATGGGAAGGTCAAAGGTTGGTGTCGGTCAAGTGCACGAGAACAGAGCGATCAATTTATAGACCGTCTTGTCGGTCTATTTTAGTCTCCGGAGACGGTCTTGTGCAAGGGTGTTGCTAAACTCATGCCCGACAGGAGAAACAATGCCGCGTGTACGTTCGGACGATTACGAAATCAAGAGCCAGGCCATCATGGATTGCGCCGCGGCGTTGTTCGCCAAAGAGGGATACCCTTCGGCGAAGATGCAGGACGTCGCCAAGGCGTGCGGCGCGACCAAGTCGATGCTATATCACTACTTCCCGACGAAGGACGACCTGCTGTTCGCCATGCTCATGGAACACCTTGAGCGTGTGGTGCAAAGCATCGAGGAGGCCATCGCAGCGCGGGTCGGCCCGCGCGAGAAGATGCTGGCCATGGTGCAGGTCTACACGCAGAAATCGGCCCAGTCGCGCAGACGGCACATGATCGCGATGCAGGACGTGAAGTACCTGCCCCGGGCCAAGCAACTGCCGCTCATCGAGTTGCAGCGGCAGGTCGCCAATCGTGTGGCGGACCTGCTGCGCGAGGTCAACCCTGGCCTGCCCGAAGAGGTGTACAAGCCTTACACCATGATGCTGATCGGTCTGCTGAACTGGACCGACATGTGGTACAGACCTGGTGGCGCGATGAAGCCCCAAGAACTCTGCGATCGCATCTCGCGTCTTTTCCTCAAAGGTTTCCTGGCTGAAAAGGGTTGAGGGCGGCGGCAAGTTCCAACTTGCCCAAAGCCTCCAGCAGCAGCGGCGCAATCTGGCAGACAGGACCGCCTTCGCCGCGGACCCTCTGAATTTGTCGGTGCGAGGCGGCCACGCCGGTCGGCCAGCCTACTTCACTTGCTCGAACTGCATCGTCGCCGGGTTGGCCTTCAACAGCTTCAGTTCCGGCATCGACAAGTGCTGCGTCGGCGAGAACGATACGGGCGAATTGAGCACGCCGGTCTCGAAATCCTTCACCTGATCGAGCTTGCTGATCGTGCATGCCCATGTCAGCGCCTGCCCGCAGCGACGGATCGCTTCGAACAGCACTTGCGCTCCTGCATAGCCAGTGAGGGTGAATCGATGGATACGTGCGACATCTTCAACAGGAAGATACTTCTTCGCGCGTTCGATAAAGGCCTTTCCCTTTTCGCTGTCGAGGGAGACCACGTAGTCCATCGTGTACACGTTCTCCCCCGCGGGTCCCATCAGCTTGACGATCGCAGGCACCTGCGCCACGTAGGAGATGCCCACCGGCACATCCTTCATGCCGACTCTCTCGAGTTCCTTGACCATCGCGACGTTTTCGCTCAGCACGCCACCGGCATAAATTGCAGTGGCTCCTGACTCTCTAGCGCGCAGGATCTCCGACGAGAAGTCAGTCTGGCCCTTCTTGTAGATCGCCTTGGAGGCCACATTCAGCTTTCGCGCTTTCGCAGTGACGTCGAAACCTTCCCGAGTCATCTCACCATACTCGTCATCCTGCGAGATCAGTGCCCACTTTCGTCCCGGAAAGCGGGCATCCAGGGCCGCTGATAGCTGTTCGGTCACCAGCGGATGCCGTGTGCCCAGCACGAAGATATTCTTCGAGATCGGCGTGTGCACGTCATCCGAGAAGCTCAACGAATTGATCACTGGGATACCAGACTGGCGAATCACCGGCAACGCGGCCTGGCCCTGTGCCGAGCCTGACATCGACGTCAATGCGAAGACCTTGTCGGCATTCAACAGTTTCCGCACGCCCTGGACCGTGCGCGAGGGCACATAGCCATCATCCTCGAAGATCATCCGGATCTTCCGCCCATGAATGCCTCCGGCCGCATTGACCTCTGCAACCGCCAACCGCACACCGATGGTGTGCGGCACGCCCAGCAATGCAGGAGGACCTGTCATCGGAACAATGTCGCCGATCACGATCTCGGAATCGGTCACGCCCTGCTGTGCCGAGGCTGGAATGCATGCGCCCGCGCACAACAAGCCCAGTACGGCGAAGGTGGCAAATTTCCTGTTCATGCTGTCTCCTTTGAAGTGTTAGCTCGAGCCATGTAAGGAAGGGGAGTCGGTCAGTAGCGCAGCGGCCAGTAGACCCAGGCGTGCCGGATGTCGTGCCAGATCCCGCGCAGACCGCGCGGATCGAATCTCAGGAAGCCAATGATGGCCATTCCATAGAGCACGCTCTTGACTTCGTGCGCACTGGTCGTCATCAGGTCATTCAGGCGACTGCCCAGCAGTGCCATTGATGCGGCGAAGAGCTCGGGCAACACCACGATGAAGATCGTGCCGAGCACGGCTCCCAGCACCGAACCCAGACCACCGACGATGATGATTGCGAGCGCCTCGATCGACAGCAGGAAGGGATAGGCCTCCACGCTGACGATGCTGAAGTACATGCCCATCATCGCGCCGGCCACGCCGGTGAGTGCTGCGCTCACGAGAAAGGCAACCAACTTGAAGCGCACCAGGTTGATGCCCATGGTACGAGCGGCAATGTCGTTGTCGCGAATGGCCACCAGTGCTCGCCCGACGTAGGAACGGCGGAAATTCAGCGTCACCAGCACAGCAAGCACGCACATGAGCAGACAGAACCCGTAGAACGCGTTGTCGTTTGACAGATTGACGCCAAACAGGGTCGGCCTCTCAAGCATGATGCCCCGACCGGCACCGGTAAATTTTCCTCCTGCTAGGATCGCAGCACTCACGATATAGCTGAAGGCCAACGTAGTGATCGCGAGGTACAGGCCATGCAAACGCAGCGACGGGATGCCCACGATCAGGCCAAACACCGCAGGCACGACCGCCGACAGCACGAGCGCCAGTTCTGGCGGCAGCCCCAGGCGCGTAACACCGATGGCGTACGCGTAGCCTCCTAGCATGAGAAAGCCGACGTGGCCGAGCGAGATCAACCCGGTGAAGCCGGTCAGAATCGTCAAGCCCAACGCACCGACAAGGGTAAAGAGGATGATGGTGAGATAGGACAGCACGTAGCTGCTGAGCAGCAAAGGCGCAGCGACCAAGGCCACAAGCAGCGCAACGGTCCAGACCTTCACTGCGGAAGAGTCCGTCAGGACGATGAGATCGCTGTACCGTTCCTTGAAGTAACCGCTGCGCATCAGACTCTTTCGATTCGTTTTTCACCAAACAGCCCGAAGGGCCGCACCATCAGAACCACCAGGATGAGCACGAAGCCAGCAATCTCCTTGAGCGTGCTGGACAGATACCCTCCCACCAGGTTCTCGAACACGCCGATGATCAGACCGCTGAATCCCGAGCCGAGCACGGCATCAAATCCACCGAGCACCGTGGCCGGAAAGGCCTTGAGGCCAAGCTCGAACACCGTGGGGGAAAGCCCGTAGACAACCGCGAACAGCGCACCCGCCAGGCCGGCCAGCGCAGAGGCGCAGGCCCAGGCCACCGCCTGGACCCGTGCCGTGGATACGCCCATCAGGCGAGCCGTCTTTTCGTCTGCGGCCACAGCGCGCATGGCCACACCGAAGCGGCTGTGACGGAGAAAGATCCAGAAACCCACCAATACCAGGCCCAGTGCAAGCAATACGCCGAGCTGGCTTGCACGCATGCCGACGCCCCACAGATCGACGATGGCGTCCGCTCCGGCGACCTCGAATTTGTGCGGTGACGCACCCCAGATGATGGTGACGATGGAGCGCAGAACCACGGCCAGGCCAATCGTCACCAGCACAACGGAGAGCACCGGCTCACCCAGCATGGGACGCATGATCAGCCGCTCGCAAATCAGCCCCAGGAGCGCCCCGATCAAGATGGCCATGAGCACCGTGACAATCCCGCCAGCGCCCATCGTGGTCGCCAGCGACCACGTGGTGTAGGCCGTCAGCATGCCCATTTCCCCTTGTGAGAAGTTGACGATGCCAGTGGCCTTGTAGATGACCGCGAAGCCCATCGCAACCAAGCCGTAGATCGCGCCGACGGCCAAGCCAGACACGGCCAGCTCAACGAAATAGCTCATGCCACGCCCCCGTAGATGATTTCGAGTTCGCGCGCAAACTTCTTGCTGATCGTCCCTCGGCGAACCTTCTGCGTGGCGGTCAGTTCGCCGTCGTCGTGGTCCAACTCCTTCTCGAGCAGGACGAACTTGCGGATGTTCTCAACGCGGGCGAATCTCGCGTTGACCTCGTCGACCACCCCCTGGATCAGCTCCCGAACTTCTGCCATCTGGGTCAGCGACTTGAAGGTCGTGTACTGCAGGTCGCGCTCGGCGGCCCATCGGCCGACACTGTCGAAGTCGATCTGGATGAGACCCCCCAGGAACTTCTTTCCTTCGCCGACCACGATGGCCTCGCGCACATAGGGACTGTCCTTGATCGCGTTTTCGATCTCCGACGGAGCGATGTTCTTGCCGCCGCTCGTGATGATGATTGCCTTCTTTCTGTCGACCACCGCGATCTCGTCCGAGCCCCGCTTTTCCACAATGTCGCCAGTCGCAAGCCAACCGTCTGGGGAAAGAATGTCGTTCGTGCCCTTGTCGTCGAAGAGGTAGCCCCTGAACACGCCCGGCGAGCGAACAATGACCTCGCCGTCGTCGGCGATCTTCCACACCACGCCGTCCATCGCCGGGCCGCAGCTTCCAGAAATGAATGGACGGCCCGGGACCTGCACGAAGCAAAGCCCCCCGGCTTCCGTGAGTCCGTAGCCCTGCCCCACGGGCAAGCCGATGACGTCGAAGAACTTCAACGTTTCGGGTGACACGGAGGCCCCACCGCACATGCGGGTATGCGTGCGGTTGAGTCCCATGTGGCGCTGCATGTTGCGAAACAGCAGGACGTACCAGAATGCGAATTCCAGCTTGTCGCGCCATGCGGCGAGGCGCCCGTGTACCGCCCGGCGGTCTGACAGGACGCGCCCTCGCCTCATGCCGGCGCGGTACAGCGACTGCTGCAACCGCCCACTGTCTTTCATTCGGAACTCGAAACCCTGCTGCAGCTTCTCCCAGATCCGCGGCACGCCCAGGAAGAACGTGGGCGCGATCTCTCGGATGTTCGTGGCGACGGTGTCGATGGATTCCGCGAAATTCACGCAGCCGCCGGACAGCAGATGCTGCACAGTGGAGTAGCTGCGCTCGGCCACGTGGCACAACGGCAGATAGCACACGGACTCAAACGGCTTGTTCACCATCCGCCGTGCGACCATGTATGCATAGGCGCCATAAACGAAGTTGCGATGGGTCAGCATCGCGCCCTTGGGTGGTCCGGTCGTGCCAGAGGTGTACACGAGGATGTTGACGTCGTCCGGCACGAGGGAATCGATCGAGGCGTCGAGCCAGCGCTCGGCGTCCGGATACGCCGAGGCGTATTGGTCCCCCAGTTCAAGCAGGTGCGCGAACGCGTGCGGACGGCCCGGCGCGTAGCGGCGCAGCCCCTTCATGTCGACACAGAAGATGTGCTGCAAGTGCGGCAGCCCGTTGCCATTGGCCGTGGCGTCAACCACCTTGTCGGTCTGCTCCTGGTCGCCAGTGATCGCGAGCTTGGCTTGGCAATGGCCTGCGATGTACTGAACCTCAGGCCAAGGATTGGTCGGGTAGATGCCCACCACTTGCACACCGATCATCTGGGCGCCCAGGTCCGCGTAGAACCACTCCGGCACATCCTCCGCGGCAATGATGATGCGATCGCCTCGCCGAAGCCCCAGCTGGGTCAATCCGAACGCCACGCGACGAGCATCCTGGTAGTAGTCGGACCAAGTGCGGCCGCGCCAAATGCCGTGGATCTTTTCGCGCAGCGCCATCTGATCTCCGCGCTGCTTTGCGCAAACGCGCAGCAGCCCCGGCAAGGTTGCGTCGCCACGAATGAGCTTGTCGTGCTCAAGCATGCGACACCTCCTCGCCCAGGTAAGCCTGCAGCACCTTCGGATTGGCCGCGACTTCGACAGGCGTGCCCTCGGCAATCAGCGATCCAAAGTCCAGCACGTAAACACGATCCGACAAATCCATCACGACCTGCATGTCGTGTTCAATCATCAGAACCGCGACCCCGAACTCGTCTCGAATGTCGAGCGTGAAGCGCGCGATGTCTTCCTTCTCCTCGCGGTTCATGCCCGCAACGATTTCGTCGAGCAGCAGCAAGCGAGGCTCGCACGCCAGCGCGCGCCCCAGTTCGACCCGCTTCTGCTGACCATAGGCCAATTGAGAGACTAGCTTGTCTCGCAGCCCTTCGATCTCCAGGAATTCAATGATCTGTTCGACCTTCTCGCGCGCGGCGATCTCTTCGCTGCGCGGACGACCCCAGTGCAGGAGGGACTCCAGCACGGAATAGCGGAAGTGGATGTGACGCCCTACCAGCAAGTTCTCGATCACCGTACCGTGGCGGAAGAGCGCAAGGTTCTGAAAAGTTCGTCCGATGCCGAGCCGCGCGAAATCCGAGGATTTCAACCCCGCCACATCCTTGCCTTGGAACAGAATCTGGCCATCGCTGGGTGGTAACACTCCGCTGATCAGATTGAAGGTGGTAGTCTTGCCTGCGCCATTGGGACCGATCAGGCTCACAATCTCGCCGGGCAGAACCTTCAGGCTCACGTCATTGACGGCCTTGACCCCACCGAAGCGCTTGGATGTCTTGCGGGCTTCGAGCACAGGTTGCGTATTCGCGCCCACCGTCGAATCCACAACCTGCGTGCTGCAGTGCTGGGCCTCTAGGGGCAAGCTAGCAGGTTTCATGACAGCCACCTCTTGCGGCGCTTGTAGTGCTTCACGTCTTTCATGTGAGTACGCCCCGCCTGCGAGGACAGGCCCAGATAGAACTCGCGGACGTCCTGGTTGCGGCGCAGTTGCTCGCTGGTGCCGTCGAGCACCACACGGCCGTTTTCCATGATGTAGGCGTAGTCGGCGATCGCCAGCGCACGGCTCGCGTTCTGCTCCACCAAAAGAATGGTCAGTCCAGACGACTGGCGAAGACGCGTGATGCAGCTGAAGATTTCCGCCACGATCAGCGGCGCCAGGCCCAACGAGGGCTCATCAAGCGCGAGCATCTTCGGTTGACTCATAAGCGCCCGGCCGATGGCCACCATCTGCTGTTCGCCGCCTGACAGGTAGCCGGCAATCTGCCGCCGCTTGTCCGCCAACCGGGGAAAGAGTCCATAGACATAGTCGCGCGCCTCGGCCAGCTTTCCAGCCCCTTGCAAATGCGCGCCCACCACAAGGTTTTCGTCGACAGTCAGAGAAGCAAAAAGACGGCGCCCTTCGGGCACCTGAACCATGCCGCGCTTGACGATGGACGGCGCGGGCGCGTGTTCGACGGCCTCGCCAAACAATTGAATCGCCCCCTTCTCTATTTCCCCGTCCTCGGCGTCGAGTACACCGGAAATGGCCTTCAGGACGCTGGACTTTCCGGCGCCATTGGATCCGAGCAGCGCCACGATCTGGCCGGTGCGCACCTCAAGCGACACGTCACGGACAGCCTCGATCGCACCGCCATAGACGATCTGTATGTTGTGCACGGCGAGAGCCGGCACAGCGATGGGAATCGTTGAAGATGAGGCAGTCATCGCATTCAATTATTAGTCCGTCGCGTCGGTCTTTGAATTGGACGAATTATGTAGAGAGCAGGGTCAAATCGATCTAGGAGTTACCCGTAGCGGCGCCCGATGTACCCAGGAGAAGTTCCTTGAGCGGCACCGTTGCCTCGGCAAGCCGGTCGGCGTCAACAGCCACGGCCTGCGCCAGCGCGCGGCGAGCCAGCATGAAGTCCGCTGGGCGATTGACTGCGTCGACGGCCAACAGGCGTGTGCCCCGCAGATAGAAAGCGCAGAAGCTACGCGTCAGAGGATCGCCGCGCAGTACGCATTGGTCATAGCCTTGAGAAAGGCCCGCCATCTGCAGCTTGACGTCGTACTGGTCGGACCAGAACCACGGCACGCTGTGGTTGGGCTTGGGTTTTCCGCAAAGCCAGGAGGCGGCAGCGCGGGCTTGTTCGAGCGCGTTGGGCACCGATTCAAGCCGCAATTCGCGATCGTAGAGCGCGTGACGCTGCAGCGCGCAGTCCCCGGCCGCCACGATGTCAGGGTCAGCCGTGCGCGCGAGGTCGTCGACAGAGATCCCGCTGTCGCCCGCAAGGCCGGCCTCCGATGCGACCTCGATGTTCGGGAGCATGCCGATCCCGGCCACCACCAAGTCGGCGGGAACGCGCTGGCCATCACTGCAAAGAACGGTCACGATGCGACCGCCCTCGCATTCCACGCAATCGATGCCGACGCCCGTCATGATTTCCACGCCCGCCTCGCGGTGCACGCTCTCGTAGAACCGTGAGACTTCGGGCCCTGCGACACGCGCCAGCACGCGGGGCTGCGCTTCGATCACCGTGACATCAGCCCCCAGTCTGCGCGCCGACGCGGCCACTTCGAGCCCCACATAGCCGCCACCCACCACGACCAGGCGAGCCCCGGGACCGAGACTTGCACGAATGCCATCGGCGTCGGCCATCGTGCGCAAGTGGAACAGGTTCGCTGGTGGGTTTTGGCGGTCGATGCCCTCGCACACGAGCGGTCGCGGTCGACCGCCGGTGCACAGC
Organism: Pseudomonadota bacterium; assembly: GCA_018241225.1. GTDB lineage: Bacteria > Pseudomonadota > Gammaproteobacteria > Burkholderiales > Burkholderiaceae_C > Variovorax. The sequence continues at coordinate 348,433 of JAFEEG010000001.1, forward strand.
GCCAGCTTGGCGTAGCGAAGTACCGTGCCATCCGCAAGCGTCACGGCGTGCGCCATCCGGTCGATCGATACCATACGAGCACCCTGCAACAGCTCGACCTGCGCCGCCTCATACGCTGCTGCAGGCCGCAGCGCCAGCGCAGTGGCGTCAGATTTTCCCAGCAGGTATGCTTTGGACAATGGGGGGCGCTGGTAAGGCACTCCTCCTTCATCGCCGAGCAGGACGATGCGGCTCTCCCAGCCGCCCTGACGTGCAGCCACCGCGAGTTCGCTGCCCGCATGCCCTGCGCCGACAATGAGCAATCCACAATCTTGCGTCTCCATGCTTACCCCTATGAACTGCCTCGCAGCGTCATTTATAGTCCGACCCGTCGGTCTAATCTTAATTCCATAGAGCCGGAAATGCAATGAGCCAGCCATCCGCCTGGCAGACGAGCGGTCCAATGGCTGCAGGAGAAGTGCGATGACGCGTGTGCGTGCGGACGACTACGAGGCAAAGAAAAAAACCATCCTGAACAAGGCCGCGCCCCTGATCGCGCGCAAGGGTTTCGATGTCGCCACCATGATGGACGTGGCCAAGGCCTGTGGCACCTCCAAGTCACACCTCTACCACTACTTTCCGTGCAAGGAGGATCTGCTCTACGCCATCGTGAACGAATACATCGCGCGGCAGTTGGCGGAACTCACGCGCATCGTGGGTCTACCCCTGCCAGCCGAGGAGCGCTTCTCACAGTTCATCGACACATTCGTGCAGGGCGCAGCGCGCTCGCGCGACGAGCACCTGATGCTGATGAACGACATCAAGTTCCTGCCCAAGCCCCAACTCGACCAGATCCGCCGGATGGAGGTCGACATGACCGAGTTGATGGAAAACCTGCTGTGCGAAATCAACCCCGAACTCATGGCGGAGGAGCGCATGCAGAAGCCCTATGCGCTATTGCTATTCGGGATGATGATCTGGATGTTCTCGTGGTACCGCCGCGCCGGTCCGATCGCGCCACGCGAACTCGCACAGCGCATCTCGCTCTTGTTCATCCATGGCTTCAAGGCCCTGCCGCTGGAATCGGACTAACTACACCCCCATTACGGGTTCCATCCGCCTGCGAAAGGCAAGGGCCACGCGCGTGGGCAGGCAACCACTCCCGAAAATCCAGCGGAACACCTCGCGCAAGCACGAGGCCGAGTGGCTTCGCGGTGTCACCGAGCACCTGGCAAGGGAAGAACCGCACAAGCCCGAAGCACCTCAATTCACCGATCGCTGTTTGTCCTTCCAGTAGGGGTCGCGCAGGACGTTCTTCATGATCTTGCCAGCGCCAGACAGCGGCAGCGCGTCGCGGAACACGACCTGACGTGGGCATTTGTAGTTCGCGATCAGCGTGCGACAGTGATCAATGATCTCCTGCTCGGTGAGGCTGCGGCCTTCCTTCAGCGTCACGACGGCCAGCACCGCCTCGCCCCATCTCTCGTCGGGCACACCGATCACAGCACACTCACGCACCGCGGGGTGCGCGTGCACAGCGTTCTCTACCTCGCGCGAATAGATGTTCTCGCCGCCGCTGATGATCATGTCCTTCACGCGGTCGACAATGTAGATGAAGCCATCTTCGTCCATCCAGGCGCCGTCGCCGGTATGCATCCACCCATTGCGGATGGCGGTGGCCGTGGCCTCGGGCTTCTTCCAGTAGCCCAGCATCACCTGCGCGCCGCGCACCGCGATCTCGCCGGGCGTGCCGCGCGGCAATTCCTTGCCTTCGGCGTCCACGATCTTCACGTCCACGCCGTAGGAGGCGCGGCCCGCGGCGGCGCGCCGCGCCTTGCCGTGCTCGCCGTCGAAGTGGAAGCGCCAGGGCAGGCTCACCGTGAGCGCAGCCGTCTCGGTCATACCGTAGCCCTGGATGAATTCCCACGTGGGCAGTTTCTCGATGGCGGCGGTCAATACTGTGTCGGGCATGGGCGAGGCGCCGTATTCGCAATAGCGCACGCTGGTGAGGTCGTACTTCGCGAAGTCCGCGTGGTTCAGCATCATGTTGATCATGGTCGGCACGAACAGCACGTAGTTGATGCGGTGCCTCTGGATCGCCTCGAAGGCCAGCACCGCATCGAACTTGGGCAGGCACACGTGTGTGCCGCCGGCCAGCGTGAGCGCCAGGGCCGGGGATGCACCGGCCAGGTGGAACAGCCCCGCCGAATGCATGTACACCGTCTGATCGGAAAAGTGCAGCGTGGCGATCCAGTTGACCGAGGCCGAGATGAAGTTGGCGTGCGACAGCATCACGCCCTTGGGGTGGCCGGTGGTGCCGCCCGTGTAGTAAATGCCGCACAGCTCGTCGTTGCTGCCGCTTTCGTCGGGCATGGGCTCGCTACGTTCGGCCAGCGCTTCCCATGCATGCATGCCGTTGAGCGCGGGGGCGTCGCCCATGTGCACCACGTGCGCCATGGGATGGCCGGCCAGCAGGTCGCCCACCTGGGGCGCAAAGGCGTCGTCCACCACCAGGGCCGCGCACTCGGCGTCCTTCAGGCTGTAGACGTTTTCCGCCACGGCCCAGCGGGTGTTCAGCGGCACCAGCACCAGGTTGGCCCAGGCCGCGGCAAAGAACAGTTCGATGTAGTTATCGCTGTTGAGTGCGAGCACCGCGAGCCGGTCGCCCCGCCGCAGACCCAGGCCGCGCAGACCGGCCGCCAGGCGCGGCACGCGGCGGCCTATCTCGGCCCAGCTGCGCTTGCGGTCGTTGTAGATGGTGGCAGTGGCGCGGTGACGCGTCTGGACGGCACGCGCGAGACATTGTGTCAACTGCATGGTGCGATCCTGCAGCGCGCTAGAGCGCCGGAAATTTTTGGGGCGCAACATAGCGCGGGTAGCCGGAGGCCACGCCATACTCGCTGATGCCGATGCCACTGTCGCCCTCCGACGTGACGCGCACCACGTGGTCGGACAGGGTGCGCGCGCGCTCGCGGATGGCGGCATCGTCGAGATTCCACACGTCGTGCCCCTCGTGGTAGGGGCCGCGGTCGTCGCCATGGTTCCAGCCGCCGAAGCCGCCGTACAGCCCGCCCTTGAGATAGAAGCGCGCGGGCAAGCCCTCCACGCGCAACTGGCGAGGCAGTCCGTGCTCGAACTCCAGCCGCAGGTCGGCATGTGCGATGGTCTGACCCATCGGGTCGTCGGCCCAGGCGATCTCGTGCTCCACGCGCGTGGCCTCGCGCACGGCCACGACGCCGTCTGCGCCGCGCTGGAATTCGCTGCACGAAAGATAGTACGGCGCGCCCGGCTCCCGCTCCTTGAGGAAGATGGAGACGGCGCTGTGCTGCATCTGGAGCATCGACCAGGTCCAGAAGAGCTTGGTGTGGGTCTGCACGGGCGGTCTGTCGTGATCGGTGCGCATCTCCGAGCGGATACCCCAGGAGCGGTCGCGCTGGCCCCACCAGTCGCCGGCGGTCAGCTCGTAGCGCTTGCCGTCGGCCACCAGCCAACCGCGCCAGCGCCCGAACTGCGCAACGCGGGCCAAATCTTCCTCGACCTCGCCCTTGCGCTCGCGAAAGCTCTGCTTTTCCTGCGCAGCGGGGAAAGTCGGGTCGAAGCGCAGGTCGAACGAGAGGCCCGATGCGTTCTCGGCCAGCGTGAGGTGATGCACGCCGCTGCGCAAGTCCACCTCCAGCCGCAGCGGGCCGACCTCGATCTCAAGAGGCCGCGCGCCCAGTCGGCGTGAGGCGCGGAAGTTGAACTGCCGCCGGCCGATGGTCACGCCCGCGAAGCCGTCCATCACACCGCGGTTGGGGTAGTAGCCGACGCCCGCGTCGAAGATCCAGGGCGTGCCGTCCAGCGGGTGCGCGGTATACCAGTAGCGCTCGGTGAAGCGCGGGTCGCCGTTGCCGGCGCGCGCGAAGGTGCCCGGCGTCTGGTGGCCCAGCAGGTCGTCTTGCGCAGTGAGCATGGATCAGGTCTCCTTGGATTCGGTCATGGCGGAAAAATCGGTGCGCGGCACGTGGCGGCGCTCGGCGGCCACGGCCTGGCGCAGCGCGCCACGCAGCAGGCCGTCGAGCGCATCCAGCGTGGCGCCCGCGGGCACGGTGCCGAACAGCCAATCCGCCAGCTGGCGAGAGCGGGCGCGCGCGGCTTCCAGCGGGTCGGCCTCCTGCGGCGCGGCGGGCAGCCGCATGCCGGCGAGACGCGCACGCTGCTCGAAGGCGACGATGCCATGGGCGAGCGCGGCTTCTTCCTCGTGCAGCATCGCACCGGACCAGTCGACCATGCGCTCGAGCTTGGACAGGATGTCGAGCACCGCGGCCAGTTGTGCGCGCCCGTGGTCGCTTTGCAGCTCGGGCTGCACAGCCTGCTTCAGGCCTTGCTGGGCCGCGGCAAGCAAGGCGCCGACAGGGCGCGTGCGCGAATTCACGGCGCCTCCTCGATCAGCCGCAGCATCTGCATGACCGTGGGCGCGAGCTGGAAGCCCATGGCCGCCATGCGCACGTCGCTCGCGCGGCCCGCTTGCACGCGACGCGCAGCGCCCAGGAGCATCGCGGCCGACTTGAACTGCGAGAGCACCGCGTAGTAGGCCAAGCGCGCCGGATCCACCGCAATGCCGCTGCGCGCGCTATAGCGCGCATGGAAACGTGCGCGGGCCAGCAGGCCGCCAACCAGGTCCGAGCCGCTGGGCGCGAAGGCGCGCAGGCCGGCCCAGGCCAGGTCCTCGTGCGGGTCGCCCAGGTGCACGAGTTCCCAGTCGAGCACGGCGGTGATCTCGCCGCCCGCGCGCAGGAAGTTGCCCACGCGGTAGTCGCCATGCACCACCACGAGGTGGTCGGCCACAGGAGCGTGCGCCTCGAGCCAGCGCATGCCGTAATGCATGGCAGGCGGCAGAGGCGCATCGGGATGGCCGGCCTCGGTGGCCCAGCGCCCCACCTCGCGCAACGCGGCGTTCTCGCGTGTGAGCCCATCGGCCCAGCTCACCAGCGGCGATGCGCGCCAGTCGAAGGCGTGCAGCGCACCGAGCGCGTCGCTGAAGGCGTCGCCCAGTTGGGCCTGCTCCCGCGCATCGCGCTGCGCCACGCCGTTCCAGGGAGTAGGCGTGTCGCCCTCCACGCGCCGCACCACCATGAAGGGCGCGCCAAGCACGCCAGTGTCGTCGCAGGCCAGGAGCGCTTGCGGGATGGGCAGGACTTGTGCCTGCGCCAACGTGCGCAGCGCGAGGAATTCGGGGCCGGTTCGATACGGCGCGAACAGGCCGCCGGGGTCGCCCAGGCGCAGGATCAGGGCCTCCTCGCCCATCTGGGTTGCGGCCGTGAAGCCGATGGTGACCCAGGACATGCCCGCGGGATAGCGCCGCCAGCCAGAGACTTGCACCGGCAGGCCCCATTGCGCGCCGAGCCAGCGCGCCAGGCGCGCGGGCAGATCGGGGGCGGCGGGATCGAAGGCGGCTCGCGCCGCCGCGTATTCGTCGTTCACGGCAAGATCCATGGCGCGTCCGCTACCCGCCCGCCGACTTGTACAGAAGGTTGGGCAGCCACATCACGATGGACGGTACGGCCGCGATGAGCAGGATGCGCAGCAGGTCCGACACGATGAACGGAATCACGCCTTTGACGATCGACATCATCGGGATCTCCGGCATCATCGAGCGGATGACGTAGAGGTTGATGCCGATGGGCGGGTGGATCAGGCCCACCTCGACCACCATCACGATCAGGATGCCGAACCACACGGGATCGTAGCCCAGCGACTTGATGACGGGGAAGAAGATCGGCACGGTCAGCAGGATCATCGACAGGCTCTCGAGCACGCTGCCCAGGAGCAGGTAGATGACGATCATGATGAGGACGATGCAAAACGGCGGCAGCCAGTTGTGCTGCACCAGCGCGAGCAGGCCCTCATGGACGCCGGTGAGGTTGATGAACTCGCCGAACAGCGCTGCGCCCAGGATGATGGCGAACATCATCGTGGAGGTGCGTGCCGTGTCCACCAGGATTTCGTAGATCTTTCGCCACGTCATGTCGTGCTTGAAGATCGCGAACAGCATCGAAGCCGCCGCGCCCACGCCGGCCGCTTCGATGGACGTGAACAGGCCGCCGTACAGGCCGCCCATCACGATCAGGAAGATCACCACCACGGGCCACAGCGCTTTGGTGAGCTGCCAGGCGTTCCGCTTCTCGATCTTGTCCGCCACCGGCGCGATGGACGGATTGCGCCACACCGACCACTTCACCGCCGCCATGTAGCCCAGGGTGGCGATGGCGCCGGGGATCATGCCGGCCGCATAGAGCATGCCGATGTGCGTCTGCGTGGCCACGCCATAGATCACCATGATGATCGAGGGTGGGATCAGGATGCCCAAGGTGCCACCGGCCGCCACAGCCGCGGCCGACAGCGAATCGGCGTAGCCGTGCGAGCGCATCGGCGGAATCGTGACTTTGGCCATGGTGGCCGCGGTAGCCACGCTGGAGCCGCAGGGCGCGCCGAACGCACCGCAGGCCAGCACCGTGGCCATGGCCAGGCCGCCGCGGCGGCGCCCGATGAGCGCCTGCGCGGCCTTGAACAGGTCCTGCGAAATGCCGGCGCCTGCGATGAGGTCGCCCATGAGCACGAACAGCGGCAGCACGATCAGCGAATAGGCCAGCGTGCTTTCGCGTGTGAGCGTGGCCACCATGCTGAGCGCGGGCGTCCAGCCGCTGAGCACGGCGTAGCCGCCGAAGCCCACGAGGCCCAGCGCCGTGGCGATGGGCACCTGGAACAGGATGAACGAGAAGGCGATGAAAAAGCCCAGGCCGGCTGCCAACATCAGAAGGCCTCCAGTTCGCGCGCGACGGAGTTTCGCGTGTCCTGCGACTCGCGCGTTCGCGCGATCGCGGCGACAAAGCCCGCGCTGGTGCAGGCGGCCAGCACCGCCATCGTGCCCAGGATCCACGCGACGGGCACGCCCAGCAATGCGGTAGCCTCGCCGTATTCGGCGGCGCGCTGCGCCTGACGTACCAGACACCAGGCGATGAGCGCGAACAGCGCCATGCCCATCGCCGCGCCCAGCAGGCGCTGCACTTTCTGCAACGCAGGGCGCACGCTGATCAGATCCACCGTGATGTGGCCCGAGCCCACGGCGAGCACCGGATAGATCAGGAAGATCATCGCCGCCAGCACGATCTCCAGCGCCTCCGTGCCCCAGGGCAGCGGCTTGTTGAATACGTTGCGCCCGACCACGTCGACGAACACGGTGACCATGAGCAAGACCAGGCAGACGGCACCAATCGCCTCCAGCACGCGCGCCAGCGACCCGGATGACTTCTGGAGCATGGCGCGGCCCCTACTTCGCGGCGGCGAGGTCGGCGCGCAGCTGATCGATCAGCTTCTGCGGCTCGGCCACACCCTTCTTCTTCGCCTTCTCGATCCAGTCGCGCTCGATCGGTAGCAGTACCGACTTCATCTCGGCCACGGACGGCGCGGGCAGCGTTTCCACGCTCTTGCCGGCCTTGCGCAGGGTCTCGAACGCGGCCTTGTCGCCGTTGGCATAGGCTTTGCCGATGTTCCTGGCGAAGACATCGCCCGAGATGCGGGTGATCGCGTCGCGATCGGCCTGGCTCAACGATTTCCACTTGGCCTCGTTGATGCCCAGCACCAGCACGGTGTTGTAGATCGCACCTGGCACGATGGTGGCGTGTGGCACGAGATCGGTGAGCTTGAAGGCGGGGATGGATTCCGGCGGCATGAAGGTGCCGTCCAGCACGCCCGAGGACAGCAACTCGTAGGTCTCGCTTACGGGCTTGTTCACCGGCACCGCGCCCAGCAACGACAGCGCCTGCGTGGCGCTGGGTTGCGGGCTGCGGACCTTCAGGCCCTTGAAGTCGGCCAGCGTCCTGAGCGAGCGCACGCGGTTGAAGATCTGGCCCGGCGAGACCACGTACACCGACAGCGCATGCACGCCGCGGAACTCGTTGTAGGAAGCCAGCTGCTTGCGGTAGAAGCGGTCGGCCACCGGGGCGAATATCTCAGGGTCGTCGCTCATGAAGGGCAGCTGCAGCACCTCGAGAATGTCGAAGCGGTTGGGCGTGTAGCCGGGGATAAAGATCACCAGATCGGCCTGGCCATCACGCGCCACGTCGAACTGCGCGGGCACCGAGCCAACCACCTTGGGCAGGGTGTCGATCTTCAGGCGGCCTTGCGTGACTTTCTCGACCTCGGCGATCCAGGGCTCCACCACCTCCACGCGCATGGCCTGCCCCGGCGGTAGCCAGTTGGAATACTTGAGCACGGTCTGCGCCGAAGCGACCGGAGCGCCGATGGCGGCTGAGGCCAATGCCAACGCGCCTGCGAATTTGCGGATGCTGGGCGGCATGAATGTCTCCTTCGGGAAGCGTTCGCGTGGTAGATCTGCTCAATAAATAAACCGTCTCGACGGACTATATTAAGAACGAAATATTTGCGATGGTGTACCGGGTTTACCCAGCCCGCTGTCCTTTGGCGGGGGGCACAGTGCCCACCACGCCTCGGTCGTTCAGCCGGCCGAACTCCGCCGTGGTCATGCCCAGCAATTCGGACAACACCTGCTCGGTGTGCTCGCCCAGGCGCGGCGCGGGCCCGGGCGGCAGGCGCCCCGAGCCCTGGAAGTCCAGCGGGATGCCGGGCGCCAGCACCCGCCCCACACCCGGCTGCTCAATGGACGCGAACATCGGATTGGCTGGGGAGCACTCGGGGTCCCCGCGCACCAGCTCGCCGATGTCCTGGTAGCGCGACCAGCACACGCCCTGGTGATCGAACGCATCGGCCACCTCCGCCATGCCGCGCGCGCCGATCCACGCACCCACCACCTGGGCGATCTCGCGCCGCGCGCGGAAGCGGTTGCCCTCCTGCGAGAGATCCAGGCCCAGGCGCGCGCCCAGCGCATCCATCTCCGCGCCAGTGCCGGTGGCGTCGCAGATCGCGCGCCATTGCTTGCCGGTGAGGCCCACCACCATCACGCGCGCACCTTCGGCGCAGACGAAGTCGCGGCCGAACGCGCCGAACAGCTCGTTGCCGTGGCGCTGGCGCGGCTGATCGCGCTGCGCCTCGGCGATGAAGCCCAGGTGCGCCATCACCGCCAAGCCCACGTCCTGCAATGCCAGTTTGATGTGCTGGCCCTGCCCCGTGCGGCTGCGGTGGCGCTCGGCGGCCAGCAAGCCCACCGCCACCATCTGGCCTGTGATCAGGTCCCATGCGGGCAGTATGTGGTTGACGGGGTCGCTTGCGCCTTCGGGACCCGTCATGGAAGGTAGCCCCAGGCGCGGGTTGACTGTGTAGTCCACCGCCGATCCGCCGTGGCGATCGCCCTGCAAGGTGAGCTGGATCAGGTCGGTGCGCCGCTCGCGCAGCTTGTTGGGGTCGAGCCAGCCGCGCGGCGGGAAGTTGGTGAGAAACAGGCCCGCATCGTCGCCCGGCGCCGTGATCAGCGCCATCGCCAGCTCGCGACCCTCGGGCGATGCGAGGTCGAGCGCGACAGAGCGCTTCGATTTGTTCAGCCCGCACCAGAACAGGCTGGTGTTGTCGCCCGTCACGGGCCAGCGTCGGTAGTCGAGCCCGCCGCCCAGCGTGTCGATGCGGACCACGTCGGCGCCCATCTGCGCCAGTGTCATACCGCCCAGCGGAGCGGCGACGAACGCCGCCGCCTCCACCACACGCATGCCGGAAAGAACGCCCTGCGCCATGTCGGTCTCCTTTACTTCAAGCCGCCTGCGGCGCAGTGCCGAGCGCGCGCTCCATCAGGCTGCGGGCGATGACCTTCAGCGCGAGCGTCTCTTCCGCGCCCTCGAAGATCGAGAGCACGCGCGCATCGACGAAGTAGCGACTGACCGGTGTTTCCTCCGCATAGCCCATGCCGCCGTGCAGCTGCAGCGCGTCGCGCGTGACGAGCTCGGCCGAGCGGCAGGCCAGCAGCTTCACCAGGCTGGCCTCCATGCGGCCGTTGCCGCCGTCGACGATGCCCGCGACGGTGTAGGCCAGACGGCGGCATGCGACCAAGCGCGCCGCCATGCGGGCCAGCTTGGCCTGCGTGAGCGGGAAGTGTTCCAACGGCGAACCGAAGACCTTGCGGTCGGCGCTGTAGCGGACAGCGGCGCGCAGGGCAGCGCGCATCACGCCGCAGGCGCGCGCAGCCGTCTGCATGCGGCCGCCCACCATGCCGGCCATGGTGAAGTAGAAGCCCTTGCCGAGCCCGGCTTCGCCGCCGATCACATTGGCGTCGGGAACGAAGTAATCCTCGAACGAGAGATCGAAGGAATGCATGCCCCGGTAGCCGATGGTCGGTATGGCGCGGCCGGTGAGCTTCCCGCCGCCCTCCTGTACGTGGGTGAACTCGTGCGTGTCGTACGAGGGCTTTTCCACCAGCAGCAGGCTCAGGCCCTTGTGACCCCGCGAGCGGTCGGGGTCGGTGCGGGTCACCACCATCAGCACGCCGGCCTTGCCCGCGAAGGTGCACCAGGTCTTGGCGCCGCTGAGCTTCCAGCCGCCGGGCACGCGCGTACCCTTCAGCGAGAGCGCTGCCACGTCGGAGCCGTAGTCGGGTTCGGTGATCGCGATCGCGCACAGAGGATCGCCCGCAGCCAGGCGTGGTAGCCAGTGCGACTTCTGCTCGGACGTCCCTCCTGCCATCAGCGCGCGGCTGAGGATCTCGGGCCGGGTGATCAGGCTGCCCGCCGCAGCCAGCGAACCTTCGGACAGCGCCTCGGTCACCACCACCATCAAAAGCGTGTCGTCGCGGTCGTCGGGGCCGCTGCCGCCGTATTGCTCGGGGATGGCCAGGCCGAACACGCCCATCTCGCGCAGCGGCTGCAGCAGAGATTCGGGCACGGTGAGGTCGTGGCGGTGTATGGCCTCGGCCTGCGGCGCGACCACCTCATCGGAAAAGCGGCGGAACGAATCCTGCGCCAACGCGTGCTGTTCGTCCAACGCCAGCCCCCCCACGTCGCCCTCCGACGCGGCCACGGCGCGGCCGGCCGCCTCAAGCGCGCGCGCGCCGCCAGCCTCGCGGCGCAGCGTGGTCCATGCGGCCTCGCCACGCAGCGCCTGCAGGAGCGCCGCGTCCAGCCCGGCTTCGGCGTACACGGTCTCCAGCTTGTCCAGCACGGACACCACCGCATCCACCGTGAAGATAAGCGCCAGCCGCGCCTGCAGGCTTGCAGCCTGCGCATCGAGCGCGCCGATGCTGGTCTCGGCCGCCAGCAAGTCCGCACCGGCCCAGGCCAGCTCGAAGCTCGCGACCTGCTGCGCGTCGAGCTTGCGGTTGCTAAGGCGCCCTTCGCTCGCGCAGCCGTGCGCCAGCGCGGCCACGCCGGCGTCAAATGCGGCGCGAGCGCCGCCAAGCACCTGGCGTGCCAGCGCCACGTGATGCGCGATCGTGTCGTCCATTGCAAATGTCCTCAGGCCGCCACCGCCGCCAATGCGGACAACGCCTTGTTAGCGGCCTCACGACCCGTGTAGGCGCAAGCCTGCGTGCCGCCGTCGCCATAGTCCTTGACGGCATCGCCTACGTGCCAGAGGTTGGCCAGTGGCGTGTCCTGCGGCATGTCGAAGCCCGCGCACGAACGCTGCGCAGGCCAGTCGCCGCGCATCACGCGCACCGAGAGCATCTTCGCCTCCTTGAAGCCGGGGAAGATTTCGCGCAGGTCGGCCAGCGACTCCTCGATCTCCGCCTTCTCGTCGAAGTCGCCGATGGCCGGACGCGGTACGGCGTAGGCCACGTACTGGTACCAGCCGGTCGGCGCCAACTCCGGGCAGGTGGCGGTGAGCTCACCCATGTTGCACAGCCGCCGCGTCTTGCCAAAGGTGACTAGACCAGGCACGTCCAGCAGGCGCTCGCGCGTGGCGAAGTTGATGACGATGTTGGCGGCCGGTCGCGGCACGGACTTCGCACGCGCAATGTAGTCGTCACCCAGAGCGTTCGCGCCGGGAAGCAGCGCGGTGGCAGTCGGACCGATGTTGCTGATGAAAACATCGGCCTGAACACGCCGCGTCTCGCCATCGTGCTGGATGTCCAGCGCCGTCACACGCCCGTTGTCCGCGTGCATCGCCAGCACAGGCGCCTCGAGCCAAATCTCGCCGCCCTTGCGGCGGATGCCGTCGCCCAGGTCGTTCCACAGGCCCACAGTGCCACGAGGACAGAAGCCGAAGCGCTTGAAGGCACCCTTCTGCGCGAAATAGACGAGGAAAGCCCGTGCCGGCAGTTCATCTGCGTTGACGGCGAAGATGGCGGCACACAGGTTGCGGAAGATCGCGTGCACAGTCTTGTTGGACGTGTACTGCTCCAGCCACTGCTGCGTGGTCAACTGCGCTTCCGGCAGCTCGCCGGCGCGGGCGTCGGCGAACTTCGCGCCGATCTTCGCGGCCTGCTTGGTGAAAGTACCGAGCAGCATGCCCCAGCCGCCCTTGGCGACGTTGATCACCTTGCCGTCGATATAGAAGACGGTAGCGGGGTTGGGTTCGCGGATGTCAAGCGGCACGCCCAGCAGATCGAAGGTCTCCTCGAAGATGCCACCGCGCTCGATAGCAATGGCGCCGATGTTGACGATGTGCCCATCAATGGTTTCGCTGGAGGCGCGGCCGCCCAGGCGGTTGAGCCGCTCGACGAGCAGGACCTTCTTGCCTGCGGCCGTCAGGCGAGCCGTGGCGCTCATGCCGCCGGCGCCGGCGCCGATGACGACCGCGTCGTAGCGGGTTGTGGTTGTATTCATGGAGAAGTTTCCTGGGTGGTTCGTTGTGGGAGCGATCTCATGCGAAGACCGCCGTAGCTTTCATGCCGGTGAAGCCGTCCGCGTCGCGCGTCCAGAGTTCGGCCCCGGTCGCGGTCGAAGCGCCGCAAATGCGCAGCGGCGCGCCGACGAACGCGGGCCGCAGCGCCCGAAAGGAGAAGCTGGCGAGTGATGCGTGCGGGCGCTCCCGCTGCACGAGGTCCAGCAGTAGCGTGGCGAGCAGAGGCCCGTGCACGACCAACGCGGGGTAGAACTCCACCTGCATCGCGTAGTCGCGGTCATAGTGGATTCGGTGACCGTTGTATGTGAGTGCCGAAAAGCGGAACAGGAGCGCCGAATCCGGTATCAACTCTCTGTCCCATTCGCCCATCTCGGGCGCCGACTCGCCGGGCGGCGATGGCGCGGGCGCAGTGAGTGCCTCCCGATAGACGATGTTCTGCTCCTCGACGAGACAGGTGCGGTCATCCTGACTCAGCTCATGCGCCACGGTGACGAACACCAGAGGGCCGGTCTTGCCATCTTTCAGATCGATGTTGCGCACAGTGGAGACCTTGCGCGCCTTGCGGCCGATCACCAGCGGGGCATGCGCCTGCATGCGGCCGGCCGCCCACATGCGGCGAGGCAGCGGCACGGGGGGCAGGAATCCCCCGCGCTGAGGGTGACCATCGGCGCCGATCTGCGAGCGTGCTGGCGCATCGAGGAAGTACAGCCAGTGCCAAGGCAGCAGCAGGGCATCGCCTTCGCCCGGCCCCGCCGTCCGGTCAAGCAAGCCCGTCAGCGCGCGGGCGGGGAACGGATCAATCACCTGTTCGCTCGACTGCTCGCGCCCGATCCACTCGCGCAGGTAGCCAAGGTCGATAGCGGGGGGCGCGCTCATCGCGCCGCCTCCGGACTGACCAATGGCATGCCCAGTGCCACGCGGCGCACCAGCCACGGGCTGGGACGGTAACGAGGATCGCCGGTGGCCTCGTGCTGCGCGCGCAGGATTGCCAGAATGCGCGCCGCGCCGATGCGATCGCCCCATCCGAGCGGGCCGTGCGGATACCCCAGGCCTAGCTTCACCGAATCTTCGAGGTCGGCCACACTGGCGATGCCGCGCTGCGCGATATTGGCCGCGATGTTGACGATGGTGGCCATCACGCGCTGGGCGATGAAGCCGACGCTGTCGTTGATGACGGTCACCGGCACTCCGTCGCTGGCCAGTAGCGCGTGTGCGGCGTCGCGCACCACCGATGTGGTCACGGTCGTGAGCATGAGCGTGCGTCGCAGTCCGAAAGGAGTGAGCGGATCGAGCGCGACTGTCTTCGCCGGATCCAGCCCGAGCGAAAGTGCGGTGCTCGTGGCATCCATTCCCCAAGGCTGCACGATGGCCAGATCCGCGTCCGATCCGGCAGTGACGGGTATCAGTCCGGCATTCGCAGCCAGCGCCTTCAGCGTGTCGGCCTGCGCCGCATGCGGATCAAGGAAGAGGCGCAAGCCGGCTGCCAGCGCCGGCACCGGCCGCGATGAGGGGGGTACGGGCTTGCCATTCTCGTAGCGATACCACCCCTCCCCGCTCTTGCGCCCGTACAAGCCCGCGGCGACGCGAGGCGGCACCAAAGAGGACGGTCTGAAGCGCGGCTCCTGCTGGAACTGCTCGTAGATCGACGCCATCACTTTCGACGAGACGTCGAGACCCGTCAGATCGAGCAGTTCGAACGGGCCCATGCGAAAGCCCATGGCGTCGCGCAGAACATCGTCCACGTCCGCAGGCGTCGCCACCTGCTCTTCCACCACTCGCAGACCTTCGGTGTAGAGGCCACGTCCCGCATGGTTCACCAGGAAGCCAGGCTGGTCGGCCGTGACCACCGCCCGGTGGCCCGCACCTTCCGTGATGGACTTGAGCACCTGGACCGTACCGGGCGCAGTGCGCACCGCAGCAATGACTTCGGCCACCTTCATCAGCGGCACGGGATTGAAGAAGTGCAGGCCCGCGACGCGCCCGGGTCTGGCGCAGCCCGCGGCGATCTCGGACACAGTGAGGGACGAGGTGTTCGTGGCCAACACGGCATCGTCCCCCAGGATGGCTTCGAGGCTCCGGAACAGCTCTCGCTTCACGCCGAGGTCCTCGACGATCGCCTCGATGACGATGCCGCAGCCGGCCAGCGCCGCCAGATCGCCGGCCACCGACATGCCGGCGCGGATGCGCTCGAACGCGTCCGGCGCGAGGCGGCCTTTCTCCACGTTGCGCTGGAGCATGCCCGCCACGTAGTCCACCGCCGCCGCCGCCGCGCCGGGCTGCGCGTCGTGGCAGCGTACTGGATGCCCCGCTTGGGCGAACAATTGAACGATGCCGCGGCCCATGGCGCCGGCGCCGACGACCCCGATCGTGATCTTGTCTGCCATCTCTAGGAACCTTTGAAATCGGGCTTGCGTTTGTCGAGGAAGGCCCGCATGCCTTCCGACTTGTCGGCGGTGTCGAAGAGCAGCAAGAACTCGCGGTTCTCCAGCGCGAGCGCCGCATCGAGAGGCAAGTCAGCGCCCTGCCGCAGCACGCGCCGCGTGGCCGCGACCGCCTTCGGAGGCATGCGCGCCGCCTTCGTCGCCAGTTCCACGGCACGACCAAGCACCTGACCAGGTTGTGCAAATTCGGCCACAAGACCGAGTTGGAACGCACGCTCCCCGGTGAGCTGCTCGCCGGTCAGCAACAACAGGCTCGCGACCTGCTTGCCCACCGTGCGCACCAGCCGCTGCGTCCCGCCGGCCCCGGGCATGATGCCAACAGCCAGTTCGGGCTGGCCAAAGCGCGCACTCGCGTCGGCGACGATGAAATCACACATCAGCGCCAGCTCGCAGCCCGCGCCGAGCGCGAAGCCGCTCACGGCCGCGATCACCGGTTTGCGGCAGCTTGCCACAGGGGCCCAGTACTGGCCGAGATCAATGTCCGCCACATCCTGGGCGCCCTTGTCGACCAGCAGATTGAGGTCCGCGCCTGCCGCAAACACCACGTCGCCGCCGGCGATCACAATGGCCCGGATTCCCGCGTCTTGGTCCAGCGTCCCGATGGCCTGCGCAATCGCGGCGCGCATGGTCAGGTCCAATGCATTGCGCTTTTCGGGCCGGTTCAGGGTGATGATGCCGACAGCCCCTTCGTGCCGCACCAGGACGGGTGCGGCTGCCGAGTCAGAGGTCACAGGGTGCCCTCCTTGCGCAGAAAGTCCGGTGCGCGTTTCTCGCTGAACGCGGCGTAGCCTTCCTCGAATTCATCGCCCAACAGGCACACGACCTGGTCAGACGCTTCCCTCGCCAGTTCCTCGACCAGTGAGCCCGAGACTTCGCCCAGGCGCAGCTTCATGCGACTGAACGCCTCCTGAGGCAAGTGGGCGAACTCCGATGCCTTGCGCACGGCTGCGTCCATGACCTGGTCGTCGGACACCAGCACGTCCAGCAGACCTATCCGCTGCGCCGCTTCACCACTGACGGTCTCTCCGCTGGTCAGAATCCGGCGCGCGTGGCCTATGCCGACCCTGCGCGGCAGCGTGAGCAGTTGCCCCCAGTCCGGGACCAGCCCCAACCGGAGGAACGGAAACATGACGCGCGTGCCGGGACCTCCAACGATGCAATCGCCCAGGAGGGCCAGACCGACCACGGCCCCGGCCGCAATGCCTTCCATCGCGCTCACCACCGGGAAGCGCGCACCAGCGAGGAGCCGACACAGGACATGGATGTGCTGCATCCGGGCGAGCGCCTGCTCCTCTGTGAGACCGCGCATGCTCGGTACGTCGCCGCCCGCCGAGAAGACCCCGCCCACACCGCCGATCACAAGGGCGCGGGTGGATCGGTCGCCCAGCAGACTGATCAGTTGCTGGGTCAACTGCTCGCGTACTTCGTAGTCGATCGCATTGCGTTTTTCGGGGCGATTGATCAGCAGCCGCGCGACGTGCGGCGCGGGCCGGTCGACCAGGACCACAGGGGCACTCATCACACTCCCTCGCGGCCGACGATGGACACCGAGCAGATGTTCTGCGACGGCTGCCCGCCCAGGTTGTGGGTCAGCCCGATCTTCGGGTCCTTGAGCTGGCGCGGGCCAGCACGGCCCTGCAATTGCAGATACATCTCGTAGAGCATGCGGATGCCGCTCGCGCCGATGGGATGGCCAAAGCACTTGAGGCCGCCGTCGATCTGACACGGGATTGCACCATCGGCGTCGAATTTACCGTCCAGCACGTCACGCACTGCCGCGCCTTCTGCGGACAAGCCCAAGTCTTCCATGGTGACGAGTTCGGTGATGGAGAAGCAGTCATGCACCTCGGTCATGCTCACCTCTCCGGAAGGGTTTCGGATGCCGGCCTCGGCATAGGCCCGGCGCGCGGCGATGCGGGCGGTGTGCACGTAGCTGCCGTCCCAGTCGTTCGAGTGCATCTCCCAGCCGTTGGACGCCGCCACCTGCAGCGCCTTGAAGGTGACGAGGTCGCGCTTGCCCAGCGAGCGCGCGATCTCGGGCCGTGTGACGATGACCGCAGCCGCGCCGTCGGACACGCCGCAGCAATCGAACAAGCCCAGCGGCTCTGCAATGACGGGCGCCTTCAGACACTGCTCTTCGGTGATCGGTTTTTGCAGGTGCGCCTTGGGGTTGCGCGCGCCGTTGGCGTGGCTCTTGATAGACACGTGCGAGATGGCGCGCTTGAGCAAGGCAGCGTCGATGCCGTGCTTGGCTTGGTAGGCGCTGGCGAGTTGCGCGAAGTTGGCCGGTGCGACCGCGTTGGGGTACCACTGCGGAATGTAGGTGCCCACCGTGGCCACCGGCAGACCGCCGTAGCCCGTGTCCTTGAGCTTCTCGACGCCCAGCGCAATCGCAATGTCGCACGCACCGGCAGCCACGGCATACACCGCCGCGCGGATCGCTTCGGAACCACCCGCGCAGAAGTTCTCCACTCGCGTCACGCCGATGTTGGGCAGACGCAGCGCGATGGCCATAGGCGTGCCGCCCCGGCCGGTGCCCACATCGTCCATGTGGGTCGAGTACCACGCCGCGTCGAGCTGTTCGGGCGAGATGCCGGCGTCGGCCATGGCTTCGTTGTAAGCCTCGACCATGAGGTCCTCGGGACTGGCGTCCCAGCGCTCGCCGAACTTGCTGCAACCCATGCCGAGAATGGCGACTTTGTCCTTGATGCCGATGGCCATGGCTTACTCCTTCGATGCGGTGATGTCGACGGTGGAGGCCACAGGCGTGGCCTTCCAGAAATAGCGCGTGAAGCCGCGCAATTCGTCGATGTCCTTGATACGGAACGCCATCTCGACCTCGGTGCCGGAGGCAATGTCGCCCTTGGCGACATCGGTGAACTCCATCAGGATGCGACCGCCCCCGACGAAGTCGACCTGCCCGTACTGATGCGGTGGCGCTCGGTGGAACGAGAGCGACTCGGCCGACCAGCTCAATACGTGACCCCGACGCTCCGCGAGCTTGTAGGGCTTTTGCGTGTCTTGCAGCGGTTTGCCTTGGTCATAGGAAATGCGCGACGGTGGGAAGTGCACCGTGCCCGTCACCTCGCAGCGCCCGGCCACCAGACCCAGGATGGCAGCGCGGTGGCGGTAGGCGGTGCTGAGCGCGGTCTTGCGGTCCTGCTCACCGCGCATGCCGCGCTCCAGCCGCAGCTGCTCCCTGAACGAGAGGAACTTGGTGTAGCTCTTCTCTTCCACACCGCGCGCGAGCCAGCCCGAGACCCCCCGCACGGGACGAAACGACTGGATGGCCGGCGTCACGCGCAGCACAATGGCCTGCGCCCCGCCGCCGAACTGCGCCACCAGAATGTGCTGGCCGGGCTGTGCGCGCTCGAGCACGGCGGCCAGCATCAACAGCGCGTGCGGAGTGCCGGTCTCGCCCACGCTGGCGGCGAGCGAATCGGCTACGGCCTCAGGTCGGATTCCGCAGGTCTTGGCTAGTTGCGCGTCCATCTTCGCAAAGGTGCTCGGGAAGACGAAATGGTCGATCGCACCGGCCTCCACGCCTGCCTTTTTCAGAGCGCTGGCGATGGCGCGAGGGCCGAGCTTGCCGATGCCTTCGTCTCGTACCCAGCGTTCTTCCCAGTGGTAGTCGATCTCTTCGCCGGTCATGCGAAAGTGATCGACGAAATCCACCGTGAGCGTGGCGCCGCCGAGGTACTCGGCAATCACGTTGCCGCTGCCGATGCTCAGCGCCGCGGCGCCGTCTCCGTAGTCCAGTTCCTGTGAGCTGGCGGCGCGGGTCTTGCGATGGTCGGTGGCGATCACCAAGGCGTCGCCACCGCGCGCGTTCACGCGGTCCACTGCGCCGATCACAGCGCTCAGTGCAGCGCTCGGAGAGCCGCCCATGTCAAGTGCCTCGACCTCCTCGCCCAGCGTGAGGGCTTCGCACACCACGCCCGCGTTGAGCCGCTCGGCGAATGGCAGCGTACTGGACACGACCTGCACGCTGCGGATGTGGCCACGGCCATCGCCTGCGCCCAGGCAGTCTCGCGCGGCGGCCACCGCCATCGTGACACTGTCCTCGTCCCAGTTGGCCATGGAACGCGTGCCCTTGCGACCCGCGAACTGCGGCGCATACCACGCGTTGGCCTGCGCCACGGCTTGGCGACTCAGACGCAGCCGGGGAATGTAGCTGCCGTATCCAGTGATGCCTGCTGTCATGCGTCTCTTTCTCGTAAGTAATCGCGAAGCCGTTCAGGCCGCGAGGTGGCGCCGCAGGAAGCGGCCCATGTCGTCGATGGCCGCGCGTGCCTCGGGCAGCTGCGCGGGGAATTGCTGGAAGACGTGGATCATGTGGTCCCACACCTGCAGGGTTGCGTCCACGCCCGCCTCCCTGGCGCGGGCCACGAAATCGCGCGAGTCGTCGAGCACGGTCTCGCGATCGCCCACCTGAGCGAGCAGCGGCGGCAGGCCCTGGAGGTCGGCGAACAGCGGCGAAACCATCGGGTCGGCCGCGTTGCCTTCCTTGCCCAGGTAGTTGCGGGCCATGGCCACGATCATCGGGCGTTGATGGATGGGATCGGTATCGGCCCGCGTGCCATAGCTCGCACCCGAGGCGGTCAGGTCGGTCCACGCCGACATGAGCACTGCGGCGGCCGGCAAGGCTCGGACGGCATCGCGCAGGCGCAGCAGCAAACTCAGCGCGAGGCCACCGCCCGCGGAATCTCCCGCCAGCGCTATATGCTTGGGCGCAAAGCCCTGGCCGATGAGCCATTGGTATGCGGCCGTCGCGTCATCGAGCGCGGCCGGATAACGGTGCTCGGGCGCGAGCCGGTAGTCCACGCCGAGCACGCGACACTGCGCCGCGGTGGAAAGGCCGGCCATGAGCTCACGGTGAGAGACCACTGAGCCGACTTGAAAGCCACCGCCGTGGAAGTAGAGAATGACGCGCCTCGTGTCTGCACCCGGCGCGCAGACCCACTGGGCCTTCACGCCGTCGGCGTCTGCGTCTTCGATCCTCGCTGCCACGGGCACGCCACCAAAGAGCGCGTCCCAGTCCTGACGCATCTGCGCCACCGTGGTGTCGCGCCTCCAACTGCCATAGACCTGGCGCACGCGATCGATGACGCTGTCAACGGCGGCGGGGGTTGAGATCGTGCTCACGCGCCGCACCCCATACCGCCTGATACGCCGAGCACCTCGCCGGTGATGAAGCCGGCCTCCGCCGACGCCAAGAAGGCGACGGCGGCCGCCACCTCATCGGATGTGCCGAGGCGACCCGCCAACGTGGCGCCGGTCATGGCCTGCAGCAGCTTGTCGCCACCGTGCTCCAGCGCCTGACGCAGCAGCGGAGTATCGATGGGACCGGGTGCGATCACATTGGCGGTAATGCCCTTGGTGCCGTTCTCCCGCGCGATGGAGCGGGTGAAGGCGATCACACCTCCCTTGGCCGCCGCGTACACCGCGCCCCCGCGCGAGCCCAGGCGTCCCGCTTCTGAGGCGATATTGATGACGCGGCCGAAGCCGGCCGACTGCATTGCCGGCAGGGCCGCATGGGTGGTGGCGAACACCGATTCGAGGTTGATCGCGATCAAGCGCCGCCAGTCGTCTGGCGTAGTTCTGGTGAAGAAGGCGTGCTGGTCGATCCCCGCGTTGTTCACCAGAATGTCGAACGGTCCGTGCTCCGCCATGACGGCTGCCACTTGCACGAGGTCGGCTACGTCGAGTCGCACCGCGTTCGCCGCGATGTCTTGCGCGAGCGCCTGAGCGGCGCCAATGTCCAAGTCGGCAATCGTCACTTGCGCCCCATCGGCCGCAAGGCGGCGCGCGATCGCCGCGCCAATACCCTTGGCGCCACCGGTGACGAAGGCTTTCCGGCCTGCGGGGGACATGTGGTTGTCAGCCATCTTCAACGGCCCGTGAATGTCGGTGCGCGTTTTTCGATCACGGCCGCCAAGCCTTCGCGGGCGTCTGCCATACCGGAGAGCTGGGCCTGCATACGGTTCTCCTCCGGCATGCACGCATCAACAGTGGAGCCCAATCCGTTCCACAGCAGACGCTTGGTGCCCGCGAGCGCACCCGGCGCGCCGGCGGCGAGCTGACGCGCGAGCGCGAAGGCCTCGTCCACCAGTTTGTCGTCATCCACCACACGGGTGATCAGACCCATGGCCAGCGCTTCCTGCGCGGTGATCACAGGATTGAGCATCAGGATCTCCGTCGCCTTGCGCAGCCCCACCAGGTGGGTCAGTGTGACGGAAACGCCGGCGTCGGGCACCATCGCCACACGCGTGGCGCCGGCCAGGAACTTCGCCGATGCGGCGGCGACTACGAAATCGGACGAGCACACCAGTCCCATGCCGCCGCCGCCGGCCGCAAAGCCGTTCACGGCACTGACCACTGGCGCGTCGAGCCGCATCATCAAGGATGCGACGATCTGCAGGTACGACGTGGCGACGCGGATGAAGTCCGGCAGCGTCTCGCCCTTGGAGAGGAAGGTATGCACGTCACCACCGGCGCAGAAGTTCTTGCCTTCGCCGGTAATCAGCACGGCGCGAACACGGCCGTCACCGTGCACCCGCGTCACCACCTCGTGCAAGGCCTTGAGCATGGCCATGTCCAGACCATTGGCGGCATCAGGACGGTTCAGCCGAATGTGGGCCACGCCATCGGCGTGCAGTGCCAGTAGCGCCGGGCCTTCGGAGACGATTACCTCGGGTGGTGGCGTCGTTTTATCCTGTACTTCTGTCATGTGTGCGTCTCCTTATGGGGCGATGCGGTCCACTGGTAGGTGCGCTAGCCCGCCATCTATCTATGCGTATTCGCTGGATGCGCGCGGCATGGGGCCGTATGCGTCCGGGGTGGGCTGTAAGCCAAGCAACTCGGTGCTGCGCTCCCTTAGCAATTCGGAATCGCTTCTCAGGGCACGCTGCAGGCACTCGTGGATGTAGCCCCTGTCGCTTTGCAGGCGGGACAGATTAACCCTCCACCCCGCGCCCGCCATCAACCATTTGAAATCGACCAGTCTGAGAAACGTGTCGTCGCTCTCTTGGCCTACGAGGTTTGTCGTATTCACGTACTCCAACTCCTGTGCTCCAGTTGCAGCGCCTGCCTCGAGAAAAAAGTACAAGAACATCGAGCGCCCATCGCTAGATGAGGAAGGCCATCGAATACAGCGCCGTTTCGTTGTTCACCAGCACCACCTTTTTGCGCGCCATGCGTAGGGCATCGCCCTCGCGGCGCAGGGTGAATTCGTTGCGCGAGGCCCAGACGGTGTCGCCGCGAACGGAAGACTCGAACACCATCGCGTTGCAGGTGACCACGAGTTCCTCGCCCTCCTGCTGGAGGATCTCGACGTTGGAGACGATGCGGCGCAGGCGCGACTGTGGCGTCTGGCTGAAGCGCTTGCCGGTGTGGAACTGGCGGATGCGCAGCGCGATGCGCGAGCGGTTGTCGTAGATGATGGACATTTCCTTCTCGGGATCGCCGCCTTCGCCGTTGGCGGGAATCCAGTAAACGCCGTCGTCGGTCCACAGGGCTTCCCAGTCGTCGTAGGCGTGGTCGTCCTGGAAGCGTGCTTCGCGGTAGATGAACTGCGTGACCTCGTCGAGCAGGGCACGGGCATCGAGTGCCAGGGTGGTCATGCGATCTCCATCAGGGACTTGTAGTGGCGCCAGATGCCACGCGAGGGCGTCTCGTCGGTGGCGTCGCCGATGCGGTAGCCGTTCTCGTCCAGGCGTTCGCGGTGCCGGCCGCGCCCCAGGTACAGCCACTCCGGGTTGCTGGCCTGCACGCCGAGCTGCGTGCGTTCGTACATGGCGGCGTCGTCGGCCAGCAGGAAGCCGGCCGGACCCACAGAGCCCATGGTCTGCTGGCGCAGGCGGCGGTTGATGTCGGGCGCGCCCTTGAACTGGATCGCGGTGACATGCTGCACCGTGTGGTCCACCGACAGAGGCTGCAGCACGAAGAGCTGGATCTCCGCGATGAACAGATTGGGGAAGATCATGATGTGCGGCGTGCCGTCGATCATGATCTCGCGCGCCTTGTCCTTGCCGTAGGCGGTTTCCATCTGCGCCACGTAGGCCGGCAGTTTTTCGGGCGTGGTGCCGAACCAGCTCAGCGGCACGCCGCGCTTGCGGAACTCGGGCCGCAGGTCGTTCTCGGTGTGGCCCTTGCCGAAATCTCGCGAGACCGCGGTGGAATCGCTGTCGTACAACGTGCCGATGCCGCTTTGCGCAACCTCGAAGATGGAGGCGTGCACGAACGAGGGGTGGTAACCGTCGGTCTCGTTCTCGACCAGAAACTTCCAGTTGGCCTTGACCTTGTGCTTGAGGTAACCCGCGGTCACCTCGACCTCGCCCTCGGGCGAGTTCTGGCACAGCGCGTCGATCGCGCCGGCGGCAGCGCCCAGGTGTTCCAGCAGCGACTCGCCCTCTTCCGCGAACGAGCCGAATATGAAGCCCCGGTGCGAGGCCACGCGCGCCACCTTGCCCAGACCGAGTGTGCTGCGGTCGGCGCCTTCGTAGCCGGACGGGAACGGGTAACCGCGCAGTGCGCCGTCGTTGGCGAAGGTCCAGCCGTGGTACGGGCAGGTGAACGAGCGCGCGTTGCCTTTTTCCGTCATGCAGACGCGGTTGCCCCGGTGCGGGCAGCGGTTGTGCAGCAGGTTGATCTGGCCCGACTTGTCGCGCGTCATGAGGATGGGCTCGGGGCCGATCGACTTCATCACGTAGTCGTTGGGGTTGGGCACTTCGCTCTCGTGGCCCACATAGACCCAGGTGCGGTACCAGATCTTCTGCAGCTCGGCCTGGTAGATCGCGGGATCGGTGTAGAGAGAGCCATGCACGTGGTCTTCGCCAACGAGTTCGTCCCAACGAACGGCCGGGCCAGTCACGGCCGCGGGGGCTATGGGAATCACATGGTCGCAGGTGCTCAAGGTGCAATCTCCGTGGTGGCAGGGGAATTCACTGACGGACCGCTCCCTTTGTGCGCCGCAGATCAGAGTTGTTTCCCGTTTGTGATGATGCAATAATAGTCCGACGAGACGGTCTATGTCAACATACAAACAGGCTCGGAAGCCGCAAAGGAATTCGCCCCCATGCCCATCGTCACTTTCATCGAACATGACGGCACAACACACCGCATCGACGCACCCAACCAACGCAGCCTGATGCAGGTCGCGGTAGACAACGGGGTGGCCGGTATCCTGGGCGATTGCGGTGGCTCTTGCAGTTGCGCCACCTGCCACGGCTACATAGACACGTCGTGGGCGCCCCGCCTACCCCCCATCTCGGAGACCGAGGCCTTCATGCTCGAAGGTGTGCCGGAACCGCGCGAGACCAGCCGGCTGTGCTGCCAACTGCGCATGAGCCCCGAACTCGACGGGATCGTCGTACATCTGCCCGAAGAGCAGGTCTGAATTGCCCGCACCGAGTTCAACGCCGATCAGTCGGCGTATGCCATCAGGCATTCCTGGGTTACGGTCGCGAGCGATCGGCCCTCACGATCGTGAATCGCACCGATGGCCAAGCCGCGGCCAGATGCACTGGCCGGACTCATGGTGTCCACATGCAGCCACTGGTCGGCCCGAAATGGTCGGTGCAGCCAAATGGCATGGTTCAGGCTCGCGATGTAGAGCCTACGCTCACCCAGCTCGCATAGGTGATGGCCGAGCGCACTGAAGTTCACCCACCAATCCGACAGGTAGGCGAAAGCCGCCGCCTGGATGCGCGGATCGTCGGGCAGTGCCTGAGCGGAACGCATCCAGAAGCGAAAGCGTCCCTTCATGACCTCAGGTGACAGCTGCCTCCGCGGGTCAGGAATTCGGAACTCGATGCTCGGCTTGCGACTTCCAGAATAGCCGCCCAGCCGGTGGAAGCTCCGCAGCAACGCGGGATCGACGTCGTCGAGCTGCGCGAGGTCTTCTGGCCGCTCCCCGGCCGGAACACTGCTGGGAGCACCATGCGAAGGCGCTTCAAGCGGAAGCGCACAGGTGACTTGCGCGTCCAGAACGACGCGTCCGTTCGCCTGAGAAGCGCGGACATGCCGTGAGCTAAAGCGCTTGCCATTCTGCAGTGGCGTGACGCGCAACTCCAGCGATTCGTCAGGCATCGCTCCTTGCAGAAACAGAAACTGCATCATGGTCGCAACACGGTCCGCGGGCACATCCATCATGCCGGCCATCAAGGCCTGACCCAACAGCTGACCGCCGTACGAACGGGCGTTGAGATTCGCGTCGCCGTGACGGGTACGCCAGCACCCGGGTTCGCACTCGGTCAGCGCCAGCAGGTGTTCGATGTTGTGCTCGTTCCAAGGCAGGTGGGGCATGCTTCAGTCCTTGACGATTGGGCGGCGATGGCCGGCCGTGCGGGGTTCGAGGCCGGGCCGGAGGCGCCAGTCGGGAGCGAAGTCGGAAAGCTCATGCGTCGCCATGGGCTCTTCCTGCTCGATGCTTCGCAGACGCGCCTCATACTGATCGAGGTACTCACGCCGTTTCGCCTCATCCGAATACTGGATGGCCCAGCCGACGAAAGGCTGCAGCACCTGCAGACCGCTGTACCCAAATGTGCCGTACTGCAGATGCCACAGGATGACGTCGCGCTGGCCCAGCAGGCCGTCGGGTTCCATCATTGCGGGAAAGCATCCGGAGGTAAACGCAAGCATCGCCCTGCGCCCTTTCAGGCCTCCGTTGTCGAAGCGCATGCCGCCCGCGCCATAGACCGTGCCGTTGACGAAGACCCTGTCGATCCAGCCCTTCATGATCGCGGGCACCGAGAACCACCACATTGGAAACTGCAGGATGAGCAGATCGCACGCGAGCAGTTTGTCGATCTCCGCTTGGATGTCGGAAGTGAAGGTACGACGCTGCGACGAAAGCTTCTGCTCGCGGTCGTACTGGAGCGCCTCCGGAAAACGCCGCTCCGTGAAGTCCTCTCCGGTCGCCACAGGGTTGAAGCCCATGGCGTAGAGGTCCGAGACGACGACCTCGTGGCCACAGGAACGCAGCGTCTCCACCGAGCGGTTCAGAAGCGCCCGGCCGAACGACTTCGGCTCGGGATGGGCGAACACAATCAATACCTTCATGGTGTCTTTCCGACAGTTGCTGCTCATATAATAAACCGTCACGTCGGTATATCATGAAAATTCTCGCCGCCCACGCTCGGAGCTTTCTCTTTCTTCCTGCAGACCGCCTTGAGCGGCTGGGCAAGGCGCTCGCCAGCGGCGCGCACATGGTCATCGTCGACCTTGAAGACGCCGTGGCGCCCGATGCCAAGTCCGCGGCACGAACTGCGCTCCAGGCTCAATGGGCGCTTCTTGATCCCGTGTCGCGCACGCGAATCGCGATCCGAGTGAATGCCCCGTCGACCCCGTGGCACGAGAACGACTGTGGACTGATTGAGGCTCTGGCTGGCGACGGCCTGGGCGGCGTGGTAATCGCCAAGACCGAATCAGTCGCGCCGCTGAGCAAGCTCGCGCAGCGCGTCAGTGGTGTGCCGCTGCTACCGCTCATCGAGTCGGCTGAAGGCCTGGCCACGCTGGACCTGATCACCCGCGCCCCCGGCGTGGTGCGCTTGCTCTTCGGACATCTCGACTTCCAGGTCGATTTGGGTTTGCAGTGCGACGTTGAGGAACGCGAACTTGACGCCGTACGGTTGGCCTTCGTCGTGGCCTCGCGGCGTGCCGGTCTCCCCTGCCCCGTTGATGGCGTCACCGTCGACCTTCAACGATCGGAGCGGTTGGAGGCGGACACGCAGCGCAGCAAACGATTCGGCTTCACAGGCAAGCTCTGCATTCACCCCTGTCAAGTGGCCGCAGTCAATACCTCGCTGGGTCCAACAGCCGCCCAGCTGGAATGGGCGCAACGAGTCCTCGCGGCCGCCCACGAACACCAAGCCGGCGCCTTTCAGTTCGAAGGAGCGATGGTCGACGCTCCCGTGCTCGCACGTGCCCGAGCCCTTCTGCAACTCTCCCTCTGAGGAAATCAATCATGAAGATTCTTGTCTCCGTCAAACGCGTCGTGGACTACAACGTCAAGGTTCGAGTGAAGAGCGACGGCAGCGGTATCGATATCGCCAACGTCAAGATGAGCATGAATCCGTTTGACGAGATCGCCGTGGAAGAAGCGGTGCGCCTGAAGGAGAAGGGTACGGCGACCGAAGTAATCGCCGTCTCCTGCGGCGTCGCGCAGTGCCAGGAAACCCTGCGCACAGCCATGGCCATCGGCGCGGATCGCGCCATCCTGGTGGAGACCACCGAAGACCTGCAGCCCCTGGCCGTGGCCAAACTACTGAAGGCCCTTGTGGATAAGGAACAGCCCCAGCTGATCATTTTGGGCAAGCAGGCCATCGACGACGACTGCAACCAGACCGGCCAGATGCTCGCCGCCCTGGCCGGCCTGCCGCAGGCCACCTTCGCCAGCAGGGTCGAGGTCGCCGATGGCAAGGCCAGCGTCATCCGGGAAGTCGATAGTGGTCTGGAGACCTTGTCGGTCACCCTGCCGGCGGTCATCACCACCGATCTGCGCCTGAATGAACCGCGCTATGTGACGTTGCCCAACATCATGAAGGCCAAAAAGAAGCAACTCGACATCGTCAAGCCCGCAGACCTCGGTGTAGACGTGAGTCCGCGCATCAAGACCCTCGCGGTCAGCGAGCCCCAGAAGCGGGGCGCCGGCATGAAGGTGCCCGACGTGGCCACCCTCGTTGCAAAACTCAAAACCGAAGCCAAGGTGATCTAAACATGACCGCACTCGTCATTGCCGAACACGACAACGCCTCCCTCAAAGGCGCCACGCTCAACACCGTCACCGCCGCCGCCCGCTGTGCAAGTGAAGTGCACATCCTCATCGTAGGTCACAACGCGGCGGGCGCCGCCCAGGCTGCGGCGCAGATCGCCGGCGTGGTCAAGGTCATTCACGCCGATGCACCGGGCTTCGAGCATAGCCTGGCCGAGAATCTGGCCGCCCAGGTGCTGGCCATCGCCTCGAACTACAGCCACCTCCTGTTCCCTGCCACTGCCAGCGGCAAGAACATCGCCCCGCGCGTAGCCGCCGCGCTGGACGTGGGCCAAGTCTCCGACATCACCAAAGTGATCAGCGCCGACACGTTCGAGCGCCCGATCTATGCCGGCAATGCGATTGCCACCGTGCAGGCGCTGGACGGGAAAAAGGTGATCACCGTACGCACCACTGGCTTCGACCCAGCGGCATCCACCGGTGGCAGCGCCGCAGTGGAGCCGGCAATCGCGGTGGCCGACGAGGGCAAGAGCAGCTTCCTGGGCAGCGAGATCGCCAAGAATGACCGGCCCGAGCTCACGGCGGCCAAGATCATCGTCTCCGGTGGGCGGGCACTGGGTAGCGCCGAGAAGTTCAACGACGTGATGGCGCCGCTGGCGGACAAGCTCGGTGCGGCGCTGGGCGCCAGCCGCGCCGCGGTGGACGCGGGTTACGCGCCCAACGACTGGCAGGTGGGCCAGACGGGCAAGATCGTGGCCCCGCAGCTCTATATCGCCGCAGGTATCTCGGGCGCGATCCAGCACCTGGCCGGCATGAAGGACTCCAAGGTGATCGTGGCGATCAACAAGGACCCAGAAGCGCCGATCTTCTCCGTGGCCGACTACGGCTTGGAGGCCGATCTGTTCGCGGCCGTGCCAGAAATGGTCAAGGTGCTCTGAACACAGGCGATCGCCTGTGCGGGGCGCAATCGGCACGAACTCGACAATCCCTTTCCGTCGCCTGTCGCGCCCCATCCACAACCTGAAGGTGGATTGGGCTTGACGCCGCTGGAGCGCACTCCACGCTTCGCGCACTTGATCGTGGCCGGCCAGACGTCCTGAGGACGCGCAGCGCGTCCTGCCGACCTTCGACTAGGCCCGGGGCAAACGCGTGGGCCTTGGGCGGATCAGTTCGTTAGACTGACCTGATGAGCGCGCGCACCACCCCTGCATCGCCCACGCTTTCGGACGAGCAGTCAGCCCATTTACGTCTGAGCGATGTGCTTGGATATCAGCTGGTATCCGCTTCGCTGGTCACCAACGGAATGTTCGATACGGCTGTGGGGACGCCACTCGGATTGAGTCGCGTCGAGTACAGCATGCTGATGCTGATTCGAGAAAATCCTGGGCTCTCGGCAGCGCGCTTGTCAGAAGTCCTCGCGGTGACTCCTCCGTATGTCGCCGCCCGACTTGCGCTCCTCGAGAGACACGACCTCGTGGCGCGTGCAACGAGCAAGCACGACCGACGCTCGCAGTCCCTCGCATTGACGCCCGCCGGCGTTCGAATCTCCGTTGATGCGACACGCCGCCTGGTCCAGGTCGAGAAAGCGATCGGCCAGAAACTGAGCCCGGTCGAAATTCTCGTGCTCAAGGAACTTCTCCGAAAAGTCGCCACACCGTAGTCAGCGACAGCGCCGCCGCGAAGAGGACTCGGTCGGTCCCAGTCAGATTCAGCAGTGTCCCGACGACGGGGCATCGAATTGACAGCAATTGATGATTGAGCACGGGCGGCTCACACGGAACAGAGCGGTCGGGGACGCGCTGGTCATTCGATAACAAAGTTCATCAATTGTCGAGGCTCGCTGGTCCGCACTTGATGGGCGCCGACGAGTGCTGATTGCACGACTTCGGGTGCAGGCTAACGAGCAGGACAGCGTCGACGCAGCCCCCAACCCCAGGGGAACTCAACATCGCTTTCCAAGGAATCCGTTCTGGTGCCAGGCTGCCTTCGCTACGCGTAAGCGAGGATGTTCGATCACCGTTTCGTACAAGAACGTCTAGGAGATAGTGATTAGAGTGAATCATCTTTCGCCAAAGGCTCTCTCCAGAGGGCATGGCGGACGACGCGCCGCAGTGAATCGAATCAGGAGACAAGAAATGCATGCCGATGATCTAGAACCGGCCCAGGTCGGTCTAACGCTGTCACCCGTCCAGCACTCGTTTGGAAGAGTCCGTACCTACATGGTCGTCCTTGCCGTGAGTTCCCTTGCGGCTTGCGGTGGCGGCAACGATGCTCCGCCGCCCGCTGCCCCCCCGGTGAAGACCCTGGCAGAGGCTTGCCCTACATTCGCTTCCACCGGCCTTCCGCACGGCGCAAAGATCACCAAGACAGAGATTCGCAAAGCCAAGGCGACCCTCCCCGATGTGTGCATCGTCCGCGGCGTGATCGTTTCTTCGCCGGCTTCCACCATCAATTGGGCGGTCGAGTTGCCCGAGCCCAAGGTCTGGAACGGAAAGACGCTCACCATCGGCGGCAGCGGGTTCGACGGCTTCATTCCGACGGATTCGATGTGGCACCACTGGCTCGTCGGGGTCTCGGCGAACCCATACGTGAAAATCAGTTCGGACTCTGGGCACCAGACCGAGGGCTTCTATCCCTGGGGGCTCGACGATGTAGCCCTGCGCAATCACGCCTTCGACGCGAACCATTTCGCGTTGGAGGTCGGCACGCAGATCGCGAAGGAGTTCTACGGTCGCGCTCCAGCCCGGCGCTACATGATGGGGCAGTCCAATGGCGGGCGGGCCGGCCTGGTCGCGGCTCAACGTTACCCGAAGGATTACGACGGCATCGTGTCGATGGAACCGGCGATGAGCCAGCAAGGACATCAGGTCAACATGAACGAGCTGATGAAGTGGATCTACGCCTCGCCTGACAACTGGCTCAGCCCCGCCAAGACGGCGCTGTTCGCGGCCGCGGAGATCAACGCATGCGACGCCTTGGATGGCGTCAAAGACGGGATCATCAGCAATGTCGAGGCATGCCAGTACATCCCGACAGACCTGCAGTGCGCCGGAGCGGACAACGACTCCTGTCTGACTGCCGGTCAGATTGAAACCGTTCGCCGCGTCTACAGCGACCACAAGGTCGCGGTGACGCTCGCGGACGGCATCGTGGGTTACCCTCGTTTCGGACGTGGCGGGGCAGCCTCATCGGATTGGGGGAGTTATCTCTTCGGGTCCAGCTTTGCAAAGCCTGAGGGTTTCAATTACATCGCCTCCCTGGAGGCCGCCAAGGTGGTCGAGAACAATCCCGACGCGGACCTGATGAAGCATGATCCGACGAAGTATCCCAGTCAGTACCTGCGGCTGTCGCAGATGATCGACGCCACCAACCCGGACATCAAGG
Organism: Pseudomonadota bacterium; assembly: GCA_018241225.1. Classification (GTDB taxonomy): domain Bacteria; phylum Pseudomonadota; class Gammaproteobacteria; order Burkholderiales; family Burkholderiaceae_C; genus Variovorax. The sequence goes on from JAFEEG010000001.1 coordinate 379,672, forward strand.
CATTCGCCGACAATGGCGGCAAGCTGCTGCTCTGGTACGGTCTGTCGGACACCTGTGTCACGGTTTATCGTGCCGCGGAATGGTTCGCCAATGTCAAGAAGAGCCTCGGTGAAGACAAGGTTCGTGGCTTCGCCCGCATGCTGACCTCGCCGGGCGTGAGCCATGAACTGGACGGTCCAGGCGCCGGGTCAGCTGATTTCCTCGCCGCGCTGGACGCCTGGGTCGAGAAGGGTTCCGCACCTGACAAGCTGGTCGCTTCGAAGTACGACGCGCCGCAGTCGATCACGGCGGCGCCCGGTGAACCCTTGCTGCAGCGCCCCTTGTGCGAATACCCCAAGTTCCCTCGGTACGTCGGCTCGGGGGATCCCAAGAAGGCGGAGAATTTCATCTGCTCCGGTACATGACATGGGCTCTGTTAAAACATTCGAGCGTGGCCCCTCCGTGCAAGCATTCTTCTCCACGAGGCTGGGAGGTGGCGATTGGGGCCAGCCAAGAGACAGCAGCTAGACCAATGCTTCGAGGCGGTCGCTCTCGGAGACACTTGGCTGCTCTACACCGCATCACCAGGGGGCTACGGCCGCTCGGAGATGCTGGCGCCGGCGCTACTTCTTGCGCCGGTCGAAGCGCCTATTCGCCTCCACTTAGACGGCGCGCCACCGCAGGAGGCAGACGCCTTCTATCACGCGGCTGGAGTCTGGAGCGCCGCCGATTCGTCCACTATTGCCGCCTTGTATTTCGATCCGCTCACCCGCGCGGGACGCGCCATTCAGGCCCGCGCTGAAAACGGAGTTCGCGCTTGGGGCCGTTCCTATGACTTCGGAGGCGCATTGCGCGATCTGGCAATACGAAAATCCTTGTCGCGCCAGACGATAGCGACATGGGCCGCGCGCGTCAGCGACGCGCTCTTGGCCGAGGAGCATGATCCACCGCACACCGACCCGCGTGTGGAGAATGCTGGCCGACTCATTCGAGAGTGGCCAGACGGCAGGCTGAATCTTTCGCTGCTAGGGCAAAATTGTGAGACGTCCGGCGTCCATCTTCGGCATATGTTTCGCGATCAGGTGGGAATGACGATGTCGCGATATCAGATGTGGCACCGCATTCTCGTGATGGTGGGCGCCGCATGTTCCGCAAGCGTCAGTTCCGGTCGCATTCGCACAGAGCAAACTCTTCACGCTGCAGGGTTCTATGACATGCCCCACGGCAACCGCGCTCTGCGTCGATTCTTCGGGATGACGGCCGCCGATGCGCTCAGCAGCCTCATCGTCTTCATTGACTGCAGAAACTCAGTCCAGCCTGACTGAAATGCTTCCGTGCCACGGGCGCCAAATTGGGTGTCCAACACATGAACACCAAAACGTACACTGCCCAAGACCAATGGCAAGGTCAGTGGGACGTAGAGTCCCTCATTGCCACGCTGGCTAGCAAGGAAGAGATTTCAATGGCCAATGGCCTGTCCGTCACGCCTGTGGTCAGAGCCGGCAGCGTAGGCTGCCATTTCACAAGCCTCGATCCCCGGCTCATCCAGTCTGCGGACCATCTGGGCGCTGCCAAAATCTAGACTGTCCGCCGGTGCAACCTCCGGTGTGTGGCCCATATCATCCAGCCCTTTTACTACCTCTGGCGCGATGGTAGCTTCGAGTGTGAGTACGCCTGCGTCATTGATGCGCCAGCGCGGCGCATCGCAGCAAGCCTGAGGATTCAAACCATCAATTGCTTCGCGCAATGTCATTTGAACATGACCCTGTGCCTGCATATTGCCACCCATGACGCCGAAAGCCATCAGCGGCTTGCCACCACGTGTCGTGAAAGCGGGAATGATGCTGTGCATGGGACGTTTGCCACCCGCCACTTGGTTGGGATGGCCCGGTGTCGTGACAAAGCCCATTCCCCGATTGTGAAGCGCAACCCCAGTACCGGGGACGACGACTCCTGAACCGAAGCCCTTGAAGTTGGATTGGATGAATGAAACCATGCGCCCCTGTGCGTCTCCCGTGGAAAGATAAACAGTGCCGCCGCTCGGAGGTTGGCCGGGCGCATACTTGCCGGACCGGCGCGGATCGATCTCGCGGGCACGCTGCTTCAGATAGGCTGAATCGAGCAGTTGCGCCGACGTACAACGCATGTATGAAGGGTCCGCTACGTGACCATACAAGTCTGAGAAAGCCAGCCGCATGGCCTCGATCTCCAAATGCATGCGTGCTGCGGACCCCGGCGCGGTCTCGAGATATGGAAGGTTTTGTAGCAGACCCAGCGTCATCAATGCTGCTACACCCTGACCGTTTGGTGGAATTTCGTGCACAGTTCGATCACCGAACTCGATTGAAATTGGATCGACCCAGTCGATCTGGTGTGCATTCAGATCTTCAATCGCCAGGCCAGCGTTGTGCATCCGCGAAAATTCGGCCATCGCGTCCGCCAATCGGCCGCGGTAGAAGGACTCGGTACGAGTTCTGGCAATTTCCTCCAGCGTTTGCGCTTGCTCCCGAAAGCGCCAGATCTCGCCTACGCGAGGCGATCGGCCACGTGGCATAAAGGCGGTGAAGCCCGGTTGATCCCCGAGGTCGGCGACCGCCTGCTCCCACTGACGCGCTACAACCGGACTGACGGGAAAGCCATCATGCGCGTGGCGAATGGCATCGACAAAGAGGTCTTCGAATGGCAACGCACCAAAGCGCTCCGAAAGAGCGACCCAAGATGCAACGCCGCCAGGCACAGTCACCGTGTCCCATCCAATGCGCGGCATTTGTTGCAGGTGGGCGAAGCGATCAGCATTCCAAGCTGCAGGTGCACGGCCCGAAGCATTGAGGCCGTGAAGCGTGGAACCGTCCCACACAAGCGCAAACGCGTCACCGCCGATCCCATTCATCGTGGGCTCCACAACTGTAAGTGTGATCGCCGCGGCAAGCGCGGCATCTATCGCGTTTCCGCCACGCGAGAAGGCGGCGACACCTGCTTGAGCCGCCAACGGTTGCGACGTTGACACGACGTTGCGCGCCAGTACAGGCTGACGACTAGAAGGATGGGGAGGGTACCAGTTCATGATTGTCTTGTTTTAGGGCGGAATCGTCGGGTCGCTTTACGCTTCCTTGAAAGAATGGGTTTGAAGAACGCGTACCGCGACTGCCCTTGATCGAGCGTGAACTTCAGACTGTGCACCCTCGAGAATTGGGGCGAGCGTTGAGGTGGCTCGCCCATCTTGACGTAGCACGTGCGTTTGCCGCGCCGCGCGTATTCATCCTTGAAACCCAACAATTGCCGCCGCAGGTCTCCAGGTTGGATATGGCGAACACTTCGGGGTTGCTTGATCAGATAGCGATATTGGAGGACTTGATGACCTTCCCCCATCGGGCGTAGTCGTCGGCTGCAGCGGCAGCCAGTCTCCCACCGTCGCCAGGCGTGACGATGTAGCCCCGTTGTACCAATCCTTCGATCACAGCAGATTCACGAAGTATTGCGGAGGTGGCGCCAGCCAGGACTGACACCGGCTCAGGCGGAGTTCCTCTTGGGGCGTAGATTCCAAACCAATTGTCCACCTGATAGCCTGGTATGCCTGACTGCGAGATGGTGGGCAGACCCGGCATGGCGGGCACCGGTTGCGACGAGGCAACAGCTATGGCGCGAAGCTTGCCAGCTTTAATCAGCGGCAACGATGAAGCGACACTATCGAACATGAACGACACGAGCCCTGCTAGCAAGTCCGTGATTGCGGGTGAGCTCCCCTTATAGGCCACATGCGTGGCCTTTACAGAGAGACGTTGACACAGTAGTTCAGATTCGAGGTGTGACAGCGTTCCGTTCCCCTGTGAGGCATAGTTGGCCGTGCCGCCTTGCGCTTTGATCCACGAAATGAACTCGGCCATGTTCTTCGCCGGCACGTTGTCATTGACCACTAGCACGTGAGGCGCGCTCGCCACCAAACTGACGGGCACAAAATCACGTGCAAGGTCCGAACGTGACTTTGGATAGAGATGACTCGCGATTGCCTGCGTGGTGACAGCGCAAAGATAGAGGTTATAGCCATCAGGCGGCAGGCTTGCGGCGGCATCCATGCCAATCGTGCTCCCCGCGCCAGGTCGATTGTCAATCACGATCGCCTGTCCCAATTTTTCGGTCAGTTTTGCGGCGATGGTCCGCGCCAGAATGTCTGTTGCTCCCCCAGGGGGATACGCAACGATCATCCGCAACGGATGTGAAGGAAATCCTTGTTCCTGTGCGGAGGCGCCGGGGGACAGCAGCCCGCCCCCTGCAAGTGAAACACCCAGCGCAGCGATAGCTCGACGTCGATTGACGTTCCTATCGATCCTGCCAGAGGAGTGGGCGATGTACGGCTGCATATCATGGAACATGGTGACCTCACAAGAACGAACGAAGCAAGCAACGCGGCGGGCTTGGGCATCGATGGGCATCGATTGAATCGGTCACGATGGCGTTGGGATATCAAGGTCCAAAGAAGCTCCGCGTGCGAGAAATTCCTCGTACTCCGTCTGAGGGACAAACAATCCGCCGGTGGTCCAAATCACATGTGTGGCCTGATGCATGCGGGAACTCAATCCGTGGCTCTGCAGGTACGCTCGCCCCGATTCACTCTCGCAGACCATTGCCGGGCCGCCGAATCCCACCGACGCTGAGGGTTCTATCCGAAGCTGCTCGGTGGTATGCGCTAGGCGCAAGTGGCGGAACATCGTTTCGTCCTCCACTGTGAAAACGCCCGCAACAATCGGGCGCATCAGCACCGCAGCAAGTTCTGAAGCACGCGGAACCGCCAAACCATCCGCTTCTGTGCGATTGGTCAATCCCACGTCATATACGGACGGGTGCTCGCCGTCGCGAGCCAGCATTCTTGCAAGGAAGCAAGGGGATTGGGTCGGCTCAGCAAAGAAGCAATGGACATGCTTCCCAAAGTAGTGGGCAAGGCCGAAGGCGATGCCCCCTGGTGCGCCGCCCACGCCGCAAGGCAGGTAAACGAAGAGCGGATGATCTGCATCCACTTTCACTCCGAGCAGCTCAAGTTGCTCTCGTAGATGCCCGGCGGCAGCGCTGTAACCCAGAAAAAGTGACGAAGAGTTCTCGTCATCAACGAAGTGACACAGAGGTTCTGACTCGGCTTGTCGGCGGCCAGCTGCCACTGCGTCTGCGTAGTCGCCATCATGCTCGATCACCAGCACGTCGCGCTTTCGCAGCCGCTCCTTCTTCCATTCCTTTGCGTCCGCGGACATGTGCACAACTGTTCGAAAGCCCAAAGCAGAGGCCACAATGCCGATACTCAAGCCCAAGTTTCCTGTTGATCCGACGGCGACTTGGTGTCGGCGGAACACTGCCCGCGCACTTTCATTCGCAAGTGAGGCGTAATTCCCTCCCTCGAGCAACCCATTCCGCTGCGCCAACTCCTCGGCGAATTCCAGCACCTCATGGATGCCGCCGCGCGCTTTGATTGAACCCGCTACTTGCAAACTGTGATCCGCTTTGATCAGCAGTTGGCCGTGTGCCAGCGGTAGCCCCAGTGCAGCCTGCAAGGTCGGTGCCGCGAGCAACGGCGACTCGATAACTCCGCCACTGGCACGTAGCTCAGGAAAAAGCACTTGCAGGAGTGGGCGGAAGCGCACAAATCGAGCCCGCGCATCCTCTATATCTTTTGGAGCAATAGTTTTGCTGCGGTCTATCAGGCTCCGTTCGAGCCGATCAGGGTTAATCCATAGCGTCGGCGTAGCTTCACGCAAATGGACGGCAGTCGACGACTTATCAGAGGGCATTTTGGACGTTGGCTTTCTGCATGACAGTTTTGAAATTCTCTGGGAGCGGGGACGCGTGCGCAAATCATTTATACTGATCCATCCATTAGTCTTACTAGGGAATTGATGTGCTTTCGTCGTCGACGATGGTGTGGCTTCGCAGCTTCGACGCAGCGGCGCGGCATGCGAACTTCACGCATGCAGCGGCGGAGCTCTGTGTGACGCAAGGTGCCGTGAGCCAGCAGGTAAAGCAGTTGGAAGCGGCGCTCCATCGACCGCTCTTTGTGCGCAACGGGCGCACGCTCGCGCTGACTCCTGCCGGAGAACGCCTCTACGCCGTGGTGAACGACGCCTTTCGGTCCATTGACGCTACGCTGGCTCAGTTGCGCCGTACTCTAGATCCGCAGGTCGTCGTTCTCAGTTGTTCGCCTTCGTTCGCTATGGGCTGGTTGACGCCACGGCTGGGGTCGTTCTTTCGGGAACATCCAGAGATCGACCTCAAAGTGCACGGTGAATTTCAAGGCTTAGATCGAGCGCGACTGCTACATGCGAGTATTGATGCAGCGGTGCGTTTCGATCTTGGAAACTACGGTGACCTGGAGGCGCGGAAGTTCTTAGATGAATGGCTTCTTCCGGTGGCGAGCCCTTCCTTCGTCGCCGCCCATCCTGAATTGCGCGATCCGTCTGATCTCCGACCGGAATGGCTGCTTCACGACACCAGCCCTTGGGATGGTGCAGACGAGTTTGAGGAGTGGGAATTCTGGCTTGAACAAGCGGACGTGCATCTCCCAGATCTATTTTTGGGACACCAATTCAATCTGTCGCAACTGGCGCAGGCCGCCGCGGTTGCCGGTCAAGGCGTCGCGATGGGCCGCGCCGCTCTGGTGCTGGACGATCTCATTGCCGGCAGACTGGTGGATTTATTCGGCATGCGAATGGCGTCAAAAGCATCGTACTTTTTCGTGACGCCAATTGAGACCAACGCTACTGTGGCGCTGATCGAGCATTGGCTCCAAGTGGAGGCCCAAGCCTTCTTGAAAGCGAGAACCAAATTCATGCAGCGTTGAAAGAAGAGAAGTGATCCACAACGCGAGGCCCACCAGCCCGGTAACGAACTTCAAGTCTGAGGCGTATGGGTGAATTGGCCTCCAAATCGACGCTGGGCGGATGTTTTTGCGGGGGATCAGCCTCTCGCTCCGACCGCAGGCCACTAGCCCAAATGAGGTCTCTGCCACGCGGAGAATTCGCTGACGATCAAGAACCAAGCGCCGGAGAAGATGTTGTTTATTTTATTGATGGCAGGCGCGGCGTTGTTCATTGCTCAAGGACGTGATCGCGATTCCCGATCTACACCAATGCGCTGATCGCTTCGGTCATTTTTCGGACGTCGGCGTTTGGATTGGCTGCCACGTTCCGCAACCAACGTACTCCCTCCAGCGTGGTCACGGACACGGCCGATGGCGGCAGGCCTAGCAAGACCTGCTCGAACCGATCTGGCTTGGTCGGCCGCCACACCACCACTCCGCTCGCCGCGGCCGCGAGCAACTCAAAACGCGCGTCGCTACTGACATAGCCAGCAAACTCTTCGGCCAGGCTCATGCATCGTTCGATGCGTGTCACCAAACCCTCGCGTCCCCAGGCCATCAGCATGGCGAGCAGCGGGACCGCCGTCGCTCCATGCGAGCCCAGCACCCCGACGTTCGGCACCGCCAAGTACGCTCCTCCGAAGCTGATCGCGGCGTGCGCACGTGCGGTGTCTCGAAACAGGACGAGCGCCGATTCCTTTGGTTGGAAGAACCATTTGTGCGTGGAGACGGCCACTGAATCTGCGCGCTCAATGCCGGCGAGCCGATCGGCGTACTTGGGACTCAAGCGCAAGGGCCCAGCCCAGGCCGCGTCGACGTGGGTCCATGCCGCGCGGCCCGCCCACTCGAGCGGGTCGATCGCACCCGTGCTGGTCGTACCCGCCGTCAGAACGACGGCGGCGCGACTCAAATCGCCAGTCAACGAATCGGCGTCCATCGCGCCGTTGCGCTGTACCGGGATTGCACGATAGCGCAGGCCGAGGATGTGCGCTGCCTTCGCGATCGACACGTGCGCGCTTTGCGAGGCAACCACCTCATCCACACCAGCGCACTCCCTGGCCGCCCACAGTGCCGTTAGATTGGCCACTGTGGAACCGGGCGTCATGTGCCCGCCTTCCATACCGAAGTACGGTGCCAGCCAACCGATCACACGAGCCTCGATCTCTCGGGCAACAGGGGCGGTCGCCGGATGCAGAAGGTTCTGGTTCAGCGAGGCATTCCACAATGTCGCGGCCCAGGTGACCCAAGGAGTGGGCGGGTCCATGTGGGCGAAGGCAGTGGGTTCGCCGAGACGCGCAGCGCGTCCCAAGATGCGCGGTCCCAACACATCGAGCACTGCACGCGAACCGAGTCCCTCTTCCGGCAGAGCCGTCGGGAGATCGTGCAGTTGGGTGGCCGCAAAGTCTTTTCCCAGCAGCGCCAGAGCATGTGCCAGTCCCTCGTGGTCGGGCAAGAACTCCGGGTCCATGACCAGTGTCTCCTCGTGAATGAGCGGGGTTGTTGACTGAACTGCTTCAGCCCTTCCGCGCGACCAAGATCCCCGCCAGCACGATGACGCCACCCAAGGCCTGCAGCGCGCTCAACGGCTCCTTCAGCAGCCACCAGGCCAACAGCGCAGCCACCACTGGTTGGATCAGCAGGGTCAGAGAGGAGAACGACGGCGGCAGCCAGGCCAGCGCGAAGGTGATGAAGCTCTGTCCGCCGAAGTGGCAGACCCATGCCAGTGCCAGGACCACCGCCCAGCCCGCCAAGGTCACCGGCACGAAGTGCGGCTCCAAGGCCAGCGCAAAGGGCAGCACGGCCAGGCCTGCGGCCAGCGTGCTCCACCGCATCACGGTCAGCGTGGAAAAGCGGTTGCGCACGCGCCCCAACGAGAGAAAGTATCCGGCGTAGAGCACAGAGCCCAGGAGTGCCACGCCGTCGCCCGCAAGACTCTTGCTGCCAATCGCTCCCGGCCCTCCCTTGAGCACGATGACGCCGACGATCGACAGCACCAGCCCGATGACGAACGTTCGACTGATCGGCGTGCGAAAAATCAGCCAGCCCAACAAGGCCACCGGGATCGGCGTCATGTTGATCAACAAGGTCGCATTCGCCACCGAGGTCATGTGCAGCGACAGGTGCCAGGTCGACAGTTCTGCGCCGAGAAATAGCCCCGGCAAGGCCGCCAGTCCACGCTCGCTCCAGGTCTGCGCCTTCCCGGTGCCGACACCCTGCGCATCCGCGCGGCGAGACAATACGATCAACGGCAAGAGGGCCAGCGCAATGCGCCAGAACGCGGTGGAGACCGGGCCCAATTCCGACATGCGCACCAGTACCGGCGAGAAGCCGATGGCGATGCCCCCAAGGATCAGCGCGGGCAAGGCGCGCGCGCGATAATTTGGAGTCTGGAGATCGTGGGTAGCCGTCGACATATCGATTCCCTGGTTCAGATGGCGGGCGCCTTGCGCAAGCGTTCGAGCAGGCGCGGGCCTAGACTCATGCCCGCGGCAGCCAGCAGAATCGTCACGATGCCCAGAAGCTGCAGCGGCTGCAGGCGGTGTCCCAGCGCCACATAGTCAACGATGACCGCGGCGACGGGATAGATGAAGGACAAGGCGCCGATGATGTGGGTGGGCAGCTTCTGGTACGCGCTGTACAGCAGGATGTAGACGATGCCAGTGCCAATCACGCCGAACGCCACAATGAAGTTCCAGGCGCGCACGCCTTCGGGCAGCGCCGCGAAGTTCGCCAGCGGGGCGAGCAGGATCGCGCCGACGACCATCTGAATGAGCGCAATCAAATGGGGGCGCACGCCCTTCAGGCGCATCGTCACCAGCGTCAGCACCGCGTAGCAGAAGGCGGCTCCCAGGGACATACCGATCCCGAGCAGGTAGTTCGCCGCATAGGGGCCAGCATTCGACTTGCCCCGGACGATCAGAATCATTCCGACGAAGGCACCCAGCAGCCAGCCGAGGCGTCCCGCCGAGATCTTTTCCTTGAACAAGAGCGCGCTCAGCCCCACCAGCATGAACGGCTGAGTGTGGTACACGGCCGTGCTCACCGAGATCGAGGCGTGCGCGAGTGAGCCGAAGAGCAGCAGCCAGCCTGTCACCAGCGCGGCGCCGCCCAACGCGGCCCGGCCTGCCTGAGACAAGGTGATAACGCCCTTGCGCAGCAGGCCCATGCGCCAGCAGACCAGCGCCAAGGTGATCGCGCCCAACAGGCAGCGCCAGAAGATCATGTCGCGCACCGCAACCCCGGACGCGACGACCATCCAGCCGGCCGTCCCGAAGATGAGTTGGGCGGCGATCATTTCGACGATGCCGCGCGAGGAAGTGGAAGATGTCATAGGTCTGAACCCCGTAGAAATGGCGCGCGGCTGTGCGAATCGAGCGAGGTCATGCTGGCAGCGCCAGATCGCTCACCGGCACCGCACAGCACGTCAGCACCTCATGGGGACCCAGCGGAAACGGTGGCTCAACCAGATGGAACACCTGCCCCTGCGTCATCGACTGGCGACAGGCACCGCAGACGCCGGCGCGGCAATTGGCTGGCAGGCTCAGTCCTGACGACTCCGCCAACTCAAGCAAGGTGCCCTGTTCTTGACGCCATTCGACCTCGACATCGCTTTGGTCGAAACGGATCTTGAATGGACCAGACAACGGCGCCGGGCGCGGTGTTGCGGATGAGGTCGCTGGCGATGCAAAGGCCTCACTTTGAACTGCGTCTGGTGACGCACCTGCTTGTTTCACCCATCGGCGAACGTCGGCTGCGAAGGCGCCCGGCCCGCAGATGTAGACCTCGGCCGCAGCCAGCGGCATGCCTTCGAAGGCTGATGCCGAGATTCGACCCGCCTGAGAATGCTTGATGTCCTGCGATTCGTCCGATTGACTCAGGAACAGCCTCACCTGCGCGGCCGGCAGTTGCGCTGTAAGCGCGCAGACCTCTTGCCACATGGCCAGCGCACCCACATGTCGTGCACCGTGCAATACGTGCACAGGACGCGCGCCGCTCCCGCGTCGCACCAGTTCTCGCAACATGACGACCGTCGGCGTGATGCCAATGCCGGCGCTCACCAACACCAATGGACGATCGCCATCGGCGTCATTCAGATGAAAACTGCCGAACGGTCCGGAGATCAGCATTCGCGTGTCCGTGTGGACTTGCTCGTGCATGCGCCGCGATACCCTGCCGCGCTCGCCCTCATTCTTGATGCTCAAGCGCAGTTGATCGCCATCGACGGCGGAGATGGTGTAGGAGCGCCATTGCGGAGTGGCACCGTCTGACGGCAGATGAACGCGCAGATGTTGGCCGGGGTGCGGCACCGGCCGCAGATGGGCCAGCGGATCGCGCAGCCAGAAGCTCTCGACGTCCTTGCTCTCCCTCACACGCCGGGTCACCTGGGCGAAGCGAGGCCATTGCTCCGCCATCGGCGCGCCGTTGGCCAGGGCCGTTTCAGCATTGAGAACGTGCGGCACGGGCCCGAGAACCTCCAGCGCATCTCCCGAACGCACGCGCCCGGGCTTGGTGACACGCGCATACATGCCACAGAACAGGTGGCCTTCTTGGGCCGCCAACAAGGCGGGCACATTGACAGAGGCATCGGCCGTGGTCGGATCGATCGAGGTCGCCTTGCAGCGTTCGATGGGCCGGACGATCTCCAACTCGGCTTGGCCGATGCGGATTCGGTGTCCGATCATCTGCCATTCGCTCCAGGCAGCCAATCCGTCGATGTAGAGGTTGCCGCGGAAGCGCAAGGGGTCGAGGTGACGGTCCGCTTTGGCCGCAAGGGTGCGCACCGTCTCCAGGTTGATGATGGACAGCGGCGCGTCACGGAAATCCCACCACCCCAGATCCGCCTGGCGCCGCACCAGCGCGGGTGACCGCGCTTTACCCTGCGGGAACCACGTTGCGATCGTTTCATTCGCAAGTGCCAGGCTGCGTGGACTTGCCAAGTCGATCTTCACGCTACCGCCGCTCGGCGCGTTGACGGAGATGCACGCCAAACCGGCATCGAAGGTGACGTCGAACAGCGGCAAATTCGCGTTGCGTGTCATGCGCACGAAGCCTGCGCAAGGAGACCAGCCCTGCCTCGGGATGTCCGCATGTCCGTTGGCGATGCCGAGGAAGCGATCAAACGAGATACCGTGCCCGGGCATCAGCTCCACTTCGGGCAGCGACTGTCCACCGAACCCCTTGATGGGGTAGCGGTAGAGCGCGCTGAGGACAGGACGGTCGGCCATTTGCATGACTAGGCCGGGCGGCGCATGGCCTGCATCGCTTGCGTGAGGTCGGCCTTGAGGTCGGACGGGTCTTCCAGACCGATGTTCAGGCGCACCAGGCGCCCGGCATAGTCCTTCCCCGGTCGGTCCAGACTGGGATACACCAGGGCCAGGCTCGTGAGCCCGCCCCAGCTCATGCCGATCTGGAAGAGATTCAGCGCGTCAACGAACGATTCGACCTGGTTCGCCGTGAAGTCCGCGTTGAACAGCATGGAGAAAACGCTCGTCGAGCCCTTGAAATCGCGCTTCCACAATTCGTGCCCCGGACAGGAAGGCAAGGCTGGGTGGAACACCGACGCCACGCCGGGCTGTTCGGCCAGCCAGCGAGCGATCTCCAGGGTCGAGCGCTCGAGCTGCGCGAGACGCACGCCCATGGTCTGCAGTCCGCGCAGCGCCAGGCTGCAGTCATCTGGCGACACGGCTAGCCCGAGTTGCTTGAAGGTCGCACCAATGCGCTGCTTGAGCGCATCGGCATTGACCGACACTGTGCCGAGCAACAGATCACTGTGGCCGCCCACGTATTTGGTGAGCGCTTGCATGCTGACACCAACGCCATGCGCGAAGGCATCGAACATCACGCCTGCCGAATAGGTGTTGTCCAACGCCACAGGGACACCTTGCGCGCGCGCGGCTTTGCAAATCGCAGGCACGTCCTGGACCTCCATGGTCACCGACCCCGGGCTCTCGACCCAGACCAGGGCCGTGTTGTCGCGGATGCGGTTGCCGATCGCGCCGCCTATCAACGGGTCATAGGCTTCGACCTCGATCCCCAAGCCCTTCAACAGGCCTTGAGCCATCTCGCTGTTGGGCCCGTAGGCGCTGAAAGGCACCAGCGCATGGCTGCCCGCTCGGCAAAACGACAGGTAGATCAGCGCAATGGCCGCTTGCCCGCCGGGCACGACGAACGTGTGATGCGCGCCTTCGAGCTGGGCGATTCGTCCGGCCAGTTCCAGCGCCGTCGGCGTTCCATACAAGCCATAGCTGTACGTGCCGTCCCCATGCCGCCAGTCATCCACCACGTCCGCCTGACGCTCGAATAACACCGTGGAGCCGCGATACGTCGGCGTGGCCAGCGACCTGAACCCGGCGGGTGCGAGTGTTTGCGGCTGTACAAGCCTTGTTTGCCAGTGCATAGAGGTACCTCGGGTAGGGATGCTTAGAGAATTTATTGCATCTGACGGTGGAAATGGATGCAATATTCAGATTCCATATGAGAAAATTTCTCTATGCCTACGCGGCCGCCCGTACTCGACGCCTACGACCGCCAACTGCTGGTCATCCTGCAGAAGGACAACCGCACCCCTTTGCGAGTGCTAGCCGAACAGGTTCACCTGTCAACCGCGGCCGTGCAGCGCCGCATCCGGCGCATGGAAGACGCGGGGGTCATCACCGCCAATGCGGCTGTCGTCGACCCAGACAAGGTCGGCCAGGCCATCACGATCCTGGTGGAGGTGCACGCGGAGCGCACGCAGACCCCGGATCTGGACGCCATGAAAGCGGCACTGTCGGGCCCTGAGGTACAGCAGTGCTACTACGTGACCGGCGACGCGGACTTCGTCTTGGTGCTTACGGTCTCGACCATGGCCGAGTACGAGGCGCTTGCCCGCCGACTTTTCTACGACAACAAGAACGTCCAGTGGTTTCGCACGGTGGTCGTGATGGATCGCGTCAAGGTAGGCTTGAATGTGCCGGTGCCAACTTAGGAAACGATCATTCGGAGAGCTGGGTCCGCTTGATCGCAAGATCCGGATAGATGAATTGGACATTGGGCGATAGCCTCAGCTGCTTTTGAGTTGAAGGCCGTGCCAGCATTTACCGACGCCACCCTTTCAGATACACCAATAGCGGAAATCGCAGCGGTGGTCGAATCACTGTCTCGCTGCGCGCATTTGTCTGAATCTCTTGGCGAAATCAGACTGGACCGTCTTGTGTTTCGCCTGCTGGACCTCGACGAAAGCGAGGCCCAGCATCTCGATCTACTTGCCGGGAACGCGGAGTCTTCGCTTTCGAGAAGTCCGGCCGGTTTCTATGTCGTTCTCCAGCGTGCAATTCAAGAGCTTCGATTGCACAGGTTGTTCACGCGAACTCACGATGGGGAATTTCATAGAAGCGTCTGTCCCGCTGCCTACAACGAACAAACAGGGGAGCATTACCCCGAGGAGATGGCAACGTGGCGCGCCGACTTCAGAGCCATGGCACCCGAACGCCAGATGATGGCGGCGACCATCGTCTGGCTCTATCAGTCCGGCCCCGACTCGACGTGGCTGCGTCGTGTTCCATGCACTTGGCGGGCCACCGAGGCGTTGCACTCCATGCAGGACGCAGGCTGTCTTTCGCAGTGGCTCAGGCTCATCGCCAGCTACCCAGGTTGGTAGGCAAAAGTCAGCGCAAGAATTCGATCGCAAGGAGCGGAGTTTCAGGAGACCGACGGATTCCTACACTGGCATCACTTTCAAATCAACGAGTGATACGCCATGAATATCTCTTCTCCCGCATTCAAGTACAACTTCCGCGCCCCCGGCAGCCAAGTCGAGGGCCCCATTCGGTATGCGCTTGGGCGGACCGTCCACGGGCACATCGTGATCGGACGAAGCCAGCGCGGCATCTGCGCCATTCTGCTGGGCGACAGCGAGCGGACGCTTCGCCAGGAACTCGCCGCTGCGTTTCCCGGCGTCGAACTGAAAGCAGCGCAATCGCCACTGCATCGCGAACTCGGTCAGGTCATCGCATTCATCGACAAGGACACGGCCCAAGGCATCGTCGATCTGGATATCGGGGGCAGTCCGTTTCAGCAGAAGGTGTGGCAGGCCTTGTGCGAGATTCCCGCCGGGCAGACCCGCAGCTATCGCGAAGTCGCCGAGCATCTGGGTGTGCCGGAGGCAATTCGTGCAGTGGCCGGCGCATGTGCGGCCAACGTGCTGGCGGTCGCCATTCCCTGCCACCGCGTCGTTCGCAGCGACGGCTCGGTCTCGGGCTATCGCTGGGGCGTCGGGCACAAGCGGGCACTGCTTGCCAAAGAGGCCGAGCAATGAGTCGAAGATCGCAACGAGAAGGCCACACCGTGGCCGACTCTGCGGACTGGAGCAGCATCAGCGACTCGCTCGACGCGCACGGCAATGCGGTGCTGAGAAATCTTCTGACGGCAAAGCAGTGCGAAGAACTCGCGGCGCTCTACCCCGAAGAGGAGCGCTATCGCACGCGCATCGTGATGGCTCGCCACGGCTTCGGCCGTGGCGAGTACAAATACTTCGCCTACCCGCTTCCGCCGCTGCTCGACCAATTGCGCCACGCGCTATATCCGAACCTGGCCCCCATCGCCAACCGCTGGAACCGGCAACTCGGCATCGACGTGCAATATCCGGGTGAGCTTGACGCCTTTCTGGAGCGCTGCCATCAAGCAGGTCAAACGCGCCCGACCCCGCTCATCTTGGAGTACGGGCCGGGCGACTACAACTGCCTGCACCAGGACTTGTACGGCGAACACGTGTTCCCGCTGCAAGTCGCAATTCTGCTGTCTGCACCCGGACAGGATTTCACAGGTGGCGAATTCGTCATGACGGAGAACGCGGCGCAGGGTCAGCGTGCCGATGTGGTGGCGCTTCGGCAAGGTGATGCGGTGATCTTCACCGTCAACCAGCGTCCGGCCGCGGGAAAGCGCGGCGGCACGCGCAAGGTCGCCATGCGGCACGGCGTGAGCTGTATTCGCAGTGGCAAGCGTCACACCGTGGGATTGATCTTCCACGACTCTCGCTGAGGTATCGATCGTGACCACTCTTGAGCTCTTTCGTGATGAGCACGCTGACCAGCGCGAGCAAATGGGCCCGGCGGCGTTTGTCTTGCGCGGATTCGCGCTGCCCTATGTCGACGAATTGCTGCCGGCCATAGCCGGCATCGAGGAAGTCGCTCCCTTTCGCAATATGGTGACGCCGGGCGGATTCACGATGTCGGTCGCCCTGACGAACTGCGGCGCGCTCGGTTGGACGACCGACCGACGCGGCTATCGCTATACGAACGTCGACCCGGACAGCCAGCAACCCTGGCCCGAGATGCCGGTCGCCTTCGACCGATTGGCCCGCGAAGCAGCCGCCGCAGCCGGTTTCCCGGATTTCGAGCCCGACGCCTGTCTGGTCAATCGCTATCTGCCGGGGTCTCGCCTATCTCTGCATCAGGACAAGAACGAACTGGACTACAACGCGCCCATCGTTTCTGTGTCTCTCGGCATGACCGCGACCTTTCTGTTCGGAGGACAGGAGCGGACCGACAAAACGGCCAAGGTCATGCTGTATCACGGCGATGTCGCGGTGTGGGGAGGCGAGGACCGCCTGCGCTATCACGGCGTGATGCCTCTCAAGGACGCGCCTCATCCAAGGCTTGGCAGCAAGCGCATCAACTTCACCTTCCGCAAGGCAGCATAGGGCCGAGGCTCACGACTGCCTCGCGATCTCGCAATTTCTCGCGCACAAATGAGACGGGCCCCTTGCGGGGCCCCATCGACCTATGCAGGTCTCTCAATGAAAGCTCGTGCAGTTACGCAGCGGCAGCTTCGGCTTCGTACTTCTCGGCGTAGCTCTCGTTCGGCTGCGACACCAGATCGAGTTGCTGCAGCGCCACCAGGGCACCTTCTTCACCGATTTCCTCGACGATCTTGCCGTTCTCGATGCGGAACACCGAGGTGCCAGTGAAACGGATCTTCTTGCCCGACGCTGCGGGCAGCTTGCCGACCGGCAAGTCGCTGAACGCCGGTCCGGTGTGGGTGCCGCCACCGTCCCAGCGACCGACGACGTAGTCGCCTTCGGCGATCAACGGGCTGGTGCCCCAGAAGTTCAAGTCCGGGAAGGCTTCGCGGAACTCGGTCATCATCTTGCGCACGGCGGCATGGCCGCGAATCGGACCGTGCATCGGATAGTGCACCAGGCCGTTGGGCGCCAACAGTTCTTCGATGATGTTCAGATCGGCCGGGTTACCCCAGAACGCCTTGAACCAACGCTCGACGAGCGCCTTGTTTGCTTCCAACTTTGCTTGCGACATGTTCGCTCCTTCAGTGATTTGCGTCCGCGCATCCGTCGACGCGCGAGACTGAAAATGGGACATCCCTGAAGAGAACTTTAGGTCCGCGGTAGGCCGAACAAACTCCGTTTGTTGCGTTTAAAGTTTCTCAGACCAATTGATTTGCAACGCAAGAATCGGAGTTTTCTTCGTCGCGTTGCGAACTATGTTCCCGCGTCATGAATACATCGCCAAATACCCTTGGCAAACGCGGACAAGGGAGATTGACTTGGGCAGCCAATGAAGATCACACGGACTCGCCACCGGCCAAGCCATCGACGTACCGATTCATCGAAGCACAGGCGCCGCGCAAGCAGCCTGCGCCTCTGCTTTGCGTGCTGCCTGGACACGGCGGCGTCGATGGCGGTCTGATCGACCATGTGCTCGATTGGGCCAGCGAGAACGGCGCCCATGTCATCGTTGCCAGCGCTTGCGGGCGCACCTGGGACATTCTCGAGCAGGGGTATGGCCCTGACGTGGTGAACATCGACGCCGCGATCCATTGGGCACAGCGGAATTGGTCCATCGACCACTCTCGTGTCGCTCTGGCCGGCTTCTCCGATGGTGCGTCCTATGCGCTGACCATCGGATTGAAGAATGGGGATTGCATCAGCCATCTGATGGCCTTCTCGCCGGGCTTCGTCATGCCGGCCAGCCCGAAGGGCCGACCTGCCATTCGTGTAGCGCACGGGTCCAAGGACGGTGTATTGCCGGTGGCTTGCGGACAAGGGATCGCGCAGCGGCTGCACGACGACGGCTACCACATGCAATACGAGGAGTTCGACGGCGAACATGTCGCGCCCCGCGAGGTCGTGGCCCGGGCTCTCGATTGCTTCTGAAGGTGGCCCGATGACCATCCTTGCTGTTCTGCAGGAACCGGACCCTCGCCTGCGCAAGCCATCGCAACGCATCGATCTGATCGATGCCGAGGTGCGGCGATTGGCGCACGACATGCTCGACACCATGTACCACCTTGGCGGCTGCGGACTGGCGGCGCCGCAGGTCAACACCCGGCGTCGCGTGATCGTCGTCGATACATCGGCGAGCGGAGACGCCCCGCTGATCCTGGTCAATCCGGTCCTGCACCATCACGGCGACCGCATGGCGCGCTTTGAGGAGGGATGCCTTTCGATCCCGGATCTGTATGTGGCGGTCCGCCGCCCGGCCGAAATCTGCGTTCATGCTCTCGACCTGGACAGCAACCCCACAGCGTGGGAGGGCGGAGGTTGGGCCGCCGCCGTGATCCAGCACGAGATCGACCATCTGGATGGACGGTTGCTGACGGATGCCCTTTCTCCCAAGGACAAGATGCGCCATTCGATGCGTCAGCAGCGCCGCCATCGTTGACGGCGAGCTTCAAAAATTCCGCCGCAAGAAGTCGAGAGCCATCGAGACCAAGAGCGCGCATGCTCCGCGTTCTTGGCAGCTTCGATTGAACGCATCGGAGGTATTGACATGAATCGCATGGTAGCCCTCGCTTGCCTGACTGCACTGAGCCTGGAGGCCCGAGCGCAAGTGATGACCGCCGACTCGAATGCCCGAGCGCAGTACGACCTGACCATCGAGATCGGGATGCCTCATCTCGATGAGAATCTTCGCTACGCGACCACGCGCGAATTGCGCTGTTTGAATACCAAAGATTTGGCGCGGGCATTTCCAATACTCAGCGATGTGTCCTTGCAGGACTGTTCACTTGCCCTGTCGGAGCAGCGATCCGACAGTGCCGCCTATACCCTCCAATGCACGGGAGGGCACGGCACCACGGGAAGCGCCAACTGGAAATTCGATGGGCCAACGATTGCGGGCACCATGAACGTTCGACTCGGCGGCAAGAACATGACTTTCCATCAGCGAATCTCCGGCCGCATGGTCGGGCCTTGCACGCAGCTGTAGACGTGAGACAGCGATTCGCCGATCGATCGGCAAGCGCGGTTCCGCGGCTTGACCCGGCTTGACCCATCGCCATCCCACTCAATTCCGCGAGAGGAATTCCACCGCAAGAGACGGAGTTTTTTGTTTTAGGCGCCGATCTACATTGGCCGGGTTACTCCAAATCACTTCAAGGAACCCGCCATGCCCAGCACCATCGAGCGCCAGTTCGTCGAAACACGATCCGGCCGAATCAGCTACCTCCAAACCGCCAAAACCGGCCCGGTCGCGCTCTTCGTTCATGGCGTGATCGTCAACAGCCATCTTTGGCGTCACCAACTCGCAGCGCTGGCCGGCCTGCGCCGCTGCATCGCCATCGACCTGATGGGCCATGGCGACACGATCATCGACCCGCAGCAGCCGGTGTCCTTCGAGGCGCAGGCCGACATGCTGCGCGAGTTCATCGGCGCGCTGGGGATCGATCAGATCGACCTGGTGGCCAACGACAGCGGCACCGGCGTGGCGCAAATTTTCGCGGCCCGCTATCCGGAATGCCTGCGCACCCTGACCCTCACCAACGGCGACGTGCAGGACAACTGGCCGCCGGTCAATTTCGCGGGCTTCCTCGACATGGTCAAGGCCGGGGGACTGCCGCAAACCCTGCAGCGCATGCTCGACGACAAGTCCTTCTTCCGCGGCCCAGATGCCATGGAAGGCGCGTATGAAAACTCGGCAACCGTCGGCGACGACACCATCGAAGCCTACATCCGCCCGCATCTCGCCTCGCCCGAGCGCACCAACGACCTGGTGCGGTTCATCCTGGCCTTCGATAACGCCCAGACGGTGCGCATCGAGCAGAAGTTGCGCGAACTGAATGTGCCGACCCTCGTGGTCTGGGGCACGGGCGACATCTTCTTCGGCAAGGAATGGTCTGACTTCCTGGCGACCACCCTGGCCGGCCCGGTCAGCCAGGTCGAAATGCCCAATGCGCGACTGCTCTTCCCCGAGGAGCGTGCTGATGAGCTGAACTCCGCGCTGCGCGCCTTCTGGACACGCGGAGCCTGACATGGCGATGACCTGGACGCCGGCCGCGGCCGCGTCGCATACCAGTCCCCAGGATGACCTGTCCGAGGCGAGGCGCCAGGTCGAAACCTACTGCCAGGCCCTGGTGGACACCGGCGAGGCGCAATGGTGGATCAACGAAGCCGGGCGCACCGAATTGCACCTGGACAGCGGAGAGGCGTACCTGTTCGGTGAGCAGGGCGTCACCCGCGTGAAGTAGGGAGAAGAATGCAATGGTGACACTGCACTACTGGCCGGGCTACTGCTCGCTCGCCACTCACATCGTATTGCGCTGGATCGGCGTGCCGTATCAGTTGAAG
Organism: Pseudomonadota bacterium; assembly: GCA_018241225.1. GTDB lineage: Bacteria > Pseudomonadota > Gammaproteobacteria > Burkholderiales > Burkholderiaceae_C > Variovorax. The sequence continues at coordinate 400,050 of JAFEEG010000001.1, forward strand.
CTCGCGGGCTTCAAGGCACGTCAGTCCGATGCGTTCAAACAGATCAACCCAACGTCCACCGTGCCGGTGCTGGTTGACGAAGATGGCTGGGTGCTCAGCCAGAACGTCGCGATTCTGAACTACCTGGCCGAGCGCCATCCGCGAGCCGGCCTGAGCGGTGAAGACGCGCGCAGCCGCGCGATCGTCAACCGCTGGCTGGGCTACATCAACTCGGACGTGCACAAGGCGTTCTCACCCCTGATGCATCCCGAACGATTGCCTGGTGATCTTGCCGCTCAGCAGCAAGCCCTGGAGAACGCAAAGGCCGTCTTGCGCAAGCACTTCGAGGTCGTCGACCAAGCGTTGCGACAGCACCCATGGATCGCCGGCGAACGCCGCAGCGTCGCGGACCCTTACCTGTTCGTGCTGACGCGCTGGGCGCGCGACAAGGGCGTAGCACTGGAGGGTCTGGACGGCGTGCACGCGCACTTCGAGCGCTTCGTGCAAGACAAGGCCGTGCAGACCGCGTTGGAAGAGGAAGGGCTCAAGGACTCGAACCAGTCAGCCCGTTCCGAAGAATGAGGATTTCATCATGCAACAATTTCTGAGTCATCTGGAATCGCCACTGGGCGAAATGCTGCTCGTCACCGATGCGCAGCAGTCCATCCGGGCACTCGACTTCGCCGATCATCAAACGCACCTTCTCAGAGGTCTGCGTGAGCACTACGGCAGCGACGCACTTGCCGAAATTCCGGCGCCCGAGAACATTGCCCAGGCGGTGTCCAGCTATTTCGCGGGTGAGTTGAACGCGCTCGACGACCTGCCAACGGCGACGCATGGCACGGAGCTGCAGCGCCAGGTCTGGGCGGCCTTGCGTCGCATCCCGGCGGGTACCACGACCTCCTACGGCAAGCTCGCCAAGGCTCTGGGATTCGACGATCCGCGCGCGGCTATCGAGATCGGCGCGGCCAACGGCGCCAATCCCATCGCCATCGTCGTGCCGTGCCACCGCGTGATCGCCAGCGACGGCAGCCTCAAGGGTTATGCCTGGGGGCTGCACCGCAAGCGCTGGCTACTCGAACACGAAAAGGCGATTCCGCCCAAGGCCCGCACGCCCCGGACCGATTCGCTGCCAGGATTTTGACGTTGACCATCGCAACCGACCTTTCCCCGAAGGCGTACAAGCGGGCCGCCGACTTCCTCTCGAACCTTGACGAAGATTGGGAGCGGCACGTCGCTGTGACCGGGCCGTGCCGTCATGAGGCCAAGCCTGCCCGCGAGCCCTACGAGGCGCTGGTGCGTGCCATTGCGTACCAGCAATTGCATGCCAAGGCCGGCGACGCCATCCTGGCCCGATTGCTGGCCTTGACCCCAGGCGTCGCCTTTCCATCACCGGAACAGCTGCTGGCCACCGACCCGGATGCGCAGCGTGGATGCGGCTTCTCGGCCACCAAGCTCGCCACCATTCGAGGCATCGCCCAGGCCGCGGTGGATCGCATCGTCCCCACCCGTGCCGAGGCGTTGCATCTGCCTGATGAAGTCTTGATCGAGCGGCTGGTCTCGCTCAAGGGCGTGGGGCGCTGGACGGTCGAAATGTTCCTCATCTACACCTTGGAGCGCTCCGACATCCTGCCCGTGGACGACTTCGGCGTGCGCGAGGGCTACCGGCGCCTCAAGGGCTTGGAGAAGGCGCCCAGCCCCAAGCAGATGCGCGAGATCGGCCAGGCCTGGAGCCCCCACCGCACCGTGGCGGCCTGGTATTTGTGGCGTATCCCGACGCGCTGAGAATTTGACAGCAAGATACTGAGTTCTTGCGGTTGAATTTCTGCCTAAGCTGGAATCCAGATTGAGATTCGAGGAAATTGCCATGAACAAGACTTTTCTACCCACCCGTCCCTACGCGACGGACGACGAGCGCTGGGAAGCCGTCCAGGCGCGCGAAGCTGATGCTGACGGCCACTTCGTCTACGCGGTGCGCACGACCGGCGTGTACTGCCGCCCCAGTTCGTCTGCGCGGCTGCCCATGCGCGAGAACGTCGAGTTCTTCGACAACGCAGAAGCGGCCGAGGCGGCGGGATACCGCGCCAGCCGGCGCGCGCGCGGCGACCAGACCGCCGCGGCGGCCGAGCGGGGGGCCCTCGTCGCACAGGCCTGCCGGCTGATCGAGACCGCGGAAACGCCACCGAACCTGGACGAACTGGCGACACAGGCCGGCATGAGTCCGTTCCACTTCCACCGGGTGTTCAAGGCCGAAACCGGCCTGACCCCGAAGGCGTATTCCTCCGCCTTTCGCGCGCGCAAGCTGCGCGAAGAGTTGAGTACGTCGGAGGCCTCGGTCACGGACGCGATCTACGGCGCCGGCTTCAATTCCAACAGCCGCTTCTACGAAACCTCCGCCCAATTGCTGGGCATGCGCGCTCGTGACTACCGGGCCGGTGGCACCGGCGCCGTGATCCGATTCGCGGTGGGTCAGTGCTCGTTGGGGGCCATTCTGGTCGCCCAGAGTCAACGCGGCATCTGCGCCATCTTGCTGGGCGATGACCCGGACCTGCTCGTGCGCGACCTGCAGGATCAGTTTCCGAAGGCGCAGCTCATCGGTGGGGATGCGAAGTTCGAGCAACTGATCGCGCAGGTCGTAGGGTTCATCGAGGCCCCTTCTATCGGCCTGAACCTGCCACTGGACGTGCGTGGCACCGCCTTCCAGGAGCGCGTCTGGCAGGCATTGCGCGAGGTGCCGCCGGGCGTCACGGTGAGCTATGCCGAGATCGCCGAGCGCATCGGCGCGCCGAAGGCCGTGCGTGCCGTGGCGCAGGCCTGCGGCGCGAACCACATCGCCGTCGCCATTCCCTGCCACCGCGTCGTGCGACGCGATGGCGACATTTCCGGCTACCGCTGGGGCGTGGATCGCAAACGCGAACTGCTGCGCCGCGAAGCCGACGCTTGAACAGGACATCGTCATGACTGCCAATGTGATCGACCAACTGGATTGGCCGGGCATCAACCAACAACTGGACATCGAAGGCTACGCCGTGCTGCCCGGCATTCTGCTTCCCGAGCTGGCTCACAAGCTCGCCCAACAGGTCGACACCTTGCGCCGTGTGTCGCTGGTCTCCGATGATCTGGGACGCGGCGATCTGCTCTTCTTCAGCGCACAACTGCCGGCGCCGTTGCAGAGTTGGCGCAATGCCTTCTATCGCCACCTGGCGCCGATTGCGAACCGCTGGAACGAGACCTTGGATGTGGCCTACCGTTATCCGGCCGGCCTCGAAGAGTTTCTGCAACGCAATCGCGAAACCGGCCAAGCCCGGCCGCAGTCTCACCTGAACCGCCTGAACGAGGCCGACTACCTTGCCCTGCATCAGCGCAGCGAGGGCGAGCACGTGTTCCCGCTACAGGTCGTCGCGCTGTTGAACGCGCCCGGAGACGATTTCCAGGGCGGCGAGTTCGTGATGACCGAGCAACGCCCGCGCATGCAGTCGCGCCCGATGGTCCTGCCCCTGAAGGCCGGCGACATGGCGATCATCAGCACGGCGCAGCGGCCGTTCAAGGGCAGCAAGGGCCACTACCGGGTCAATCTCAAGCACGCCGTCAGCCGTGTGCGCCGCGGTACGCGCCTCGGGTTGGAACTCTCCTTCCACGATGCACCGTGAGCACGCGAGACCACGAGAGCGCGAACCCATGACCTCATCGAAAAGCTGGACATTGGTCGGCGTCGATGGCAAGCCGTATCAGAGCGCCGTTCCCGGCATCCTGGGGGGACACCGCGGCGGCAAGCTGTACGGCCGCTTCGACTGCCGCGCCGCATTGCAAGCCATCGCGCGCGGCGGCTATGTGAAGCACCGCGTGTTCTTTCTAGACGAGGCCACGGCCATCGCTGCTGGCTACCGGCCTTGCGGCGTATGCCTGCCGGAGAAATATGCCGCCTGGAAGGCGGCACAGCCACCGAAACCGAACGCCAAGAACAAATCCCGCACATGACCGCACAAGCCGCACTCCAGCTGGAGCCTATCGCTGCTCATCACCATCCCGCCGTCTGGACCGAACTACCCGAAGCGCGGTTGACTGCGATCGAGTGGCCGGCCTTCGAGACCGCCCTGACCCGCGACGGCTATGCCGTCCTGCCGTCCCTGCTGACCCCCGATCAGTGCCGAAGCGTGGCGGACCTCTTCCCGCACGAAGTGCAATTCCGCAGTCACATCGTGATGGAGCGATATGCCTTCGGTCGCGGCGAGTACAAATACTTCCGCTATCCACTGCCCGACCTAGTGAGCCGACTGCGTGTGGCGCTCTACCCGCACCTTGCGCCCATCGCCAATCGCTGGCACGAGGCGATGCGCATCGAGGGGCGGTTCCCTGCCAGCCACGGCGAGTTCAAGGATATCTGCCACAGGGCGGGTCAGCAGCGGCCGACGCCGCTGCTGTTGAGGTACGAAGCCAACGACTATTGCTGCCTGCACCAGGATCTGTACGGCGAGCATGTGTTCCCGTTTCAGGCGGTGTTCCTGCTCGATGAGCCGGGGCGCGATTTCGAGGGCGGGGAACTGCTGCTGACGGAGAGCGACCCGAAGCGGCCCGGCCGCGCCGAGGTGGTACCGCTGAGACAGGGCGACGCCGTAGTCTTCGCCGTCAACCATCGCCCGGTGCGCTCCACGCGCGGGTTCTACCGGGCGAATCTGCGGCATGGCGTCAGCAAATTGCACCGTGGCGAACGTCATACCCTGGGAATCATCTTCCACGACGCCAAGTAGTCGTGGTGGTCAAGGGATGAAAGGCTGTATGTGGATCATTTTGCATTCGGTAATAAACAAACGGCAGTTCGCCAGGACACCGCGCACGCTCGGCAAGTTGGAGGGCATCCGTTCAAAGGCGCGTGGCGCGCCCATTCGGGCGCGCCGCCGCGTCAGTGCAAGTGGAACACCTTGTTGATGATCTTCCAGCGTCCATCGAGCTTGATCAGCAGGAACAGGTCGGTGAACTTATAGCCCGTCCAGTTCTCGGCCTCGGTGCGCGCGTGTGCCACTGTACCGACCACATCGATGTTCGTGATGCGCGCCTTGACCTCCTTGGCGGATCCGTTTTTGTCGTGCCATTCGAAGAACGTGCTGATGTTGCCCTGAAAGGCGAGGTCGCCACCCACATAGCCGAAGATAGTCGCCTGTTCGGCGAACGCGGGCTTCATGTCGGCGCTGGTGCCGTCCTTGGCGCCCTTCATGTAGATGTGGAGAACCTCGGTGATGGCGTCCAGTTCGCCGATGTCGCCAACCTTGACAGTCATTGTTTGCTCCTAAGCAAGTAGAAAGGGACGGGGTAAATGCGCGACATGCCGGCCAAGGGGCTCGGCACACCGCAGCCAGCCCGCGCGCCGTCCGTGCGCACGGGTCGGAAAAGAGTGAAGGGATCAACCGCCGATGTAGTGCATCTCCACGCGCTGCGCATGCGGGCGCAGCGCGGGCAACGCCCCTGTCGAGGCACGCAGTTCCGAGTAGCGGTCGCTTCGGCGTTGCCACGCTGCCCTGATCGCTCCTTGCAGCAAGGCGGCCTTGCCCGAAGAATCTCTGCTGCCTTCGTCTGCCAAACACGCGCGCAGATTGGCGCCTTGTGATGAGAAGAGGCAGGTATAGAGCAATCCGTCCGACGACAATCTTGCACGGCTGCAATCGCCGCAGAACGGGGCCGTGACGCTCGAGATCGTTCCCACTTCGCCGCATCCGTCGACATGGCGCCAAAGCTCGGCGGTACCGCTGCGGGCGCCCACCACGCGTTCTAGCGAGAAGTGCCTCTGCAGCAGCGCGATCACATCAATTGATGGCAGTACCTCGTCCAACTTCCAGTGGTTGCTTTCGCCTACGTCCATATATTCGATGAAGCGGAGCGCGACCGCCGGACCGTAGTGCTCACGCACATGACGCGCCAGCGGCACGATCTCGCCGTCGTTCACCCCACGCTTGACCACCATATTGACCTTGATGGGAGCGAAGCCGACACGCAGCGCCGCGTCGATGCCGGCGAGCACCTTAGCCACCGGGTAGTCCGCGTCGCTCATGCGCCGAAACACCTCGTCGCTCACTGCGTCCAGGCTCACCGTCAGGCGTCCAAGCCCCGCGTCGCGCAGCGCGACAGCCTTGCGCGCAAGCAGACTGCCATTGGTCGTCATTGCCAGATCGATGACATCGCCTTCGGGCGTTCGCAGCGCCGCGAGCCGTTCGACCAGCCGCTCCAACTGCGGCCGCAGCAGCGGTTCGCCACCGGTCAGGCGCAATTTGTTCACGCCCAGTGCGACGAAGGCCTCAGCGGCACACGTGATCTCGTCGAAGTCGAGCAATTGCTCCTTCTTCATGAAGGTGAAGTTGCGCGGGTAGACGCTGCGCGGCATGCAGTACACGCAGCGAAAATTGCACCGATCGGTCACCGAAATGCGCAGCTCGCGCAGCGGCCGGCCGAGACGGTCTACGACAGGGCCAGCGTCCGACTTGACGGCGGGCTCCTGCAAATGCCACGCCCGTATCGGGCGCTCGATGCGAATGGCTTTTGCGACCGTCACACGCGTTCCTCCTGGCGCATGCCGCGCGCATTCTCGACAGCGGCCAGCATCGCAGTCTCATCGACAAATTTTTCCGCGACCTTGCCGCGGTGGTGGCCGTTCTCCCGCTCTTCCCGCTCGATCGCCAGCCAGTCGTCGAACGCGACCACGCGGTGCGCGCGGGCATCGAGCTGATCACGCAACGCATCGCTATCGCGCCGCGGCGGCGCGATCCAACCCGGCATGTCCGCCAGCATCGACTGCACGGTCTCGACGCTATCCTGTCGATTCGTGCCGATGACACCGGACGGGCCGCGCTTGATCCAGCCGGTGACGTACCAACCCGGAAGGTGGCGGCCTTCGCAGTCTTTCACGCGGCCCTGCTCGTTGGGCACCACACACCGCGCGACATCGAACGGCAGCCCCTCCATCGCGATACCGCGGTAGCCTACGCTGCGGAACAGCAGGCCGACGTCGAGCCGGCCCGATCCATCGACATCCACCGCGCGCTGCTGACCCGCGACACCCACGAGTCGCTGTCGGCGCAGTTCGAGCGCCTGCAGCCGCCCTTCCCCCTTGGCGGCCACAGGCGCACGCAGGAAGTGCAGATAGATGCTGCGGTCCCCTTTGCGCCGCGGCGCGTCGGCGAAGCAGCGCAGGATCTGCAAATTCTTCGCGATGAACGGGTTCGCCGGATCGGCGGCCTCGGCACGGCAGGCTTCACCGAGCTCGAGGTCGGCGGGATCGACTACCGGCTGCCATCCTGGCAGTTGACCGAGCTCGCGGAGTTCCTTCGGCGTGAACTTCGCTTGCGCCGGGCCGCGCCGCCCGACCAGATGGATCTCGCGCACCCTCGAGTTGGCCAACGCATCGAGCGCATGGGCGGTTATGTCGGTACGTGCGAGTTTGTCCAGCGGCGACGCGAGCAAGCGGCAGACGTCGATCGCAACGTTGCCCTGACCGACAATCGCCACGGACTCCTGCCGCAGGTCGAACTCGAGCGCCCGGCATTCAGGCCGTCCGTTGTACCAGCCGACGAAGTCCGCCGCGGCATGCACGCCTCTCAATGTCTCGCCGGGAATGCCAAGTGTGCGGTCGCCGTTGACCCCGGTCGCGAGCACGACCGCGTGGTACATGCTGGCCAGCGAGGCTGGCGACACGTCACGTCCGAGCGCAACGTTGCCGCAGAAGCGGAAGCCCGGGCGCCGTGCGATCTGCTCGAACTGCGCGATGACGGATTTCAGCTTCGCGTGGTCCGGCGCCACGCCGAGCCGCACCAGTCCGTAGGGCACCGGGTAGCGTTCCAGCATATCGACCTCGACGTTGGGCAATGCGTCGAACAGCGCCTCAGCAGCATAGAAGCCGCTGGGGCCGCTACCGACGATCGCAATCCGCAGCGGGCCTGCTGCCGTGTGGGTGTCAGTCATGATGGACCTCAATAGCCGAGGGATCGCCGTCGCTCGTCCGCCCCGTCCAGCGCCGGCAGCTTGCTACGCAGGCGCGGGTAGCGCTGCGCGGCTTCGGCGTTGATGCCGATCCAGTATTGCTGGTCATCGGGCAGATCGAACTCCTCCACGATCGCGTGCACTGGGCATGCCGGGATGCACGCGCTGCAGTCGATGCACGTCACCGGATCGATGTAGACCCGGGCCTCGTTGACGTGGAAGCACGCGACCGGGCAGCTCGCTACACAGTCGGTGTAGCGGCAGCCGCGGCAATTGTCGGTGACGACATGGGTCATGGTGCTCGTTGCCTCAGATTCGCTGCACGTTGACCAGATTGTCGGAATACGCCCCCGCCATGCCCAGATTGCAGTGGCGCGGCGCCGTCGTCGAGTTGACTGCGGTGCCACTGCGGTTGAGCCCCGGCCAGTGGCCGACATTGGTCATCATCAGCCCGGCGGACACGTCGTCGCTGACCTCGGCTCGCGCCTCGAAAGATCCTCGCTCGTTGTAGACGCGCACATAGCACCCGTGCTCGATCTGCCGCGACGCGGCATCAGCCGGGTGGATCACGATCAACTGCTCGCCCTGGCGCCGCTGCTGCGTGGTCTCGTTGGCGTATTGCGTATTCAGGTAGGCATGCGGCTTGGGAGAGACCAAGTTGAGCGGGAACTGCCGCGCGAGCTCGCTGGTGGCTGTTTCGTGCGGCGGGATGTAGTTGGGCACTGGGTCCACCGGTGTGCCCGGCTGCATGCCCTCGTAGCCCGAGCGCCAGACACTGACGACGAAGTTGCCGTTGGCCGCGCCCGAAGCCGCGAACTCGCACTTTCCCGACGGCGTCTTGAAGTTGCCTTCGGCGTGCGGCTTGCGCTCGTGTGGCAGGCCGACGTTGATGCGCATCCAACCCACTTCCTTCAGCTTGTCGTAGCTGATGCCTTCCATGCGCGGGTCGCTCCAGTCGTAGGAGCGGCGCAGCATCTCTTCGTCCGTCATGCGGAACTGCTCGTCGTCGAATCCCATCACGGCCGCCAGGCGACGGAACAGTTCGGAGTTCGGGATGCATTCCCCCGGCGGCTTGATCGCGGGCTGGTTCATCGAGATATACAGATGACCCCAGGTGACCATGATGTCCAGTTGCTCGGCCTGCATCGTCGCGGGGAGCACGATGTCGGCGTACTTGGCCGTGTCGGTCAGGAAAAGTTCGCTGCAGACGGTGAACAAGTCTTCGCGCTTCAGCCCTTCGACCAGCGTGCTGGCATTTGGCGCCTGAGAGACTGGGTTGGAGTTGTAAACGAACAGCGACTTGATTGGTGGGTCCAGCGGCATCGCACCTGTGAGAGCGGCACCGAGGTCGAGTTCGTTGACGACGCGCGTGCCGGGGCGAATCCAGTCCGGCCGACAGAGAAAGGCGAAGTCGGTCGGAAACTCCCAAATCGGCATCTCGACCGCGCCACCGCCGACGTGCCGCCAGGCGCCGACCAGCGCCGGCAGGCAGGTAATCGCTCGGATCGCGTCGCCGCCGCCGGGGCTGCGTTCGATAGCCACGCCTTCACGGATCGCGGCCGGCTGCGTGGTCGCGTACTCACGTGCGAGCTGCAGGATATCGGCTATGGGTACGCCAGTCAGCTCTGACACGCGCTCTGGGGGAAACTCGGCGGCGCGCGCCTTCAGCTGGTCATAGCCGAGGGTGTAGCGGTCGACGTAGTCCTGGTCGACCAGCCCCTCGGTGATGATGATGTTGATCATCCCGAGCGCGAGCGCGCCGTCGGTGCCAGGGCGGATGCGGATGTGCCAGTCGGCCTGCTTGGCGGTCCGCGTGCGCACCGGGTCGATCACGACTATCTTGGCACCCTTCGCCTTGGCGTCGAGCACGAACTTCCACGCATGCAGGTTCGTGTTGAGCATGTTCATGCCCCACACGATGATGTACTTCGAGTACGCCAGGCTCTCCAGGTCAAGGCCACCGGTCGGGCCGACCGTCATAATCCATGCGGTGGACGAGCCCGACTCACAGTACGTCTTCTCGGCGACGGTGGAGCCGAGACGGTTGAAGAAGGCGTCGCCCGCCGTCAGGCCGTTGATCGTGCCCTGATGGCCGAGGTAGGCGTGCGGCATGATGGCCTGCGTGCCGTGCTCTTCGATGATCGCATCCCAGCGCGTCTTGATCGTTTGCAGCGCCTCATCCCAAGAGATACGCTGAAACTGGCCCGAGCCCTTGGGGCCGACGCGCTTCATCGGATACATCAGACGATCAGGGTTGTAGTGATGCTCGGCGAAGTTCTTCAGCTTCACGCACAGCCCGCCGCGCGTCATCGGATGCTCGGGGTCTCCGTTCACTTCAACCAGCCTCCCGTCCTCGACCTGATAGAGGAAGGCACAGGTGTCGGGGCAATCTTGCGGGCAGGCTCCCCGAACGATGCGAGTCTCGCTGGAATGGGCTGACATTCGGCTCTCCGGCTGGCGTTGATGATGTTTCAACGATAAGAGCCGGTACGGCCTTGAGAAAGCGCCACGGCGCATAAAACTCATGGTGCCAGTCCGAAATTCGGCCGGCACCACGCGGGCCACTCGCTCGATGCCGGTGCGGATCTGGTCCTCGGACAAATGCGTGTAGCCGAGCATCAACGTACGCTCGTGCGCCGGAAGCCGTTCGTAGAACCAGCAGGCGCTTTCCGCCAGCGGATGCAGGCCCACACCCGCGGTGCGCGCTAGCACCTGCCATTCCGAGGCGAGCGGCGCGTCATCGGGCAACTGCACGCACAGGTGAGTGCCTGCGTCCTGCCCGCTGACCGCGGCCTCGGGCAGGTGCTCCTGCAACGCCTGCAGCAGGGCGTCGCGGCGCTGCTCGTAGGTGTGCCGCAGGCGCTTCAAGTGCGTCTCAAAATTGCCCTCGCGCAGGAACTGCAACAGTACAGCCTGTTCCATCCACGACAGGCCGTTGTCCATCAGCGACTTGATGACCGTGGCTGAACGGATGAGTTCGCGCGGCACCACGGCATAGCCCAGACGCAAGCCAGGCCCGATGGAGCGGGAGAACGAGTTCAGGTAGATGACACACCCGTAGCGGTCCAGCGCCTGTAGAGAGGGCAGCGGCGAGCCCTCGTAGCGGAAGTCGGCACCGTAGTCCACCTCTAGGATGTAGGCGCCGGTGCGCGCCGCCCAGTCGAGCAGCGCCAGCCGCCGGTGCATCGGCATGGTCGTGCCCGTAGGGAACTGGTGCGAGGGCGTCACGTAGAGCAGCTTGACACGCGCATCGGGCAGCCGCGACGGGTCCAGGCCGTGCTCGTCGATCTCGGCTGGGATCACGCGGCCGCCGTAGCTCTCGAAAAGGAATGCCGCGCCGCGATAAGTGGGAGCCTCCATCACCACAGGCGCATTGATCCCGACGAGCAGGTGGGCAGCCAGACAGATCCCCTGCTGGAAACCGCCCACCACGAGCACCTGGTCCGCGGAGATCACCATGCCGCGCATCGGTCCGAGCGTGGTTGCGATCATCTGGCGCAGTTCCGGGAGCCCCGCCGGGTCGCTGTACTCGCTCATCCGCGCGGCCGCGCCACCGAAGCTCTCTGTGAGGATCCGGCGCCACAGCTTCTCGGGAAATGAGCCGGGCGCACTACGACCGAAAACGAAGTCGACGTCGACGTTGGGCGGGGTCGGCCGGTGCAGGCCTGTGGAACCACGCCCGCCGTACGGCAGCGGGAAGTTCAAGGCCCGGATGCCGGTCCCGCGCAGCACCGACATGTCCGCATCGTCCGCCGATCGGATCGCCTGGTCCGGCAATTGCCTGCTGACGAAGGTGCCAACGGTGGGCTCCGTTTGGAGGTAACCCTCGGCGATCAAGGTCTGGTAGGCACCTGACGCGGTGTTACGCGACACCCCGAGCTGTTTCGCGAGATCACGCGTCGTCGGCACGGCCGCGCCGGGGGGCAGACGTCCAGCGCAGATCAGCGTCCTGATCTGGTCGACAAGTTGCGATTGCAACGTCGACGCACCGCGCGGACTGAGGGTCAGCGAAAGAAGCAGCGACATGCATATGGCCTAAGCATGAGTCATGCCGCCTGCCACGGATGCATGCTGGCGGCTTCTCACGGAAAACGTGATCGCGACGCCATCGCGACTGACGAACGCGACCGCAAGGCCCTCTGACGAAAGACAAACGGCAACATACGCGCCCCCGTGAGACCGAAGGTACTCAGCGGTGCAAAGCGCCACGCAGGTACGGCGCCGTACGGCTGCCGGGCGCTTGCGCCACCATCGCCGGCGGGCCTTGTGCGACGATCCGGCCACCGTCGCCCCCCGCGCCCGGCCCCATGTCGAGTACCCAGTCGCATCGAGCCACCAGTCGCATGTCGTGTTCGACCAGCACAACGCTGTGTCCGGCGTCCACGAGGGCGTCTAGCTGAACCAGCAGCAGGTCCACGTCAGCAGGATGCAGCCCTGTGGTCGGCTCATCGAGAACGTAGAGCGTGGCGCCGCGCGCGACGCGCTGCATTTCGCTCGCGAGTTTGATGCGCTGCGCCTCGCCGCCCGACAGTTCGGTCGCCGGTTGGCCCAGGCGCAAATAGCCCAAGCCGAGCTGGCGCAACAGCTTCAGCGGCCTGGAGATGCGCGGCACGTCGGCGAACGCCGCGCAGGCATCGGCGACCGGCAGCTCGAGCACGTCAGCGATGCACCGCCCGCGCCACTGCACGGCCAGCGTTTGGGCGTCGTAGCGCCGGCCATGACATGTCGGGCATGGCGCATAAGCGCTGGGCATGAACAGCAGTTCCACGCTGACGAAGCCTTCACCCTCACAAGTCGGGCATCGGCCCTTGGCAACATTGAAGGAGAAACGACCGGCGTCGTAGCCTTTCGCGCGTGCCTGCTCGGTGCCGGCGAACAGCTTACGGACTTCATCGAACAATCCGGTGTAGGTGGCCAGGTTGGAACGCGGCGTGCGGCCGATGGGCCGCTGATCGATGCGCACCAGCCTGCGGATGGCGTCGGCGCCCTCGCCGAGGTGGCCTTCGGTTGACGAGGTATCGAAGGCCGCAGAGCCGTCATCGCCGTCATCCTCCTCGACCTTTCGCCCCAAGTGCTCGCCGACCAGCTCCACCAGCGCTTGGGTGATCAGGCTCGACTTGCCCGAACCCGAGAGTCCTGTGACCGCGCACATGACGCCGAGAGGAAGGCGCGCGTCCAACCCTTGGAGGTTGTTGCGACGCACGCCGTGCATCGTCAACCAGCCCGCCGGCGCTCGCGGCGTGCGCTCCGGTGCTCGCCGCGGCTCCATATAGCGTCCGGTGACGGAGTTCTTCGCTCGCGCCAAGCCGTCCGGCGGGCCGCTGTAGACGATATTGCCGCCTTCGCTGCCAGCGCCAGGCCCGACGTCGATCACCCAGTCGGCGCGGCGAATAGTATGCAAATCGTGCTCAACCACGAACACGCTGTTACCGGCCCGCCGGAGTTGCACCATTGCATCGAGAAGCGCCTCGCCGTCCGCCGGATGCAGGCCGGCGGAGGGTTCGTCCAACACATACACGACGCCGAACAGCTGCGAGCGGATTTGTGTTGCCAGGCGCAGGCGCTGCAGTTCGCCGGGCGACAAGGTCGGCGCGCTGCGCTCCAGCGTCAGATAGCCCAGACCCAGGCGTCGCAACGTATCGATGCGATCGAGCATGTCCGCCACGATGCGGCGCGCGGCGATGCGCCTTTCCTCGGACAATGTCGGCACACGCGCGGTGGCGTCAATGGAGAGCACCGTCTCCGGGGTTCCGGGCGCTGCGAGCACACGCGCGACCTCGACCAGGGGAAGGCGCGACAGCGCACCGATGTCCAGTCCAGCAAAAGTGACCTCTAGTGCCTGCAGCTTGAGCTTCTTGCCGTCGCAGATAGGGCAGGCGCTGCTGCCCACGTAGCGCGAAACGCGCTTCTTCACCAGCGCGCTCTGGGTAGTGGCGAAGGTGTGCAGCACGTAGTGCCGCGCGCTCGTGAACGTGCCCTGGTAGGTCGCAGGCGCCTTCTGCTCGATGGCGCGGCGGGTCTCCTGGGGTGTACGGCCCGGATACACACCCACTGTCGGCATCTCCTCGGTGAAGAGGATCCAGTCGCGCTGCTCCCGCGGCAGTTGCTCCCAGGGCAGGTCGACGTCGAAGCCGAGTGCGATCAGGATGTCGCGCAGATTCTGCCCATGCCAAGCGGGCGGCCAGGCAGCAACGGCGCCATCGCGAATTGTCAGCTTCGGGTCGGGGACGAGCGTCGCTTCGGTGACCTCGAAGACGCGCCCCATGCCGTGGCAGTGGGAGCAAGCGCCCTGCGGCGTGTTGGGAGAGAAGTCCTCTGCCTCCAGCGGTGGCCGTCCTTCTGGGAAGTGGCCCGCGCGCGAGTACAGCAGCCGCAGCAGGTTTGACAGCGTCGTCACGCTGCCGACCGTTGAGCGCGTACCGGGCGCGCCGCGCTGCTGCTGCAGCGCGACCGCGGGCGGCAGACCGTCGATGCCGTCCACCGCCGGCACGCCGGCCTGGTCGATCAGTCTCCGCGCATACGGCGCCACCGACTCGAGGTAGCGGCGCTGCGCCTCGGCGTAGAGCGTGCCGAAGGCCAGTGACGACTTTCCCGAGCCGGAGATGCCGGAGAACACCACGAGCGCATCCCGCGGCACGTCCACGTCGATGTTCCTCAGGTTGTGCTCCCGCGCGCCGCGAACGCGGACACTCGCGCCCTTCTCGAGCGGCATTTCAAGGTTCAGTCTGTCCATCGGCGGCAGCAGGCGACTCTCGCGCAATCAAAAATGGGGAACGTTAGAAGACATTGCCCCCGCACGGGAAGAGCCACGCCAAGAGAATCTGATGGTGCCAGCACCGACGTGCCTGTCGCTGCAGGGGCTGCGAAGGTCATGGCGCTCAAAAAATTGAGCGCAAGGAACGGAGTGACGCCCCGGTGCCCCAGCGCCGAAAATTCCACTGGAATCTTCACAATCGGAAACAGGTCACATGACAAATATCAACGCGGCTCTCTCTGGCCAATTCAGCGTCGGCGATATCAAGGTGAATCGCCTTGGCTACGGCGCGATGCGTATCGTGGGCAATGGTATTTGGGGACAACCCAATGACAAACCCGAAGCGCTGCGAACGCTACGTCGACTGCCGGAGATCGGTGTCAATTTCATCGACACGGCTGACAGCTATGGCCCGGATATCAGCGAAGAATTGATCCGGGACGCGCTATATCCTTATGACGGGCTTCTGATCGCCACGAAGGGCGGTTTTGTTCGTCACGGTGAAAATAAATGGGCGCCGGTGGGACGGCCCGAATATCTTCGCCACGCCGTGCTGTTGAGCATGCGTCGGCTGAATGTCGAGCGCATCGACCTGTGGCAGTTGCATCGCATCGACCCACAAGTCCCTCAAGATGAGCAATTCGGCGTGATCGCGGAAATGCAGAAGGAGGGGCTGATTCGCCACGTCGGCCTGAGCGAGGTCGGTGTCGAGCAGATCGAAGCGGCGCGCCGTTTCTTTCAGGTCGTCACGGTGCAGAACATGTTCAATCTAGTCACGCGCAAACATGAAGCTGTGTTGGACTACTGCACGGAGCACGGCATCGGCTTCATCCCCTGGTTCCCGCTGGGCGCGGGAGATCTGGCGAAGCCTGGCTCTTTCCTCGATCAGCTTTCGAAGCGAACCGGCTACACGCCGGGCCAAATCGCGCTGGCGTGGGTGCTGCAGCGCAGTCCGGTCATGTTGCCGATCCCGGGAACCAGCAAGGTCAAGCATCTCGATGAGAACGTCGCCGCTGCGAGTCTCAAGCTGACGGCCGAGGACTTCGACGAGTTGGATCGTCTGGGCCATGAGGCGCCCGAAACCCCGGGGCCGGGTGCTTGAGGCCGTCTCGGCCCATTGCAACCTGACTGCCAACGCGAACGATGACCAAACAGCGATCGCCTGCAGGGATCGCCGCGAGCGGTTGGGTCACGCGCATCACGGTTGACGATCGCACTCCAGACCATCCGTCGTTGACGGCGGGCGTCCGAAAGCAAATCACGAATTCGATTTCGGCGCCTGGGTCTGGCGTGCACGTCAGCGGCGAGAGGAAAGTCAGTTGGACCTCCGGCACCTGAGATGTTTCCTCGCATTGGCGGAAGAACTCCACTTTGGACGCGCTGCTGATCGGCTTCACATGGAGCAGTCACCCTTGTCGCGCACCATCAAGGAACTGGAGGACCGGCTCGGGGTCCGGCTGTTCAATCGGGACCGGCGGGGCACCCATCTGACCCATGCAGGCGAGGTGTTCCTGCAAGAGGTGCGCCGCGTGTTCGTGGCCCTGGAACAAGCAAAGGAAGGCGCCAGGGCGGCAGCGGCGGGCCATTTCGGCCAACTGCGTGTTGCGCTCTCGGACGGGACCACACAACCGAGGCTGGCGGCGCTGCTGGCCTTGTGCCGCGAGGAAGAGCCCTCGGTCGAGATACGTCTCTCGGAGGTTTCGCTCGCCGAACAGCTCCGCGGCCTGAGGGATGGCACGTTTGACGCCGGGCTTGCGCGCACCAACGAAGTTGGCGAGGGCATTGCGGCCCATCCGCTGTGGCGGGAGTCTCTGGTCGTGGCGGTCCCTTCCAGGCACCCACTGCTGGCGCACCAGTTGATCCCCCTGGCGGAGTTGCTGCGCTATCCCCTCGTCATGTGCCATCCGGAAATCTGCGAGGGCTACTGCAGGCAGGTAGACCGCGTATTGCGTGCCGTCGAGGTCGAGCCGAATGTCGCCGAGCGAGCTACGTCATTGGAGATGATGTTGACCTTGGTGGCCGCGGGCTATGGAGTGGGCTTCGCGGCCGCGGAGAAGGTCGCTGTATGCCGCCATCCCGAGGTGGTCATTCGTCCCTTGGCACACGACGACGTCGAGGTTACGACCTACCTTCTCACCAAGTCTGACGGCGAAGGGTCCGAGCGGCTGGATGCGTTTGTGGGGCGTGCGATCCGCGAGGCTCAGACACCCGCGGCGGATTGAGTGCGGGACTCAACTCTTGTGAACGACGCCCAAGCAAAACACCGGCTCGTTTTCCTCCTGGACTTGGGACAGAGAGAAGCCAACCTCGAAGTAAGGGCTGCTACTCGACAGCTCGGCGTTGGTTGCGACAAATGCGAAGCACATCAAGAACTCCGCGTCATACCGACGCGCTTCCGCGCCAAAATCGATGGTGAGCAGGCGCCATGCACCTTCGGCTCTGAGGAGCGGTGCGATGAGCTGTACGGCTCGTTTTCCCAGGTAAGACCTGCTCTGGACCACCGACACCGCTTTGGCCACGCCGAGGGCGTCAGGACGATTGGCAGCCTCCGAAACCACGACCTCTGTTTCGTCGGGAAGGATGGCCATCCATTCGTTGTGCGGTGCCGTCTCGGACATCCGACCCACGCGGACGAACTCGCCGAGTTCAGTTTGACAAGGTTGCCCTTGCCCCGCCCCTTCGATCCCACTGCCGCGTGTCTGGCGTGTCATGGCGCTCTCGAATGACTTGAATCATTCAATCTATCGAGCGCTGTTGGCTTTCAAACTCCGATTCTTGCGCTGCAATTCCAAAATCAGCGAATCGGCAGGGATGCCGCCGCTGACGATATCCTTGGCAACAGCGCAAATCCCCGCGATCGGTGACCAGTCGCCAAGCCGGACAAGAACGGCGCGCAGGGTGAAGTGCAGCGGCCCGCAACTGGGGCCAAGACTGCTTTTCTGCCCTCAGTGCAGCAGGCCTTACGCCTGCTTCGACGCGCTCACTTGAGGCTGTCGCGTGATGCCAGGTCGCGCGCTGCGGGTCAGGTGTGAGCGCACCCGGTCTCCAATCAACGGTTCGTCATTCGGACCGGCGCGGTCGCTAGATTCTTTTTCCGTCTGACAGCAGACCTGTTGGGTCTGGCGGTGCTTTCAACCCGCGGAAATCGACGCTGTCCCCGATGGTGCGGTGAAGTCACGAACGCGGCGTCTTACCTGAGACGCGACCGGTCTCACAGGGTACTTGCGCCGCAAAACTCTTGGAGCAGATCGAATAGGTCTTTCGGCAAATATTCTGCCCTTCAAGACTTGCACCTACCGTTTTCTACGGATCAAGGGCCACCAAGTAACAGCATATGTATATGCTGATTGGTTTTGTATAGGGGTCAACGAAGGGGCGGTTTGCGCGAGCGAATCGCTTCTCAGCTGCTTAAGCCGTCCCCCTTGTTGCCCTCCCACAGAACACGGTTCGCCGCTCCTGCCTGGAGCCGGAAGTATTCAATCTTCGAGGAAGCGAAATGTCCTGAGGTCGACGTCAGTATGGGAGAAGGATTCAACAATGGAAAAAGCAAGCCCTTCAGGTACACACATCAAGGTGTTCTACCGCCCCATCGAGGCGGCAATCCGCTGGTCCGGAATGTCCCGGTTCGAGCGGCGCATTCTCAAGCTGCTGGACGCCAACACGCTCCCTGAGCATGCGGACATTCCCCGGTGGTCCTTGCTGCGCCTCAATGTCGAGCGCATTCGAGACGCATTGATCAACGGGGATCTTCGCTACGGCAAACAGGGAATCACCTGCGACGATCCGTCGCTACTAGATGATCCGGACCTCACGGTCCGGCACGTCGATCTGAAAGCGTGGATGGTGCGTTTCTACCCGGACCAGCGGCCGGGCTTTCTCTTCGATGCGTTCGAGCGCCATCTGCATCCCGCCATCAGCGTCGACGCCGTGCAAGCACTGATCGCGGATCGAGAAGCACTGAAGGTCCAGCTCGCCGACCGACTGAAGGCGTGGGATGCGCTCAAAGCCGAGTTCGAAGCACTCAGTGCGGCCCATGAGGCCCAGGCAGCGGAGGAACAGCAGTCCGTCCACCTCGGCCCTCGCAGCGAGGGCACTTATCTGAACATCGTCGGAGGCCTGCTGACGCTTCTGCTCGGCAAGTCCCCGAGCGGCATTCCCTACTCCTCCTTCGAGACCTTGGAGGCGGTCATCAGCGCGCTCACCGCGCACTACGGCGACCACTCCGGCATGAGCGAACGCACGCTGTGGTCGAAGTTCGCCGCTGCGAAACGGCACCTCGCATCACAAAGCACCTGACTGCAGTTGCAGTCGCGCCGTCTGCAATTGCAGTGATTTGTGCGCCTGAGATCTATTGAATACGAGGCACTTTCCGAACAGCGCCAGTGAGCGTCAAGGAGTGTCTCTCATGTCTTCGCATACCACTTTGCCGGCCGTGCCAGTCGAGCATCGCATCCTGCGCCGCGCCGAAGTCGAGGCCAAGACCGGCTTCAAGCGCGCCCACATCTACAGCCTGATGAAGGAGGGCAAGTTCCCCAAGGCGTTGCGCCTGGGTGTGCGCGCCGTGGGCTGGGATTCAGTGGAGATCGATCAATGGATCGCCGATCGTCTCGATGAACGCGGCTGACGCTTCTTCTCGCTTCATTCCATTCGACGAGGAGAAGGCCATGCAGGTGGTGTCCATCATTTCGACCAAGGGCGGCGTGGGCAAGACCACGACGGCGGCCAACCTGGGCGGCTTCGCCGCCGACGCCGGGCTGCGCGTCCTGCTGCTGGATCTGGACGTGCAGCCCACGCTGTCGAGCTATTTCACGCTGGCCGCGCGCGCGCCCGCCGGCATCTACGAGATGCTGGCCTACAACGAGCAGCGAGCCGAGCAACTGGTATCGCGCACCGCGATCACACGACTCGATCTGGTGCTTTCGAACGACGACCGCGGCGAGCTCAACACGCTGCTGCTGCACGCACCCGATGGCCGATTGCGCCTGCGCCACCTGCTGCCTACGCTGGCGCCGCACTACGACCTGTTGCTGATCGACACCCAGGGCGCACGCAGCGTGTTGCTGGAAATGGCGGTGCTGGCTTCCGACTTGGCGTTGTCGCCGGTGACGCCGGAAATCCTGGCGGCGCGCGAATTGCGCCGCGGCACCTTGCAGCTCATCGAGGACATCGCACCGTACCGCCACCTCGGCATCGAGCCGCCGATGCTGCACCTGCTCATCAACCGCGTGCATCCGGTGTCGTCAAACGCACGGCTGATTCAGCAGACGCTGCGGCAGGTGTTTCAAGGCCAGCCCGGTGTGCGCGTGCTCGACACAGACGTGCCGGCGATCGAAGCCTATCCACGTGCGGCGACGAGAGGCCTGCCTGTGCATCGGGTGGAGTACCGCCTGCCATCGGGCCGGACAGCGCCTGCCGCGTTGGAAACCATGCGCGCGCTGGCCGGCGAACTGTTCCCGCAGTGGCAGGGGCGCTTCGCGCTCGTCACCGGTCGAGGCCATGCGGGAGGGGCCGACCATGGCCAGCGCACATGACTTGGCCCGCGGCCACAAGCGGCTGCGAGGGCTGATTGAATTCGCCCTGGGTGAAGGTTGGACGGTGGTTCGCACCCGTGGCGGGCACCTGCTGTTCACGAAGCCCGACTGCGCGCCGATCTACACCAGTTCGACGGCGAGCGATCACCGAGCCGACCGCAACGCTCGCGCCCAGCTTCGCCGCGCCGACCGACACGCGCTGGCGCACGAAGGGGTCGCATGGTTCATGGAGAGCCGCCGTGGCTGACCTCACCCCGCAGGACATGGCCGCCAAGTTGCTCGCCTCGAGCTTCGAGCGCAGCACCCCATCGGCTGCAGCCTTGACCGACCCGATCGCCGACACGCCGATGGTCGTGACGCTGGACCAGTTGCGTCCCTACGACCACGATCCGCGCGTGACGCGCAACCCGGCCTACGAAGACATCAAGGCATCGATCCGCGGGCGTGGGCTAGATGCGCCGCCTGCGATCACCCGCCGGCCAGGCGAGCCCCACTACATCATTCGCAACGGCGGCAACACGCGTTTGGCAATCTTGCGCGAGCTGTGGAGCGAAACCAAGGACGAACGGTTTTTTCGCATTCCCTGCCTGTTCCGCCCGTGGCCGCAGCGCGGCGAAGTGGTGATGCTCACCGGCCACCTGGCCGAGAACGAGCTGCGCGGCGGGTTGAGCTTCATCGAGCGGGCCTTAGGCGTGGAGAAGGCGCGTGAGTTCTACGAACAGGAATGCGGCCAGGCGCTGTCGCAAAGCGAGCTGGCGCGACGGCTCACGGCCGATGGCTTCCCGCTGCCGCAGTCACACATCAGCCGCATGCAGGACGCCGTGCACTACCTGTTGCCGGCGATCCCGAACCTCCTGTACGGGGGACTCGGCCGGCACCAGGTGGAACGGCTCTCGGTGTTGCGCAAGGCCAGCGAGCGCACGTGGGAGCGGCGTGCCCTGAGCCTCAACCTGTCGGTGGAATTCGCGACCTTGTTCCAGGACGTGCTGGCGCAGTTCGACACGCAGCCCGACAACTTCTCGCCGCAACGGGTGCAGGACGAATTGGTCGGCCAGATGGCCGAATTGCTGAGGGCGGACTACGACACGTTGAGCCTGGAGATCGACGACAGCGAGAGCCGGCAGCGCGCGTTGACCAGCGACCCAGCGCCGCCGCAGGCGGCACGATCTGCGGGGCCGGCCGCGTCTGCGCCGGCGCCGTCGCTGCAGCCATCGACCGCTCCTTCCGTGCGATCTCCTCGCGAGCCGAGCGCCTCAGGGATGCCAAGTGTTGGCGAAGCTGCGCCAGCGGGTTCCACGCCAGCGGCCCGACCCAAGGACGCCCCGCACGACGACGGACAGGGCAATGATGGACAGCGCGACGAGCGCCTGCAGGCCCACATCGTTTCCTCAGCGCCGACCACCGATCGCCTGCAATCCATTCAGCGCATGGTGGCCGACCAGATGGGCGACAAGCTGCCCGACTTCGAGGCTGACGCGCTGCGCGCGATCCCCGTGCAGGCGGGCGGCCTCTATCCCATCACCGACGTCTGGTACATCGAGCCCGGTCTGGACGCACCCGATCGACTGCGCGTGCACATCGTGCAGTTCGCGCGCGAGATCGCCGAGGAAGCCGGCGTGGCTGAGCAGGTCAAGCCCAGCGACAGCAGCATCGGCTTCGACTGCATGGCGCCGCCGGCAGCGCGCACCATGCCGCTGTTTGCGCGTGCGGTGCTGGCCCTGCTGCATTCACTGTGCGCCGCGTCGCAACCCGCCCTCGGTGTGGATCGCGCCCGATTGGCCGAAGACCTGACACCGCTGCTGTGCGGCGGCGGTGCCCATCCGCGTCTGAGTGATGTCGGCCTGGTGAAGCTGTTCCGGTTGCTGCGCCTGGCGCGCCGGCTTCTGGACCTGGAGAGCGGCGCGACCTCCAGCGACTCCGGCCACGGCGCCTGAGCGGAGGCCCCATGTCCGCACCGCACCCGCTCAACCAGGCCGTCATTGCACAGGCGCTGCATGACCTGCGCAACGGGCAATTGCGGCGCTGCAAGGCGATGGGCTTCGGCGAGGCCGAACTGGACGCGCTCAAGCATCCGGAACTCGTGAGCATGTTGGTCAACGCCACCGTATCGTGGTGTTCGGTCTCGGTCAACGGGGAGGTGCTCAAGCGACTGCTGAGCCAGGCCCACGACGTGGAGCGCGAGATCGCCACCGTCGACCGCATGCTGCGTCTGGGCGCCAGCACGGAGATGGTGAGCCGCTTCTATGGCTTGACCCACCAGGAAGTCGCCCTGCGCCGCGACATTCTCGGCCTGCCCAAGCGCAAGGGGCGGCATCCGGTGCTGGACGAGACGCAGGACACCACCCTGTGGAAGCACTGGAAGGCCGGCGTCAAGCAGCGAGGCATCGCCTTGGACGACGAAGTGGCGATGCTGGCGCTGACACTGGATCTGGCCGAGACCTTGAGCCTGCCGATGTCGGTGATCTGGTCGGCGATACGCAACTGGATTGACCAGGGGTTGGTGTAGGCCCATGGCGACGGGCGGCGCACCCCGGCGCGATGGCCCCGTTGTTCTATCGGCGTTGCTCGACGACGCGCTGGGACAACTGGTGCCCCTTGCGCAGCCGGCCGCAACCGGCGTGGCCGCCGCGGCGAAGACCACACCGACCAGCGACGGCTTTCTTTACAGCGGCAACCGCCATGAGAGCGTGCCGCGCGCACTGTTCCTCGATCGGCGCCTGACGCCGCTGGAGCGCAATGCGTGGCAGGTGTTCCGCCTGCAGCTCCAAAGCGACGGCGTGACAGCGCTCCCCACTTACGACCAGCTCCGGCCCTACCTGGCCTCGATGCCCTGCGCGGCGCAGGCCTCGCACGAGACCGTGGCGCGTGCTTTGACCTTGCTTAGGCTGACGCGATGGCTGAGTCTGGTGCGACGGCGTCGCGAGCCGAAGACCGGCCGCATCCTCGGCAACCTGTACGTCTTGCACGACGAACCGCTGACGCCCTTCGAGGCGATGCAGCTCGACCCCGACTACCTGGGCCTGGTCAGCCAGGCGCTGACCCATGCCGCGAAGGCGGTGCAGATCGTCGGCATGACCACGCTCAGAGAGATCGCCGAAGACCCGATGCTCAGCGGCCGCATGCTGCCCACGCGCCTACAGGTGCTGGCGCAGCGCATGGCCGGGCGTGACGGGATCGAAGCGAGTTATCCACAAGAGCCTGTGGATCACGAATCCGAAGAAGGCCAAGATGGCCTGCTTCGGAATCTCGACACCCCTTCTTCGGATTCCGAAGCAGGGCCGAAACCCGCGCCAGACGGCTTACTTCGGAATCGGAAGGAGGACCGTACTGTACGTATGGATCGTATAGATCAAGTACGTACAGTACCGCGCGCGAAAGCATTGCAGCACCTGCGCCTGCCCGAGCGCTTGTTGCGATTGAAGGACGAGCAGCAGAGTGGCGCGCTCGTGGCCTTGCAGCAGGTGGACGAGTCCTTGCGGCAGGCGGTGCTGGACGAATGGGATGCGCGCTGCCGCAGCAGCACGGTGCGCAACCCCGCCGGCTACCTGTTCGGCATCATCCAGAAGGCCATCCGCGGGGAGTTCAAGGCCTGGGCGGGCGAAGGCGAATCGGTGCAATCGCAGGCGCATCCGCCTGCCGCCGCAACGCCAGGACCTCCAGTGCCTCCACCGCCGCCCCCACTACCGTCGCCCGCGCCCCCCTCGAACGGTCCTGGTCGAGAGGCTGCGCGCGCCTACCTGGCACAACTCCGGGACGCCTTGCGCAAACGCTGATGACAGCTATCCCCAGGGGATAGCTGGAACACGCCTCCTTCCTTCGTACTCGTTGCCGGCGGCGGGCCTGCGGGCGACACTGGCGTCTTTTGATGCCAAACGAGGGTGGCTACGCGCGGAACCCGGTCGACCGAACATGACGATTTCTCCCACCACAGATGCGCTGCAGCCACAGCAACGCGACATTCAGCGCTCGTTGGGTCGGTGCCTGTTGCGCCTCCAGCAGTACGAACGCCTCATGAAGGCCATCGTGGCGCACCACGAGCTTTCGGGACCGGCGCATTCACTGGAGGCCATTCGCCTGGCGCGCATCGAAGACGCGGCGACCAAGACATTGGGCGCGTTGGTCGGGCAACTGCTCGGTTCCTATGTCGTCATCGACGGCGCAGGTGATGAGGGCCGCGACGCCGATCCCCCCGGTGATGTGGTGTCGTTGCGCACCCGCGCGCAGCTGAGTCTGTCCGCACAGGACTACGCCACGCCCCAGGCTGATCTCAAAGATCTCGTCTCGCTGCGCAACACGCTGGTCCACCACTTCATCGACCAGCACGACCTGTGGACGGTGGACGGATGCCGCGCCGCGCAGGATTCGCTCGATTCCGCCTACACACGCATCGATCAGCACTTCGAGCAGCTGCGCGGCTGGGCGGAGCACATGGACCAGGCTCGGCGCTTGGCTGCTGAGTTCGTCCAATCGGAGGTGTTCCACGACCTGGTGGTCAACGGCATCGCGCCGGATGGCTCGGTGGATTGGTCGGCCGCCGGCATCGTTCGTGCGCTGCGGGAAGCCTTTGCGCAGTTGGCCATCGAAGGATGGGCACCTGTCGCCGCTGCCGGCCGCTGGATCGCGGAGCACTATCCCGACCAGCTTCCACCGAAGTACGGTTGCAGCAGCTGGCGGCAGGCGGTGCATGAGTGCCGCCGGTTCGAGCTTCGCTACCGCGAGGTGGACGGCCAACGGGCTGCCTGGTACAGGCCGCGCGAGGTGTAGTCCCGCGCAACGCGGCGTCACCTCTGTGTGCGAGCCGTGAATGCCTTCCGAGCTATCCCCAGGGGATAATCGGCACACACAGCCTTCCGTGTGAAGCAAACCGGGCGCGCACGCGCTGCGGTTTGTTGACTGACGGCCTTCCGGCCGATGCGGATGCTGACGACTTGTTCCCCCACGGCGAGTCGTCACCATGGCCAACGAAACCCAACAGCCCCTGCAGCTGAACCTCGGATCGCTGCGCAGCGCGATGTCGCTGACGCTGCACACCCACCACGCTTCGCGCATCTGGCATGGCCGAGCGCCCGCCGAGGGCCGGCCCGGGATCATCGGCCTCAATGGCTACATCAGCGTGATGAACAAGATGAAGCGCGGCGCCGAGCAGGACGATCCCTACTCGGATTTCTGGATGCTGCGCATCGAGGACAAGCTGACGCAGACCAAGACGAGCTTGCAGGCGCTGCGCGAGCAGGTGGACCAGGCACTGGCCGACGTGCCGTCTGCGCTTTCGCTGGGCGAGAACATGAACGTGCAGCCCGTGAAGCTGCCGCTGTTCGTCAACGCGCAGCTCGGCTTCATGGCGGTATACCTGCTAGCCGACTATGACGACCTGGCGCGCAAGCTGATCCTCGCCCATCACACCGCACTGATCGACCGCAGTACGTTGGAACGATGGCTCAACGACGGCGCGCACGCGCTGCGCAGCCTGTTCTCCCTGGCACAGCAGTACCGCTACTCCGGCGCGACGCGCGACGACTTCGCCTCGAAGAACGCGGTGGCGCGGACGGCCCTGGAGAAGTTCGGCGAGCTGCCGCAGGACGTGCTCGAAGGCACGCGCCGCTCGCGCTTT
Source organism: Pseudomonadota bacterium (assembly GCA_018241225.1). Lineage (GTDB taxonomy): Bacteria > Pseudomonadota > Gammaproteobacteria > Burkholderiales > Burkholderiaceae_C > Variovorax. Next base: position 425,890 of record JAFEEG010000001.1, read on the forward strand.
GCGCCACCGATCGCGCGGCGGGCAGGCAAGCCTGGTGCAGCCGCTGAGGCCGCGCCCGTCGCTGGCGCAGCCGACGTGGCGGTCGACGACCACGGCCAGGATGACGAAGGCGCCAAGACATGACGGCATCGTCCTCCATCGGCCAATCGGCGCGCTTCCTGCCGCTGGAACAGGCGGACTTCCAGCGCCTGGAACACGCGGGCTACTTAAAAGGCCTTTTACAGCCTTTTAAAGGTAAGGGGAGTCTGGAGGCCTGGGCCAACCAGTGCATTGCCCTACGCGACGACTTGATCGCGCTGACCCAGCGGCGCGTGCTGCAACAGGCGCGGGCCTATCCGTTCAGCTTGCTTGACGTGCAACTGGCCCAGCAGACCACTGGCGCAGGCACAACCTTCCTGCGCTGGCGCAACCACGACCGTTCCTCGATGGGCGTGGCGCTGTGGGAATCGCTGCTCGACCGCCCAGCGACACCGGCCTCGCTGATCGACGACCTGTACGCGATGGAGCTGCAGCGCATCGTGCTGAACATGCAGATCAGCCTCCTTCACACGCTGGGCCGCCAGGCCCAGGAGTGCGCCAGCAAGGCCGCGCAGGCCGAAGCGGCTTACCTGCGGCGTGTCCACGGGCATGCCGCGTCCGTTCCATCCACCACCCCCAAGGAGTCACCATGAGCACGCACTTCGTCGGCGAAGGCAACATCGGTTCTGCGCCGGACTACCGCGAATTCCCCAACGGCAACGACGAGCCGCGCCGGCTGCTGCGCCTGAACGTCTACTTCGACAATCCGATCCCGAAGAAGGACGGCGAGTTCGAGGACCGCGGCGGCTTCTGGGCGCCGGTGGAGCTGTGGCATCGCGATGCCGACCACTGGAAAGACCTGTACCAGAAAGGCATGCGCGTGCTGGTGGAAGGCCGGACCGTGAAGGACGAGTGGGAGGACGCCGACGACAACGAGCGCACGACCTTCAAGATCGAGGCTCGGCGCGTGGGCATCCTGCCGTACCGCATCGAGTCCGTGACCCTCAATGCCAAGCCGGCCGGCGGGCAGTAGCGCGCCGATCGCCCGTTCTCGCGACGCCCGAGGGCGGCTGTAGCAACCGTCAGACGCCCGCCATGCACCAGCTATCCCCAGGGGATAGCTCCAGGGTGTTCCACCGAGTTCCAGTCGCCCTCCCGAAACGGCGCTTCCGCTGCGCCAGCCGCTGCGGTCTTGCTCACACCGCTGCGGCAACGCATCGCCTGCCGATCACAAAGCGGTGTCTGCGCCAATCGGCTTCCTTGCTGCCGTCCTTCACTGGCCCGGCCAAGCTGTGGACATCCAATGAAACGCACACTTCCAAGGAGGCTTCATGCGCGTATTCCTGTGCGAGAAGCCGTCCCAGGGCAAGGACATCGCCCGTGTGCTGGGCGCCGGCCAACGCGGCAACGGCTGCTACAGCGGTCCCGGTGTCGTCGTGACCTGGTGCATCGGTCATCTGGTCGAGGCGGTTCCGCCCGAAGGCTACGGCGAGCAGTACAAGCGCTGGGCCATCGAACAACTGCCCATTCTTCCCGAGCGCTGGCGTGTCGAGCCCAAGGCGGCGACCGCGGCGCAGTTCAAGGTCGTGCAGCAGCTCGTCGCCAAGGCGGGCGAACTGGTGATCGCGACCGACGCCGATCGTGAAGGCGAGATGATCGCCCGCGAAATCATCGAGCTGTGCGGCTACCGCGGCCCGATCCAGCGGCTGTGGCTGTCGGCGCTCAACGATGCGTCCATCCGTAAGGCCCTGGGCGCGCTCAAGCCCTCGGCCGAGACGCTGCCGCTGTACTTCTCCGCGCTCGCCCGATCGCGCGCCGACTGGCTGATCGGGATGAACCTGAGTCGCCTGTTCACGCTGCTGGGTCGGCAGGCCGGCTACAACGGCGTGCTGTCGGTCGGGCGCGTGCAGACGCCGACGCTCAAGCTGGTGGTGGACCGTGATCGCGAGATCGCGCGCTTCGTCTCGGTGCCGTTCTGGGTCATCGACGTGGCCCTTTCACATGCGGGCCAGTCCTTCGTCGCAAGCTGGGTGCCGCCACAGGGCAGCACCGACGACGCCGGCCGCTGCCTGCAGCAGCCGGTGGCGCAGCAGGCCGCCGAGCGCCTGCGCGCGGCCGGCGCCGCCCAGGTGCTGTCGGTGGAAACCGAACGCGTGCGCGAAGGCCCGCCGCTGCCGTTCGACCTCGGCACCCTGCAGGAGGTGTGTTCCAAGCAATTGGGCCTCGATGTGCAGGAGACGCTGGACATTGCCCAGGCGCTGTACGAGACGCACAAGGCGACGACATATCCGCGCTCGGATTCGGGCTACCTGCCCGAAAGCATGCTGGCCGAGGTGCCGGCCGTCCTCGACAGCTTGGTTAAGACTGATCCCAGCCTGCGGCCGCTGATCGACCGCCTGGATCGCCAGCAGCGTTCGCGGGCCTGGAACGACAGCAAGATCACGGCACACCACGGCATCATTCCGACGCTGGAACCGGCCAACCTCTCGGTGATGAGCGAGAAGGAGCTGGCCGTCTACCGGCTGATCCGCGCCCACTACCTCGCGCAGTTCCTGCCGCATCACGAGTTCGACCGGACGGTGGCGCAGCTCACGTGCGGCGGGCAGTCGCTGGTGGCGGTCGGCAAGCAGATCGCAGGGGCCGGATGGCGCCAGGTACTGGCGGCGCCAGAGGCCGAGGACGGTGACGGCGAGGACGCACAGCGCGGGCAGGTGCTGCCGGCGCTGCGTGCTGGAGCATCCTGCCAGGTCGGCCAGGTCGAACTGAAGGCGTTGAAGACGCTGCCACCCAAGCCCTACACGCAGGGCGAGCTGGTCAAGGCCATGAAGGGCGTCGCCAAGCTCGTGACCGACCCGCGCCTGAAGCAGAAGCTCAAGGACACCACGGGCATCGGCACCGAGGCGACGCGCGCCAACATCATCAGCGGGCTGCTGGCCCGCGGTTATCTCTTGAAGAAGGGCCGCGCCATCCGCGCGTCGGATGCGGCCTTCACGTTGATCGACGCGGTGCCGGCGGCCATCGCCGACCCGGGCACGACGGCGGTGTGGGAGCAGGCGCTGGACATGATCGAGGGCGGCCAGATGACGCTAGACACCTTCATCGCCAAGCAATCGAGCTGGGTCGCCCAGCTCGTGCAGCAGTACCGCGGCGCCACGCTCGCCATCAAGTTGCCGCCCGCGCCGAGCTGCCCGCAATGCGGCGCCCCGATGCGCCAGCGCAGCGGCAAGAGCGGCGCGTTCTGGTCCTGCAGCCGCTACCCGGACTGCAAGGGCACGCAGCCGGTCGAAGATGCCGCGGCGGGCAAGCGCGGAGCATCCGGCCGTACCTCCGGCCCACCGCGTCGGCGCCCCAAGGGGAACTGACGCCCACGTCTCCCTCTGCCACGCCGGCTCTTGCCGACGGCGGGGCAAACCTCCCGCACCCCGCGGGACTCCCCAGCGCGCGTTCCCTTCTGCAACGGTGTGCGCGTCCTGCACAGGCCTCACGGCTGGCAGGGCGAGAAGGTCATTGCTCCGTCGAATCCCGCTCGCCGCGATTCCGCTGATCGAAGTGCTTCCGTCCATCCGCGAGCGGTCTCCTGACGCCTTGGCCCGCAAGGCTGCGAGGTGCCAGGAGACTGCTTGCGGTCGTCGGTATTCGGTGCCGGTGCCCGCCGGCGAAATAACGGGCTCCCTTTGTGTGTGGATACACGCCAGAGGATGCCGGCCCCAGCCACGAAACGGGCCGGGTGAGATTGCTGACGCAGCGAATGGCTTTGACGACGGCCTGGCCTGCTTGCAACCCACAGGTGGATTGATTCTTCTCCCGCCGCAGTCCTTCGGGACTTCGGCGCCTTTGTCGTGAGCAGACGGATCGTGCATCGGTTCCTGCACCAGCACTTGGGGCAAACCGGACGGCGTTCGGTTCCGTTTGATCGGCGACGGCACGCAACGGCGCTTCCATCCTTCCCGCATGTGTCGCTGACGGTCGTCAGCACCATGCCCTGGCAGCCCCGGTCTTCAAGGCTGCAACGCTCCTCGCCGCGTTGACCGATCCAGTCCGCTTCGCACCGACCACCGCGGACGCGCGTCGCCACGACGCGGGTGCTTTTCATGTTCAACCCTTCGGGAGTCTTCCGCTCCCGAAGGGGCGTGGTGCTCCCGGTCTTCAACCACCAGGAGAAAACCATGTCCCTTGCGTTCGCATCGGCACCTTTGAGTGCTGAACAGGCCCGCGCCGAATCCATCGGCTACCAGGCCCTGGCCTACGTCGGCAAGCGCCTGCCCCTGCAGGTGCTGTGCAGCGCGGCCGGCCACTACATCGGCACCGCCGATGCGGACGGTCCGGTCTCGCGCGAGTCGGTCAGCTACTTCCGCTCGCACCACGCCGCCGAGCACGCCCTGCAAACGGGCCGCTGGCAGCAGCGCCTCCACCTGTGATGTCCAACCACCAGGAGCCCATGTCATGAACCGTGCCCTGCCTCAAGAGGTACTTGATCAGATCGAGCTGGAACACCAGCACTTCGCCGCCGCGCCCCAAGCCTTCTTCGAGGCGTGGAAACGCGGCGTCCACATCGCCGGTGCCGAATGGTTCGGCGACGGCACCCGCGAAGGCCTGCAGCGTGCCACCACCAAGTGGGATCTGCGGCCGAAGCTGCTGATGCTCAACGACGCCCTCGGTGTCCTGAGCAGCGGCCAGCGGATGTTCCTGTCCGCGATGGTGAGCTTCTACAACGCCCGCGAGGGCGGCGCGATGCTCAAGAGTTGCGGCTTCGAGGGTCTGTCCGACCTGGGTGGCCTCGACCTGGAACGGCGCAAGGTCATCGCCGACCTGACCATGAACTACAACGGCTGGTAAACCGCGCTGCCGTCTGCCGATCTTCTTTTCTTCCTATCCCATGAGGGACATGCGTCCCCGTTTCGGGGCCATGTCCCTCCTTAATTTCTCAGGAGCGATCATGTCCCGAATTCCTTCCATCGCCGTCGTCCTTGAAGGCGGCCCCGTCCAAACCATCATCGTCCAGGATTGGTCCGGTGCGATCCCGCTTCCGCGAATCGCGATCGTCGACTACGACACCGAAGGTGCGGGCGACGACGGGATCACCCGCTTTTTGATAGGCGACGATCCGGCCGAAGCAGTCTGCCGCATCGAGGCACCGGGCGTGTACGAATCCCTCCGGGATTCGCTGTCGCCCAAAGCCGTGCTTGCGGCGATGGGCGCGACCGACGATGACGAGAAACCCTCGCCAGCGCTGGTGCTCGCGCGCGAAGTACGCCAGAGCATCTCCGACCTGGATGCCCGGCTCGATCGCCTGGAACAGGCACCGACCGGCGACGATCTACAACGCGCTGTACCAGCTCGCCAACGGCGGCTTGATCGACCTGTTGAAAGCCCTAGGCGATCCCACGGACTTCGGCACTGATCCTCGCTGACCTATCACAGCCCGGAGCCCTTGCGGCCTCGGGCTTTTCCCTGCGGATGCCATCGTCCACAGGGACGTGGCTCTGCGCCTTCATCCCAAAGGAGCCACCATGGCTAACAACTACTACGACGCCACGGGCGTCCTGATGCTCGAACGCGTCACACCCGTCATCACCGCGCTGTTCGGTGGTTTCAATCTGGACGAATCCTACCCAGGCAACGGGCAGGCCTACGTCGCTCGCATCTCCGAATCCAACGATCCGCAATGGAGCGATGTGCTCGAGAACCTGACCAATCTGGCGGCCCAGCTCGACCTGCCGTCGCCGGACGACGAAGATTCGGAGGCCATCACGATGGCGGCGATCATCGAAGCGCTGGCCAAGCACTTCGACGCCGACCAGGACCCGAAGCTGCGGAACCTCGTCGAACACCATCAGTTCGAAGATTCGGCGGACCTCGAAGCCCTGCTGTTGATCGCTTCTTGCTTCAACGACGGCCACAACCTGGCCGCCATCCAGTTCGAGGGCTGCTGGCATTGCAGCAAACCGCGGCTATTCGAGTTCGGCGGCGAGGGCTGCTTTCTCAGTCGGGAGTTGAATCTGTTCAGCGCTTCCAGCCAGGCACTGCACCTCGGGTTGGAATTGCGCCAAGCGATCCTCGCAGGCGACCTCGACAAGGCCGCCGCCAGGATCGCCAAGGAAACGCTATCGCTGCTTGCCGGCATCGACGGGGAACCGCTTCGCGATCGTCTGCGCAGGCGGGTCGTCGAACATCTGCTCAGCACTTCGTCATCAATGGCGCCGATCTGACCAGTCGCCATTTCATTCACCCGCTGGGGATTCAATCCCCAGCAGGGGATTGCCCCGGCCATACTTTGCTGGAGCGAACTCCATGTCCCAAATCGACAACCCATTTGCCCGCGGATATCAGAACCCGCGCATTGTCCGAACACTCCTCATCACATACGAGAACGATTGCCCGCCGATTTGGCGACCGCTGCATGCCAGCCAGATTCATCTGTCCGACGACCAAGTCGCGCTGTTTCCCTGTCTGATCGGCAAGGACTTCGCGCTAATTACTGAAGGGCAGGAGATATCTCACGAGCTGGAGATCCAGTGCGAAACGGTGGGCATCGTGCGCATCGTGGTCTACGCCATCGAGGCGGACGACTTCGATGGTCGACCCGTCCATGTAGGCGATGCCTACTCCGAGGAGGCCGCGCGCCAGGTGGTGCGGCGCCTGCGCTTCGAGACCGGCTATTACAGCCGGTGCTGGGAGATCAGCAGCGCGCACCTCGACGCCGAGGCGCATCGGTTCCTCGCGGAGCTGGCGGACATCGCCACGCCGACGCTGTTCTTGTTCATAGCCTTCCGCATCCCGTACAGCCCGGCCATCGGGTTAAAGCTGATTGCCACGCCATGGACCGATGAGAACCTGCGCGCGGTCGAAGGCATCACCGCCAAGCGGCTGATGCAGGAACACCGCAAGAAGGGCATGCCGGAATCTCTGGTGCATGTGCTGCACCTGGCCGCGCTTGCCGACGTGCGCATGCTGGTCTTCGATGCCGACGCGCAGGTGCTGGACGGCCTGCCGATCTACGACGACTGACACCACTTTTCGAGCCCCCACGCGGGGCTCGTTTCCTTTCTGGACGAAGCCGGTGGTCGCGCAGTGCTGATTCCCCCGCGACGCTGGCCCTGTACCTGACGCACGCTGCTCGCATGTTCGCTGGCGTTGCTGGCAAGCATGCCCAGGCAGTCGAGACCTTCGAGGCTGCGGTGCGGTTCGCCGTGCTGGTTGTTTTTCCTTCCACGGGCGCATGCGCGTCCATCCACCTCACCCCCAAGGGACACACTTCCCTTGCGGGCGGAAGTTCCTTGGATTGCCACAAGGAGCCTCCCAATGGATATCCAAGCCATCCGCGCACAGATGCCGACGCTGGTTCGCGGCCATGTGCCTTCCAACGTCCGCAGCTTCAAGTTCAACATCTTCGATGGTCAGCCCAAGGTTTCGACGCTGGGCTTCCACATCGATCCCAAGCCCTTCGAGGGCAAGGTCATCGCCACCACCGACGAGGCCATCGTCGTCAAGACGGGGCGGGCCGAGTTCGCGGTGCTCGACAAGGCGCTCGTCACCGACGTGCCCGACGAAGGTGCCAAGGTGCACGTCGAACCGTATGCGCGGCGCCGCTTCGACGGCATGCGCGCGGACACGCCCGAGGAGAGCACCGAGTTCACGGCCGACGGCCAGCCCTACACGGTGAAGCGGCTCATCCTGGGCTCGGCGCCGGCCAAGCTGCCGATCGCCGAACCGCAGTGTCCCGAGTTGCAGGAGCTGATCCACCAGTTGGAGCAGTTGCCCGCGCCCGATGGCTTCCGGCGCATCACGCACCTGCTGGTAGATGCCGGCGCGCGGGACTTCACGGTGGTCGATCCGAGCCCCAGCAACATCATCGCCACACCGCCGGCCATCGGATTCACCGTCGCTTCGGCGAAATTCCAGGGACGAGTCACCGTGTTCTACGAACGCGGCATCGACCTCTACGCGATGGAATTGCACCGCGACGACGAACTGGTCGAGCGGGTCGATGAAGTGTCCTTCGACGCGCTGGGCCAGGTCCTGGAGCGACTGATCGACGACGGGAACTGGCGCCTCATCCGCGTGCAGCGCCTGTCCGGTCGCAAGTCCGTTCAGCACTGAACCCCCGCGTCCCCAAGCGGCCTCCCGTCCTCGCGGCGGGAAGCTTTTTTTTCGTACCTCTATTGGAGATCACTTCCATGACTGTTCGATTCAAAGGCACCGACCTTCGACCCGTGCTCGTCGAGGCGGCGACCAATCAGTGCCGCGTCATCCTGGTCAAGGACCAGGGCGTGTATTTCATGGCCGAGCGTGGAGAGACCCTGCCCGATGGACGGCGCAAGACCATCGCCTACGCCGTGGGCTGCAACCCCGACGTCGATGCGTTTGACGACTGGTGGGAGCTGGTGCGCACCGAGTTCGGCGGCGACGACTTCGGCGAGTTCTTCGATCTGCAGGAGCGGGTATTCATCCGCATCCTGCACAGCGAGGACGACCTCGAAGTGTCGGCCACCGCCACGCACCTGTCGATGCAGCCCATGCCTGCTGCGCCGGCCAGCCACTGACCTTTTTGCTTCCCAGCCCCCTCATGGGGGGCTTCTCTTCTTTCCCGAGGACACCGTCAATGCGGGGCGTCTCGGATACCGATTGCCGCTCGCGCGGGCGCGTGCCAGGCGCCACGCTTACCGTCATGTTCCGCTGACACCCGTCAGCAGCATGCCCAGGCAGTCTCGATCTTCAAGACTGCGACGCGGTTCCGACCGCGTTGATCACACCAGTTCGCTCCGGCATCCTAGCGCGAACGGCCATCGGTTCTCCCGATGGTGATGCCACCCAAGCTGTTCCTTCAACCCACGCGGGGGTTCCACACCTTCCCCGCCTTGGGTCGGGTGTGTCTCCGCCTCTTTGTTCCCAGGAGATTCACCATGACCACTTCCACCGACAAGTCCTACTTCGACCTGCACATCACCGGCCTCGGGTATCTCAATCGCATCCGCGAAGTGAAGCCCAAGAAAGGCGATTCGTTCCTGGCCTGCGACATCGCGGCGCTCAACGGCCCCAGCGATGACGTGGCCTACGTGCGTTTCGACACGCGCGTCTCGGGCTCCGAAGCGCAGCACCTGGTGCGCCGCTGCATCCAAGCGGTCGATGCCGAGAAGAAGGTGATGATCGGCTTCCGCCTGGGCGACCTGTGGGCCGACACCTTCACCTACTCCAAGGGCAAGCGTGCCGGCGAGCAGGGGGTGAGCCTCAAGGCCCGCCTGCTGTTCGTCAGTTGGGTCAAGGTCGACGGCAAGCTCGTCTACAAGGCCGAGCCCAAGCCGGCCGACGCCGACGATCGCGACGAACGCGACGTGCGCAACACGGATGTCCCCGCGACTTCCGCCGAGCCGCAAGCCGCTGCGTTCGAGCCCGTCCGGCCCGCCGCCGAAGCTGCAGACGAAGCCACTGCCGATGCTCCCGCATTGGAAGTTGCCGAGTCGTTCTGATCCGCAAGGCCCCGTTCCCTGGGGCCTTGTCTTCTTCTCACTCGCGTGCGCATGCGACCGTCGCCATGACGGCCGCATGCGTGATTGCAGTTTCGTCCGCAGGAGTTCTTCATGATCACCATTCCCGGCCAATTGGCCATCAAGACCATCCACGGTCGCAACGGCGACTTCAACGTCGGTCGCCTCGCGACCTCCATCGGCGAGTTCGTCGTGAAGAACGCCGAACTCGACCAGTACGCCGAGGGCAAGTACGAGGGCGACTTCGCCATCGCGGAGATTCGCCCATCGACGTACACCGCCAACGGCCGCATGGTCATCGAGATCCGCGCCCTCCTGGGCGGGATGACCTTGTCCAACATCGATGCCCTGAGCCGCGACGACGCCCACCGGCTGAGTCCGCAGGAAGTCGATCCGATCGACGAGGAAACGCCGACCGCCACGCCGACACCAACGACCGCCCCCAAGGCAGCCGGCAGGAAAAAGGCGCGCAGCTCGGGCGACCCGCTGGTCGATACCACGCCGTTCGGCAGCGAACCGACCGCAACATCTGCCGAGGCTTCGGCCAATGCGGACGATGGCGACGACGCAGTGCTGTTCGGTGCGCTCTGGCCGCTGGGCGAGGTCGTCAAGCTCGATGCCACCGTGGATCGGCGCGTGCTGCGTCAGCAGCGCGACCGCCTCGGTGACCTGGGCTACGAGTTCGCTCCGCTGTCCCAGGATTGGCACCTCGCCAGGGTCTGATCCGACCAACGTCCCACGTCGCGTTCTGCGGCTTACACCACCCGCCGGGGTTCCTCCCCCGTCGGGAGAACTCCGGCCCTTTATCACAGGAGTCAGTCCATGGGCTGGACATTCGTTCGTATGACGCGCGATCAGTTGATCCGCGAGCTGACCGCAACCGAGGACACCGAGCGGTCGCGCAATGAGGTCATCGACCACACGCTGATCGGCAACGTGCTCTGGACGGTGACGCGCGTCACCGCAAAGCAGGCCGGTGTCCTGGGTCTCGCACCCGGGGAGTCGGCCACCTTGATCGGCTGCCATCTTCTGGAAAGCGAAGGCCGCGAATGGGGCTACAAGTCCCTGACCGAGGCCGAGCACCCGTACTACTACTCGTGCCCGCTGCGCTATCTCGACATGGCGCCGCAGCGCTGCGCCACCTGGCGCGCACGGGTACATGCCTTCCACCAGCAGCAGCCGACGCGCAAAGCGGCCGGCGATGCAGCCACCCAGTGAGGCGCACATGGACACCATCCTGTCGTCCTTGCCGCCCGAGCTGCTTCGCTTCGTCGAAGACCAGCTGGCCAATAACGAGGTTTCCGACGACGACGAACTGCGCGAGCACTTCATCGCCAACGGCCTGAGCGAGGAACAGGCGTGGCAGGCACTGACCTACCGCGCGCTGTACCTGCAGCACGTTTTCCTCGAAGGTTTCACGCCAATTCTCAAAGGCCAGGAAGCGCTTTGTTTCAACCCGGACAGCCGCGGCTGGGAGCCGGTGCCGAACCCATAGGCCGGCCTTCACGCGGCGCGCTTCTTCATTCCTCCCACCAGGCCCTGTTCAGCAGGGCTTTTCTTCGTCCCATGCAATCGCGCGCATCCGGCCTCGGCTGCTGGATGCCGATTGCTCCATTCCGCAAGGAGATCATCATGCAACTCGCATCCCGCTTCGCCCCTCGTTCCCCGGTGCTGCGCTCTGACCATCCGCTGTCGGACGAACAGATTCGCACCGTGGCCCCGTCCATCTTCGCGGACACGCCGCACGAAAGCCGCTCTGAACGGTACAGCTACATCCCCACGGCGGCTGTGCTGACCGAACTGCGCAAGGAAGGCTTCCAGCCGTTCATGGTGTGCCAGACCCGCGTGCGACACGAGGACCGCCGCGACTACACCAAGCACATGCTGCGCCTTCGCCACGCCAGCCAGATCAACGGCGCCGAAGCCAACGAGATCATCCTGCTCAACTCGCACGATGGCAGCAGCAGCTACCAGATGTTGGCGGGCATGTTCAGATTCGTCTGCCACAACGGCCTGGTGTGCGGGGACACCTTCGCCGATGTGCGCGTGCCCCACAAGGGCAACGTCACCGATCATGTGATCGAAGGCGCTTATGAAGTGCTGCACGGCTTCGACCGTGTGCAGGACTCTCGTGACGCCATGCGGGTCATCACGCTGGACGACGGCGAGGCCGAAGTCTTCGCCCGATCGGCGCTGACCTTGAAGTACGACGACTCCGGCAAGGCCTTGCCGATCACGGAAACTCAAATTCTGCGGCCCCGTCGTTTCGACGACAACCGCGGCGATCTTTGGTCCGTCTTCAACCGAGTGCAGGAGAACCTGGTCAAGGGCGGCCTGAGCGGCCGCGCCGCCAACGGGCGACATCAGCGCACGCGACCGGTACAGGGCATCGACCAGAACGTCCGGCTCAACCGGGCGCTGTGGCTGCTCGCCGATGGCTTGCGTCAGCTCAAAGTCTGAGCCAACAGCCGATCACGTCGAAAGACGCGATCGGCTTTCTTTTCAGCTCTCGGCCCGCAATCGACTTTGGAGACTCCGCGTCAATGCATACCTGCTTTTCGATTTCACCGCATCGGCGACAATCGATTCGAGACTGCATCCTCCCTGGCTTCACCTCCCTGAGCCACGCAGTCTTTTTCCGCCCCGGTGTCCCCGGGGCGATTTTCTTTCGACACCCGGAAGACGCTGCAGTCGGTGGTATGGGGTTTGTATTCAACTCCCTCTCCGCGGAAACCGGGTGGAGCGCCGGGTCGGTTTTTCGCTCCCGCATCACACACGTCCGGCGCAGGCTATGGCCCATGTCCGTCGGTGTAGCCGACAACATGCCCAGGTAGCCCTGACCTTCAAGGCTACGGTGCGTTGCGACGCACGGTCTGATTCTTCACCACGACGTTCATCTCGTCTTCTTCCATCCCCTTGGGGCAGTGACTGCCCTCGCGGGTGGTGCTGTCTCCGCTCACTTCGAGGACATCACCATGCCCGCACCTTCTTCCCCCAAGACGCTCTATCGCATCGACGAATGCCCCGACCTGATGGCCGATGGCGTCGTCGGTGACGAGAACGGCAACCTGGTCTTCATCTCCCTCTGGGCGCGCGACACCGCCGTCCAGGAATTTCTGGCCCGCCTCACCCTGGGCCGGGACGAACAGGGACTGGATCAGTTCCACATCATCACCGAGCAGAGCGCCAGCATCCCGGTCTTCGTCGGCAACGTCGAGAACCTGGAGAAACGCAGCGCACGCGCCTACCGGCGCACGCTGTTCGGCTCGCTGACCAACATCTGGCTGTTCGATCGGCGCTGCGTCAAGCCCGACAAGGCCAACGCCAGCGCGCTGGCGCTCCTGCCTCGCGATTCCACGCACCGGCTCGACCGGCTGTGGACGCTGGTGCGGGATACCTGTCCGCTGCCGCTTCTCGATCCCTGGCGCGATTGCGTGCTGGAGCTGCTGCAGGCGAAGTCGATGCTGACGCGCCTGCCGTTCGCCCTTGGGCCTCTGGAAGGCCATCGGCTCGCCATCGACGTACCGACGCTGACCCAGGTGCTGGGCGGCCTGATCCGCAGCGGCGCGCTCGTCGCCGGCACGCCCGCCAGCCGCATCCCCTCGGCGCAACCGCTCGAAGCGGTGGTTTGAGGTTTCTTCACCGGACATGCAGACGCGCATGTCCGCATCCCTTCATCTTCAATGCCAGGAGATTCCCATGGCCCTCATGTTCCCGCGGCTCGCCCGCAACTTCGTCAAGAACGGGTACTTCCCCACGGATGAACCCACGCTCGAAAGAGCACTCGCCGCACTGGCGCCCGCCGAAACCTCGGCCGGGCCGCTGTGCATCCTCGATCCCTGCGCCGGCGAAGGCGTGGCGATTGCCGAAGCCGCGCACGCCCTCGGGCGCGAGCGAGTCCAGGCCTTCGCCGTCGAGTACGAGGCCGAGCGTGCACGCCATGCCCGGCAACTGGTCGATCGCTGCATCCACGGCGACCTGATGGACACGCTGATCAGCCGGCAGAGCTTCGGCCTGCTGTGGCTCAACCCGCCGTATGGCGACCTGTCCAAGGACACCAACGGCAACGTCGGCTACCAAGGTCAGGGCCGCGCACGGCTGGAAAAGCTGTTCTACCAGAAGGCGCTGCCGCTACTGCAGTACGGCGGCGTGCTGATCTACATCGTGCCGCACTACGTGCTCGACGCCGAACTGGTCGGATGGCTGACCCGGCACTTCGCCGAGCTGCGCATCTACCGCGCGGTGGACACGCAGTTCAGGCAGGTCGTGATCTTCGGTCGCAAGGTTCGCCAGCGCGACCAGGTGTCGGATTCGGTCAAGGCCACGCGCGCACTGCTGCTGCAGATCGGGCAAGGCGACGCCGAAGCGGAAGAGCTGCCGGTCGAATGGCCGTTTCTGCCGTACACGGTGCCTGCCACGGCCGAGCCGGAGCACTTCTACCGCGTGACGATGGAGCCCGAGCAGTTCGCCGAGGAAGTCGGCCGGCTGCAAGGGCTCTGGCCGACGCTCGACACGCACTTGGGCGCCGCGCAGCAGTCGCTGCGGCCCCCGGCGCGAGGTTTATCGCATTGGCATCTCGCCTTGGCGCTCGCCGCGGGTGCGATCTCCGGCGTAGTGAAGTCCAAGACGGGCCGTGTGCTCGTCGTCAAGGGCGACACCCACAAGGAGAAGACCTTGCACACCGAGTACACCGAGCGCGATGACGGTTCCGTGGCGGAGACGCGCATCCTGACCGACAAGTTCGTGCCGGTCATCCGCGCCTGGGACATGACACCAGGCTCGCCGACCTGCGGCGAGGTGCTGACCATCCGCTGATCGCTGTTCCCTGACGGTTCGCCGTCGTTTCATCCACCACTCATCCACCCAACGGGGCCATCTCACCCCGCCGGGTGTCGTGGCCCCTCTTTCATCCAAAGGAGAAACACCATGGCACTCGCAGTTCTCAACGTGGGGTCGCAAGCACGCTTTGCCCCCGGGCACCTGGTCATGACCTGCGGCATCGACGCGCTGGTCCGGCAGGGCCGACTCAACCCGACCCCGTACCTGTGCCGCCATCTCAGCGGCGACTGGGGCGATCTCGACGACAGCGACCGGCGGCAGAACGATGCCGCGCTGCGCTCTGGGGAAGATCGCCTGTTCTCGTCCTACCAGGTCGCACCTGACCTGAAGCTCTGGATCATCACCGAATGGGATCGCAGCGTGACCACGCTGCTGCTGCCCAGCGAATACTGATCTTCATCCACCGCGGCCACGCGCCGTTCTTCTCTTCCCACCTCGGGGCATGCCATCGCCCCGCAGGGGAGGTGCATGCCCCATTTTCATTGGAGCATCACCATGTCCCTCGATACCGAAGTCGTTCCCGCCGCCGATGGCACGCCCGTCCAGGGCGACCTGCTCGAAGCGGCTGCTTCTCCCCTGGCGATGAGCCTTCAGGATTTCGTTGCCGAATTCGGCGACGAGCTGCTGGATTCGCTCAACCGCGCCAACCCTCCCGTCTACACCGGCCAGGCCCGGCCGCATCGCCAGCTCGTGCTGGCCAGTCTCAAGCGCAAGCTGTTCGGCGCGCAAGCCGAGGTGGTGCATGCCGTCACCGAGCTGCTGGCCGACCGCGGCGAACGCGCCGCGATCGTCAATGGCGAAATGGGCTGCGGCAAGACCACCGTTGGCATTGCCACGGCGGCCGTGCTGCACGCCGAAGGCTACCGCCGCACGCTGGTCCTCTCACCGCCTCACCTGGTCTACAAGTGGCGCCGGGAAATCCAGGAGACCGTGGCCGGCGCGAAGGTCTGGGTGCTCAATGGCCCGGACACGCTGGTCAAGCTCATCAAGCTGCGCGAGCAGTTGGGCGTGCCGGTACGCGGCCAGGAGTTCTACGTGCTCGGGCGCGTGCGCATGCGCATGGGTTTCCACTGGAAGCCCGTCTTCAACGTGCGGCGCACGCGGCACGGCGAAGTGGGCGCATGCCCGGACTGCGGCCAGGTCATCACCAACCTCGACGGCGAGCCTATCAACCCGGTCGAACTCGAAGCCGAGGACTACCGCCGCCGGTGCAGCCATTGCGCCGCACCGCTGTGGACGCTGATGCGACCGCGGAGCCTGTCCGCCAGCGACCAGTCCACGGCCGTCTTCAAAGCCTTGCAGCGCATCCCGACCATCGGGGAAGTCACCGCGCAGAAGCTGATGAAGAAGTTCGGCGACGGCTTCCTGGCCTCGATGCTGGGCGACAACATCCACGAGTTCATCAACCTCATGGATGCCAAGGGCGAGCTGGTCTTCTCGGATCGTCAGGCGCACCGCATGGAGCGGGCGATGGCGAACATGGAGTTCGGCTTCGGCGAGGGCGGCTACCAGCCGTCCGAATTCGTCAAACGCTACCTGCCGCAAGGCACGTTCGACCTGCTCATCGCCGACGAGGCGCACGAGTACAAGAACGGCGGCTCCGCACAGGGCCAAGCGATGGGGGTTTTGGCGGCCAAGGCACGCAAGACGCTGCTGCTCACCGGCACGCTGATGGGCGGCTATGGCGACGACCTGTTCCACCTGCTGTTCCGAGCCCTGCCGGGGCGAATGATCGAAGACGGCTACCGCCCGACCAAGAGCGGCAGCATGACCTCGGCCGCGATGGCGTTCATGCGCGATCACGGCATCCTCAAGGACATCTATTCCGAGAGCACGGGCACGGCGCACAAGACGGCCAAGGGCACCAAGGTTTCGGTGCGCACGGTCAAGGCGCCGGGCTTCGGCCCGAAGGGCGTGCTGCGTTGCGTCCTGCCGTTCACGGTCTTCCTCAAGCTCAAGGACATCGGCGGCAACGTGCTGCCGTCCTACGACGAGGAGTTCCGCGAGGTGGCGATGGACACGGCGCAAGCCGCGGCCTATCGCGATCTGTCGTTTCGTCTGACTTCGGCGCTGAAACAGGCGCTGGCCAAGCGCGACACGACGCTGCTCGGCGTGGTCCTCAACGTGCTGCTGGCCTGGCCGGATTGCTGCTTCCGGTCGGAGACGGTGGTGCACCCGCGCACACGCCAGACCTTGGCCTTCGTTCCGGCTCAGTTCAACGAGCTGGAGGTGATGCCCAAGGAGCGCGAGCTGATCGAGATCTGCAAGCAGGAGAAGGCTGCGGGTCGCAAGACGCTGGCCTATTCGGTCTACACTGGCACGCGCGACACCACGTCGCGCCTGAAGGTGCTGCTGGAGCAGGAAGGCTTCAAGGTGGCGGTGCTGCGCGCGAGCGTAGATGCCTCCCGCCGCGAGGACTGGATCGCCGAGCAGTTGGACCGCGGCATCGACGTGCTCATCACGAACCCGGAGTTGGTCAAGACGGGTCTCGATCTGTTGGAGTTTCCGACCATCGTGTTCATGCAGTCGGGCTACAACGTCTACAGCCTGCAGCAGGCGGCCCGACGCTCATGGCGCATCGGCCAGAAGCAGCCGGTGCGCGTGATCTACCTCGGCTACGCGGCTTCCTCGCAGATGACCTGCCTGGGGTTGATGGCCAGGAAGATCACGGTCTCGCAGAGCACGTCGGGAGACGTGCCCGAATCAGGATTGGACGTGCTGAACCAGGACGGTGATTCCGTCGAGGTGGCACTGGCCCGGCAACTCGTTGCGGCCTGATCCACCCCTATGCCGGCGACCTTCGGGTCGCCGGCTTCTTTTTGTTCTGCGCATCGACGGCACGCCATGAATGGGGCACCTGCCAGTTCCCTTTGTTTGCTGCCCGAACCCTCTGCGGCGGCGATGGTGAGGGCTCCGTGCCCCAGGGAATTTCCCATGCAATCACTCACCTGCGTCGTTCACCGCCTGGCTGTGCCCATCTTGCTCGCTGGCTGTTCGTTCATCGGCGGCTGCGCTGCGGTCGGTGCGGCGAATGCCCCGGCGGCCGTGGACCCGCGCCCCGAGCCGGTGGTGTCTCGCATGCCCGCCACCTGGGAGCCCGATCCGAGCTCGATCCCGGTAGCACGCTACGGCCGCTACACGCTGATCGAGTTGGTGCCGCAGCTGGCCCAGCGCGACCTATTGCAACAGGTGATCGAGGTGTCAATTCCGCCGACCCTCGACGCGAGCGTCGGTGATGCCCTGCGACACGTACTTCTGCGCACCGGCTACCGCCTCTGCGAGACGCCGGAGGCCGCTGCGTTGTATGCGCTGCCGCTGCCGGCAGCGCATTTACGTCTCGGGCCGCTGCCACTGCGCGATGCCTTGCTGACGCTTGCCGGTCCGGCCTGGGAACTGACCGTCGATGACGCTGCGCGCTCGGTGTGCTTCACGCGCGCGGCGGTGCACGTCCCGAGCGCGAGCCCCGTTCCCGCGGCTTCGGCATCGAGCGGGCCGGCCAGTGAATCCGTCCAACCGCAGGAGGCCCAGCCATGAACGTCCCGCAACTTCCTGCCGAGAACGCCGGCCGCACGCGATGGCTGAAGATCGCAGCGGCCGTCTGGCTGCTGCTCGTCAGCATCCTGGCGGTGGTCAACAGCGTTGGCCTGTCGCGCCTGACCGAACAGAGCCAAGCCAGCGCCCAGGATACCCATGTGCAGGCGCTCGACATGCGCGTCACCGAACTCGAACAACAGGCGGCTGCCTCGAAGAGTCGCCCCAGGCCCGTCACCCAACCGGACTTCGAGGTCACACGCAAGGCACTCGAGGAGCGGCTGACGCAGGTGGAGCGGGCTCAAGTTGAGGACGCCCGTGTCGGCGACCTGCAGGTGCTGCAAGCCCGTGTGACCGACATCGAGGCTCGCTCGAAGAAGGCGGCCGCGTCCGCCGCGACGCCGCGGCGCACGGCCGAGCCCGTCAAGCCCCTGGTGCCTGAATCTCCGTTCAACGTCGTGAGCGTGGAATTGCGGGGTGGCGAGCGCTTTCTGTCGGTCGCGGTACCGGGTGCGGCTTCCGTGAGCGGACTGCGGCTGCTGCGCGAGGGCGATGCCGTCGGCGCCTGGCAACTGCAGGCCATCGAGGCGCGCGCCGCCGTGTTCCGTGTAGATGGCCAGACCCAGCGCATTGCGCTGCCGTAGAGACCGGCCATGAAGCGCACCGCCCTCGGTTTCGTCCTCGTCCTCGTCGTTGCAGACATGGCCTTGGCGCAGCCGGCGTCGCTCGATTCCTCCCGCGCAGTGCCCGCCCAGGTCCAGAACAGCACCGACGCCGCGCTGGACGAGCGTCTGGCGCGCGACTGGGGTTTGCGGCCCGAGGAGTGGGCGCGCTACCGCCAACTGATGCTGGGGCCTCTGGGCATCTACTCCCCGAACCTCGACCCCCTCACGGCGCTGGGCATCGAGGCACGCAGCGACGAAGAGCGCAACCGCTATGCAGAGCTGCAGGTGCAGGCGGAATCGAAACGCGTGGGCAAGACACTTGCGTACCAGCGGGCCTATGACGTCGCCTGGAAGCGGCTCTATCCGAGCCAGCAGCGCGTCAGCATGCCGGGCGCAAGAGCACCGGGCGATGGCAACCGGGGGTCGGGCCGACGGGCGGTGTTCGTGAAAGCCGAGTGCCCGCCGTGTGAGCAGCGCGTGCGCCAACTGCAGGCGGCCGGCACCGCCTTCGACCTCTACATTGTCGGCAGTCGCCAGGACGATGCCCGCATCCGCCAATGGGCGACCCAGGCCGGCATCGATCCGGCCCGTGTGCGCGCACGCACGGTGACGCTCAACCACGACGCCGGCCGTTGGTTGTCGCTGGGCCTGTCCGGCGATCTGCCCGCCGTGGTACGCGAGGTCAACGGCCAATGGCAACGGCAGTAGTGCGCCTGGCCCGCCGTGCCGAGTTTGCCGCATTGGTCCTCGGGCTCTGCGCCTATACCGCGTTCGCCTTCGCCCAGGAGATTCCGCCCCCCGCTTATCAACTCGCCGCGCAGCGGGCGGGCGTTCCATCGCCGGTGTTGTACGCGGTGGCGCTGCAGGAAAGCGGCGCACGGCTGCGCGGCCGCCTCATCCCCTGGCCATGGACGCTCAACGTCGCCGGACGGGCCGAACGCTACGCGACGCAGGCCGAGGCTTGTGCAGGCATCCGTCGGGCGCTCTCCCAGACGCCGGCCAACCGCATCGACGCCGGTCTCGGCCAGGTCAACCTAGGCTACCACGCGAACCGCTACGAGCAGCCCTGCGATCTGCTCGATCCGTACCGCAACCTCGCCATCGCCGCAGAAATCCTGCAGGAGCAGCACGCGCCGGGCGAGGACTGGCTGGTCGCCATCGGCCGCTACCACCGCCCCGCGGGTGGGCCGCCTGCCGCCCGCTACCGCCGCAGTGTCTATCAGCACCTGGTCCGTGTGGTCGGGCCGGACTTATCCCTTCCCGTCGCCCGGAGCCGCACCTCATGAACCGCATCCTTCTTGCATCGACCGCGGCGCTGCTTGCCGCCGCCGCCCACGCCCAGTCCCGCAGCACCGCCACCCCCACTGTCCGCCAGCCGTTGATCGTGGTCGAGGACAAGGGTGGAGCGTCCGCGCTGCCGTACTACCGGGCCTTGAATCCCCAGAACGCACAGTCGGGCCAGTCGGGCCAGCCGACGATGCCGCAACCCGAACCGCCCATCAATGGCCCTGCGGATGCGGAAGCGGCCTTGCTGCCGGTGCGTTCGGTCCGTCTCACACCGGGCGACGAGCCGCGCCGCGTGATCCGAGCGCCTGGCCTGACGCCTCTGTTCCTGATCGGCGACGACGATCGCTCGCGCGCGTGGCTCAAGCAGCGGCGCGTAGAGCTGCAGGCGCTGCGCGCCGCGGGCCTGGTGGTCAACGTGGCCACGCCCGATGCGCTGGCCGCGCTACGCCGTCTGGCGCCAAGCCTGGTGCTGGCCCCGGTCTCGGGCGACGACCTGGCGTACCGCCTGGGCGTCAAGCACTACCCGGTGCTGATCACCGCGACCGGCATCGAGCCGTGACGTGAAGCGCTCGCCGTGGCTCAGTCACAAGCCGTCGAGGTCTTGCTGCGGCCAGCGGTGGAGCTTTACACCGTTGCAGTCTGTGCGGGCGCAGCGCTTCTGTGCCTGGTGGCACCGTGGTCGCTTGCGCTGAGCCCACTATGGGGTCTGGGCAGTGCGCTGGCCTTTCTCGCCTTCGGCGCGTTGCGCTTGCGCGATGCCTCGGTGATCCTGCGCTACCGACGCAACATTCGCCGCCTGCCGCGCTACGTGATGACCAGCCGCGACGTGCCGCTCAGTCAACTACGGCTGTTCATCGGTCGGGGCTTTCGCTGGGACCAGCGTCACACCCATCGGCTGATGCAGACCTACCGGCCGGAGTTCCGCCGCTACGTCGAGCCAACATTGATTTACCGGGCTGCGCGGCGCATCGAGGAACGCCTGGAGTTCGCGCCATATCCGCTGTCCAAGCTCGCGAAGGCTCTGGCCTGGGACAGTCCGTTCAATCCGGTACGGCCGCTGCCGCCGGTGGGCGGTATGCCTCGCTTGCACGGCATCGAGCCGAACGAAATCGATGTGACGCTGCCGTTGGGCGAGCGGGTCGGCCACTCGCTGGTGCTGGGAACCACGCGCGTGGGCAAGACCCGCCTGGCCGAGCTGTTCATCACGCAGGACATCCGGCGCAGAGTCAATGGTCAACATGAAGTCGTGATCGTCTTCGACCCGAAGGGCGACGCCGATCTGCTCAAGCGCATGTACGTCGAGGCCAGGCGCTCGGGGCGTGAAGGCGAGTTCTACGTCTTCCATCTCGGATGGCCGGACATCAGCGCTCGCTACAACGCGGTGGGGAGGTTCGGACGCATCAGCGAAGTCGCCACGCGCATCGCCGGCCAGCTCTCGGGTGAGGGCAACAGCGCAGCGTTCCGCGAATTCGCCTGGCGCTTCGTCAACATCATCGCGCGGGCGTTGGTCGAACTGGGGCAGCGGCCCGATTACCTATTGATCCAGCGCCACGTCATCAACATCGATGCGCTGTTTATCGAGTACGCCCAGCATTACTTCGCCAAGAACGAGCCGAAGGCCTGGGAGGTCATCGTTCAACTCGAAGCCAGGTTGAACGAGAAGAACATCCCGCGCAACATGATCGGACGGGAGAAGCGCGTCATCGCGCTGGAGCAATACCTGTCGCAGGTGCGCATCTACGACTCGGTGCTCGACGGGCTGCGCAGCGCGGTGCGCTACGACAGGACGTACTTCGACAAGATCGTGGCGTCGCTGCTGCCGCTGCTGGAGAAATTGACCACAGGCAAGATCGCGCAGTTGCTGGCGCCTAACTACTCGGACCTGAACGACCCGCGGCCAATCTTCGACTGGATGCAGATCATCAGGAAGCGAGCCGTGGTCTATGTCGGGCTCGACGCGCTGTCGGATGCTGAAGTCGCCGCCGCAGTCGGCAATTCGATGTTCAGCGATCTCGTCTCGGTGGCCGGCCACATCTACAAGTTCGGCATCGACGATGGTCTGCCGGGTGCGTCGGCAGGGATGAAGGTGCCGATCAACGTGCACGCCGACGAGTTCAATGAACTCATGGGCGACGAGTTCATCCCGATGGTCAACAAGGGTGGCGGCGCCGGGGTTCAGGTCACGGCCTACACGCAGACACTCTCGGACATCGAGGCGCGCATCGGCAATCGCGCGAAGGCCGGCCAGGTCATCGGGAACTTCAACAACCTGTTCATGCTGCGGGTACGCGAAACCGCCACAGCCGAGCTGCTGACGCGGCAATTGCCCAAGGTCGAGGTCTACACCGCAACGGTGATGAGCGGCGCCACCGACAGTTCCGATCCCACCGGCAACACGGCGTTCACGTCGAACACGCAGGACCGCATCGGCAGCAGCAGCGTGCCGCTGATCGAACCGTCCCACGTCGTCGGCCTGCCCAAGGGGCAATGCTTCGCGCTGATCGAGGGCGGGCACCTTTGGAAGGTGCGCATGCCCTTGCCGGCGCCTGACCCGGACGAGGCGATGCCGAAGGATCTGCAGGAGCTGGCCGGCTACATGCGGCAGCACTATGTCGAGGCCGGCGACTGGTGGGACAACCAGGGCATCGCTGAACTGCAGGAACAGGCGCTGCCGGAAGATTTGCTGGCGGACTTCAAGCAGATGGCGAACGTCGGTGAAGAGGCCGGGGCATGAACGATCCGGCCGTCGCCGCGCAGCGCCAGCAGGTTCGCCAGCAGGGACTGCTCGCCGGCGTGCTCACGCTGCCGTTCCGCTTCTTCGGCGTGTTGTGCGGCTCGCTCTTTCTGTGCATCGTCATCGAATGCGTTGGCATGCATTTCTTCTGGCCCGAAGAAGGCTGGCACCATGCCCAGAACATGCTCACCCACGAGCTGGCGTTGGTGTCGGAGAGTTTCACGCGCAGCGTGGTGGTGCAGGAGCCGGGCCGCAGCGCAAAGCAGCTTGTGGATCAGGGCTACAACTGGCTGTTCGTGCGCAGCGGATTGCTGGACTGGATACGCGATGCGGCCGCTCAATCTCGTGCCGGTGCCGAGAACCACGCTCATGACTTTCGCTACTACATCGGCCTCATCTACGTGCACGTCGAGAGCTATCTGATCGCCTCGGCCTACACGGTGCTAGTGTTTCTGGTGCGGCTGTTGGTGCTGATCCTGACCTTGCCCTTGTTCTTGCTGGCCGCATTCGTCGGCTTCGTCGACGGCTTGGTACGGAGGGACGTGCGCAGCTTCGGCGCTGGGCGCGAATCGGGTTTCATCTACCACCGGGCGAGGGCGGCCCTGATGCCACTGGCGGTGCTGCCCTGGGTCATGTATCTCGCTTCGCCGATCAGTGTGCATCCGCTACTGATTCTGCTGCCCAGCGCGGCGCTGCTCGGCGTTGCGGTATGCATCGCGTCGGCGACATTCAAAAAGTACCTCTGAGCGCCTTTGAGAACGCCGCCCTTCGCTCTTCGGGATTCCCCGCACCCAGAATCTCTAAGCAATCAAATGATGGGCAGCACCTGTACTATTTGAAGCCTGAAATAAGCTAGAATTCAGGTTGAATTCTGTCTAGCTTCGCTTACCTAGGGCGTCACATGAAGGTTCATTTCGGTACCAAAAAAGTACAGAAAATGGGGAGAGTGGCCCTCACGGAAGCATTGCTGCGCAATGCCGGCATCCAGGAGGGTGACTCGGTCGATCTGTACTTTGACGCCACGACCAAGGCGATCATTGTCGAACGCTCGGCGTCCGCAGTGGCACCTGTTGCCGCGCCCAGCGACAAGCGCACCAAAAACAAGGCCCGAACACCATGACCGTCGCTGACCGCTTCTCCGGACACGAGTCCTTCGTTTGCCGCTATGGCTGGTTGCCCAAGGCCTATCAGGCTGTTGCGGCGGATCAGGATCTGCTGCGCCGCGAAGAACAGGCCATGCATACGCTGGGCATCGGCCGCAACATGCTGAAGTCACTCCAGTTTTGGTGTGAAGCCACTGGAGTTCTTGTGCCCGCGACTGACAAGGGTCACCTGCCCGGCCCTATCGGGCGCACCTTGTTCGACCACGAGCGAGGCTGGGATCCGCATCTGGAATCACTGGAATCGCTTTGGCTGCTGCATTGGCGTCTGTGCACGGGCGCGGGCCTGGCAGCCTGGTCCGAGGTCTTCGGCGAGGGCCGGCTGATGCGCTTCGACCGTCAGCGCCTGATCACTGCGCTGGCTCAGCGAGCCGAAGGCACCGCCCGACCGCTGGCTCCTAGCACACTGGAACAACACGCATCGGTTTTCCTGCAAACCTACTACCAGGCCGAGCGCAGCGGCGACGACACCTCCTGGTCTCCATTGCAAGACCTCTCACTTCTGCGCGCGGCGAAGGAGGAGGATGGTCGCGTCGTCTTCAACGCGGACCTGCGCGCGCCGATCGGGTTGAGCCTGCGCGTGTTCGCGATCGCATTGGTCGAGTACATCGCACCTGACGGCCGAGAAGGGAACTCGTCAGTGGACTTCCATCGGCTGCTTAGGGGTCCCGTGAGCCCGGGCATGGTGTTCCGACTGGACGAACACCAACTGCGTGCGTTCGTGGAGAACGTGGCTCAAGGTCCCTTGAGCGGGGCGCTGCGTTTTGTCGACACCTCAGATACCCAAAGCGTCGTGCTCCAACGCGCGCACCTCGACCCGAAATACATGCTTACGGCGCACGAGGAGACCCCTGTCCATGCTTGAACGAATCATCGATGGCCTGGAGTTGAACGCCAACCATACCCGCTCGATCTCGCTGAGTCGTGACCTGCGCGACGATACGGCCATTGCCAGCTACCTGCCGACACCCAATGCCGTGCAGGCGCTCAAGCAGATCGGCACAGCGCTGGCCGGAGGAAACTCGCAGCGTGCATGGAAGGTGGTCGGCCCGTATGGCAGCGGCAAGTCGGCACTGGGCATCGTGCTCGCGCAGTTGCTCGCCGGGCGCGAGCATCATCCGGCCGCGTGGGACATGCTGCGCAAGGTGTCCCCTCCGGTCGCAGAGCAGTTCGTCGCCTCGCGGCGGTTCGCCCTTGGCGTCGTCGGCGCGCGTCTGTCCATCGGCTTGGCGTTGGAGTCCGAAATCCAGCGAGCGCTCGCCCATTGGCCTCAGGGCAAGGGCGTGCAGGCCTTCAAGAAGCATCTGGGCGAGCCGGGCCGCTACAAGGGCCGGCCCATCAATGCGGTGGTCGGCGAACTGATTCGCGACTTCACATCGCTCGCCCGTGCACAAGGATTCACTGGCGCCGTGCTTCTGGTTGACGAAGTGGGCAAGTTTGTCGAACACGCCGCCATGCACCCGGAGGACGGTGACCTCATCGCATTGCAGCAACTGGCGGAGGAAGCCTGCCGCACGAACGATGACACGCTCGCCATGGTGGTGTTTCAGCATCAGCACTTCGCCAGCTATGCGGCCGGCGTGGGTCGCGCACTGGGCGATGAATGGCACAAGGTCGCTTCGCGTTTCGAGGAGATCGCATTCGACGAGCCCGTCGAACGCTATGCGCATTTCGCCGCCCATGCGCTGGGAGCGAAGCCCGCACTGCTTCGTGACCCTGGGCTGGTCAAAACCGCGCAGGGCTTCTTCCAAACCGCGCTAACGCGTTCCATCCTGCGCGCACCGACTGCGGCGGACAAGGCCCTCTTCCATCATCCCCAGAAGCTGTATCCGCTGCATCCGCTCAGCCTGGCCGCTCTGGCCATCGTTTCAAAGCGCTATGGGCAAAGCGAACGCTCCTTCCACGCTTTCCTCAACAGCAACGAGCCGGCGGGCCTGCGCGATTTCGCTCAGGTCAATCCCCCTGAGGGACGGCCCTGGTATCGTCTCACTCAGGTCTTCGACTACCTGGGCTCGGGCAACGGCCTGCGGTTTCGCGACTTGGCTGCAGAACGCCGCTGGGCGTTCGCGCTCACGAGCGTGGAGCGCCAGGCGCGCGACGATGACGCGCTGCTGGCGCTCAAGACCATTGCCGTTCTGGAGTTGGTGCAGGTCCCCCTGGGGTTGCGCATTACGCCCGAGCTGGTCGCGTTCGCGATTGACCGGACCGAGCCGGCCACGAAGTCTTTGCTCGACCGCTTGGTCGAGCAGGGCCTGCTTGTGTGTCGCCACAGCCGCTCCGAATACGGCTTTGCAGTCTCGGAGGCGGTCAACATTGAAGCGCTCTACGAGCAGGCAGCGCAGGAGGGCGACGCAGAACTCACCGTCCGCGGTGCCTCACACGCCCTGGGCACTCGAACGGTCGTAGCCAGCAAGCACTACGATCGGCGCGGGACGATTCGCACGCTAGGAATTGATGTCGGCACATTGACAGCCTGGCCGCGCGCAAATGATAAAGACGGCGCCAGAAGCGGCATCGAGGGGCTGCCCGACGGATGGTTGCGTCTGGTGCTAGTCCAAGCCGGGTCACCGGAGGAGCGTCAGGCACTGGAACGCGTGCGCGGCATGGACGATCCGCTGAATCTGTACTGCTGCCTGTCGTTGTCTCCACAGGGCCGGGCCGCCCTGACTGAGTTGGCGATCTGGCGGTGCGTGCAACGCGAAGTGACGACCAAACGACTTGACCCTTGGACCAGCCAGTACGTGGACAGCCGGGTGCATCAGGCGAAGGAAGATGTGGACTCACTCGTCTTCTCCGCGCTTTCGCCCAGTCCGGGCCGTCCTGGCCCCATCTACTGGCACCTGGGCCAGGCGGTGCCCGAGAGCCAGGGCATGAACGTCGGCCAAGCGGCCTCTTGGATGTTCGAGAAGGTCTTCCACCGAGCGCCGAGAATCGTCAACGAGCTGATCAACAAGGACCGGCCGGCCTCTGCGATCGTGCTCGCGCGACAACGACTGCTGGACGCACTTCTGGCGGGTCCCACGGGGCAAGCGCTGTTCCGCGACAACGAATTTCCGCCCGAACGACTGATCCATGCCACGTTGCTTCGGGACACGGGCATCTGGCAGGGAGAGGACCACGATTGGAAACTGGCGGCGCCTCAGCCGGGCCTGCGCGTAGACATCTCCGCGGTGTGGACCGAGATCTCCCTCCAGCTGGCCGCCGAGATAGCCCCCACGTTCGAGCAGGTGCTGCAGGCGTTGGCAGCGCCGCCCTTGGGTGTGCGCGGCGGTCCAGCAAGCATCTGGCTGACCCTGTACCTTCTGGTGCACCGCAGCCGATGCGCGGTCTTCGAGCGCGGCACGCTGGTCCTGGAGATCACCAGTGAGCACCTGCAGCGCATGCACAAGAACCCGCATACCTTCGAACTGCGAGAGTTGCCACAGGCGCAGGGCAGCCGCAACCTGCTGCGCGACTACGGCAGCGTCCTCGCCGGCCTTGGGGCAGTACCCAGCGGCGACGCCACCTATCTGGAGCTCGCCCGCACGCTGTACCGCTGGTTTGCTCGGCTGTCCGACTTTACCCAGCAAACTGGGCGCGTAGGCAAGGAAGCGGCCTTGTTACGCTCGGCGTTGCGCAAGGCGCAAGATCCGATCAAGCTGCTGACGGCCACGCTGCCGCAGACCCACACGCAGAGCAACTCGAAGCACTCCTTCGTGGACTGGGTCTCTGCGGCCCTGGCCGATCTGGGCATGGCCCAGCGCCGGCTGCAGGATGCGGTGAGTGCCGAGTTGGGCCAAGCCTTCGAAACCTCCGGCACGCTCACCAAGCTGCGCAACCAGTTGCAGGCGGAGTGCTCGGGCGCGGCTACCGGATTGGCGGACGCCAAGCTCAAGAGCTTCATCCTGCGCTGCACCGATCTGACACTCACGGACGAGAAGTGGCTCGACTCTGTGGCCAGCTTGCTGGTACAGCGGCCGCTGGATGCATGGACCGACGAAACCATCGACCGCTTCGCACAGGCCGTGACGGACATCGCCGGTCACTATCGCCGCTGGCTTCGTCTGGTGATGCAGCGCAAGGGGGCGCCGCGCGCCGCCGAGCGCTTCGTTAGCCTGACGCTGACCGGCGCAGGTGGACAAGAATCAGCGCTGCTGGTCGCCACGACCGAGCGCTCGGGAAAGCTTGCGCGCAGTGTGCTGGATCTGCTCGCGAAGGAAGCGGGCAAAGATGCCCAGACCGCTGCAGCGGCACTGGCTCAGGCGTTGCAAGACCTGAACGTGCTGCAATCGCAATCTCATCACATCGAGGGAGACCATCATGGCAAGCGAGAAGCGGGTTAGACACATCCTCAGCCTGTCGGGCGGCAAGGATAGTGCTGCGCTGGCCATCTACCTGCGCGATCGGGTGCCGGAGATGGAATACATCTTCAGCGACACGCGCAAGGAGTTGCCCGAGACTTACGAGTACCTGCAGCGAATCTCGAACTATCTGGGCAAGGAAGTCACGCATCTCAATGCCGAAGTGGGCTTCGACCATTGGTACGAGATGTACGGGGGCATGATCCCATCGAATCACCGGCGCTGGTGCACGCGAGCCTTGAAGCTCAAACCCTTCGAACAGCACTGCGGCGACGACGACGTGGTGAATTACGTCGGGCTGCGCGCCGACGAAGACCGCAGCGGCTACATCAGCCACAAGCCGAACATCACGGCCGTCTATCCATTTCGAGAAGATGGCCTGGTGCTACGGGACATCGAGGAGATCCTGCGCACTTCGGGTGTGGGCATGCCGCCATACACGCGCTGGGGCCGCACGCGCTCGGGATGCTATTTCTGCTTCTACCAGCAAAAGATCGAATGGGTGCGACTTAAGGAAACGCACCCAGATCTGTATGACAAGGCCAAGGCCTATGAGAAGCCTTACGAGAAGACCGGCAACTTCTTCACTTGGAGCCAGGGCGAGAGCCTCGCAGAGCTGGAACAGCCTCAACGCATGGATGAGATCAAACGCGAGCACGTGATCCGTATCGAGCGGAAGGCTCAACGTCGCGAGAACGTAACGCTCATGGAGGTCTTCGCACAAGCAGACTCCGCTGAGATCCCAGAGGACGACGATGACCAAGGCTGCCTAGTGTGCCAGCTCTGAATCATCAAGGACCGGGGAACTGCACGAAGTTGGCAGGACAAGCCACGCCGACTCGTTGAGCGGAGGAACACCGATTGGCATTCAAATTTGCGGCACGCGCACTGTTGGAGTTGGGCAAGGAACTCATCAGCTCTGATGAAGTAGCAATCAACGAACTGGTGAAGAACGCGGTGGATGCTGGCTCTCCCAGCGTCCAGCTAGTGCTGCAAGTCCTGCTGACGAATCGTGTCTACGAAGACGCGCTGCACCGACTCAGCAAGAGGGCAACGCCACAGGCGGTGCTGGATTGGCTGGAGACGCAGTTCGTCCCTAATGTCGGGGAGGATCTCAAGACGGCATTTCTCGCCCCGCTGCGCCCGCGCGTCGACGACCGCTCGTCTTTCATCGAAGCGCTGCACGAGAACTATCGGAAGTTCAACTGGATCGAGGTGCGCGACCAGGGCCATGGCATGAGTGCCGAGGAACTGGACGAGGTTTACCTCACCGTGGGCACACGCTCGCGTCGCAAGGCCAACCTGCAGGGCGCAGGATATCTGGGCGACAAGGGCGTAGGCCGTCTGTCGGCCATGCGCCTGGGCAACCATCTGCACATCAACACGACACGCAACGGCGAGCGCCGATGGAACGTGCTCAACATCGATTGGCTGAAATTCGGTCATGATATCGAGACCGATGTAGGCAGCATCGAGGTCGCTCCGGAGGCGGGCGAGATTAAGGCCGAGCGCAGTCTGCACGGCACCACGGTACGAGTGTCCGTGTTGCTGACCGACTGGAGCGAGTCCCGATTGGATGAACTGCTGGCCGGGGCCATTGCGCGCATGATCGACCCGTTCAAGCGCACGCAGGAGGCCGTCGAGGCCGCGGCAGCGCGTACCACGGTGCATGAGCTCCTGCGCGTGGAGTACAACGGCCGGCCCAAAATCATCCCGCGCATTCCCATTCCCCTGCTCAAAGCTGCGCACGCCACGTGCAGCGTGACGCTGCGCTTCGAGGGCAAGGAACAGATCCCGCAGCTGGAGGGCATGATCGACTATCGATTGCGCAATTCCAAGCGCGCAGTGCATCAGGTAGGGACTGAGATTTATTCGCTCACCCAGCAAGAGACGCCGGTGCGCGGCAAGAAGGGCCACGCAGCGACAGCGACCACCACCATCCGGCCGGAAGTATTGAACTCGCTGGGCCCGTTCAGCATCGAGCTCTACTGGTTCAACCGATTGATTGTCCAAGCGATCCCGTCGCTCACGCAAGGAACGCTGGAAACCCGGCAGCAGATCGCGCGCTGGTCGGGCGGCCCCATGATGTACCGGCACGGATTCCGCGTGCTGCCTTATGGCGACCCGGACGACGACTGGCTGGAGCTGGACAAGAACGCGTTCGGCAAGGCTGGCTTCAAGCTCAATCGTCAGCAGGTAATCGGTCGCGTGGTCGTGAATGCCGCCCACACGGCGCTGAGTGAGCAGACGAACCGCGAGGGCCTGGTCGAATCACCCGAGGCCGCAGCGCTGAAATCCATCCTGATGTGGGTGCTTCACACCGAGATGCGCGACCTGATCAACCAGGCCGACAAAAACGAACAGCTCAATCTCAAGCGCACGAAGGCATCAACGCAGGACTTTCGCCAGACCGAAGCCAAGGTCCTGGATACGCTGGCGGAGCTTCGCACCAATGCGCCTGCGACCAGCAAAGTCTACTTGGATCGCCTTGAAAAGCGGGTGGGCGAGCTGTCCCATCAATGTTCTGAGATCGTGTCCGGAGTGGAGAAAGATGCCAAACGCATCGCCGACGACCGCGAGCAATTCGTGCATCTGGCCGGTATCGGATTGATGACCGAGTTCATCTTCCATGAATTGGACCGCTCTGTGGCCTTCGCCGTCAAGGAATTGCAAGCCGTGCGCAAAACAATGCCGACGAACGCGGTGCTGAAGTCGCTGGAAGAGCAGTTGGTCACATTGCACAAGCGCGTCTCCGCCTTCGACTCGCTGTCGGGTGAGAAACGCCAAGTCAAAGTCCGCTTTGATGTGTGTGAAGTGGCCGCGATGGTCATGGATGGTCACGCCAACGCGTTCAGGCGCCACGGCATCGAATTCAGCATTCGCCATGACAAGCCGCTGATGGTGCGTGCGGTCAAAGGCATGTTGATCCAGATCCTGGAGAACCTGATCGCCAATAGCGAATACTGGCTGAAGCAACAAGGCGAGTTCGAGCCTGGCTTCACGCCGCGCATCCACGTCGAAGTCAACGCTCAGACGCGCACGCTCAGCGTGACCGACAACGGACCCGGCGTGGCACCAGACCGCGCGGACGTGATCTTCCATCCGTTCGTTTCTTCCAAGCCGGCCAATCGGGGACGCGGGCTGGGGTTGTACATCTCGCGCGAGTTGGCGGCCTATCACGACTGGAAGATCCAGATGGATCCCAACGCGCCGGTAATTCGACAGGGCCGGCTCAATACCTTTCTTCTCGATCTCAGTGAGGGAGCCGCATGATGGAAGCAAAACGCATTCTGGAGGCTATCAAGGCAAGTAGCGTCGAGCGCATCGCGTTCGTCGACGACGCTTTCGACGCCCCCGAGATCCCGGAGTCGGATTGGGGCGAGTTGCTTCAGTACCTGATGTCCCCCGAAGCGGAACAGATCCGCGTCGAAGCAGACATTGATGAGGAGGACTGGCAGGCCGGCATAGGGGGCCTGCAAAGCTCTGTGCGCGAGCCGGTGGATGAGCTGCTGCAAAAGCTCTATGCGGCGTACGTGCGCAGCTTCGATGCGAAGTTCGATCCCATGGGGCGTTTCGCGACCCTCAAAGGCTCCAATCTTGCCTATGTTCGCCCCTTGTTGGCCTTGGTGCGCCAGGCCAGCCCCGGCGTGAAGATTCTCACTTATGGCTCGCAAATGGATGCCGTGGATGCCCAGGATGGCCCGCATGTGGTGTTCGTTGATCTGTTTTTGCACTCCGGGGTAAGCCCCGACGTCAAGCCGGCCCCGGAGCAGGCCCAGCAGGCCGCACAGAAGTCGCTCGAGCGCATCGAGCCACTGCTCAAACTCTCGCCTTCGGTCATCCTCATGTCCTCGCACCCCGACGCGCCTGAGATCCGCAATTACCGTCAGAGCATGGAGGAGCAAAGTCGCGTCTTCGCCAGCCGCTTCGGCTTTGTGAACAAGAAGCTGATCGCCGAAGATGCGACCACGGGCACGCTGTCGGTCGATCCGAAAGCCAGCGATGTGCTATTGGACCTATTTCAGACCTACAAATTTGGGCGCGGCCTGCATGAGACCCTGGGGGCCTGGCTCAAAGCCGCGCACGCCGCCGTGCAGTCCCTAAAGGGCGAGCTGGACGACCTGGAACTTGACGACTTGGCCTATCTGGTGCGTTTCCGTCTAGCGGAAGAAGGCCAAAGCCTGCCCGACTACCTTGAGTGGCTGCTGGGCGAATGCCTGCTCGATCAGGTCGGACGGAAACTGGACGATGCCCTGCCGAAGACGCACATCGACAAGGAAGCCAAAGTCATCGACGGTGCCTTTGACGGCCCGACACGCAAGGTTGCCGAACTCTACCACCGTGTGCGCATCGAAAACAAGCGCAATCGACCACGCGAACATTTTCGACTGGGCGACCTGTACCTGCGCACGCCTGAGAAAGGTGCGCCGCATCTGGTCACTATCATGAATCCAGACTGCGACTTGGTGAAGCGCCCGGAAGAGGATAAGCCCGCAGCACACGCGGTAATCACCTTGCAAGGCAAGCTGGAGAGTTTCACTGCCCCGAGTACTTCGGTGGGTGACTTCATTGTCATTGGCGACAAGCCGCGAAACATCAAGTGGAACTTCAGGGCGGTAGAAACGCGCCCCTTCGACGGCGTGATGGCATTGCCCGGTCAATCGGACGGGGAGTACAAATACTTGGGAGCTCTGCGGCCCATGTATGCCCAGGAGATCCAGGCCAAGCTGCTCACCCAACTGGGTCGTGTCGGCGTACCCGTGCCTCCCGTGCTTGCCTTCGCGAGCACCGTGACACTGCACTACGCGGCTAAGGGCGGCAAACTTCACACGGTCGAATTCCCGAACGAGGATGCCCCGTGCTACTTCATCCCAGCGCGGCAATCCGACCAAGAGGGCGTGCTGGTGTTTCGCCGCCAGTTCGTCCGCGAACTCATCGCGAAGCTCGAGGCGATCGATCAGACAACCCTCAGCGCCACAGCAGCAGGTCAGCTTAAGAACCTACTGAACGAAAGCGGGCGCGACAAGCTGCGCAAACTTACCGCCGATGGCGTCGAGCTGGAAAAGGACATCGGCCAAGGTCTGCTGCTGACCAAGAAGAAGGCGAAGATGGGGGACCAAAGCGCATATTGGGGTTGCATCGTCGTGGGCATGAAGCCCGAAGCGACTCAGGCGGCAGTCGACTCTGAGTCTTCGGAGGAAGTAGTAATCGCGTCGGGCGCCCCTGCACAGACACCAGACACCGAAGCCGAAGCCGCTGCGACAACTCCCCACCAGTCTGCAGCCGCGGCACCAGCCGTCACGGCCACAGCTTCCCCAAAGGCGGCAGAGAGTCGATCCAGTACCCTCTGACGATTTGCGTTGTGGAAGCCCGGCTACGCGGCGTCATCCACAACAGGCCCTAGCGCGATGAATCCGGTCAGGTGAGAGTTCCCATTCTCAGCGGAACATAACGAAGGCGCAGTACAGCATCGAGCCATCCGCTTCCCGGAGTTCGGCACGATGGAAACCTTCCGCAGTCCTGCGCATGCCCGGCGCCACGCCGTCGCCGCGTGTTTGTTGGCGCTGTTGTTGACGGCCGTGGGGCTTCGGCCGGCCATCGCCGCCGACGCCCCCGACAACGCCGCAGAGCGCGAGATGCTTGCGGCGGTGACGCGCCAGCTCGAGCTGCTGGACCGTCTCGCCGAGCGTGCCGCCATCACTGCGCCACAAGAGCGCGCCCGCTACCACCTCGACTACGCGAAGCTGCGCGCGGACCTGGAGCGCGTGCGCGCCGGTGTGCGCGACTATCTCTTGCCTCAGCGCGCGCAGCCGCGCGACCCGGTGCCCCTGGCCGGGGACTACACGCGCAGCAGCGTGGCCTCCGACAAGGAGGAGCCGTCGCCATGACGCCCTCCGCCGATCAGGTCGCCGCCTTCACAGCCAACGGCGGCTTCGCGCCCGCGGCCGTCTCCACCGTCGTGCTCGGTTTCGTCTTTGCCGTCCTGTTGCTGTGGGGCGTGTGGGCGATGCGCACCGCCTATGTCGGCTGGGCCGAGCACCACCTGACCCAGCGCCAGTTCCTCGGCGTCATCGCGCGCTTCGTCGCGATGTACCTGGTGCTGGGCTTCTTCCTCCTGTCCTGAACCCATGAAAGGGTGTATCGCCATGAACGCTTCGTTGACTCCTCCTCGCACCACTGTGCGCATCGCAGCCATGCTCGGCTTGCTAGGCCTCGCGGCCACGCCGCTTGCTGCATTGGCCGCTCTGCCGACCTTGGAAGACCCATCGCGCGGCACCGGCAGCGGCATCATGCAGACGCTGCAGAACTACGGCTACGACATCGTGCTGCTGATCGCGCTGCTCGTCGTCGCGTCGATGTTCGTCGGTGTCTGCTATCACGCCTACACCCGCTACGCCGAGATCCACACGGGTCGGGCCACCTGGGGCCAATTCGGCCTGACGGTGGCGGTGGGTGCGATTCTGTTGGTCGTCGGCATCTGGCTGCTGACCAAGGCCACTGGCGTCCTGTAGGAACCGGCAGCGATGGCCGGCGCCTCGGAGAGCCCGCCGCGTGCCGGGCTCGTGACCTTCCTCCCGAGCCGATTGAATCGGCATCCGGTGGTCGTGCGCGGGCTCACGGCCGACGAGTTGTGGATTTGCGCCGGCCTGTCGGGCACGGCCGGCCTTGTGGCCGGTGTACCCCTGGCCTGGCTGACCCACAGCATCGCGATGGTGCCCACGCTGATCGTCGCCGGCATCGGTGTCGGGGTCTTCGTAGGTGGCGGTCTGTTGCGCCGCATGAAGCGCGGACGGCCCGACACCTGGCTATATCGCCAACTCCAGTGGCGGCTCGCATTGCGCTACCCCGCGCTGGCGTCGCACCTCGGAGGCGGTCAGCTCATCACCCGGTCGGGTTGGTGGACCACACGGCGCCAGCGTTCCAACCTGTCCACGCCCAGAGGTTCCGCATGAGCCGCTTCAAGAACGAGGTCGTGCACCTGCAAGCGCACGTGAAGACCTTGCGTCTCTTCGGCGCCGCGCTGTTCGTAGTGGCGATGCTGCTGGGTCTCGGCTGGTGGAGCGCACCGAAGAGCCTGACCATCCACGTGCCGCCCGATCTGCGTTCCGGCAGCACCCGCAAGTGGTGGGACGTGCCACCGGAAAACGTCTACGCCTTCACCTTCTACATCTGGCAGCAGGCCCAGCGCTGGCCGACCAACGGCGATCAGGACTATCCACGCAACCTGCAAGCGCTCTCCGCCTACTTCACGCCAAGCTGCCGGGCCTTCCTGCAGCAGGACTACGAATTTCGGCGCAACAACGGCGAACTGCGCCAGCGCGTACGCGGCATCTACGAGATTCCTGGCCGCGGCTATGGAGACGACCCCGCCGCGCGCGTGCGCACCGTCTCGGCCAACGACTGGATCGTCACGCTCGACGTGAGCGCCGACGAGTACCTGGGCGCCGAGCAGGTCAAGCGAGCGCTCGTGCGATATGCGCTCAAGGTGGTGCGCATGGATGTCGACCCCGAGCGCAATCCTTTCGGCCTGGCACTGGACTGCCATGCACGCGCGCCCGAGCGCATCGAAGCGCCGCCGCCTCCGGCGCCGGCTGGCAAACCTGCCAGCGCCAGTTCCAACCTGCAGGGAGAAACCCCATGAAGCGTGTTCTCGCGGCCACCCTGACCGGCATCCTGCTGTGCCTGGCCTTCATCCCCCCCGGCCACGCCATCGAAATCCTGCGCTGGGAGCGGCTGCCGTTGGCCGTGCTCTTGGTGGTCGGCCAAGAGCGGATCGTCTTCGTGGACCGCAACATGCGCGTCGGTTTGCCCACGGGCCTCGGCGAGCAGTTGCGTGTGCAGAGCGCCGGTGGAGCCATCTACCTGCGCGCCAATGCACCGCTTCCGCCCACGCGGCTGCAACTGCAGGACGCGGAGTCCGGTGCGTTGATCCTGTTGGACGTCGCGGCCGAGCCTGCGAAGGCGGGCCAGCCCCCCCTCGAGCCCGTTCGCATCGTCGAAGGCGATGTGCCGACCACCCGCTACGGCGAGCCAGCCGGCGCCGCAGCGACAGCGGACGATGATGCGCAGCGCCCCGCAACAGCCGCGCGGCGCGCAACCCCGGCGGCCGTCGCGCTGACGCGCTACGCCGCGCAGAACCTGTACGCCCCGCTGCGCACCGTGGAGCCCGTGCCCGGCATCGGCCGCGTCAATCTGCGCCGAAGCCTCGCACTTTCCACGTTGTTGCCTACGCTGCCGGTTCACGCGCAGGCGCTGGCCGCGTGGCGGCTTGAAGACCATTGGGTGACGGCCGTGAAGCTCACCAATACGTCCGGACGCTGGCTCGACCTCGATCCGCGGGCACTGCAGGGCGACTTCCTTGCCGCGACGTTCCAGCACTCGGCCCTGGGACCAGCTGGCCGAGCGGCCGACACGACCGTGGTCTACCTCGTCACCCGCGGCCACGGACTGGCCGAGTCGCTGCTGCCCAAGCTGGCGCCGATCGATGCGGCCGTGAACCTTCGGCCAGCAGCGGCGGCCGGCCAAGCCGAAGGAGGAGCGCGCGATGAAAAGTAACCCGCTCCTGAAGTGGCTGCTGATCCCCATGGCATTGGTGCTGGTGTTCGTCGGCATCAAGCTCTTCTCGGGCGAGCGCGGTGCCAAGCCCGCACCTACCGGCGCAGCCAACCAACTCACGCCCGAAGAGATGAAAGCCCTCGGTATCGAGGGCGACACGCCGCGCGATACCGTCGCGACACTGGTGGCCCAGGTCAAGCAGTTGCGCAACGAATTGCAGACGGCGCTCAACGACAACAAGAACCAGAAATCCGAGAACGAGCGCATGCGCGCGCGCGAAAGCGCGATCGACCAGCGCATCCAGTCCGCCCTCGACGGCGAACGCGGCCGCCTGCAGCAAGAGCGCGAGTCGGTGTCGAGCGACCGGCAGCAGACCCAGGGCCTGTTGCAAGACCTGCAGCGACGGCTGGACGGGCTCTCCGGCAAGGGCGACCAGGCCGATCTGCCGGTAGGTCTAGGACTGGAAGAAGGCGACGGCAAGCGGATCGGCGGCGACAAGGGCGGTGGCGCGCGCAGCGCCAGCGGGACGCGTTGGGTGGAACCCGACGACGTGAAGCCCTCTGGCAAGAGCGTGGGCAACAGTGGCAGCCTGGATTTTCCGACCAGCTTCGGGCCGGCGCAGAAGACGCTCTCCGACAAGGCCGACAGCGTGGCAAGCACGGTGGCGGACGCGGGCAGCCGCGCCGTAGGCGCATCCACCAAGCCGGTCTATACGGTGCCGTCGAACTCCACGCTGATGGGCTCGACCGCGATGACCGCCCTGATAGGGCGCGTGCCGATCGATGGAACGGTCAACGATCCATATCCCTTCAAGGTATTGATCGGTCCGGACAATCTCACCGCCAACGGCATCGACATCCCCGATGTGGCTGGGGCCGTGGTCAGCGGCACCGCCTCGGGCGACTGGACACTCTCCTGCGTGCGAGGCCAGATCCGTTCGGTCACGTTCGTCTTCAACGACGGCACGATCCGCACTGTGCCGGACAGCAGCCGCCACCAGAGCGGCGCAGGTCAGGGCAACAGCGCGGCGAACAATACGACGCAAGGAGGGCTCGGCTGGATCAGCGACCCCTACGGCATTCCGTGCGTCTCAGGCGAACGGCGCAGCAACGCTCAGCAGTACCTGGGTTCGCAGGCACTGATCACCGCGGCCGGCGCCGGCGCGGCCTCGTTGATCAAGTCGGACAACGGCAGCGTGGCCGTGGTTGCCAACGGCAACGGTTCGCTCGGCACCGTGGGCATAAGCGGCAACGAGGCGATGGGCCGCATCCTGGCCGGCGGTGTGCGCGACATGGCCGATTGGGTCAACAAGCTCTACGGGCAGGCCTTCGCCGCGATCTACGTGCAGCCCGGCGCCAAGGTCGCCGTGCATCTGGAGCAACCGCTCAACATCGACTACGACGCCAAGGGGCGCCGGGTCAATCACCGCATCGGAGGCACCCATGCGTCGGATCTGGATTGAATCGGCCGCGGCTTTGCACACGGCCTTGTGCGCGGTCATGGTGCTGGGCGGCTGCGCCACCAGCAAGGACAAGCTGTTGCCACGCGGCGAGCACACCATGCTCGACGTGTGGAACCAGGAGTCGGGCGGAAACGCCGGTGGCGCCGCGGGTGGCCAGGCCGCTCGACAACTGCTCGATGCGCGCCAGGGCCTGCGCCGGCCGCTGACCGAAGCCGGCGTGCAGTCGGCGCCCGCTGCCGCTGCCGCCTACACGCGCACGGCTGCCAACGAGATCTACCGCCAGTTTCGGCGCCTGCCGAACCCGGACTTGGTGATGTACGTGTTCCCGCACCTGGCCGGCAGCGATCCGGCGCCAGTGCCCGGCTACACCACCGTGTTCCCGCTCTACCAGCGTGTGCAGTACGCGATGCCCGGCGAGCGCGTGGAGGACTACTGATGGCCTGGCCCTTGCCTTTGAGGCGTAAGGCTGTCACGCCTGCCGCTCCTGCGCCGGACGCCGACGACGCCTGGTCGCAGCACGTTTCGAGGATGGCCGCGCACGGCATTCCCGAGCCCGGCAGCGCGACGGGCGGCCAGCGGCGTCGACCCGCCACCGAGGCGGACTTGGCTGCTCTCTACGGCGTGGCGCCGTCCTTTGCCGATCTGTTGCCCTGGGTGGAGTATCTGCCCCGCTCCAAGAGCATGCTGCTGGAAGACGGCCAGTCGGTGGCGGCGTTTTTCGAGCTGGCACCGGTCGGCACCGAGGGCCGCGAGATGGCCTGGCTGTGGCAGGCGCGCGATGCGCTGGAGAACGCATTGCAAGACTCGTTCGACGAACTCGACGAGAACCCCTGGGTGGTGCAGCTCTACGCGCAGGACGAAGCAACCTGGGACAACTATCTGCGTGGGCTCGCGAACTACGTGCGGCCGCGCGCACAAGGTCTCGCCTTCACCGAGTTCTACGTGAAGTTCTTCGCGCACCACCTGCGCGCGATCGCCAAGCCCGGTGGCCTGTTCGAGGACACCACGGTCACACGCTTGCCATGGCGCGGCCAAGTGCGGCGAGTGCGCATGGTGGTCTACCGTCGTGCGAGTGCGGCTGGCACATACCGGCGCGGTCAGTCTCCTGAGCAAGCGCTGACGACGATCTGCGATCGGCTCGCAGGTGGCCTCGCCAACGCGGGCGTGAGGTCACGCCGCATGGGCGCGAGCGACATCCACGACTGGCTGCTGCGCTGGTTCAACCCGCATCCGACATTGATTGGCCCCGCCGTCGATGACTGCGAACGGTTCTACGTGCTGGCCCGCTACCCCGAAGAGGCCGAGGAAGGCGACATCGAACTGGCCAGCGGAGACTTCGCGCAGCGCCTGTTCTTCGGTCAGCCGTGCTCAGATGTCGCGAACGGCACCTGGATGTTCGACAGCATGCCGCACCGGGTCATCGTGATGGATCGCATGCGCATGCCGCCCGCCACGGGTCATGTCACTGGCGAGACGCGCAAGGGCGGCGACTCATTCAATGCACTCTTCGACCAGATGCCCGAAGACACGGTGATGTGTCTGACGGTGGTCGCGACGCCGCAGGATGTGCTTGAGGCGCACCTGAATCACCTGAGCAAGAAATCGGTCGGCGAGACCTTGGCGTCGGAACAGACACGCCGCGACGTGCAGGAAGCGCGCGGCCTGATCGGCAGCGCGCACAAACTCTACCGCGGCGCGCTGGCCTTCTATTTGCGCGGTCGCGACCTGCAGCAGCTCGACGCCCGTGGCCTGCAATTAGTCAACGTCATGCTCAACGCTGGCCTGCAGCCAGTGCGCGAAGAAGACGAAGTGGCGCCGCTCAACAGCTACCTGCGCTGGCTGCCGTGTGTGTTCGATCCAGCGTCGGACAAGCGCCAGTGGTACACGCAACTGATGTTCGCGCAGCACGCGGCGAACCTCGCGCCGGTCTGGGGTCGCAGTCAGGGCACCGGGAATCCCGGCATCACGTTCTTCAATCGCGGCGGTGGACCGATCACCTTCGATCCGCTGAATCGGCTCGACCGGCAGATGAATGCGCATCTGTTCCTGTTCGGCCCCACGGGCTCGGGCAAAAGCGCCACGCTCAACAACATCCTGAACCAGGTGACGGCGATCTACCGGCCGCGCCTGTTCATCGTGGAGGCAGGCAACAGCTTCGGCCTGTTCGGCGACTTCGCAATGCGGCTGGGTCTCAACGTGCATCGCGTCAAGCTCGCGCCGGGGGCAGGCGTCAGCCTCGCGCCCTTCGCGGATGCGCACCGGCTGGTCGATACGCCCAGCCAGGTGCAGACGTTGGATGCCGATGCACTGGACGAGGACCAGGAAGCTGCAGCACAGACCGCGAACCGCAACGAGGAAGCCGACGAGCAACGCGACGTGCTCGGCGAACTGGAGATCACCGCACGGCTGATGATCACTGGCGGCGAGGACAAGGAAGAGGCGCGAATGACGCGCGCCGACCGCAGCCTGATTCGCCAGTGCATCCTCGATGCGGCCCAGTGCTGCGTGGCCGATCAGCGCACTGTGCTCACCCGCGATGTGCGCGACGCGCTGCGTGAGCGCGCTCGCGATACGTCGCTGCCCGAGATGCGGCGCGCGCGGCTGCTGGAGATGGCGGATGCGATGGACATGTTCTGCCAGGGCGTGGACGGCGAGATGTTCGACCGGCCCGGCACGCCCTGGCCCGAGGCCGACATCACCATCGTGGACCTTGCCACTTTCGCGCGCGAAGGCTACAACGCGCAGCTCTCGATCGCCTACATCTCGCTCATCAACACAGTCAACAACATCGCCGAGCGCGACCAGTTCCTCGGCCGCCCGATCATCAACGTGACGGACGAGGGGCACATCATCACCAAGAAT
This sequence comes from Pseudomonadota bacterium, assembly GCA_018241225.1. Lineage (GTDB taxonomy): Bacteria > Pseudomonadota > Gammaproteobacteria > Burkholderiales > Burkholderiaceae_C > Variovorax. The sequence goes on from JAFEEG010000001.1 coordinate 466,829, forward strand.
CCGCTGCTCGCACCCTATGTCGTGAAGATCACCAAGATGTGGCGCAAGCTCGGCGCCTGGTACTGGCTAGCAACGCAGAACATCGACGACCTGCCCAAGGCCGCCGAGCCGATGCTCAACATGATTGAGTGGTGGATCTGCCTCTCGATGCCGCCCGACGAGGTGGAGAAGATAGCGCGCTTCCGCGAGCTCAACCCGGCTCAGAAGGCCCTAATGCTCTCGGCCCGCAAGGAGGCCGGTAAGTTCACCGAGGGCGTGATCCTTTCCAAGAGCATGGAGGTTCTGTTCCGCGCCGTGCCGCCCAGTCTTTACCTGGCACTCGCACAGACCGAGCCAGAAGAGAAGGCAGAGCGCTTCCAGTTGATGCAGCAGTGCGGCATCGGCGAGCTGGACGCTGCTTTCAAGATCGCCGAGAAGATCGACCGCGCCCGCGGCATCGAGCCGCTGGCGCTCGATGCCCTGGCGTGACCGGAGAACATGATGCAGATCGCTCGCTTCGTTCCGTCGCGCTCCGTTGCCCTCGTGGCGCTGCTGGTCATCGTCGCGCTGATCGCCGCGGCCTGGCTTGGCTTGCAGCCGCAGACGCCGGCCGCCGAGCCTGTTTCTCCTCCCGATGGCATCACTGTGACGCCCGCTCCAACGCTCACAGCACCGGCCGGCCCGCCGTGGCGCTACGGCCGCGTCGATGCGCGCTTCACGGTGATCGAGTACGCCGACCTCGAATGCCCGTTCTGCCGGGCGTACTTCACGGTGCTCAAGCACTGGATCGACGCGCATTCGGAAGTGAACTGGCAGTGGCACCACCTGCCGCTGACGATCCACGAGCCGGCCGCGTCTGCCAACGCGCGCCTGGTCGAGTGCGTCGGCGAAGCCGGCGGCCCGGCCGCGTTTTGGCGGGCCGTCGAGTGGGTCTACACGCACAGCCGCGGCGACGGACTGGGTCTGCCGGAAGGCCTGGGCTATCCGGGCATGACGCCGGCTGCACAACAGTGCCTCGACAGCGACCGTCCCGATACGCTGATCCGATCACAGTCGGCGAGCGCGGCGCAAGAAGGCATCAAGGTCACGCCCACCTTGCGCCTGCAGGATCACCAGTCCGGCAAAACGCTGCTGCTGCATGGCCCGGTCGAAGGCGATGCGCTGCTGTCGGCGATCGACTTGCTGGCCGCGGGCAAGGCCGAAGCCACATCGAGAGAAATGCCGGCCGCGTCCCTCGGCGACACACCCAGGTAAGCAAAGCCTCTTCGAGGCCACGACGCACACATCGTCGCCAAATTTCCGCGGGGGCTTCGGCTCCCGCTGTCATTTCTGCCCGTTGCGAAAGCGGGGGACGCGCGGTGCGCATTCCTTGTCGCAGCAAACAGGCCTTCGGCGTTCGACTAGGGCCTTGCTCCCCACTTCCAGGACGCTCGCCATGCCGGCTCCCTTCCTCAATCCCATTCCGCAGTTGAAGGCCGCGCGCCTCGCGTGCGCGGGAGGTCTGCTGCTGTGTCTGATCGGACAGGGCGCATTCGCTGTCGACGTGCTGGTCGTGACCGACAGCGGCCACCCCGTGCAGTCCGTTGCGGGCGTGCGCGTGATCGAGCTGGATCTGCCTGAGCGCATCGAAGCCGAGCTGGCGGTGGGACTGCCCAACGATCCCAGCCGCGCGGCCGCGCTCGTGCAGCAGCATCTGCGCGAGGGAGGCCAAGTACTGCAGCGGCACATCGGCAGCGCCTACCAAGGCGTCGCCGATGCGTGGGGTCTCGGCATCGCCAAGGTACCCGCCGTGGTGGTCGATCAACGCTTCGTGATCTACGGCGACCCCGACGTGGCCCGCGCCGTGGCCCGCATCGAAGCCCATCGGAGGGCGCAACCATGAATCGCCTGCTGTCGGCGTCGTCGCGCCGAGCCCGCCTTGCGATCGCCTCGGTGCTGTTGGGCGGCGCTGCAACGAGCTTCGCGCTGAACACGGCCACCATTGTGACCTCGACCCTGTCGCCCGACTGCCTGGAATACCGCGTCGTCGGCATCTGCTACTGGCTGTACTGCACGTGGACCGGCTGCACGGTCCGCACGTCGGTGAAGGTGCGTCACTACGTCCCCGACGCGGTGGTGTCGAGCTACAGCAATACCGGCGAAAACCCGTGGGTCGAGGTGCGCGTGATGAGCACGCCGAATCCCACGGCAAAAGCTGGCGGCGATGGCACGACCAACCACGACAACGAGAACAACCTCGCCAAGTTCAAGAACGCCGATGTGATCGGCCATCCCGGCGGTTCGGTCTTCAGCCAGTTCGCCAGCGCATCCGGCTACGCCTGCCAAGGCGCGGGCACAGCCTTCATGCCATACCTGCTGAGTACCCTCGACACGCTGGCTTGGCGTTACAACGTGCCGGAGGTGGTGTACCCCGAGTCACTGATTCCCGGAAGGCGCGAGATCGGGAATCGCACCAGCGCCAACCTGTGGGGCAACGTCTATCCGCGCGGCGGCTTCCTGCACCAGACCGACGACTATAAGACCGGTGCCGTCGTCGCGCAGCGTGCGGGCGACATCGTGACGCGACGCACGCAGCCGCACGTCTACCAGCCGCTATTGGCGAGTTCGCGTGACGGCTATTGGCCGGCCGGCGCCCTGGTGGAAGGCGACGCCTCCACCGGCAAGTGGCAGGAGCTGACGCCGACCCTCTCGAACTCCTGCGCGGTGTTCCCGCACAGCAATACGCGCGTGCAGGCCCGGCAAGGCGACTATGCCTGGGCGCTGTGGCGGCCCTATGCCTGCTGTGAACGCCGTGGGCAGGTCTTCCTTGGCAGCGTCGATTTCCAGTGAGGGGTTCTCCATGAAAACATCTCTCTCCCGTCTTGCGCAACGCGCCAAGCCCTACACGCTCAGCATCGCGCTCGCCTGCGCCGTCACAACCGGGGCCGGAGTCGCCTGGGCGCAGACCCGCATCAACCCGACCGGCGTCGGCGTGAGCGGCAGCGTCATCGGCGACGACGTGCTCTACAGCATCGGCGGCGGCCGCGCCGTGTCAATGGGCGGCGCCGGGAGCATGCAAAGCATCGGTGTGGGCATTGGCTGGAACAGCAACCTCATCTGCGGCGACATGAGCATCACGACGACGCTGCAGAACCAGTTGAACGGCATCACCAACGGCTTCCAGCAGATCATGAGCAACGTGATCCAGAGCGCGACCAGCGCCGTGGCCTCGCTGCCGGCGCTGATCATCCAGCGCGCCGATCCGGGCCTCTACAACCTGCTGACCAATGGCGTGCTGCAGGCCCGGCTCGACTTCGACCGCAGCAAGCTGACCTGCAAGGCGATGGCCAACCGGATGGCGGACATGGCCGGTGGCCAGGCTGGGTGGGATCAGCTCGCCGAGGGCTTTGCGCTGCGCGATGCGGTGAGCAGCACCGATGCGGTGTCCGCCGTCGAGCAGGCCGAATCGAACAAGGGCAACAACGGCGTGCCCTGGGTCGGGGGCAGCAACGCGGGCGGTTCGGGCCAGGGCTCGATCAAGGTGGTCGGCGACGTGACCCGCGCCGGATACAACCTGCTGAACAGCCGCGGCGTCACGGACACCTCGTCCATCCCGCGCGCCTCCTGCGGCAACCGGCTGACCTGCCAAACCTGGCCCTCGCCACAGGCCGCCGCGGACTTCGCCAAGCGCGTGCTCGGCGAGCGCGAGCAACGCACCTGCGAGACCTGCACCAAGACGCAGACGACACCTGGCGTCGGCCTGACGCCGGTGATTCAGGAAGAGTACGAGACCAAGCTGCAGGCGCTGCAGGGCCTCGTGACGGGCTCGGCGCCGATGACGGTGGCGAACCTCGAAACCGCCGGCAGCAACTCGCTGCCGATCACCCGCGGCGTCATCGAGGCGTTGCGCGACGAGCCCGATCAAGACCTGCTCGGCAAGCGTCTGGCGTCCGAGGCCGCGCTGTCGAGCGTGCTGGAGAAGGCCTTGCTGTTGCAGCGCACGTTGCTGACCGGCAAGAAGGAGCCGAACGTCGCCGCCAACGAACTGGCGGTGAAGGCGGTCGATCAGGAGAACACCGCGCTGGAGCAGGAGATCAACAACCTCAAGACCGAGCTGGAGCTGCGGCGCACGCTGGCCGGCAATTCGGCCATGGCGATCGTGCAGCGGCACGGCACCCGCGCCGCCGGCTCGCGCGGCATCTTCGAGGGCGACACCACGCGCGACCGGCTCAAGGAAGTGCAGAAGCCGAGGAACAACTGATGGCTGCGCGCGCCTGGACCTGGCTGCGGCCCGCCTGGTTGTTCAACCGGCGCATGGCCGTCGCGCTGCTGTGGGTGCTGGCGGTCGCCGGCATTGCGGCGGGCGTGAACGTCGTGGGCCTGCACGTCGTCGGCAGCATCGACGGTTGGGAGCGCTGGCTGCGCCAGCACTCGGCCCATTTCCTGGTGTGGCGGCTGCTGATCTACGCGGCGACGGCCTACGGCTGGTGGTGGATGCGTCGGCGCCTGCGCGAGCGCGAGCCGTCGCCCGAGGCGCACCAGCGCCTGCTGCGTGTCGAAATCGCGGCCGGCGTCACCCTTGTGCTGCTCGAAGGCAGCCAACTGCTGCGCAGCGGCTGAACGACAAGGCGAGGAGCACGCCATGACCCTCTACACGACCGACTACCTGGAGTATTACCTGACGCTTGTCGGGTGGATCGTCAACAACGGCATCTGGAACATCCTGGTGGCCAGCGGCGTGTTTGCGCTGCCCTTCGTGGTGATCGTCGTGCAGGAGTGGCTGCGCGCACGCGCCGAAGGCGCCGACGAGGGCAATAAGGGCGTGCTGTCCTCGATGCGCATCGAGAACCGGGTATGGGTGGCGATCGTCGTGATCCTGTTTGCCGGCATCCCCTTCATCCCGGTCGACCTCAGCACGATCCGCTTCGACACGACGCGCTCTGCGCAGTGCCAGGTCAGCGCCCCGCAACCCAACGACACGGGCTGGTCCAATGCCTACACGACGCTCAACAACCAGAACGCGCTGGTGCCGGTGTGGTGGTTCTTCATGCACGCGATCTCGAAGGCGGTCACGGGCGGGGCGGTGGCGGCGATTCCCTGCGGCACCGACCTGCGGCAGATGCGCATGGACGTGGACGCCACCCGCATCGACGACCCGGTGCTGGCTCAGGAGGTGGGCGACTTTGTGCACGACTGCTACGGCCCGTCGCGTGCCAAGTTGTTCATGAACCGGCCCACGCTCTCCGACGAGCAGATGAACGACGTCACCTGGATCGGGTCGAGCTACTTCATGGGCAACACGGGCTTCTACGACACATACCACTCCAACACGCCCCGCACGGCCTGGCCGTATGACGCGACGCGCGATGCGGGGCTGGCTCAGGTGGACAGCGGCGGGGGCTATCCCACGTGCCGGCAATGGTGGTCCGACGGCAACAGTGGCCTGCGCGCACGCCTACTGGCTCAGGTCGACCCCGATCTGCTGACGCGCATGGGCCGCTGGGCGGGCTTCCTGTCACAGGCGGAGGCGAACGACTCGGTGATCCGCGCCGTGGTCTCGCCAAGACAACAGAAAATGAACCAGGGCTCGGTCTACACCGACTACGGAGGGCAGATCGAAAAGACGCTGCCCAACATCGTCACGCGCGGCGCCGGCGACCTCGGCATGACGATGGGCTCGCTCGGCGTTTTTCCGGCCATGGACGTGGTGCGCCAGGCGCTGCCGATGGTGGTGTCGCTGCTCAAGATGGCGCTGGTCATCTGCATCCCGCTGGTGCTGGTTTTCGGCACCTACGAGCTGAAGGCCCTGGTCGCGGTGAGCTGCGTGGAGTTCGCGCTGTTCTTCGTGGACTTCTGGTTCCAGCTCGCGCGCTGGCTCGACTCGACGATTCTCGACGCGCTCTATGGCTGGGGGTTCGGAGCGAACCGGCCGCACAGCAACTTCGATCCGCTGATCGGCCTGAACAACGCCTTTGGGGACATGCTGCTGAACTTCGTGATGGCGACGATGTTCATCGTGCTGCCTGGGTTTTGGGTGGCGGCGCTGGGCTGGGTCGGCGTGCGCGCGGGTAATGTGCTGAACGCGCTCACCGTCGCCACAGGCGACGCGAAGGCGGCCGGGGGGAGCGGATCGCGCGTAGCGATTTCGGCCGCCAAAGGATCAGGAAAGTAGTCGCCGCGTCGGCTACTTGTCTGGATCGCCCATGTCGTGGCGCCACTCGTTTTTGTCATAGAGGCCGAACCCGCCGTGTCCCTCGCGCCATTCGGGTTGCTCGTCATTGGCGCTCCAATTCGGGGAGTTGCGCATGCTCCAGGCAGCAGCTATGAGCACTGCGACCAGCAGCGCGAACCAGAACGCGCTGTAGAGCAGGACGCCGATCACGGCGAGCTTGACGACCGACGATGCTGCGCGAGCAGCGCCAGGCGCCAAATCCCGCGCACGCAACCAGCCCTGCGCCCGTCGATCCAGACGCGCACAGGCTCGCCAAGCCCGGCCCAGCGCTCGGCCGAGGCGTTCGAAGGTGGTCTGTGCGGCGGTCTTCATGGCAGCTACCTCATGGTCGTCCTGTGCTCTGCTCGTTTGATTGAATCCTGCATGAATTTACAAATCATGGTGGAAATTCTGTGCAACATCTAATCACGCCGAGCACGAACGCATGCAGCACGCTAGCCTGTGTGTTCGTTCTGCCAGTCGGCGTTGCTCGCTGCCACCAGCGCGGCCCAATCGTCCGGCGGATTGCCGCGTCCCAGCATCTTCTCGAACACCGCGTAGGGGTCGGACTTGCTGCCCGCCGATCGCAAGGTCTGCTCGTCGTTGACCCAGGCGTACACGATGACCTTCGCCTTCGAGTCGTACCGGAAAAACAGCCGATAGCGCCGACCGAGCTTGGCCCGCCGCCAGTGGCGGTAGTCTGGCCCCATCGTGTTGCCCTGTCGGTATTCGTCGCGCGCAGGATCGCCCGGCACCACGTCCTGTATCAGGTGGACCAAGGCCCGAAAGAACTTGACGTTGGCGTTGGACGCGAAGCCCTCGGGGTCGTTCTCCTGGGTGCGCAGCACCGCCGCGCGCAGCTTCGTCAACTGCTCGATCAGGTTGTCGTGGAACAGCAGCGTCCAGCCATGCTGCTGCATCAGATTTCCACGTCCTCATCGAAATCATCACCCAGGATAACCTTGTGGCCTGCGTGTTCCAGCATCGTGCGGGCCAGATCCTCCGGCAGGCCGCGGATGTTCCGGCCTGCCTCGATGTCGCTGGCCAGCAGGGTCAGGAACGCGGCGATGGCGGGGTCCTCATGCTCGGCATCGACGCGGGTCACGATGACTTCGCCGCCGCGCAGGTCGAACGCCACCTTGCCGCCAGTGTCTACCCCCAGCGCCTGCCGGATGGACTTGGGCAGCGTGATCTGACCCTTGGAGGTCAGCGTCGCGACTTCGTGGATTTCGGGCATGGCGGCACTCCTAGTGGCGATGCCCGGATGGTAAGGAAATTTCCTTACCATGTCAATGTGAATGCGCATGTGCTGGATCAAGGTGGATGGATCGGCTCCATCGTAGGTACGGCACAGCCAGCCTTCCCGCACAAATGCGCCCTGGGCCAAGCCCGCATTGGTTGTGGTTCGGCCGCCCTGGTTGCCCTATATCCAAAGGCTTCAGAAGGCCAAAGGGCTGGGGAAGGGGCAAGGGAATGGGGCCAAGGGGAATGGCCCTATCCGAAAAGGCCAAAAGGCTCCCCCGACCGGCCCACCGTCCGGGGTTCGCCATGCTCTCGCTGTTCCAACGCAAACGGCCGCCGCCCACCTCTGGCGCAGCGCCGACACCCACACCTCTTGCCGATCCCGGCAAAGGGCTGATGCGGCCGGAGCCGGCCGCATCGCTGCTGGCGACACCGCGCCGGCAGCGACTGCTGGAACACATCTGGCAGCGCACCTCGCTGTCGCGCCGCCAGTTCGCCACGCTGTACCTGGCGCCCCTGGAGCGCTACGCCGAGCTGGTCCAGCAGTTCCCCGCCTCGGAATCGCATCACCATGCCTACCCGGGCGGCATGCTGGACCATGGCCTGGAGATCGTCGCCTACGCCCTCAAGCTGCGGCAGTCGCACCTGTTCCCCGCCGGCACCACTCCAGAGGCGCAAGCCGCACAAGCTGAGGCCTGGACGGCCGGCACTGCCTATGCGGCGCTGTTGCACGACGTCGGCAAGGTCGCCGTCGACCTGCACGTGGAGTACGCGGACGGCATGGTCTGGCATCCCTGGCACGGCCCGCTGCGGCGGCCGTACCGTTTTCGGTACAGGAAAGAGCGCGAGTACCGGCTGCACAGCGCCGCTACGGGCTTGCTCTACGCCCGGATGCTCGATCCGGGCATTTTCGACTGGCTCGCTGGATACCCCGACCTCTGGGCCTCGCTCCTGTACGTGCTGGCCGGCCAGCACGAGCACGCCGGCATGCTCGGCGAGCTGGTCGTGCAGGCTGACCAGGCCTCGGTGGCCAAGGAACTCGGCGGCGATCCCAGCAAGGCGCTGGCCGCGCCCAAGCACGCACTCCAGCGCAAGCTGCTCGATGGCCTGCGCTTCCTGCTCAGGGAGGAATTCAAGCTGAACCAGCCCCAGGCCTCGGACGGCTGGCTGACCCAGGATGCACTGTGGTTGGTGAGCAAAACCGTCTCGGACAAACTGCGCGCACATCTGCTGCAGCAAGGCATCGACGGCATCCCCGCCAGCAACACGGCAGTGTTCAATGTGCTGCAGGACCACGGCATCGCCTTGCCCACGCCAGACGGCAAGGCGATCTGGAAAGCCACCGTCGCGAGCGATGCCGGCTGGTCGCACAGCTTCACGTTCCTGAAGCTGTCGCCCGCGCTGATCTGGGAGGCGGCCGAACGGCCCGCACCGTTCGCAGGCCACGTGCAGATCGAACAAAGCGAGGAAGAGCCAGCGCGGCAAGTTCCAGTGCCCGGTGCCGCTCCCGCGGAGCCCGCACCGCCCAGCACGGCGCCCATCGCGTCAGCAGCGACGGATAACGGCGTTGGCACGTTGCTCGAGCTGCTGGACATGCCGCCAGCCGCCTCGGCAACTCCGCTCGCAGCCGAGCCTCCACCGAGCGTGCCGCACGAGCATCAGCACGACACGGTAGCCGCATCGCTTCAAGCTCCACTCGCGGAAACGTTGCGCCACCGTGTCGAGCCCTCCGGCGAAAACTTCATGGCCTGGCTGACCCAGGGTGTGCAGACCCGCAAGCTCATCATCAACGACGCCAAGGCCCTGGTGCATACCGTCGCCGGCACCGCGTACTTGGTCAGCCCCGGCGTCTTCCAACGTTACACGCAGGAGCATCCGCAGGTGGCGGCCATCGCCCGCCAGGAAAATCTGGAGGCGTGGCAGTGGGTGCAGAAGCGCTTCGAGAAGCTGGGCCGCCACCGAAAGCAGGCCAGCGGTTTGAATATCTGGACCTGCGAAGTCACTGGGCCGCGCAAATCACGGCGGTTGCATGGCTATTTGTTGTCGCAGCCCGATGCGCTATTCGGCGAAATGCCGCCAGATAACCCTTACCTGCGTCTCGCCAACGACATAGCAAAGGACGAAAATCCCGTCGCTGAACCCAATAACGACAACGCGCAGGGATAGGTCAACGGCCATGGGCCGGACGGCTTCAGTCCTCTGATTTGGAGGGCGCCGCCTCGGCCAGCTTGGCCTCGGTCAGGGCTATCAGATGGGCGGAACTGCATTTCAGCGCACGAGCGATCTTGAGGATCAAGGGGAGCGTGGGGACATGCTCGCCGCGCTCGATCTTTCCCATGTGCGAGCGCTCGATCCCGGCCAGGTGAGCCAGTGTTTCCTGGGCGACGCCCACACTGGTCCTTTTTTCGCGAACAGCGGCCCCAAAGGCGATGGCTGGTTCTGCTTCGTAGGTGGTCGTACCGGTCGGTCGGCCTCTCTGGATCGGGCGCTTCTGCATCGGCAAAAGCGTCGAGCATTGCCCGCATATAAACCACGTTAAACTTAACTCACAAATGCGATCGCACGCTTGATGCCTTCGCTGCCAAGGAACTTCTCCCTGCGAGGACACCGGACGTGACATCAAGCGATGCCGCCACCGCAATCCGGGTCGCCGTGCTCGGCGAATGGGTGCCTCCGCAGCTTGCAGACGTGCTGGCATTGCAGCGGGCCGAAGAGCCTGGAACCGTCGCTGCATTGGTCGAATGTGCTGCTGCAGCGCCTGTAAGTGAATCGACGAGAGACGGCTTCGATTTCGCGCTGTCCCCCGCGGATTTGGAGTGGTCTGACTGGGTGTGCGAACCACTGTGGTACGACACGCTCGCCGTCGCCGTCGCCAAGCGCTCTCATCTCTTGATCTCCCGCGAAGTGCCACGCCGCGAGTTACTGAAGCAGCCAATCATCTGCGCGAGATCGACCACCGAAGAGACATGGCGTGGCACCGTGCATCGGCTACTCAAGGATGTGCCACAGACCCGCGAGCAGACAGTGAGCACCTTCGACATGGCGATGACGCTCGTTGCAGCAGGATATGGCATCACCATCGCGCCCGCGGCGAGGCTGGCGGGTTACCAACACAGAGGCGTCGCCGTGCGGCCGCTCACCGACACGCCGGCGATCGTGTCGACCTATCTGCTTCAGCCCCATACCGCATTGGCCGAACACCTGCAGCGATTCGCATGCCGTGTCCGCTCCATGTCGTGATGCGCCAAGGAGCGGATCGTCGCCTCGGTCGCGGCGGTGTCACTCGCGCACCTGCTCAACGTCAATCTGGTTCGCAAATGGCTCGTCAGCAAGAGACTGAAACGCACGGGCTTGGCGGCGCCACGCCGATCACTCCGCGACCGCATGTCGAGTCAACGACACCGCCACACCTCGATGGCGCCACCGGCGCTGCACTTCGTGCCGCTAGAGCTGACCTCGGCCGGCAGCCAGGTCGCTCCTGCAGTTGATCGTTCAGTGGCCCCCGGCTTGTGGGCGATGCGGCTTGGGTAGGCGACCTGGCTGCGGCGCTGAAGTGCTCAATCAAAACTACCGAACAGCCGAATCGAGGAACTGCTGCCGCACCGCCGAGGCATCAACGCACTCAGCGAGCTGACGTCCACATGAAGAACATCGAGATGATGTTGATGAACGACCATGATGAGATCACACCAGCGTGATCGGATCGAATGCGAGCACCGCCCGTGCCGCCGATGGTCACAACTGCGCGCGCCATGTTCGTGAGGCGCGAAGATGAGACTCTCAACACGCTACGCAACCGGCTGGGCAGGGCCGTCGCAAGTGCGGCGAAGAGGGGCACGGGCATCGACGCGAGCAACGATCCTGACGATTGACCAGCGCTGCCGACTGGACCGCAAGATGCTCAAAAAACAGGCGCCAAACCAACTCCACGTTGGCAATAAGTCGGCAATAGAAATGGACTGATCAAGCGCGAAAAATAAAAAAGCCTAAGTGGATCAACCACTTAGGCTTTTGTTCTGGCGGAGTGGACGGGACTCGAACCCGCGACCCCCGGCGTGACAGGCCGGTATTCTAACCAACTGAACTACCACTCCGCGTTGGTGTGACTTTCGCTCTCGCACCTTGCAGTGCTTGAGCCAAGTGCCACAAAACTTGGCGACCCTACGGGGATTCGAACCCCGGTACTCACCGTGAAAGGGTGATGTCCTAGGCCTCTAGACGATAGGGTCAAAACCTTAGGAACCGTGCTGCTGGTTAGGCAGCACCTACCTTCATTACTCCTCGACGCCCGGCCCAAATTTCTTTGGTGGAGGTAAGCGGGATCGAACCGCTGACCTCTTGCATGCCATGCAAGCGCTCTCCCAGCTGAGCTATACCCCCTTGGGTGTCGAGCCTCAGATTATAGCTCGAATTTCACGCTCTTTTCAATCGCTCAATAATTTTTTCGCGAGAGAAGTTTGCGAGCACCGCGTCGAGTGAAGGTGTCTGGGGTGTACCCATTACCAATACTCTCACTGGCATCGCCAGTGCGGGCATCTTCAAGCCATGTTCCGAGAGGACTTCCTTGATCGCCGAAGCGATTGCTGGTTTGTCCCAAGCAACAGCAGAGAGTTTAACAGCTAAAGAGGCGATTGCCGGCCTCACTGCATCAGAAATATGTTGTGCGCGATCTTCTTCTGATGGCGTGACATCGGTGTAGTACGCAGCAGCCCAATTTGCGAGCGCAACGATCGTGTCGCAGCGGTCCTTGAACAAGCCGCAGATGGCACTGAGGCGCTCATCGGCAGTGATGCCGCGCTTGTTCAATTGCTCTGCCACCAGCGGTGCGAGTGCATCGTCGGCCATGGCCTTCAAGTGCTGCGCATTCACCCAACGCAACTTGGTCTCGTCGAACTGCGCGGCGCTGCGACCGAGGTGATCGAGGTTGAACCACTCGATGAACTGGGCACGCGAGAAGATCTCGTCGTCACCGTGACTCCAGCCCAGGCGCGCGAGGTAGTTCACCATGGCGTCGGGCAAGAAGCCCTCGTCGCGATACTGCGTGACGGGCTTGGCGCCGTGGCGCTTGCTCATCTTCTCGCCCTGCTCGTTGAGCACCGTTGGCAGGTGCGCATACACCGGCGGTTCCTTGCCCAGCGCGCGGAAGATATTGATCTGCCGCGGCGTGTTGTTCACGTGGTCGTCGCCACGGATCACGTGCGTGATGTTCATGTCGATGTCATCGACCACCACGCAGAAGTTGTAGGTGGGCGTGCCGTCGGGTCGAGCGATCACCAGGTCGTCGAGTTCGTCGTTGCTGACTTCGACGCGGCCCTTGACCTTGTCGTCCCACGCCACTGCACCGTCTTGCGGGTTGCGAAAGCGCAGCACGGGCTTCACGCCTTCGGGCACCGCCGGCAGGGTCTTGCCGGGCTCGGGACGCCAGGTGCCGTCGTAGCGCGGCTTGAGCTTGGCGGCCATCTGCTTCTCGCGCAGCGCATCGAGTTCTTCCACGCTCATGTAGCAGGGATACACCAGGCCTTGCTGCTGCATCTGCGCCAGCACTTCCTTGTAGCGATCCATGCGCTGCATCTGATAGAACGGACCTTCGTCATGGTCGAGCCCCAGCCACGCCATGCCTTCGAGGATGACGTCGACGGCCGCCTGCGTCGAACGCTCGACGTCCGTGTCCTCGATTCGAAGAACGAAGTCGCCGCCCGTGGAGCGCGCAAAGGCCCACGGGTACAGCGCCGAGCGGATGTTGCCCAGGTGAATGAAGCCCGTCGGCGAAGGCGCGAAGCGGGTACGGGTCTTGGTGTTTGTCGTCATTGGGTCAGGGTCGCCAGGCCGCGCAGCAGGTCGTCCTGGATGTCTTCGTGATGCTCCAGGCCCACCGCGAGGCGGATCGTTCCCTGGGTGATGCCGGCGGCTTGCCGCTGTTCTTCGGAAAGACGGCCGTGCGACGTGGTGGCCGGGTGGCTGATGATGGTCTTGGTGTCGCCCAGGTTGGTGGCGATGGAGAGCACGCGGCAGCTGTCGATGACGTGGAATGCCTTGGCGCGCTCTGCCTCGAGGCTGTCGCCCTTGAGCACGAACGACAGCACGCCGCCGCCCAGGCCGCTTTGCTGGCGCATGGCCAACTCGTGCTGCGGATGCGAGGGCAGGCCCGGATAGAACACCCGCGCCACCTGCGGCTGGGCCTCGAGCCAGCGTGCAATGGCCAATGCGCGTTCGCACTGCGCCTTCACGCGCACGCCCAGCGTTTCCATGCCCTTGAGCACGACCCAGGCGTTGAACGGGGACAGCACCATGCCGGCCGTGCGCACGATGGGCGCAAACTTCTCGGTGATGAGTTGCTGGCTGCCGCACAGCGCGCCAGCCATCACCCTGCCCTGCCCGTCCAGGTACTTGGTGCCCGAGTGCATGACCAGGTCGGCACCCAGCAGCGTGGGCTTTTGCAGGATGGGCGTGGCGAAAGCGTTGTCCACCGCGAGCAAGGCGCCGGCCGCATGTGCGATCTCGGCCAGGGCCGCGATGTCGCACACCTCGGTGAGCGGGTTGGTGGGCGTCTCGGCAAACAGCAGCTTGGTGTTGGGGCGCACGGCAGCGCGCCATTCGTCCACGTTGGTCTGCGAGACGAAGGTGGTCTCGACGCCGAACTTGCCGAACTCCTTGCCGAACAGGTTCAGCGTGGAGCCGAACATGGAGCGCGAGAGGATGACGTGGTCACCCGCCTTGAGCAGACCCATGATCATCATCAGGATCGCGCCCATGCCGCTGGCCGCGCCGATGGCAGCCTCGGTGCCCTCCAGCGCGGCAAGGCGCTTTTCGAAGGCGGTGACGGTCGGGTTGGACGTGCGCGCGTAGGTGTAGCCCTCGCCACTGGCAAAGCGCTGGGCCGAGGTGGCGGCATCGGGCTGCACGAAACCGCTGGTGAGATACAGCGCCTCGGAGTTCTCGCCGTACTGGCTGCGTTCAATGGAGGTGCGCACCGCCAGCGTCTCGGGTCGCAGGCCTTCGGGCAGGGTCTTGTCGGTCATCTCAGCTTTCACTCAGGTTGGGCAACGCCAGGCGCGAGGTGTCTTCTTCGGTTTCCTCGATGCGCGGGCGGTTGTTGTTCATGCGGGAGATGGCGTCGGTGTCGATGTCGCCGGTAACGTACACACCGTCGAAGCACGAGGCATCGAATCCGCTGAGCTTGCGTTGCGTGCCGGTGGGGCCCGCGGCCTTGGCCACTGCCTGCTTCATGGCTTCCACGTCCTGGTAGATGAGCGCGTCGCAACCGATGAGCTCGCGGATTTCCTCCACCGTGCGGCCGTGTGCCACCAGCTCGCCCTTGGTGGGCATGTCGATGCCGTACACGTTGGGATAGCGCACCGGCGGTGCGGCGCTGGCCATGTAGACCTTGCGCGCGCCAGCGTCGCGCGCCATCTGCACGATCTCGCGGCTGGTGGTGCCGCGCACGATGGAGTCGTCCACCAGCAGCACGTTGCGGCCCTTGAACTCGCTGCCGATCACGTTGAGCTTCTGGCGCACCGACTTCTTGCGCACGCCCTGGCCCGGCATGATGAAGGTGCGGCCCACATAGCGGTTCTTCACGAAGCCTTCGCGGTACGGAATGCCCAGCAGGTGCGCCAGTTGCGTGGCGCTCGGGCGGCTCGACTCGGGAATCGGGATGATCACGTCGATCTCGTTGGGCGGCACGGTGGACACCACGCGCTTGGCCAGCGTCTCGCCAAGGTTCAGGCGAGCCTGGTAGACCGAGATGCCGTCCATGGTCGAGTCGGGACGCGCCAGGTAGACAAACTCGAAGATGCAGGGGTTGAGCGTTGCGCCTTCGGCGCATTGCATCGAATGCACCTGGCCCTGCAGGTCGATGAACACGGCTTCGCCCGGCTCGATGTTGCGCTCGAACGCAAAGCCGGAGCCTTCCAGCGCCACCGATTCGCTGGCCAGCATCACGGTGCCGTCTGCGCTGCGGCCCATGCACAGCGGGCGAATGCCGTAGGGGTCGCGAAATGCCAGCAGGCCATGGCCGGCGATGAGCGAAATGACGGCGTACGAGCCGCGGATGCGCTTGTGCACCTCGCGCACGGCCGAGAACACTTCATTGGGATGCAGGGGCACGCCGCGCGTGGAGCGCTCCAGCTCGTGCGCCAGCACGTTGAGCAGCACTTCGGAATCGCTCTCGGTGTTGGTGTGGCGGTGGTCGGTGGAGAACAGCTCGGCACGCAACGCATGCGCGTTGGTCAGGTTGCCGTTGTGCACCAGCACCAGGCCGAAGGGTGCGTTCACATAGAACGGCTGGGCCTCTTCTTCGCTGTAGGCGTTGCCCGCCGTGGGGTAGCGCACCTGGCCCAGGCCGATATTGCCCGGCAGCGCCCGCATGTTGCGCGTGCGGAACACGTCGCGCACCATGCCCTTGGCCTTGTGCATGAAGAACTTGCGGTCCTGCAGGGTGACGATGCCCGCGGCATCCTGGCCCCGGTGCTGCAGGAGCAGCAGCGCGTCATAGAGCAATTGATTCACGGGGGCGTTGCTGACAACACCGACGATTCCACACATGAGGCGTTCCTTTTAGGGCAAGAAGCTTGCCAGTTTCTCGGGCAGCGCGGGCTTGGCGCTCTGCAATGTCATATCCATGAGGGCGGCGCTGTGAGAACCACGCCACCATTCGTTCTCGCTCATCGAAAAAAGATGGACCACCACGGCCGCCACCAGCAGGGTGAGCGCGCCGCGCGCCAGGCCGAATACGGCGCCCAGCGTGCGGTCCACCGGCCGCAGACCGGCAGCCTTGACCAGGGCGCGGATCAGGCTGGCCAGCAGGCCGACGCCGAATGCCACGGCGATGAAGATCAGGACGAAGGCCGCCGGATAGCGCCAGGCCGCGTCAGGCTCGCCCACTGGCAACCAGGCCGCCACCGGGGTGGCAAACCACTGCGCCAACGCGAATGCCGCGACCCAACCCATGAGCGTGATCACCTCGAACAACAGGCCGCGCCAGATACCGATGAGCATCGAGACCCCGAGCACGGCAACAGCAATCCAATCCAGCGGGGCCACGACCAGGGGAACCCGCTACAGCGTGAGGACGGCGGCGGGCAATGCCAGTTCCTTGACCTTGCCCGCGGCCTTGTCGGCATCGGCGCGCGAGGCAAAGGGGCCCACGCGCACACGCGTGCGCTCGCCTTCCGATGTCTTGGCCACGTTGGTGTAAGTCTTGAGTCCGGCCTTTTCCAGCTTTTGGCGCACTTCGCGCGCCTTGCCTGCGTCGGCAAACGCGCCCACCTGCACCACGAAGCGACCGCTGTCGGACGCGGCCGGCGCTGCGCCATTGCCGTCGAGCAGCGCACGAGCGCGCGCGCCGTCATCGGTGGCGGCATTTTTTGCCGGGGTCTTGGGTTCAGCCTTTGCTTCGGGCTTGGGTTCTGGCTTTGGCTCGGATTTGCGTTCCGGCTTGGCCTCGGGCTTGGCCTCTGGCTTGGCTTCCACCTTGGGCTCAGGCTTTGGCTCGGGTTTGGCTTCGACCTTCGGCGACGGGCTGGCCGGCGCCTGCGCGGTGATTTCGGTGCCGTCGGCTCGCTCGGTGATCACGTGGTCGCCGGCGGAATCGGCCGCGCGGGCGCTGCGCTCGGGCTTGGGGGCCGCTTCGGGCTTGGCCTCAGGTGCGGGCGCCGCAGGCACCGCCAGCGGCTTGCTCTTGGCGCGGTCCGGAATTTCGATGGGAATGTCGCCGGGCACGGGGCGCGGCTGCGTGTCGAACAGCAGCGGGAAACCGACAACACCCACCAGCACCAGCACTGCTGCGCCAACCAGACGGTGGCGCGCGCGGCGCCGCATCGACTCCACGCTTTCCGCTGGGGCTGCCGCACCTGCGGCGTTGCGTGTTTCGTTGCCCTGTTGGCCTGCCGAGCGGAACTTGAAAAACGCCATCTTGAACGTCGATCCTGAAGGTAGCGAGATGTGGAGCCGAGGGCCAAAAATCAAGGCCCATCCAAGGCCCCGACCGAGGGGCCCTGGCGATCGGCCCGGCTCTACGGGTCAGGCGTCCGGCAGCAGGTGTTTTGCTTGCAGACGGGGCGTTCCGTGCTCCAGCACGCCACCCACCGTGAAGAACGATCCGAAGACGACGATTCTATCAGCCGGGCCTGCGGCGGCGACGGCGGCATCCAATGCGGCCTGGGGTGACGGATGGGTACTTTCGGTGGCGTCCGTGCGGGTGTTCTGCTCGCGCCAGCGGGCGGCCAAGTCGGCGGCACCGGCCGCGCGCGGCGTGGGCAGGTCGCAGAAGTACCAGCGGTCGATCATCGGGCCGATGCGCGAGAGGATGGGCGCCAGGTCCTTGTCTGCCATCACGCCGAATACCCCGTGCGTGTTGGGATAGAAGCCCATGGCGTCCAGGTTCTCGGCCAGTGCGGCAACCGCATGCGCGTTGTGCGCCACGTCCAGCACCAGCGTGGGCTGGCCCGGAACGATCTGGAAGCGCCCCGGCAGCTCGACCATGGCCAGGCCCACGCGCACCGCCTGCGCGGTGATGGGCAGCTTCTGGCGCAGCGCTTCGAGCGCCGCCAGCACCCCGGCCGCGTTGATCAGCTGGTTGGCGCCGCGCAGCGCCGGATAAGCCAGGCCGCTGTAGCGCCGCCCGCGCCCTGCCCAGCCCCATTGCTGCTTGTCGCCCGCCACGTTGAAGTCCTGCCCGAACTGCCAGAGTTCGGCGCCGATCTCCTTGGCCCGGGCCAGCACGCTCGCCGGCGGCACCGGGTCGCTCACGATGACGGGGCGGCCGGTGCGCATGATGCCGGCCTTTTCGTAGCCGATCGATTCGCGGTCTGGCCCCAGGAAGTCCATGTGGTCCAGGTCGATGCTGGTGATGATGGCGCAGTCGGCATCGATGATGTTCACCGCGTCCAGCCGCCCGCCCAGGCCCACCTCGAGAATGGCCGCATCCAGCTTCTGGGCCGCCATGCATTGCAGGATGGCCAGGGTGGTGAATTCGAAATATGTCAACGGCACATCGCCGCGCGCGGCCTCCACGGCCTCGAAGTGCGGCACCAGCACCTGCTCTTGCACCGGCTGGCCCTGCAGCCGCAGGCGCTCCTCGAAGTGCACCAGGTGCGGCGAGCTGTAGACGCCGGTGCGGTAGCCGGCATTCATCAGGATGGATTCGAGCATCGCGCAGGTCGAGCCCTTGCCGTTGGTGCCGGCCACGGTGATGACCGGGCAGGAAAAGGCCAGGCCCATGCGCTGCGCCACCTGGCGCACGCGCTCCAGGCCGAGCTCGATGGTCTTGGGATGCTGTTGCTCGGCGTGCGCGAGCCAATCGCTTAGGGTTTGCATGGAGTCTTCGATTGTCGCAGGGCGCGGGCGGCGGCATGATTCGGGCCCATGAGCACCACCACTGTCTACGGCATTACCAATTGGAACGTCGCGTAGGCTTTTCCGTCTCTTTCCCTAGCTAGTTCCACACTCGACTTCACAAGGTTTTCAGAGGGAATATCGGGTCACTACGGAATTCCGTAGCTTTCCGTCCTTTAACCCTCTACCTAGCGAGTTTCCTAGCTATGATCACTTTTAACCTCACTATCGGAGCCCCCTCCTCCACTCGGCTCAGCGGCCTCGCCGCGACCAAGTACACGGCCGCACCGCGCACCAATCAGTTCGAGGCGACCGTCAACGGCGCGAAGGCGCCGGCATGGACGACCAGCGGCGGCGGGAGCCACTACATCTACTTCAAGCAGGACGAGCAGCTGTATTACGTCAAGGTGGCCGGCCCCGGCGAACTCACCGCCGCACGGCAGGCACTAGCCGTTACCACTGATGCCTACGAAACGGTCATGAACCAGATCGAACCCAAGCGCCCGACCCGCCGCCGCGCAGCGAAGAAGGCGTGACCATGGACCATTCCCGCACAAAGAAGGCGATGAAGCTTCACTTCACTGAGCGCCGAGTGGCAGACGCGGCACCTGGGGAATATGTCGATGACGAAGTGAAGTACCTGCGCCTCTATGTTTCCGAATCAGGAAGTCGGTCATGGGGCATATACAAGTGGATCGCCGAAAAAGGCTACGCGGTTCGGCGATCCATCGGGCTGGCCGGCCCGGGAGAAATGACCGTGGACGCGGCCCGCGCCGCCGCCAGGAGTGCCTACGACCGACTCAAGAGTGGCGAAAGCGCCAAACCGGAGAAGTCGATCACCTTGAAGGACGCGCTGACCAGCTACACCGACAAGCTGAAGACCGAGAAAAAGAAGCAGGCCAAGTGGGCCGAAGAAATCTTCACCAGAAAGAAGGGAGGCGTGGACTACAGCGACTGGCTCAAGAAGCCGTTGTCCGCGATCACCCAGGAAATGCTGGAGAAGCGCCAGGCGGAGATAGTCTCAACTCGTGGCCAAGGTGCGGCTACACGGGCACTCAAGGCGATTCGCGCCGTCTACGCGCACGCGATAAAGAAGGCGAAGTACAAAGGCGAAAACATAGGCAAGGCAATTGATCTGGTGGAGTCACCCGCCCGGACACGCGTGCTATCCGCCGACGAGTTGGGCCGCGTGCTAGAAGCACTCAATTCGCCGGAGCTCATGCCCTACGTGCGGCCGTTCTTCCGGCTGCTGATGCTTACCGGCGTTCGGTGGGGCAACCTCTGCGCGGCCAACTGGAAGGACATCGACCTCGAAGCAGCCGAGTGGGTCATCCCTGCGGAAGAAAGCAAGAGCGGTCACGCCATGCATATCCAACTAATCCCCGATGCTGTCGCCCTATTCCAAGAGCAGCGGAAACGGCACCCGGAATCGGACTGGGTGTTCCCCTCGCCCAAGGCTTCCCAAACCGGCCACCTGGTCGAACCGTCCTTTGCCTGGGCGCGAGTGCGGGAAATAGCCAAGCTAAAGAAACATGCCACGCTTCACGACTTGCGGCGCACCTTCGGCTCGCAATTGCTGAGCGCCGGGGAATCCATGGCTCTCGTCGCCGCCGCCCTCGGTCATCGCGATCCCGCCATCACTGCGAAGCACTACGCCTTCATGGAGCGGGAGGCAGTGCGCGCAGGTATAAAAAGAGCATTGGGGTGACTTGCCCAGGAGGAGACCATATGAAGAGCTTGATCTGGCTGACATTGTTTTTGATTCAGCCCGCCTTTGCGTTCGACTATCGCCTAGTCTTCGATCAAGAATGCATGTATCAGGCGCCAAAGCGCAACTTCCCCTGCGAGAGATCAGATCAACCGATCACTGAACTCAGGGAAATCAGCGGCAAATGGTTTGGAGTGAACCCAGGAAGCAAGAACTCTATTGAGCTCCACCTCGTCAAGGACGATCAATACATCCTCATCCTTCAAAATCCTGTCTACTTCAGCGGCATTAGCCTCATCCATTTGATGAAGAAGACTGGCCGCTTCTACTGGACAGAGACTGCGTATTCAGACATCGTGAATGACGACGAGGCGCTTGTGCGAATAGGTCGCTTTACATTGAATTTTGATCGCAAATAGCCTACTGGCAATACAGCGCCGTCTTCACCTGCGTCGGGTCAATCTCCCCCCGCAAGTACATGATCTTGACCTTGAGGGCCACGTCGGGATCGAGCCCCACGTAGAGCAAGTGATGGATGAAGGTTGGACTCAGGACATAGTCCAGATCGTCATCGGCCAGCCCCTGCGCAACGATGGCGAGCATCAGTTCTTGGCAGGCGCCAATGTCCGTGTAGGGCAGGCCGGGGCGCATCGGCGGAAGTTCAGGGCCAGGACTGCCGGCTTCAACAACAGCCGTTGATTCCTTCGCATCAGCGTGCGACCGGAACGCCTTCGGGAGTTCCAGCCCCGTAAACGCGCCGAAGGGGCGCCCCGCTACCCGCGTACCGGGATCGACGCCGCGCCCCGCTGGCAAGCCGCTGCAAGTTTGCACGGAGCATGAATCGGGCTCGGCCTTCGCCGCCGCGACGGGCGCGCTCGGGTTTAGGCTGCCCTTTGCGTCTTCCATAGGGGGTTCTAAGGCGAAAGTCGCGGGTAGTAAGCCGCGAGCGCGGGGATTTTTGACAGGAACAGCGCTGAAGGCATCAATGCTTCGGCTGCGACAGCACCGAGATAGGTGGTGTGCTCTCTCATCGGTTCTCCCTGTCCCGGCGCGCCAGCGCTTCGATCACTTGGCCCGCCATCTGATCTTTCAAATGCTCCTGCGGATCGACCTTGAGATGAGACGGGTCGTAGAACTGATTGGTCATCGTGACCGCCCGCACCGGACGCTGGAGCTTGCGCCGCTCCGTAACCAACCGTTCGGCCTCGGTCACCATCCATCGCGTGCGCGCTTCCCGCTCGGCAGGTGTCAAGGTGCCTCCCGTTGTTGCGTCGCCAACCCGCGCCCCATCTGCGCGATGAGTTGATTGGCCGAAATGCCGATCTGGGGCTGCACCGCGGCCAGCTTCTCGATGAACTTCATTGCTTCCTGCGGCGCGAGCGAATGCAGATAGGCAAAAGCCCGAGGTGATAGCTGGGGCCGCAGGCCGTTGATGAGCAGCGCCATACCCGGGCGGGAATACAAGGTCGCAGCAACACCCGTCGCAATTGCGGTCTTGACCGGAGAGGTGACGGCAGCCGCGATGCCTAGGCGATCTGCGGTGCCGCTATTCGGGATCGTGGGCGGCAGGACGCGCCTCGCGGCTTGGTTCAGGTCACTACCCTCCTGCCCATACTGGCCGCTTGCCCGATTGAGTTGGTTCGGAGTGAACCGCCCGCCTTGCGCCATGGCCCGATCCGACGCCTTCACGACCGGAAGTAGGTTGCGATACGCGGCATTCGTCGCAGCAAGTGCATTCGTAGCCTCCGGCGACACCCCCTCCAATGCACCCCGTAGGGCTGATTGCAGTTCGTAGAAGGCGTCACCCAGGGGGCGTTGCGCAGGATCGAGGGCGGCGCTGAACTCACGCGCATAGTGCCCGATCTGGGTATCGATCTGCTTCGCGATTCGTCCATCGATGGGCTGCCCTTTGGCCTGCGCCTCCATGATCGCGGGCTGCACCTTCTGGCCGATGTAGTGAAGCAGCTTGCCCTCTTGCTCGACGCTGAGCAATGGAATGTGCTTGATGGTGCTCGCAACCTGTTCCAATGCTTGGGCCGCTCGGTGCGGGTTGACGAACACCTGCGGAAGTACACGGTCATAGGCGTCCGAAACGAGGCGCTGGGCCGTTGCCACCGCATCCTCGCCTGCGCCGCGCACGGTCAGCCCCAGAGGACGCAGTGCCGCATTGATTTCAGCATTGCCGTACTGATCCATGGCGCGAACCCGGGCGCCGCGAATGATGTCTCCGGCGAAGGGCGCCGACATGAGCTTGTCCTCGGTCGCGCGAAGAACTTGGCCGGCGGCGCCATCGCCGAACAACTGACCCGGGGTCGGCGTGACGCCAGCATCGAGCAGAGTGCGGGCGTCCTTGGAAACCAGCGGTCGAACCCCGCCGAGCGCGCGCACAAGGACACGTCCACCAGCCGCGCCAGCGCCTCCAGCGAGCGCAGCGGTCGCTCTGTCGCCGTCAGCGGTAGCCGCCGCATAGCCCGCGTTCGCAGCAACATCACCGGCAGCGGGCGCGAACCGGCCCAATGTCTTGACCAGTACAGGTGCCCTGCCGATCAACGTCCCGGCGCGCGAAATGGGGACAGCGCTCGCAACGATCTCAGGGACTGCCTCGCCGATGGCGCCAGCGGTGCCCAGGCCAGCCTTGTTCGCCTCATAGGTCGCAAGATCGGCCCTGCGGGCCCTGCCGTTGTCCGAAGGGCGCATCAGCATTGCATCGACTGGTGAAGCGGGAGGAAACATGGTGTCCCGCATCTTCGCCAGTCCGCCGCCGATGCCTGTCAGCACCTTCTCGGCGGTAGACATGCCCTCGGCAGGGTCGGGTGTGGCCTCGGGCTCTGGCGAAGCAGCAGCGCGGGCAGCCCGAATGGCCGCAGCGAAGGTGCGCGCATCTTCTACATTGCCTGCCGCGTCCGCAGCGATTAGCCCGCGTTCAAGTTGTTCGAGCGTAGCCATGCGCTTCTCACTTGTACTTGTTCAAGAGCTCATCCACGCTCTTTTCTTTGGCCGCAGCCTCAACCGCCTCGCGGATCGAAGGGGCGGACTTTCCGGTGGCAGCGGCTTTGGCACGCGGCGCGTTCTGGATGACGCGACGATGCATAAGCTCGACCTGCTTGAGCGCATCCAGACGCTCGGCAGTGGTCAAGCTTTCATTGCCAATGTCGGCGGCTTGCTCCTTGTAGGCCTGCACATCCTTGTCGGATTGCGGCCCCTCGAAACGCGGCACGCTGGCGGTGAGCCGCCCTGAAATCACTTTGAGTTGGCGGTTGGCCTTCATTCCTTCATTGGTGCTGCCCACGCCGCGATACAGCGAATCCACCATCGAGCCGATGCCGGAGCCGGTCGCCTTCGGCAGCAGCTTCTTGGCTTCGGAAATGTCATTCAGCGCGTCTTGGGCGTGGCCCTGCGAAGTGGCGGCCTCCTGCTCCTTCTTCGTGATGGCGGAGTCCTGCCGACCAATGCTGCCGAGCGGCGTCACTTCGCCAGTTAATTTGTTGACGCGGCTGGCATTGCCCTGGGCGTCCTGAACGATTTGGTAGTTGCTTGCCCTGTCCCCACTCGCGGCGCGGACAGCATGAGCCAGCGTGGCGCGCAAGTCATTGGAGTCGCGTGCGAGGTCACGGCGCAATTGATCGTTCTGCGCATCCCGCTCGCGGCGGTATTCCAGTTCGCGCGCCTGGGCAGCGGCCTTCTCGGATTGCGCCTGGGAGGCAAGTTCCTTCCTTGCGTCGCGCTGGGCTTGACGCTCGGGGGCGTTGACCAACTGGTCTTTGGCGTAGTCCGACATGATCGAACGCAGCGCGGGAATTTGGCTGCCCTTCTCGGCCCATTGGAGCTTGGCGGCCTGCGGCGCGTCCTCCGGCGGCATAGAGGCCATGTGCTTGCGCACGTCTGCCATCTCAATCTCGTCGTAGCCCGTCTCATCCCTTTCCAGGGCGCGCTTCTGCGCCTGAATGGCGATCTGCGCAGCCAGCGGCGAAAGCTGCTGCGTCCAGTGCGGAGCTACGAAGTGCTGGAACTGTCCGGAGCCAACCATTTGCCCGCGCGGCGCGCCCTGCTCCCGCGCGATCCGCATTTGCTCTTTCAAGTCGGCCTCTCGGTCGCGCAGGCGGGCTTGTTGGCGCAGCAGCGACTCATTTCCATACCCCGGATTTGCTCCGACCATGGCATCAATGTCTTGGTAGTTCATCGCTTGTCCCTTCATTCGTCGCTATGCAGATTCGCAGCGGCGGCAATCTGGTCGCGCAACGTGAGCGGGGCCAACGGCTGATCGGCATCGGTGCCCATGCGGGCCTGTAGCCCTTCGGTGACCTGCTCGTCCTCCAGGCGCTGATTGATGTTCCGCAGGTAGCCCATCACCTCTGGGTTTGCGACACGATCGGGCCGATGGGTTTCCCGGGCCATGAAGGGGTCCGGCAAGCCATGCTGATTCGCCACGCTGGGAGGGTTCTGCTCGGGGCTGTACAGATCAGGACGGGCGCGGTCGCCGTCTTCTGCCCTGCGGAACTGCCCGAGTTCACGTTGGAGGTGTGCAAAGTCGGCTGCTGACAACTGCCCCTGCATCGCGCCCGCCTTGAGCCGGAACAGCACGCCGGGACGGCTGAGCAAGCGCATTTCGTCGTCGGAAAGGAAGTTCTCGGTGAGCTTGGTCACTTGCTGTCCTTCCACGGCTTCGGGGCCGATTCATTTCGCGGCGCGCGACCTGCGGCGCGATCCAGCGCTTCGCGCGAGTAAGGTGAGACGTACTTGAATTCGAGCGGCTTGCGAGCCGCCTCGCGGTGCTGCTCCACCTCTTCTGGAGTCAGCGCCCTGAAGCCGTGCGCCGGGCTTCGGCTGTGCTTGGCCTGGATTGCTGCCTCCACCGTTGTGAATCCGGGCTGCAGAGTCGGATCGGGAACGGAACGCGGCAGGTTCACCTTGAACAAGTGCGCGTATTGGGTGTCAAACCGCCCGGGATCGAGGGCGCGCAACTCCAATAGGTTGGCCTCGATGCTGCGGGCAAACTGGTCATAAGCAACGAGCATGTTGTCGAAACGCTCGCGCCGCACCTTCTCTGGGGGATGCATCGGGGCCACGTAGGCGCCAAGGCCCAGTGCGCGCTCGGCCTCATGGTCCATCAAACCCGCTCCTGGGCGCCGATCAGAGCCCAGGTGGTGGCCCATGGTGTTTTCACCGAGGATGAGATTTCTGTCCGGCACCTGGCCCGGCGCCAGCACGCCGAACGGGCCGCGCTCTACATATCGGCGGTCGGCTGGCAGCTCAAAGCTGGCGCGATTGGGCAGCTGATTTGCGGGGACTTGCCCTGCGCCGCCGCCATCTTCCGGCCGCAGGCGCGTGTCTTTGGCCCGCTCGCCGAGGATGTTCGTGGGCTCCGACTGGTGCTCCCCATACATGCCGCGCGGGTCACGCTCGCCGACGCGGTTGCCGATTGGCCCCACGTCGTTCTCCTCAATATTGGGGAGTTTTTCGCTTCCCGCAAACGCAATTCCAGTCTTATAAACCATAATCGGTTACCATTTGTCAGCGCGAATTAGGATTTCCTATTCTCCTATTCCTTCGCGGCGCGGTAAACGAATAAAGACTTATGGGGAATTAGGTTTAATACCTATTTGGAGTACTCGTGCCAGACTACGCTCAATACCAAGCAGAAGTAGCCGCCGACGCGGCAAAAACCATCAAAGAGAAATCTTGCCAGCCCATTCTTTTTATTGGCTCAGGATTTTCAAAACGGTATTGTGGAGCGCCGAATTGGGAGGCCCTACTCGGCGAACTGAAGGGATACTGTCCAGAGATAAAGCACGATGTAGCCTATTATCTCCAATCGGACCGCACCCTTCCAGAAATTGGCTCCATCTATTCAAAGGCATTCAAAGAATGGGCTTGGGGCGAGGGCAAAAAATTCTTCCCAGCCGAATTTTTTAGCCCTAAGGTTCACGAAGATATTTTCATGAAATTTGCCGTATCCAAGCGGCTTGAGGGACTTGGGCCTGATGAAAATGGTTCATTTGGAATGGCAGCCCTAGACGAAGAAATTAAAGCTCTGAAGGACATAAATCCGCATGCCGTCATAACCACAAACTACGATAGGCTGCTGGAACCTATATTTCCAGAGTACAGCGCCATCATAGGGCAACAAGTCATTCGGCATTCGTACATGTCAATTGGGGAGATTTTCAAGATCCATGGCTGCGTATCCGATCCGGCATCACTAGTCCTCACAAACGAGGATTATTCCAAGTTTGCGAACGATAAAAAATACCTAAGCGCCAAGCTATTTGCGTACTTTGTTGAACACCCACTTCTGTTTATCGGATACGCAGCAGGCGACCCAAACATTAAAGCCATTCTCCAAGAAATCGATCACATGCTCCCAGATGGACAAGGATTGATTGATAACATATACATTCTGCAGTACGACGAAAATACCAATGAGAAGAGCTATCCCGCTCGGGACACGGTTGTCGACCTAGGAGAAGGCAAATCAGCCAGAATCAAGAGCATCACAGCAAACTCATTTGAATGGGTTTTCAAAGCATTCAAAAGCGAAGCCCCATTGGAAAAGGTAAACGTCAAACTACTGAGAGCAATTAGCCATCGAGTGGTCGACATGGTGCGCAAAGATGCCGCAAAGAATGTAGTCCAGATCAATTTTGAGATGCTCCATCACGCCCTCGAACATCCAGAGGACTTTGCGAAAGTTTTCGGCATTGCCGCAATGGCGGACCCAGCATTGATGAACATCATGTACCCATTCTCTCCGACCCAAGCAGCGAAGAAGCTTGGTTATGAAGATTGGAACTATATGTACCAATTGATAAACAAGCTAAAGGAAACGACGGGGTATGACATGCGGGAGAGTGATAATAATTATCACGTGAAGATTCCAAACGGCGCCAAGGCGGTAATTCGCCGTTATTCCCAAGCTGCCGTGGACTTGCTGCAAAAGGTTCGGGATGGCCACCCGCTCCCTGATTTATCCAATCCAACAGTGACTGGTGAAAAAACGGAAGCAGCTCCGGCAACCAACTGAGCGCAAGCAATAAATGCTCAGCGACTATCTCGCATTCGCTTCGCTCATAATTTCGCTTGTCAGCGGCGGATTCACTCTCTTCTACGCGCGCACGCAGCACAAATTGAACAAAGTGCAACTAGCCGAGAAGGAGCGGGAGGCAGCGGAGCGCAAGGTTGTCACTCTGCACGCAGAGTTGGTAAAAGGCCCGCTCAGTTGGACCGTGCGCACCACGAACATTGGCAAAGGAACAGCCTTTGCAGTAACTGTGGGCTGCGAGCAGGTCGAGGGGATTGGCGCACTATTGGAGGACCAAGACATAGGCCATATCACTCCGGTGGCCGAGCTTCGATCTGGTAGCAGCTTCGACATTCTGGCGACGAACTGGTACGGCCTTCGGGGGCCCCAAGCGATCCAGTACAACTGGAACGATGAAGATGGGAAATTTTGTACGACAAAAATTAAAGTCTTAGTGGAATAACTGAAAGACGAAATGACAATTGAAACCAAGATCACGATTCAACTCGGTGCGACGATTCGCGTATCCGACTTGCATGGCATGACTAAGGAATATATTTTCCAAGGCGGCGATGGCAGCCGCTTGATTTTCCGAGACGGTCACGGCAATACGCACTACGACGTTCTCTCAATTCCCTATACCAAAGTGGAGATCACGCCGCCGCGTTGAATTGCCATTTCGGCTGCCAGCTTGCGGTGGAGGCCCAACACATGACACCACCCCACCCCACCAGCCGCCTCACGCCCCCATGTGACGCGCACAGCAAGATGCCTGGACTGGCTTAACCTTGCCGATCAGGCATGGAGGGGCCCAGCGCTGCCGTCGCTACGCCTCGCGCCTCCTTCAACGCAGCCGATTGGCTACGACGCCAGCCGCCCGGCGCACACGTTAATCCTCGCCGTTACGCCGTCATCGTTGCCGCTCAATGACTTAGCAACGGGTGGCTAGGCGATGACCTAGAGCCGAGAGGTTGGACCTCGTAGAACGCGCGTAGAGGCGTTTTCCGCCGAACCCTTCCCCGAGTACGGGCGCGGCGCGTTCGCCGTTTCTGCAAGCCGCTGGCAGGCCGGGCGCGTCATGAATCGTTCTCGTCGTTCGAGGCGGGCGCGGATAGGCCCTTCACCTGAATGTCGTCTGCGATCTGCTGGGAGTGCTTATAGGAGAGGCGCCGCTCGCTGAGGTCAATGATCCATTGCGGCGGCGCCACATTGATGTTCGTCACCGCCGGGTCAGGCATCGCCGACTTCGCCAGAATCTTGTCGAGCAGTTCGGGCTTCTTCTTGAGGTACTCGACACCGCCCAACTCGGCGTAGGCCCGCAAGGCGTCATCGCGCAACCGCTCGCGCAGCGTCCTGTCACCCACCTCGATGGAGGGCAACACCTGGGGCTCTGCTTGGGGTTTTGGCTTGCCGAGGTCCTCAAGATCGCACAGGCCCGCGTTCATGTCTTCAATCGTCCACTTCAATGTCATTGGCTGCTCCGATTTCTGAAGGGCACCTCACCCACACCTGAGAGGGGGGCGAGAGGGGGGTAGAGGGGGGTGCCTTCTCCTTGTTGAGTCCGCTTTTAGAGGGAGAGGGGTCTTTCTTAGACACTTTCCGGAAAAGCCCCCTCTACCCCCCTCGCCCCCCCTCTTTCCGGCGCCGACGCTGCGATTTCAGTACTTCGGCCTGTTTTCATAGTCCATCGCCCTCCGAATCCCGACCAACGCCCCCTTCCCGCCGGTGGTCTTGCCCGTCGCCAGCTTTCCCTTCGCGTACTTGATGAGGCGCGTAGAAAACACGCTGTCCTTCTCTGGCTTTCCACCCTGCGCAAGCGTCCATTCCGAATAACTTCGATAGACCTCCGCAGAGCGCGTGCGGGACTCCGCATCCCAAATCCACCCTTCGTCCGCCATCCAGTGACCGAGCCTGTCCTGCGCGTCCTTGTAGCCTTGGACGTCAGCGGCAATGTGCTTAGGCGGTGATCCCAACACCTTCCCCGCCGCTTCCCATTCCTTGCCGCCCTGGACCATCCACCAAAGGATCCAAGCCAGCGCCTTCGGGTCTTTCTTCGCTTCATCCCGCAACCAGAGATCGCCTACGGGCAAATCCATTTCCTCGGGCTCCCACGTCGTTCGATTCGGGCGCCTCCATCGCAACCGAAATTCGAACGTGCCGATGCGATCCCAAAAGGCGGTGTCGCCCTGGGCGACGTTCGGCATGTCGTTCACGAGAAGGATCGGCGAGAAGGTCACGTTGTAGGCCCCGCCGCCCTGGTACATACCGCGAGCATTGATTCGATCACCGCCGCAAATCTGCTTCACCATCTGCTCGTTCAGATAGGCCGTGTCCTTCGCCTCCGACATAAAGATGATTCGCTTGTTGATAGCCAGCATCAGGTACGGCGAAGGCGCCTCCGGGTCGCGGTCGCGGTTGGTCGACAACACCACCCCGGCAGGGATCGTGATCGCGTAGTCGCCCAACGCCGTTTCCACCAGCGTCGCAAGCACGCTCTTACCGTTCGCGCCGGAGCCGTGCCAAATCTCCAACGCATCGAGCGAGTTCATCCCGCGCAGCGACGCGCCGAGACGCCGCTGGAGCCAACTCAGATTCGCCGCATCGAGCACGCCGTGGGCAGAGCCAGTGATCTGCCGAACGAACATCTTCACCCTGTCGACGCCTTCGCCGGTTGGCTCGACCTCCGTGTAGGGCACGGCGCAACGGTTGAGGATCATGTCTTCTTGCCGCTCGGCGCGCAGTTCTCCGGTGCGCAGATCGACCACGCCATTGCTCACGGCCAAGATGTTGGAGTCGGCATCGAAGTCGGCCAGGCGCACACGCAAATCAGGCCGCGCCGCCGCGTCTTCGAGCATCGTCTTCCGACCGTGAGTAGAAGAGCACTGCTTGTTTGCCCACGCGCGCGTCTGCAGGGCCTGCTTCATCAGCGCCTCAGCCTTATCCTTCCGGTCGCCATCTTCGGCAACCGTGTCTGCGATGCGCTGTAGTTGCTCTGCGCGCCGATAGTAGTGCCGCGCGACCTCATTGGCGGGCCCCAACGGCTCCGCGTCATACAGGCGCCAGCGGCCCTGTTCCCAGATGGCCCACTGCTTGCTGTCCGTGATGTAGCGCAGGTTGTCGCGCCCCATCAGCTTCACGAACAACGTCGCATTGCCACGGTCGGAAAAATCTACATAGGAATTGTTGAAGCGAGCCGAAGTGCCCAACGCAAGCTTGCGTGCCACTTCCATTTCCGACACTGGCACTTTCGGCAAATCAAGCAGCGCCTTGAGCGTTGTCTTTTCATCCGGCCACTCGCTGCGATTCGTGCCATACGTCTGCACGAACCAATCGTCGTATCCCCTGCGCCTTCCATCAGCACCGATGCCGAGGTCGGGGAAGACTGCATTCATGCCGAGTTCTTCGATCAGCAGCGCAAAGGTTGCGATTGCCTTTGCTACGGCAGGGTTGGTCTGCCAGTCACCATCGATTAGGACGATGTGATATTTCTTCGGATCAAGGTGCTCAAGCAGTTCATTCCTGATCTGCCTCACTTCATCGTCGCCGGTCGATACACCGAATCCCCAGCAGCTATCGAGCGCTGCGGCCGCAATGCCCGTTGTCATCGAGAACAGTTGCGCCTTCTTATAGCCCTCCACCGCAGCCACTCCGAAGTTCTCGGCGCCCGGGGTCTTGCGGCCCACATCGATGATCGGCATGGGCACCGGCCTGCCTTTTGGGCCGACGTACTTGCTCTCGGGGCGGTCGATGCGGTCCTTGTAGTAGTCGTCGGTGTAATGCAGGCGATAGCGCGCCTGGCCATCTTCGGTAGGCCGCAGCGGACTCGGAGGATATGTAAAGTCACTCGGCATCAATCCAGAGCGCATCAGGTCGCTCAACATGAACTGCTCGGACGATGCCGTCACATTCGTCACGTTTGCAGAGGGCACCGCGCTCACGACGCACCGCCCTTCTTCTGCCGTGGCCTGCGCCGCTTCCGCGTCTCCTCGGGTGGCTCCGATCTCAGACCTGACTTCAACACTAGAAGGCCCGGAATCGCACGCCGATCAACCGGTTCGCGCCGCACGGTCAGCGCCTTCGGGAGCAGGCTCATGTCAGGGGGAGGAGGTGCGCTCATCGGTCTACCCTCTCCAGTCGGCGTAGGTAGCGCCACCCCTGCGCAGGTCTTCCATAACCTCATCCGTTACTTTGCGAATGAACGCCGGTTCGGTGATCTGCTGGAACAGGTTGGCGATGACTTGAACAAGGATGCTTCTTATGTCCTCGTTCTTCATGTCGACCATCGCATCCGTCGCTTCATGAGCGCGCTCGACGGCCAGCGTGATAAGCGTGCGGCGCACAGCGGCCTCGACTTCCTTGCGGCCATATCGGTAATGCCCTGACTCATCGGCGCACCACTTGCCCAGGTAGTCGCTACAAATGCTCAGGCGCTCTTGAACCATCTTGAAGATGCTTTCGTACATGGCGCGCTCCTACAGCCTGTAGTCGCTCGACGTGTTCATGCGCCCGACCTCAACGGCTTCGGCTTCGAACGCCTGCTGCGCGGAATCGCCGATCACACGATTGATGCGAAGGCGTTCTGCTTCTGCCTGCTGCTCGGCGCGTTGGCGGGCTTCGGCCTCGGCCCTTTTGGCCGCCGCCCGCGCCGCTGTTTGTTCCGGAGACTTGTAGTGAAGGAATGCCTTGGCCCACTCGCGGCCCTCTTGCTCGTCGTACACGTTCGTGCCGCCCCACCTGCCCAAACTGCGCGGCTGAGGACACTTAGGGTCCTGCAGGTCATAACGCAGATGCGGCGGGGTACGCCCGACCATCGCAGCCAAGTCAGCAAAGCTGCACTTGTCGGGAATGTTGAAGCTGCTCATTTCGCATTTCTCCATAGCAGACGCCACGACCCATGGCCGTTGCGTTCAGTGAAAAGGGTTGCGCTGGTGGCCGCACACAGGAGAAAAGCAGTCCAGCGCGGGCGCCGAATTCGAGGACGAACCCCTCGACGGCGACCTACTTAGCCTAAAAGGAGGTCGGCCCGAACGCGAGAGAAATCGTCTTTGCGGGCCGACTTTCGTTTTTGCGTTCAGTGCGGTACGGGTTTGATGCAGGCCTCTACATCGACGCGCTTGTAGAGGTTTCTGCGCCCGAATTTATGCCGAGGTGGGAGCCAAGGCCTGCGCTTCGTGTAGGCCACGCTCAAGGCGTTCTCAGTGGTGCGTAACAGCGCAGCAACTTCGCGGTGGGTGAGGTATTCAGGCAGCGCACTAACCGGCTCTGATCCAGTCATGATTCGTCCTTGGGATTGAGGTCATTAGCAACCGCGAAGCGGCGCATACGGCCCATCTGGGGGGCCGACCTGCAGGGGCGTCTGCTGACGCTATCCCGAAGGGTCACTCGGCGGATCAACTCAATGGCATCCCAGCACGCGGGTTGCTGGCTTACGTTGTCCGATTCGCCGATGAAGGAGCGCACCATATCCGGCGCGACCGAAGAAAATTTTAACCAACGCGGCGGCGTTGCGCGAGGGATTTAAGCTGCGTGAGCGTAGCGCGCCCGCGACGGTGCAAACTACCGTTCGTCTGAAAAGCTCATCCGGATTTTCCCTAGCGGCTTTCCTAGCTAATCAGTGACTCTCTAGAGGTATCTCTCCAATGAAAACGGCCGTCTACGGAATAACCAATTGCGACACCGTCAAGCGCGCCCGCGCCTGGCTGACCGATCACGGCATCGACTACGCCTTCCACGACTTCAAGAAGCAAGGCGTTCCCGAGGCCGACCTGGACCGCTGGCTGGCCTCGGCCGGCTGGGAAACGCTGGTCAACCGCCGCGGCACCATGTGGCGCCGGCTGGACGATGCCACGCGCGACTCGGTGGTTGACAACGCTTCGGCGCGTCGTGCGTTGATCGAGTACCCCAGCCTCATCAAGCGCCCCGTGGTGCAGTGGCCGGGGCGCAAGGACGCCACGGTCGGTTTCGACGCCGAAGCCTGGCAGAAGATCGCCAAGGCCTAGGTCGCAAAGAACAGGTAAAGACCTGAACCGGGAACGCTGGCAGGCGTCCAATCAGGCATGAAATGGTGGCCGGCATGTGCTCGCCCGCCGCCAACCAACAGGACCCGAGAGGATTCACAAGATGACCCGCAAGACGTATTTCCCGCATCGCCTGGCTGGCGCCGCGGTCCTGGGGGCGCTGGCCGCGCTGTTCGGCGCCGCGGCATCGGCCCAGCAGCATGTGGAAGATGCGCGCGTGCTGTCCAGCACGCCGCTGCGCAACGCCGACGGCACCGTCGGCTACTCGGTCACCTACGAGTTCAACGGGCGCCAGTACACCACCCGCACCGACAGCCCGCCCGGCGACTACATCCAGCTGCAGATGTCACCCATGGGCGTCGTGACCTCGCAACCGGCGCCAGATGCGGCACCGGGCTACACATCTCCCATGGCCGACGGCGGCGGCAACGCAGAGCCCTGGCGCAACGTGGCGCCCGAACCCGGCGTGGTGCTGTCGGGCAGCAGCGGCATGGGGCCGGCGCCCGCGCCCGTCTATACGGCGCCGCCGGTCGTCTACGCGCCCGCCCCGGTGTACGCGCCGCCGCCTGCCTACGGCTACTACGGCTACCCCTACGCCGCGTATCCGCCCATTGGCGTCTCGCTCAACCTGGGCTACAGCTACTGGCGGGGCGGTCGCGGCTGGCACTGAGCCCCGCGCACCTAGAATCCGGGGAATGAGCACCCCTACCCCCAACCTGAGCAACGTGAGCGTGGCCACCAAGGCCAACGTGTATTTCGACGGCAAGTGCGTCAGCCACAACCTGGTGCTGGCCGACGGCACCAAGAAGTCGGTGGGGGTGATCCTGCCATCCACCCTCACCTTCAACACCGGCGCCCCCGAGATCATGGAAGGCACCGCGGGCAGTTGCGAATACCAGTTGGCCGGCACCAGCGAATGGCTGCGCTCGGGCGCGGGCGAGAAGTTCAGCGTGCCGGGCAACTCCAGCTTCCAGATCCGCGTGACGGGCGAGCCCTACAGCTACATCTGCCACTTCGGCTGAACAACCACCGCACCATTGAAAAAGCCACCCTCGGGTGACTTTTTTCATGGGCTCAGACCACCACCGGCTCCGGCTCCAGCCGAATGCCGAAGCGCTCGTACACGCTGGTCTGGATGGCCTTGGCCAGGGTCATGACCTCGCCGCCCGTTACCGGGTTCTGGTGGCCGCCACGATTGACGAGCACCAGCGCCTGCTTCTCGTACACGCCGGCGTTGCCCACCGACTTGCCCTTCCAGCCGCAGGCGTCGATGAGCCAGCCGGCCGCCAGCTTGATGCTGCCGTCGTCCATGGGGTAGTGAACGATCTTGGGGTCGCGCGCGATGATGTCGGCGCACTGCTCGGGCGTGACTGTCGGGTTCTTGAAAAAGCTGCCCGCATTGCCGAGAACCCGCCAATCGGGCAGCTTGGCGCGGCGGATGGCCACGATCCAGTCGAAGATTTCCTGCGGGGTTGGCGAGCCGTTGCCCGTCTCGGCCATCTTGCGCTCCAGGTCCAGGTAGCCCAGCACCGGCTTCCAGGGTCGCGGCAGCCGAAAGCGCACGCGGGTGATGAGCGCCCGCCCCGCCAGCCCCAGGCCGTTGGGGCCGGTGCTGGTGTGCTTGAACACCGAATCGCGGTAGCCGAAGGCGCACTGGGCGGCGTCCAGCGTGAAAGCCTGGCCGGTCTGCAGGTCGATGCCGTCGAGCGACTCGAAGCGGTCCTGCAGCTCGACGCCATAGGCCCCGATGTTCTGCACTGGCGCGCCGCCCACCGTGCCCGGGATCAGCGCCATGTTCTCCAGGCCTGGCAGGCCCTGCGCCAGCATCCACTGCACGGTGTCGTGCCAGATTTCGCCGGCGCCGACCTCCACGATCCAGGCGCGCTCGGTGGTCTCCAGCAGGCGTCGCCCCTTGATCTCCACCTTCAGGACCAGCGGCTTGACATCGCCCGTGAGCACGATGTTGCTGCCGCCGCCCAGCACGAACTTGGGCGCGTCGCGCCAGGCTGCATCGGCCAGCACGTCGGCCACGTCGGCCTCGCTGTGCACGCGCACCAGTTGCTGGGCACGCGCGACGATGCCGAAGCTGTTGTAGGGTTGCAGCGGGACGTTTTGCTCCACGATCATGGGAGAATTGTCTCATTCAACAACAGTCGTGCGCCCCTGGAGAGCTTCCCATGCCGTCTTTCGATACCGTCTGCGAACCCAACCTGCCCGAGGTCAAGAACGCCGTCGACAACACCTCCAAGGAGATTGCGACGCGCTTTGACTTCAAGGGCACTTCCGCCGCGGTCGAGCTCAAGGACAAGGACATCACCCTGATCGGAGATGCCGAGTTCCAGCTCGTGCAGATCGAGGAAATCCTGCGCAACAAGCTCACCAAGCGCAGCGTCGACGTGCGCTTCCTGGACAAGGGCGACGTCCAGAAGATCGGCGGCGACAAGGTCAAGCAGGTGTTCAAGGTCAAGAGCGGCATCGAGTCCGAGCAGGCCAAGAAGATCACCCGCCTCATCAAGGACAGCAAGCTCAAGGTGCAGGCCGCCATCCAGGGCGACGCGGTGCGCATCACCGGCGCCAAGAAGGATGACCTTCAGGCCGCCATGGCCCTCATTCGCAAGGACGTGGCCGACCTGCCGCTGACCTTCAACAACTTCCGCGACTAGTCACCGCCACACCCCGCCCCTCATGCGCCCCAAACGCCCGCTCCTGGCCATCTTTCTTCCGCTGGCCATGGCAGCCGGCCTGGCGACGTCGGCGCGGGCCGAGTCGGTGATGCTCACCGGCACCATCGGCAACCGCGCGATCCTCATCGTGGACGGCGGCGCCCCGCGCACTGTCGCGCCGGGTGAAAAGCTCGGCAACGTGAAGCTCGTATCGGTGCAGGGCGACCAGGCGGTGGTCGAGGTGGGAGGCCAGCGCAGCACCCTGCGCATGGACCAGCCCGCCAGCGTGGGTGGCGGCGGTGGTGGCGGGGCCAATGGCTCGCGCATCGTATTGCCCGCAGGCAGCGGCGGCCACTTCGTGACACCCGGTGCCATCAACGGCCGATCGGTCAGCTTCATGGTGGACACGGGCGCCACGCTGGTGTCCATCTCGGCGGCCGATGCGCTGCGCATCGGGCTCGACTACAAGAAATCGAGCCCGGTCCAGATCAACACTGCCAATGGCGTGGGCCAGGCCTATCGCGTCAAGCTGAACTCGGTGCGCGTGGGTGACGTCGAGGTCTACGACGTCGACGCCCTGGTGTCCGAGCAGCCCATGCCCTACATCCTGCTGGGCAACAGCTTCATCAGCCGCTTCTCGATGCAGCGGGATGGCGACCAGATGGTGCTGCAAAAGCGCTTCTGAAAAAAAAGCGCCGCGCGGCCCCCTACAGCTGGGCCGCGGTCACCACGATCTCGATGCGGTAGCCGTCCTTGGCCATGAGCGCCTGCACGGTGGCGCGCGGCGGCGTGTTGCCGGCGGGAATCCAGGCGTCCCACACCTCGTTCATCTCGCCGATCTCGCTGATGTCCTTCAGGAAGATCTGCGTCATGAGGATGCGCGACTTGTCGCTGCCCGCCTCTTTGAGCAGGCGCTCGACCATGCCCAGCACCTCGGCCGTCTGGCCCTTGATGTCCTTGGTCAGGTCGTCGGGCACCTGGCCGGCCAGGTAGACCGTGCCGTTGTGGACCGCCGTCTCGGACAGGCGCGGGCCCACGTGAAAGCGTTGCAGGGTTCCCATGATTTCAGTTTCCTTGTGCGTTCTTGGGCGCGGCCTTGGACTTGGCGCCCAGCTTGGATTCGGTGCCGGACAGCAGCCGGCGGATGTTCTCGCGATGACGCCACACCAGCAGCAGGCTCATGACGACCAGCGCCACGAGCGCCACGGCGTCCAGCGGCCAGGCAATGCCGCCGCCCAGCAGGTAGTAGGCCGGTGCGAAAAAAGCGGACACCAGGGACGCCAGCGAGGAATAGCGAAAGAAGATGGCGATGATCAGCCAGGTCAGGCCGGTGGCCAGCCCCAGCAGCGGCGCCAGACCCAGCAGCACGCCAGCCGCCGTAGCCACCCCCTTGCCGCCTTCGAAGCGGAAGAAGACCGGGTACAGGTGCCCCAGGAATGCAGCCAGGCCTGCCAGCGCAGCAGTGTCCAGGCCCATGCCGTAGGCCGCACCCCAGTGCACGATCAGGAACACCGGCAGCCAGCCCTTGATGGCATCCAGCAGCAACGTGGCCAGCGCCGCGCCCTTGCGGCCCGACCGCAGCACGTTGGTGGCGCCGGGGTTCTTGCTGCCGTAGTTGCGCGGGTCGTCCATGCCCAGTGCCTTGCTGACGATGACCGCGAAGGACAGCGAGCCCAGCAGGTAGGACGCCACGATGGCGATCAGGGACAAGGGTGCAAGAAAGCTCAAGGCGCGCTCCGGCCGGGTAACAGGATGAAGCCGGCTATTCTGCCAGCGCGCACTGCACCGGCTTGGCACCCAGCAGTCGCACGCACACCTGCGGATCGATGCCCACCAGGTAGCCCTTGCGTCCGCCGTTGATGGCGATGCGCGGCAGCTCGAGGATGCTCGACTCGATGTACACCGGCATTTCGCGCCGCGTACCGAAGGGCGAGGTGCCGCCCACGAGGTAGCCGCTGTGCCGGTTGGCCACCTCGGGCTTGCAGGGCTCCACCGACTTCGCACCGATCTGCCGCGCCAGGTTCTTGGTCGACACCGTGCGGTTGCCGTGCATCAGCACGATCAGCGGCTTGGCGTCCTGGTCCTGCATGACCAGCGTCTTGACCACGGTGAACGGATCGAAGCCCAGCACCTGCGCGCTGTGCTGCGCCCCGCCGTGTTCGAGGTACTCGTAGGGGTGCTCGGTGAACTCGACCTTGTGCTGGCGCAGAAGCTGCGTGGCCGGCGTTTCCGACACTCGCGTCTTCTTGCTGCTCATGCGGACGCCGCCGGGCCGCCCCAAGGCGGCCGCGCCTCCCCCTTGGGGGGTGGGGTTGCACGCGCATTGCGCGTGAAAGGCCGGGGGGCTGTCATTTCTAGACAGCCGGGTCGCGCATTTCCCAGCGGATCTTGTCGATCTCGGCCATCAGTTCCGGCGAGAGCGTGGTGCCCCAGGCATCGAGGTTCTCGTCGAGTTGGGCCACGCTGGTCACGCCGATGATGGTGCTGGCCACGCGCCAGTTGGTGTAGCAGAAGGCCAGCGCCATCTGCACGGGCGACAGGCCATGCTCGCGCGCCAGCGCGTTGTAGCGGCGCGCCGCCTTGAGCGCATCGGCCCGGCCCCAGCGCTGCTTGCGTACCGACTCATAGCGGGCAATGCGGCCTTCCTTGGGCGCATCGGGGCCTTCGGTGCCGCTCACGTCGTACTTGCCGGTCAACAGGCCGAAGCCCAGCGGCGAGTAGGGAATGGACGAGACGTTCAGCCGGTGCATGGTTTCGTCCAGGCCGTTCTCGATCGTGCGGTTGACCAGGCAATAGGCGTTCTGCACCGTGGCCACGCGCGGCAGCCCGTGCTGCTCGGCCAGGCGAACGAACTCGTGCACGCCATAGGGCGATTCGTTCGACAGGCCGATGTAGCGCACCTTGCCCGCCTTCACCAGCCCAGCGAACGCCTCGAGTTGCTCGAGGATGGGCGTGACCGAGCGCTCCTGCTTCGGGTCGTAGACCATGGAGCCGAAGGCCGGCACATGCCGCTCGGGCCAGTGGATCTGGTAGAGGTCGATCACATCGGTCTGCAGCCGCTTGAGGCTGGCATTGCACGAGGCCACGATGTCCGCCGCCGTCATGCCGCCGCCTTCGCGCACCCAGGGCATGCCGCGCGAAGGGCCCGCCACCTTGGTGGCCAGCACCACCTTGGCGCGTGCGCCCGGATTCCTGGCGAACCAGTTGCCGATGATGGTTTCGGTGGCGCCGAAGGTCTCCTGGCGCGCCGGCACCGAGTACATCTCGGCCGTGTCGATGAAGTTGATGCCGCGCGCGACGGCGCGCTCGAGGATGGCATGGGCCACAGGCTCGCTCACCTGTTCGCCGAAGGTCATGGTGCCCAGGCAGATGGGGGTGACGCGCAGATCGCTCTGGCCGAGGGAAACGTTGGGACTGAAGGAATTCGTCATGACCGGCGATTCTAGGAAGACACAGGCAAACGCGCAGGCTGCTTATGATTGCCCCGCATGTACCAGCCGCGACGCATCAGCCACAGCGAATTCATTGCCCTGCGGGGCCTCGAACACCATGTTCGCATCTGGGGCGACCTGGGCAGCGGGCAAGACCCCATCGTCATGTTGCACGGCTGGATGGACGTGGGCGCCTCGTTCCAGTTCGTGGTGGATGCGCTGACCAGCAACAGGCCGGTGATCGCCCCCGATTGGCGCGGCTTCGGCCTGACCGACTCGCGCGGGGCCGACAATTTCTGGTTTCCCGACTACCTGGCCGACCTGGACGGCCTGCTCGACCACTACCTGCAAGAGCGCCCCGCCGACATCGTGGGGCACAGCATGGGTGGCAACATCTCGATGTTCTATGCCGGCACCCGGCCGCAGCGCGTGCGGCGCCTGGTCAACCTGGAGGGCTTCGGCATGCCGCAGACCCGGCCCGAGCAGGCGCCGGCGCGCTACGCCAAGTGGATCGACGAGCTCAAGTCGCTGCAGCGCGGCGAGCTCGACCTGCAGACGTATCCTGAAGCGTCGGGCGTGGCACGCCGCCTGATGCGAACCAACCCGCGCCTGCCGCAGGACAAGGCCGACTGGCTGGCCACGCACTGGGCCGCGCCCACCACCCGCGCCGACGGCACGCCCGCCTGGCGCATCCTGGGCGATGCGGCGCACAAGATCGTCAACGCCAACCTGTACCGGGTGGACGAAGCGCTGGAGCTGAACAAGGCCATCCAGGCGCCGGTGCTGGCCGTGGAAGCCGCCGACGGAGTGCTGCAGACCTGGAAGAAGCGCGGGATCGACGACGACTTCGTCGCGCGACTTCGCATGGTGCCGCGGCTGGAGTTTGCCCGCATGGAAGATGCGGGCCACATGATGCATCACGACCGGCCCGACGAGGTGGCGCGGCTCATCGAGAGCTTCCTCAAAAGAAACTAAATGTGCGTCTGACACAATCGACGGGAAGAACAACACCAGGGTTTCCCTTCCGACAATGATGAACATCCTCCACCGCCTTCGCGCGGCCGGCCTGGCTTTGGGCCTTTGCGCAGCCATCTTTTCGGCACCCGCTTCTGCCCAGCAGGCCAGCTCTCCCCTGATTCCCACCGAGGCGGGCTGGGAGCTCACCGTGGCGCCGTACGTCCTTCACTTCAGCAACGACTCGGAGCACAAGTACGCCTGGCTCGTGGGCATCGAGCGCCACCGGGCCGACAACTGGCTGTGGGGCGCGGCCTATTTCAGCAACTCCTTCGGCCAGGATTCCGGCACCGCCTATGTGGGCTACATCTGGAACAACCTGTTCAATCAGCCGGCGCTGTACGCCAAGGTGGTGGCCGGCATCATGTACGGCTATGTCGCCCCCTACGAGGACAAGGTGCCGTTCAACCACAACGGCTGGTCGCCCATCCTCGTGCCCACCGCGGGCTGGCGCCTGACGCCCGCCGACGCGGTGCAGGTCTCGCTGCTGGGCAGCGCGGGCCTCATGTTCTCCTACAGCCGGCGCTTCTGAGCCTGCGGGCGGGCCGCCGAAACGGCCTGCCCTGCCCCGTGCGAAAATGCCAGGTTTCTCCAAGACACCAGGCAGGACACTCACATGGATGCAGAACAAATCAACCAGATCGGCGCAACCCTGGCAGACCTGAGCCAGCGGACGGTCGATCTCCGGAGGTATCTTTGACGCCGATGCCAAGGCGGAGCGGCTGCGCACGGTCAAC
Source organism: Pseudomonadota bacterium (assembly GCA_018241225.1). GTDB lineage: Bacteria > Pseudomonadota > Gammaproteobacteria > Burkholderiales > Burkholderiaceae_C > Variovorax. The sequence goes on from JAFEEG010000001.1 coordinate 508,162, forward strand.
GCGTCGCTAGAAGATCCAACGGTCTGGAACGACCCCAAGAAAGCCCAGGAGCTGGGCAAGGAAAAGAAGGCGCTCGACTCCGTCGTGCTCGTGCTCAACACCATCGGTAGCGAGCTGTCGGACAACACCGAGCTGTACGAGATGTCGCGCGCCGACGAAGACTTCGCCGGCCTGCAGGCCATTGCGGACGACGCCGCGCGCATCGCCCAGGAAGTCGAGAAGCTCGAGTTCCGGCGCATGTTCAACAACCCGGCCGACCCGGCCAATGCCTTCCTGGACATCCAGGCCGGCGCCGGTGGCACCGAGGCCTGCGACTGGGCCAGCATGCTGCTGCGCCAGTACCTGCGCTATGCAGAGCGCAAGGGCTTCAAGACGCAGATCGAAGACGAAACGCCCGGCGACACCGCCGGCATCAAGAGCGCCACGATCAAGATCGAGGGCGAATACGCCTACGGGCTGCTGCGCACCGAAACCGGCGTGCACCGACTGGTGCGCAAGTCGCCCTTCGATTCGTCGGGCGGGCGTCACACCAGCTTTGCCAGCGTGTTCGTGTACCCGGAAGTCGACGACTCCATCGAGATCGAGATCAACCCGGCCGACGTGCGCACGGACACCTACCGCGCCAGCGGCGCAGGCGGCCAGCACATCAACAAGACCGACTCGGCCGTGCGCCTGACGCACATGCCCACCGGCATCGTGGTGCAGTGCCAGGACAGCCGCAGCCAGCACAGCAACCGCGACGTCGCCTGGCGACGCCTGCGCTCGCGCCTGTACGACCACGAGATGCGCAAGCGCATGGAAGAGCAGCAAAAGCTCGAGGACACCAAGACCGACGTGGGCTGGGGCCACCAGATCCGCAGCTACGTGCTGGACAACAGCCGCATCAAGGACCTGCGCACCAACGTCGAAATCTCGGCCACGCAGAAGGTGCTGGACGGCGACCTCGACGCCTTCATCGAAGCCTCGCTCAAGCAAGGCGTCTGAGCACAGGACCGCAGCACCGCATGAGCACACCCCTTCAGTCCGTCCAGGCCCTGATCTTCGACATGGACGGCACGATGATCGACTCCATGCCTTGGCACGCCAAGTCCTGGGTGGAGTTTGCGCGCCGGCATGGCGTGACGATGCCTGCACAGGAGATCCTGGCGCGCACCACCGGCCGCACCGGCGTCGAGTGCATGCGCGAGGTTTTCCAAAAGCCGCTGACGCAGGCCGAGTGCGAAGCACTGGTGGCCGAGAAGGAAAGCATCTATCGCGAGCTGTTCGCGCCGGTGTTCTCCGAGGTGGCCGGCTTTCGCAGCTTTGCGCGCGCGGCTCATGCACGCGGCCTGCAGATCGGCGTGGGCACCGCCGGCGATCGGCACAACATTGCCTTTGCCATGGGCCATCTCGGCATGGAGCCGACGCCCGCGGCCATGGTCGGTGGCGACGAAGGCCTCACCGGCAAACCCACGCCGGCAATCTTCCTGGAGGTGGCGCGCCGGCTCGGCGTGGCGCCGCAGCGCTGCATCGTGTTCGAGGACGCGCCCTTCGGCATCGAGGCTGCGCGCCGCGCCGGCATGCGCGCCGTTGCCGTGTGCAGCACCCACACGCCCACCGAACTCGCCGGACCGCACGTGATGACGGCCGTGCGTGACTACGAAGAACTCGCCCAATCGAATTTTCTGGAGACACTCGATGTTGCAACAGCGTGATGCACAGGGCCAGGCGGTGGCCATCCGCCGCGAGGACTACACCGCGCCGCCCTACTGGATCGACACGGTCGAGCTGACCTTCGACCTGGACCCGGCCAAGACCCGCGTGCTCAACCGCATGCGCCTGCGCCGCAACGCCGACGTGCCGGCACAGCCGCTTCGCCTGGACGGCGACGAGCTCAACCTGGCGCGCGTGCTGGTCAACGGCCAGGGCGCGTCCTTCCGCATGGAAGGCGAGCAACTGGTGCTCGACAACCTGCCCGACGACTTCGAGCTGGAAGTGTTCACCACCTGCCAGCCGGCCAAGAACACCAAGCTGATGGGCCTGTTCGTCAGCGAAAACACCTTCTTCACCCAGTGCGAAGCCGAGGGCTTTCGCCGTATCACCTACTTCCTGGACCGCCCCGACGTCATGGCCAGCTACACGGTGCTCATCCGTGCCAGCAAGGACGACTACCCGGTGCTGCTGTCCAACGGCAACCTGGTCGAGCAGGGCGAACTGCCCGAGGGCCGCCACTTCGCCAAGTGGGTCGACCCGTTCAGGAAGCCCAGCTACCTGTTCGCACTGGTGGCCGGCAAGCTGGTGGCGCGCGAGCAGCGCATCAGGGCCCGCAGCGGAAAGGACCACCTGCTGCAGGTCTTCGTGCGCCCGGGCGATCTCGACAAGACCGAGCACGCCATGAATTCGCTCATGCGATCCATCGTCTGGGACGAGGCGCGCTTTGGCCTGCCGCTGGACCTGGAGCGCTTCATGATCGTCGCCACCAGCGACTTCAACATGGGCGCCATGGAGAACAAGGGCCTGAACATCTTCAACACGAAGTACGTTCTGGCCAACCAGGCCACCGCCACCGATGCCGACTACGGCAACATCGAAAGCGTGGTGGGCCACGAGTACTTCCACAACTGGACGGGCGACCGCGTCACCTGCCGCGACTGGTTCCAGCTCTCGCTCAAGGAAGGCCTCACAGTCTTCCGCGACCAGGAGTTCACGCAGGACCTGTGTGCCGATGCCTCTGCCCGTGCCGTCAAGCGCATCGAGGACGTGCGCGTGCTGCGCACCGCGCAGTTCCCCGAAGATGCCGGCCCCATGGCCCACCCGGTGCGGCCCGACAGCTACATCGAGATCAGCAACTTCTACACCGTCACCATCTACGAGAAGGGTGCCGAGGTGGTGCGCATGATGCAGACGCTGGTGGGCCGGGAAGGCTTCGCCCGTGGCATGAAGCTGTACTTCGAGCGTCATGACGGCCAGGCCGTCACCTGCGACGACTTCGCCCAGGCGATTGCCGACGCCAACCCCGAATCCGACCTGGCCCGCCTGCTGCCCCAGTTCAAGCGCTGGTACGGCCAGGCCGGCACGCCCCGCCTGGTGGCACGCGGCAGCTACAACGCGGACGAACGCAGCTACACACTGCACTTCCAGCAGAGCTGCGCGCCCACGCCGGGCCAGTCGGAAAAGCTGCCCTTCGTCATTCCGGTGAACGTGGGCCTGGTCAGTGCCGACGGCCGCGAGCTGTTGCCCACGCAAACGCTGGTGGTCACCCAGGCGGCCGAGACCTTCACCTTCGCGGACATCGACGCCGAGCCGGTGCCATCGATCCTGCGCGGCTTCAGCGCACCGGTCATCCTCGACCACGACTACAGCGATGCGCAACTGCTGGCCCTGCTGGCGCACGACACCGACCCCTTCAACCGCTGGGAAGCGGGGCAGCGCCTGGCGCTGCGCGCTGCCATTGCGGCCATCACTGCGCCGCCTGCCGAAGGTGCCGCTGGCGCGCTGAGCGAGGCCTTCATCGACGCGATGCGCAGCCTGCTGCTCGACCCCGCGCTGGACGCCGCCTTCAAGGAACTGGTGCTCACGCTCCCCTCGGAGACCTACATCGCCGAGCAGTTGGACGTGGTCGATCCGCAGCGCGTGCACACGGTGCGCGAAGCCATGCGCGCTCGCATGGCCGTCGCCCTGCAGCCCGAGTGGCAGCAGGCGTACGAAGACAACAAGGACACCGGCGTCTACGAGCCCGATCCCACCTCCTCGGGCCGCCGCGCCCTGGCGGGCATGGCACTGTTGCACCTGTGCCTGGCCGCCCGCGAGTCGGGCGACACCGTATGGCCTGGCAAGACGCTGCAGCGCTTCAAGGATGCCGGCAACATGACCGACCGCTTCAACGCCCTGCAGGCGCTGGTGTCGTCGGGCCATTCGCTGGCGGCGCAGGCACTGGCGAGCTTCCACGCCATCTTCAAGGACGAGCAACTGGTCATCGACAAGTGGTTCGCGCTGCAGGCCGGAGCCCCGGACCGCGGCGGCGACATCCTGCCGGTGGTGCGCCAGCTGATGAAGCACCCGGACTTCTCCATCAAGAACCCCAACCGGGCGCGCAGCGTGATCTTCAGCTACTGCAGCGGCAACCCGGGCGCCTTCCATCGTCCGGATGCGGCCGGCTATGTGTATTGGAGCGACCGCGTGATGGAACTGGACGCCATCAACCCGCAGGTGGCGGCGCGCCTGGCGCGCGGCCTGGACCGCTGGAGCAAGCTGGCCGAGCCCTACCGCAGTGCGGCACGCGAGGCCATTGCCCGCGTGGCCGCCAAGCCTGACCTGAGCAAGGACACGCAGGAAGTCGTGACCCGCGCTCTGGGCAATTGATCGACACCGAACAGACAAGGAAACAGGAACCGCCCATGGCGCAAAAGATCTCCCTCACCCGATACCTCGTGGAGCAGCAGCGAAGCGACGGATCGATTCCATCGCAACTGCGCCTCTTGCTCGAAGTGGTGGCCCGCGCCTGCAAGAGCATCAGCCAGGCCGTCAACAAGGGCGCGCTGGGCGGCGTGCTGGGCTCGGCCGAGTCCGAGAACGTGCAGGGCGAAGTCCAGAAGAAGCTGGACATCATCGCCAACGAAGTGCTGATCGAGGCCAACGAATGGGGCGGCCACCTGGCGGCCATGGCCAGCGAGGAAATGGACAGCATCCACCTGGTGCCCAACCGCTACCCGCAGGGCGAGTACCTGCTGCTGTTCGATCCCCTCGACGGCTCGTCGAACATCGATGTGAACGTGAGCATCGGCACCATCTTCAGCGTGCTCAAGAAGCCCGAGAACGGCCATGGCCAGGGCGTGCAAGAGTCCGACTTCCTGCAGGCAGGCAGCAAGCAGGTGGCCGCCGGCTACTGCATCTACGGCCCGCAGACCACGCTGGTGCTCACCGTAGGCAACGGCGTGGCCATGTTCACGCTCGACCGCGAACAGGGCTCGTTCATCCTCACGCAGGAAGACATCCAGATTCCGGCCGACACCAAGGAATTTGCCATCAACATGAGCAACCAGCGCCACTGGGACGAGCCGGTGCAGCGCTACATCGGCGAATGCCTGGCCGGCAAGGAAGGCCCGCGCGGCAAGGACTTCAACATGCGCTGGATTGCCAGCATGGTGGCCGACGTGCACCGCATCCTGATGCGTGGCGGCGTCTTCATGTACCCCTGGGACAAGCGCGAGCCCGAAAAGGCCGGCAAGCTGCGCCTGATGTACGAGGCCAACCCCATGAGCTGGATCGTCGAGCAGGCCGGCGGCGCCGCCACCAACGGCCGCCAGCGCATCCTGGACCTGGCGCCCACCAAGCTGCACGAACGCGTTGCCGTGGTGCTGGGATCAAAAAATGAGGTCGAGCGTGTAACGAGCTACCACACCACGCTATAATCGATGGCTTAGCCGGTGTAGCTCAGTCGGTAGAGCAGCTCATTCGTAATGAGAAGGTCGGGTGTTCGATTCATCTCTCCGGCACCAAAAACAAAGGGGCCCCCGTTCAAATGGGGGCCCCTTTTCCATTCCGGGCCTGGAAACCTAAGGGGAATGGCCCAGCCAGGGCATGGCGCTGTGCGCAACGCGCACAACCGCTGTGCGGCCGCAAGGGTGGGCAGCGCAGCGCGCGCTGCCTAGACTGGCCGGGCACTGCAGCGCATTCGCGCGGCAGCCGGCCCCGGTGGCGCGGTTGCCGCTTCTGCCCTCCATTCATTCCCCTGACTTTTCATGACCCGCTCCGCTTTTCTGCAAGCCCTGCTCGGCCTGGCCGGCACCACGGCCACCGCCATGATGGCCGCTTCGCCAGCCTCGGCCAGCGCGCCCAGTGCTTCGACCCCCACGCCAACCATTCGCGCCATGTCCGGCGCAAAACCCCTGGCCGGACTCGACCCCAAGACCACCGCGCTGGTGGTCATCGATTTCCAGGACGAATACTTTGGCGGTCGCATGCCCATTCCCGATGGCGCCCGCGCCATGGCCGAAGCCCGGCGCCTGATCGCCTGGGCCGACCAGGCTGCGATTCCGGTCTACCAGGTTCAGCACGTGGCGCCCGAAGGCGCTGCGCTGTTCGCCCTCGGCGGCGAGCGCGTGCGCTTCCATCCGGACATCGCACCCCGGCCACGCGACGTGGTACTGCAAAAGACCACCGTCAGCGTCTTCGCCAGCACCGACCTGCATGCGCGGCTGCAGGCTTCGGGCATTCGCACAATCGTGATCGCGGGGCTGATGACCCACGCCTGCGTGGCCGGCGCAGCGCGCGACGCGGCGCCGCTGGGCTATCAGGTCGTGGTGGCCGAGGACGCCTGCGCCACGCGCTCCATCCGCCGAGCCGACGGCCAGGCGGTGGAGGCCGGCGCACTGCACCGCGCCGCGCTGGCCGAGATCGAAGACACCTTCGGCGACGTGCTGCCGACTGCTTCGATCCTGGCACTGCCCTTGCGCTAAGCTGACCCGCTTTCCTTGAAGCTTGGGAGCACGATGGATCAGCTGGCGGCCATGCGGACTTTCCGCCACATCGTCGAAGCGCGTGGCATCTCTGCCGCTGCGCAACGCATGGACACCACGCATTCGACGGTATCGCGACAGCTCAAGCAGGGCGGATTCAACCGGTCGATGCAACACACTATGCCCCGCTTCGGCGGAAGGAGTGTTGCAGATGAAGCAGCGACCCCGGATCTACTACTCGGAGGCCCAGAAGGCCCAAATGTGGGCGCGGTGGAAGGAAGGATGGACGATGCACCAGATCGCCCACCTGTTTGACCGAGGCCATTCGTCGATACACCGAATCATCGCTGAGTCCAGTGGCATCCAGCCGCCGCTGCGACGTCGGTCACACCTGGCGCTGACGCTCGTCGAGCGCGAAGAGATCTCGCGTGCATTGGTGACAGGCCACTCGATTCGCTCGATCGCTGCGCGGATTGGCAGAGCGCCGTCGACGGTCAGTCGCGAGATCAAGCGCAACGGCGGTCAAGCCGGTTACCGCGCCTGTCAGGCTGATAGTGCGGCCTCCGAGCGGGCGCATCGGCCCAAGCGCTGCAAGCTGGCGCAGAATCGCGCCCTGGCGGGTGTCGTCGCCGACAAGCTGCGCGAACTGTGGTCGCCCGAGCAAATTGCAGGTTGGCTCAAGCATACTTACCCAGGTGATGAGAGCCGCCACGTGTCACACGAGACCATCTATCGCACCCTCTTCATTCAGGCGCGTGGCGCCTTGAAGAAGGAACTGCTGGAGCACCTGAGGCGCACGCGCCCCATGCGCCGCTCTCGCCACTACACGCAGAAGACGGAGATCCACGGACGGATCATTGACGCCATCTGCATCAGGGAGCGACCGGCATCGGCCGAGGACCGCGCTGTGCCTGGCCACTGGGAGGGCGACCTGCTGATTGGCAGCCACAACAGCCAGATCGCGACGCTGGTGGAGCGCCAGACGCGCTACGTGATGCTGGTGAAAGTGCCGGCCAAGGACACCCAGACGGTCGTCAACGCACTCATCAAGACCACTCGCAAGCTGCCACAGGAACTCTACAAGTCACTGACCTGGGACAGAGGCACGGAGATGCATGCTCACAAGAAGTTCACCTTGGCCACCGACGTCCAAGTGTACTTCTGCGATCCACAGAGCCCATGGCAGCGCGGAAGCAACGAGAACACAAATGGACTGCTCAGACAGTACATGCCAAAGGGCATGGACATCTCAGGGTTCTCACAGACTCAACTCAATGCGATCGCGAGACAATTGAACGAGAGGCCGCGCAAGACGCTCGGCTTCCATACACCTGCTGAAATGTTCAGCGAATGTGTTGCATCGACCGGTTGAATCCGCCCAGTTGGAGCAGTCGCTCGGCGCGCGGTTGATCCACCGCAACACGCACGGCCTGTCGCCCACTGCTGCCGGCGAGCGTTACTACGCGGCCTGCATCGACATCCTCCAGCGCGTCGATGCCGCCTCGGACGCGTTGACCGACGAGCAGCGCCAGCCCAGCGGGCGGCTGCGCGTGAGCCTGCCGCTGGCCATCGGCGTGCTGGAACTGGGCCAATGGCTGCCCGCGTTCCAGAACCGCTATCCCGGCATCGAGCTGGAACTCTCGTGCAGCGATCAGTTCGTCAACCTGGCGTCCGACGGGTTCGACGTCGCGCTTCGCATCGACGGTCCACTGGCCGACGCGAGCATGGTGGCACGCACACTGGCCGTTGCCGACGTGGTGCTGGTGGCCGCACCGGCCTACCTGGCACGTCACGGCGTTCCGCAACAACCGGCCGACCTCGCGAACCATTCGCTCTTGGTTTACGCCGGCACGGACCCGTCGCCCGAATGGCTGCTGTGCGCCAACAAGGATGGCGCGCTCAGCCGCGTGCCGCTGCATGGCCGACTGCGCTCGGACGCCATGACCTCGCTGCATGCCGCAGCCCTGGCTGGCCTGGGCGTCGCCGCATTCACAAGGCCAACGGTGCAGGCTGAGGTCGCACGCGGACAGCTCGTCCATGTGCTGCCCGACCACGCGCTGCCGCCACGGCGCTACTACGCCATGCTGCCTTCAGCCCGCCACCTGGCGCCCAAGGTGCGGGCCTTCGTGGCCCACATGGCGGACCACTACGCACGCATCTGAACAGGTGCACCGCCCGCCATCGCGACGGGCGGCGTTCTCCCTCAGGGCGTGACGATGTTGAACCAGAAGTCGAAGTTGTCCATGTAGGACAGCAGTTCTTCCAGCTTGGCTTCGTTGCCTTGCACCTTGATCGCGCCGGAGCCCAGCGCGTCCTTCAGCGTGGTTTCCTTGAGCATGAGCTTGTTGAGCGTGTCGCGCGTCAGGCTGAAGCTGGCGTCGGCGGACTTGAGCACACGGCCTTCGGTGTGGTTGAGCACGCCGTTTTCCATCTCCAGCGCGTACTTCTTCTTCAGGTCGGTGAAGTCCAGGTTCAGGCCGATCTTCTTGCCGTCGGTCTTCTCGCTGTTCAGGCGCATGGCCAGGTAGTCGAAGAACAGATCCAGCGGCATGGCGCGCATGGTGTCGGGCGTGGACGCATCAGGTGCGGGCAGCTTCTTCACGCCTTCGCGCAATTCCTTGGCGCCGGTCAGGTAGAAGTTGCGCCACGGACCGCTCTCGGCCTGGTAGCCCAGTTGCTCCAGCGCGTCGGCCTGCAGGTTGCGCGCCGCCTGGTTGTTCGGATCGGCAAACACCAGGTTGTTGACCACCTGCGCCACCCAGCGGAAGTCGCCCTTGTCGTAGTACTCCTTGGCCTTCTTCAAGAGGTTGTCGGCGCCGCCCATCATGTCGACGTAGCGCTTGCCCGCCTCCACGGGCGGCAGCTCGTTGAGCGTGGCCGGGTTGCCGGTGAACCAGCCCAGGTACAGCACGTAGGTGGCCTTCACGTTGTGGTTGACCGACCCGTAGTAGCCACGGTTGGAGAAGTTGCTGGCAATGCTCTTGGGCATCTTGAACTGCTCGCCGATCTCCGTCATGGTCAGGCCCTTGTTGGCCATGCGCAACGTCTCGTCGTTGATGTAGCGGTACATGTCGCGCTGCTGCGCCAGGTGCTCGTTGACTTCCTTGTTGCCGAACACGGGCCAGTGGTGCATGCCGTACATGACCTGCACGTCGCTGCCCCACATGCTGATGGCCTGGTTCAGGTACTTGGACCAGGGCAGCGGCTCGCGGATCTTGGCGCCGCGCAGCGAGTAGGTGTTGTGCAGCGTGTGGGCCGAATCCTCAGCCGAGTTGAGCGCCTTCTTTTCCTTGATATAGAAGAGGAACTCTGCCGGCGCTTCGCTGCCCGGCGCGTACAGGAAGACGTAGGTCAGCCCGTCGATGACGCGCGTCTCGCCGGTCTTGCCGATGATGTCAGTGGGCGGAATGAGCGTGACCGAACCCGACGAAGTGGTGGTGCCCAGGCCCGCGCCCACCTGTCCGGTGGGGCTCGGGGGCAGCAGGTTGCCGTACATGTAGCTGGCACGGCGCGCCATGGCGGTGCCCGCCATCACGTTCTCGGCAATGGCCGCCTCCATGAAGCCAGCCGGCGCGTAGATCTTGACCTTGCCAGCCTTCACATCGGCCTCGTTCACCACGCCGCGCACACCGCCGAAGTGGTCTACGTGGCTGTGCGTGTAGACAACGGCCACCACCGGCTTCTTCGGTCGATGCTGGAAGTACAGATCGAGTGCCGCCTTCGCGGTTTCGGAAGAGACGAGCGGATCGAAGACCGTGATGCCGCTCTTGCCTTCGACGATGGTCATGTTCGACAGGTCGTAGTTGCGCACCTGGTAGATGCCGTCGGTGACCTTGAACAGACCGGAGATGTTGATCAGCTGCGACTGGCGCCACAGGCTGGGGTTGACCGTTTCGGGCGCAGTGGCGCCTTCCTTGATGAAGCCGTACTTGGCCGGGTCCCAGATCGGATTGCCGTTGGCGCCCTTGAGCACGTCTTGCGGCAGTGCAGCAATGAACCCCTTGTGCGCCAGCTCGAATGAAGTCTTGTCGTTGAACGGCAGTTCCTGCAGCAGCTTGGCGTTGGCCGCCTTGGTGGCGTCAGTTGCAGGCTTGGGCTGCTCTTGCGCGATGGCGCTGATGGCGAAGAGTGCAGCCATTGCGGTGGGCAGCAGCTTGCGGGCGATCCTGGGGTTTCTGGTCATGAACTGAACGACTCCTTGGTGAAGAAACAGGCAGCCCCGCGCCAGGGCGCGAGACCTTTCGAGTAGACGAAGCGCGCCGTTGCGCCAGCGTCGAAATTTGGACAAAGCGCTGCCCTCGCCCGAGGTGGGCGCGACGCGCGGACAGGCTGCTGTTCAACCTGCCCGCAGGGCAGATTGCTGCACGCGAAAGCGCTCGCGATCCTGGCCACGGATCCATTCGGGTGGGCGGCCATAGCCGCACCACGTCCTCCCGGATTCGGGATCGCGAAAGCGCACGAAGTCATCGAGCTCGGGAACCAAGCTCTTCAAATCGAATCTGTTTGACGGCTCGATCGACAAGTCGCTGCGCGTGATGCGCGCGAAGTCTGAATCAAGCTTTCGAGAGCCGACGTTGGCCCTTGCGTACTGCGAAGCCATAGTGTTGAATTCCCCCCCTGAGCGTTGCGCATAGTAGTTGGGGATGCGCCGCCGTACTATCCGAAAAACGAAACCAACTTGGGGAGGGGGGACTGGATGTCCGCTTCTTTGTATGAAGCCATACGTACACCGGCTTTGAGCCAACGCAAGTCTTTGATGTCGTCTACGGCGGTCACTTTGAACACCGGCTGATTTCCTCGAACAAGTCAGACCTCGTGCATCGGCGCCTGATGCTGGGCGACATTCGCATCGAGTCCGGCACCTACAACTTCGCCGTGATCGGACAGGGTGCCATGCCCCAGGACTCGGTCTGCATCGGCCTTGTCGATGAAGGCGTAGCACTCACCCGCTGCAATCTCGAGCCCGTCGGCGAAGACGATGTACAGGTCTACGCGCCGGGGGCCGAGCTCACCTATCACGCAAGCGGTGCCTCGCGATGGATCAATTTCGCACTGCCCGAGGCCATGCTGCAGGAAGAGGCGATGACCCGGCTGGGCCGGCCGATCGAGCTGGCCAAGCGCGGCTTCATGGTCTATCGGCTTCGCCGGCAAGGCCGCATGCACGTGCAGCAGCTGGCCTACGACGCACTGGACCTTGCCGCCGAGCTGTCCCCGGCGGGCATCGCACCGCAGCTTGTTCGCGAGATGTCTCGCGCACTCGTTGCTGCCTACGTGGATGCATTGGGCACGGCCGACGTCGCCGAATCCAGCGGCAGGGCAGCAACGGCCCAGCGCCACCATCAATTGATCCTGGCATGCGAGCGCCTGCTGTCGAGCACCGGCGTGGGCGGCGTGAATCTGTCCGAAATCGCACGTCGAAGCGGCTACAGCCAGCGATCACTCGAGCTGATCTTCCAGAACGCGGTAGGCATGACGCCCGGCCGATGGTTCGCGAACATCCGCCTGAACGGCGCGCTGCGCGAGCTGGTCGCGGCGGGGGCCGATTGCAACGTCACCGACGTTGCAACACGATGGGGCTTTCGCCACCTGTCGAGGTTTGCCGAACACTACCGCCGCGCGTTCGGCGAGCTGCCCAGCGAAACCCTGAATCGATCGCTCGCGCGTCCGTCGTCTCGATGAACCCGGCTGCTGCGCCGTAGCACGGCTCACTGGCTGGTCTTCATGCGCATCAACATGTTCAGCAGCTTGCGCGCCCGCTCGCCATAGGGTGGCTGAAACAACATCTGCACGGCAGAGAACGGCCCCTGCCTGAACACCGGCCGCAGCTTGGAAAAGGTCACGAAGCCCTCGCGTGCGTGGTAGTGCCCCATGCCGCTGGGGCCCACGCCGCCAAAGGGGAGATCGTGCTGAGCGACATGCAGCAGCCCTTCGTTGATGGACACGCCGCCCGACATCACGTGCGTGACGTAGTAGTCCTGCAGGCTCTTGTCGTTGGTGAAGGGGTAGATGGCCAGCGGACGGTCCTGGGCGTTGATGAAGTGCGCAACCTCTTCGCGCGTGCCGTACGTGCGCACGGGAAGAATCGGCCCGAAGATCTCGCGCCGCGACAGCTCCATCTCCGGCGTGAGATCGAACACCAGGTGCGGCGCCATCTTGCGCCGCGCCGCATCGGGCATCTGCTGCGGCGCCAGGTTGATGACCGTTGCACCCTTGGCCCGCGCATCGCCCAATGCTGCCTGCAGCCGCTCGAACGAGCGCTGGTCGATGATCGAGGTGTAGTCGCCCGCGTTGAGGTCGGGGTAGCGCTTGGCCACCAGGCGAGTGCAGTGCTCGGCAAACTCCTGCCGGCTGCCTTCAGGCAGAAAGACGTAGTCGATGTTCGTGCAGATCTGGCCGGCGTTGAACATCTTCACCCACATGATCCGCTCGGCAGCGGTCTTGATGGAGAAGTCCGGCCCGACGATGGCAGGCGACTTGCCGCCCAGCTCCAGCGTTACCGGCGTCAGGTTGCGTGCTGCGCTGGCCATGACGGCGCGACCCGTGGCGCCCGAGCCGGTGAACAGCAGATGATCGAAAGGCAACGCGGAAAACGCCGGCCCCCGGCCACCACCGTCGTCGAAGAAGCGCAGCTTCTCGTGCGGCAGGTAGCGCGGGCTGATCTCCATGAGCAGCGCCGCCAGGTGGCTGGAGTTTTCCGACATCTTCACCATGGCCCGGTTGCCCGCCGCGAAGATGGCGGCCAACGGACAGAACGAGAGGTTCAGCGGGAAATTCCACGGCACGATCACGCCGACCACGCCCAGCGGCTGCGGTATCACCCGATTGGACGCGCCTGGGTACATCAGCACGTCGATGTGGCGGCGCTGGGGCTTCATCCACTTCTTCAGGTTGCGGGCGCTGTCCTTGATGGTCTCGAGCGCCACGAAGATCTCGGCGAACAGCGTCTCGAACTCCGAGCGGTTGCCGTAGTCGCGGCAGATGGCATTCACCAATTGCTCGCGGTTGTCCTTGAGCATGCGGGCCAGTGCCTCCAGATTGGCCACGCGCTCCTTGTGGCTCGGTTGCGGATGCGCCAGATGGGCCGCTCGCTGCAGATCGAGGCTCTGCTGGAATTCGGCCGGGATCACCGGCGCTTCGAGTTCGGGCACGCGTGCGTTCATGTTGGCTCTCCGGCAATGGCTTCAAGAAAGGCGTCGGTGGGGCGCCGATCGATTTTCTGGCTGAGCACCATCGATGTCTGCGTCTGGCGCACGCCTTCGATCTGCCCCAGCTGATCGAGCAGCGCATCCAGATCCTGCGGCGAATCGCAGCGCAGCTGCACCATGTAGTCGAACTCGCCGCTCACAGCCCAGGCGCCCTCCACTTCCGGCATGCGCTCCAGGGCCTTGATGACGACGGCGGCGCTGCGCGCCTGCACGCTCAGGCCGCAGAAGGCGCGCACGGCCGACTCCTCCAGGCGCCGCCCCAGCCGCACGCCATAGCCACCCACCACGCCTTCGCGTTCCAGCCGTGCGATGCGCGCCACCACGGTGGTTCGCGCCACCTTCAAGCGGCGCGCCAGCTCGGCCGTTGGCGCGCGTGCATTGGCTTGCAGCAAGGCCAGCAATTGGCGGTCCAGGGTGTCGAGGCGCGCTTGCAGGTGCTCCATGCAGCGCATTGTGCAGGCTGACCAGGGGCTTCGTCATTTCGACGAAGGAGTCAGGGGCTTGCGGCGTTCTGCACGCTTCTTTCCGCCAGCGATGGCGACTAGATTGGGAGCACCGCGAACAACGAAGGAGGAAACCATGGCCAAGGTCCAACTGGACAGCGTGCTGGTCCTGGGCGCCGGCAAGATCGGCGCCACGGTTGCAGACATGCTCGTGCAACACCAGCCGCGCCTGCGGGTCGCACTGGCGGACCGGCTGCCAGCCGCCGACGCGGACAGGCCCGATCCCCGGGTTCGCCGCCTGGTACTGGACGCCGGGCGCGAAGACGACCTGTGCGCCGCCCTGTCCGCGCACGACGCCGTCATCAACTGCCTGCCCTTCTTCATGGCGCAGCCCGTGGCGGCGATGGCCGCAACCTGCGGCACCCACTACTTCGACCTGACCGAGGACGTGGCCGCCACCCAGGCCATCCGCCAGATGGGCACCACCGCCAGCGCCGTGCTGATGCCGCAGTGCGGCCTGGCACCGGGCGTGATCGGCATGCTGGGCTGGGACCTGGCCGGCCGCTTCGACACGCTCTACGACTTGCGCCTGCGCGTGGGCGCCCTCACCCGGCACGCCACCAACAGCCTGCGCTACAACTTCACCTGGAGCATCGATGGCGTGATCAACGAGTACTGCAATCCGGCCGATGCCATCGTCAATGGCGAGCGCGTGAAGGTGCAGCCGCTGGAAGGACACGAGACCTTCACCCTGGACGCCGAGGCCTTCGAGGCCTTCAACACCGCCGGCGGCCTGGGCACCTTGTGCGAAAGCCTGCAGGGCCGCGTGCGCAACCTCGACTACAAGTCCATCCGCTACCCGGGCCATCGCGAGGCCATCAACTTCCTCTTGCACGACCTGCGACTGATCGAGCGGCGCGACCTGCTGCGCCAGGTGCTCGAGCATGCGGTGCCGCACAGCCGCGACGACGTGGTGATCGTCTTCGCGGCGGCCAGCGGACTGCGGACGGGCCGCTTCGAGCAGGAGACCTGCCTGGCGCGGATCTACGGCGGCGAGCTGCGCGGCAAGGCACGCACCGGCATCGAGCTGTGCACGGCCGCGGGCGTGGTGGGCGTGCTCGAGCTCCTCCAACAAGGCAAGCTGCCCGCCAGGGGATTCATCCGGCAGGAGCAGGTGGCGCTGCGGGATTTCCTTGGCACGCGGGTCGGCCACCATTACGCACACTTGGGCACGCGCGCGCCAACCCCCGCCGAGCGCGAAGCCGAACACGCCTGAACGGAGTGCCCTGATGACAAACGACGAACTGAACCGGCTCTTCCAGCGCACCGGCTTTGGCGAATGCCAGGGCGGCTCATTGCACGTGCGCTCGCCCATCGACGGCAGCGAACTGGCGCGCCTTCAGGAACTGCCCGCCTCTGCGATCGGCGACATGGTGGCGCAAGCGCAGGCGGCCTTTCGCGCATGGCGCCTGGTACCGGCGCCGGTGCGCGGCGAGCTGGTAAGGCTGTGGGGCGAAGAGCTGCGTTCGGCCAAGGCGGACATCGGCCGCATCGTTTCGCTGGAGGTCGGCAAGATCACGCAGGAAGGCCTCGGAGAGGCGCAGGAATGCGTGGACATCTGCGACTTTGCGCTGGGCCTGTCGCGCCAGCTCTACGGCCGCACCATCGTCTCGGAGCGACCCGGCCATCGCATGATGGAGCAGTACCACCCGCTGGGCCCGGTGGCGGTGATCACTGCCTTCAACTTTCCGAGCGCAGTGTTTGCCTGGAATGCGGCGCTCGCGCTGGTGTGTGGCGACCCGGTGATCTTCAAGCCCTCGGAAAAGGCACCGCTGTCGGGCCTGGCCACCTTCCGCGCGCTGGAGCGGGCCATCGCGCGCTTTGGCAGCCAGGCGCCAAAGGGGTTGGCGCAAATCGCCATCGGCGGCCTCGACCTGGCGCAGGCCCTGGTGGAACACCCGGGCATCGCACTGGTCTCGGCCACCGGCTCCACCCGCATGGGCCGAGCGGTGGGCCCGAAGGTGGCGCAGCGCTTTGGCCGGCGCATCCTGGAGCTGGGCGGCAACAACGCCATGATCGTGACGCCCGCGGCCGACCTGGACATGGCACTGCGCGCCATCCTCTTCGGTGCGGTAGCCACAGCGGGCCAGCGCTGCACCACGCTGCGCCGACTCATCGTGCATCGCAGCGTGAAAGATCAGCTGCTGACTCGACTGGTCAAGACCTATGGCGGCCTGCGCATCGGCGACCCGCTGGCCGACGGCACGCTGGTCGGCCCGCTGATCGACGAAGCTGCGTTCAAGGCCATGCAGGCCGCGCTCGACACCGCCCAGGCGCAAGGCGGACGCTTGCTGGCCGGCGGCCAACGCGTGCTGGCCGACCGATACCCTGGCGCCTGGTACGTGCAGCCAGCCATCATCGACATGCCTGCACAGACCGCCGTGGTGCAAAGCGAAACCTTCGCGCCGCTGCTGTACGTGCTGGCCTACGACACGCTCGACGAGGCCATCGCGCTGCACAACGATGTGCCGCAGGGCCTGTCGTCGTGCATCTTTTCCAACGATGTGCGGGAGGTGGAACTTTTCCTCTCGGCGGCGGGCTCGGACTGCGGCATTGCCAACGTCAACATCGGGCCCAACGGCGCGGAGATCGGCGGCGCGTTCGGTGGCGAAAAGGAAACCGGCGGCGACCGCGAAAGCGGCTCGGACGCGTGGAAGCAATACATGCGCCGCACCACCAACACCATCAACTATTCGCACGAGCTGCCGCTGGCGCAGGGCATCCAGTTCGGCTGAAAGGGATCAGCCCCGGCGTGCTTCGGTCGGCGTGACCTGCAGGTAGAGCGCCTGCCCGCCGCGCACGATGCGCAGCACACACAGCTTGCCGATACGCGACTCGTCGAGCAGGCGATGCAGGTCGTCGACCGTGCGCGCCGGCGCACCGTCGATGCCTACGATCAGGTCGTCGCTCTTGAGGCCTGCAATGGCCGCCGGCGAATTCGCCTGCACCTCCGACACGCGCACGCAGCTTTCCTGCGACTGCACTTCCAGCACGCGCGCCGCGCGCCTGGACAGCGGCACCGTGGAGCCCGACAAGCCGATGAAGGCGCGCCGCACCCGCCCATGGGTGAATAGTTGCGTGAGCACCCATTGCGCCGAGTTCACCGCCACCGCGAAGCAGATGGCCTGCGCGCCCGGGATGATGGCCGTGTTCACGCCGATCACACGCCCCCGGCTGTCAAGCAGCGGCCCGCCGGAATTGCCGGGGTTGAGCGCCGCATCGGTCTGGATCACGTTGTCGATCATCCGCCCCGCCTTGGAGCGCAGCGAGCGGCCCAGCGCCGAGACGATGCCGCTGGTGACCGTGTGGTTGAAGCCCAGCGGGTTGCCGATGGCGATGGCGATCTGCCCCACCCGCAGCCGGGACGAATCGCCCAGCGTCAGGTGCGCCAGCGCGCGGCTGGCGCCGATGCGCAGCACGGCCAGGTCGGTGTCGGGATCTTCGCCCACCAGTTGCGCCTCGGAACGCGTGCCGTCGGGGCGCAGCACTTCGAGTCGCGCGGCGCCGTGCACCACATGGCTGTTGGTCAGCAGGTAGCCGTCGGGGGTGAAGAGAAAGCCCGAGCCCGTACCGCCGTGGCCCTTGCCCGGCGGTGCATGCGCCGCAATGGCCACCACCGCGTCGCGCACGCGCTCCACGGTGCCGGCCACGGTTTCTGAATAGGCGTCCAGCAGTTCGGCGTCATCGCCGCCGGCAGGACGCGCTTCGATGAAGGATGGTCGATCGCCCATGCAGGCACATTTGGAGGCCGCGGCGCCAATTGCAAGATCCGAGCGGCCCGCCCACCTACTGCGCCTGGCGGCGCTCGCGCCAGAGCACGGCGAAGTAGCCCAGCTCGCGTTGCTCCACGTCCGACACCGCGGTGTAGCGCATCCCGGCATCGGACCATTGCACCAGGTTGAAGCCGCGTTCGCTCGATGCCGAAGGCGCACGCACCGTGCCGTCGCCGGGCTGGACGTACAGGTCGATCACATGCAGGTCGCGCTTGTAGACCAGCGCCGCCGTCGCCTCGCCGCGCACCTTGTCGATGCGCCCGCCCAGCAGCACGAAGCCATCGGTGGCCAGGTCGAACACTGGCGGCGCGTAGTCGATGCGGCCCTGGAACCACGGCCGCACGGTGTGCCGGTCGGACGATGCAACGGCAATCAGGCCGGGCCCTTGCAACGCCTGCACATGCAGCGAGACCATCTGCGGAACCAGCGCCCAGCCGTGCCAGGCCTGGCGCGCCAAGGGCAGCGCCAGCGCAGCGCACAGCGCGCCGGCCGCAAAGCCTGCCCCTGCCGTGCCCCAGCCCCAGGCCGCGAACCGGGGCAGCCAGCCGCGACGCGCGCGGGCGCGCCGGCCGTCCTCGCGCAGCTGCTGCAGCGACAGCTGGGTGCGCACGCTGGCGTGCAGCGACTGTGGCGCCTGGTGTCGGCTGGCGTGCTGGCCGATGAGCGCCGACAGTGCCTCGTCGTCCTGCTCGTGCTTCATACGGCTCCCCTTTCCAGGTCCTGCGCCAGCGCCTGGCGCAGGCGTTCTCGCGCACGCGACAACCTCGACATCACGGTGCCCACCGGCACGCCTGCAATGCGGGCGATGGCCGCGTAGTCCAGGCCCTCGAGCTCGCGCAGCACCACCACCTCGCGCAGTGGTGGCGGCAGCGCCCGGAGCGCGGCGTCGACCCGGGCGCCGACCTCGCGTTCGTACAACTGCGCGTCGGGGCCCGGTGTGCTGTCGACGGCGTCGTGGTCCCCGCCGTCTTCGTCGTCGAGACCCTGCGGCCATTGACGCGTGCGCGCCAGGGTGTCGAAGCAGGTGCGCCGCACGATGCCCAGGAACCAGGGCCTGGCATCGCCCTCGCGCAGCGTGTCGAAGTAGCGCATGGCGCGCAGTGCAGCTTCCTGCACCGCATCTTCGGCCTGGGTGTCACCGCGCAGCAGCCAGCGCGCCAGGTTGTAGCCGGCATCCAGGTGCGGCAGCACACGGCGCTCGAAGGCACTGCGGTCCATGGCCTGGACATTACACCGGGGTGATCACGAAGCGGCCGTGCATTTTCTCGTGCCCCTCTCCGCAGAAGTTGTCGCACAGGAAGTCGATGTTGCCTGGCGCGCTCGGGTGCAGCTCGAACCGGGTGGGCTGCCCCGGCACCAGGTCGTAGCGCTTGCCCAGGTCGGGAATGTTCATGCCGTGCACGAAATCCACCGCCTGCACCACCACCTGCACCCGCTCGCCCACCTTGATCGCCACCTGCGCCGGCTCGAAGGAAAAGCGCCGCGCGACGATCTCGACCGTTCGGATCGTTCCGGTCTGCGCCTGGGCCTGCACCAGCGAGCCCAGCGACCAGGCCCCGGCCGCCAATACGCCGATGCCCAGCATCGAACGCCGCCCCCGCAATGACGCACTCATGCCTTCACCACCGGCAGTTCGACGAACTTGACCTCGGCCGATTGCCCCGAGGCGGTGACTTCGCGAAAGCCCAGGCCCGCATAGGGCGCGCCTGGATTCCACGGTACGGGCAGGCGTTGCTCCTGCGAGCCGGGCGCCGGCTGCGCAAAGATCAGCGACCGGGCCGCGTGGTGCGCGATGTGGCCTGTCATGTGGTGGTTCTCCTGGTGGATGTGGCCATAGAACACCGTCACGTTCTGGTAGGGCATGAGGGCGTCCACCACCTGCGCGCCGTCGCGCGTGGCCCAGTCCCACTTGGGCGCCAGGTCGAACAGCGGCCGGTGCGTCAGCACCACGATGGGCGCTGCCTTGTCGCGCGAGGCCAGATCCGCCTTCAACCAGGCCAATTGCTGCTCGCCGACGCGCGCCCCCGGGTCGGACACGTTGTCCAGCGCGATGAAGTGCACGCCCTTGTGGTCGAAGCTGTAGTGGGTGTCGCCGAAAAACTCCTGGAAGGCGGCGCCCTTGTCTAGCGCGGCGTCGTGCTCGCCGGGCATGAAGCGGATGTTGCGCACCTTCAGGTCATCGGTCAGGCGCTTGAACTCCGCCAGGCGCCGGCGGCGTTCAGCCGGGTCGTCGGTGGTGTGGGTCAGATCGCCCGTGAAGACGATGAAGTCGGGCGGCTGGGCCAGCGCATTGACGCTGGCGATCGCCTTGGGCAGCGTGCCCTTGGCATCCGGGTTGGCGGGGCCGGTGTAGCCCCAATGGGTATCTGAAAGCTGAACGAAATAGAAGTCGCCGGTTCCGGCGCTCGCCGAGCCGGCGCCTGCGCAGCCGGACAAGGCACCTGAGAACACGGCACCGCCTCCAGCAGCGGCCAGGGCCAGAAAATCGCGTCTTTGCATGATGGAATGCCTCCGCAGCAAGCCAGTGGATGAAGATCGAGCCACCTTTTTCAAGGGGCTCATCCAGTCCTACCGGGGCAGGTGCGATTTCATTCCCTGCGCATGGCCAGTTCAGGCCAGCATGCCCTCAACGATCAGCTTCCAGTGCTTTTCGTCCACCGGCGTGATCGACAGCCGGTTGCCCCGGCGCAGCACGATCATGTCGGCCAGCTCGGGGGTGGCGCGCATCTCGGGCAGCGACAGCAGGCGAGTCTTGCGCAACGCCTGCACGTC
Source organism: Pseudomonadota bacterium (assembly GCA_018241225.1). Taxonomy (GTDB): domain Bacteria; phylum Pseudomonadota; class Gammaproteobacteria; order Burkholderiales; family Burkholderiaceae_C; genus Variovorax. The sequence goes on from JAFEEG010000001.1 coordinate 528,852, forward strand.
CAGCAGCAGCCAGCGCGGCTTGTCGGCCTTGGAATCGGCGTCGTAGTAGGGCGAGCTGGCGTCGAACTGCGTCGGGTCGGTCCGCGTGCCCGAAGCCACCCGGGCCACGCCGACGATGCCCGGCTGCGGACAACTGGAGTGATAGAAAAGCACGCCGTCACCCACCTGCATATCCTTGCTCATGAAATTGCGCGCCTGGTAGCTGCGCACGCCGGTCCAGGGCACGGTGGCGTCGGGCGCGGCCAGGGCATCGTCGATGGAACAGTCGTCCGGCTCCGATTTCATCAACCAGTACTGGGTCATCGGCACTCTCCTGGATATGGGGCGGCAAGGGTAGCAAAACGGCGCAAACCCGTGCACCGGCGCGCCCAGCGGCTAAACTTTCGGGCTCCGCCATGCTTGCCTTCACCTTCGCACGCCGTGCACACCGCTCTCGCCGCACGCTGCCGCGCCATTTCGCGTGGCTGCTGTGGCTGGCACTGCTGGTGCCGCTGGCGCAGACGGTGGCAGCCTGCCACGTCTACTCGCACACCGGCGAGCTGGCGGCCGGCACGGTCGACATCAGCAAGAGCAAGCATTCGGCCGGCGCCTCGCACTGCGACCTGTGCCTGGCCGGCAGCGTCGTGCACGCCGGTGGCCTGCCGGCGGCAGAACTGCTGCCCGCCCTTGTCCATCTCCATCACGCGGCGCCTGCCGCTGACTTCGACTCGCCCTGGACGCCCCCGCTCGCGCTGGCCTACCAGGGCCGCGCGCCACCCTTCGCCCTGACCTGAACGTTGTCACTTCGCGCCCGCGCCGCCTTTTTCCTGCGGCGCACGGGCGTGCTTCCAGACGTGCTTGCCAGGAGCGAATTCCGTGCACAGAAAACTCATTCCCGTGGGCAGCCTCGCGCTCGCCCTTTCCCTGCCTGCCGGCGCACAGACCGCCGGGGCGCCCTCTTCATCGGACATCGAAGCGCTGCGAAAGGAGATCGGCGCCATGCGCGCCGACTACGAGGCCAAGATCCAGGCGCTTGAAAAGCGCGTGAAGGATGCCGAATCCGCCGCCGCCAAGGCCCAATGGTCTGCGCCCCCGGTCGCGGCCGGGGCTGCGGCCACTGCAGGCGCCGCGACGGCGACAAACGCCGGCACGACCGGCGCAACGCCAGCGCCGGTCGTCCCCGCGCCGGCGCCAGTGCTGGCCAGTGGCGCCGCGCCGGCCGCAGCGCCCGGCGGCGGCAACGCCAACGGCTTCAACCCGGCTGTTTCGCTCATTCTTTCGGGCGGCTACATCAACACCTCGCAGGACCCGGCCAACTACGCCATCAGCGGCTTTCCCCGCACGCCAAACGCCGAACAAGGCCCGGGCACGCGCAGCTTCAGCCTGGGCGAGACGGAACTGGGCTTCTCGGCCAGCATCGACCCGTACTTCCGCGGCCAGGCCACGCTGGCTGTCACGCCCGAGAACGAGGTCAGCGTGGAAGAGGCCTTTGTCGAGACCACGGCATTGGGCAACGGGCTGACGCTCAAGGGCGGGCGCTTCTTCTCCAACATCGGCTACCTCAACTCGCAGCATGCGCACGTGTGGGACTTCGTCGATGCACCCCTGGCCTACCAGGCCATGCTGGGCACGCAGTACGGCAACGACGGCCTGCAGCTCAAGTGGATCGCGCCCATCGACCAGTACGTCGAGTTCAATGCCGAAGTGGGCCGCGCCGCCAGCTTCCCGGGCAGCGAAACCGGCAAGAACGGCAACGGCATGTACAGCCTGGGGGTGCACACCGGTGGCGACATTGGTGCGAGCAACAGCTGGCGCGTGGGCGCGTCGGTGCTGGGCGCCAAGGCCAGCGACCAGGCCTTGCTGATGAGCAATGGCGCCGGCGGCGAATTCACCAACGCCTTCAGCGGCAACTCGCGCGTGTACGTGCTCGACGGCGTGTGGAAGTGGGCCCCCAACGGCAACGCCACGCGCACCAACTTCAAGCTGCAGGGCGAGTACCTGCGCGCCGACCGTAGCGGTGACATGGTGGTGGACAGCACCGGCACCGCCTTGCCGGGCAGCTACAGCGATGCGGCCTCGGGCTGGTACCTGCAGGGCATCTACCAGTTCATGCCGCGCTGGCGCGCAGGCCTGCGCACCGAGCGGCTGGACCCGGGCACGCCCTTCTTCTCCGGCGGCAGCGACCTGGTGGCCACGGGCTACATGCCGAAGAAGAACACGCTGCTGCTGGAATACGCGCCCAGCGAGTTCTCGCGCATCCGCCTGCAGTACGCACGCGACCAGGCCCGCGAAGGCGCGCCGGACAACCAGTTCTGGATCCAGTACCAGATGAGCCTGGGCGCCCACGGCGCACATGCGTTCTGAAGAACAAGCTCGTTCATCCACTCATTCATGCAAGAGAGAAAGGAAAGCGTATGACAAGGCTTCATCGCTCATCGTCGAAGTGGGCCGCCCTGGTGCTGGCACCGCTCGCGTGCCTGTTCGCCGCGGCGCCCGCCAGCGCCGCGCTGCGCGTATTCGCCTGCGAACCCGAATGGGGCGCGCTGGCACAGGAGCTGGGCGGCAAGCTGGTGGAGGTGACCGTGGCCACCACCGCGCTGCAGGACCCGCACCAGATCCAGGCCAAGCCCAGCCTCATTGCCCGCACGCGCAATGCCGACCTGGTGGCATGCACCGGCGCCGAGCTGGAGATCGGCTGGCTGCCGCAACTGCTTCAGCAGTCTGGCAACCAGAAGGTGCAGGCCGGCCAGCCCGGCAACTTTGCGGCGGCCGACTATGTGAACAAGCTGGAAGTGCCCACGCAGCTCGACCGCTCGCAAGGCGACGTGCATGCGGCCGGCAATCCGCACATCCAGACCGACCCGCGCAACATCGCCCGGGTGGCCGAGGCGCTGGGCCCGCGCCTGGCGCAGCTCGACCCCGCCAACGCCGCCGAGTACGCACGCCTGCAAGCGGACTTTGCCAAGCGCTGGCAGGAGGCCATGGCGCGCTGGAACACCAAGGCCGCGCCGCTCAAGGGCGCGTCGGTGGTCTCGCAGCACAAGGGCTTTGCCTACCTGTACGACTGGCTGAGCCTGAAGGAGGTGGCGGTGCTCGAGCCCAAGCCCGGCATCGAGCCCACCGTGTCGCACCTGCAGGGCGTGCAGGCCGCGCTCAAGGGCAACCCGGCGCGCATGGTGATCTACGCGGCCTACCAGGATTCGCGTCCCTCGGAATGGCTGAGCAAGAACGCCGGCATCCCCGCTGTGAAGCTGCCCTTCACCGTGGGCGGCAGCGACGCCGCCAAGGACCTGTTCGGCCTGTTCGACGACACGCTCGATCGCCTGCTGACGGCGGGCAAGCCATGAACTGGCACACGCTGGACATCGGCATCCTCGGGCCGGCCATGGTGGCCGGACTGCTGGTGCTGGCAACGCACGTGCCGCTGGGCGCGCAGGTACTCGAGCGCGGCATCGTCTTCATCGACCTGGCCATTGCACAGATTGCCGGCCTGGGCGTGATCGCGGCCGATGCGCTGGGCGTGGAGCACGGCGGCGTGGCGGTGCAGTTCGCGGCCGTTGGTGCGGCCCTGGCCGGCGCCTGGCTGCTTACCTGGACGGAGAAGCGCGCGGCGCACCAGCAGGAGGCACTCATCGGCGTGCTGTTCGTGCTGGCCGCCTGCGCGGGCATTCTCATGCTCGCGGGCAACCCGCACGGTGGCGAGCACCTCAAGGATCTTCTCGTCGGGCAGATCCTGTGGGTGGACAGCACGCACCTCGTGTGGCTGGCGGCGGTTTCCGCCGTGCTGCTGTTGGCCATGCGCCTGGGCTGGACAGCCCGCCTGGGGCGCTTTGGCTTCTACGGCGTGTTTGCGGTCGCGGTTACCGCATCGGTGCAACTGGTGGGGGTGTACCTGGTGTTCTCCAGCCTGATCATTCCGGCCCTGGCCACGCGCAGCCTGCCGCGCGGCACGCGGCGCAACGCGCTGGCCTACGGCGTGGGTGCGCTGGGCTATGCGCTGGGGCTGGCGCTGTCGGCGCTGCTGGACCTGCCTTCGGGCGCCATGATCGTGTGGACGCTGGCCGCCGTGGCGGTGGCCACGGCCTGCCTGCTGCCCAGCCGGCCAGGCCGCAGCGCAGCGGGCGAGGCCTAGGGCACGGGGTTACTGCGGCGGCGACATCGCCGTCAGCACTGCCACGCTCATGGCCTCCACGCTGGTCTTGATCGACGGCTCGGGCACCGGCGCGTAGAAAGGCGAGTGGTTGAACGGCACGGGCTTGCCGCCCGGCTTGCTGGCCTCCACCCAGTCCTTGGGGTTGACGGTGCCCACGAAGAACATCATGCCCGGCACGCCTGCGTTGAGAAACTCCGAGAAGTCCTCGCTGGCCGTGATGGGCGGCGACTCCGTCACGTTGCGATCGCCCAGCGCCGCCTTGAGGGCCGCTGCCGTGCGCTTGACCACGGCAGCGTCGTTCACCACGGCTGCGCCGCCGGCCTCCAGCGCCACTGTCGGCTCGGGCGCACCGGCCATGGCCGCGGCCGCGTTGGCGGTGCGGCGCACGCCGGTCAGGAGCTTCTCGCGCACCTCGGGCTTGTAGGAGCGGATGGTGCCGCGCAGCACCACCGTGTCCGGAATGATGTTGCCCACCGTGCCGCCCTGGATCGCGCCCACCGTGACCACGCCGAACTCGGCCGGGTCCTTCTCGCGGCTGACCACGGTCTGCACGTCGGTGATGAAGTGCGCGGCAATGGCGATGGGGTCGATCGTCTTGTCGGGCGCCGAGCCGTGGCCACCGCGGCCCTTGAAGGTGATCTCCATGCCGTCGGAATTCGAGGTGGTGGGCCCTGCGCGGTAGCCCACGGTGCCATAGGGCGCTGCCGAGCTGTGCAGCGCCAGCGCGTAGTCGGGCTTGCCGAAGCGCTTGAACAGCCCGTCGTTGATCATCGACTTGGCGCCGTTGACCGTTTCCTCGGCGGGCTGCGCAACGAACATCAGCGTGCCTTTCCACTGGTCCTTCACGGCCAGCAGGGTGCGCGCGGTGCCCACCCACGACGCCATGTGCACGTCATGCCCGCAGCTGTGGGCCACGAAGGTCTCGCGGCCATTGGATTGGGCCTTGACCTTGCTGGCATACGGCAGGCCCGTCTTTTCTTCCATGGGCAGCGCGTCCAGCTCGGTACGCACCAGCACCGTGGGGCCGGCGCCGTTCTTGTAGATGGCCACCACGCCGGTGCCGCCCACCTTCTCGGTCACCTCGAAGCCCAGCTTGCGCATCTCCTCGGCCAGCTTGCCTGCCGTGCGCACTTCATGAAAGCCAAGTTCGGGATTGGCGTGCAAATCCTTGTAGAGCGTCTCGAGCGAGGGGTACATCCCATTCACGATCGGCGAGAGCTGCGCATGCAAGGGCGAAGCAGCATCCTGCGCCGCAGCGCCGGCCGAAACTGCCGCTACGGCACAAGCCACCGCGCAACGGCGGAAGAAAAGCGAATCCAAAAGCATTCGAAAAGACCTTTCGTGTTGATTGATTGGACGGGACAGCAAAACTAGCAGGCTTGTGGCCGGGATGCTGTCCCACGCGAGGCACTTCGGTGCGCGAGCGAGAATCGCGCCATGCACTGCGTCGCCCCTCTCCGCCCCGCCCTGCCGCGCCCAGGCACCTCGCTGCTGCCCGCGCTGGCCCTTGCCGCCCTGCTCGCGGGCTGCGCCACCCAGTCGCCTTCGCCATCAACGCAAGCGCTGCCTCCCTCCACGCCTGCGCAGTCGCCCGCAACGGGCACGCCGCCGGTGCAGGACGCGCAGTTGCAGCAGCGCTTCGCACAGTGGGTCGGCAGCTTCAAGGAGTCCGCGCGCGCAGCCGGGTTGAGCGAAGCCACCCTGCGCACGCTCGACAACGTTCAGTACCTGCCGCGAATCGTCGAGCTGGACCGCGCGCAGCCCGAGTTCACCCGGGCGCCTTGGCAGTACCTGGACAACACCGTCTCCGCCCAGCGCGTGGCCCAGGGCCAGGAGAAGCTGGCGCAGTGGCGCGCGCCGCTCTATGCGGCCGCCGCACGCTACGGCGTGCCGCCCGAAATCGTCGTGGCCATCTGGGGCATGGAAAGCAACTATGGCGGCAACTACGGCAACACGCCCACGCTGAGCGCGCTGGCCACCCTGGGCTTCGACGGCCGGCGCGAAGCCTGGGCGCGCGCCGAGCTGCTGGCGGCGCTGCGCATCATCCAGGCCGGCGACATCGACCCGGCCCACATGATCGGCTCCTGGGCCGGCGCCATGGGCCAGACCCAGTTCATGCCCTCGGCCTTCATGAGCTATGCGATGGACGGCGACGGCGATGGCAGGCGCGACATCTGGGGCAGCATGCCCGACGTGATCGCGTCCACGGCCAACTACCTGGCGCGCTCGGGATGGCAGCCTGGCCAGGCCTGGGGGGCGGAAGTGCAGCTGCCCCAGGGTTTCGACTTTGCGCGGGCCGACCCGTCGGTGCGCCAATCCAGCGCGCAATGGGAAGCGCAAGGCCTGCGCAGCATCGACGGCCGGCCACTGCCCGCGCTGCCCGAGGCCACCATCTTTCTACCTGCCGGGGCGCGCGGGCCGGCCTTCCTGCTGGGGCCGAACTTCCGCGCCATCCTGCGCTACAACAACTCGACCAACTACGCGCTGGCGGTCGGCCTGCTGGCGCAGCGCGTGGCCGGCGGCCCCGACGTGCAGGCAGCCTGGCCGCGCGATCTGGCGCCCCTGTCGCGCAGCCAGGTGCGCGAACTGCAGGAAGGCCTGAATGCCGCCGGCCTCGATGCGGGCACGCCCGACGGCGTGATGGGCCCGGCCACGCGTTCGGCGGTGCGGCGGCTGCAGCAGAAGCTGGGGCTGCCCGCCGATGGCTACCCGACGCCGGAACTGCTGGGCAGGTTGCCGGCGCCCTGAGCCGGCCCTATTCCTTCACCGACCCCGTCAGCCCCGAGACGTAGTACTCCACGAAGAAGGAGTACACGAAGGCCACCGGCAGCGAGCCCATCAGCGCGCCGGCCATCAGCGGGCCCCAGTGGTACACGTCGCCCTCCACCAGCTCGGTGATCACACCCACGGGCACCGTCTTGTTTTCCGATGACGAGACGAAGGTAAGCGCATAGATGAACTCGTTCCACGACAGCGTGAAGGCAAAGATGCCCGCCGAGATGAGCCCCGGCACCGCCAGCGGCAGCACGATCTTCACCAGGATCTGCCAGCGCGTGGCCCCGTCGATGAGCGCGCATTCCTCCAGCTCGAAGGGAATCGAGCGGAAGTAGCTCATCAGCAGCCACGTTGCAAATGGAATGAGGAAGGTCGGGTACGTGAGGATCAGCGCCCAGCGCGAATCGAACAACCCCAGCTTGACCACGATGGATGCCAGCGGGATGAACAGGATCGACGGCGGCACCAGGTAGGCCAGGAAGATGGCGCCACCCGCGGGCTTGGCACCCGAGAAGCGCAGCCGCTCGATGGCGTAGGCCGCCAGCACCGAGCAGAAGAGCGACAGGAAGGTCGAGATCACCGACACCAGGATGGTGTTCCACAGCCACGCCGGATATTCGGTCTGGAAGAACAGCTTGTGAAAGTGCGCCAGCGTGGGCTGGATGATCCAGAACGGATTGCCCTCGCGCGAGAGCAGCTCCACATCCGGCTTGAGCGACGTGACCGTCATCCAGTAGAACGGGAACAGCAGCACGATGACGAACACGCCGATCGGGATGTACAGCGTCACCCAGCGCCGCGGCATGGAGGTGAGAAAGTCCATGCCCTGCGATTCGTCCTTGCCGCTGCCGCGCGATGCTGCGGCCGACGAAGCCGCCTGGTCGTCGTGCTTGCTCATTTGTCGCCGCCTTGCTGCCAGGCCCTGCGCTGCAGGCCGAAGTAGCTGAACATGATCGCCGCCAGCAGGAAGGGCACCATCATCGTCGCGATGGCCGCGCCTTCGGCCAGCGCACCGCCCGGAATCGCGCGCTGGAAGGCCAGCGTGGCCATCAGGTGCGTTGCATTGAGCGGGCCGCCGCGCGTGAGCACGTAGATCAGCTGGAAGTCGGTGAAGGTGAACAGCACCGAGAAGGTCATCACCACCGCGATGATGGGCGACAGCAGCGGCAGCGTGATGTGCCTGAACTGCTGCCATGGCGTGGCGCCGTCGATGGCCGAGGCTTCGTAGTAGCTCGGCGAAATGGTCTGCAGCCCCGCCAGCAGCGAGATCGCCACGAAGGGAATGCCGCGCCACACGTTGGCGATGATGGTGGAGATGCGCGCGTTCCAGGGGTCGCCCAGGAAGTCGATGTAGTGATTCATCAGCCCCATCTTCACCAGCGCCCAGCTGATGATGGAAAACTGCGCATCGAAGATCCACCAGAAGGCGATGGCCGACAGTGCCGTGGGCACGATCCAGGGCAGCAGCACCACCGCGCGGAAGAAGCTCTGGAACGGCAGGCGCTTGTTGAGCAGCAGCGCCAGCCACAGCCCCAGCACGAACTTGGCCACGCTGGCCACCACCGTGTAGAAGATGGTGTTGAACAGGGCCAGCAGCGTCACGCTGTCGCCCACCAGGAATTCGAAGTTCTCCAGCCCGATCCATTCGCCCGCGCGGCCGATCTTGGTGTCGGTAAAGCCCAGCCAGACACCCAGGCCCAGCGGGTAGGTCAGGAAGAGCAGCAGCAGCACGGCCGCCGGCAGCATGAAGCTCCATCCCAGCGCATTGCGGCTGTTCTGGAAGCGCTGCATCAGGCTCAGTCGCGGCCCGGCATCCGCCACGTTCAAGGTGGCGGATGCGGCGCGCGCCGTGTCGAGCCTGGTGTCGGCGGCCATGCGGTGCTCAGACCTTGTAGTAGCGCTCGGCGCGCTTGGCGGCGCGCTCCATGGCTTCCTGCGGCGTCTTGGAGCCGCTGATGGCCTCGGCCACCATGTTCGCCACGATGAAGTCGGCACCCGCGCCGGCCGATGCATAGCCCAGCTTGCCGTCGTAGCCGGTGGGGCGCATGTTCTTCACCGCGTCGCGGTAGGCCGTGTTCTTCGGGTCCGAGGTCCAGATCGGGCAGCTCTCATAAGCCGCCAGCGGATTGGCCACGTAGCCGGCGGCGCCGATGAGCCAGTTGTCGAACTGCTCGCGCTCCATCATGAAGCGCAGGAACTCCTTGGCCGCGTTGGGGTACTTGGTGTACTTCATCACCATCTGGTTGAAGAACAGGTGCGACTCCGTGGGCACGCCCGCCGGCCCGATGGGGAAGTTGGCGTGGTAGATGTCGTCGGCCATGGCCTTGACCTTCGGGTCCTGCGAGTTCTTCGCGGCCACGTAGATCGAGATGCCGTTGTTGGTGACCGAGATCTGCCCGTCCAGGAAAGCCTTGTTGTTGCTCGGATCGAGCCACGACAGCGTGCCCGGGATGAAGTTGGCGTACAGCTCCTTGCCGTACTCCAGCGCCTTGAGCGTCTCGGGGCTGTTGATGACCACCTTGTTGCTCTTGTCCACCAGCTTGCCGCCGTGCGACCACATCAGCCAGTTGGTCCACAGGCTGTCGCCGGTGGCGTTGCCCAGGGCGTAGCCGCCGGGCGTGCCCTTGTCCTTGAGCGCCTTGTGCAGCGCCAGGAAGCCGGCGGTGTCCTTCGGAAATTCCTTGAAGCCAGCCGCCTCGACCTGGCTCTTGCGGTAGACGATCATCGAGCCGGCTGCGCCAAGGCCCAGGCCGATCCAGCGCTTGCCGTCGGGCCGCAGGTACTGCTGCACCGCCGGGTACCAGCCGCCGTACTTCTTGCCCAGGTACTCGGCCAGGTCGGTCACATCCAGCAGCTTGTCGGGGTAGAGGTTGGCGTCGTCGTTGGTCGACAGGATGATGTCCGGCCCGGCGCCGGTGTTGGCCGCCACCGCGGCCTTGGGGCGCACGTCTTCCCAGTTCTCGTTGTCCACGCGCACTTCCACGCCGGTCGCGTCCTGGAACTTCTTGACGTTGGCCATGTAGGCGTCGATGTCACCCTGCACGAACCGGCTCCACCGCAGCACGCGCAGCTTGGCGCCCTTCTCCGGCTTGAAGGCCAGCGTGGACTGGCCGTGCGCCGCCGTGGTGAACATCGTGGTGCCCACTCCCAACGATGCGGCGGCCGCCATGCCGGCGGAGCCTTCGAGAAACTTGCGGCGATTGAACTCGTTCATTCGTGTGTCTCCAGGGTTGATGGAAATCAGGACCGCAGCACCTGGCCGGTGCCCGCGTCGAACAGGTGCGCACGCTGCAGGTCGGGCCGCAGGTGGATCACGCTGCCCGGTGCGAAGTCGTGGCGCTCGCGGAATACGGCCGACAGCTCGGTGCCCTCGTGGCGGCAGGCGACGAAGGTGTCCATGCCGGTGGGCTCCAGCACCGCCACCTTGGCCGCAATGCCGCCGCCGGTGTCCCCCACCAGCGTGAGATGCTCGGGCCGGGTGCCGTAGACAACCGGCTGCCCGTCCTCACCGCCGGCGTTCAGCGGTGCGTCGAGCTGCGTGCCGTCGGCCAGTTCCACCCGTGCGCCGCCGCCGTTGCGCCGCAACGTGCCGGGCAGGAAGTTCATGGCCGGCGAGCCGATGAAGCCGGCCACGAACTGGTTGGCCGGGTGGTCGTACAGGTCGAGCGGGCTGCCCGCCTGCTCGATGCGGCCGTCGCGCATGACCACGATCTTGTCGCCCATGGTCATGGCCTCGATCTGGTCGTGCGTGACGTAGATGGACGTGGTCTTCAGCCGCTGGTGCAGTTCCTTGATCTCGCTGCGCATGGCCACGCGCAGCTTGGCGTCCAGGTTGGACAGCGGCTCGTCGAACAGGAACACCTGCGGGTCGCGCACGATGGCCCGCCCCATGGCCACGCGCTGGCGCTGGCCGCCCGACAACTGGCGGGGGTAGCGCTCCAGCAGCGGGCTCAGCGCCAGGATCTCCGCCGCGCGCTTGACCTTGGCGTCGATGGTGCTCTTGTCCACCTTGGCCAGTGCCAGCGCAAAAGCCATGTTGTCGCGCACCGTCATGTGCGGATACAGCGCGTAGTTCTGGAACACCATGGCGATGTCCCGCTCCTTGGGCGGCAGGTCGTTGACCTTGCGCTCGCCAATGAGGATCTCGCCGCCGTTGATCTCCTCCAGCCCCGCGATCATGCGCAGCAGGGTGGACTTGCCGCAGCCCGAGGGGCCCACCAGCACCGTGAAGGAACCATCGCGGATATCGATGTCGACGCCATGAAGGATGGGGACATCGCCGAAGCGCTTCTTGACTGACCGGATCGTGACACTTGCCATGCAACGCAATTCCAGGGTTCGAGAACAAAACCAGCAGCGGGGCAGTATCGGCACAGCATCCGGCCGTCGCCATCAGGGCAAACCAATACGTGTGAACCCTGAGAAAATTTGTATGATGACCAGATAACTGTGCTTCACGCGTCCAACAAATCCCCCTCGCCTGGCCGACCGGCCGAGCCCCTGCGCCAGCCGGCGGATCGCCTGTCGGACCGACTGGCGCTGCGGCTGTCCGCGCTCATCGAGTCGGGCAAGCTGGCGCCAGGCGACCGGCTGCCAACCGAACAGCAACTGGCCGATGCGCATGGCGTGTCGCGCACCGTGGTTCGCGAGGCGGTGCATCAGCTCAAGTCACGCGCGCTGGTGGCCTCGCGCCAAGGCTCGGGCGTGTACGTCGCGCAGCGCCCCATGCATCAGCCGCTGGCCTTCGACCCCAGCGTGCTCGAATCGGTGGACGCGGTGGTGCATGTGGTGGAAGTACGCCGCGTGCTCGAGGGCGAGATTGCCGCGCTGGCCGCCGAGCGCGCCACGCGTGCGCAGGTGGCCACCATCCGGCGCGCGCTCAAGGCCATCGACACGGCCGTGGCCGAAGGCGGCGACGGCGTGGCCGAAGACCTGGCTTTTCACCACGCCATCGGCGAGGCCACGGGCAACCCCCAATTCAAGCTGCTGCTGGGCTTTCTGGAGCAGTACCTGCGCGAAGCCATGCGCATCACCCGCGGCAACGAGGCGCGGCGCCAGGACTTCATGGACGAGGTGCAGCACGAGCACCACGCCATCGTCGAAGCCATTGCCGCGCATGACCCGGCCGCGGCGCGCCAGCATGCGCTGCGCCATCTGGCCCGCGGTCGCCAGCGCCTGGCCGAAGGCGGCGTGCTGCCCGATTCGCGGCACAGGACGAACAAGACCCTCAAGGAGAAACGATGAAACTGTTGATCACCGGAGGCGGCGGCTTCCTGGGGGCGCGATTGGCGCGCACCCTGCTGGCACGCGGCGAGCTGGCCGGCAAGCGCATCGAGCACGTGGTGCTCACCGACATCGCGCCGCCGCCGGCCGATCTGGTTGCCGATGCACGCGTCGAGGCCCGCACCGGCCCCTTGCTCGCGCAGACCGAGGCGCTCAAGACCGAGGCCTTCGACGGCGTGTTCCACCTGGCCTCGGCCGTGTCGGGCGAATGCGAAGCCGACTTCCAGCTGGGCATGAGTTCCAACCTGGACAGCACCCGCGCCTTGCTCGATGCGCTGCGCCACCGCGTGGAAAAGGGCGGCGCCGCGCCCACGCGCATGGTGTTCTCCAGCTCGGTCGCGGTGTTCGGGCCCGACCCGGCAGTGCCCTTCCCCGGCATCGTGGCCGACGACACGCTGCCCACCCCGCAAACCTCGTACGGCACGCAAAAGCTCATCTGCGAACACCTCATTGCCGACTACACGCGCAAGGGCTTCATCGACGGGCGCGCCGCGCGGCTGATGACCGTCACCGTGCGGCCGGGCCGGCCCAACGGCGCCGCATCGTCGTTCTTCAGCGGCATCATCCGCGAGCCGCTGGCAGGCGTGGAGTCCATCTGCCCGGTCTCGCCCGATGTATCGCACCCCATGTCCTCGCCCACCTACACGGTGGACGGCCTGATCACCGTCTTCGAGGCCAGCCGCGAAGCCTTCGTCGGGCGCACCGCGCTCAACCTGCCGGGCCTGAACGTGCGCGTGGCCGACATGCTCGACGCACTGGAAGAAGTGGCCGGCCCCGCGGTGCGTGCGCGCGTGCGCTTCGAGCGCGACGAGCGCATTGCCGGCATCGTGGCGAACTGGCCCACGGGCTCCACCGCGGCGCGGGCCGCACGCCTGGGCCTGCATCCGCACAAGAATTTCGCCGAGATCATCCGCCAGTACATTGAAGATTGCCGCAAGGCCCCCGACGCAGAACAAACCTCCTTGAAGGGACTCGCCTAAATGCCCACGCCTGAAAACCAAGCCGCGCCCAAGAAGGCACGCAAGAAGCACAACGCCATCAACAAGAAGTTGAAGCTGCGCTCGCAGGCCTGGTTCGACAACCCGTCGAACGCCGACATGACGGCGCTGTACCTGGAGCGCACGATGAACTTCGGCATCGGGCTGGAAGAGCTCCAGTCGGGCCGCCCGATCATCGGCATTGCGCAGACGGGCTCGGACATTGCGCCGTGCAACCGTCACCACCTGGTACTGGCCGAGCGCGTGCGCGAGGGCATTCGCGACGCGGGCGGCATTGCCTTCGAATTTCCCATCCACCCGATCCAGGAAACCTGCAAGCGGCCCACCGCCTCGCTGGACCGCAACCTGCAGTACCTCTCGCTGGTCGAAATTCTGTACGGCTACCCGATCGACGGCGTGGTGCTCACCACCGGCTGCGACAAGACCACGCCGGCGCAGATCATGGCCGCGGCCACGGTCGACATTCCGGCCATTGCGCTGAACAGCGGCCCCATGCTCAACGGCTGGCACGAAGGCCAGCGCACCGGCTCGGGCACCATCGTCTGGCGTGCCCGCGAGATGATGGCCGCCGGCGAAATCGGCTACGAGGGCTTTCTCAAGCTCGTGGCCTCGTCGGCGCCTTCCACCGGCCACTGCAACACCATGGGCACGGCCAGCACCATGAACTCGCTGGCCGAGGCACTGGGCCTCACGCTGCCGGGCAGCGCCGCCATTCCGGCGCCCTACCGCGACCGCCAGGAGATGGCCTACATGACCGGCAAGCGCATCGTCGAGATGGTGCGCGAGGACCTCAAGCCTTCCAAGATCCTCACGCGCGAAGCCTTCGAGAACGCGATCGTCGTCAACTCGGCCATCGGCGGCTCGACCAACGCGCCGATCCACCTCAATGCCATTGCCAAGCACATCGGCGTGAAGCTGGACAACGACGACTGGGAAAAGCACGGCTACAAGGTGCCGCTGCTGGTCAACCTGCAGCCCGCCGGCGAGTACCTGGGCGAGGACTACTACCGCGCCGGCGGCCTGCCCGCGGTGGTGGCCGAACTCATTGCCAAGGACAAGATCAAGCCGGCCCTCACGGCCAACGGCAAGAGTCTCGTGGAAAACTGCAAGGGCCACTTCGCGAGCGACCGCAAGGTCATCTGGCCTTATGCCAAGCCGATGAAGAAGGACGCCGGCTTCCTGAACTTCAAGGGCAACCTGTTCGACTCGGCCATCATGAAGACCAGCGTGATCACGCCCGAGTTCCGCCAGCGCTACCTGGAGAACCCGACCGACCCGATGGCCTTCGAAGGCCGTGCGGTGGTGTTCGACGGCCCCGAGGACTACCACGCACGCATCGACGACCCCAAGCTCAAGATCGATGCGCAGTGCGTCCTGTTCATGCGCGGCGTGGGTCCCATCGGCTACCCCGGCGCCGCCGAGGTGGTGAACATGCGCCCGCCGGCCTACCTGCTCAAGAAGGGCGTGATGGCCCTGCCCTGCATCGGCGATGGCCGGCAGTCGGGCACCTCGGGCTCGCCCTCCATCCTCAATGCCTCGCCCGAAGCGGCCACCGGCGGCGGGCTGGCGTTGCTGCAGACGGGCGACCGCGTGCGCATCGACCTGAAGAAGCGCAGCGCCAACATGCTGGTGAGCGACGAGGAACTGGCCAAGCGCCGCGCCAAGCTCGAAGCCGCAGGCGGCTATCGCTACCCGCCCAGCCAGACGCCGTGGCAGGAAATCCAGCGCAGCGTGGTGGGCGAGCTCAACGAAGGCATGGTGCTCAAGCCCGCGGTGAAGTACCAGCGCATCAACGAGACCATGGGCTTGCCGCGCGACAACCACTGAGGTCCATGGCGGCAGCGCGCCCCACCACCATTGCCGGGTACATCGATGCAGCCCCGCCTGCCGGGCGGGCGCATCTGCGCAGGCTGCACGCTATCCTCGCGGAGGTGGCGCCCGATGCGCAGCAGGCGATCAAGTGGAGGGCGCCGTTCTTCATCGAGCCGCGCTTCCTGTTCTCGTTCAACGCCAACAAGGCGCATCTGAACTTCGCGCCTTCGCAAGCGGCACTGGCCCGTTTCCGCGACGAGCTGGCGCAGCACAAGACGACGCTGAACTACCTGCAGGTGGCCTACGACGAGCCGCTGCCCGAAGCGCTCATCCGCAAGATCGCGAAGTACCAGCTCGAGCTGGTGCGCGCGCGCCAGGACGACGCCTTCTGGTGATCCGCCGCAGCGAGTAACAACCGGTCGCCACCGCCGGGCGGCGCCCGAACGCTGGCACCATTGGCGCACCCATGCCCATTGCCGCCACGACCACTCTTGTTTGCCTCGTCATTGCCGTCTCGGACGGCGATACCCTCAAGGCCCGCTGCCAGGCGCCGCACAATGGCCCGGAGACGACCCAGGTCGTGCGCCTGGCCAGCATCGATGCCCCCGAACGAGACCAGCCCTACGGCTGGCGCGCCAAGAAGGCGCTGAGCGAGCTGACCCTGCGCAAGCCGGTACGGCTCGAGTGCCGCAAGAAGGACGACCGCTACGGCCGTTCGCTGTGCAATGCGTGGGTCACGCCCGCCTCCTGCACGCGGTCCAGTTGCGAGTTCACGCTGGACGCCGGGCTGGCGATGCTGACCCAGGGCATGGCCTGGTGGGAGCCGCGCTTTGCCCGCGAGCAGATGGCGCAGCAGCGGGGCCAGTACGAGTTTGCGCAGTCCGAAGCCAGGTCCAGGCGCGCTGGCCTCTGGCGCGACGGCGACAAGGCCACGCCACCGTGGGAGTGGCGCCGCGAGCACCCGGGCTGGCCGCATGCAGGCAGTGCGGCCGCCGGAAAAAGCAGCAGCACGAATCAGTGATGGAGGCCGCCGGGGTGGCTGTCGCTGAAATCGGCCCGCGGGTCGATGAAGGCGGTGACCACCGGGGGATCGCCGCCGTCGGCTCGCATGTCGGCGCGCCGTTGCAGCGCGGCAATGCCGGCCATCATGGCAGCTGAATAGCTGGGCAGCGGCCCCTCGGCATAGGCGACCGCCTGCGGGTGGTGGTCAGGAGTCTCCTCCTTGAGCAACATCCAGTAGTAGTGGCCCGGGATGGGCTCATCCACCATCAGTTCAATGTTGTCGTGGCTCACGGCGCAATTCCTTTCGCTGACACGAGCTCCCTTGCTCCAAGAAGACGATCTGGCTGCGCGCGTTTTGAAATACAAAGGTCTCAATTTCCAACGCGTCTGAATCGCCCATGAGCCGATTGGACGTCGGCACGCCGCCGCGCGGAAGCGAGCTATTTCACGAACCGAGGGCTCGTTTTGACAGTAGGAAACAATCCGTGAGAAATGCACGCGCCGGCATGCCGCGGCGGCCGGCCGCAAGGCGCGCGCCGCTCAGTGCGCCTGGGCAGGCACCGGATGGCTGGGCCGCGCCAGCACCCGGTCGATGCGGCGTCCGTCGAGCGCGAGCACCTCGAAGGTCCAGCCCGCGCAGTCGATCTGGTCGCCCACGCGCGGCAACTCGCCCGACACCAGCAGCAGCAGGCCCGCCAGCGTGTTGTAGCGGTCCTTGTCTTCGTCGGGCAGGCTGCGGATGGCCAGTCGCGCCCGCAGCTCCGACACCGGCATGAGCCCGTCAAGCTCCCAGGCGCCGTCGGCCCGCGGCTGGGCCCAGGCGTCGTCCTTCTGCCCTGGCTGAAGCTCGCCGGTGATGGCTTCGAGCAGGTCGCGCGGCGTCATCAGGCCCTGCACCACGCCATATTCGTCCACCACGAACACCAGGCGGCCGGCGCGGGCGCGAAACTGCTCGAGCAGCTCCATGCCGGTCAGGGTCTCGGGCACGAAGGCGGCCGGCTGGGCGACGGATTCGATCCGTCCGGCGTGGTCGCGACCCAGCTGCAGCAGCCGGGCCACGCTCACCACGCCCACCACGTCATCGAGCGAGCCACGGCACACCGGGTACCAGGAATGCACCAGGTTCAGCGCGGCGCCCGAGGCCACCTCGTCCAGGGCCTGCGCCACCGTGAGCGAGGCGTCCATCCACTCGATGTCGGCGCGAGGGATCATGAGCGAGCTCAGGCGCCGGTCGTCCAGGTGGAACACGTTGCGCACCATCTGGTGCTCGTGCTGCTCGATCACGCCGGCGTCCACGCCCTCTTCCAGGCTGGCGGAAATTTCCTCTTCCGTGACCGAGCGCGCCGCGTTGGCGTCGATGCGGATCAGCTTGAGCAGCGCCGTCGTTGCACTGGCCAGCAGCAGCACGAAGGGCCGCACCGCCTTGGCCAGCCAGCCCATGGGGCGGGCCACCCAGCGCGCCACCGGCTCGGGGTAGAGCTGCCCGATGCGCTTGGGCACCAGTTCGCCCACCAGGATGGTGAAAAAGGTGATGCAGCCCACCACGATGCCGGTGGACACCACGCTGGCCGCGCCCGCCCCCATGCCGTGGCGCTCCAGCACCTCGGCCAACGGGCCGGCAAAGGCGGCCTCGCCCACGATGCCGCTGAGCATGCCGATGGACGTGATGCCGATCTGCACCGTGGAAAGAAAGCGCGTGGGGTCTTCCATCAGCGCCAGCGCCGCCTTGGCGCCCGCATCCCCCGTCTCCGCCAAAGCGGCAAGCCGCGCGCGGCGGGCAGTCGAGAGGGCCATTTCGGACATGGCAAACAACGCATTGCACGTTGTCAGCACGGCCAGTAAGAACACATCCATGGATGAGGCAAGGGAGAATCGGGAACATGGCACTTTACTTGATGGGCGACATCCAGGGCTGCGCGGGCCCGCTCGAACACCTGCTGGACAAGATCGGCTTCTCCGCCAGCCGCGACCACATGGTGGTGCTGGGTGACATGGTCAACCGTGGCCCCGGCTCGCTGGCAGTACTGCGGCTGCTGCGGTCGCTGGGCGCCTCCGCGCAGAGCCTGCTGGGCAATCACGACCTGCACCTGCTGGGCGTTGCCCACGGTGATCGCAAGGCCGGACGCAAGGACACGCTCTCTGCCGTCCTCGGTGCACCCGACCGCGCCGAGCTGCTCGAATGGCTGCGCCACCAGCACATGGCCCTGCACCGCCGCGTGGGCGACGGCGACCTGCTGATGGTGCATGCCGGGGTGGTGCCCCAATGGAGCGTGGCCGACACCATTGCCCGCGCCGCCGAGCTGCAGGCGGTGCTGCGCGGCCCCGACTACGGCGACTTCCTGCGCGTCATGTACGGCAACGAACCCGCCCGCTGGGACGAACACCTGGGCGCAGAGGCGCGCCTGCGCGTCATCGTCAACGCCCTGACCCGCCTGCGCTTTTGCAGCGTCGACGGCAGCATGGAGTTCGAGACCAAGGACGGGACCGGCGAATCGCCGCCGGGCTACATGCCGTGGTTCGACGTGCCGGGGCGCAAGACGCGCGGCGCCACCGTGGCTTTCGGGCACTGGTCCACGCTGGGCTGGGTGTCCAGGCCCGACCTGATCTCCACCGACACCGGCTGCGTGTGGGGCGGCAAGCTCACCGCGGTGCGCATCGGCGCCACGCTGGCCGAGCGCGAGCGGATCCAGGTGAAATGCCCGCAGGCGCAGAAGCCGGGGTGAGGCCCGGACTTTCGACGCTCGGTAACATTCGATAACATTATCGGGTTGCGACCCGCCCCGGGAAGCTTTCTTCTGGGCGCCACGGGCGTCGCAAGGCATGAGTCTCCCGAACGATCGAGGCTGGCGCGAAGTGCGCCAACCGGCACCCGCCTTCGAGCACTGCAATTTCTACCACTCCCTGGAGCTGCCCGTGCACGGCTTCGTGCACGGCCAGTGGGACTTGCGGGCCACGGCGGACGACTACCTCGGCAACGTCGATTTCGCCGGGCTGTCCGTGCTGGAGGTGGGCCCGGCCAGCGGATTTCTTTCCTTTCACATGGAACGGGCGGGTGCCCAGGTCACGACGCTGGAGCCACCCATGACGCGCCTGTGGGACAAGGTGCCCATGCCCGGCCTGGACACCCAGGCCTGGCGCCAGGACTTCAGCAACGCCATCGAAGGCGTTCGCAATTCCTTCTGGTATCTGCATCACCTGTACCGCTCCGAGGTGCGCATGATCGAGGCCGACCCCGAGACGCTGCCGCCCGCCGTGGGCGAATTCGATGTCGGCATCTTCGCCTCGGTGCTGCTGCATTGCCGCTCGCCCATTTCCGTACTGGAGGGCTGCGCACGGCAGGTGCGCGACACCATCGTCGTCACCGACCTGCACGACGCCAACCTGGGTGAGCTGCCGGTGTGCCGACTGCTGCCTCGCATCGAAGTCGGGCAGGTCGACACCTGGTGGGCGCTGACGCCCGCCTTCGTCGTCAACGCGCTGGCACTGCTGGGCTTCGGGCGGCCCGAGGTGCGGCTGCACCACCACAAGCGCGGAGTCGAGGGCCGGATGGTGCCGATGTTCTCGGTGGTGGCAAGTCGCTAGTGTCCTGTCCCAGTAATT